>CAXXWR010000005.1:0-10654 GCA_963666805.2 uncultured Fusibacter sp. | reverse complement strand
TTTGGGCTTGAAGCTCACTTAATTTTTGGTAGTCACTTGAGGCATTGATCATTTCTTGACCGATTGTTTCTAATTGACGTTCAAGCTTTTCAATCGTTTGAGGAAGGGTTTCTAAAAGTTTTTGTTCCTTAAAAGATATTTTTAAAGGCTTTTCTTTTTCTGTCACTTGTTTATGAACGGGTGTCTTTGTTTTTGTTTCAGAAGATGGGTTCGGTTTTTCTTGAATGGCGATACCATCTGTTCTTTCAATATAATGACTGTAGTTTCCTGCATGAATGGCTACATGACCATGACCTTCAAAAGCAAAGATACTATCTACAATGCGGTCTAAAAAATAGCGGTCATGTGAGACACATAGTACCACGCCAATAAAGCTATCAAGATAGTCTTCTAATGCTTTGAGTGTATCTAAATCCAAATTATTAGTAGGTTCATCTAAAATAAGAACATTTGGAGAGTCAATGAGCACTTTTAAAAGTTGTAATCGCCTTCTTTCTCCTCCAGATAGCTTAGAGACAGGTGTATATTGGGCATCTGAACTGAAAAGAAAAGTTTCCATCAATTGAGACGCACTTAATCGGTACCCGGCTTCATTTTCAACAAATTCTGCAGATTCTTTAATATAGTCAAGGGCCCGTAGTTGGTCGTTATCAATAGGTTCCATTTCTTGAGAGAAGTATCCCATTTTGACAGTGGGGCCAATAGATAAAGAGCCGGATTGAGGTTGAATAGTTTCAAGCATCAATTTTAAAAAAGTGGTTTTACCAGCACCGTTAGGACCAATAATGCCAATGCGGCTATTTCGGGTAAAATGGTAAGAAAAATCTTGAATTAAAGGCTTATCTTTTTCATAATAAAAAGCCAATTGGTCACATTCGATAATTTTATTGCCTAATCGTGTATAGGCTGAAAACATAGTAAGTTCAGTTTCTTGATCTTGTTTTAATTGATCTTTAATAGCTTCAAAGCGTTGGATGCGGGATTTAGATTTTGTACCACGGCCTTGAACACCGGCTCTTATCCATTCAAGTTCTTTGAGGTAGAGACTTTTATTTTTTTTAGCCATAATGGATTGTCTTGATAGACGATCAGCTTTTTTTTCAAGAAAATACGCATAATTTCCCAAATAGGTGTAGATTTCGCCTTGATCTAATTCAAGTGTTTTATTGACTACGCGGTCTAGAAAGTAACGGTCATGGGTAATCATTATTTGTGCCCCTTTACGACCTTTAAGATGGTTTTCTAGCCACAAGATGGTTTGGCTATCCATGTGGTTTGTGGGTTCATCTAAGATGAGCAAATCACAGGGTTTAGCTAAGACAGAAGCCAGTTCAACTCTTTTTCTTTGTCCGCCAGATAGGGTCCCCATTTTAGGCGTAAGATCAGTAATGCCAAGCGCAGATAATATGGTTTTGACATCTGTTTCAAGCTGCCATAAGTCTTTTGCATTTAAGGTTTCAGTGATCTGGGTAACTTTAGATGCAATCTCTTGATTAGTGGGGTCTTGTGACATTTGACGGAGGAGTTGATCATAGGTAGATAACAATATCATTTCAGGGGACTTGCGGTCATAGATTTGCTCTAAGATGGTCAGCTCTGGATCGTAGTCAGGTTCTTGTGGTAAATAGCTTACGGAAAAATCTTTTTTGCTTTGAATATCACCAGAATCACAATGTTCCAGACCTGCGATAATTTTGAGTAGTGTGGATTTACCAGTGCCATTTATACCGATGAGACCTATTTTATCTTGGTCTGTAATGGTAAGAGAGATGGCATTAAATAACTCAACAATGCCATAGCTTTTTTTTATTTCATTTAATGTAATAATAGTCATATTTTCACCTTTCTTTAAGCTTTAATTTTATCATAGTTTTTTAGGAAATGGTATGTCACAACGCTCAAATCTTGTTCCATCTTTAATATTAGGAAATATTTAATAATATATTTGTGTTTATTTAGCGTTTTGCTCTTATGATAGAGGAAAGAGAAAAGAAAAAAGGAGGTTACAATGAAAAAAGATTTACCAGAGCTCAAAATGCCCCTCAATTTCATGGGGAAAATAGCAGATGTCTTTATTAATCGCTATAAAGTTGTCATGCTTTTGATTATCTCTGTTTTTATACTAGGAATCGCTACTTATTTCGATTTGCCAAAAGAGACAGTTCCAGATATATCATTAAATTATATTTATGTTCAAACAGCTTACAATGGGGCGTCTATTGATGATATTGACACCCTATTATCAGACCCATTAGAGAAACGTTTATCAGCGATAAAAGGTGTTGAACAGGTAACTGCTAATATCAGTAATAATTATACTTTGATTATTTCAGAGTTTAAAAGCGATATGGACATGGATAAAGCAGAGCAGCTTGTTAGAAATTCAGTTGATAGTTTCACCTTACCAGATGGGGCAACTGACCCAATTGTAGGTGTATTTGAAACTGGAGAATTACCTATTTTTAGTGCTGTTATGACAGGGGATTATGATTTGACTTATCTTAAAAATTATGCAGATCAAGTCAGAAGTAATATGAATGCTGTCCAAGGGGTTAAAAAGGTTGATATTTCAGGAGGCTATGATAGAGAGATCCAGGTGATTGTTGACAATGTTAAGTTAAGAGAGTATGGCTTAACACTAAGCAGTTTGCAATCAGCACTTCAAGCATCTAATGTTAATCTTCCTGCAGGGAGTATTGGAATTGACCATAAAAATGTCAATGTGAGAGTTGATGAGCGTTATACCAATATAGATGATATTAAAAATACAGTGATAACCACTTCGCCCAACCGGACGATTTTTTTAAGTGACGTTGCCATTGTAAGAGATTCTCATAAAAAGGCAGAATCGATGTCAAGACTCTATATGTATAACGATGATAATCAGGCAGAAAATTCAACGCCAGTTATCTACTTTAATGTATACAGAGACAATGGTTATGATATTGTTGAGCCAACAACTCAATTGAAAAAAATTATTGAACAAGCACCAGGAGATTATATTCCAAGTGATGTAGAAATCATTGTAACAGCAGACCAAAGTGTCGATGTTATGAAAGATTTAAGTACAGTTATCAACAATGCTATTGGTGGTCTCATCAGTGTTGTCATTGTTTTGTATATTTTTATTGGTTTAAATGAAGCTTTAATTGTTTCTTCAGTTATTCCATTGTCACTCTTTATATCACTCCTGCTTATGAGAGTGACGGGTATTAGTTTTAATACTATTTCATTAACGGGCTTTATTATTGCATTAGGTCTTTTAGTAGATAATGCCATTGTAGTCATGGAAAATGTCGATAGATTAAGAGATGAAGGTGTTGATCGTGTAACTGCTGCAAGAGCAGGACTTAATCAAGTCGCACCGTCTATTCTTGCTGCAACTTTAACAACAGTAGGGGCCTTTATTCCAGTCGCTTTAACCAAGGGACTCATTGGTGAGTTTTTAGGCATTATGCCAACGACGGTTATTTTTATTATCGTAGCATCGTTAGTGGTTTCGATTGTTGTCACTCCAACGCTATGTGCTCGATTTTTAACACCTGTTAAGCGTATGAGAGATAAACACTCTAAAAAGACTAAAATGCAGCATCTTGTGTCAGTTGTCTTTATTTTTCTCTTATCATTATTAGCCTTTTCAAATAAATGGCATGTGACACCAATAACAGTTGTAATTGCATTGTTTTTCGCCTTGGTTTACATTTTTAAATCATATTCTCAGGAGAAACAACTCGAAACAGGATCAGATGGACCGGTTAAAAAATATGGACATTTTTTATTTAACTTACTTGAATCTACAGGGAAAAAGGCGTTAATTTTATTAATTATTGTAGCCGCTTTAGGTGCATCTATTGCAACTATACCAACAGGAATGTTACAACTTCAATTATTCCCAGATGATGAACCAACAAGTATAGAGATTGGTATTGAAGCACCAATAGGGACATTATTAGCGGATACATCAGATATTGTTACCCAAATTGAAAATCAACTCTATCAATATGATGGGTTAGAATCCTTTACATCAAGTATTGGTGGAGATGGCTCGAATGAAGCTAAAATTACGGCAGAATTATTAGACAAAGAGGATCGTGATAAGTCAGGAAAAGAAATAGTTGAAGACTTTAGAAATATAGTCAAAGAAATTCCAGGTGCTAAATTCACAGTGAATCCTAAAAGTGCAATGAGCCAAATTAATTCAGGAAAAGCGATCAGCTTAGGTTTAAAAGGTGAAGATTATAGTGAGTTAAAAGAATACGCTAGTCAATATTATGATAAATTATTATCTGTTGATGGTGTCATTGAACCTAGTTTATCCTCAGAAGGGGGTAACCTTGAAATGAAAATTGATTTAGACACCAATCGTTTATCTTATTATGGTCTCAATGCTGTGAGTGTTGCACAAACCATTAGACAGTATGTATCAGGTGTAACCGTCGGAACCTACCTTGAAGATGAAAAAGAATACGACATATCAATCTATTACGATGATCAATATATCCAGTCGGAAAAAGATTTTGATAAAATATACTTTACGTCTGCAAGAGGCGCTCTTATTAACTTCAATGAAGTGGCTCAAATTGTTTATGAGCAAGGAGCAGGTTCTTTGAAAAAAGAAGATGGGGACAAAATTATTTATGTAGAAGCAGATTTGGAAGACGGATATAGTGCGACACAAGCCAACAGTCAATTTGAAGAGGCCGTTTCTTCTATTCAACTTCCTTCCAACATTGTTCAAACAGTTGGTGGTCAAATGGCTGACTTAAATGAGCAAATTGGTAATATGCTATTTAACTTTTTAGTGGCACTTTTGGTCGTTTACATTTTGCTGGTTATCCAGTTTAACTCTTTGATGCAGCCAGCAATTATTTTACTTTCAGTGCCTTTTGCAGTAATCGGGGTTGTTTTTGGATTATTGATAACAGGTAATAATTTAGGTTTTTATGCGATGTTTGGTATTGTGGCACTTGTCGGTATAGCCGTTAATGATGCCATTGTACTCATGGATTATACGAATTACCTGAGGGCAGAAGGCATGGCGTTAAGACAAGCCGTTTCTGAAGCCGTTATGACAAGATTCCAACCTGTTTTTGCAACTTCATTAACAACAATTGGTGGTGTATTACCTCTTGCACTTTTCAATGACAGTTTTAGTCAACTGGGCTATGCATTGATTTTTGGATTGGTAGCATCAACTGTATTAACACTCTTAATCATTCCGATGATTTATTACAGCATGGAAAAGATTTTCGAAAATAGAAGAGCTAAAAAGGAGGCAAAGATAGATGAATAAATTTGTGAAATGGCTTATAGGCATTGCAATTGTTGTAGTCATTGGAGGCATAATTGTTGTCAATCAGGGCAATAAAAATAGTCAAGACAATGGCAATCAACTGGTTATAAATGAAAAGGGGGTTGCAGTAACAGCTGTAAGCCCTCAAAAGGAAAGTATCAGTGATTTACTTTTTACGATAGGTTCAGTAGAACCCGTTACAACTTATAATGTAACTGCAAAAGCCACTGCAAATGTTGAAAAGACATATTTTGAAGTGGGGGATCAAGTTCAAAAGGATGATGTGTTATTTGAACTTGAAAATGACACCTTTTCAGTTTCTAAAAATACAACATTGGCACAACTTCAAAATGCCTTAACGCAGGCCAAACAAGCAAAAGAGACAGCTGAAAAGAACTTATCGGACCAACAACAATTGTTTGATTCAGGGGCTATCTCTCAAGCCCAACTCGATGGTGCTAAAACGCAATATGACAATGCTGTCTTAGCTTATAACAATGCGCTTAACAACTATAGAAGCAATTCAGCTACTTTATCAGATCAAAGTGAATACTATATTCAGAAAAGTCCAGTTGCAGGGATTATTACAGCTAAGACTATCTTTGATGGCCAATTGGCGACAACCCAAAATGGATATACGATCATGCCAGTTGATGCCTATGTGGTCAAATCTTCTGTAAGTTCGAATTATATTAATCAAGTTGCAAAAGGTCAAAACGTTGATCTTTATGTGAACTCAATTGACAAACACTATTCTGGAAAAGTAAAATCAATATCGGATATTTCTCAAAATGGCGCTTTTCCGGTTGAAATTTCAATTGATGGAGATGATACTTTAAAATCAGGATTTTATGCAGAAGTGAAAATTCAAATAGACAAACATGATGAGGCGCTAACCATTCCAACAATAGCGATTCAGTCAAATGGAAATGAGTCTTATGTCTTTGTTGCCAATGCAGAAATGAAAGCAGAGAAAAAAGTGATTGAAACCGGTATTAAAGAAGGTGATCGCACAGAAGTTTTATCAGGCATTTCCCAAGAGGATACCGTTATTCTTAAAGGAAAAGAATTTTTAGACGAAGGTTCTGTCGTTGTGATAAAATAGGAGGAGATGAGAGGGTCAAGAGGTGAAGACAATGAATTTGAATATAAGAAAATTGATATCTAAGATGCGAATAAGAACCCTATTTTTATGGGTGGCAAATGCGTTTTTTCCGATTATCATATTATTCATATACATTATTTTTGTCTTTGGCCCTGATACATATAAGGGGTTTGTTAGTTTATCTGATATTAACTCAGAACTTTGGCAAATGGAGCATTGGAGCACACAAGAGCTTACCTTTCGACACATTAATAAAATAGTCAATGATAATCCAGATCTATTGTTACTAGATGAAACCTTTGGTGATATGAGGAAAGAAGAAAGTATCGCAGATTTATCTTATATTATACTGATCCGTAAAGCGGATGAAATCTATTCAGTCAATGATTTTTCATCTAAGAAAGGCAAAGAACTCTTAGGAAAAATGAGGGAGTTGAGTAAAGATATTTTGCCACCTTTTGGATCAGATTATAAAACGTCTAATAGAAGCATCGTAGAGAAGATTGGCTACAGTGTGAGCCGGCAGTATGATTTTTATTTTAGTGATGGTTCTGAAGGTAGCGTATTTTTTATGCCACGGGTGATTAATTTCCCTTCAAAGATTGTTAATTTTGCTCTTAAGTATTTTGCCATCGTTTTATTGGTTTATATTTTTCTGGTGAGTTATATTTCGGCGAAGGTGGGCTACAAAGTATCAAAAGACTTTGAAACAATGATTAATATTATGGGAGAAATTAGCCAAGAAAACTTTACAGTTGAAATCCCTAATTATAAAAAAGGACCTTTCAAAGTTGCAGCTATTCATATGAAAAATATGGCAGAAAAGCTTCAAGACTCTAAAGAATCACGTGAAGCATTAGAAGAAAGTCGGGATATGTTTATCAATACAATGACCCATGACTTAAAAACGCCGCTAACAGCTATTAAAGTCCAAGTAGAGGCACTTAAAGATGGGCTTGCGAGTGAGCCTAACGTATTTTACAATAATATTGAGAAAAAAGTTGAAAATATAGATCAAATGCTCAATGAATTGAAGACGTTCAGTGAAATTAATATGGCTTCTTATCATTATGAATTTGCACTCATTCCTATTAGAGATTTTGTTGTAGATGTCATTGATGAATGGCAATATGATGTTCAAAAACATAATGTGACAGTCCGCTATGACTTTGATATTAAAGAAAACGACATGGTTTGGATTGATTCTAATCAAATGAAGCGTGTCTTAATCAATATTCTATCCAATGCTATAAAATATGTTGATAAAGAAGCAGTGATTATTGATATTATGCTTAAAAAAGTAGGTAATAAAACAGTTTTAGAAATTGCTGATAATGGCCCGGGGGTTCCAGAATCTTTTTTAGGGGAGATTTTTGATTTGTATTTTAGAGTGGATGATTCTCGAAATCAAAATAAGCCGGGTTCTGGTTTAGGCTTAGCCATCTGTAAGACAATTATAGAAGGCCATTGTGGTTATATTAGAGCCTATAATCGACAGCCATCTGGTTTAGTGTTTGAAATTGTTTTTGAAGGGATGAATACAAATGAAAATATTACTGATTGAAGATGATATGGCAATAGGAGAAGTTGAAAAGGCTTACCTTGAAGTCTCAGGTTATGACGTAACACTAGAAACGAATGGGACTAAAGGGAATGAGTTAGCCCTTAAAAATGATTATGATTTAGTCATTTTAGACATTATGCTTCCTGGAACAGATGGGTACAAAATTGTGGAGAGTATTAGAAAATATAAAGATATTCCAGTGATGATTGTTTCTGCAAAAGACAGTGAAGTTGATAAACTTAAAGGGTTAAGTTTAGGGATTGATGATTATGTAACAAAACCTTTTTCACCTCATGAGTTAGTTGCACGTGTTAAAGCACATCTTAAACGTTATGAGATGTTAAAATCGTCAGAATTAGGCATGGGTAGAACAGGTATGATTGAAATCAGAGGCTTATCAATCAATTTTGAGACGCGACAAGTTTATATTAATGGTGAGCCAATTGATTTGACAGTCAAAGAATATGATTTGTTGGTTCTATTAGCGTCAACGCCCAATAAGGTATTTACAAAAGATGAAATTTTCACAAAAGTATGGGGATATGAAGTGGAATTAGATACCTCAACGCTTACAGTTCATATTCGAAAGTTAAGAGAAAAAATAGAATTTGATCCTAGTAATCCTGAATACATCCAAACAGTGTGGGGTGTTGGTTATAAAATGAAGAAATAACGCCTTTCGAAATAAGTAGATTAAGCGTATAATAGAGATAAATTTAAGGAGGAGAACATGAAGAATATATTTACAGAACATCGCCTTCAATTGTTGGAAATGATAGAAGAAGGTGAAATGGCAATTTTATTTGCGGGTTCAGCCCCTAAAAGTACAGCTGATGCAAGCTATGATTTTATGACCAATAAAAACTTTTATTATTTTACTGGCTGTGATAAAGAGCAGTTTATAGTCGTAATGCATAACGATAAAGGACAAATGAAGTCGACTCTTTTTATAGAAAAACCTAACTATGATGTTGAGAAGTGGTTTGGTCGAAAACTCACCCAAGAAGCAGCGCGTGAGCTTTCAGGCATTGAAGATATTTTGTATTTGGATGTTTTTGAAAATTGGCTAAATCGTCTAATTGTAACAGATCATGTGAAAGCTGTTTA
Source organism: uncultured Fusibacter sp. (assembly GCA_963666805.2). GTDB lineage: Bacteria > Bacillota > Clostridia > Peptostreptococcales > Acidaminobacteraceae > Fusibacter. Next base: position 1,585 of record CAXXWR010000005.1, on the reverse strand, counting down.
CCTAGATCTTGAAAAGTTGAGTTTTGATGAGGCACACAGTGTAGCCAATTTATTTTCTAAGAAATTAATAGACCGGTATCCTTTTTTACCTATAAAAACACTTCACCCTCTTGTAGTGAAACAAAGAATGATTAAATCTGAAACTGAAATCAGTAAGATTCAAAAAGCGGTTGATTTGACACATGAAGGACTAAAGGCTGTGCTAAACTACTTGAAACCTGATGTCTATGAATATCAGGTACAATCTGTTTTTGAACATACCATTAAAATGAATGGTGCTGATGGCGTTTCATTTCCAACGATAGCAGTTTCAGGAGATGACGGGGTCATTCTTCACTATGTTGAAAACAATAAGAAAATCAAAGAAGGTGACTTGATTTTACTAGATCTCGGAGCGGCTTATCAAGAATATGCAGGCGATATTTCGAGAACTTTTCCAGCATCAGGGGTTTACTCTGAAAGACAAAAAACCATTTATAATATTGTTTTGAAAGCTCAAGAAGCCGTGATGGCAGAAATGAAACCAGGGACGCCATTTGCCAAGTTAAATGAAACCTGTATTGAAGTATTGACGAAGGCACTTTTAGAAGATGGTCTCATTCAGTCAAAAGAAGAAGTATCAAAATATTATTATCATGGTGTTAGCCATCATTTGGGACTAGATGTACATGACATTTCAGATCGAGAAGCGGTTTTACAGCCAGGAATGGTTTTAACTTGTGAACCGGGACTTTATATTGCAGAAGAAGGCATTGGCATTCGTATTGAAGATGATGTTCTTATTACGGAAGAGGGGCATCAAGTTTTATCTCAAGCGATTCCTAAAACAGTAGAAGAGATTGAAGCTATTATGAAAAAGTAATTTTATATTTTGAAATCTTAAAAGGGCGACTATTGTTGCCCTTTTTTATGTGTCTCTCCATAGAACTTACTGGAAATTAGGTGTATAATGGGTATTATTCAAGTTTATTAGAAATGATAGAAAGGAAGAAATATGGTTACTAGTTTAGGTATCTTAATGATTTTTGGGCTCTTAGCCAACACTTTATTTACCAAAATGAAGCTTCCAGGTTTATTGGGAATGCTTTTATTAGGTGTTGCGATAGGGCCCTTTGGACTCAATCTATTAGACGATCAACTCTTAAATGTCTCAGCTGATTTAAGAAAAATTGCGTTGATTATTATTCTATTGAGAGCAGGGTTGGGAATTAGCAAGGAGCAGTTGAATCGTGTTGGGACGACAGCTGTCAAAATGAGTTTTATACCCGGTGTTTTAGAAGGGCTAACAATTGCATTTTTAGCAACAAAGTTTTTTGGCTTTTCTTTTATACAAGGTGGGATTCTTGGATTTGTTATCGCAGCGGTTTCGCCAGCGGTGGTTGTTCCTCAAATGATTAAATTTGAAGAAGAAAGATTAGGGACGAATAAAGCGATTCCAACGTTAATTTTAGCAGGTTCTTCCATTGATGATGTTGTAGCAATTACAATTTTTACTACTTTTTTAGGACTTTATAGTGGTCAACATGTCAATATAGGGATTGAACTTTTTAGTATTCCACTTTCCATTATTTTAGGGATTGTTATT
>CAXXWR010000004.1:0-354959 GCA_963666805.2 uncultured Fusibacter sp. | reverse complement strand
CGTGTAAAGGCTCTCAAAACGCCATTAACAAAATTCCCTGCTTGGAACCTAACTTTTTAGCCAATTTCACGCTTTCATTAACGGCTGCTGATTGAGGCACTTTATCCATAAAAAGCATTTGATAGATTCCGATTCTTAATATATTGACAATTTCGTGATTAAGCTTTCCAAAACGTATCTTAGAGAAACGTCTAATATAATAATCCACATATAATTTGTTTTCGAGAATCCCCAGTATTAAAGAACTGATAAATCGTCTATCTACTTCACCAATTTCATACTCTTCAAAATACTGATTGAGAACAATATGTGAGAAAGCTTTTTCTTGTTCAATGTGATTAAGCATTTTAAGCGCCATTTTTCTTGCATTTATTTTCATCATAACCTACTTTGTAATTTATTGTTTGATACCTCTCCAGACAACTGATACCTGCTCTATTATAACAAATGTCACCTATAAAATTAAGTCTATGGTCAAAATATCATAAAGTTTTAATCTAGTATGGGTCAATAGTCCTTATAGTGACATCATGAAAAAAATCCAGTTACCCTTTGCTGTCAAAAGAGCAACTAGATTTATATTTAAATCATTATGATTAATCTCGACTTCTACTCAAGAGTACAAATCTCAACAATTGAACAAGTGCCATCGCTGCAGAAGCAACGTAAGTCATTGCCGCAGCCCATAAGACTTTTTTAGAATGTGTATTTTCTTCGTCATAAAGAACGCCTTCATTTTCTAAATATTTTAAAGCTCTTGAACTGGCATCAAATTCAACAGGTAAAGTTGCTAATTGAAACAATACTGCAAAAGCATATAAAATAATTCCGACTTGCATCAACGGCCCAATTGATAAAATGAAGCCACCGAAAAAGAGTGGCCAAAAAGCTTTAGAACCTATATTGGCAACCGGTAAAATAGCCGTACGAATGGATAACGGCACGTAGCCATGAGCATGTTGAATAGCATGTCCTACCTCATGGCAAGCAACACTAACAGACGCCACAGAGGGATTGTTATAAACTGGATCTGATAAACGAATCGTCTTGCTCCTCGGATCATAGTGATCTGTCAAAGAACCGCCAATACGTTCAACTTTTACATCATGAATCCCATTATTTAAAAGCATTTGTCTCGCTGCCTCTGCACCTGTTATATTTCTTATACTTCTAATCTTATGATATTTGTTAAATGTTGATTTAACTTTACTATTGGCAACAAATGCGAATATCATCACTGCAAATAGAGCTATATAGTATACTGGGCTAATCGCATAAAAGCCATAAAAATGTCCATACATTGTTAATCCTCCTGTCTAATAAATCGATCCCCTAGAGCCATTGTATGTCCTAAAAGAAAGGCAGAAACACTCATGCGTTTCGCACTTCCTAGCTGAATTTCTGTAATTCTAAGAATTCCTTCCCCTGTATTGACATCTATATAGTTAGGAGAAAGATTGACAATTTGTCCCTTTTCAAAATGGGGATTCGTCGCCTCATCTGTCAACTGAGCCCCATATATCTTCAAACGTTTTCCTTCATAAAAGGTATAAGCAACAGGCCAAGGATTGAACCCTCTGATAAGATTATAGATGGATTCCGCAGACTGAGAAAAATCAATTTCTGCCATTGATTTATCAATCTTACTCGCATAAGAACTTTCATCATGGTTTTGTTTTTCAGGATGAATTTCACCAAGAATCCATTTGTCCAATGTTTCAATTAATAAATCAGCCCCTTTAACGGCTAAAACATCATGTAATTCACCAAATGTCATTGATGGGTCGATTGGCACACGTGTTTTAAGAAGCATATCACCTGTATCCAAGCCTTCATCCATCAACATGGTTGTGATTCCAGTTTCTTTTTCACCCTTGATAATACACCAATTAATCGGTGCCGCTCCTCTATAAGCGGGTAAAAGTGAAGCATGTACATTAATAGCACCATATTTAGAAGCCGTTAGAATTGCCTTATCAAGAATTTGACCATAGGCAACAACGACTATCATATCGGCATTCATCGCCTTGATTTTTTCAGACCAATCTCCCTGTTTGATTTTTAAGGGTTGATAGACAGGAATTCCATTTTCTTCAGCAACAATTTTAACCGGTGGGCTAGCCATTTTCTTGCCTCTTCCCTTTGGTTTATCCGGTTGTGTGAATACAGCAAGAACCTCGTGTTGATCAATGCATTTTTTTAATGTTTCTACTGCAAAGTCAGGTGTTCCCATAAAAACAATCTTCATTAGGCTTCTTCCTCCAACTCAGGCACAAGCTTGTCGATATAAAGCACACCTTCAAGATGGTCTGTTTCATGACATAAAACACGCGCTAACATCTCTTCGCCTTCCATTTCATATCTTTCGCCAGTCACATCGTTAAATACTACTTTTACTTTGTAAGGGCGGGCAACCAAGCCTTGTCTTCCAGGCAAGCTCAAACAACCTTCTTCTCTAATTTCTTCCCCTGATTGTTCTATAATCTCTGGGTTAATTAAGGCCATCGGGCCATCTTCATCATATAAATCAATGACAATCACACGCTTTAAAATACCAATTTGAGGTGCTGCTAATCCTACACCTTCCGCTTCATGCATGGTTTCTATCATATCATCAACCAGTATTTTAAGTTTGTCATCAAAACGGGTCACAGGACGCGCTTTCTTCCTCAAAATAGGATCTTCATCTGTTCTAATTGTTCTTATAGCCATAAAAAATCATTCCTTTCCTTTATTCAAATCTATTATAGTACATTTCTTGCATTTAAATCTATATTTATTTGACAATCTTCTGCCGTATCAAATCTTTCTTGAAGTTTACGAATATAAAGCCGTAAGTCATCAATTGCTGCCACGTCGCACTTCATCAAAATTTGCCAACGGTATAAACCATCTAGTTTCTTTAATGATGCCGCATTAGGAGGATAAATTTCCACCTTATTTTGTAAATCTTTTTTTAAAATTTGATGTTTCAGATATTGAAAACTCTTTTTAGCAAAGTCTGCAGACGTTTCTGCTTTTGAACTAGACAGGACAATATTGACAAGTCTGGCAAAAGGCGGATAATTAAGTGGCTGTCTGTAAGCCAACTCCGCTTCATAAAAGGTCTCATAATCAACATTTTGAAGTGCATAATGGTCCGGATTATAAGACTGAACAATGACTTCCCCCTCCTTTTCGCCACGTCCAGCACGTCCTGCCACTTGATTAATCAACTGATAGGCCCTCTCTCCAGCGTAGTAAAATGGCATATTAATCAGCAAGTCTGAACTTAGAATTCCTACTAGGGTTACATTATGAAAATCAAATCCCTTTGTCACCATTTGAGTTCCTATTAATATATCCGTCTCTTCTTTTTCAAAATCCTGAATAATAGATTCTACTTGGCCTTTTTTACGCGTAGTTGTACGATCCATCCTAGCTACTCGAGCACTCGGAAAAAGTTTTTTAAACTGTTCTTCTACTTTTTCTGTGCCAACACCAAAATATTTAAAATATTGACTGTCACATTCAGGACACTTTTTAGGTACAAAACTCTGGTATCCACAATAATGACAAGAAACCTTATTGTCATGCTTATGATAAGTGAGCGTTACATCACAGTTGGGACATTCTAGTGTGAAACCACACGTTCTACAAGTTACAAAAGTTGAATGACCTGTTCGGTTTAAAAATATTATAACCTGTTCTTGACGCGCCAGCCTTTCACTAATGCCTTCATAAAGTGCACGGCTCAAAATAGACTTATTCCCAGATTTAAGCTCTTCTCTCATATCAACCAAATGATATGTAGGTAGGGGCTTTTGATTAAATCTCGTTTTCAAATCATGTCTTTTTCTAACCTTCATTTGGCAGTCATAGAAAGCCTCTATTGAAGGCGTTGCTGAGCCTGCAACAATTTTTGCACCGCAAGCTTTAGCCCTCTCTCTTGCAATTTCATAAGTGTCGTACTTAGGTCTTTTATCTGATCGATAACTGTGTTCATGTTCTTCATCAATAACAATAAGCCCAATATCATCTGTTGGAGCAAATATAGCTGATCTGGCACCAATAATAATATCATATTCGCCTCGTCTAATGGCACGCCACTGATCATGCCTTTCCCCTTGAGAGATTTTAGAATGTAATAAGGCAATTCTCTCTTTACCAAATTTTTTAACAAATCGGGCAACCATTTGAGGAGTCAAAGAAATTTCCGGCAAGACAAAAATAACCTTTTTCCCTTGATCAATAACCGACTGCATCAATTGAGCATAGATTTCGGTCTTACCACTGCCAGTCACACCATAAATCAGATGTTCACGTTGGTCATCTTCTAAAATTGCAGTATAAATTTCTTCTTGAAGAGGGTTGAGCTGCGTCATAGCTGTCCCCGATTCACTTGAAATAAAAGTAGGAATTCTCAAATCCTCTGTTTGAGTGATTTTAATAATTGCATCCGCTTCAAATTTGTCAACAACGGACTTGGGCAATTTGGCTACTTTTTTCAGCTCATCAACATCACCATGAGGGTGTTTTATCAAGTAATCGCAAGCCCTAATCTTAGCCACATAGCGCTTAGGAATCGTCTCTCGATACGCTTCAACATTAGTCATCACTTGATACTCATACTTATATCGATCTTTGACAATTTGTTTAAATTGGTAAAATAATTCTATCCACCCTTGATCCACTAACGTTTTAAGATATTTGGAAATCCTACTGCCCTCTATCTTACTTTCTTCTATCGCTTCAAAACTATCAATCTGACTCAAGACATTAAGGGCTTGTTTACCTAAATCGGCCATCATCTTTTCATCATATAAAGCATCTTTGCTTTTATACTCAAGAGCTTTTGGCGATAAACGATACCACTTTTGTTGATCAACAATTGTTCCAGAAGGCATAAAAAGTTGTATGGCTTCATAATACGAACATAGGTAGGCTTCCTTAATAAAATCAACTACTTTCAAATCGTTTTCAGTTAAGTATATATCATCATCAAAAACATAAAGAATAGACTTGACTTCAAAATCAAGGGATTCTGTTTCATCAAAAACACGCATGACGATTCCTTCTAAAAAGCCTTGGTGCCCAAAGGGTACTAAAACCCTTGCGCCTCTCGTCACTTTTGATTCAAGTTCAGTCTCCACTTTATAAGTATAAAATCGATCTAAACGATGATGATTTCTAAATATGACTACTTCTACGTACATTTTCAGTCCATCCTTAATAGATAAAAGAGTAGGCTTCCCTACTCTTCTCATTAACTATTTTTGCTTCATTAACTGTACAATTTTTTCTAAAATAACCTCAGCCACTTGATCTTTTGACATTTTTTCGTAAAAAACTTCCTGTCCCATGGCATCGTAGAGGGTTATAATATTTGTATCAGTTCCAAATCCAGCATCTTTTTGTCCTACATTGTTAGCAACAATCATATCAAGATGCTTTTCATTTAATTTTCGGGTCGCATATTCTTTGATATTTTCTGTTTCAGCAGCAAAACCAACTAAAATTTGTCCCTCTTGTTTTTGACTTCCTAGTGTTCTTAAAATATCTGGATTTCTATCCATTTCAATAGTAAAAAGATCTGATTGTTTTTTTATTTTATGTTCACTATAAGCCACCGGCTTATAATCTGCAGGTGCAGCGGCCTTAATGATAATTTCATGATCTTGATGAGCCATAACGGCATCAAACATTTCTCGTGTTGTCTTAACATCAATACGCTTAACCCCTCGAGGGGTTTCTAATGAAGTTGGTCCTGAAACAAGGGTAACTTCTGCGCCCATTGATTTTGCCATAGCAGCTATTGCATATCCCATCTTGCCAGTTGAATGATTGGTAATATACCGAACCGGATCAATGGGTTCAATCGTAGGCCCAGCTGTAACCAAGACCTGTTTTCCCTGAAGAGGCTGAGGTCTTGTCATGGCGTCAACCACCACACTTACAATTTCTTCGGGTTGTGCAAGTTTTCCAGCACCCACATCTCCACAAGCCAGTCTTCCAGAGTCTGCTTCTATCATATGATAACCATAGGATTCAAGTTTTCTCACATTTTCTCTAAAAATAGGGTTCGTATACATTTTTGTATTCATTGCCAGTGCAAAATAAACAGGTGCTTCTGTTGCCATAATTGTCGTTGTTAGCATGTCATCTGCGATTCCGTTTGCAATCTTTCCAATCACATTAGCAGTTGTAGGCACAACTAAAAAGAGGTCAGCCCTCTTTGCTAGTGCGATATGTTCCACATCCCATGTCTTAGGATCTTCAAACATATCAGATACGACATAGTTTTGTGAGATAGATTGAAACGTTAACGGAGACACAAACGCTTTACTATTTTTAGTCATAATAACGTAAACATTTGCGCCTTGTTTTTTGAGTCGACTCACGACATCTGCAGCCTTATAAGCAGCTATTCCACCTGTTACACCTAATACAATGTTTTTCCCTTTAAGCATAACAGTTCCTCCTCACTAAATTTCGTCTTGAGGTGGGTTTTTAATTTCAACATCAACTTTATCTTCCATAATTTCTTTTATAGCCAAAGATAAAGGTTTTTCATTATCAAATTCATAAGCATCATCTTCTGCTCCGATGATACTTCTCGCTCTTTTTGAAGCAATGACACAGAGTGAATATCGGTTACCCGTCTTTTCAATTAATTCATCAATAGATGGTTTAAGCATTAGTATTGTCCTCCTTAAATTTCTTAACAATTTCATTTATATCAGTATCAACTCTACATTTTTCAGCAGTGATAATAGATTGTAGTATATCAGTTGCATGATCTACCGTATCATTGACAATAAAATAATCGTAGTTTTTAATGTAATCAATTTCACTGAAAACACTTGAAAGTCTCCTATTTAGTGACTCTTGTGTCTCAGACCCTCTCCCAATGATACGACTTCTAAGTTCCTTCATGGAAGGTGGTAATATAAAGACAAAAATACCTTCTGGATATTTCTTCTTTACTTGAAGTGCCCCTTGAATATCAATCTCAAGCAAGACATTTTCTCCCGACGTGATCTTTTCAACAACAAATTCTTTTGGAGTTCCATAATAATTGCCATATACACAGGCATGCTCTAAAAACCCGTCTTTTTCTATCATTTCAACAAAATGATTTTTCTCCATAAAATGATAAGATAATCCGTCACGCTCTCCTTCACGTGGTTCTCTCGTTGTAGCAGATACCGACACGATAATGGACGGATCTCTACGAATCAATTCTTTACAAATGGTTCCCTTTCCTGCACCCGAAGGTCCCGATACAACAATCAACAGTCCTCTTTGATTCATAAAACTCCCCTATTCAAGATTTTGTATTTGTTCACGTATTTTTTCAATATTACTTTTTAAATCTATAACAATACCAGAAATATCAAAATCAGGTGATTTTGAGCCAATCGTATTCACTTCGCGATTGAGTTCCTGAATTAAGAAATCCAACTTTCTACCAATCGGTTCAGATAAGGATAAAATATCTCTTATTTGTCCTAAATGTGAGTGAATTCTTACTATTTCTTCATTGATATTGGTTTTGTCTGCATAGAGTGCGATTTCATTTGCCACACGCACTTCATCCATTGGGAGTTTGACCTCATCCATTAATTCTTTAATGCGCTCTCTCGTTCTTTCTTTATACTGTTGCAAAATAATGGGTGAGTTCTTTTCAATTTCACCTAAAAATAGTTCGATACTATCCACTTGAGATAGAATATCTTCTTTCAGTTGTTCCCCTTCTCTTTGACGCATCGCCGTTATGTTTTCAAGGGCTAGCTTAAGAGCTGGTTCAATTACTTCCCAATATTCTTCTTCTGCGCGTTCCTGATAGTCAACATTTATACCATCTTGAACTCTCAAAAGCATTGATAAATCAATATCTTGATTAATATCATAACGTGCTTTCATCTCACGATATACATTAACATATTTATCTAAAATATCATATTGAGCCGTCACTTCATAGTTGTCATATGACTTCTCTTCTAAGTTAATATAGACGTCTACTCTTCCTCTAGAAATACAACGTTTGATTTCATTTTTAATTTTATCTTCAAAGACGTTCAATTTTTTAGGCATTTTGACGATGATATCACAGTAACGATTATTAACGGATTTCACTTCAACCGTTACATTAAACGCTTCACTGGAAAATTCACCTCTTCCAAAGCCCGTCATACTATATATCATAGTAACCTCCATGTATTTTACATCATTAAATTATATCATAAGACCTAGCCCCTATACAAGGCGTTTTAGGACAACATTGTTTTTGTATTCTTTAATTTTAAGTCATTTAGTGTTATACTCAATACATATTTTTGAAAACAACTAATAAAGGAGGCACCAATGGCTTTTGATGGCATTTTAATTCACCACTTATGCAGTGACATTAGAGAGAAAATAGTCGGTGGCCGTATTGATAAAATACATCAACCTGAAAGTGATGAACTTTCAATTCTCATAAGAGGCTATAGCGAAAACTTTCAACTTTTTATTTCAATTGAAAGTGCTATGCCTTATTTTACGCTCACTCAAAATAAAAAAGAAAACCCCCAAACGCCCCCAATGTTTTGTATGCTTATGCGAAAACACTTATCAGGTGGTCGCATACTTGATTTTGGTCAAATCGGTCATGAAAGAGTTATCTATTTAGATATTGAATCCAAAAACGAACTCGGCGATCTTGAAGTCAAACGTCTTTACGTTGAAATCATGGGTAAACATTCTAATATTATCTTAACCAAGTCAGATGGTACTATTATAGACTGTATCAAGCGAATCACGCCTGATATGAGTCGTATTAGGACAGTACTTCCAGGTCTTGAGTATCACTTGATACCTTCTCATCAGAAGAATCTTTTTGACGCCTTAGAGGCTATTATTGAAAACCTTAAAAAGGCAAGTTTAGAAACACCTAAGCTACCTCTTTTTAAAGCACTTTATCAAAACATTCAAGGTTTTAGTCCTTTTTTATCTAAATGGCTTCTCAATCAAAATGAATTCGACCCTGATTTGACTTGTGGACAAATGACAGAACCTGCTTTTATCAGTCTGGAAAAAGCGCTCACTTCTTTTTCTAAACAAATGAAAGCGTCAGACTATAAAGGCTACATTTATAAAGACGAAAATGACTTACCCAAAATGGTCTATTTTGAACCCGCTTATCCTTCCCTTTATACTTTTGAAACCTATGATCATCTTTACGATGCGGTAGATCATTATTATGCTAAGTCAAATAAAGTACTCAAAATTCATCAAAGAATCCAAAATGTTAAAAAGACAGTTGCCCAAAGAATTGAGCGATCTACTAACAAATTGGCCAAACTAAAAAATGAACTTGAAACAGCTGAAAATTCTGATATCTATCAAGTTAAGGGTGAACTACTTCTTGCTAATCTTTATCAGCTGTCACGCGGCATGAACAAGGTCAGTCTACCTAACTATTATGACAATAATGCGCCCCTTGAGATTGCCCTAGATGTGCGTTTAGAACCTTCAGAAAACGCACAGCGCTATTTTAAAAAATACAACAAGTTGAAACACGCTAGAAAAGAACTCGTCGTACAAATTGAAGAAACTGAAGACGAAATCACTTATTTAGAAAATTGCCTACTTCATATGGAACAAATTGATTCTCAGAGTGAAATCAACGATATCATCACTGAGTTAAGTGAACAAGGGATTATAAAAGCAAAATATCGTCAGAAAAACAAAGCTAAAAATAATAAACACGTTTTCAGAACCTTCGTTTCATCTGATGGCTTTACTATTCATGTGGGTAAAAACAACGTACAAAATGATTATCTTACCTTAAAATATGCTTCTAACAAAGATATATGGCTGCATACTAAAATTATTCCTGGCTCTCATGTCATTATTAGAACCGAAGGAAAAGCAGTCCCTGAACAAACAATCCTTGAAGCTGCTACGCTTGCAGCCTATCATTCAAAAGCACGTGCATCAAGTAATGTCCCCGTTGATTATACCGAGGTCAAATATGTCGTTAAACCCAACGGCGCCAAACCTGGTATGGTGATTTATACTCACAACAAAACCATGTATGTGACTCCTGAAGAATCAATGGTTGAAGCACTGAGAGTTTAATTAAACATGTCACTTCTACTATCAATTATTATGTGAGGTCCTTATGAAATATCGTGTAGGTTTTGCACTTTTATTGATTATTGTCACCTTAGGTTTAGTCATTTGGTTTACATTCAACCCATTGCACACTGCTATTAGAGTCTATGCTTTGGATAAATATGAAAACTATCCTATTGAACATGAAATAAAGAGCCATTATTCAGATGAAATGAAACTCTCTATCTACGAAAGTTCAGACGCCCTCATGGCTGCCTCTATTGAAGACCAGCCTGATATTATTGTCATGGATATGATGCAGTATTTGTATGATTACGATGATCTTAGTGAGTACCGAATGGCTTATTTGCGTCCAAAGTCAATTTATTTTGTCCTTGCTTCCGACGACCCCGATATCACTACCATTAATCAGATTAAAGATGCCAATGTAGGTGTCGAAAATTATTCATCCAATGAATACCTTTTGGACAAAATTCTCTCTGTCAGTGGCATTAAAGGGCTTACAATGCAAGAACAATTAGTGAGTAATTCTCTCTTAAGAATGAAAAACTTTCTAAATGGCCACCTAGAGTTTGCCTTTTTTGAGTCACCTTATTATGAATCGAGTTTAGCCATTCCTAGCCAAACGCTCAATCAATTCGATCATCAATATGATGTTTTTCTCATTAAAGATCAAGCCATTCTCAGTACCCTTGACCATTTTGTTAAAACAACCAACCAAGCGATTACAGGGTTTAACGACACCCCACCAGCACTTTCACAATATCATGGCCAATTATGGATTCCAAAATCTTTTAAAAGTACTGATTCTCATGCTTTTTCAACGATTGAAAAGGCAGAGCGTCACTATATTGATAAAGGACTCACTTGGCTATACGCCAACCAACGTATCAAACAAAAATACACTGATGATGAATTGTTTTTTCCTTGATGATTTCGTAACAGTTCGTTTGTACAAACTTTAAAAAATGAGTCCTTCTGTTAATACTCTATTCATAATTCTTGATTATAATAGTATTAGTCGCAAAAGTGTTTATTAAATAGGTTGGTGAAATAATTATGACTCATTATTCAAAATGGAATGGATTTCAATATTTAGGTTTAATTGTTGCTCTATTTGGTATACTCCTCATTGCTTTTCCAAACGCGATTGGTGTATTTTCAATTAGGGTCATTACATTTATATTTATGTCGTTTGCCGTTGGAGGCGTCGTTTTTTCCTCGCAACTCAAAAGTACCGTTTCACTTGTTGTTAGTGTGCTAGCACTCTTATTATCCTTTTATGCTTTTGCAAATCCTAGCAGTTTATTATTTGTTATTGGTATGATTATGATTGCAAGTGGATTCAATGGTTTGTATTTGTATTTTTCTAGAATGAAAAATGAAAAATTTCAAACTATTATCAGCTCTATTATCCTCATTCCTTTAGGCGCTTTCGCTATTATTAATGCTAAAGCAGCCTTAAGTACAATTGTCATTATTGCTGGGATTATAACGACTGTCATTGGTGTTGTCCTTTTTATTACAGGACATAATATAACGACAATCTTTAATAACAAACACACTTACTGGAAACCTTCTTCTCGTGCTTCTCAAAGTACATCTAAATCTGGCTCTTCAAGAGTTGTGATTAATATACAGTCTGACGAAGTTGAAGAAGTTGATTTTAAAGAAGTTCATTAAACAATATAAAAAAAGAATCAATAAAAAGGAGCACTAACCCCTCACTTTCAGAGGAATGTTAGTGCCCCTTTTTTTATTTAAAATAATGTTTTCTAAATGCATCTGATAAGTCATCAGAATCAATATAAGCTAAAACGACAAACTCTAAGTCACTTTTAAGATATATACCCACTGTATAGTAATCCTCTGACATGGTATAAGAACCACTTGTAATATGATCTAATAAGCCATCAAAATAATGTTCATTATCAACAATCACTTGATCAGGTTTTAATATATCAGTCCCTTTATACTCTAATCGAATATGATCAATATTACTTGCAATTACTGAAATTTGAGACAAAATCTCTTGATTATTTAACCATGCCTTGGTTTCATCAAAGTGTGACAAAATAGGCTCAGAAGAAATGAGATTGCCTTCTTGATCATAAAAACTAAATTCTCCCATTTGATAGGCTTTATAAACCAAATCATCAGCCGACGCTTTTTGAACATCCTTGTGTAAGACCGCCATCAATTGATTAATCGCATCTCTATTTGACAAATCAAATTCATTGTCAAATATATAGCTTGATATTTTGATGGCACCTACTTGATTAGGATCTTGATAGAAAGCGGCATAAACCTTTTCTTTATATTCACTACTTTCAATCATCGCACGATATTCTTTTTCAAACATATTTCTATTAATACTGTAACGCCTTTTGATATGGCGATGATTTTTTAAAGTATAATCAAAAACAACTTGATCGTACTCATTGCCATAAGTCGGTTCTGTCAATACTTTATGATGAAAATTAATGATTTTATTAATCATTTCTTGACTCTCATAAGACAATTGCGGATCATAACTAATTTTATTATCAAAAACCACCTCAGTGACTTGACTTGATTCAGGAATTCGATTTTCAAATCCCGTAATATCGGTTATAAATATTAGCTGACACATCATTGCTAAAACAATGACGCCTCCCCATCTTATCTGTTTGAAACCCATTTTTTGGTTCATAATAACTGCAATCATCGCTTCTCCGATAATCGCCCCTATCAGGTAGCCCCATCCAGGATACCATTTCATATGACTAAAATAGAGGGCTCCCGTTAAGGTGAACATAAAAACCATTCCAAACTCAACCAAATAATTTAAGTACTTTGGCGGTTCAAAATGCTCATCTTTTTGACGACAATAACTTAAAAAAACAATCCCAATCAAAACGACAATCAAAAAGACAAAAAACAAATAGTAACTATAATGATGACTTTGCTTCAAAGTACTATTAAAGAAGCGATAAGCGAGTACATTATTAATGCCTACATTTGCTTTATTATCAAGGACATAAAAACCATTCCAATACGTGATTTGGTTAATTCTTAATAATTCAACTGTCAACAAAGGAATAATATTAAAAAAGATTAGAAAGGAAAACCCTTTCCAAACATTCTTAAAGGAAATTATAGCAAAAATAGAAAACAAGTAAATTAAGATTACCAGTAAAGTAGTTGAAAAAAAATAGTCACCTGAAAAGAAACTTTGATTAATCGGCGTGTTCATCTTACCCAAGACATAAAAAAATAACAAGGGTGAAACAAGCATGATAAAACCACTGATTAGCTTTGAAACCAAAAGTTGCCTTCTCGTCACGGGTAAACTGTGAATATAAGATAGCCAATTAGACTTCGTTAAATAACAAAATTGCCTAAACGCTAAAAGTGTTGGCATTAAAGTTAAAGCACCAAAATGAAAAGCTTCAGCGGCATTATCAATATGGCCAATTTTAAAAGGCAACTCTATATCTAATAGAAAGAAAGGCGGCCCAATAACAAGTAGACAATAAAAGACGTAAATCGTATGCTGTCTCATAAAATCTTCTCTAAAGATTTGCTTGTTAAATAAAGAGTTGTTGAACATCGTCATTCTCTCCTCCTATATCAAAGATCAGTATTTCTTCTAAACTCAAAGGCAATTCATCTATAAAATACGGTTGGAAAACATCAAGTTCTTTTTTTACAGATTGAATTTCTCCTCGAATAATCATTTGAATAACTGAGCCCATCTTCTTTTGATAGATAACCTGATAATGATCAGAAGGCGGTAAGTGTACAAATTTCAATTGAGTACTTAGTTGCACTTTAATTAAATTGCGTTTTAGTAATGATAAATCTGATTCAAAAGCCATCTTGCCTTTAATGAGTATGCCAATAGAGGTACATATATCTTCTAAATCCTTCAAATGATGTGATGCGATTATAACCGTTGTCCCCCGTTCCCTAACATCTTGAGAAAGAACTTCCCACAATTTGATTTTAGTTGAAATATCGAGGTATTCTAAAGGCTCATCCAAAATAAGAAAGTCTGGCATACAAGAAAGAGCCATCCAAAGCATCATTTCTTTGATAACACCTTGAGGCATTTTGATTACCCATTGATTTTCATTAATATTCATCCGACTCATTAAACTTTCATAGCGTCTATTATTAAAATAAGGGTAAAAAGATTCGTACTTTTTTTTAACCGTTTTAAGTGTTTCTCCTTTTTGAAAAGCCATCTTATCAGGCACATAAAATAGGCGCTGTTTAACAGCAACATTTTCATAAACAGGCTTACCATCATATAAAATAGTCCCACTGTCTTGACGATAAGACCCAATAAGGTGCTTAATCAATGTCGATTTTCCTGATCCATTGGGACCAATTAACCCATATACACACTGCGAAGGGATGCTTAAGTCTACCTGATCTAAAGCCTTAAATCCATCAAAAGATTTACTAAGTTGATTGATTTTTATCACTGATGTAGCCACCTCTCATTATACGTCACCATTTCTTTGATAAATACTGACTTCATTGCTACCATCGATTTCTATCACTTTTACTTTAACAATTTCTTTACTTGAGGTAGGGACGTTTTTCCCCACATAATCTGGTCTAATTGGAAGTTCTCTGTGCCCTCTATCAACTAAGACTGCCAATTGAATTGAACTCGGTCTACCATAGTCAATGATAGCATCCATAGCCGCTCTTACCGTTCTCCCTGTATAGATGACGTCATCTACCAAAATTACGATTTTTCCATCAATTTCAAAATCAACATCTACACCTTTTACATCTGGCTGATAGCTTTTAAGTGATAAATCATCTCTATACATGGTGATATCTAGTCTACCGACTTCCAAATTTTTGCCTTCTATCATACAGATTTTTTCTTTGATTCTTTCTGCTATAGGAATTCCTCTTGATTTAATGCCCAGTAATACGACATCTTCAATCCCCTTATTTTTCTCAATGATTTCATGAGCCAAACGTGTCAACGAACGATCCATTGCTTTTTCATCTAGTATTTTTGCTTTAAATTCCATTAGTATCCCTCCTATAAACTTTGGCATTTTTGTAACAGCATTTGAAACCATTCAGGCAACTCTGAATCAAAAACCATCCACTGCTGTGTCACTGGGTGAACAAAACCAAGCGATTTTGCATGCAAGGCTTGTCCCTCATATTTTACTTTCTCATTTTTACTGCCATAAACAGGGTCACCTAAAAGCGGATACCCAATACTCGCCATATGAACACGGATTTGATGGGTTCTGCCCGTTTCAAGCTTGAGTTCTATAAGCGTATGCAGTCTATAACGTTCAATCACTTTATAATGCGTTACCGCATGTCGCCCACCTGTCACAATTGCCATTCTTTTTCTGTCATTGGGATGTCTAGCTAAGGGTTTATCAATCAGACCTTCATCATCTTTGACAACACCATTAACAATAGCATAATAGACCCGAAGAGAGCTCTTGTCCTTTAACTGCTCAGATAGTTTTTCATGTGCCAAATCTGTTTTTGCTATCATCAAAAGACCCGAGGTGTCTTTATCAATTCGGTGAACAATCCCCGGTCTAATCACCCCATTGATTGAAGACAAAGAGGCTGCATGATATAAGAGTGCATTCACCAATGTACCTGTGTAATGTCCAGGTGCCGGATGTACTACCATGCCTTGAGGTTTATTAACGACCATAAGGGCGTCATCTTCATACACAATTTCAATAGGGATATTCTCTGCAATAACATCTAAATTTTCTGGTTCTGGCATGTCTATTTCGATCACATCATCCAGAAATACTTTTTCTTTTTTAGTGGTTATCACTTCACCATTTTTCTTTATATGCCCCTCACTTATTAATTTTTGGACATAATTTCTTGATAACTCATTTAGTTGTTGACTTATATATAAATCTATTCTAATATTATTCTCGCCGCATATTATTTTGCTCAAATTAGAGTAAGCCCCTTTCTTTAAAACTACTTCACCATTTTATCAAATTTTATACATAAAAAAAAGCAGTTTTACACTGCTTGAAATCACTTTATGATGGTACAATATTAAAAAATGACTTTAATAACGGATATACAAATTCCGATAATCAATACAGGAATTAACACAATTAAGCCTAATGGGAGAAAGACAAACGCTGCAATGAGACCTATAAGTCCAAAACCAACCTTTACAAGTCCAATCCCTAATTGAAACATAAGACGAAAAAAAACGATAACTATCAAGAACATTAATAATAATGATAACATATACGATCACTCCTTTTTTAATTTGATTTAATTATAATCTAGAATATTTGTTATCTGATTAGCTTATGATTAGAAAACGATTAAAAATGAATCCAGAACGCTAACCTACTACTTGTACGAATAATGGAGATGACTTTAATGAATGATTCTAAAAGAATAATCGAACTCGCTCTAAAAACAGGGAAATTACTGCTTGTCAACGGGGCAGAAACTTACCGTGTTGAAGAAGCCGTTATGCGAATGATTGAGTCAAAACATCTTTTTAATACCAATGTTTTTGTTATTCCAACAGGAATTATACTCACTTGTGAAGATGATACCGAACGCTTTAGTTACTTAGAACGGGTCAGACCAGAAGGTATTGACTTAGAAATTATAGACCGTACCAACGATTTTTCAAGGATTTTTTCAAATGGACAGTTGAATATTAGTGAAGCAGAAGTTCGCATCAAAAGTATTGAAAATGCCCCCCACTTTTCTAAGTTAACACGTTTTATCTTTAGTGGTATGGCTGGCGGGTTTTTTCTTTTTCTTCTAGGAGGCTCTTATATTGAATTAATCTTAGCCTATATTATTTCGTCTTTCACTACTTTATTTTATGATAAAATCACCGTTCTTCACCTGAATTTTTTCTTTAAGAACATATTAGGTGGCTTATTTGCTTCTGCACTTGGATTAGCAGCAGTTATTACTTTAAGTCACTTTAACATTACAGCTTCTCTCAATACGATTATTATTGGTCCGTTGATGGTTTTAGTGCCTGGAGTCCCTATTACTAATGGTATAAGAGACCTTATTTCAGGGGAATTGCTATCTGGAAGTGCAAAAATTATGGAAGCCCTCTTTACAGCGATTGCCTTGGCATTTGGCGTAGGGATTATCTTACAATTGGGTATCAATTGGATTTAATATGAAAGGAGTTTGGTCATGGATTTATTATTACAAGGCATCTACTCATTTTTTTGTGTCGTTGGCTTTTCTATCATCTTCAATTTACCACGAAAACTCATCCCCTACGCAAGTTTGTCTGGCGCCCTAGGGTGGGTTGTGTACTATATCATTCAAAATCACTCAAGTAGTTTTATTGCCCCTGCCCTTGTGGGATCAATTATTGTCGGTCTTGTTGGTGAAGCTCTCGCTCATATTAAACATCATCCTGCTACGCTTTTTACCATTCCAGGCATTATTCCTTTTGTCCCTGGCTACGGCATCTATTACACAATGCTTTATATTGTTGAGACCGACTTTGATAATGCCCTATCAAGTGGTGCTGAATCTCTTTTTATCGCTATTTCAATTGCATGTGGTATGATGATTGCTACGTCCATCGTTCGTATCATCAAACGCCTTATTCTCGCCATTAGACCTGTACATTAGTCGCTTATGTTAAATAAATTAGGGTATGAATAGGGTGTCACTTTCTCTTACAAATTAACTTAGGAGGTGTGTATGCTCTATATCTGTTTATTTGGCTTTCTTATGATTTTTAAAGGCTTAGAAATTCGAATTCATATCTATCGTTCATCTCAAGATGCTTTTTTGAGTGCCTATAAAAAACAATTTATTATATATAATGATAAGCATTTTATGTTATTCATGAGTTTATATTATGCAATTATGGGATTTGTCATTGTTGTCTTGTCCATTTTTCATGAATTTCAGAACAACATTGTCTTGACACTTCTTTCTTTTGCCCTATATATTGTTCTGAACCAAATTGTCTTAAATAGAATCGGCAAAAAATTCTACAAGAAGCGTTTTAGTTAAAGATTCACACCATTTTCACATCTTTATGCTAAACTATAAGAGATTTCTGAGTGAATGTAAAAAGAAAGGACTTTTAATCATGAAAAATATACGCTTATTTGCACTTGTTAGTTTACTCGTCCTACTCATGGCTGGATGCACCCCTAAGGTCAGTTCCCCTGTAAATGACGAGACTGACAATACGCCACCACCTATAACAGATAACAATGATAATGCATCAGATCAAAATACACCTTCTGAAAATGATGCTAATGCAGAATCAAATGGAAACAATAGTGATACGGGTGATATGAATAATACCGATAATGATAGTAATGATAATACTCCTAATGATTCTGATCAAAGTGAGAGTCAGTCATCAGATCATTCTACTCCTGCTTCTGATATCAGTTATGATGTCAATGTTGCTGATATCAATGATTATGATAATATTACAGGGTCTTATCTCATGGTTGATGAAGGGGTCGGAAAATTACCTCAACAATACATCAACGATATTTTAAAATCCAGCATAGACAATTTGATTGTTGGTGATGCTAAAAATATGAATCCTATGACCATTCATCCTGTTGTTATGACTAAGAATAATTCAGTTCTAAGTGTTCTCTACGAGGGGACTATACAAGCTGAAAACAGTGAATATCAAATATGGAGTCCTGTCAATATTGATATTCAGACAACTGATCAGATTACAGTTTCTAATCTCGTCAAGTCTGATCTTAAAGATCAAGAAGCCTTTAATACTATTTTTAGTCAAAAGGCACTTGAATCAGGTTACGAATTTGATTCTCCTCAAGAGTGGATGGGAATGTATATTGAAGATGACGCTATCGTTTATTTCTTCAATGAAAATGATCTTTCAGACTCATACGTCCTTATTACAGTCCCTATTGATTCCATTCAAGATTATCTTAATTACAAACTTTAATACTTTTTATCATCATTTTGATAATGTCTTATAGAGATGCATTTTTAATGCATCTTTTTTATTACAATCTTATTACAAGTACTCTATCTAGTGTTTACTATTCTAGAAACTCACTAGAACTTATGATAAGATATAATTAAAAAAACTTTGGGGGACTAATGAATAAGACACTAAAAAAACTTGGGATTACTTTTACAGCCACTGCATTACTCTTCTCTTCTTCACTTACTTTTGCATATGACATTAAAGAATGTCCTAATATTGCCTTAGACTTAGTTAAAAGTGTTTCTCTATATGATATGGAGAGTCAATTTGAAGTACTTTCTTATGATTGTGATTCTCAAATGGGAATTGCCAGTATTTCAAAACTGATGACTTCAAAAATATTGTACGACGCTATTGATAGGGGTGAGATTTCCCTCAAAGATTGGGTTCCTATTTCAAAAAATGCCCAATCAAAAGATGGTGACGGCTTACGTTTACGTGCAGGCGATGAAGTTAGACTTAATGATTTAATGCACGGCATGCTGATTAACTCTTCAAATGATTCAGCTGTAGCACTAGCGGAATATTATGCAGGTTCTGAAGCGGCTTTTGCCCAATTGATGAATCAAGAAGCTGCAAATTTGGGTCTTACACACTCACATTTTGTTAATCCCAGTGGTTTAACTGAATATGATGCTAACCATGACCCTTTGCCAGCGCAAAATGTTATGACCCTTGATGATTTAATGAAACTCGTTGTGATTCTTGAAGAAACTCACCCAGAAATCCACGAAATTACACATCTGGAAAAATGGACTTTTGAACAAAAAAATATTGAGAAGACCAACACCAACTTGCTATTACCCCTTTATCCTTCTATAAATGGCTTAAAAACAGGTTATACAAACTTTGCAGGTTATTGTCAAGTCATTACAGCTGACATGAAAAATTTACCTAATAATACTGAGCTCTTCCAAACACTTTATAATCGAAAGCCTTCATTTGGCACGATTCATGATCGAAAATTAGCAATGGCACTCTTAGGTGGACACTACAAGTCAACACGTGTTAAAACCCTATCAAGTTTAATGGACTATGCCCAATCAACACTTGAAATTGCTGTACTCACAGACAGTGCACTCTCTCTATCTAACATCCAATTTGAGGGTTACAAGGCTTACACTGCGGACACACTTACTTATGTGAATCCCAAGAATCATAAGATTGAATGTGTTTTCTTCCAAAATCCTAATGTAAACAAAAGTGTACTAACCAACAATGCTTCTGTTGGCAGTTTAATTTTCTTTAGCGGCGATGAATTAATCGGAAAAACTGACGTGATTGTTAAAGCCATTGATTAAAATAATTGGTTAGCCTTAGTCACTATGAACTTTATAATTTAAATCTTATTAAAATCAAAAAGAGTGTGCATATGCACACTCTTTTATATTCCTTAATAATATTTCCTACCGATCAATTCATTTTATCTATTTCTTTGGAGGCATTGCAGTCGCTTCGCCTTCGATAACGACTTCTCCATTTTGATTTGTACAAGTTGTTGTGATGATAACTCTATTTTTTTCAGTGATAACTTCTTTGATAACCCCAGTTGCAGTAATTGTATCACCAAAACGTACAGGTTTTAAAAATTTTAAATTTTGACCCATGTAAATAGTACCAGGGCCTGGTAAATAGCATCCTAATACAGTAGATATCAAACTTGCTGTTAACATTCCATGACAAATTCTACCTTTGAACATGCCCTTTTCAGCTTCTGTTTGATTCACATGTGCTGGATTTAAATCACCACTAATTCCTGCATATAAATAAACATCTGTTTCTGTTAATGTTTTAGTAAATGAAGCAGTATCGCCAACCTTAATTTCTTGAATTGTTTTTCCTACCATTATTATCACCTCATGTGTAAACTATTATTTGCACTTATTTTCGCGACAGATTATAAACGTAAACCACCGTTTACAGAAAGAGTATGACCTGTAACGTATGATGCTTCATCACTTGCTAAGAATAATACTGCATTAGCGATTTCTTGTGGTTCGCCAAGTCTACCAAGCATTGTTTTTTGTCTAATTGGGTCAAGTACTTTATCAGGTACTGTTGCCATCATCTCAGTATTACAGTAGCCTGGAGCAACTGCATTAACTCTAACAGCTTCGCCTTTTCTTGAGAATTCTTTAGCCCAAGTTTTAGTTAAACCAATAACACCTGCTTTTGTTGCAGCGTAGTTAGTTTGACCCACATTACCGTATTCACCAACGATAGATGAAATATTAATGATTGAACCTTTTTTGTTTTCGATCATTACTGGAGAAACGGCTTGAGTTAAGTTAAACACACCTTTAAGGTTGACATCAATAACTAAATCCCACATTTCTTCAGTCATTTTTTTAAGTAATGCATCTCTAGTGATACCTGCATTATTAACTAAAACATCAATTTGTCCATATTTCTTTACAACGTATTCAACAAACTGTTCAATATCTGAACGATTTGTTACATTTAATTTGTAACCTTCTACACTTTCGTTTGTATAAGTAAGATCTGACATATCAACTGCAATGACTTTTGCACCTTCTCTTGCAAATGTTTCACATACAGATTTACCAATACCTTGCGCGCCACCTGTTACAACAGCTACTTTTCCTTCTAATCTTTTCATAAAATCCTCCCTAAAGTCTCATATTGATGATATCAAACAAAAATCATCTTCACCAATATTATATTGCAAGTTATGTGCCAATTTTTCGCCATTCCTCAATGGAAAATAAATCTTGAATCATTGTTTTTATTGGCATATAATGTGTAAAAGTACTACAAATAAGCTTTAGGAGGGCAACAACATGTCTGACTCAATCAATCAAGCAAACAATACGCACACTTTTCTTGAGTATTTACAACAAACCGAAAACAGTCACATCGAATTCTTTGTTGAGGGGATCGGTTGGTTAATTATTCTTAAGGAAAATATCGAAATTGTTTCTGATAATTGGTTTGCATCAACAAAATATCTAGCGTCTTCAGTTGAACTCATTGACGAAGTCGTAGGCGTTATTAAATTTTCTAATGTCTACACACTTAACACAACTTTTACCGAAAATAAAAATAATACAAAATACAATTTAATGTTTGATGAAATTAATATTTTCGCTAATAAAATAGTTGCATTTTTTTAACGCCTGAACATTAAAAGTCTCGGTTTTTATCGAGGCTTTTTTTCTGCCCTTCAAACTATTCGTTGTACCCATAAGTCATCATCGACCTACAACAATAGTATAAACCTTTTTGAAGGATTTTAAAATGCTATATTGTTAATTTTTTAATAATTTTCTAAGGGCTACGACATAAATTTCTGCACTTTTAAGCATTAAGGGGATTGACAAATTCTCATTAGCTTGATGGGCTAACTTCTCTTTACCCGGAAAGCCTGCTCCAAAAGCAACACAGTTGTCCATGGAACGCGCATAGGTTGCGCCTCCTATAGATAGCGGTTTTGAATCCAGTCCCGTAACTTCTTCATAGGCTGACGAAAGTGCTATAATGAGAGGATGATCTTTCGGTAAGTGGACAGCTTTTAACGAATCAAAATATTCATATTTGAGGTTATATTTTTCACAAACTCTTTTGAGTCCCTCTTCAATAAATGTCTTTTCAGCTGTGACTGGAATTCTTATATCAAGATAAATTTTTCCTTCTTCTTCATTTATATCTATATTTCCTACATTAATAGTCAACTTACCTGATACCGCATCTGAACAATTTCCGAAGAGAATTTCTCCATGATGAGTATAACCTATTTTTTCATTAAGAAAATCAATCAAGTCACTATGAACACCTAATTCATATAAATTATTTACCAAAGCGAGGATAGCATTCTTGCCTAATTCAGGCGTTGAGGCATGAGCACTTTTACCGACTAACAAAAGGCCCGATGATTCATCTATAAATTCAATGCCTTTTTTCTTTAAGCTGCCTTTCAATTTGTCAATTGACCTTCCTTCATAATAGGCTGACTCTGGCACAGCATTTAATGCTGTTCCGCCAGTGATTCTACCAGCAAATTTCTGCTGACTCTTAATGGTGCATTGTAATAGGCCTTTTTCAGCATATATAACCGGAAAAGTAGAATCTGGTGTAAAGGCATATTGAGGCACTTCTTGTTCAGCCATATAGCGCTTAATACCACGCCACATATTTTCTTCATCCGTTCCAAAAATAACCCTAATCCGCTTATTAAATGGCTCTTTCATATCCATTAATGCTTTAATCGCATAAAGTACTGTAATCATAGGTCCTTTATCATCCTGTGCGCCACGTCCATAAATACGATGGTTATCAATCACAGCATCAAAAGGTGGGTACTGCCAGTTCTGAACATCACCTTCTGGCACAACATCTATATGACCCAATATGCCTACTAAGGTTTCCCCTTTTCCTATTTCTGCGTAGCCATAATAACCGTTGGGATCTTTATAAATTGACATGCCTATCTTTTCGGCAACACTCAATATTTCATCTAAGGCCAAATCTATCCCTAATCCAAAGGGCTTATTCTTTTGAGGTTCTTCTAAAACACTAGGTATTCTGAGTAATTTAATTAAATCTGCAATCATATCCATTTTTAATGTTTCTAGTACTTGTCCTGTTTTCATAAACATCCCTCCATTTATTATATTTATGAGTTCTTTTAACCTTTTTCAATCATCTATTTAAATGTTTTTTGTATTCCTCTCATATCGCTCAAATTTCTACTTTAGAGAAGACTACATCTTTATTGTATATCTAACTTGATTTAAATATAAAAAGCCGTTAGTCCTAAAACTAACGGCTTCTAAAAGCATGGATACTTTTTTTACTATAAACGTTCTACATAAACACCAATATCGTGTCCATTAAGTTGGTGTGTTTCATAAGCTTTATCTGCATCATAAATAACATCAATTGCTAATGTTTCACTTAAGATATGCTCTTTATGACTCTCAATAGCTTGGTTAAATTCATCATTTCCTTTAATGAAAATCTTAATACGGTCTGTCATTTCAAAATCATTGGCTTTACGCATTTGTTGAACTCTTGAAATCAACTCTCTTGCGTAACCTTCTTGAATCAATTCTTCTGTAAGATGTGTATCAATAATAATGAATTGATTGTTTTCCATTTTAACCGTAAAGCCTTCTTTGGCATTAATATTGATCAAAACATGCTCTTTTGTCACTTCAAATACTTCACCTGCAAGATCAATTTCAGCTGTTTCATTATTCTCAAATTTAACAGCATAGACTTGTGGATCTAACGCTTTTAATCCTTTTGAAAAAGCACCCATTTTTTTGCCAAGGACAGGTCCTAAAACTTTAAAATTAGGTTTTAATTCGAAGTTCATATATTCTGGCAAATCATTTGCAAAAATAACATTTTTAACATTTAATTCTTCTTGAATAAGAGGCACTAAATCTGAAATAAGCGACTCATTTTTGCCATCTACAATGACATTTAAAATAGGTTGACGTACTTTAATTTTTACTGATTCTCTTGCCGCTCTTCCAAGTGTTACCAAATCACGAATAAGATCCATTCTCTCTTCAATTCGACTGTTCATTAAAGCTTCATCTGCTTCTGGATAGTGACTCACATGAATAGACACTTCTCCAGTTAGATTTTTGTATATTTCTTCTGTGATAAATGGTGCAAAAGGTGCTGACAACTGACAAACTGTCTTTAACACTTCAAATGTTGTATTATAAACTGCCTTTTTATCTTCTGTTAATTCTTCTGCCCAGAATCTTCTTCTTGAACGTCTAATGTACCAGTTCGACAAGTCTTCACTCACGAAGTCTTGGATTTTTCTTACTGCTTTAGTCAAATCGAAAACTTCAAAGTCATCTGTGACTTCTTTTACTAAACCATTAAGTTTAGATAGCATCCATTGATCTAGCTCTGGACGTTCTTTAGGTTCAATATAAAAATCATTTACGTTGATGCCATCATTATTAGCATAAAGTGTAAAGAAATTATAGACATTTTTAATCGTTCCAAAGAATTTTGAATTAACTTCTGCAAGGCCTTCTTCGTCAAATTTAGTAGGTGTCCAAGCAGGTGAAACATAGTATAAATACCATCTTACAACATCTGCACCATACTCGTCTAATAATTTAAAGGCATCTACAGTATTGCCCTTTGATTTAGACATTTTTTTACCAAATTTATCTAAAATCAAATCATTTACAAGAACATTTTTATAAGGTGAAACCCCTTTAACA
Organism: uncultured Fusibacter sp.; assembly: GCA_963666805.2. Classification (GTDB taxonomy): domain Bacteria; phylum Bacillota; class Clostridia; order Peptostreptococcales; family Acidaminobacteraceae; genus Fusibacter. Next base: position 329,642 of record CAXXWR010000004.1, on the reverse strand, counting down.
AATGTAGAAATGGCAATCAGTGAGTAGAACCATCCTCTTGTTTGATCAATTCCTTCACAGATAAAATCTGCTGGGAATAATTCGTCAAAGTTTTCTTTGTTTTCAAATGGATAATGTTGCTGAGCAAATGGCATTGAACCACTATCAAACCAACAGTCAATAACATCAGGGACACGGGTCATAACGCCCCCACATTTTTCACATTTAAAGTGAACATCATCAACGTATGGACGATGAAGTTCGATAGACTCATCAATCTCTTCTATTGCTTTTTCAGCCAATTCTTTTCTAGAGCCTGCTGAATCCAAATGGCCACATTCACAGCGCCAAATATTAAGTGGTGTTCCCCAGTATCTACTTCTTGAAATAGCCCAGTCATTTAAATTTTCCAACCAGTTACCAAAGCGTTTTTCACCCACATGATCCGGAAACCAATTGACTGAGTTATTATTCTCGATTAACAAATCTTTTAATTTAGTCATTTCAATATACCAGCTTGGTTTAGCATAGTAAAGAAGTGGTGTTTTACAACGCCAACAGTGTGGATAGTTATGATCCATTTTTTGACGACGGTATAAGAAATTATTTTCAGCTAACCATTCAATTACCATTGGATCAGCATCTATAACAAAAGTACCCTTCCATGGTGTTGCTGTATATTTACCTTCTTCATCTACTGGTTGAATCACAGGTAAGTTATATCTAACCCCTGTATTGTAGTCATCTTCACCAAAAGCAGGTGCTGTATGAACAATTCCTGTACCATCTTCAACAGTAACATAATCAGCACATGTGATGAAGAATGCTTTTTTATCAGCTTCAACAAAAGGCATCATTTGTTCGTATTCAACGAACTCTAAGTCTTTTCCTGTCATTTCTTCAAGAACTTCATACTCTCCATCAAGCACTTTTTCTGCCAAATGTTTTTCAACATAAAGCACCTCACCTTTATGACTTACTTTAACATAAGTTTCTTTAGGATTTACAGTCAAAGCAACATTTGAAGCAAGTGTCCAAGGTGTTGTTGTCCATACTAAGAAATACTCATCAGCATCTTTACGTTTGAATTTAACATAGACAGTCACCGTTTTAATTTCTTGATAACCTTGTGCAACTTCATGTGAAGCAAGCCCTGTTCCACAACGTGGACAGTAAGGTAATATTTTATGACCTTCATAAATATAATCTTCTCTAAAGAATTTGTTGAGAATCCACCATACTGATTCAATATAATTATTATCTAGTGTAATGTATGGATTATCTAAATCAATCAGATAAGCCATTTTTTTAGTCATTTCTCTCCAAGCATCTTCATATTCAAAAACAGAATCTCTACACTGTCTATTAAATTTTTCAAGACCATAAGCTTCAATTTCTTGCTTATCATTAAGATTTAAACGTTTTTCGACTTCAATTTCAACAGGCAAACCATGTGTATCCCATCCTGCTTTACGTTTAACTTGATAGCCTTTCATTGTTTTGTAACGGCATACAGAATCTTTTAGTGCTCTTGCTAGTACATGGTGAATCCCCGGTCTTCCATTTGCTGTTGGCGGTCCTTCAAAGAATATAAACGGTTTTTCACCCTCACGAGATTCAACACTAAGATTAAGTAAATCGATATCTTCCCAATACTCTCTGACAACGTTTTCGTTTTCAGCGACTGCTCCTTTGCCTAACTCCTTATAACCCATTCTTCCTATCATCCTTTCTGTATTTAGTCCTCAAATGAGGTCATGTTAAAAATAAAAAGTCCCTTAGTTTATAAATAACTAAGGGACGAAATATCGCGGTACCACCCAAATTACAACCATCTAATAATTTTTTATTAGACTATTGTCACTTTTCAATGTTATCGGTTTTAAACCGGTCTAAACTAATCCTTGTCTTTTTATCAGACATCTTTCATCTAAACTGCTATGGGATGATTTTCATTTATTGTCTTTTATCAGTTTTCACCTACCACTGACTCTCTCTAAAATCCAAATAAACGACGCTTCCCAATCACGGCATTTTCTATACAGTTTGTACATAATTATAGCTTATAACAAAATCGACGTCAATTATTTTTCAATGGAATCTTGAATAACTTGTAACTGACTCTCTAAAAATATCTTAAACTTCGTTTGAAAAGTCTTATAATCTCTTTTCGCCTCTTCATAACGTCTATTGACTTCAATCACTTCATTATTGGCATCATCAATAATTTTTCGAGCATCTAATTCAGCACGTTCAATCATGTACTTCGTCTTTTCTTCAGTCGTCTTCATTAGATCTTCACTTGTCTTCTGGGCCAGTACGATTGCTTCACTCATCGTATCTTCCATTTGTGTGTATTTATGAAGTTCTTTTTCCAAGGCTTTGATTCTTTGTGTTGTTTCAATATTCACATTAATGAGTTCTTCCATACTCTTTACTATCATGACCATATATTCTTCAACTTCAACTTCATTATAGCCACGAATTGATTTTGAAAACTGTTTATTTTGAATATCAAGTGGTGTAAGCATGGTATTCCCCCTTCTTGCTTTATATGAGTTTAGCGATGACAATCCGAATTCTATCCTTCTTAGTTGTCCCTTCAATGGATTGAAGAATTGCTCTCCCCTTACCTCTATATGAAATAACAGCCCCTTGTTCTACGGGGGTTGATGGTTGCTGACAAATACAATAGTTCAATTTGACATATTCCTTTTCAATTGCTTGTTTCGCCTCAGAACGAGCGCATTTATAAGCTGACGCAATAATACTGTCTAGCCTTAATGACTTAACTGTATCCGTCACCTCAACTGTCTTTATGTCAACGGGATGAATTTCAGATAAAGCGATGCTACTCACCTTAACCCCCGCCTTTCCCACTTGTGACAAGGACTGCTTAATATATTCCGCAATCTCCGGAACAACAATAACATGAATGACATCTTCCTTTACAATGATGTCCCCCACTTTAAAACGCTGTATCCCTAATCCCATGAGAGCGCCTAAGGCATCTCGATGATCTAAAGTATTGAACTTGGATTGATATTTTATTTGAAGCCCTTTTAGTCCTTCTGACTCTGGTTTAGCTTCTAAAAAAGAAGGAAACATTTGTAGTCTCATTCTTTCTGCTGAACTTACGCCACCTATAAATTCATACTGAATATCAGGAAAACCCTGCAATATTTTTTCAAAGGCATAAACCAAAGCAGGTGATAAAAAATCACTCATGTGGTATTCAAAATACCGATCAACTTGGTCTAATAAATCAAGGGTTTTAACAAAAACCCCTTCTTCATCTATATAATCATGGTAATGCTTAACTATTTTTGCCTTATCTATCATAACAAGATCATAGGTAAAAATTGTCTAAGAAGTTGAATTAACAGCAAGGCTACGAGCGGACTGAAATCAACCATGTTCCCACCAATTTTCAAACGAAATAATAATGATCTTATGGGTTTGAGAATTGGTTCTGTCATATTAATTAAAAACCTCATGATTGGGTTTGAATAGTCTCTAATGACCCATGAAACCATTGCTCTGATAATAATAAGCCATGTTACAATATTTAAAAAAATATTTGCCGCTATTAATACTTGAATCATCTATGAATTCCTTTCTTTCCTATAGTTTATGATAAGTTGATTAGTCTTCTTTTAGCCAAGAATTCACTTGACTGTCTACACGACTCGTTGTAACATCACCTGTGATGTCAACATTTTGAGGTGCTAAAATAAAGATACCTCTTGATACCTGCTGAATGTGTCCATCCAGTGCATAAAGGGCTCCTGAACAAAAATCAAATATTTTTCTAGCTAAATCTTTATCTAACTCTGCAATATTCATAACCACAGGTCTTTTGCTCTTAAGGGTATCAATAATCCCTGTGCTTTCTTCAAATGTTTTAGGATGATAAAGCACCACATTTAACTGAGCATTTGAATGAATATTTAAAACCTTATTAGAAGTTTTAATGGTGTTCATTGATTTTTGACTTGCTTCGTGTATTGCATTCATCGTATTCATGTTGTTCATATTATTCATGTTATTCACGCCATCCTCAGTTTCTAAATCTTTTCGCTTCATTTCATCATAAAAGTCATCATTGAATAGCTCTTCGTCTTCTTGTGTACCTACGCCCCAGAATTTTTTAAATCCATCAATAAAGTTATCTGCCATTACGGCCCTCCTTATTTTTATTTTGAGTAATCTCGTCTTCCAAATATTTTAGTTCCAACACGTATCATCGTTGAACCTTCTTCTATTGCAATATCGTAATCTCCACTCATTCCCATTGATAAATGTTTTCCTATGATATTATCATAACCATAATCATTTAATGTGTCTAGTAATTGTTTCATTTGTCTAAAATATTGCCTCAATTCTTGTTTATTGTCTATATTGGGCGCAATGTTCATGAGTCCCAATACCCGAATATGACTTAAAGTGCTGCAATGTTCAATTAATTCAGGTAAGGTTTTAGGATCAATGCCAAACTTTTGATTTTCTCCAGCTACATTAACCTGTATAAGCACCTCTTGAATTTTATCAATTTGTTGGGCACGTTTATTGATTTCATCTGCCAATTTCAAACTATCAAGAGAATGTATCAACGCAACCTTATCAATAATATATTTAACCTTATTGGTTTGAAGATGACCTATCAAGTGCCATTTTACACCTTTTTGAACATCATCATATTTTCTCATAATTTCCTGAACTCTATTTTCTGCAATATCTGTTAAACCATAATCTATACCCGCGTTCATAACATCGGCTTCATGTGTTTTAGTTACCCCAATGAGCAAGACTTCATCAGAGCTTCTATTTGCTTTCTGACAAGCGACGGCTATCTCTTGTCTCACTTCTTTTATATGCGCTTCTAAATATGAGTACAATTGATTTCCCTCCTATTTAAATTGATCGCCCTCTTTAAATGCTTTGGCGTCTCTTACAACTTCTTGATTGACTTTTAATGTCCTGACAAGGCCCTCTTTTTCATCGTAAAATTGGTTACTCATTATAATCGCATAGTCTTCATCATAACCCAAGACCTTGATAGGAACAAATTGAAGTCTATTTTCTTCATCAACTTCAAACACGCCTAATTGATTATCACGATTAACGATGGAATCAACATTAATTTTAAGCCCCTGATAATTTTCTTTAATAAGCGAAATCGATACTTTTCGCGTTTCCATTAAAACAGGTAGTACCTTTGCTAATTTAACCGCTACCCAGTCTTGATCATTGCCTGAAAAGACGTCATAGATTTGACCCTCTAGTAACTGATCACCTAATTTCACTTCAATTGCATTCATACTCTTATAGGTTTCAGCTTCACTGGTTTCAATTGGAACCAATAAGTAGATACTTGATTGATCAATAATCTTAAATAACGGTGTATCGTCTCCATTTATAGCCTGTGAATAAAGAGAGGTACTTTGATTTTCTCCTATTTCATCATAATTGATATTATAAATGTTATCAATAGTCAGATAGTCCTCATAACCATCCATACGATAAGTGATATAACCATCGGCTGGCGCATTGATAATTCCTTTTTCGCCTTCTTTAAGTCCATTTCCACCCACCGTTGCCTTTGATTGACTGGTCGTTCTATTGGATAAAAACTTATTCTCACCTTCTAATTTTTCTCGTGTTTCTAACTTTAAAATAAGAGATTCTTTCAGCGCTGGAATAGCTTCAAAATCACTTTTATCAATTGCAGCTATTATCTTATTTTTAAGGTTCATAATATCAGATTCTAAACTGTTATAATCAAATTCAATTTTTTTCTGTACCTGTTCTTTCTCTGTTTCATCTGCAACTTCTGGTAAGTCGGACCCATCATTAAAGATTTCAGCAATTTGCTGTCCCTTTTCTACAGATTCTCCTTCATTAGCAAAATAGGTTACTAAGCCCTTATAAGATGTGCTCACTAAAAGTTCATTGCGAACCACAACTGCTTGATAATCCTTTTTGATATCCAATGATCCATAATCTACAAGATAACTTGTATGCTGATCTAAAAACAGACTTATTCCCAATTTCACAACAAAATAGACAATAAGGCCAAAAATCAAAAGAGTTGCTATAATCCGACCATAATAAGGTCGCCTTTTTTTGGTTTTTTTCCTAATGGGCCTCTTTGAATGACTACTCATTATCTACTTTCACGCTCCTATTGCCATTGATTTGTGAGAGTCACCGATTCATCAATTTCATGTTTTTTCTGTCTGGTCATTAATTGATTAACTTGCTCTCTTGCATTTTGATGATGATAAAGAACTTCATAGAGTGCTGTTGTAATAGGCATCTCAATGTGATATTTTTCTTTTAAAGCAAAGGCGGATTTTACTGTATAAGCCCCTTCAACCACCATTCCGATTTCTTTAATTGCTTCATCTAAAGGCATACCTTGACCAATTAATATACCACATCTTCTATTTCTACTGTGTTGACTCGTACAGGTCACAATCATATCGCCAACCCCGGCCAATCCTTTAAATGTCGATAAATTGGCTCCCATTTTTATGCCCAGTTGAGTGATTTCAGAAATTCCCCTTGTAATAAGTGCAGCCTTAGCATTATCGCCATAGCCTAATCCATCACTAATACCAGCGCCAAGTGCAATGATATTTTTGAGTGCTCCACTGAGTTCAACACCTACAACATCAGGGTTAGTATAGATCCGCATATAGTCATTGGCAAAAAGATCTTGGACAAATTCCGCCGCTTCTTTTGATTGCGACGCTGAAACCAAAGCTGTCGGTAACTTTAATGCCACTTCTTCCGCATGTGATGGCCCTGATAAAACGACAAAAGGGTGTTGAGGAAAAACCGCTTCAAACCACTGTGATGGAATTCTAAGACTTCCAATCTCAATGCCCTTTGAAACATTGATCATAATGGTGTCTTCAGGAATATCAATTGCTTCTTTTTCAATTTGGGTCATCATATCATTTAAAACATGACTCAACTGTTGAGCTGGCACAGAAAAAAGAATCACTTTTGCACCTTCAATACAAGCCTTCATGTCATTTGTAAACGTAATCTCTTTAGGAATTTCAATGTCTTTTAAATATTTATGATTAATATGTGTGGCGTTAATTGATGCTACTTGTTCTCGATTTCTTGCCCATACGCAAACGTCATGAGCATTATCATGAAGCACCATAGAAAGGGCTGTTCCCCAACTACCTGCCGCCATTACTGCTATTTTCATTCTATGCCTCCATTAGTTTAAAACTATAAGCAATATTATATCATATTTTGGCTCTGAATACGTTAATATTAGGCAATCGTCATGGTTTTGTTACACGAAAAAACCAGAGATTAAAGTCTCTGGCATTCATCTCATTTTTGTCCATCAAAATTATTTTCAACGCACAGCAATATTCGATAACCATCAGGATCTTTAACCAACAATCCTCTCTCTTCCCAGAAAGGATTAGTAGGTGCTAAGCGTCTATATTTATGCAACTGTAATTTCTCTAAAATCTGTTCCACCCTTTTGAGAGATGGATAGCAAAGTATCATAAGGTCTTCTTCATCGCATAGGTGACGAGGAGATATTTTAGATGAAACAATTTCCAGTTGCCAACTTTCTCCTGTCTTTTGGAGGACTGATCCATTATAACCATATTTTGAATCAAAATTTTCAATCACTTTAAAATCAAGCATTTCATGATAAAAAAAGAGCATCTCCTTTAAGTGATTGGTATGTCTAACTAATCTCATATGTATCTTTCACCTCAACCTTTTTCTACCCATCTATTTTTCAAACAATCAAGTCATGATATAATATCTTATCACTAAAATTGAAGGAGTAAATCATGTCAAATTCTCAAGATCATGAAAGCGTATGGCACAACGATGTCTATCGCGCTTGGTACGATAAATACGGTTCACCAGAAAACTATGCAGCTAAAATTAAAAAAAAACCTGAAAAAATTCTAGGCTCCCTTTTATCAGAATTCGATTTTATAGATCGAGCCCATATTCTTAATCCCTTAGGTTCTATTGGTAGCAAGGCATTAGCCCTGTCACTTTTGGGTGCTTCTGTCACCATTGTTGATTTCTCACATGATAATGAAAAATACTTTAACGACCTAAATGCCAGCCTCCATCAGGAGGTGACCTATCTCGTCCAAAATGTTATGACTTTGGACTTTCACCAAGAATTTGACTACGCTTTTTCAGAAATGGGTATCTTACATTACTTTGACGACCTCGTTGCCTTTTTTAGCATCTACTACAAGGCATTAAAACCTGGAGGAAAGATTATTATAAGAGATTTTCATCCTGTAAGTACTAAACTTATTACCTCAAGAGGGTCGACGGCAAAAGTCCGAAAACACAAGGTCACTGGTGACTATTTTGCTACTGGTTGGGTTGAAAAAGAAAGTGCTACATCAAAATATAGTAGCGATTCTAGTCGCCATCTCATCCAATTACGCCAGTGGACTTTAGGTGAAATTGTCACTGCTATGGCGACATGTGGCTTTATCATTGAGCATCTCATCGAAGAACCTAATTTATCTTCAGAAGTTTTCGATAAAGGTATTCCTAAAACGTTTATTTTAAAAGCAAGAAAAGCGAAATAAATCAAAAGCCAAGGCAAATCATCTGCCTTGGCTTTATTTATGCTTCTATTAACCTCTTTGTTTAACATTAAAAACAATAGGGGTCCCATCAAAATTAAAATTCTTTCTAATTTGATTTTCAAGATAACGGACATAAGAAAAATGTGCTAATTCTTTGTCATTAACAAAGAGAACAAACGTTGGTGGTTTAACCGACACTTGAGTTGCATAGTATATTTTAAGTCTTTTACCCTTATCAGATGGGGTTTGATTCAATGCAATAGCTTCATTAATCACATCATTAAGAACACCTGTAGAGATTCTTAGGGCATGATTATTGGAAACATAAATGGCTTTTTCAAGCAAATTCATAACCCTTTGACCTGTAAGTGCCGAAACAAATTCTACAGGCGCATAAGACATATAAGATAGGTCTGTACGCACTTGTTTTTTATAATCTGTATACGTTTTATTGTCTTTTTCAATTGAATCCCATTTATTCACAACGATAATCGCTGCTTTACCCGCTTCATGTGCAAGGCCTGCAATCTTTCTATCTTGATCGGTTACGCCTTCGTTGGCATCAATCATAATAAAACAAACATCAGCTCTTTCAACAGCAGCCATGGCTCTTAAAACACTGTATTTTTCAATATTCTCATTAACTTTTGATTTTCTTCTAATGCCAGCTGTATCAATCAAGGTGAATTTTTGATCATTCCACTCGAAAGGGGTGTCAATTGCATCACGCGTTGTTCCCGCAATCTCCGAAACAATAACCCTTTTTTCACCAATAATTTTATTAATCATTGATGATTTGCCTACATTAGGTTTACCAATAAAGCAAATTTTGATGACTTCATCATCCTCTTCAAGTTCAGCTTCATCAGGGAAATGTGCCACGATTTCATCTAATAAATCACCTAATCCCATTGCATTTACAGAAGAAATCATTTGAGGCTCACCAAGACCTAAATTATAATAGTCATAATAATGATCCGGTTTTTTATACTGATCAATTTTATTAAGCACTAAAACAACTGGCTTATGAGAAATTCTAAGCATTTGTGCTATTTCTTCATCTGCAGAAGTATATGAATACTTACCGTCACATAAAAAAACAATCACGTCTGCTGTATCAATTGCAATTTGAGCCTGATCTCTCATTTGAGAGATAATGATATCTGATGAAGACGGTTCTATCCCGCCAGTATCAATCATTACGAATTGATATCTAAGCCACTCACAATCTGCATATACACGGTCACGGGTTACACCTGGTGTATCTTCTACTATGGAAATACGTTTGCCCGCGATTCTATTAAAAAAAGTTGACTTCCCTACATTAGGACGTCCCACTACTGCTACTACTGGTTTTCTACTCATTATTGCCTCCTAATACGATTTGTCTTATAAAAGACAATCCTGTCCCATCGACAACGCCGATTGGTTTTTTAAAATATGCTTCCAACTCTGTTTTTGTACAATCGTCTAAAAGCACCTCTTCTCCAGTTCTAAACATATAAATTGGCAATAAGATTTCGTCAATTGTCTCATCAACTTTTAATTGTGCTTTTATATCTGTGCCCGTTAGTAAACCTGCCACCGTAATTTTTTCACCGAAAAAATCATTTTTGATAGCTTGTACATCTACTTTAAGATTTGTAAAACGCGCTTCGATCTCTCTTGCTAATCCTTTTAGATAGGGCCCTGCTGCGACCCCTGTTGCGATAACAACATGTCTCTTTTCATATGTTATTTCTTTTAAATCTATAGACTTCATGGCCTCGTGAACTTCATAGGTCAATTTACGCACCATGCCTACACCATCTTCATACTGCAAAAAGCCTTCATAGGCTTCATGAGATGGAAAAGCTTGATTTCCTATAATATAAAATTCATCAGCCAAAAAAACAAACCGTGTCCCTCGTGTCTTTAACATTTGCTCTTGAAAAGCCTCTACCTCTTGAATAACTGCTTGAGCCGTTTGTCTATTAAAACCCTCCATAAACGTTAAATGGTCACGATGTTTCGTCAATCCAATCGGAACAATGGCTACTGAATTTAAATGTTCATTAAGCGTTGCCAAATCCTTAAGTGTGCGCTTAAGCTCTTCTCCATCATTATAACCTGGACAAAGAACAATTTGTGCATTAACGACAATGCCACCTTCTGTTAAAAAACGCAACCTTTCCATTATGTTTCCTGCAAAACGATTATTCAGCATTTTCATACGAAGTTCTGGATTCGTAGTATGCACGGACACATTAATGGGGCTAATTTTATAGCGAACGATTCTGTCAAGTTTTTCATCATTCAAGTTGGTGAGTGTTACAAAATTACCTTGTAAAAAAGACAATCGAGAATCATCATCTTTGAAGTATAAACTTTCTCTCATGCCCTTTGGCAACTGATCCACAAAACAAAAAACACAATTATTATGGCACCTTTTAGCATCATCAATAATCGCTCGATCAAACTCAACACCTAAAGTTTCATCATATTCTTTGTCAACTTCTAGTTCCCAAATATCACCGTTTGCTTTTTCAATTTCTATTTCAACATATTCATCATTCATTAAGAAAATGTAGTCAATAATATCTTCAACGGGCAATTGATTGATTGATAAGAGTTGATCTCCAATTTCAAGTTCTAATTCCTCCGCTAACGACCCTTCCTCAATTTTAATGATTTTACTCATATCCACCTATTTTCTAATAACATGCTATATTCATACAGTTTCATATTTTAACGTATCTAAAGTCAATTTACAAGTGTTTTTTGATTTGAATAAAAGCACTCATTGATCCACGATGCGTTCCTGATGCACGGTAAGAATGGTATTTATCAGATAAACAAATGGTACAATCCGGGTTAACCTCTATATGTGATTCTAAAATGCCCTCATGAATTAAGAGCGTCTTATTGATACCTTTTAAGTCAATCAAGTATTTTCCATAATCTTTGGGGATAACATTATCTGTCAACATCGCTTTTGTATAACGTTTTTGAAGCGCTTCAATTACAGGGTACTCCACTTCATAACAACACGAACCAGCACTTTGACCAATAGCTACCTTGATCGTTTCCAAAGGCACTTCTAATTTTCCCTGCATGAGATAAAGCACTTCTTTAACAATTTGTTTAGCTGTTCCACGCCAACCGCTGTGCACTGCAGCTACCACATAAGGAGAAGTACTTGCAAGCAAAATAGGAACACAATCTGCATGGAAAGTCATAAGAATGATATCTTCACGATTAGTTATGAGCGCATCAACATCATCAGCTACATATAACTGATAATCACTCAGTGCTGTATCTGTCACATCAACAGCTTCAAGTTTATCAAAGTCAAATGCACTATCAATAATAAGGACATGATCCGAGTGCGTTTGTCTCGTTGCAATGATTGTCTTGGCACTAGCACCCATTGACTGTAATGCGTTAAAGATATTACGACACACATCATTAAAATCATCAGCCCCATAAAAACCCGTGTTCATATCATAAGGAGATTGACTCACCCCATTTTCTCTTGTCGTAATACCATGAACTATCTCTTGAGAAAAAATTGCGAATTGATTCATATTAAACGCCTCCTTAGGGGTTAAAAAAAGCAGTATCATCTACTGCTTTTTATCATTATTACCCTTTTGCTTTTTCATTCAATAATTTTGTTAACTCATTAATAAACGTATTAATGTCTTTAAATTGTCTATAAACTGATGCAAATCTAACATAAGCCACTTCATCTAAGTCCTTAAGACCTGACATGACAAGTTCACCAATGAGTTCAGAAGAAATTTCTTTTTCCATAGAACTGTGCATCCTAGATTCAATGTTATCTATTAATTGTTCCATTTGTTCCATAGATACAGGTCTTTTTTCACATGCCCTAATGATACCGTTTAAAACTTTCATGCGATTGTAGCTCTCTCTATTACCATCTTTTTTGACAATAATAATCGGAATTTCTTCAATCTTTTCATAAGTAGTAAAACGTTGCTTACAATTCATACATTCTCTTCTTCTTCTAATTACATGACCATCTTCCGTTGGTCGGGAATCGATTACTTTTGATTCTAAGCTACTACAATAAGGACATTTCATTTTTTCACCTGCCATTATAATCTATTATGGTTAGTTACAATCATTATCTCTTCTTTCTTAAGAAAGTCGGAATATCAAACGAATCATCATCGTCCGTTTCTGCTTCTACTTGTTGAACTTTCACTTGTTCTTTATTAGGTTTTTTAACCTCAACTTTTGGTTCCGCTTTAACAGTTTCAAAACCTGTCGCAATAACAGTGACTGTGATTTCATCCTTCAAGGATTCATCAATTACAGCCCCCATGATAATATTAGCTTCTGGATCAGCTTCTTGATAAACTAAATCAGCTGCTTGCTGAATTTCCATCATGCCTAGTGATTTGCCCCCTCTGATGTTGAGAAGAATCCCTTTCGACCCCTTGATGGAAGTTTCAAGTAAAGGACTATGAATCGCTTGATTCGTTGCTTCAATTGCACGATCATCTCCACTTGAAGCACCAATACCCATATGTGCTAAACCTTGTTCATACATAATCGTTTTTACATCAGCAAAGTCAACATTAATTAAACCCGTTTCTGTTATTGTGTTCGAAATACCTTGAACCCCTTGTCTTAATACATCATCTGCAATAGTAAAGGCATCTAATATAGAGGTTCTCTTTTCTACGATTTCTAATAATCTATCATTTGGAATAGTAATGAGTGTGTCCACTCTTTTTTTCAATTCTTCAATGCCTTCTTCAGCATGTTTCATTCTTCTTTTACCTTCAAAAGAAAAAGGTTTTGTAACAACCCCTACTGTAAGAATGCCCATTTCTTTTGCAATTTCTGCTACAATCGGCGCTGCTCCTGTTCCAGTACCACCGCCCATTCCAGCAGTAATAAACACCATATCAGCACCTTGTAATGCTTGATAGACATCATCTCGACTCTCTTCACAGGCTTTTTTACCCACTTCTGGATTAGCACCTGCGCCTAAACCTCTTGTTAATTTTTCACCAATTTGTAACTTATATTCTGCAGCTGAACTGTATAGTGCTTGTTTGTCAGTATTGATAGCAATAAACTGAACACCCTTAAGGTTGCCTTTAATCATTCTATTAACTGCGTTGTTTCCACCGCCACCAACACCGATTACTTTAAGCTGAGCAAATTCTTCAACAGCAACATCAAATTCTAACATGAAAATCCTCCTCATACACAAAGTAATCATCGCTTGCCATATTATGACTTAAACAAATGATCCATTTTTTTACTCCACAAATCTCTATTATAGATTTATATGCTGTCATTGTTATATTAAAACTAAAATAATGTTATAAATTTAGCTTGATCGCTAGCCATATCTATTGTTTGAAATAGCTATAATTCTACTACATATAGTATATACTCTTTTCTACTTTTTGGGAATCTTTTTTTTGAGAAAAAAGCAGTTTTTTTTAGATTTTTCAAGGGATTAGGTCTTATTGCTTATCAATTTTCTTACTTTTTTCCCTTGACTTCATTCTCATTTTATCAATTGTATCTGTACGAATGCGACCAATGTTATTAAACATACGTGTCCCGAATACAAAAATAGCCGCATAATAAATCGGAACACCCATTTTATCACCAACAAAAGATAAACCAATTGCCACAAGTGCATTCACCACAAAACCGCTTAAAAATACAACATTGTCAAATCTTTCTTCTAAACTCGCTCGAATTGCCCCTAGTATTGAATCCATTGCCGCAAGTAGACCTACGGAAATATACAGGGATGAAATAGTTGTAAATTCTACAGGTAAATATAAACCTATTAAAAGACCTACTAAAATGCCAAAGATTGCAATAATCATCTTCTCACCCTCTATTCTACTTCTGAAATATAGTTATAATTCATACCGCCCTCATAAGCAGGTATGCTCACACTTATTGATGTGTTGACTTCAACAAAGATACCCCATGTTCTTAAACTATCACTGTAACTACCTGGGGCATTTATAGCTGATTCCAAATATTTTCGATCACCAATGGCTTCGATGATATAAGGCGGTGCAAAAACTTGATCGTTGATTTTGATGGTTGGCCCTACACACTGAATCTTAGATTTATTAAACACAACACGTTGACCATTAATTGAAATGGCTTCTGCACCTGCATTTCTTAAATCATCAACCATCGACCTAATATCAATGTCATGTACCAATACAACATTAGCATCTTCGTATTCATTAAGCTCTCTTGTCCCATCTGAGACAATAATAACAACACCTGGGCCTTCAACTGCCGTCAAACCCGATAAAACACGAGTCGATTCTATTTCATCTTCCATGACCGTTTCAAAGTCACTTGAACGACTGGATTTTGCATCTTCAAATGTTTGAATCTTGGCTTGTAGTTCTTCTTTTTTAATCTTAAGTTGATCCACTTCTGCTTGTTGGGCATCGAGTTCTATACTGCTAATATACATGTCTTTCATTCCCATGTATTTAACGCCCGTACTCAACGAACGATACTGCATAACAAACAAAATGCCAAGTAGTAATGTGAGCATAAATAAAGTTGCTTTAAATTTCTTATTTTGCATCGTCATCACCTACTTTACTGTTGTTGCATATTTAAACTTGACACTTCCATTGTAAGCAGGCACTTCTATATTATCGATTTTTTTATCTTCAATGTAAAAGCCCATCTCTCTGATAGTTGATACAATTCCAAAACGTTGATTAATAGCCCCTTCAAGGGTATCCGCATTACCAATAGCTTTAACCGTATACGGTGGTGATAGCGGAATCATATTAACGTTAACCTGTGAACCCGCAAGTCTAACTTCTGTATTATTGACCACACGCTGTTCATTAATTGAAATAGCTTCGGCACCTGCCGAATTAAGTTCATTTAGTAATTCAAGAATTAACTTATAGTTATAGGCGATACTAATATCTGAACCATAACTACTATCAGCTGGGGGATTATCAATAGTAATCAATATTCCTTCACCTTGAACTTTCGTCATTCCAGCAAACAATTTATATTTATTAAGTTCATCTGTCATACTTTTAATAACTGCATTTTCAGTGGATGCTGAACCTTGAATATCTTCTAATTGTTTTTCTAATGTGTCAATTTCCTCTAATAAATTTTCTTTTTCTGCTTTAACCGCATTCAGTTCGTTTAATATTTCTGTAGTCTTCACGGTAGGGGTTGAGCCTGCTAAATACGTTCCTTGAACAAATTTCATTTGAAAGGAAATAAAGATGCCCAAAACGACACAAGCTAGGCCTATCCATATATAATCTTTTTTCATCTTTGCACCTACTTTCCAAAAGGTCTAAAAACGGGTAATCCATCACTACTCACATCTATCACCCCAGATGTTACCCCTTCATTGGTGAGAGACTCATAAATATTAACAAATTGATTGAAACGTTCTTCAATATGTTCACCGTCTCCAAAATGCACTTTGATATCTCCAATTTTCACGATAATATCACTTTGCTCATATTGTATTGTCTTGTTTGCATTGTACTCACTCTGATTCAAAAGGTCAATGAGTTTCACAATATTCTCTAATATATATAATTCATTTACATCAATTTGCTTTCCTGTTGCAAAAGAAGTAAACTCCATTCCTTCTACGGTATACCCCTCATTTTCTTGGTCTAATACTTTAAGCACCATCAATGAATCATCAAGAGATAAAATAATATCTGAGTACTTAATGTTCATATAATGCTCACGGTAAGTGATGTTAAAATTCAGCGTTGATGGATAGGTTCTCGTCACTTCAACCGCTTTAACATAAGGATGTTCCATTAACCCCTTTTCAACCGATTCGATATTAATTTTAAACATCCATTCACCATATTTAACACCTGAATAGCGCTGTAAATCGTAAATATTAAGTGCCTCATTGGCATTGAATTTAATATCAACTACTCTAAGCCATTGTGTTTCATTAATCACAAAATAAGCTGAGCCACCCAACACTAAAATGAGTATTAAAAAAATGAAAACTTTTTTCATATTTTCCGCCTTATTTTAGTTGATTATCACCTAAAAGATGAGATACTTCTTCTGAGATCCGATCAAGCGCTGAATGAATATCTATTTTTTCACAGTTTTTGCGCATAATCTCTAATTTACTAGGTTCTTCATAAAAGTTCATAATCGTATTGACCATCAATGGTGCTGTTAATTCCGACTCTGAAATAATCAATCCCATGCCATTTTTATCAACCACCTTTGCATTAAAAAATTGATGGTTATTGGCTACATTAGGAGACGGAATAATCACAGACGGCGTTTGAGACGCTATAATTTCATTAATAGTTGATGCCCCTGCTCTGGATATGACTAAATCAGTTGCCTTTAAGTAGAGAGGCATCTGTTTCATAAAATCAACCAATTCAAAGTTATCACCAACTTGATAAATACCGTCTTTTATCCCTTTCTCGATGCGCTCATAATATCGTTTACCCGAAACATGAATGAATTTAATCTTTTTCTGATCTGCCAATGACTTATAGACATTCATCATCACTTCATTCACTTTAAGAGCGCCATTACTTCCACCAACCGTCATGACGACCATGACATCGTCAGCCAATTTCAATTTATGTCTGGCTTCTTGTCTCGTATGAGAGAAAAATGCATCTAAAACAGGAAGTCCTGTATAAACAATCTTATCCTTTTGTTTAAAATGTTCTTTGGCTTCTTCAAAGGTCACTAAAACTTTATCGACAAAACGGCTCAATATTTTATTAGTCATTCCTGGAAAGGCATTTTGTTCGTGAATCATAGTGGGGACGCCCAATAAGGCACCCATCATCACAACAGGACCTGCAACATAACCCCCTGTACCAATAATCACATCTGGCTTAAACCGTTTAATTTCTCTTGCTGATTGAAACAGCCCCTTTACTAAAGTAAAGACAGCCTTCAATGTTTTGAGAGATATTTTTTTATTAAGTGGTGCTACATCAATCTGTTTAAAAGGAAGTCCCGCTTGAGGAACGAGTGTTTTTTCCATCCCCAATTTTGCTCCCAAATACAGAATCTCAACACCTTTATAATCTTTTTTTAATTTTTCTGCAATCGCTACAGCAGGATAAATATGTCCTCCTGTGCCACCACCTGTTACTATGACTTTCATATTTTATTCTCCACTATTCGTCCGTGTTATGCAATGTTTGGATATATTAAGCATGACTCCAATTGATGCCAACAAAATCGAAATGCTGGTTCCGCCATAACTGACAAAAGGCAAGGATACCCCCGTCACTGGCATTGAAGACGTTACCACAGCAAAATTCATAATCACTTGCAAAGCAATTTGAGCTGTAAAACCAACGCCTAAAAACATTGAGAATTTGTCAGGTGCATTGATTGCTATTTTAGCACATCTGTAGATGAGAATCAAAAATAATACCATCAAAATAACAAGGCCAATAAATCCAAATTCTTCACCAATCGTCGCCAAAATCATATCATTCTGCGGTTCTGGTATATAAAGTTTATTTTGAGTACTCATTCCAAGCCCAACCCCATGAACGCCACCAGAACCTAAAGCGTAAAGCGACTGAACCACTTGAAAACCAGTATCATCGGGATCAGCAAAAGGATCTAGAAAAGCCGTATACCGCTTCAAACGATAATCGGCACTTTGAACCAATGCCCATCCTCCAGCAACCCCTATACCACTTAATAAGATCACATATCGCCAGTGAAGTCCCCCTACAAAGATCATAACAGCACTAATGCCTACAACGATAATCGCTGTACTCATATTCGGCTCTTCCATAATAAGAAAACCATTAATTGCTATAATGGCCAGATAAGTAAGTACAACCGATGCTTTATTAATATACTTATAATTTTTTTCAATCAAATAAGCAAACAAGAACACCGTTGAAGCTTTGGTTATCTCCGCCGGCTGAAATGATAGACCATTAAAAACAATCCACCTATTCACGTCCTTGATTTTAGGTGCTTTCAAGACATAAGCAAGCAAAATAACATTAATAATAAAAAGTGGAATTGCTATTTTCTTATAAAATTTATAATTCACTTTTGACGCCACTAACATAGCGATTGACCCAAAAATAATCCATCGGAGTTCTGGTCTAAAAAAGTACATACTGTCGTTAAACTTGTCCATGGCATAATAATAGCTGGAACTGTATACCATCAATAGACCAAAGGCAACAATCATAAAAGTAACTAGCAAAAGAGAATAGTCCATTCTTTTTTTTCCCATAAGCCTATGTCCATCTCTTCGCTAAAGACTGCACGCATGCTTTGAAATGTTCTCCCCTTACTTCAAAATTAGGATACATATCCCAACTTGCACAAGCCGGCGACAAAAGAATAGCATCTCCTTCTGTAGAGTATTCAAATGCCTTATCAACAGCTTCAGTCATATCGTTAACAAGGGCAATTTCATTAAAATTGTTTTCTTCAGCCACTTGTTTGATTTTTGCTTTAGTCTCACCTAATAAAATCAAAGTCTTAATTTTACCATCAAAAGCCTGAATCATTTCATCAAAATCACTGCCCTTATCCATACCACCAGCAATGAGGACTGTCGGACGCGTCATCGAATCAATCGCACAAATGGTTGATTCTGGATTAGTGCCCTTAGAATCATTGTAAAAGACTCTTGATTTGATTTCTTCAACATATTCAATGCGATGTTCAACGCCTTTGAACTGGCGAAGTGCCTCTCTAACAGCATCGACAGGAATCCCTGCTAACAAACTAATGCCAACTGCTACTAGAGCATTCTCAACATTATGCTTGCCGAAGATAAACATTTCTGATATTGGGAGCACTTCTATTCTGACACCATGTAAAATAGCAACAATACTGCCCTCTTCTATAAAAATGCCCTCTTCCAATCTTTCACACTGACTAAAATAAATCACTTGAGATTTAGCGAGTAAAGAGAGTTGTTTAGTATATTGATTTTCTTTATTTAAAAGTAAATAATCATTTTCATTTTGGTTTTCAAAAACACGTGCCTTAGCTGCTATATAATTTTCCATTGTTTTATGTCGATTTAAATGGTCAGGAGTAATATTGATGATAGCCGCTATATGCGCCTTAAAAGACTTAATACTTTCAAGTTGAAATGAACTGAGCTCGGTTACCAACGTTGTTGATTCCCCTGTTTCAACCGCTTTTGAAACAGCAGCAACCCCTATGTTACCCACAACACAATAGTCCATTAATGCTTTTTTAAACATTTCTCCAACTAAAGAAGTTGTTGTTGTTTTGCCATTGGTTCCTGTAATGCCAATAAATGTACTTTTAGACAATTGATAAGCCAGTTCAATTTCACCAATAATGGGAATATTACGTTTCTGGTAAGCTACCAAGAACGGTAAATCTAGTGGAACACCAGGACTTACAATAACTACATCAAAATTTTCTTCACCTGTAGGTGCTTTCCCTAAAATCAAATCTTCTACATAAGGGATAACCTCGTCAACAAAGTCACCTAATTTTTCTGAAGTGGCCATATCTGTTACACTAACCCTAGCCCCTTGTTTGTTTAATACTTTGATTGCTGACAAGCCCGATCTTGCTAATCCAACTACCAGCACACATTTGTCTTTGTACAACTTGCTGCCTCCTAATACATGAGTATTCCAATAATACCACCAATAAGCGTCACGACGATGAAACTTGTCACTACTTTTGTTTCTTTCCAGCCTGATAGTTCAAAATGGTGATGAATCGGTGCCATTTTAAATAATCTCTTCTTCGTTTTCTTATAATACAACACTTGTAATGAAACAGACAAGGCTTCAATAGTGTAAATAAAACCAACAACAAGTATCCATAATTCTAATTTCAATAAAATGGCAACTGCTGCAACAAAACCACCTAAAGCGAGTGATCCTGTATCTCCCATAAAGACTTTAGCTGGATACCAATTGAATTTAAGATAGCCAATCAAGCCTCCTACCATGGTTAAGCAAAGTGCCATCACAATATAATTGGCTTGCATAAAGGCTAAAATACTAAAAATAGCGAGAACGGTTGCTGTTATACTTGCCGCAAGACCATCTAAACCATCTGTCAAATTGACAGCATTATCAACTGCTAAAATAAAGAAGATGATAAAAGGAATAAAGAACACCCCTAAAGATAAATCCCCGTTCATAAATGGAATCCTAATAGCATCCCCCATCGTATAGGCAAAGATTGCCATCATAATAGAAACCACTAATTGAAGCAGTAATTTTTGTTTGGCTTTAAGCCCTAAATTATGTTTTCTAACCACTTTTAAATAGTCATCTAAAAAACCAATCAGCCCAAAACCAAAACAGCCCATAATAATATAAAACGATTGTACATCTCCCATTAGCATAACTGCCATTGTAAACGCAAATGCAGCTAAGAAGATAAGGCCACCTATTGTAGGCGTTCCACCCTTTTGGAGATGTGATTGAGGACCATCTTCTCTAATGGCTTGTCCCATTTTCATTTTTTTAAGTAAGGGGATGAAAATTGGACCTAAAAATAAACTCGCCCCTAATCCTAGTGCAAAGAATATAAGCAATGCGACTCCCAAAGGAGCATGTGATAATATCATGATTTAGTTATTTCCTTTCAAAATTTTATGTCTATCCTAAAATGTGTCTTATACTGGATAAGACGACTTATCCTATTTTATCATTTATTCAAATACTTTTCGACTATCTCTCTGTCATCAAAGTGTTTTTTGACATGTCCTATAATTTGATAATTTTCATGTCCCTTACCCGCAACAAGAACAACATCACCTTCATTTGCCACCTCAATAGCCTTCTCAATCGCTTTTTCTCGATTGCTTTCACGGATAATAACGTCTACTTTTTTAAAGCCTTTAAAGACATCATCTAGTATAGCCTCTGGATCTTCCGTTCTCGGATTATCACTGGTAGCAATAACAAGGTCAGAATAACGCTCTGCAATCCCTGCCATGAGAGGCCGTTTTTTGGTATCACGATCGCCACCACAACCAAAAACAGTAATGAGTCGACCCGTTTTAAATTCATTGATTACTTTTAAGACATTCTCTAAAGCATCAGGTGTATGGGCAAAATCAATCATGGCATGAATCCCTTTATCATTTGGCACATTTTCAAGTCTTCCCCTGACAGGTTGAATCACTTGTAACGCTTTACAGCTCTCTTCAAAAGAATACCCTGCAAGCATCATAGCTCCTACACAAGCAAGCGTATTATAAACGTAAATTTTCCCTGGTATTGGAATGGTTACTTCAATTTGTCCCTCACATGAAACCACTTTAAAGCGTGTTTGATTACCATAGTACTGAATATCTTCCGCCTTTAATTCAGCATGATTGTCAATGCCATAAGACAAACACCGTCCTCGATAAAGTGCTGCTTCAAAACGATGAATTAGCTTTTCACCATATTCATCATCTGCATTAATAACAGCACCTTTCTGTAATTTTTCAAATAACAAGGCTTTAGACTCAAAATAATCTTCAAAATCCTTGTGAAAGTCTAAATGGTCTTCCGAAAGATTTGTAAATACTCCCACATCAAAAGCAATACCTTCAACGCGTTTACATTTGAGTGCATGGGAACTCACTTCCATCAAGCAATAAGGAATCTGTTGATCCACTGCTCTTCTCAATAAATCATTTAAAATGAGACCGTCAGGTGTCGTATTTTGTGTTGGGATGACATCCCGTCCAATTCGATTTTCAATCGTTCCAATAACCGCCGTTTCTTGTGCCTTAGATTGAAACATATCACTTAAAAGTTGGGTAATAGATGTTTTGCCATTGGTTCCTGTTACGCCAATCATTTTCAATTTTGTCGAAGGATCACTATAAAAATTTTTTCCTATCAGTGCAAGCGTCTCCCAGTGGTTCTCAAAATAGACACATGTCGCTTCTTGAAAATCAAGTCCTTTATTTTGATTTAAAGCCTCCTTGTCCGTCACCGCAATGACATTTGCCCCTTGCTTCACTGCCTTATCTATAAAAGAGTGTCCATCTACTGTAAAGCCTTTAATAGCAATAAACATAGTGCCATCATCCACATGTCTTGAGTCATGCGTCACTGATAAAACGTCTGGATTTTGAGGCCCAGATAGCACTTCAAAAGTTATTCCTTTTAAAATCTCATTGAGTTTCATAACGTCTCCCTTGATTTTATATTTGTATTCATTAAGCATTATACTCATGTTTCATCATCATTGACTAGCCTTTTTTTATTAACGAAATGTCTTATTCGTCACCAACTGATAAGATAACTACCGCATGTTTAGAAATTTGAGACTCTGCCGCTGGAAACTGATTAACAATTTTAAGGGTTTCATCTTCTACGACAAGCGGTTCACTTGAATACGTCAAACCCAATTTATCAAGTTTCTCTGAAGCTTCTTTATAAGTTAATCCCACCAAAGATGGCATCGTCAGCATTTGTTCATCTGTTTCTTCTGGCAAAATATCTTCATACCTCAAAATATCTTCATATATACTTTTAACCAATGGAGCGGCAACACTCCCGCCACCAAACATATCTTGGGGTTCATCCACAACGGCTAAAATAATAAACTGAGGATCATCAATCGGCACCACTCCAACAAATGAAGCATAGACTTTATTCTCTTGATAGGCACCATCCATGAATTTACGAGTTGAACCCGTTTTTCCACCCATTCTAATGCCTTCAATATAGGCATTATGACCTGTTGCACGAGGCTCTCCTACAACTTTTTCCATCATCATTCGCATTGTGGCCGACGTTTCTTCCGAAATAACACGTCGTACAACTTTGGGTTCAAAAGTTTGGATTACTTCACCTTGATCATCTGTAATATTGTCAACAACATGAGGCACCATGAGATTCCCCCCATTAACCACTGCAGAAATAGCACTAATAACTTGGATCATAGTATAGGCATTGCCATGGCCATAAGACATTGTAGCAAGTTCGACAGGGCCTACACCATCTAATTTATAAGTAACTGAATTAATTTCTGTTGGCAAATCAATATTTGTTTTTTCAAAGACGCCAAACTTTTCTAAGTAGGTATAGTAAAGTGGTGCGCCTATTCGGTCAATAACATCCATGAAAACAGGATTACAAGAGTTTTCAAGCGCCTGAACAAAAGTTTCCTTCCCATGTGAATACGGATAAATCCAACATTTAAGCGGTACGCCTGCCACATATTTTATACCAGACTCATTAAAAACCTCGTCAGGCGTAACCAAGCCTTCTTCAAGACCAATAGAGGCTGTAACCGTTTTAAACACTGAACCTGGTTCATAAACGTTTGATAAAGTGATATTCTTCCATTTTTTATTTAAATAATCATTTTTAGCTGTGGAATCCAGTGCAGACCATTCTTCAGACGTATAGTCTCCCTCATAACTCATAGGTGTATTAGGGTCAAAATCAGGCTTATTCGCCATTGCTAAAATTTCACCTGTTTTAGGATTCATTACAATAGCTGCTGCCGAGTTCGCTTCATGAGCCTCAAGTGATTCTTCAAGCCTTTGTTCTACAAAATACTGAATCGTATCATCTATTGTCAATTGCAAATTGTAACCATTAACTGGCTGAACTACCTTATTATCACCGTAGGCTAACTGCCTCCCACTACGATCTGTCGTCACATAATAAGCACCAGCTTTTCCCTTCAACAGGTCATTATATTCAGATTCAACACCTAACATCCCGTTCAAGTCTGCATTAATAGCCCCTAGGACATGAGACGCCAAATTGTTATAGGGGTAAACCCGCTTTGTATCTTCTGTAATAGAAATGCCATAAATCCCCTTCGCCTTTATGCGATCCGCTTCCTCCTTAGAAAGCCCTGATGCTAGCCGAACAAAAATAGTGTCGGCGTCAATCAACTTATCCGCCATTTTTTTGGAATCCAGCCCCAGTGTATCAGCTACTAACTTCGCTGTTTCAACCGGCTTTGATATATCTGGTTTCTGAGCATAGATGGAATAAACCGTCACACTAAAAGCCATCTTATCACCGTTTCTATCAACAATATCTCCGCGCTTTGCAGGGATAGGTATTTCTTTATTCTGTTGATCTCTTGCCATTTTTTCAAGCTCATCGTGTTGGATCACTTGAATATAAAATAAACGACCTATTAATGCCATCATCAATATGGCTACTATTACATATAACAGCAGTATGCGCTTACGAAATTTTTGCACGTCGTCCTCCTTTAATAGATACGTTTCTATTATAACTCATGACGATAATTAATCAATTTATCCTGAAGGCTATTAAAGCCATTTGTTCCTAAAAAGGACTCACTACAATTACTTGAGTCATTATTAAAAATCCTTTACATCTAACAAAAAACGCCTGTTTATAAACAGACGTTATCATTCTAATCTACTTTTTTCATAATGGCCGACAAGAATTGACTTAAAACACTTTCACTTGTCTCATCAGTATTATCGAGAAGTTCATTACCTTCAGGGGTTAATACTCCTGCGTCCTCTTCTTTAACCTCACCATCAACAGATGTTGATGATGCAAGCGGTGCAGCTACATCATTCAGTGCAAACTGTTTTGTTCCTTGAATGTAAACATACTGTTCTTTCTTAGGGTACTGCATATTAAGTTCATTAATCGCAATGGATTCAACAGTCTTAATATCCGTACAACTTTCAAGAGATGCTTTGAGTTCCTCAATTTGAGTATTACGCGTGTTAATTTCCGTCTTCAAATTGAAGATTTCATATTTGGCAGCGTTAACCATTGAGTTTCGATAGACTATCATCGAGAACATTGACAGCATTACAATAACAAGAATGATACTTCCAATTACATTCTTAAATGTATGCACAGCCGCCTTCTTTTCTTTCTCTTTCTCAAGTCTTCTCTTCTTTATATCTACAAGTTTAGCGGCTTGATTTTTATTAAATTCTATTACATCATAATCCCTTTTCTCAGCTGAAGCTGAATTCATTCAAACCACTCCTTGGTTCTATTTCTTTTCTGCGACTCTTAACTTGGCACTTCTTGCCCTCGGATTATTTTCTAGCTCTTCATCAGTAGATACGATGGGTTTGCGTGTTATAATTTTAACCTTAGGTGTGCCACCACACACACATATAGGAAACTCCGGTGGACATGTGCATCCTGTCGCTAATTGTTTATAAGCATGTTTTACGATGCGGTCTTCTAGAGAATGGAAAGTGATAATCGCTACTCTCCCACCTTTGTTCATAACTGAAATAGCATCTTCAATAACCTTGTCAATAATTTTAAGTTCATTATTCACTTCAATTCGAATCGCTTGAAAAGTTCTTTTTGCAGGATGAGGTCCATCTCTCCTTGCTTTAGCAGGTATAGCACGTTTAATAATATCTACAAGCTCATAAGTTGTTTCAACCGGTTTTTCTTCACGGGTTTCACATATAAACTTAGCAATTCGTGCTGCCCAATTTTCTTCGCCATACTCTCTGATGACTTGCGTCAGTACTCTTTCACTATAAGTGTTAACCACATCATAGGCTGAAAAATCATTTTCACGGTTCATTCGCATATCTAGTGGTGCATCATTCATATAAGAAAACCCACGTTCAGCTTCATCTAATTGATAAGACGAAACCCCCAAATCAAGTATTAAACCGTCAATCTTTTCGATACCTAATGAATCTAAAACCTGCAGCAATTCAGAATAATTGCTGTGTACTGGAATAAATTTTTCCCCATATATCCCTAGTCTTTTGGTCGCCGCCTGAAGAGCGTCTTGATCTTGGTCTATGCCGATCAATTTGCCACTCGTTAGACGTTGTAATATATGAAATGAATGTCCACCGCCGCCTAGTGTGCCGTCAACATAAACCCCATCTGGTTTAATGTTTAACCCTTCAATTGATTCGTGCAACAGTACACTTACGTGGTTAAAACTCATCATTTCCTCCTTAAATGTTTTTAATCATTAAAAACTAATTCCCAATTCTTCCATATCTTCTGCCAAATCATCAATATTGGCATCATTATAATTTTCCCAAGCACCTGCATCCCAGACTTCTACTCTAGAGCCTGCACCTGTTACATAAACTTCTTTTTCAATATTGGCATGTTGTCTAAGAGTCTGCGGTAACAAAATACGACCTTGTTTATCCAGTGTACATTCTGTTGCACCTGCGAAAAAAGATCTTGCAAACGCTCTTGCTTTTCGGTTAGAAAGTGGTAAGGCACTGAGTTTTTCTTCAAACTTTTCCCATTCATCCATCGTGAAAATAAAGAGACAGTGGTCAAGTCCTTTAGTGATATAAAATACATCACCTAACTTGTCTCTAAACTTGGAAGGAATGCTCATGCGATTTTTGGAATCAACTGTGTGTTTGAATTCTCCCGTAAATTTCATACCTTATCCTATTCATAAATTATTCATTTTCATGGTCTTTCTACCCACTTTGTTACACTTCATACCACTTTATATAATTATTCTAAACTTATTTTGAATGAAATGCAATAAAAAAAGTGATTTTATTCTCATAAAATCACTTTAAAAACGTTCATTTTTCAACTTCTAAAGACAATACCCAATATATGGTACTCACAGTGGGGATTCACCCCTATTCCCCATGATTCATAAGTCCCGATTATAGGACCGGTGACTTATACGCATTAAAAAAAGATGGCAGCTTGCCATCTTTTTTTGATTTTATTCATAATTTATTATTAATTGAGGCTATTTCTTAAGGTCCTCTTTTGAATTAACCTTCTTTTCTGCTCTTTTTTCTGTTTCCTTTTGAGCTGGATTAGAGATTGCTTCTTTTGATGGAATGGATGACAATTCTTTCTCTTGCTTTTTCACAACAGGCTTAAAGTTCTTCCTATCCATCAAGATAAGTCCTATAATGCCAAGAATGATAAAGATTAAACTGATAACTTGTGCCATACGGAAAGACCCAATCATAAGACTATCTGTTCTAAGTCCCTCTATAAAGAATCTTCCTACGGAATAAAGAATCATATATTTTAAAAAATGTGATCCATGATGCTTACGCTTCTTAAATGTAAATAACAAGATAAAGAAGACTAATAAGTCCCATAAAGATTCATATAAAAACGTTGGATGTACTTTGACACCATCTACCATAATACCCCACGGTAAATCAGTTGGTCCACCATGAGCTTCATGATTGATATAATTTCCCCATCTTCCCATCGCTTGACCTAAAATCAAAGGAATTGAAAAGAAATCTGCGATTTCAAAGAAATTGATTTTTTTAATCTTACAAATAACAGCTCCTCCGATTAAACCACCAATAACACCACCATGAATAGCAAGTCCACCATTTCTAATCGCTAGAATCATTTCTGGATGTTGGCTGTAAAAAGACCACTCAAACAAGACATAATAAGCTCTCGCTCCTATGATTGCACACGGTAAAATTACAAGCACCAAATCAATCATATCATCTTCTTTATAACCAAATTTTTTACCAATCTTAGTTAAAATCACCGTTCCAATAAGCATGGCAAACGCAATAATAATACCATACCATGCCACACCAAACCCAAATATTTCAAAAGCATATCTATCCATTATGCTTCCTCCTTCATTAGCATTTCTGAAAGTGTATAGTTATCTAAATCATAAAAGTGGCTAAGCGCTTCATTGACATCTTCAAAAGTAAGTGTTTGAAGGATTTCTACATAACTAAATAAATCACCACGTTTCATTTTATGATAAGTGAAATTATTGGCCAATGCCTGAAGTGAATTAAAAGAAATCAACATTCTGCCTAATAGCTTTCTTTTATTTCTAATAAAGTCTTCTTGTCTAATACCCGTTTCAATTGCTTTGGCAAGTGTTTTTCTAATGAGTTCTTGCAAGTCATGAATACGACTTGACTCTGCACCATAAGCGGCAAAAGCAAAACCATTTCCAATTTGAATATCCATATCAATTGACTCAGTAATCAGTCCCAACTGCATGGCTTCATCATAAAAGGCAGAACTCTTACCAAAGATTAAGTCATTGGCAATACGAAGGGCTGCAACATATTTCTCACGTGTCACTTCATCAAAAGTCATCCCTGATTTGAAGCCCATTAAAAAGCGGTCTTTAGGCACTTCTCTATGAACCCTGATTGATTTATTAGTCACGCCGTAAGGTTCTTCTGGAAAAATAATCTTAGGGCAAGTCTTTTTATGTTTAAACGCCTCAGTTTGTTGTGCATCAACTTGTCGAATAACTTTTTCAGGGTCAACATCACCATAAACAAACATGACCATATTTTCAGGACTATAAAAATAATCAAAGC
The DNA here is from genome assembly GCA_963666805.2 of uncultured Fusibacter sp. Lineage (GTDB taxonomy): Bacteria > Bacillota > Clostridia > Peptostreptococcales > Acidaminobacteraceae > Fusibacter. The sequence continues at coordinate 300,755 of CAXXWR010000004.1, read as the reverse complement.
ACGCTAATATTTGTTCTGCTGTGATACTATTAACGGATTCTTCTGTCCCTGCAATATCATTTTTAATCGGATGTTTTTGATACATGCCTTCATAAAGATTCATTGTTAATTCCCAATCCAATTCGTCTTTATACATGTTAATCTCTTGTACAATGATCCCCTTTTCTTTCTCAACTGTTTCAGCATCAATACTTGTATGTTGAACACAATCCATTAGATACTCAAGACCCTTTTCAAAATGATCAACTGTATCAAAATAGTAAACCGTTGAAATAGAAGACGTATAAGCATTGACATTGGCGCCAATTTTTTCAAATTTTTCAAAGGTCGATTCATCAGAATCTTCAAAGATTTGATGTTCTAGGAAATGGGCAATCCCTTCAGGCATCTGAATTTTTTGACCATCCACTTCAAAGTGATTGCTCATGCCGCCGTATCGTGTCCCAAAAAAAGCATATTTTTTGCTAAACTGTTCCTTAGGCATGACATAGACTTCTAATCCTGATGCCAATTTTTCATAATAAACCGTTTCACCTACAAATTGGTTGTATATTTTATGCATGTGTTACCTCCTTGCTCATGAGGTAAACCGTATCTAATTCAAAAAATTGAACGGCTTCAATGATTGACTCACGTGTCACCTTCTGTATACGGTCTCTATACTCGTCCAACGTTTGCGCACTTCCAGACAAATATTGTGAATAGTAATAGTTCAGATAAGCATTTTGAAAATCTGTAATACTGAATAAAGAACTGATGAGATTGCTTTTAGCAATTTCAACTTCTTCATTAGTAATATCCCCTGTCTTCATGGATTCAAAGATAGATTTCATCAATTTTTCAGCTTGGTCTGCTTTTTGAGGTTCAACCCCCGCATAGACATACATCACTGACTTGTATTTTTCAGTTCTTGCAAAAATGCTATAGCAAAGGCTCTCTTTTTCTCTTATAATCCTAAAGAGCTTAGAGCTCCCACCATAACCTAAAATAACGCTCCCCAATAAGGCAGGTAGATACTTATCATCACTGTAAGGAATGTTCATACGGTAACCGAGAACAAGCCTTGCCTGTTTGCCTTCGTCATATTCAGTGACAGATTTAACCTCATCTACATGATAAACCACTTGTTCCTCTGGTAAAACTTTGAGTTCTCCTCTTTTAAAAGTAAGGGTCTCTTTGATTAAGTCGACGATGGATTCATCGACGTTACCATTGAGTAAGATATCAATTTCAGAGGTTGCCATAATCTCATAAAAATGACTTAATAAGGCTTGAGGTGTCATTTTTTCAATGGCCTCTATTAGCCCATATTCATGTAAAGCATAAGGTTCATCTTGACACATGTTTTCAAGACAACGACTTAGAGCCCACATTGCCTTGTCTTCTTTTCTATTTTTAATTTCTGTAATAAGCCCTTCTTTAGCTTGTTCAAAAATTTGGGGATCAAACCCCTCATCAATAATATTAGGATGGTTTAAAACTTCATTTAATAAACTAAGCACTTTCTTATATAGGCTTGGATCACCTATCAATTTTTCATCGGGTACATTAAGCTTAATTTGGATCATTTGTTTTTCACCATATTTGTGAACATCTGATACCAATAAAGTCCCGTATAAGTTTTCAAGCGTCTTGTTGACATCTGTAATACCCGGATGAGATGCAGTTGATCGATCGATCATACGTGAAAGCATCGCATTAAGTGATACCTCTTCAATATTCAATGGGCGTTTAATATACACTCCCATCAATAGCGTCTTGAACTTTTGAGTATCAATAAGGTGCAATCTCACACCCTCATCAATGTGAATAATCTGACTTTGATTTGTCATATGATTTCCTCTTCTAATTATATATAATTTTTATTGTCGTTTATCCCATAACATTTTATCCCCAAAATGGATAATAAATGATTGACTTAAGTGTCTCTTATAAGACACGTTCCATTATAGTATAGCTTATTTACATTGTTCTGTTAATGGTTTATAATTTAATGATGTAAGTTTTATGATTATTTTAATAAATAAAGTTGATATAAAAGGAAGGAAACTATTATGAAATTAGGTATTGTTGGCTTACCAAATGTAGGTAAGAGCACACTTTTTAACGCAATCACTCAGGCAGGTGCCGAAAGTGCTAATTACCCATTTTGTACCATCGAACCCAATGTAGGCGTTGTATCAGTACCAGATGAAAGACTTAATGTCCTTCAAAAAATGTACGATTCTAAAAAATGTGTTCCTACAGCTATTGAATTCTATGATATTGCAGGTCTTGTTAAAGGGGCATCTAAAGGTGAAGGTCTTGGAAATCAATTTTTAGGCCATATTAGAGAAGTTGCTGCTATCATACACGTTGTCAGATGTTTTGAAGATGAAAACGTCGTTCACGTGGATGGTAAAATTGGACCCCTCAAAGATATTGAAACAATCAATCTTGAGCTTATCTTTGCAGATGCAGATATGATTGAAAAACGACTTCAAAAAACAACAAAACAAATGAAAGGTGATAAAACCCTTCAAGGTGAAGTCGCTATTTTAGAAAGAATTAAGGCAGCTCTCGACGAAGGACTTTCTGCTAGAACGATTGAATTCACAGAAGATGAAGAAGAATTCGTCAAATCCCTTAATATGATTTCTTATAAACCTGTCATTTACTGTGCCAATGTTTCAGAAGACGACATTATGGCTGGTGAAGATAACGCTTTTGTCAAAGAAGTTAAGTCTTTCGCCGCATCAGAAAATGCAGAAGTGGTTGTCATCTGTGGTAAAGTTGAACAAGAAATCGCAGAACTTGATGATGAAGATAAGGCTGGCTTCTTAGAAGAGCTTGGTCTTAATGAATCAGGGCTTGACCAATTGGTTAAATCAAGCTATAGCTTACTCAATCTAATCAGTTTCTTAACAGCTGGTCCTCAAGAAGTTAGAGCATGGACCATCAAAAAAGGGACGAAAGCACCACAAGCAGCTGGTAAAATTCATACAGATATCGAACGTGGTTTTATTCGTGCAGAAACAATCGCTTATGATGATCTCGTTGAATTTGGTACAATGGCAACTGCTAAAGAAGCCGGCAAAGTAAGACTAGAAGGTAAAGAATACATCGTACAAGATGGCGATGTGATGCTCTTTAGATTCAACGTATAAATAGAAACAACATATTAAGCATAAAAGAACCCGTCAAAACTGTAATTCCAACAGTTTTAGCGGGTTTTTTATATTTTCTTCAATGCTTGAGTCTAGTCGGAAATCAATAGAACAAAAGCCTCACCAAAAGGAAGAGCTAATATAAACGTAAAATGAACATCAACTCATCAATTTGCTTTACATCAATTTTCATATTTAGTGCTTTAATATGTGGTCTTAATAAGGCTATAATAGAGTAATATTCATCATCTATTACTTTTTTAGTCAACTCATCACAAGCTTCATAAATCTTTTTTTACGGGCTTCATCCCAAAACATGATATCACCAATCACTATTTCACCGTTATCATTTAATACACGTTTCATTTCATGTAATGCGATTACTTTCTCATCCTCATTCAAATGATGGAAGGCATATGTTGTTACTATGCGATCAAAAGCTTTGTTTTCAAATGGTAATTTTAGAAACTCCCCATAGCGTAATTTCATATCAGGCCATTTCTTTTTACATGTAAACAACATTTTTATAGATTGATCCAAACCTATTACTTCATAACCTGACAGCAGATATTTACAAGTAAGATTACCTGTACCAGTCCCTATATCTAGCACACTACCTTTTTCAAAATTCTGAGTGCTAATCTCATAGACCTCATCTAATACTTGATCATAATTATCAAAGAAGTGCAAATTTCCAATATCATTTTTTATACTAGTATCATAATTATCAGCCCAATCATCGAAGTTCCATAGATCACGCCAATTATTTTTGACATTCATTTGTTGACCGATTTTCTTTCCTGCTTCAATCATCTCAAACTCGAACTTCTTATTCGTTTTATTGTCCAAATATGCATCCATAACCGTCTCTAAAGAACTTTGAATCATTCTATACTTGTGAATGGTATCATTAACAATACTCAGTTGCTTAAAGAGTTGTGTTTCCAGATTCACCTCGTCCGATAATAAGTTTTTGATATCCTCTATTGATAATTCAAATGCGCGATAGGTTAATATAGCCTGCAATCTTAATAGATCATCCATAGAATAAACTCTATAATTATTTTTATCTCTCTCGGGAAAAATCAGACCCTTTTTCTCATAAAACCTTAATTGGTTTGCTTTTACTCCAAAAGTACTTGCAACTTCTTTTATATTCATTAACTATCCTTTCACCGAGACATACGCCATTCACTTTTTAGTATACCATAACTTACAGAATCATAATATTTACCATTATAAGTTCTAGCCATTCTGAAACACGCCTCTTGCCTCATACCCAATTTCTCTGAAAGGCTAATCATTCTTTCATTTCCAGACCATGTCGTTAGACCAATTCTCACCAAATCAGGGAAAATAGTAAATACATTATCTATCCATAAACGCATAGCTTCATAACCAATACCACGTCCCCAATAAGTCTCATTAAATATAACAACACCTATTTCTAACCATTTTGTTTCCTCAGATTTCCAATACCAACTTACTTCTCCAATCAACTCATCATTAGAAGCATCCACAATCATTTTACAATGTTCTTTAACAGATTTGCCAGAATTGAATACATTGTACATTCTCTTTATGCGGTCTTGTAACTCTTCCAAAGATTCTCTTTTAAAATAGGGCCCATTGAATTCATGGAACAAACGATCAGGATGATTCATTTCCTCGTATTTTTTTAGATCATCAACTATCATACTTCTCAATTTTATAGTCATACACTACCTCCATAATCCTATCTTAAAGGTTCACCTTGGGTGAAGGTCAATAAAAAAGTCATATATTTTGTGGTTACTCGTCCTTAATCATCTTCACTGATTACCAAGTTATAATCTTAATCACAAAAAGAGGCAACTCTTCCCTTAGGAAAAGTCAGCCTCTTTTCATCTTATATTATAATAGAATCCTTGTTTTATTAATTCTAATAGCCTTTCTTCTTAACTGTCTAAATCTTAAATTTAGAGATCATTTCATCTAACTCACGGACCATTTCAATGTTTCCATCTATGATTTCATTAAAACGTTCAGTCTTATCCGACACATCTTTGGTCAATTCAAGGATGTTCTCAACTTCTGTCGCTTCTTGTTCAGTGGCTTTTCTAACTTCCATAACACTTTCAGAAATAGTATCCATTGAACTTGCAAGTTCTTGACTAATGGCACTGAGTTCAAGCATAATGCTGTTAAACGTATGTGCATCATCTGAGTATTGTCTTCCAATATCAATAAGCTTATCATAATCTTTTAGCACTCTTGATTCCATAAAGTCTAAAATTTCGCTTGAATCATTAATGAGCGATGCCACTGAATCTTGGATAAAGTCAACGGTTTCTTTGATGCTTTCCACCATATCAGCCGATTGTTCAGCAAGATTTCCAACTTCGTTAGCGACAACTGCAAAGCCTCTTCCTGATTCGCCTGCTCTTGCTGCCTCAATAGACGCATTAAGTGCCAGTAAATTGGTTTGAGATGTGATGCTTAAGATGTTTTCTAATAAAACATTGATTTTATCTACTCTCTTCGCATTGCCAATTGCAATTTCAAGTCTCGATTTCACATCATCAAAGACTTCTCTTGCATCAGTGCTTGACGTTTGGGCACTTTGTCTAAGGTTATCTGCACGTTTAGACACATCACTCACTTTCATAGCCCCTTCTGTTGCCTTTTCAGCGACTTCTGTAATGGCTTCTTTGGCTTCAACAACGGTTTCAGCTACTTGTTGGGTTGCTGCACTGGTTTCTTCAATCACGGCAGAAATATCAGATGTACTTTGGAAAGTAGATCCTGTAGAATTTCTTAAATTGCCAATGTCACGAGACATTTCATGAGATTCCTGTGATAACTCTTGACTGGTTTGAAGCATACTCTTAACCAGTATTTTTAATTCTTGACTCACTTTATTAAAAGAACTAGCAATACTCCCCAATTCATCTCTGGAATTAAGAGCAATTTCTTCTGTAAAATCTAAGTTTTTATATTCATCTGTTCTTTGAATAATAGACATGAGATCCTTATTAAGTGGAATAACGATTAAGGAAACAATCACAAAAGAGAAGATAATAATAATCACTGAAATAATCAGTACATTCATATTGATTTGTCTCTCAACCGCTCTTAAATCATCTATATAAATTCCTGTCCCAATAATCCATTGCCAATTGTCATAACCAATCACATAACTCATTTTAGGTTGATCTTTATCACTTCCAGGCTTAGGCCATTGATATTCTACAGTACCCTGACCCTCCGTCTTAACAATATCCACCATTTCTTGAAACAAATATTTACCGTCTGGATCTTGTAGTGATATAACATCGGTATTATCAAGTTCTGGTTTGACAGCATGCATAATCATTTTGCCATTATAATCATTGATCCAAAAATACTCCGTTCCTTCATAACGTAGACTTCTAATGACATTCTTTGCATCTTCTTGCGCTTCTTCAAGAGTCTTCTCGCCACTTTCAACAAGGGCAGCTTCTCGGTCAACTTCCGCTACTGTGAGCTCTACCAAGTTTTTAAGTTTAATGGCTGTTCTTTCTTCAATTACTCTGTTCGATGTTGGAATTATGTATAATAGAATAACAGCAGTAAAAACAAGAATAATTACTAAGGCTAATAATATAATCTTATATCTGATTTTTATGTTTTTCATCAGCACCTCCCACATTTTTATAATTCTATATTACCCTATATTGACAAAGAAAAACTCATTATCAATTGGAAATATATATAATTTAAGTTTTCAATTCCTCATATCTTTCATCACTTTCCCAACGGAACATAAAAAAACGCCTAAATGAAATGCTTATAATCACTTCATTTAGGCGTTTTTACTGGCTAGGCTTTTGTTTGATAACTTGAAATATAAGGCTTGATTTGGCGAAGAAGTTCTTCTTTTACTTCTACTTTAATCTCACCCTTTTCATCCAAAGCACTATCGTTTAAATTTAATCTCACTTTTGGGCAAAGGTCAAAAGCTTCAAACCACGCTTCATAATTTCTTCTTAAATCTTCTAAATAGTTTCTCTCTATTAAATCCCCTTCCGTAGAACGGCTGCGTTTATTGATTCTTTCAAGTGCCGTATCCACAGTGACATCAATGTAGATGAGTACATCTGGTGCTTCTACAAAAGTTAACATGTGGTGGAGTAAGTCACGATAAATCGTAAACTCATCTTCTGTCATTTGTCCTCTATCATGGATAGTCTTAGCGAATATTTCATCTCCATAAATTGAACGATCTAAAATAGCATGTCCACCACCAGCTTCTATTTTTTTAAGATCTCTAAAACGATCATTGAGGAACATCACTTGAATAATGGCACTCCATCTCGCCTGATCTTCATAAAAACAGTCCAACATTCTTTGAGCTAAACTCTCTTTTTCATCACTTTTAAGTTCTTCAAAAATAGGGACACCCAATTCTTGACTTAAAAAATAGCCAATCGTCGTTTTACCTGCACCAATAATCCCATCTATCACAATCGCCATATTTTTACTCTTCCCTTCATTATAATAATTTTTAGCTTCTGTTGAGATAAATCCCGTCATAAAAACTCCTTCAAAAAAATAAGTTATCACTCCATTGCTCTTTTTACGACCTTATACTTGATTAAAGATACCAGTATAAAGTTAACAACAAGTGCCACCAGTATCACCCATAAAACACTCTTCGTACCAAATTGAATAGAAACATAAGTCCCAATGGTCGGTGAAAACAACCACCCTATACTTCCCATCAACCCTTGGATACCAAAAAGGGTTCCACGTCTATCAGCAGATACACGTTGGGCACTCATGGACGTAATCATTGGCTCAACCCCTCCAATTAAGAAAAACAGGAGACAATAACCAATTAAGAACCCAATCCACGATTGATTCAAATTGATAAAGACTGCATCTAGACAGCCGAGTCCTAGTAAGATCCACATGACATTGATCTTTGAAAAACGGTCCCCCATACGCCCTATGATAATAGCTGAAAAAGCAGTTATAAAACCGACAACGCCACTAATGACACCTGTCAGCGAAACCACACCATCACCACTCACATTTTCTTGAATAAATAGGGGTAAAAATGGGCTAAAGACACTGCGGGTAATGCGATGAAAAACCAACATAATCAATAAAATCACAATTGGACCTGTGAGAATTGACAATGGACTTGTTTTAATCTTAGCGCCTCGCGGTGCCAGCTCTGTTTTAACTTTTGATTTTACCATTGATGATTTATCCTCTACAAGATAACGTGTTAATATAATAAAACCTATTAACATCAAAAGGCCACCTACAATAAAGCTCGCTCGGTAACCGTATGCTTCTGCAACCAAACCTCCAATAGTTGGTCCTACTGAGTAGCCTATAAATGTTGAAGACGATAAAAAACCAAGTGCATATGACAATTGATTATCGGGTGTATTGGATGCCACAAACGTTGAAGAAGCTGTAACTGTTCCTGTAAACATCCCTTGTAAAAGTCTTAATAAAACCAACTGCCATACATGATTGACCAGACCCATTAAACTGATAATCACAAAACCGCCAAACATAGCACGTTGAATCATCAGTTTTCTACCATAACGATCTGACAAATAGCCCCAAACAGGTGCCATAATAGCCATTGTAATAGCAGGGGCAGCACTTAAAATGCCTGTATAGAGTTTTAATGCATCTGGATCAGTTACCCCTAGTTTTTGAATATAAAAGGGCATAAAAGGGAGTCCAAAACCAAAACTCGTCAGAGAAATGATCTGCGTCACCCATAAAATGTACAAATTCTTTTTCCATACTTCCATCTTTCTTCTCTCTTTTCTCTCTTACTTGCTTATGTCATCATTTTTAAGTTCTCTAAACATTATAGACTATATGGCAAAAAAATCTAGACTAATATTTCGACTTTCTAAATAAATAACGCTTATATAAAAACGCACGAAGCTCATTTCTCCGTGCGTTAAATAAAACTTTATTGCGGTTTTCTTTCAATCGTTCCACCACCTACAAGCCAATTATCTTTATAAAAGACGATTGCTTGCCCTGGGGTAATCGCACGCTCTGGTGAATCAAAAACCGTTTTCACCCATCCATTTTCCAATGGGTAGATGGTACATTTTGAAGGTTTAGCACTGTAACGAATTTTAGCTTCACATTCAAAAGGTTCTCGCAACTCATCAAAGAGAACAAAATTATTAAGCGTCGAATAAACTTCTCGGCTAAAGACTTCTTGATTATCTCCTAAAACCACTTGATTATGATCGACATCTATATCGACAACATACATAGGCTTACCAAAGGTAATACCGAGTCCTTTCCTTTGACCAACTGTATAATTGATAATGCCTTGATGTTCTCCTAAAACTTCACCTGATGTATCAACAAACGCCCCAGGCTTAATTTCTTTTGTCCCATTTCTGTTGATAAATCCCACATAATCTTGGTCAGGTACAAAGCAAATTTCTTGACTATCTGATTTGCGACTCATGGCCACATCAAATTGCCCTGCTATTTCCCTCACAGCTTCTTTAGATTCAAATTCACCAAGCGGCATCAAAACATGTTTAAGCTGATCTTGCGTCAAATTATAAAGTGCATAGGTTTGATCTTTTTTAATTGCATTTGATTTTTCAATCACATAACGTGAATGACCTTCATCAAAATAAATCTTAGCGTAGTGTCCGGTCGCAACATAATAAGCACCGAGCTGATGTGCTTTTTCTAATAGGGCATCAAATTTAACATATTTATTGCAAGCAATGCAAGGATTAGGTGTCGTCCCTTTTTCATAGGCCTCTATAAAGTAATCCACCACCGTTTCTTTAAACACGCCCTTAAAATCTAAAGCATAAAAAGGAATACCAATTTGTTCACAGACTCTTCTGGCATCTTCTACAGAAGACAGACTGCAACAACCACCATCATGCATCAAATGAATGTCTTCTAAGAACTCATCTTGCCAAAGCCTCATGTTAATTCCAATCACATCATAACCCATCTTTTTAAGTTGGTAAGCTGCAACAGTACTGTCAACGCCGCCACTCATACCAACAACTACTTTCTTTTTATCTAACATTTTATCACCTTAATCATCTAATTCTTACTCTTTTATTTAATTAATTGTCTTGTAACTTCAATTATCCTATCAATATCCGACTCACTTGTAAAGTCTCCAAAAGAAAAACGGACACACTTTTTAGCCTCTTTTTCTTCAAGACCAATAGCCAATAGTACATGTGACGCATTAAGCGCTCCAGAACTACAGGCTGATCCACTTGAAACTGCAATGCCCTGCATATCGTAATTAATAATCCAGCTATCACCATCCATTTGAGGCATATATAAATTAACAATCCCAGGATGTGACTTGTCCATACAACCATTGAGCTTAATAGAAGCATCAATAGTCAACATGCGGTCTACAAATAAAACTTTAAGTGCCTTTAGACGTTTTATCTTTGCTTCAATAGATTCTTGATTGATTTGCAATGCTTCACAAAACCCTACCTCATAAGGTAAATTATGATAATAGGATTCAAAGGGTTTACCCGTCCAGTAAAGAAGACCAATCCCTTTAGGCGCATGAATTTTATGCCCTGAAAAAGACATCGCTGTGACATTGAGCTTATCCACTTCAAAAGATTGACTTCCCAGTGCCTGAATGGCATCTACATGAAAAGCTATTCCCTTAGTTTTTAAGAGATCACCCATGGCCTCAATAGGCTCTTGCGTCCCAAGTTCATTATTAACCATCATCATTGAAACAAGTGTCGTATCGGGTCGAATCGCTTTTTCTAAAACAGATAAGTCAACGCTTCCCACTTTATCTACTGGTAAATAAGTTACTTCAAACCCTTCTTTTTCTAGTGCTGTAAAACAATTCAGCACAGAAAGATGTTCGATTGAACTTGTAATGAGGTGGTTTCCAAGTCCTCTGCGTTCGTACGCCAGCCTTTTAATAGCATAATTATTAGCCGACGATCCATTTGCCATAAAATAAAGCTGAGACGGCAATACGCCTAAGAGACTAGCCATCTTCAATTTTATTTTTTCTGATTCATGATTACTATATATAGAAGATCTATAAACGCCATCGTTTTTTTCATAATTGTTTTCATAATATGGTTTCATCGCCTGCCAAACACGGTCCTTTACAGCCGTTGTTCCTGCATTATCAGCATATACTCTATTCATTCTCTTGCCTCACTTCTTAATATCCTACAATTCAAGTAGGAATTATACATTAGTATACCATATAAGCCCTCATGTCCTCATCCCTTTTTTCGGATATTTAACAATTTTTACATTCGTATTTATAACATGAGAAAAGCGGATGCTGGCGAGGCATCCGCTTTCCCTGAGGTATTTTAAATAAAGTTTACGTTTTGGGGCCTTTTAAGCTATCAGCTAAACTGATTCATAAAAGGAGTATGCGAGTATAAGGATTTTTTAATTGATAATGATTATCATTACCATGAACTAATATTACCACAGGATTTTTATCTTGTAAAGGCTTTTTTGAAATTTTTTTATAAATCGTTAAGTTCTTCTTTTGAATATTGAATAAAGATCACTCGCCACCGTTCTTCAGAGTGATCAAAGATGATAGTAAGATAATGTGTCTCTTCATGATGAGCCTCTTCCTTCTGCGTGTGATAGGTAACCTCAAGCAATACAAAGGCCAACTGATTTCTTTCCTTAATTTGTAATACTTCATATCGCAAATCAAATTCTTCTTCAAACCATTTTTCATACCTTGCTCTTAAAGTCTCTTCATCGTTTTCTAAAATACCTTTCGGTGATATAATCACAAGTTCTTCCAAGTCTAATGTTGATAAATATGTTTTAAGATCACCGTTCTGCATTGATTGCATATGCAGTTCCACCGTTTGTTCAATTGTCATCTTATTTTGCCCCCAATCTAACCTACTTCTATTAAAAGTCTAATTAAATAATATTTACCCGATTATTATTTTATCTAACCATTGAATATTTAAGTGTTTCATAGGGTATAATATAAGTAGCTCACAAGTCATGAAAGTCATATTAAGAGGTGAAAAGATGAATATCCTAATCGTTGAAGATAACAAGTATCAATTAGACAATCTTAGAAAAATGGTTTTAGAAGGTCTAGGCGATCATACCAGTAATATCTATTGTGCATCTGATGTAGAAACAGCCAAAAAAATTCTTTCTGAAGACGTGATTGATTTTTTTATGCTCGATATTTCGCTAGGTTATGAAAGCGGTCTTGATTTGGCTGATGAAATTAGGCATAGCCAAAATTATAATGAAGCCTTTATTGCCATTATTTCTGCTCATAAAAAGTTTGAAAACAAAGCACTTGATGACTTCAAGTGCCAAGTCTTTGTTGAAAAACCCTATCGTAAGGAGAATATCCTTGAACTGGTTAACCATGCACTCATCAATTATCTAGAGCATGTCTAGTTCACACATCAAAATCAGCTTTGATAGTAATCCTCTATCAAAGTTTTTTTATGTCCCTTTGATTATTTAAAAGTCCTTTATTAGAGACAATTGATAATTATATCATTTCAATTTATAATAGTAGTAATAAATCTTTTTTGGGGAAAGACTATGGAACGTTTGGGAGAAAAATTAAAAAATGCCATTATCTTGTCATGTCAAGATGTGCGTTTACTGAAAATTCAGATTAAAGAGAAATACCGTTTGTATTCTACACAAGATCGAGCGGCTTTTTTATCACGCTCCATTCACGACATTCTCGATCGTCACCTATCAGGTATTCCTAAAGAAGATGCCGAAAAAATCAAAAAAAAATTACTCAGTGATACTTTTATCTCTGAAGAAAAAGACCTGAGTAAATTTGATATATTATTAAGTATTTTTAGTCTGCCTCACACTGAGTCTGATGCTATGCAACTCGCCTTAAAATGGCTTAGTAAAAATGAAAATATAATTGTGAGCGAAGATCAGCTCGAAAACATCATCAATTCTGATGAAACCAAATCAGCCCAACCCATTCATTTGTCAAAAAAATTACGCCTCTCTGTTCTTTTAACAGCCAGTCTATTGGCACTTATCTTATTGGGTGGAAAGGGCTTAAATACGCCTCATAAAGAAACATCAAATCTCATTCTTCATGATAAGTTACAAATTATTGACTCTGCCATTACCCATCCCATTATAACGTCAAAGATAAATCCCTTTCCCTACCAGCGTATTAATACACTTGCTTTAAAGAACTATCTTATCAATGAAAGACAAGCTCTCATTGGTGAGTCTCCTTACTTTAATCAAATCATGATAAAGGCCCAATATAATGATATTGATCCCCTTTTGCTTTTCGCTATTATCGGTCAAGAACAAGGATTTGTCCCTAAAGACTCTGAATATAGTAGCACTATTATTAACAATCCCTTCAATGTCTTCTACAGCTGGGAAAATTATAATACGACTTTAGAAGATAGCACCCAAATCGCTATAAATACGATTAAAAAAAGCCTCCAAAACCATCAGACTCAAGATAATGTCTTTATCCACCTCAACCAGACTTACGCTGAAGACCAAAACTGGAGTCAAGGCGTTGAACTCATTTATCATCAGCTGAGTAGGATTTGTGCAGTTGATGAACCTCAGCCGTTTGAAGTAGCTTCTGATCAGTTAATTCTATCACACCTTGATCTGGAGACAAACAATAAAAAATAAGGGTTGCATGCTGATCCGGTAAACGTTTAACATAGACCCTTGCAAATTGAGTTAAAGGTTGAAATGCTTGATTATCGTCAATTGGAAGGGGCGTTCCAAACTGAATATAATGCTGTAAATTCTTCTCTTTTTCATGGGCAACGCCGCTTGTATCTACTGATAAATTAAAGACATCATAGCCTGTTTCTCCTGCACACGTTGCCTCATCATCAGAAGAAATAAGATGGTAATCAAACTGTAGCCTGTCTCGTGGACAGCCCAAATCCCTAAGAATTAACTGCGTATAATCATAACGTGGAATTTGAGAGACCTCACGTATAAAATCACTCCCTTGTAATTGATTCATTCGATCTGCTTCTTGACCACTGACTACATAGGCACCTGCAAAAGAAGAATAATAAGGTGAATTGGGTCGATAAATATCACTTTTACCACGATGAAACTGGCCAAAAGTATAATATATATCTAACTGTGCTTCTTCACCTACTTGCTGCTGAAAACCGCCTTTATCCGTAAATAATATCATTTGAGGAAACCAGCCTAACCAATCTTTAGGGGCAAAGCTTACGGTAATGTCTTGAGCATAAGTTTTTGATTCGTAAAAAGTCACGCCTCGCATAATAAGAAATGCGCGGGTATAAGGTATAATCATAAGGTCAATGATAATCCCTATTATAAGGGCAATGATTAGCAAGGTTCGTTTTAAAAAACTCATATTAACTCCATCTATTGATTTACAAAATTTATTCTATTATAACATGAAGCCCTAAACGCTATTGGATTAATTAAAATCTTCATTATTTAAACGGTCAAATCCAATCCCTTCTCCCCACACCGAATTAACAGGAATAACACTAACAAAGGCTTTTTCATCCGTCTTCGCTATAAAATCCCTAATCAGGATAGATTCTCTTGGAGAAACAAGTGTGACAAGTTTAATCTTTTCAGCTTTTGTATAGCCTCCTACTATGTTGTACTTAGAGATTCCCCTTCTTAAATCATGAAGAATATATGCCTCAATTTCAGCTTCCTTTTCACTGATAATTTCCAACTTAATGACCTTAGATGAAAAACCAAATAGAACGGTATCAACAGCTTTCATAGCAACCACTTGGGTCACAATTGCATATAGAGCAATTCGCGTATCAAAAGCAAAAGCAGATACTAAAATAATACTTGAATCTAAGGCTGCTATAATAACAGAAATACTCATAAATCTAAAGAGTTTTTTATTGATTATTTTAGCCAGTGTATCTGTCCCGCCCGATGAGAAACCCGCTTTTAAAATAATGCCTGTTGCCGCTCCAGCCAACACACCAAAAAAAATAGACGCTAAAAATAAATCATCTTGAATGATATCCAAAGATAAATAATCAAATAGAATAAGGACTAATGGAAAAACAATAGAAAAAATAACAATTTTTCCAGCCTCTCTCTTACCTAACGTCAAGTAGGTTAAAGTCAAAACGGTCAAAGATAGAATATAATAGGCTACCGTATATGAAATATGAAAAACATGCTCAATGATAAGGGATATACCTGTGATTCCTCCTGTCATTAAACCATTGGGTTTTAATATACTCGAAATAGCAAATGCCAACAAAAAAGACCCTATTACAACCATTATGTAATCTCTAACATTCTTAGACAAAGCTTGTCGTTTCCTTGAGTTTTTATTAATCATTGTATTTTGATCCATAATATCCTCCTACCTCTTTATTTAAACTTTATTATTATCATTCCCTGTACAGCGACTCATTATAGCATAAAAAGCTCAGGCTGTTCATGAAATTTTTGTTATTTTTAAGGAGCTCAAAAAAGAAGAAAAGAAACCTATGGGCAGTAGGTTCCTTTTCTAGAGATTTTGTAGGATGTTTTCACATCTGGATGCAAATATATCCTAACATCTCATTGTATTGTTTATATAATCATTATGTTAAAGCAAGGTTAAATGATGATAAATCGCACCAATCAAATTCGCATCATTCATAAACCGACATTTAATGATTTGTGGTTCAAAAGAAATAGCTTCTATTTGAAGATACAGCGTCCTTAACCGCTCTTGAATTTGTTCAATGAAGTCTTCTCGCTCTGTAATCCCACCTCCAAGTAAAATACGTTCAGGATCATAGTAGTACTGAATATTATGAACGCCAATTGCCAATTCGTAATAGAAACAATCAATACAATCAATAGCTACTGGATCACCCGCTTGGGCAAATTCAAATATTTTATGTCCTGACAAGGTTTCAGGTGGTATATTTTTAAGTTTAGCGTATCTTTTAATCATCGCATAAGTTGAACCTGTATATGAAAAAGCTTGAACTTTTTTAGACTCAAAATCAAAATGGTGAATCCCATATCCAAATTCTCCTGCAAATAAATGGCTTCCTGCATGAATTTTCCCCTTTTTGACAAGGGCACCTCCTATACCCGTTCCACAAACCATTAGAGCAATATCTTCTAACCCTTCGGCAGCACCACACCATATTTCCGCAAGCGCAGCACAGTTCCCATCATTTTCACAAGAAACTTTCATCTGATAACGTTGATTAAAAGTTTCTACTAAATTTTTGCCCATTAAAAAAGGCATACTGCCTTTTCCTTTAATTTCACCCGTCAACGCATCTACCGGTGCGGGCAATGAAAGACCAATCCCGCTAACCTCATACTTGAGAAGCATTTGGTCAATCACCTCTATAAGAGTCTCTTCAAATACTTGATAATTGATTCTCCGATTAGGGACTTTATCTTTTATCTTAATTTGGCCCGATTCTGTCACGATGCCATATTTAATAAAAGTGCCCCCGATGTCAATAGCCAAATAATCTTTTTCCCTTTTCATCTTATCCCTCAACTCCATTTTGTTCTATCACTTTTTTATACCAATAAAATGACTGTTTCTTAATCCTTGTTAATTTTTCATCTTCAAAATCAATATAGACAAAACCATATCTTTTTTTGAATCCATTAAGCCAACTTAAAAGGTCTGTAAAAGACCATGTCATATATCCCAACATGTCAACACCCTGATTTATAGCGTTTTCAATCGCTTTAATATGTTCTTTAATAAACATAATGCGATAATCGTCAAGAACATAACCATCTTCAGTTACCAAGTCATAAGCCCCTAAACCATTTTCACTAATCATGACAGGTAGGTCATAACGTTCTTTTAAAGCCACAAGCCCCATTCTCAATCCATCTGGATCAATTGCCCAGTCCCAATCTGTATACTCGACTGAAGGATTCTTAACAAACTTATACATTCCAGGGATACCACTTTCTTTTTGAGACCCTTTTTTACCCGTTGTATTCATTCCCGCTAAGCCTACACCATCTAAACCATTTGATGCGACCATAGCCGTTTGATAATAATTAATTCCCATAAAATCAGCCAATTTAGCCCCTTGTTGAAGGAGAGCTAAATCTTTCTCTGAAGGACAGAATTCAATGCCCCTTTCTTGATAATAACGCAAGCCCCGATCAGGATAGGTGCCCTTATAATAAGCATCCATATACCACCAAGGTCCTATTGCATCATAATTGGCTTTAGCCTCTAAATCTTCCTGTGATCCACTTGCAGCATAGGAAGGTTGAAAAGCAATACTTGACCCAATATAACCCTTATAGCCCTTAGCTTTATAGGTTATAACCGTTTCAGCATGTGCCAAGGCAGTATGATGATAAGCTTTGACAAAGGCTGCATCATCTTTCATTCCTGGTGGATGAAGTGCCATTTGGTAACCCAATTGTGTAAAGATATTGGGTTCATTAATAACAATCCAGTACTTAACCCGATCAGCAAAAGCATCAAAACAAACTGATGCATAAGCTCTAAAATCGTCGACTATTCGTGGCGATAACCACCCGCCATATTCATCTTGTAATGCCTTAGGCAAGTCCCAGTGATACAGAGTAACAACAGGTTCTATTCCCGCCTCAACAAGGGCATCTATCAAGCGATTATAAAAATCAATGCCTTTGAGATTGACTTCCCCTTTTCCATTTGGAAGTATACGTGTCCAGCTTATGCTAAACCGATAAGCCTTTAGCCCCATCTCTTTCATTAGTGCAACATCTTCCAGATAACGATGAAAATGGTCTGTTGCAATATCTCCATTTGTGCCCTGATAAGTTTTACCTTCTATATGTGCCCATTCATCCCATATAGAGACACCTTTCCCTTCTTCCTTAACAGCCCCTTCTATTTGATAAGCAGCTGATGCTGATCCCCAAAGAAACGCTTCATTAAACGACATTAGGCAACCTCCTTAAATATTTTTTCAAGTCCATGGTGCATTATTTTCACAATCAAATAAGACCATATAGAAAAAAACATAAAAATACCTATAACAGGAATTCTTTGTCCCACTTTTAAAAGGGCATAGCCTGTTATCATAATCAATAAAATATGTCCATAAAGACGATTTACAACGATAAAACTGTTTTTCATAAGTTCTAATAAAGGCAGAGAATAATGTACAATTAATTGACATGAGACTACAAACACGCCAAAAATCTCATACATAAGAACCAGACTGATAATGTTCGGTTGTTGACTAGCAAAAACAACGCCTGCTATTAAAGGCAACATTAACCATGTCATTTTTTGAGATGCTTTAAAGTGTTGCTTGTATTCTGAGATAAACGACTTACTTTCATCTTCTATACAGGCAAGTAAGGCAGTAAATGAAGTTCCTATTGTAAATAGCGGCAATGACCCCACCACAAAAAGAACATTTAAGTACAACAATCTATAAATTAAACTACCAAACTTTTGTAATCCTCGCATACTATTCTCTACATTCATAAGATGCCCCTCTCTTTTCCTATTGATGAATAATACGACACACTCCCTCCCCTTACCACTTTACCATAAGCGATAGTAAAGTGCACCTAAAAGATGCACTCTACCTCACTCATAATTGGGTAATGAAAAGATATGAAATCAATGATATAAAATCAATGAGTTGACCTTATTATTTGTTTTTCAACCATTCATCTAATTGTTTTTGTTTTTCTGCAATGATTTTATCTGAACCTGCATCTTTAAAAGCTTTAAGTGCTTTCGGTAGATATTCTGCAGGATCGACAGTTCCTGTTTCGAGTGATGGTACATATTGATCCCAAACGTTATTACATGCTGCAATTTCATTTTTAACGTTTGTTGGGTCAAAGATAAATCCTAATGTTTTAGTACCAACCGCTGCTTCATTAAATGTTCTAAATTGTTCCCATTTTGTTGGGTCTTCATTTTCCCATAAGTAGTTGATAAATTGGTTACCAAATACCCAACCGATTGCTGGATTGTATTTTTCGTTTTCTGGACCTGGTTTGATTTGGTTGTCACTGATTTTTTCATAGTGAACACCTTCAATACCAAAGTTAATTAAGTTGTTAAAGTATTCATCTGTATTGAATAATTCAAGAACCATTAATGCTCTTTCAGGATGTTTAGAAGTAGTTGAAATCGCTTGCATAGAACCTGATGTATCACGGTTAGAGATAACAGGTGGTGTGATTTCAAGTTGTATCCATTCATAGCCAGTTGAAACAGTCATTTCTTCTGCTTTACCTGGTTTTAAAGATTTAGTTGATACAAAAATTTTACCTGCTGAAAGGTCTGCATTAAAATCTGTTACAGTTGCTGCATCTTGTCTGATATAACCTTTTTCATAGTATTTGTGCATTGTATCAAATAATTTTTGAGTTTCAGGTGCTTCAAATTCATTGAAAACCTTCATGTCGCTAGAATCATTCCATACAACACCTGGATACTTGTCATCACCAACACGGTCAAAGTCTAATAATTTAAATGGTGATTCACCATTAAGTGCTTCTAAAGGATAAACTGTTGGTTCATTTTCTTTGACAATTTGAAGATAAGGTTCTAAGTCTTCAAGTGTTTTAACGCCAGATACGTCCATATTGTATTTATCAAGTAAGTCTTTTCTAACCAAGAAGCCCCATTGATGTGCTTTTTCTTTATTTGCTGGGATGGCATAGTTAACACCATCAATTTCTGAGCCGCTTAAGAAATCTGCACCTAATTGTGCTTTTGTTTTTGGTGCATATTGGTCTAATAAATCATTAAGTGGTACAAAGGCACCCTTAACGGCTTGTTGTTGATAGTTGTTTGACCAAGAAGCTGTAAAACAAATATCAAATTCTTCTCTTGCTGCAATCATTGTTCTTAATTTTTGATCATATGAACCCCAATCGTAGCAATAAAGATGTAAATTGGCATTAATGCCTTTTTCTTTTAAGTATTCATCTGCTGCTGATTCAATTTTCTCAGTGTCTTCTTGTTGACCATTACCAATAAAATACCAAGAAATGTCAACTTCTGGTAAAGCTTCATCACTCGGAGTTGCAGTATTGTCCGATGATGTATCACCATTTGTTGCTGGTTGATCGCCTGCCGTTTGGTCTCCCCCACCATCAGCGTTACTGCTACATCCCGCTAGCATTGAAACCATCAACATTAACACAAGTAATAAACTAAGTGCTTTTTTCATGATAACCCTCCAAATAAATATTATTTTATGCAAATCGCTTTAGCCTTTTATACTGCCTATAGTCAGTCCTGCAATAAAGTATTGTTGGAAATACTGATAGGCAAATATAATCGGTCCAATTGCGATAATTGCCATTGCCATACGCGCCGTTTGAGACGGTATATTTGCTAAGAGTTCTGAAACGTTTCCAAGTGAATTGGATTGTGATACAAGATAAGTAATACTTTGATCCACGCGGTACATCATATACTGCAAATTAAATAGCTTTTCATCAGTAATAAATAAAAGTGGTGAATACCAGTCATTCCAGTAGAAGAGAACATTAAAAAGTCCTATTGTTGCAAGTGCTGGTTTAGAAAGTGGAATGACTATTTGCCAAAAGATTCTAAACTCACTCGCCCCATCTATCTTAGCAGCTTCTATAAGCCCTGGATGAATGGTTGTGGAAAAGAAAGTCCGCATAATCAATACATAAAGTGGTGTGAAAAGTCCTGGTAAAATCAACGCCATTATGGTGTTCTTAATATGAAGTACATTGACATAAACCATATACCAAGGTACGAGACCACCATTAAATAACATTGTGAAGAATACCAAGAAGGTAAATAACCTACGGTGTTTAAAATCTTTTCTTGAAAGCGGATAAGCATAAAGTGCGATAACTGCTAATGAAGATAAAGATCCTAAAACCGTTACAAGGATGGTAACACCATAGGCTCTTAAGATGTCTGTTGCATCTTTAAGCACATACTTATAAGCGTCCAAACTGAGCTTACTTGGTATAAGGTGATACCCCATATAACTAATCGTTGTTTCCTCTGTAAAAGAGACTGCAAGTACCAATAACAGAGGATAGATACAGGCAAATGCGAGTAATAACATAATTATATTGATAATCACATCTGCTCTTTTACTTATTTTGGTAGCATCTTCAAGTCCGCTCATACGATGAGCAGCCTTACTTTCATTCATAAACTTTTTTTGTGATTTTGTTATATTTTGCATTTTAGCCTCCTACATTAACGCTTGGTCAGGGTCAATTTTTCTAACAAGAGCATTGGCTGAAAGGATAAGAATAAATCCTACTACGGCTTGGTATAAACCACTTGCAGCAGCCATTCCTATATCTCCAGATTGCGTTAAAGCACGATAGACATAAGTATCAATCACATTAGTTGCATTGTATAGAATCCCCATATTCTTTGGAATATTCCAGAATAATCCAAAATCACCATAGAAAATTCTACCGACTTTGAGTAATGTTAAAATGGTAATGACAGGCATAATACTTGGAATCGTAATATGTCTAATTTGTTGCCATCTTGAAGCCCCATCTACAGCAGCCGCTTCATAATAGGACTTGTCAATCCCGACAATGGATGCAAGATAGATGATACTGTCATATCCTGTCCATTTCCAAGTATTGACGGTGACCAGTATGGCCGGCCAAAACTTAGGTTCTGTGTACCAATTGATTGCTTTCATACCCCAAGACTTAAGTACATTGTTAACAGCTCCCATATCGACACTTAAAAGTGAAAAAACAAGATAACTGACAACTACCCAAGATAAAAAATAAGGCAGGAAAAAAATAGATTGATAGACTTTTGCCAATTTCTGATTTCTAATCTCACTTAGACCAATAGCAAGTGCTAACGCCACAGTGACCGATATAAAAATGAAGGTCAAGTTATACAACAAAGTATTTCTTGTAATGACAAAAGCTTGATCACTGGTAAATAGATACTTAAAATTGTTGAGTCCAACCCACTTACTTCCCCAAAAGCCTTTAGTGTAGTTATAATCTTTGAAGGCCAACATAACACCAGCCATCGGCAAATAGTTGTTTGCTATTAGAGCCGCTAGTCCTGGGAAAAGCATTAAATAGAGTGGATAATTGGCTTTAAAGTAAAGCCGTTTCTTTTTGCGTTTCTTTTGCTTTAGTTCTTTTTTTCTTACTGTCTCCATAGTCTCACCTCAATTAATCTCCTTGTCTTTATTATATGGAGACTAAGGTTAAATCACCATGCATCCTCTTGTCAATTTTGTCCATAATATTGCCTATTGTTCACAAAAAAGTACAACAAAATAATCCATGTTGAAGGCTTATTGATTTTTTTGAACAAAAAAGTTCATTTTTTTGCGACTCATAAGGGACACTTATTTCCCCACTAAAAAAGGAGACCTCTAAAAGTCTCCTTTTGAAACACTGACATATTACGCCTCTATAATTTAGCTTTCTATACGACCCATTATGTTTAACAGTCCTTCTTCTGTTTTTGAAATTTCTTTTATCAAATTAATATTATGTCCCCCGCTATTGAGATAAGACACAACGCCCTTAAAGTTCCAAAGTCTAACAAACTGTTCAAGTTTTTGCCACTCAATAGGCTCATGTTGACTTAAATAAGCATCAAAAAAAACTTTGAGGAATAACTCCCCCTCTTTTGAAAAATTATACTTACCTGAAAAAGAATTAATGAGTGCGGCTATATCAGAATAATGACTGCCCATTCTCACTTCACCAAAATCAATAATATAAACTTCTCCATAATGATTGAGAAGATTCCAAAAACCCAAATCTCCATGAATCATATGTGTTCTTTCTTGGTCAAAAAGTCTAAGTGATTGATAAGTCCTTTCTGGATTATCATATATTTCATATAAGTATTTGTAAGTCAATTCAGCACCATACTTTAATTTATTATACTCTTTATCAATACTAAACCGATCCTTTGTCGTACAATTTTCTTTTAAAACGTTGATTTCATTATGCATAATTGCGACTTTTTTCCCAAGTTGTGAACACGTTTCTTGATTTATCTCTAAGGTTATATTATCAATATACTCCTGAATGTTGAAGTATGTATGTTCAATCTTAAGATAAGGTTCTTTGCCTTTTGTTGTCAAAATTTTAGGGACAAAAGAATGAAGTGCCTTTAACATAGAAATTGAATACTCTAACTCAAACCGTTCTTTTTCTCTCACAGTTCTCAAAACATATTTATTTTCTATCGTCTTTATTATTTTTGCTTCACATGTTCTTCCGTTGCTCAATGACTCAATCTCAACAATTTTAGGTATATCGTAATGATTTTCCAGTATGTTCTTATACACGTGAATCCCCCCTCTAAACTTGCATAAGCTTTACCCCCTGTATAAAAATCTAATCCTCCTAAAAATTATTTTTACAACTAAAAAGTAAAGTGATTGCTTACATGCAATTATTTCCCAAGTTATCTTTAAAAAAATGTGCCCCCATGATGAGCGCACATCCTTCCTCTATATCTAATATACATGATTATTTTAACGATTTAAAGGTGATTTTAATCATTTTGTCAATATTCTTTAGCCTTCTCTATATTGGGAAGGCGAAATACCCAAGTGTTTTTTAAAAAGTCTTGAAAAATAATGAGGATCAGGAATCCCGACCTCATCAGCTATTTCATAAAGCTTATGGTCCGAAGTTTTTAAAAGCACCTTGGCTTGTTCAATTCTCAACTCAACTAGATATTCGGATATATTTTTACCCATTTCTTTTTTAAACATCCGACTTAAATAATAAGTCGAAATATTGACATGCTCTGAAATATCATTAAGCGTGATTGAATCTTGAAAATGCTCCCTAATATACTG
Organism: uncultured Fusibacter sp.; assembly: GCA_963666805.2. GTDB lineage: Bacteria > Bacillota > Clostridia > Peptostreptococcales > Acidaminobacteraceae > Fusibacter. Next base: position 276,769 of record CAXXWR010000004.1, on the reverse strand, counting down.
AACAGCATCTTGTATAATATGACTGATATTGGCTCTCTTTAGGTGATTGCTATCACTAGCGATTTGGAAGGCAATCCGCTTCAGAATATTTAAAAAGTCAGTATACTGGATTGCACCTTGAATCTCATTATGAAGTGCTACAGGATCAATTTCATCAAAAGTCCCTTCTCCCTGACCATCTATTAGGACGTAATTATAGATATCATAGATACACCGTACAAGAAAACTTTCCATTTCAACATGATGATAAGCCTTATTCTCAGTGGCAACAATTTCGATTTGATGAATCACTTCTCTTGTCCCCTCTAAATCACCTAACTTAATTGCTTTCATCATCTGCAGAGCAAGAGGTTCTAACTCATTAATATCTGCATAGGAGACAATTCTTAAATCATCAAAAAGAATAAGGGTTTCTTTTCCAAGATAGAAACTGTGGTCAATAGCAGTCAAAGCTTCTTGCGCCATTCTCGCCAGTACATCTATCCGCTCTCCCAAACTACTAATAGCAACTGTCACAGAAAGGTCAAAACACTTGGCACATATTTCGATCATTTCTTCTAATAACTGGCTAATAGGAATGAGTGCATCCTTATGATCTACAGAGACAACAAACATAACACGATTATTGCCAATATCAACCTTCTGAAAAGTATACTCATCCGACATCAGTTCTTCAAATGTATTAATAACGCCAAACTTATTCATTTGTCTCTCGTGAATATCTTTAGGACTATCTATCTCAAAGAGCATCACATAATAGAGTTCAAGCTGAACGCCTAGTGCTTCGAGTTCCATTTTTCTTTCATCATCTAAAATTTCTACACGTGAAATAATATCTTTAAAAAGTTTTTCTTTAAGAATAGGAATGGCTTTCTTATATTTAGACTGCCAAATCGCCTTTGTTTCTTCTGCTTGATCAAGGTATTTCAGCTCAGTAACAGCTTGATTCACCACCTTAATAATTTCATCTAGCTTAGAGGGTTTCAGCAAGTATTCAAAAGCACCTAACTGAAGTGCTTCATGAATATAATCAAAATCCCTATAACCAGTCAAAATAATAATCTTACTCTTTTCAGACTCTGATAAAGTCTCCCTAATCATTTGAAGGCCATCCACTTCAGGCATATTAATATCCGTAATAATAATTTCCGGATGAAACGTTTTAATCATTTCCATTCCCTCTTTGCCATTACTGGCTTCCCCAATGACTTGGCACCCCATTTTTTCCCACTTCACAACTTTTACGAGGCCTTTTCTCACCATAGGTTCATCATCAATAATGAGTACTTTAAACATTTTATCCCCTCCTAACTCTGCTCATATCATCCTCTATCTCTTCTATGACGACACGTCTTCCCCCATATTACTATTGGGTAATGTCACGATAACTTTTGTGTAATACCCTTTTCTACTTTCTACTGCTAACCCATACATTTCCCCAAATTGGAGTTTAATGCGTTGATTGACATTATCAAGACCAATACTGGCATTTTTAAGTTTATCCATTCGATAAGTTGTTTCTTGAAAACGTTGATTCAGTTTTATTACTTCTTCCGGTTCAAGTCCTGTCCCATTGTCTACTACGTCTATTTCAATAAGAGCTTCCGTCGCAATTACTCGAATCAATATGACGCCTATCCTAGCTGTCTTACCAACACCATGCTTAATAGCATTTTCTACAATAGGTTGTAACAATAGTTGCGGGACTTTTAATTGGAGAGGCGTATCTTCGATTTCCCACTTGATCTTGAGTCGTTCTTCATATCGGTGACGCATAATCGCAAGATAATTATGGACATACGTCATTTCTTGTTTGAGTGGAATCGGTTTTATATCTCGTGAAATATTGGCTTCAAGAATGCCCGATAAAGATGTCACCATTTCACTAATCTCAGGTGCATCAATCAGTTGGGCACGCCAGTTAATGGTCTCAAGTGTATTAAAGAGAAAATGTGGATTAATTTGTGCCTGTAATGCTTTGATTTGAACTTCCCGCCTCAAGATTTGCTCATTCATAACTGTATTCATGAGATAATCAATTTCAGTAATCATGGATTCAAGCGTATCCGCTAAGTAGCCAAATTCATCTTGCCTATCTAAAGAGAGCGGTTCTGGTTTTTTTCCCATTTGAAAACGTTTCATGTATTTAACAATCTTCTGAATAGGATTGACTATATCCATAGCGATAAGCACTGTAATAATACCTAGTAGAATAATCATTGGAATAAAAATATTGATAATCCACTCGCTCATAGGATAAAGGTCTTCTAATATAACAGATTTAGAAAATTTTGTTACGATATACCAATCGAGGTCATCTAGCTTTACATAGGCAATGATATTGTTATCATCACTTTCTCTTGTATAGCCAATCGGATCAGTAGAAGAAAGGTTCACATCCTTCATCCAAACAGGATCCTCTCCATCAGCATAAATAACATCTTGCCCTGGCGTAATAATGGCTACATTTTCAAGTGTATCAGAAGACAATTGATCAAAAGTCTTTTTAAGGTCTTCCTCTGAAATCAGTATGGCCAAAAGACCAATTTCATCATATGTATCTCTGTCATTGATAACCCGAGCTAAAAAGACATTTTTATTTGAACTGTCAATATACCAAACAATTCCGCCACCTGCTTGTCTTGCCTCTTTCATTATTGCCTTATAGGGCAAAATAGATTCTATATTGGCTCGACCGCTATTGGTATCATAGGATAAAAACTGTCCATTTTGTGACACAATCGTTATGGACTGTATCGAATCGAAGGACAAGGCTCTTTTTCTTAAAATATTTTTAACTTTATTGACTTTATTATAATAAGCATAACTGTCTGTTTGATCATCCAGAAGCACATCATAAATTTCTTGATCATAAAGCATATCTTGCGAGATGACATTGACATTGTCAAGGAAGTCCTCTGTCCTGATTTTTATAATTTTTAATGTATCTAATGTTAAAGAAAGGGCATGCTCTTCCATTGCGCTATTCATTTTGGCATAGAAAAACACCCCAATTAGTAAAAGTGGGATCACCACTTGAACAAAAAAGACCATTAACATTTTGGCACGTATAGATTGTTTTTTATAGAGCCCCCAAATCCCCAATTTTACCTCCTAAAAAACTATGGTTCAAATAAAGAATCAATCAATGATTCACTTGAAATTTTATTGGTGAAGAACAAAGGAAAACGTTTCACGGTGTCTGATTCCCATACTGATCGGTTTACCAAATGATCAATCGGTGCTACATAAGCTTTTGCGCCCTGCATCTTAATGGTGCCTTCCATCTCATCACTGCATTTTAGCGAACTCTCAAAACCTGCTAATGTATGAAAGCGATTACAGCTTTCTTCTGATGTTAAGAATTTTAAAAATCGAATAGACGCATCCCATTTTCGGCCGTCCTTTTCAGCTTCGCTTGAAACATGAAAATAACCATTTCCTAACCCATAAATTGCTCTATTTTCATTTTCTTTATAGGGAAAAGGAATAAAAGAAACATTAAAATTCTGACCAAATTCTTCATCAACATACCAAGACCCTTGTGCAATCATCGCTGCATTACCTTCTAAAAACATCTGATTACGGCTATAATCATCTAATAGAAATGCCTCTTTTGGAAAAGCGCCCATTTCATAGAGGCGTTTCATTTCATCAGCTGCCTCTATCATTGTCTTTTTAAGCAATTGAGGATCGTCTTCAATCTCTTTGCCGCCTATAGACGCTACCATCGTTTGATAGAGAAAAGAGCCTTCTGGTGTTGCATTGTAAGCAATAGGAACGATTTGTCTCGCTTTTAATGCCTTACATGCTGATTCTAATGACGTGATGTCACTTGGCACTTCAATGTTATAAACCTCAAACAAAGAGGTATTGATAAATAGGCCTTCATAAATCATTTCAAAAGGTACACTATATACGGCATCTTCTTCAAAATAATCCTCTACAACACTGGGTTTAAACCGCTGCAACCAAGCTTGGTCTTGTAAAAGTGCAGGCTTTATATCAGCTACCTTTCCCAGTTCAACTAACTGTTTCAAGTCTGATCCTGGCCATAATCCAAAGACATCAGGTGGATGATTGGAGGCAAAGTCTGTTTTTAAATTAAAAAGAAAATCTTCGCCACTCATGGATTCATTCACAACAATAACATCTGGATTAGCTTTATTAAAATCTTGAATCAATTGATCTACAATCTCTGACTTGTTATCTTCTCCTCCCCAAGAACTGTAAAATCGAATTGTAACAGGCTCTTCGAACTCAACTTTATCTACCTCTAGCTCTGAGCTTTCGAATAAACTGACTAGCAATTTTGAAGCAATATATAGGATAATCATCATAAGAATGATGCCTGTTATTTTTTTCTTCATGGTCTGTTCAACTTCCTTTATTTAGTCTTTTCTTTATATTTTTTAAGCCTTCTACTTTTATTATACAGAAAAAATTAAAAAAAGAGTTGGATTATTTTGCTATTTAATTTGCAAAATTATCCAACGCTTTATAGGTTTCTTTAATGATACATTTCAGATGACAAGCCTTTTTCAAGCGTCCTAAGTTCATCTGCAATAGTTTCTTGATCATAGCCATAAAAAGTCATTTCATAAAGACATATACTCACTAAGGCTTCATTTGATAAGTGCACTTCTTCATCTACACGAATATCTGCGTTTGCCCATTCTTCCCATTTAGCAAAGCCCAGTGCAAAAACAAGATCTGCTTCTTGAGAATAGCCAGAGACTACTACATAGGGTTCTTCATCAATCTCTTCATCATACGCTTCATCCAGTTCAGATGGATCAACTACTGAAATATTAATTTCAAAGTCATCAAATGTCATTGTAGGTGTTTCATATAAAAAATCACATACTTGTTCAATTTCTTTTCGATGAGGCTTACATTCGGGAAACAGTTGCATCATTTCATTCATGATATCCTTTTTGTCTGTAAGCACTACTATTTCTTTTAAATTCATTTAGATACCTCTCTTTTCATACAAAACCATTATACCTTACTTTATCTCAATGTTAAATACTGAAAATGTTGCTTTAAAATGTTACAATTAAAGAAAAAGACGAAAGGAGCGTATGACACGGTCATACAAATTAGACATGGATAAAAAAATCGGATTTATTGGTGGCGGTAATATTGCCAAAGCTATTATTAATGGACTCATCACCAGTGGTCTTTTTAAACCACAACACGTCATCGCCAGTACCAAAACTCAAAAAAGTGCCTCTTTACTCATCGACCAATACGAGATAGACGCCACCACTGATAATGAATATGTGGTTAAAAATGCAGACACTATCATTATTGCTGTGAAACCCCATCTTATTGATTCTGTCATTTCTCCACTGACCCATTTGTTTCTCAAAAATCAATTGATTATATCTGTTGCAGCTGGGGTCACTACTCAACAACTTAAGGACTACTTTGACGAAGAAACAGATGTTTTTAGAGTTATGCCCAACACGCCTGCTCAAGTCGGCGCAGGAATGACTTGTATTTTTACAGATTATCCCGAAGGTCATCCTTCACTGAATTATGTCAAAAAACTTTTTAGTGCAGCTGGAGAAGTCGCCGTTCTTGATGAGTCATTGGTTCATGCCTCTATCGCTACTCAAGGGTCATCACCTGCCTATATGTTCATGATGCTTGAAGCTATGGGAGACGCCGGCGTCAAATTAGGTCTTCCAAGACAAGCCGCTTATCAAATGGCAGCTCAAACTATGCTGGGGTCAGCCCAAATGTACCTTGAAAGTTTAAAACACCCTGGTGAACTTAAAGATATGGTGACCTCACCCAAAGGAACAACTATAGAAGCTGTGGCTACGCTTGAAAAAGAAGGCTTTAGAAATGCCATTATCGAAGCCATGACCGCTTGTGCTATGAAATCCATCAAAATGTCTGAACCAGACAAATAGAACTTAGATACAAGAAAAGGTGTCTTAACTCAAGAGCGATTCAAACCCACTCTTAAGGAAGGACACCTTTTTATATTATGCCTTATTCTATTGATAAAAAAGATTGATTATAGCATATACTTTTCAATAACTTTTGCCACGCCGTCTGATTCGTTATCGTCTGTAATCGTATTGGCAATTTTTTTGATTGGTTCAACAGCATTGCCCATGGCAACGCCTAACCCTGCATAAAGAATCATTGCCTTATCGTTATCTGCATCACCCACACAGATAACAGATTCTCTAGGAACATTTTCGCGTTCAGCTACTGCTTTAACGCCAACGCCCTTGTCCGCTGCTGGATTTAAGAACTCTAAAAAGATAGGTGCACTCCTTACCACTGTATATTTCTCACGGTATTCAGGGGGCAACTTTGCTTCAACAGCATCTAACTTTTTAGGATCATCAATGAACATAATTTTAACCAAAACATCATCTTTTGGCACTTCTTGAACAGCCCATTCTTTGATTTCAATACTATTAATATCGGCTTCAACTTGTGTGTAAGGATTCTTTTTAGGGGTTGTTACATACTCATCTGTCAGTGCATGTATATGGACACCATATTCTTGACTCAAAGCAAATAACGCTTCATAATCCTGATGAGTTACTGTCTTACTAAAGATAACCTCTCCACTTTGAATATGTTTTACAAGTGCCCCGTTAAAAGCCACGACATAATCATGAGGGCCTTTCATATCTAACTGTTCTATATAAGGAATGAGACCTATCGAAGGTCTGCCTGTGGCAATAATGACATTTTTTCCAGCCTCACGTGCTGCTTTAATGGCAGCTTGATTTCTCTCTGATATGCTTTTATCTTCTTTTAATAACGTGCCATCCATATCTAGTGCAACTAATTGGTAATTCATATATACTCCTTGTTTATAGCTTATATTACAGGGATTTTTCCCTATCTATTTCATTATTTCTTTCATTTTCAAATTTATCGGGACATTATTTTCCCACAATATAATTTCAAGTCCCATTAAAAGATAAAGTAACACATTCTTATATAAGATGCAAGCTTATCTTTTGAAAATATCTCTTGTGTTTTTTTCATTATGATTGTACAAAGACAAAACCCTTTCCCGCATTTGTGCAAGTATTGACATATCTAAATAATCAAAATCATCTTCCATCAAAAACTGGACCAATTCATGGACTAAGTCCCTATTGAGGGGGTCAAACCCTTCATCTGTTTCAAAGTAAAATTGGCCATCAATTTGAATCAAGTCATTATAGAGGTCAGCGACCTCATCAGTATTTAAGGTTTCTGTTCTTTGGTAATCCTCACAATAACCTATTTCCCTGTTCCAAACTTTTCGAGGCATCATTAAATCTTTTTCTTTATAATAATAGAGGGCTATTTGTTTATTTTGATTCAAAACCGCTTCATAATTATCTGCATAAGCTTCACGGGTTCTGTTGCCAAAAATACGACAAGGTAAGGGTCTAACCTCATAAATCATACATTGACCCGCTTCAAGAAAAGGACACTTTTGAGGTTTCACATAGGCTAACAGATAAAAAGATAAAAGTCTATAAGTCAGTTGAGGCTCATCTAATAGCCTCTTCTCATTCATATAATCTAAAATTTGCATCAGTTCTACATAAGAAATATTGACTGACTCTGAACAACAGTCCGTACAGCCTTTACAGACACCACTAGGGACTTTTTTATAGAGCTTACTCAATGCTTCAAAATACCCTTTTTCTTTTGCTTTTGTGCGGATTGATTGTTCCATTATTTTCTCCATTTCGTTTATCTTTCAAAATTCTATTTATTATACCACAAGCCCCCCTCCCTTTACACCTATAAGCTCCTGAATCTTGCTTTACTTTAACTTTTTGTAACATTAGTCTAAAGTGGGGCAAAAAGTGGTATATTAAATACTATATTTAGAATAATCTACCGAAAAGGAGGTCGCCGTGCATCAATTGAAAACTATTTTTCAAAATTATTTGCGGAAAAGTAGCCGTCTCAAACGCCTTTCTGATTTATTATTTATTTGTGCCATTGGCTTAAGTCTCTATACTTTAATTTCAACATGGATGGTCCGTGCCTCTTTACCTGAAGGCGTTTGTCCCATTAACACGAATATAAAACTTTATTATTTTTCAATTGCTTTATTGATTGTGTCTTTTTTTGTTTCAATCTTTGACCATCGACATATCAATAAATAATAAATTGACTTTACACTTTAAAATAAAAACTGTCTTTGGGCAGTTTTTTTTCTTTTTTGTTTGAAATGGGATATAATATGAATATCACTTATTGAAGAAAGGATTGAACTCTTTGGTTAAAATATATTGGTACTCAGGCACAGGAAATTCCCTGTTAATTGCAGAAAAGATAGGTTTAAGATACAAAAAAGAAGGCTATGAAGTCAAACTTATTAAAATAATGACACCTCTTGAAGTTATCGAAGAAAGTGAAGAAGATGATATAATCGGTGTGGTTACACCTATTTACGCATTCAGGACACCACCTCTTGTGCAAAGGTTTGTACAAGAAAAAGCACTCATCGGACGTTATCGTTTCCTAATTACTACTTGCGGTGGAAGTCCAGGTGATGCCCATCATCACATCAAAAAGACGGGCTATGATTTTCACTATGTCCATAACATCAACATGCCTGATAACTGTATTATTCTCCCTTACACCCCTAATTCTTGTGAAGGCGAATCAATCACCACCCCCATTATCCAAGAGGGGATTTCATCCTTAGACCAAGTGATTGAATCTTTGTTAAAAAGAGAAACTGCCGATTCCACATCTGCACTGACTGGGAAACTGGCGACACGTCTAATTGGTTGGGGATTTCAAATGAAACCACAGCGTTTTTGTAATCAATTTACCGTCGATCCCAGTTGTGATCAATGTGGTGTATGTGTCAAAATATGTCCTGAAAAAAATATCAGTCTAACTGAACATACCGTTAGTTTTGCTGATAACTGCTCAGTCTGCTTGTCTTGTATGCAGTGGTGTCCTAAATCGGCCATTCAGTATAAGAAAGCGACTCGTGATAAGGCCAGATATCACAACCCATTAATTAATTACAATGAAATGATTAGTCCTGTGATTACCTTAAAAGATTAACAGTCTATACACTAAAAAATAAGCGTCTAAACGACATTTTCTAACTGTCTTTAGACGCTCTTTTTATAGCGTAATTTGATAGCCTAAGAGGCTTTATCTCTTCTTAAAAATGTCTAATAAATCACCATCTAGCTTTCCCTCTTGAACCATAAATCCTAAAATTTGATAAGCCTTTAAGTCTGGCATACCTTTTTTATAAGGTCTATCTGTAGCTGTTAAAGCATCATAGATATCTACAATGGTAAGCATACGCGATTCAGTTGAAAGTTGGTGTGCTTTAAGCTGTTTTGTATAACCACTCCCATCTAAATATTCATGATGATTAATAGCCCATTCTGGAACAGCCATCATATCTTTTGGAAACGTCATTTTATTAAGCATGCGCTCTGTTGTCACCACATGATTCTCCATAATTTGCCGTTCTTCACGGGTTAACGTTCCCTTGACAATGGAAAGAAGCTTATAGCATTTATCATTTAACAATTGATCCTCTATATTACAAAAGCGATAATGGTAGTAGTAATCTAACGTTTCTCTCTTTTTATCATCCATAAAGATATTACCTTCATTAATAATCTCAAAAAACTGCCGTGCTTCATCAACAACTTTTAAATCTTCCTGCCATTTAACTTCATTTATTGTCTCTGAACACTCACATTTTTGGCGGTAATAGCAAGCGTTGATGCTAGCTTTAATCTTATCTAAACGGTCATTAAGTGGTTCCCATTCTTCTCCTAGTCTTGTTGGTTTATCCATTACTTTTTCTGGGACTGTTACTTTCCCAATATCGTGTAACCATGCTGATGTTACCAAATTAGAAATATGAGCCTCATCAAAATAGGTTTTCCCATAGGGTCCTTCTTCATTGAGGTTAATCGCCCTAGCAAAAGCTTCTACATATTTGGCGACATTACGAGAGTGATTCGCATTATAAGGTGTTCTTTCTTCAACTGCCGTTACGAGGACTTTAACAAATGAATCAAACATGGCCTTAATATTCTCAACATACTGCATATTTTCAATGGCTATACCCGCTTGAGAACTAAGTGTCATGACAATTTCCTCTAAACTCTCATCAAATGGAACACGCTCCCCTTCTTCAAGAGCATTAATTAATTGAACAACCCCTATAACTTCATCTGATCGATTAATGAGTGGAAAAACAAGCATGGACCGCGTGACATAACCTGTACTTTTATCGAAGTCTTTAGGACCTGAAAAATCAAATAATTGAGTATGATAGACATCAGGTATATTAACAGGTTTTCTATGTATTACTGCATATCCTGATACATTTTCTTCACTTATTTCAATCGGTTCAAAGTCAATAGGCTCACCGCCACCGCCTAAAAAAATATCCATCGAAACTGTTTGCATGATTTTGTGGTGGAGTTTTCCCTCTTGCACGATATATAATGTTCCGCCGTCGGCTTCTGCAAGCGTTCGGGTTTCTGTTAAAATCAATTCCAGTAATTTGTCATAATCTTTTTCGGCAGTCAGTGCCATCCCAACTTTCATCAATTTATCAAATTGACGTCTTAATTTGCTCTCTAGCATTTTAACCTCACATTCATTAAATTAAAGCACTATAACTTCATTCTCTTGCGCAAAATAGATGCCCTCATATTTTTTCCTTATTTGCTTAAGAATTTCATCATTCTGCTGGTCTTCTCGATTAGGTAAATAGTGTGTCATATAAGTCTTTTTCACTTGACCCTTTTGTGCCAATAAAATGCATTCTTCAAGTGGAGAATGTCCCCATCCCACTTTATTTGAACCATCTTTGCCGTAGTATTCTTCATTGGTCATAGATCCGTCCATAATTAAAACGTCTGCTTGATTTACAAAATCCCTTAAGCGATTAAAATCAGCCTCATAAGTATCAAAAGCACGACTCATTTCAATATCTGTTAAAATAACGACTACCTTATCACCACTTGTAAAGCGATACCCTACAGATCCTCCTGGATGCCTAAGCCCTATATGATCTACTTTAATATCTTCTAATACTTCTGACCCTTCTTTATTAATCACTTCTATCTTCGTCCTGTCTTTGACACTGTCCCAACCAATTGGACAAAAAGGAGTGTCAAATAGCATTTCAACGACTTGATTCAAAGTGTATTTTTCAGGTGCCATCCCCCTTATAAGAAGTGATGCTTGTTCGTCATAAAGTGGTGTAAAAAACGGAAGACCTAATATATGATCCCAGTGATAATGAGAGAAATAAAGGGTCATTTCCTTATTGAACCCCTCAGGTACAACTTTGGTAATCCCACTCCCTGCATCTATAAAAATGCGTTGTGTCTCTGTTTCTATTTCTATAGCACTGGTATTGCCTCCGTAGCGTTGCATTTTAGAATCTGATAAATTATAAGAGCCTCTTACCCCTAAAAACTTCACCTTAAATAAATTAGATGTCCTCATCTATTACCCCTTCTACCTCATATATTGGTATCAATATTTCTTTTCCTTTGACTTTCAACTCACCTAATGGCCTCGCTTTTATCTTATCTTTAACAACTTGATAGGTTGCTTCGCTAATTAAAATTTGTCCCGCTTGTGCATTGGATTCAAGTCTGGCTGCTGTATTCACTGTGTCGCCTATAGCTGTATAATCCATACGTCGCTTAGAGCCAATATTGCCAACAACAGCATATCCTGTATTGACCCCTATCCCAAAATCAACCACTTTACCATATTTCTCTAATAAATTTTGTTTCAAGGCTTGAGCCCCTTTTTTCATTGCCCATGCTGTTTTAACCGCTTGTAAGGCGTGCTCTTCTAGTGGCAAGGGGGCATTATAAATAGCCATTGTCGCATCTCCAATGAACTTATCAAGAGTCCCTTTATACTCAAAAATAGCATTTTCACAAAGATCCAAATACTGATTCAATATACCGACAATTTCTTCTGGTTCGCATGATTCTGATAAAGGGGTAAAGCCTCTAATATCTACAAAAAGAGTTGTAATCATTCGGCGTTCTCCCCCGAGTTCTATCTCAGGTCTTGCTAAGATTTGATCAACAACTTGAGGCGCCACATATTTCCCAAAAATAGTTTTAATTTTATGTTTTTCAAGCAATTGTTCAATATAATGATAGGCTAATGAAGCCATATAAATCATAAGCACTCCTATTACACCATAGAAAATGTGTAATACAAATCCCATTTGATAAACGAGCTTGGTTATCACTAAAAAGGCTACCAGCAAGACCACATTAGCGAAAAAACCTCCCAACGGCTTTAGCTTTCGACTAGCCACATAGCTTAAAACCCCCAATAAGATTACAATAACCATATTCAGCCAAAGGGGCGTTTCATGTTTTAAACTATCTTCTAACAAGTCTTGTATAATATTAGCATGTATTTCTACACCAAACATGGGTTGTTCCGGCATAATTGGCGTAATGTACTCATCTTGCAAGCCATTGGCATATGGCCCAATGATGACGATTTTGTCTTCAAAGTACGAAGGTGGTATAGTTCCCTCTAACACCATATAATAGGGAATATTATCAAATTGCTTGGGAATTCCCTTATAATCAATATAGTAGGATTCATTTTTGTTGAAAAATTTTTTAAGTTGCTGATTGTCTGAACCTAAGTAGGTCTCTACGATCTGATAACTAAAACTTGGAATTAATTCATTAGATTCTGTCTTGATATTAAAGCGATTGGCAAATAACTGTGTTTTTCTAACAACACGGTCTTTGTCTGGATATGTATTGATATGTCCATTTTTCGCTCCATAGCCTATGGCATCAATTTGGTCTATGAGTTTATCACTCCCTTGTTTATAACCGTCTACAAGCGGTGTATAGACAATTTGCTCAGCCATAATAACATTTCCCGCTTGAGCAATCGCCTTCCCTAAAGCATCATCTGTCGAGTCCTCTTTACCCGAATCAAAGAGTAAATCAACACCAATGACTTTGGGATTACCACTACTGATTGTATCAATCAGTTTGGCATGTAAATCCCTATCAAATGGCCATTGACCCAAAGTATCTATTGATGTATCGTCGATGGCTACAATAACAATATCCTTGTTGACGCCCTCTTGTCCTTCTAAATAATTATCATAAATCGTGTTATCAAAGTTGTGAAAAATCTGAAATTGCATTGCCAATAACACTAAGACAATCAGAAAGCCAGACATAAGTCTTGATTTCATCTAATCCCCCCTAAATATTATGGTAAATCTACTATTTCGCCGTCTCCTTCCACCAGACGACCTGTTTGAGAGGTGTCAAATACACTAAGTCGTGTTTCAATAGGGTCTGAACTAATAATTTTAAACAAACCTCTCTCGTTTCTATACATGTCTTTGGTATTATCTTCAACAACAGCATTTTCTATCTTTACATTTTTTGAAAAGCTAATATCAAAAACTTGTCTCCCATTGCGACGCATAATCGTATTGACAAGATTAATATCATTTGAACGATTAACCACTAGCCCACTGGCTTGACAATCGGAGATAACAGTGTCTCCTACGGTCAGATGAGTCACTTCACTAAGACTTAAACCATTATAGCCACAACCGTACAAAATCAAATGGTCTAATTGAATCTCTGAACTATTTGAGATGCTAATAACATCTCCTACACAAAAATCGTATATATGACCGATTCTCAAATCTTCAATTGAAAACTGACTTACATTATCAAGTTTGATGACTTCCAAATATGAATCTGTATTCAAATCAGCTTGTCCATGATTTTGGACACGAATACCAAAATTTGAAACATTTTTTATTTTTAAAACACCCTCACTTAAATCTACATATTCACTTCCATATGCCCTGTTAGATGAGAGACTATACTGTCCAGGAACCAGTTCAATGATGACATCAGGTTTAATATTATCCAAAAGGTCCTCTACATTATCAACCGTTACAACCTGCTCTGATACAGGCGATACTTCAAAAAGAGGATGTTTTTCTAAGGACGCTCTCTCCTCTAATTGTACATAATGCTCATCTAAAGCTGAATAATTCACCTCTAAACCTTGGGCCACGATTTCATCTCTCAAATGTTCACTGAAAAAACCACTTGATTCATGAAGTCCATCAACCAGTTCTTTAAAAAGAGGTGTATAATGTGATTCTGGATACAAATGCATATAATCTTCATACGCTTTTAAATAATCTTCTGAAATATAACCATTAATATATTTGCTATCGTTGCTTTCATAATCATTGGGAATGGCCACCACATCAAATATATAATTGGCATAATATTCAGCTTCTTCAAACCCTAAATGATCTTCATATTGCTTAGCAAAGCTTTCAAAAAAATGTAAACTTTTAATCATTTGCATAGGTGATTTAATAATATAACCGTCATCCATAAGGGGAAAGCTTGTATATTGCCCCTCTTTATAGCTCAAATAATCACTCACCGACGGGTCATCTGAATAAAAGCCTACCTCTAAAAAATCACGGGTCATTACAAAAAAGCCAGAACCTTCACTGCTTTCATACCCTGCACCACACGATTTTAAAACTTGAGCAATCGCAGCATCTTCTGGATTATCAATTTCAGATGATAGGACAAATGTCCAAATCTGATTATCTCCATCATATTGATAGTACTTTTCAATATCTAATGAGTTGTCAGTAAATAAAGTTTCAAACCAATCATAGCCCCACTCTGAATAAACAGCTTCATAGGTATCAATACATTTATCAATATACTGAAAATCATCGTCACTTAGTGACATGGCATATTGAGTCATCTCTTTCATTCTCTTGACATCTGTCATATGATCAAATGTCAATTGTGAAAGATAGGTTTTATAAAGTGTAAAACGTGTTGTATCGTTTTCTGCCTCTCTTAAAGTTTTCTTCATTTGACCATCTACTACCAACTGATTCATTGCATCCTCATGGTAAAAAGCCATGAGCTTTTCAGAAGGATGAATATATCTTGAAACATAGTTAGAGTCAGGGGTTGCAGCAATTTGAACCAATTGATACTCAAGTGTCAAATCTGGCATGATAAAACGCTCGGTTACCAAGCCCCCCTCCTTTTTAAAGACGAACTCTCTATGGTAATCAATCCCCGAATGAGATTCATATTTAACGGTGATGCCTTTCTCTAAATCAACGTCAGTAATGGTTGCAAGAACATCAATAAAACCTTGATCTTGTGAATAGACAACTGTCTGCCAACTTTCATCCACCTTCAAGGGTTTTTGAAGTAAAATTTCTTCTACCTTGTCTGAATAAACATATGAAATAACATTATCAGCTACTTTCATCTTTTTTAACCGAGACTGATCCCCCACTTCACCCCCTGATAAATCTTCACGATTAACCTCTAATGAATAAATTTCATATGGCGTTGGGTTCAAAATTTTCTCAATATTTTCTACGACTTCAGTTCGATAATAATCAACTGTTCCAGAATAGCTTAGACTTGTATTCAAATCTTGCTTCATCATCTGATGAAAATCAATATCAAAACCTTCCACAAGAGTGACCGGTGGAAGATTTTCTTCTGGATTCGTGTCACTGGCATCTACTTGAGGATTTGAACAACCAACTAAAACCAATATCATCAAGCTTAACATCAAACATAGTACTCTATATAAATGATTATTTTTCATCATGCACCTCTTTTTATATGATACACATATTATAACATAAACGAACCCCATCAAAAGACAAATGATGGGGTTTTTAAGTTAATTTATAGAGGTTTTATACTACTTGTATGATTATGACAAACAGTCTTTATTTTACTACAAATTGATTTTTTTATCGACTAAGAATACCGTCCCAAAATAGAGAGCTGCTGTCAATACGATATTGAATATCATAGATTTTATATCATAACCACTTGAGACTGCAAGTTGGGCAGTTGTTGACACACGGTCAAAAGAAATACTATTTGAAACGAGGTTGTCAAGTTGTACCACAAGAAACATAAAAAAGACTCCCATTCCAAGCACAATAAGACCTTTAAAACGCATGTTGGTAAAAACAGATTTAAAAAGCGCCATCGCTAGATAAAAAATAAGAGATAGCTGTAAAAGGGCTAAAAGAGTATTGAAAATAATCTTAATTACTTCTATTGGATTTAGACCGTTTAAAGATTGAAAATCTACATTGAAAAAAGCAGACATATTTGAGTGAGTCAACGCTAAATTGAGTTTAAAAATGCCTACCCAAAGCCCTATGAAAACAACGGCTTCAAAAATTGACATTATCAGTTTTGAACCAATGATTTTATGGCCATTTTGAGGGGTCAAGAAGAGCATAACACCTTCTTTATGAAACATATCCTTCCATAAAAATTGAATACTTCCAACAATATAAGCAATAAGAAAACCAACCGCTAAAACGCCTTGTACAATTAAGCTATATTCAACGCCTTTAAAAGATTTTAGAGTCTCATCAAGACGATAATACTTAATTAACATGATGGCTTCTATTGCAACTAAAATTGCCAGGCCAAAAAAGTAGGTCATCTTTTTTCGTATGAACTCATACTTTAATAATTTATTCATGTGCGAACACCTCCCGATAGATTCCTTCAATTGATTTAGAGTAGGTTGTACGAAGAGCATCACTTGAACCGAGTAAAATGACTTCTCCTTTTGAAATAAAAATGACTTCATCAAATATTTGTTCGATTTGATTGACTAAGTGTGTCGATAGAATGATTGTCGATTGATCATTGACACTTTTAATAATGATCTCTTTAATCATATCTCTTGATACAGGGTCAAGTCCATTTAAAGGTTCATCCAGTAAATAAATTTTAGTGTTCCTTGAAAGTGTCAGTAGAATCTTTAATCTTCCTTTTTGCCCTGTGGACAGTGTTGCTACCTTTTGGTTAGGCGTCAATTCCATAAAAGTCATGAGTTCAAGCGCCTTATCTTTTTCAAAGTCTTTATACATATCTTCATAATAGGAAATCGCTTGTTTAACAGTCATCCACCCATAAATGAATTCTTCCGCTGGCATAAAGGCAACTTTCTCTCTCGTTTGACTTGAAGGGATTTCATCTTCTATTAATACTGCCCCTGAAGTTTGATGGTGGAGATTTGCTAAAATCTTCATCAAGGTTGTTTTACCACTTCCATTTGGGCCTAAAATACCATATATTTTTCCCTCTTCAAAACTATAGTTAAACTGATTCAATGCTAAACGTCTGAGATACATCTTACTAAGACTCTTGCATTCTATTAATTTTGACATGTTACCTCCTTATTTTTCATACACTTTTTTGATCATTTCTGATAGGGTTTTGTAGTCAATACCAATCTGGGTCATTTCTGCAACCAGTTCCTCTATCATGTCACTAGCAATTTCATCTCTCAATTTTTGAACGATTGCTTGATCCTCAGATACAAAAGTACCTAGACCCCGCTTCGTAAAAACCGTCTCTTGAACCTCAAGTTCTTTGTAAACCCGTTGTATCGTATTGGGATTAACATTGATCTGAAGAGCCATCTCTCTTGTCGAAAGCAATTTGTCTCCTGGACGTAATTGACCTGAAACAATTTCTTTCTTCAAATAATGCATAATTTGTAAATAAATCGGTTTTTCATTGCTAAATTCCATATTATCATCCTTTCATGGATTAGTGATATAGTTAGATAGTACACTAATATTCTAATATTGTCAACCTAAGCGTCAAAAAATAAAAATAAAGGCAATTATGCCTTCACCTTTATTCTCTCTATTTCTATTGATTTAATTTGTAATTCACAAGTCTTCACGCCAGACTTAAAACCAAGTTAAAATCGTCTGGAAGTGAATCACTAAATTGAGGCCCAACGACAGAATGCCACAAACCGCACCAATCATATAAAAGCGCTCTTTGATTTTAGTCTTACGATATTGTTCTAATTCGTATTCCCAAGCATATTTATGGCCCTCCATAACTTCTGATGGTGTTTCCTCAGGTACTGATTTATTAACGGCGGCTTTTTCTATAATTTTGCGTTTACTTTTTTCAAATTCCAATTGTTCTAATAAGGCTTTATTCATATCCACTACGACTCCAATCTTATGATTTTATCACCCATACGTTCAGCTAGCCATTCATGGCATGTAAAGATAATCACTTGATGCTTTTCACTGACAAGTTCCAACAACTTCATGGTTTGATAAAAACGTTTTTCATCCCAATTGACAAGCGCTTCATCAAATACAATCGGCAATGTTTCTTGTGGCTGACTTATCATTTCTATAACGGCTAGACGAAAAGCAAAATAAAGCTGACTAATTGTTCCTTTACTAAATGCATTGGCTAAACTTTTAACTTCCCCATTAACTACTATTTGTAATTCATACCCATCATTAATCATCACATGCGAATATTTTTGATTTGTCATGACAGAAAGATAATGACTTACTGATTTTAAAATATCCGGTTGATTTTCTTTTCTGAACTGATCATCAGCGAATTGAATAACTTCAGACAACACCATCAAGCGATTACGTTCTTTTTCTGCTTCTTGTATTTTATCTTTTAAAACCATAATCTGACTCTCAATTTCATCAAGCAAATCATTTTCTTTGATGTGTTGAATTTCAGACTCAAGGGTCGTCTTTTGAATCAATTCTTCTTTTTCATTTTCTAAAATGGATTGCAATGATTCTTCTAATTGAGCCAATCGAACGGCATCTATCTCTTCTTTAGGTTCAAAAGATTGGTAAGCCTGAACTTTGGCACCTATTTCAAGCAATTCATCTTGATAAAGACGCTGTTTCTCCTCTAATTGCTTGTTTTGACGAAAACGTTCAATTCCGTTCTCTAAGTCGCCTTCTCCCAGTTTAATCAGTTGTTGTGTCAATGCGTTGATTTTCAATTCAATGGACTCTATTTTCTCATTAAGTTGTTGCGCTTTTGCATTGACATTTTCAATTTTAATATCTATTTTTTCATTGTCGTTCTGTTTTTCTACAGTTTCATCTAAACGCACTTTAAACATATTATACGTTAAACGAATATCTCTTTGTCTGTCAAAGGTCATGAAAGAAAGTCGATTCTCAATTTCCTCCTGAAGCGTCGTTTTTTCAGCATTAAGCGTCTCCATTGAAGCTTTAATTTTCTGTCCTTCAATATAAAGTCTTGATAGCTTTTCTATCTTATTAATGATTAAAAACGACTTATCTTCCCAAACGTACTCAGGCAATTTAACAGGAGCAATACTTTCATTCACTTCCTCCTTGATCTTTTCTAGATCATAAAACGTTCCCAATGCTTTTTTAGATTGTAGTAGATTAGCACCTGCATAACCCATTGCCAATAATGGCAACCATCCAATATAAGTTAGATAGGTCTGAAAAAAAGCAAATAGAACAACGATGACAAGACCACTCACAGCTATTAAAATCCCATTTTCACGCCGTTTTTGATTGCCTATCATCTGACGCTTTTCTAACTCAATGGCATTGGATTCTGCTTTCTCAATATACTTGAATAAGTTGGATTTTAACTCATACGGATTAATATGACTTATCACCTTCCCATATTGCTGTAACAAATCATCTGAAGGTGTCGTTTTAAATATCAACTGAAATTCAGCTTCAATGGCAGCTTTATTTTCATCGCGATTAACAAGAGCATCGGACATTTTTCTCTCAATCTGATCCAGTTGATGTATCAAAGGAAGTATAGACTGAAACGATTCTTGATGCAAGTGCAATTGTCTATCCCCTTCTGAAATCGATCGTTTAGATTGCTCTAAAGTCTCTTTTTCCAATTTAAGATGATCTAAAGTCTCATTCACTTCTTCAAGAGATGCTTTCAGATGAGTAAGTTGTAATAGGGCATCTGATTCAACTAATGCATAGGCATTGGGATTCTCTATTTGAGATTGAAGCCAATCAATCGTATCCAATTTTGATTTAATGGGTAGATGCTCTCTAATAGCTCTGATTTGTTCTTGAACCTGTTTTTTATGATCTTGTAAGTCTTTTAACGTTGATTTTAAGACTTCTAATTGATCCTCTTTTCGTTCAAGTGCTTCAAACTGCTCCATTGCATCGCGTTTGTTCTTTTGAAGCGTTCTTACTTCAGTTTCATACTGTCTAATCAAGGGATTTCCCCTTTTAGTCGGTCGCCATAAAGCGCCAATTTCTTTTTCAAGAGATTCAATCACCTCACTCGGTTTCTGTAAGTAATCCATCCCAAAGTTTGAGATCAACTTATCTTGAATATGATCCCAAGAATCATTTTCCAGTTCTAATAAATCTTCACTGGTGAGATGAAAAATAGAATCATAGAGTTTCTCACTAATAGACTGACTTTCAATTAAAGCATCGTTACGTTTAACGTCTACTTGAGTCCCCTCTTTTTCAGAGAGGGTCAACTTAGGTGCACTCTTTAATTGCCGATCAACCCATTGAATCCCCTGCTGAGTTTCAATTTCTGCCGAAAAAGAAATATCGTTAGTCTCCCAATTGGTATAAGGATGTTGGTCGCGATTCGCAGGTGTAAAACCGTAAATTAACGTTTTAATACTGTCAAAAATAGTTGATTTACCCGCCTCATTTTCTCCATATATAACATTGATTCCTTCTGAAAGTGATATGTTTTGATCTTTTAATTTACCATAAGTTTTATAGTTTATCTTATTTATCTTCATGATTCACCTTTACCAATCGGCTCAAAATATCATCGTCAATCGTTGCCATTATTTCATTCATTACTTCTATCTTTTCCGCTTCTGTCCACTTTGAATTAATAAAAGGCAATGAAAGCAATTTGTCTTTTAATAAGGGGATCTCTTGCCAATTTTCAGCCACTTTGAGACTTTCTGAAAGAATAGTTTTTTCCTCAATATAAGCCTCTCTGTCAATTAAACTTCCCAAATGACCCAACTTAATGTTCACTTCAAGGAGGCCTATCTCTTGACCGATACTTTCAGCCAATTCTTCTAAGTTTTCACCTTGATTAAGGGCGGCATATAAGGGTGTTCTTCCTGAAATCGTTATCCTTACAATACAGTCCCTTGCCGCTCGATTAGAATGAATGACCTGGGCTTGTACTCTATTAATTAACACTGCTTCAAGCTCATGAAGACTAGTGATTGACTCTGGAATATCAAATGACAATTTTAACCATTCAATTTGATTGAATGCAACTGGTTCAATTTCAGTTACACCATGCGCAATTGTCACAAGATAACCACCTTTGTCTCCAGTTTCCTTATAATTAAGTCCTTGAATATTGCCTGAATACGCCACTTTAGGTGCCAATAATTGCCTAATATGAATATGGCCTAATGCAAAATAGTCATATTGAAGTGCTTGGATTTGATTTAAGGCCACTGCCATATAATCTTCTTTCTCACTCACTGACTGTGCAGATGGCACACTGGCGTGTGCTAGACCTATGTAGACATCATCATTAGATTTAGAAGGAAAACGTGCAATCAAATTTCGCTTTTCATGCTTTGTTTTATGACCACACCCCACAATGTGTAAGCGTGTTTCTTCATCATGCTTTATTAAGGTGACGCACTCTTCAATGATTTCGTCAGAATCATATAAATGAAAAAAAGGTGACTTGATTATATCCTTTAAAAAAGTGGTTGTGTGCATGGGATCATGGTTCCCTGAGACATAAAAAACATGAATTTGCTCATTGATTAAACGCTTAAATTCTCGTCTTGACTCTTTCTCTATTTGATAACCAATTTTATCATTGTCAAATAAGTCACCTGCAATTAACACGCCATCAACTTGAGCCTGAATAGCATAATCAATTGCATGGACAAATGATGCCATAAGACCTTCTTTTAACCGTTTACGAACCTCGGCACTCTTGTTTGAAAAGCCTGTATTAAGATGACAATCTGATATGTGTAGTAATTTTATCAAGCTTATAACCTCTTTCTCTACTTTCTTACCTTTACTCTATGGTCATTATAAAACATTCATCCGCATGAAACCAGTTTATTTGTCGTTTTTTCTATAATAATGATAAAAAAGTGCGATTCTAAGAGGATTTTTCTTTATAAGGCTGTCATGTCCTCATAATCTATTATATAATAATATCAAAATCACTTAATTTGGGGGAACATATGAATCTAAATGATTTAAAATTTGAAACAACTATCAAAGAAGATTCATTCCAGCGCGTAGGAACTGGACTGATTAGCGCAACCAAAGAAACCATCATATGGATACAGATACCTACTTATCAAATGAGTGCTGCTTCAAAGCACCTCGTTACAGAACACCTTTATAATGTAATTGATACATTCGATTCAGATAATCATTTTTATATTATTATGAAAAATGTTACGGGTAAGCCCATTAATGACTATATTAAAGACGTTCAATTAACCTATGATGCACGTATTCATCTTTGTTATGAATTGCTAAAATCTTTGATTAAATACGATGCTTTTCACTATACTTATCAACTACAGCTGATCACTGATGATCAAATTGTAGTTAACAATGATATTATCATGTTTAGGGAAATTATCAATTATGCCCTAAGCAATCAACACGACTTCAACGAGGTCATTACAAGAATTGGATACCTCTTTTCTAGTATTTTAAAATCTAAAAATGATATTCATGTCCAATTTACTGATAATCTGATTATTGGTCATCACCAATATGAAAATTTATCCGATTTACTCAATGACTTCAAAGATATTTTTATCTATGAAAAACCTTCTGCTATTAATGCTATGCCTAGAGAATATAATATTATCATCACAACGGATGACGACCATAATATCTCCACGATTTCTCGCACAGAGCAAGTTCAGAAACCTTTAGCAGAAAATATGAATACACTCTCTAAAATTGTACCTCAAACAGCTCCAGTGATGCCTTTTCCAAAAGATAACCCTGTACCGGATGACTTTATAGAACAAGAAGGCACACCTGAAATAAAATCAGAAGCAGAGCCCCTTGTTGATTCTAAAGCAGACGATGTTCAGGAAGAAGAAAGTTCCACCACTCAAGAGTTGCCTGTCAAATCATCAGAAGCCATTATGAAAGAGCCCATTCTTGATGAAATGACGGCTCATGAAACGATTACACCCGCTTATGAAGCGGACTCAAATGAACCGGAAGAACCTGAGGAAGAACCTGAGGAAAAACACGACAAACAAACTCATGAAAATATTGAACAAGACAAACAAGAACCAATAGATGATTCTCTACTAGAAAAAGCAAATGAATCCCCAGAAGATAATAATAACGTCACGGATAATGATCCAAACGCTGATCTTGTGGAAAACGAAAAAATACTTGAAGAACTTTATGGTCTTGATGAAGAGTCTACGGCATCCCGTCCTATTAAAAAGTATATTTTCCCTATTATAGCTGTAATTTCTTTAATCATTATCATCACTGTGGGTTTAAAAGTATTGGTTTTTAAACCTGATGTCTTTGAGGCTTCTTATAAGGTTGAACAACTGGATAATCAACAGATTGCTTTTATCAATACCAGTGAATCTTCAAGAAAAATCACCTCTTGTGAGTGGGATGTTTACTATAATGATGAATTCGTTCAAAGTTTTATTACCCATAACTTTTATCCTGTCTTTAATACTGAAGGAGACTACACCATTGTTTTAAAAATCAGTGACGATGAGGGCAATTGGAGTGAAGCATACACTTCAACTTATGCCTTTAATCCAGATACTAACTCACTTGAAAAAAAATAAAAAAGAATTCTATTAAACACACAAAAGCCTCCCTAACATTCTTTCTGCTAGAGAGGCTTTTAAACCGATTCTTCAATTTTCATTTCTGGTGGTCTCACCCTTTCCTATAATTCAAACAACCTTACCAGTTCATCTATATTAATTGCTTAACTACAGGATTAAAAAAATTTAAAAATTTTCATTCATTTTTCAATATTCAAATTTTCAATCAAAACATTTCTTTTGAAACAATTAACTAAAAAACATTAAAACTTTCAATCAAACTATTAAATTCATTTACTCTAAAAACGTGTTACCTTTTAAATATCAATCACCTTATTCTCATGCACCTGTTAGGATCTTGTCTTTTCATATCTCATTATAAATTTTAGGATTTCAAACCTACAAGTCATTTAACATTAAACAATTGAATAGTACTGGTGACCTTTGTTATTTGGAACATTTTTAAACGTCTCAATATTTTGGTGGTCTCACCCTTTCTTTCCTATCATCGTCTAACAAATTAACATCTTTCCAACTCATCACTGAACTAGTATGATTGTATTTATATTATACCACTTTGTTTTCAATTTAAAACATTTTAATTGGTTTTTTTGAAAATTTTGTTCAGATTTTCAGACAAGGTGTTAACATAATCCTCTACATGTTGGTCAATGGCTTCCACTGCTCTTATTTCACCTGGATCATTCGCAAGTGCCATCAGTGCAAAATGAGGTAAAACACGAAAGCCCTTATTGACATTAAGTGCGCCTAATAATTGTCTCGCTACAGAGTCATTACCTGAATTCCCAGAAACAAAAATCCCCAATATATATTTATCCCTAAAGGACACTGTCCGGTATAAGGCAGTCAATCTATTGATTACAGCCATCAACTTAGCACTAATTGCATCATTGTAATTCGGACAAATCCACACTACAAGATCAGCTTTTTCAATTTTAGGGAATAATTCTTCTACGATAAATCCCCCATAAAAACAGCTTTTTTCTAAAGCATAGTACATACATGTCTCAAAATGGCAACCATAGCAATCGGTAATTTGTCCTTCCTCCACATGTAACTCATCAATCAACAACACATCTGGAAATCGGTGAATCAATTGAGACCTAACCATTTCCCATAACATAAGGGTATTGGATAATTCGTGATGTCCTGCATGCAACACCAAAAGGTTAAGTTCCTTCTTGTGAAGAATTTCATAGTGGTCAAGGCGGTCTATTAAATCCTCAATGCGGTTTTCACAAGCTTTTTGCGCTGATGTCTTTCCATTAATCGCCCATTTAGAGAAATTCTGAAAATGGGGTAATATTTCTATAGCACCATGCCCTATAAGTTCTGCCCCCATATCATTTGCCAAATACAAGAATCGTTTAATAAAAGATTTCGTATATTTTTCTGATGATGACCTCACAATAATCGCAATCTGTGCATGGTTAAATAGGCTCTTTTCTTTTTTGTTTTTTTCTTCAAGCAACATCGACAGGGCTTGAATATTTTCACCAATTTCATTAACGTCTACTAAAAAGAGTATTTTGTGTCGGCTTGGATTTTCCGATGACATTTCCCCTTTCACTGAATTCATTTGATTGAGTTTATGTCTTACCCTTTGACTCAACCATGAATTATGATAAGTGTAATCTATGCACCGAATGTCTCCCATATTTGACCTAGCCTTTCATATGCATTCTCCATGCGTGTCATAAGTGCTTGATTAAAAGTGTGTGACTCATAGATAACCCAAGGGGACCGTCTGTGATAATTACCCCAGAATTGTCCTCCTAAAAATTGAGCACTATAATGCCACTGGCCTTTTAACATATTAATAATTGAATAAGCCCCTGATGAAATCGCAGGTGCAATATAGGGTTTATAACCCAAGTCACGCACCTCAAGATTGGCAGTAATCACCTTTTCAGTTAATGATAATGAGCGTTCTTCATTGTAATGCTCTATTGAGTTCGCAACTACTAGGTCCTTTCCATGGGGTCCAAAAACACGTCCTTCGCGGCTGTACTCTTCTCCACCATAATAAGCAGCACGTCCATGCATGACCCCTAAACCAAAACCAATAATTTGATCGGGTAATAGGCCCTTAAAATCAAACGCTGCATTTTGATCTTGATTGGAATAATCAAAAACGGCACGACATAAAAGATCCACCGGGTCAGAAACAACACAAAAAAGCCCCTTATATTGCTGTTCACGAGCCATTTGGGCGTAACCCTTAATTAAAGAAGCGTTAGATGCCAATTGCATCATTCTAACATCATCCACTTTTTCTCCAACAGCTGGTACATATTTTGAAGCACAAAAGATAAATGCATCTCCACTAAAAAGATCAGACGCTTCGATTTCTACAACCTCAATTTCCGGATTGACTATAATTTGACTGAGTTCTATCATCATCCTTCTGCGTTGTTTGGGATTAATATCATATAGACCTATTTTTTTTATTGTCCCCTGCCCTAATAGTTTTAATCCTATTGCCAGAGTCAGCCCCACATCTCCCAACCCCAGCAGATTAACACTTTTAGGTTCTTGGAGAGCAGAGCTCTCTAAACAAGCACGAAGGGTTTCAAAAAATGATTGGGCTGATACAGACAACCCTTCTCTCGCCATTCTTTTTTCAATCCAGCTGACATTAACTAACGCCGAAGGCTGGTCTTCCTCTTGTTGTCCCCCTTGTGGAAACCCTATTTGAGGGTCTAGAGCATCTGAAAATTGGCCTATTGACTCATGGTGTTTCCAATCTACTAAATGGGGATTATAGGCAATAATCGCTTTACTAAGATGACAAGGGGCTTCAAAACCTCTTAAATAAATCATCGTATTTGGATTTTCTTGCTTTAAGTGTTCTGTCATTGTCTCTTTACTAATCTCACACTCTGAAAAATCCTGTTTTTCAAATGGCAACTCTAATATTATATTTTCCCACCGATACAAATACATTAAACTCATTCTCCCTCTGTCTAAATTTGATTACTTGTTTAGATTCCAATGTAGAAAGCTTTCAGCTTTTTCAGTTGTTCCCAATCATCCTTAATATACTCAGATGGCTTAACATTATTGGAGTAAAAAATATTTTTCCCCTTATCAGGATAGCGTGGTGTATTGAGCACCTCTCCTAACCGATCTATCGTTAAAAGACGATCATTGTGGTTTTCATAAGCGGTTTCAAGTGCTGTCATTATATCAATCGCATTTTCAAGTGCCACTTCCGACAAATTATAAATAGCTTCTCTCGATGCTCCCTTGATATAAGAAGCTGAAGCGTAAGGCAATAAAAGATTGATTGAATTAATCAAATTACTTTCTGGAATACTCCCTCTCCATACAGCATCACCATCAATAAAAGGATAGAGTTTGCTTTCGTAAAACCACACCTTTATTTTAGGAATAAAATAAGCCGCATCTACATTGTAATCCATTGATTCTGCAATTTCTTTACCACTGCCTGACATAATGCCTACGATAAATTTTTGGACAGCTACATCCTCAGCCTTAAAAAAGGGTTCAAGTGCCTTGATACGATAACCTTTATTCAGCAAGTCATCCACTAAAATAACCGGACGATTAAAAGATTTAATCATTTTAATTTGATTGCTAATATCTAAATAGAAAGGATACTCCTTTACTTGATGTTCTGATAGGTCAGGTAAAAAATACTTCTCCGCATGAAGTGTTTTAGTTACCGTATTGGGTAAAAGCATCCGTTTAAAAACAGCACCAAATGGTACACACATACAGGCACCTGTTTGCTTAGGAACAATTGGTACCACAGGCATATCGTTTTCTTCGCATACCTTTTTAATCAAAGTTTCATGGATCATTTCACGATCAAAATGAAGCACTAAACTGCCTGGATAAAGCTTGGTCAGTGCCTTTTGAAGTTTACTTCTCGTCTCGTTCATGATTTGAATAACTTCAGGGTGGTTCTTATAAGGCTCTTTGAACATAGACTGAATATCAAGATTGACTGTACAAGGTGAAGACATATCTACTGCATAGGTATTTTCATAGGTTTTCATTGATGAGATATTAATAAATCCTTGATTGACCAGCACTTCATTAATATTGGTTGACACCTGCGTTTTAACAGATTCATTATAAATACAGTAGGTATAATCTCTGGCAAGCGCATAAGCCAAGGTTTCCGTTAACATGATTTGATCTATATTTTTAACATCACTCTCTCTTTTTCGAATAATACTGTCGATGACCAATATTCGACCTACTGATTCATTACGAATGTAGTGAATGATACTCGGATCTCTAAATTCATGGTGAATATTAGAGGCCCTTAACCAGTGAAACAGAGAATAGCCCACAATTTCATTGTCATTTTCCAAACTTCTTAAAACAAGAATTCTTGCATTTAATCGACTAGACACATCTTTAAGGACTTTAAAATTCTTTTCATGCTTGTCTCCCATGAGAAACGCCAGCTCTCTCAAAAGAGGATCTGAAGGTTCTTCAACCATTGTTAAGACCAATGATTTTGTCCGAACAACGCTTTTATACATGGGTTCTCTTTGATAGAGTCCTTTTTCATAAATATAATTTTGTGCAAGAGGGTCTATCAATGAAGCAATATCTCGCTTTTCATCAATATAATCTCTGATTAGGGTCGATGAGATATTTTCATATTCCTTTGGTAAAGTCAATCTTACTGTTCTAGGATGAAGTTGAGCAATCTTATCATCCAGTGCTTGTCGTTCATCATCAGGATAAACCATGCCACCTCTTTCATAAATAACGTGAGGAATATGCTTAATCACGGTGTCATCATCATTCTTATAAGCAGACGCATTCATCACAACGTCACTCCCAACCACTAGATAAACTTCCGAATCAGGAAAAAGGTCAACCAATTTCTTTAAATCATCATTATTGGCTATATTCACCGAAATATCACGTGGAAATGTATAAATTCCCACTTCATCTGCCACTGATTTCTTGATGATATTTCGCCTAATGAGATTAGGCTGTGTTCTTTTAGACCACGAAAATTCATCTACATATAATAGGACTTCAAAATCGCGTGCATTAATATCGTTGGCAATCTGCTTATGGCTCACTGTAAAAGGATCAAAAGCACCTGGGAAAAAAGCAATCCGATTATTGGGTTTTAAATCAATTGCCCCAAATTCATGTAAGAAATTATTGATAAATCTATAAATATACTTTAAACA
Source organism: uncultured Fusibacter sp. (assembly GCA_963666805.2). GTDB lineage: Bacteria > Bacillota > Clostridia > Peptostreptococcales > Acidaminobacteraceae > Fusibacter. The sequence continues at coordinate 247,850 of CAXXWR010000004.1, read as the reverse complement.
GGCTGCATTATTATAAAAAATCAAATCAACCTCTTCATCTGTATTAACCATCAAGGTCATTAACTTTTTCACTGCTTTCTTATAAATATATTCTTTCTTTTTAAGGGACAAAACCTTATCCGTAAAGATATCATTGGCAATTACGGAAAAAGCCATCTGATTGACATGGTGCGATGAATGAACAAAACCTTTAAATAAAATGCCAAACATGCGCATAAAGCGTTTGTCATGGCTTTCAATACTATCCTTAAAAGCATACCGGTAATCAGCATAATTTCGAATAGCATAGCCTAATGTCTTTTCTATCAAAGTGATTAATTTTTCATGATTGGTGCACATTTTGTGCTCAAAACTTTCCAAAATTTCATCTAATTCTTTAGGTTGAATATGAAGAATAATCTTGCCTAGATAAGGTGGAATATATTTTGTGAATTCGTAACTTTCCATTTCAAGTGCCCGTAAAAGTTCAACCGTAATATCATTTTTTTGCTCAAAAGTAAGATGAGGAACGATTTCAAGCAGCATTTTTCCTGCTGTATTTCTCACAGACTCAAGTGCACTTACTTTAAGTAAATTACACAAGTGCATCGCCATATAAAAACAATTCTCGTAATCATATAAGAGGGTATTTCTCATGAGCAATTCAATTTGGAAACGTTTTGCTACATCAAGAGTTGCCGACTTCAAATTACTTAAAAATATACTTGAAGTATACTGTAAATCATTTAAAGAAATCTGTTTAAGCCCTTCTATTATCTGTTCATCACACTTTAAACTTTCAGCCAGTTTAAGACGTGCATAGTTCTCTGCTGGATCATCTGTATTCATATTATCTAACCTAAAAACACGTTTTACATTTGTCTTTTCAATTAAAGATTCATTGATAAAAGGCAAAATAGAGTAAATTAGATTATAGGCTCTCAATCTGAGTTTAACATCAGGACAATCTAACAAATCTGACACAAAGCTAAAAACACTAAAGAGTTGGTCTTGGTCAAACTCTCTAAATGGCAAGACACGCGCTGCCTTTATGAGGTAAAATCGGGTCTTCTCTTCATGATTAAAGGCCTTAAAATAAGATACCAATATTTCAATGGATTCCTGTCTTTTATCAGGAGATTCTAAGTGGTCAAAATAAGAACTAATCATATCTCTTAGTGAATAACTGATGTATTTTTTATGACGACTGATAATTTTACTTTCAGGAAAAAGGCACCGGTCAACATATCGTTCAAACAGTGAGACGGTATCCAATTCATGGTGCTTGATAACAGCACTGGGTGGGACTTCTTTGCGAATTTCTTCATCATAGTTGGCAATAAGCATGCCTAATAATTCAGCACATTGTTTTCGAATATCTTCTTCGGTTAATACTAATTTCTCATATAAAAAATTAATAATGATTTGTTTTTGTTTCTGAGTCATATAGTTGGTATACTCTTCTAAAACTGAGATATAACCACGCAATTTCGTCATATTGCGGCTGTTTCTAACTGGTTCTAAGATCTTATTAAGTGAAGCTTCATCTCTCAAGCGATAAAGGACGCTGATATTATGCTCAATAGAGGCATAAATAACATTTTGAGTAATTTCAGACCCCTGCATTAAAGAAAAGTGTTTTTTTTGATTAAAAGCATCAGATAAAATAGGATGATTTTTATCTGTTGAAACATCAATTTGACTGTCTAATAGAAATTCTTCAAAATCTTTTAAATACCGATAAACATTGCGATAGCGGCTTTCTTTGGCTTCATCAACATTATCTAGTTTCTCTAAGATGACATCAAAAGAATCTTGTAAATCATAAATGGTCATTTTCCGGTTTGGATTAGCTTTAACCCTAAAATCACTATAGATTAAAATCAATGACTCTATTGGCAAGGCCTCTAGTTCTAAATCCCACGTAGAGTGATTAATGGCTACATTACGAATATAGACAATCTCTCTTTTCTCAAACCACTCTCCTGTATAAAAATAATGATAGTAGGCAACACGCTTCATTTCATCAGGTTTACATCCGAATTTTCCAATATCATGTCCTGCTGCTGCACCGGCAACTCTCCCAAGATCTATGGGATAACCAGCACGTTTAAGTTGTCTTGCAACTTTCATTGCAAGAAAATAAACCCCACAAATATGATCGAGAGTGGAATACCCTATTACCTCTTGATTTAGTTTCATCATTTCATAGGCATACTCTTCTTCAAAATGTTTTTGAAAAGCCCTGTATTCGCGTTCATCTTCAAGGTCATTGATCTCTTCTTCTGTTAAAAAAGTCATCGGATATTGACTTTGCCAAGTTCCGTCATCGCTTGCCTTTTGATACTGACAGACCACATGATAAACACGTAAAAATATCTCCGCAATTCTATTTTTCTTTCGAGTTAAGGTGATCGTGATAGCATCAGGAAATGCAAGGTACAAACTATATTGATAGAAGTAAATTAACCAATCTTCTGGTGGCTCTTCTTTATAAAAATGATCCACCAAAGGTTTAATCAATTCCAAGGTTTGCTTGGCTGTAAAGCACTTCGTATCCCAAATACGATTAATAGACCGTTCTGTTTCTCGACTCATTAAAAACTCATCGATAATGCGCCGTTTAAAATTGTATTTTTTTAAAAACGCCCGATTGAGCAATTCCTTTTCCAAATCTTCCATGAAGTATTGTCTCATAAGCCCCCCATATGCATTAGAAATTCAATTCATCTCTTCTTTCATTATCACACATCCCACTGTAATTTTCAATTTATACCATTTAAACATTTCGCCATATTTTGCCGATAATCTTTATAGAGAGGAGGGTTTATTATGACAAACATTACAAAAATCAGTCGTTTATCTACTTATAGAAATACGGGCACTCATAAATTAAGTCAAATTAGAAAACCAGATCAAATTGGACAAATTGAATCTAAAAGTGAAGCACATAATGCACCTGATAAAAGTAACAATAACGACCAAATCATACTTGATATCTTCTACAAGCAAACACATCATCTACTCTCCACTTATGTAAGATTAAGTCACTCTAGTGAAGAAAATGAACAAAAAAAATATTTTAAGAATCATAAAACAGAGGTTATTTCAGGCGCCAAATCAATGATTAAAGCCATGAATCGTTTGTTACATCAAGCTAGTCAATTTGACTTCAACTATGGTACACATTATCATTTTCTTATAGAAACTATTATTCACGATTACCATGATGCACTCTCATTTATAGGTATTTATTATTACCACAATGCCATGCATCTGAATAAACGAAAATTCTACTTAGTTCTATGCGATCAGCCAGAGAAGTTTGACTGCCTCTTTAACCCGCAGTATGGCATCATTGACCGTCTTTCAAAGATTCATTTACAGCTGATTAGTCGGGAATCTTCAACTGATTATGGTGGGAGTATTATTGATTTACGTGGCTAGGCTTGATACAATAAGACCACGGGGGGAAATTACAATGGCAAAAGAAAAATTCGATATGATAGCGATTAAAGAAAAACTCGCTAAAGAACAATATGAAAAAGAAAAAGAAAATGGTTTTAAAATTTCTAAGGGTGAAAAAATAATGCATTTTATCGTGTCACTTACGATTTATTTCATTTTCATTTCCCTTATGGTTTCTTATCAGTTGAATGGTGCCGTTAATATTTTAATTGTAGCCATCTTAACACTTGCTTTGGCTTATCGTACTTATAAAATTACTCAAATGACCACGCGTAGGCATTAAGATACTGTAAAATAAAGAAATTCAACAAAAAAATCCTGTTTTCTGAACACTTTTGGGATACCCCTTCTGATGTTCAAAAAACAGGATTTTATTTTTAAGGTCTTTAGACGTCCTTAACGAATTCTTTTGCCATCTGATAGTCCTTCTAAATTTTCATTGATAACAACTGCTTGTCCTTGCTCTAGTCCTTGAGTGACAACGATTTGATTATCCGTTTCCATACCTAAAGTAACTTGTGTTTGAACTGCCTTTCCTTGCTGAGATACATAAACATAAGCATGATCTCCATCATAAAACAAGGCTGTCTTAGGCACCACGAGCGCACTTGGAACATAGCCCGCAACAAACTTAATATTCACCTTATAGCCTGGTTTTAATAAGGCATCCATAACATCACTTTTAATTTTGACAGCCACCCTTTGCTCTGAAATTCCCAGTGACGAAATTTCAGTCTCTGCCGATGGACTCACATCAATCACTTTGCCTTCAAAAATTTCATTCTCTCCATTGACCTTCATTTCAATTTTGACGTTTGTGTCCTGATCAATCAAATAAGAATCTTCTGCCAGAACGTGGCTTACTATTGTCATTTGATTAGGATTAATGACTTGTCCAATCGGACCTTGAGGAGAGACAATTTGCCCTACTTTCAACTCTTGATTAATAATCATCCCCTCTGCAGGCGATTTAATATCACTCTGACTGATTTGATAATTAACAGATTCCAGCTCTTGATTAAGTTCTGATAGATACTGGTCTGAATCAAGGAGAGTCTGATATTTGTTTTGGAGGGTTGTTAATGAGCCACGAGCTCTTGATAAATCAGTCTGAGCTTTTGTTAACATAAGATTCACTTGATCTAAATTTTCTTGTGATATGGCCCCCGATTCCCATAATGTTTGCGCATTTGACTGTGATTCTAACTGGTCGGTATAAACATCATCTAATTGTGAAACTAACTTCTTTTGATCTGAAATCTGTGCTTTAAGTGCATTGAGATTTAAGCCATTGGCTTCTTCTGCATCGTCAAACAAACTCATAATCTGTTGTTTTTTCCACTCAAGGTCATCGGTATTAAGTCGGCATATCAAGTCTCCTTTATTAACAAAGTCACCATTTTCTTTAAAAATAGCATCCACTTTTTGTGTCAATAAACTTGTAACCACTACAGCGTTTTGACTTTCTACTTGCCCCGATTCTTCAACATATTGATAAACATCTTGACTTTCAAGTACAACTGTTTCCACTTCTAAGGGTTTTAGAAGATAATAAATCCCTGCAATTACCGAAACCACTATGACGAGAAAAACAATACCTAATTTAATTTTTAGCTTCATAATGTCCCCCTTATTCTCTTTCTTTAAGTACTTCTACAATTGCCATTTGTCTCAATTTTCTTTTGACATTAATTTGAGATAAATAGACAAATAATAAAGTGCCAAATACTGATAATATAAAAGCCGATGCACCAATGTTAGAAGGCACTGAATACAGCTCATTTGTATATGAATATTTTAAACCTTGCATCATCAACATAGTAACTGGAATACCTAATACAATGGACACTATGGCTAAAAGCCACTGTTCAACAGAAATAATCTCAAGCACCTCATGGATGCTCATCCCTAAAACTCTCATAGAAGCCATTTCTCTTTGCCTTTCTGACAAGGATATAATACTAGAATTATAAATAATCGCAAACCCTACTATAATAGAAACCAGTGCCAAAATATAAATCATGGAGCTATAGGAAGCAAGTACGTCAGTATATTTTTCAAGTGTTTGTGCCTTTAACTCTACATTACCTACTTTTGGGGCATCTTCTAAGGTTTTTACCAAGTCCTTGGTCGTCAAAGGATCACTTTGAATTAAAGCCCCCGTTGCAAGCGGTTGTCCACCAATCCACTGGTTCATAAGTGATTGAGACACATAACCATTAGACCCTATATATTGAGGCATAATTTTAACGATGGGAACTTTTTCATAATCATTTTTAAAATAGGGACTCTCCAGTCGGATGATATCACCTTCTTTAGCATGCAGTGCCATGGCTAAATTTTCAGAAAGATAAAGCCCCTCTCCTTCAATAAATATCCTGCGCTGATGTCCATCAATGACTCTATATAGATAACTTTTATCCTCTGTTGCTATGATAAGTGTTCCTTTGTCTTCACCATGAAACATCAACGTTGCTGGACATTCCATAATAGATTCAACAACTTGTGTTCCCTCTATAGCAAGCAAATTTTGCTTAGCCTCATTGGCTTCAATGGGACTTGTAAAGACTACTTTCATATCATACAGTTGAACCTTGTTATATTGATCAAAAATCATTCGGTCGACCATACTATTATAAGACCATGTTACCACCATTAAACTAAAGGCAAATACAAGACCAACTACTGTAAAGATACTTCTCCCTTTACTTCTAGCGATATTTCTAAGTGCCATCTTTCCCTGCATATTGAAACCTGACCATAGCCGTGGAAATTTTTCAAGCCAAGAATGACTGACCTTTTCAGGAGCTTCTGGTGTCATTGCCATGGAAGGTGTTAATTGAAGTATTTTCTTACCGCCTTGAAAACCTGCAAAAGCACTAAAGACAATTGATAAAATCAGGCCATATAAGACATAATCATAAGAATGCGTAGATGAAAGTGTCGGAAAAGAAAAAAATTCTTGATAGAGTATGGTTAAACTTTGAGTTAATTGAAGCCCAAGTAACCCCCCCAATAAAGCACTTAAGATGCCAATAATCAGAGCATAGAGTATATAATGCCATAGAATTTGATAATTACTAAACCCCTGTGCTTTTAAGATCCCAATCTGCCCTCTTTGAGCTTCTGTTAAACGTTTTAACATGATATAGAGAATAAAGCATGCTATTCCTAAGAATAAAAAAGGGATACTTTGTGCCGCACCCTCAACGCCCTTAAGTTCTTCACTTAAAATCATATGACTTGTCTGATGCTCTAAGTCACTCATGGCAATAATACCATAGTCATCAAGTTGTGATTCAATTAAAGGTTTGACTGTTTCATAATCTGTGCCTTCTGATAATTGTAAACTTATATCCGTGACTTGATTTTCTTTGGCAGTTAGGGTCTGGAGTACTTGTTTAGAAACATAGCCAATCCCAAATGTCTCTGGTGAAGGAAAAAGATCAAACGCATTTTGTGTCGCATAGACATATTCTGGGCTTCTTACCCCTCCTGCTACTGAAAAACTAACCCGTCTTCCGTTAATTCTCAATTGAATCAAATCACCTACTTTCAAGTGATGAGCTTCTAGGTAATCTTCATCAAGCCAGATTGCATAATCTGTTGCTTTAAAGGTATATCCTCTCGCAATATACACATCATTAAGATGATAGGATTGACTCACATCATAGGTATTTAAACGCATTGTGATTTTTTTATCCGTGCTTTTATCATTTAAAACCGTCACATCTACTTTCAAACGCCCTTGAGCACGTTCTATTCCTTCTATGGTCTCCAAATCTTTTACACGATTCTCGGACATGGATCTTACAGAAATAAAAACATCTGCCATGTGATAATTGTCATAAAAATGATCTTTGGCTTCATTGAGATTATTCGTCAATGTATTCATAGAACTGAAAACCATTAATCCCAGTGCCATGACAATGATACATGCCAGATAAGCTAATTTATTATCAAGCATATCTCTTAGCATTTTTTTAAGTAAAATCACCACGTCACCTCCTCTGGTGATAGCGGTGATTCATTCACTTGTATTGTTTCTATTGCTCCATCCTTAATATGAAAAACACGATCGGCAATTTTACCAATGCCTGCATTATGAGTAATAATGACAACCGTTTTATGGTAAACTTGGTTAAATTTTTTAAGTAATTGGAGCACCTGTAAGCCCGTTGTGAAGTCAAGGGCACCTGTCGGTTCATCACATAAAAGAATATCCGGATTTTTACAAACTGCACGGGCAATCGCAACTCTTTGCTGTTGTCCACCACTTAATTGAGAGGGAAAATGGTCCCCTCTATCACTTAAGTCTACTTCCTTCATAACCGTTTCTATAGACATGGGGTTTTTAGACAATTCAACTGAAAGAGCGACATTTTCATAAGCTGTAAGGTTGGGAATTAGATTGTAAAATTGAAAAACGAAACCAATAGCATGACGCCTATAGGCAGTTAAGTCTTTATCCGTTGCTCGGTGAAGCGGCATCTCTTTGTAGTACATTTCGCCACTGGTCACACTATCCATTCCACCAATCATATTCAGCATTGTACTTTTACCGCTACCACTCGGCCCCAATACAACCACAAATTCCCCTTCAAAAATATCAAAATCAACTTGATTGAGAGCCTTAACAGTCACTTCTCCCATTTGATAATGCTTAGATAATTGCCTAGCTGTTAGTATTGTTTTCATGTCTTCACCTACTCTTTAAGTAATAAAGTTGCCGCATTAATTTCTGCACCTATCATAATAATCATTCCTAATATATATAACCAAACCATGAAGGCAATAATCACTGAAAGTGACCCATATATAATTGAATAGTTCGTCGATCTTACAACAAAATTAGAAAAAATGACATTGGCAAAAAATGTCCCTATGACCGAAAAAATAGCACCTGGAATGCCTTCTTTAAATCTAATCTTCTTACTTGGTAGATACACATAGACAGAACTGAATACCAAAACATATAGGGCAATCAAAATAATGGTTCTAAATAGGCTAAATAATTGAATATAGTCTGGACTAATATCTATATTTAAAAAAGTATTTAAAAAATGAAACATTCGCGTTGCAAGTTCTGGTATTGCAAGCGTTAATACAATTAAAATGGTAAATAAAATCGTATAATACATGCCGAGCAATTTAATCGTGAAAAAATTCCGCGTTTCTTGAACTTCATAGGCAGCATTGACCGCTCTTTGCAAGGCATTAACGGCTCGCGATGCAGAGTACAGAACAAAAATCCCTGAAATGGAAATGATTGCACTCCCTTCTACATGAATCGATTTTTCTATAAATTCACTGATAATTTGACTGACATCAACTGGTAAAAAACGTTGAAGAGCAACGAGTGCCTCTGTATAATCTAAATTTAATTTTGAAATGATTGTAAAAATGAAGATAATCAAAGGAAAAATGGACAAAACAAAAAAATACGCCATTTGAGCACAAAAAGCAGTAATATGATGTTCTGAATATCGTTTTTGAACCATTTCTAAATAAAAAAGTGTCTTCTCCTTGGTAACTCTCGTCATATTTACTCCCCAAAAAAATATTTTAAATTGACTTATTCACTTTATTATAGCATCTTAATGAAGATTAAAACAATTCATTATCATCCAAAGCAATGGATTTAAGAAATTGATAATACTTTTTTAAGGGCAATATTATCAATTACAATCTGATTTTAAGGATTTATTAATTGTAATTTACACTTAAAAATATTATGATGATAGAGTAAACAAACACAATTCTAAGGAGGAAATCATATGAAATATGCCAAGTGGATCATTATCGTTCCGATTGTGATCGTTGTCATAGCTACCCTATATGGTAGTTATTATATGTTAGATAATGCAGAAGAAGCTGTTATAGAACGTTTTGGACAGCTGTATACTGTAGAATCTCAAGCAGGGCTTCACTTTAAACTACCTTTTGTCGACCATGTTACTGTTTTTAATACAAATGAAGTAGTCTCATTGCAGTATGGCTATAGACCTAAATCTGAACCCACAACAACTGATTATGCAACTTATGAGGACGTTGACTCAGAAGGTATTGTCTTAACTAAGGGGTCTTATCTTGTTAACATCGGGGCTATTATTCAGTATAAAATTACTGACCCTGCCGCATACTTATATAATGTTGATGACCAAGAAGGTACTATTCGATTAGCATTTGAGAGTGTTCTAAGACGTAATATTCAAAATCAAGATCTTGATAGTGCCTTAATTAATAAAGATAGTATCGCACGTGAAATATTACCTGATCTATCTGATAAACTTAACAACTATGACCTCGGTATTAAAATTACAGAAGTTAAATTAACAGATGTACTCTTACCAGAAGATGTTCAATATGCTTATGACGATGTTAATATCGCCAACAACGAAAAAGAATCTTATAAGAGTAAAGCCGAAAAATATTCTAATGAAATGTTACCTAAAGCACGTGCTGATGCTTATCAGTTGATTCAAGAAGCTGAAGCTTACAAAGCAGAAAAAATTGCACAATCCAAAGGTGATGTTGAAAACTTTAGTCAAGTTTATGAAAAATACAAAGTTTCAAAAGATATTACCAAAACAAGACTCTATATTGAAACAATGGAAAAAGTATTAAACAATGTCAATGAAAAATATATTCTTGATATGGATGGCGATAATGATGTTTTAAAATTCTTACCGCTTAATCCAAGCTTAACTCAATCTTCAAACAACAGTTCAAGCAGTACATCAAGTTCATCTAGTACAGCAACTGATGCTGCATCAACTGAAGGAGGTGAATAGAATGAACATCAATCAAGGGACAAATCGACAAGAATCTTCGCAACAAGAAGCACCTAAAAATAACCGTTTCTCTGATGGTTATCAAGATGCTAAACAAACCGCTAAGAAAAGTATGAAATTTCTTGGTCTATTCATTCTATTAATTGTTGCCTTAGTCATTCTTAGCAACTCGTTTTATATTGTAAGAGAAGATCAAATTGCAACAGTAAGAGAATTTGGAGAAATTAAAGCTATTATCGTAGACAAAACCAATACTTTGGCTCAAGAACAAAATGATCTTGATCCAAGATTTAAAGATGTAAAAATCATTACCAATAAGGGCCTACACTTTAAAAAGCCATTTATTACAACGGTTGAAACACAAACAAGCAAGTTGCTTACCTATGTTTCAAACCCTGCACAAATTAATACCAAAGATAAAATTAAATACCAAATTAACATGTTTGCCCAATGGGAAATTACGCATCCAGGTTTATTCAAAACTTCTTTAGGCACAATCACAAAAGCCAATTCTAAAATTGATGAAGTTGCCTATGCAGCTGTTATTGAAAAAATCAATAGTTTGTCTAATCAACAATTCTTAACAGACAAAGAGGCTTTAAACAATGTTCTTAATGATGCGATTGGGCAACTTAACACTAACCTCGCAACTCAAGGAATCGCTTTAAAGGATATAGAAATTTATCGTACTATCTTACCTGCTTCAAACATTGATTCAACTTATAAGAAAATGATTGCTGAAAGAGAAGCTATTGCTCAGCAAGCACGTTCTGAAGGTCAAGAAATCTATCAAAATACAGTCGCAGATACAGACAGAGAAGTTGCAGAAATCAAAGCATCCGCTATTGAAGAATCTGAAAGAGTTAGAGGTGAAGCCGATGCCAAAGCTCTCGAAATCTATGCAAATGGTTTCAGTGTCGATCCAGATTTCTATGAGTTCTGGAGAACAATGAAATCTTACGAAAATACAATTGATGAAGACACTGTGCTCTACATCGATAGCAACAATGACTATTTAAAATATTTTTCAGACAAACAATAGACCATTGAGTCATTCAACAGATGAAAGTTTTACTGACTTTCATCTGTTTTTTTATGTGAATATCTATTTTGCTGTTGTCTTTTTGATGAAGTTGCCATAAAATAGTCAAGTGTGATTAAACAGACTGAAAAAAATAATACCGAAAGGAGTTTACACATGTCTTATAAACATCCGACGATTCGTTTTATCATTTTATCTTTTATCATTTTAACGTTACTAGCAGGTTGTCAAAATTCAACCCCTGAAACAAATACAAGTCAAGATATAACGCATTCAACCGATCAAAACCAAGCACTTGTATCCAATCTTGAACAAGAACCATTAGAAGATATGACGGTGTCACTTGAATCAACCCTAGATAAGGCGCACTCTACCTATCTTACTAAAACCACCCTCTCGTACTTATCTTTAGATCTTTTAGGTTTTCTAAAAAATGAAATTATGGCAAGACATGGCTACATTTTCAACTCACCTCTCTATCAGGACTATTTTGAAAATCAAGCGTGGTATACTGCCAATACTGATTATAAAGAATCTGATTTAAATGACTTTGAACAATACAATGTACTACTCATTGCCGAAGTTGAAGCCGATTTAAAAAAAGCTTTTGTTCATGAGGCCGATTTTGATGTCAATCAACTTCCCAATACACTTGAATTGAGACAAATTTTAGGATCTTATCTGATGGCTAAATCAAATACTCAATTACTTACCACCTATGATCTATTATCTTTTATAGGTTCTGATGATTTAAACTATGTCGAATCAGAAATAGAAGCCAGACATGGAAAAATATTCGATTCGCAATCACTCAACACCTACTTTGAATCTCGTCCATGGTATCAATCCAATGATGCCTATCAATTAAGTGATTTAAGTGAGATTGAAAAGCATAATCTTGAGTTCATTCATCAAATCAATTCACAGGTTGCAAACTATTCAGATTTAAAAAAAGCACCTGAAAATCAAGCACTTTCTAGTGATGGTCTCGAAGATGGTGCCTATTTTATTCATCCAATAGAAACACCTGATTCTCAAACACTTACTTTTACAACTTATACGCAATATCTCACTATTTGGTCTTATAATTATGTGGGTAAAGATTATCTCGATCATAACTGTCCTGTTCTTGTTTTTGAAAACGGCAAGATCAAAAGACTCCCTATCCAAGAATTAACTTCAAGACTTGATTCTTCAGTTGATATGGCATCATGGGCAAAACAGTTAAACCAAAATAGACCCTATCATATAAACGGTCTAAAAACTTATGATTCTGATCAACTTACATTGAAAGTTTCTTCAAATTGTCAAATCTCGCTTTCAACAAAAGCCTCTCAAGTCATGGCACTAGATACTGCTGTCGAAGGCGATATTGACTTAAGCCTTTTGTTGGACGCCATCAACAAGATGGATGATTCTAGTACATTATCCGTTCTTATTGATGTTCAAGACCACCAAATCACAAGTATTTCAATTAATTAGGGATACTAACGTGATTACATCACATTTATAGCAAAAAAAGTCTTAAGGATTTTTTCTTCCTTAAGACTTTTTTAATTTAAAAATAGCCATAATCACTTTTTTCAAAGTTTAATTTCTATTGGTCTACTGTGTCGTCTATCCACTTTAATCACTAAATAAGATGGGCGTCTTTAAGACTTTTTAAAATATTTTCAAAATGTTTCGTTTCAATCGTTTGAATTTTATCTGATAGAGCTTGATCTGGATAAATATGGGTTTCAATCATAAGGCCATCTGCTCCTGCTGCTAAGGCAGCATGACTCATTGGCATAATCAATTCTCTTCTCCCCGTTCCATGACTAGGATCTACAATAACCGGTAGCCCCGTCTCACTTTTCATGATAGGAACAGCTGCTAAATCTAACGTATTTCGCGTATAGTCATCAAAAGAACGAATCCCTCGCTCGCATAAAATAATATGAGTATTGCCTGCCTTGGCAATATGCTCTGCTGCTAATACCCATTCTTTAATCGTTGCGCTAATTCCTCTTTTTAACATCACCGGTTTTTGAGTCTCACCAACTGCCCTTAAAAGGGGATAATTGTACATGTTTCTTGATCCAATTTGTATAATATCAACATGGTCAACAAAGGTTTGTAAATATTTTACGTCCATTAGTTCTGTAATAATAGGAAGCCCTGTTAATTTTTTAGCTTCAAGCATGAACTCAAGTCCTTCTAAGCCCAATCCCTGAAAATCATATGGATTGGTTCTTGGCTTAAATAGACCCCCTCTTAGTATATGTCCACCAGCAGCCTTGACAGCTCTTGCCGTCTCAACATATTGGGCTTCACTTTCTACTGCACACGGCCCACCTATAATGACTGGCTTATCACCACCTATTTTTAAGTTGCCTATTTGAATGACTTGTGTTTCACCTAATTTCCTCATTTTAACTAACTCCTATTTTCTAAGCATTCCAAATCCACCGTAGATCGGTTTTTTATCTGAAATGGTAATCACAGCACTTTCTTGCGTTTCTTTAATGATATCAACGCATCTCTTAACCTTCTTACGTGGGACATACATCAGCAAAATACTTCTTGGATGTAATTTTCCCTCGCCATGCATCATTGTTACTGCATAGCCACGCTCACGCATTTCGTTGGCAAGTTGCAAACCATGTTCTTCTTTAACAATGACGTTCATTTCTGAAAGACCAATTCCAATCTTTTCTTCTATCCAACTGCCTATAAAGTTTCCAAGTGAGAAACCCAATGCATAGGCAATTACTTTTAAAGGATCTTCCGCAATATTGTTTAATACATTACTCACTAGAATTACCCACAGTGAAACCTCGAAAAAGGCTATAAATGCACCTATTTTTCTTTCACCTTTTGTAATCAAAACCATCCTAATGGTGCCTAAAGATACTTCTATAATTTTGGCACCAACTATAAATAAATAAATCATCCAGATACTCCTTTCTTTATACGAACGCCTTTATTATAGTTTATAACAAAAAGCCTTACAAGAAAAATTCATCTGAAAAATTCAACTTAATCAAACTGTAATCTATCTGATTATTAATCTCTTATATCTTCTGGAATATAACCTCTAAACTGAGCATGGTAAAGTCGAGAATAAATTCCTTTTTGATCAATTAAGGCATCGTGTGTGCCTCGCTCTTCAATGCCTTTCTCTGTCATCACCAATATTTCATCTGCATTTTTTATTGTTGATAGGCGATGGGCAATCACCAAGGTCGTTCTGTCTTTGGCAAGTGCTTCAATCGATTGCTGAATAGCATGTTCATTTTCATTATCCAGTGCTGATGTCGCTTCATCGAGAATGAGAATAGCAGGATTCTTAAGAAATACTCTGGCAATGGCAATTCGTTGTTTTTGTCCACCTGACAATTTAACACCACGTTCGCCTACCATAGAATCATACTCCTCATCGAGAGACATAATAAACGTATGAATATTAGCCTTTTTAGCTGCTTCAAGAATTTCATCTTCATTAGCTTCTGGCTTACCATAGGCAATATTGTCTTTAATCGTACCATAAAAGAGAAAAACATCTTGCTGCACAATCCCAATATTTTTTCTTAGGGTCGTTAATGAATAATCTTTAATATCAATATGGTCAATTTTAACAGCCCCATCTGTCACATCATAAAAGCGAGGAATCAATTGAGAAATCGTCGTTTTCCCTACTCCTGAAGGCCCTACTAGTGCCATGGTTTTCCCTTTTTCTATCTTAAGATCAAAATGGGTCAATACATTTTCTTTTTCACCCTCATATCTAAATGTCACATCTTCAAGCTCAATTTCACCGTCAAAAGAATCTGTTTCTATTGCCCCTTCATGATCATAAATTGTCGGCTGCATATCCATGACTTCAATAAATCGCTCGAACCCTGTCATGCCTGATTGAAGTTGTTGCGTTAACTGAATAAGAGATCTGATAGGCTTTGTGAAATGTGAAATAAACAATAAGAAGGCCACTAAGTCACCATAGTTAATATAGCCCTTATAAACAAAAATACCTCCTGCAAACATGGAAGAAAGACTCATTAAATCTAAGAAAAAGTTATTACCTGCACCATAAGTCCCCAAGGCTTTAAAAGAGTCCTTACGTGATTGTAAATGAGAATAATTAGTCTTATGGAATTTATCATTCTCATATAATTCATTAGCAAAGGTTTTCGCTAAGCGAATACCTGAGATACTGCTTTCTAGTTGTGCATTAATATCCGCTTGTCGGCGTCTAACGTCCCGAAAAGTTGTCAGCATTGACTTTCTCATTTTAACTGAAAAGACTATCGCCAATATAACAAAAGCAAATATGATAAAGGTTAACTGCCAATTAATCCGAACCAAGAGAATGAAACTTCCTACTAGCATGATTAAAGATACAAATAAATCTTCAGGACCGTGATGGGCAAGCTCTGTCACATCATTTAAATCAGCTGTTAATCGGTTCATTAATTGCCCCGTTTTATTGTTATCAAAAAATGAAAATTCAAGTTTTTGCATATGTTTAAAAAGGTCATTCCTCATGTCATATTCAATGTTAGAACCCACTACATGACCGTAATAGCCAACAAAGTAGTTACAACCAATTTTAACTATATAAAGAACTAAAATAACCAGCGACGCTTTTATAAGAAGATTAATGTTCTGGTTAGGTATAAATTCATTTATTGCTTTCCTTGAGTACATTGGAAAAATTAAATCAATGCCCGCCATGACAAAAGCAAAAAATAAATCTAGAAAAAACATCACACGATGTTTCTTGTAATACTTGATAAATCTTAAAAACATATTCTCCCCCTTCGGTAATCTTTACATTATGTCGCCATCTAAAAAATATTTTGCTATACGAAGTATTATCATATTATACGAAATATATTATACACTAATTTTTGATTGACCTTAAGTCAAAATTTGATATGATAGTGAAAAGATTATGCAATCCTTAAGGAGGTCTTCTATGACATCATCGTTTATCCATCAACTTGAAAAATATATTCCGAATACAACCGGTGTCAAACGGCTCTCTTCTGTTTTATTGCCTTTGATTAAAATAAATGGCACATGGCATCTATTATACGAAGTAAGAGCTTTAAATTTAAGTAGTCAACCTGGTGAAATTTGTTTTCCCGGGGGTAAAATTGAAGGAAAAGAAACACCTAAAACCGCAGCTATAAGAGAAACTTGTGAAGAACTTTTAATAGATGAAAGTCACGTAGAAGTTATCGGACAACTAGACTCTGTCTTAACCAGTTTCAATATGTTGATTCACTGTTATGTAGGTATTATTCATACCCCCTATGAGTCCATACAGTTTTCCACTGATGAAGTTGACCATGTTTTCACCGTTCCTTTAGAAACACTCAAAGCACTAAATCCAGAAGAACATTTGATTGACTCGGCATTTTCTTTGCCAGAAGATTTCCCTTATGATTCGATTCCCAATGGTAAAGATTACAACTTTAGAAATAAGTCTTATCCCATTATCTTTTACCGTTATAGAGATTATGATATTTGGGGATTAACTGCACGAATGACTCAAAATTTTATAAACATCCTAAACGGTACAGAACTTTAGACATAAAATAGGCCCCCTCATTTTGAGGGGGCTAAATACATGTCTTATTTGCTATCTCTCCCATCTATACGGGTTTTGGCAATAATATTAACGCCTGTGTCGAGAATGTTCTGTACGATAATCTCTCCCGTTTTAATAGGGGGGACAACTTCAACCTGATTGATAATCATGAGTGCTTCTTGCACTTTGTTTTGTGGAATTAAGCCATCTGTATTAACGGGCAACCTCTTTTTATAGTGACCTTTCATTCGAACCGTTGCGGGTAACATACACCTTGGCTCAAACGACTCATTCATTATGTATTCGACACCACGATTACATCTGATCCCATATACATTCTTCACAAGATGGTCTTTGCCGTTTTTTGACTCTGCATACTCTACAGAAAGCTTACATTGTACAGGACAAAGTTTACACGTCATTTCCTTCATTGTGCTCATCTAGATGCTCCTTTATTTTATCAAAATTTTGTGCCATTATATTTATATCCTTTTGATAAAAATTTATTCAGAAACACCCTTAAAAGTTATCTTTTCACAAGAGAATTCTTTTGCTGTTAATCCATTCTTGTAAATCTTTTATTCTATCGACAGGCATTGGTTCATACCCTCTAAATGGACTTTTAAGACCTAGGGCTTCCCATTTGAATAAACCATGCTTGTGATAAGCAAGTAACTCTATTTTTTCACACATTGGACTATCAACACATTTCAACATTTGATTAAGCTGCTCAACTCCATCATTATATCCTGGAACGATGACTTGTCGTATCCAATAAGATTTTTGATGATCCTTTAACCACTGCAAAGTCTTTAAGAATGACTCAAAATGACCTCCTGTCAATTCTTTAAAGGCGTATTCATCCGATTGTTTAATATCCAATAAAATCAAATCTGCCTTTAAAAGGGTTTCTTGCGCTTGGGGTGAGGTGACCACACCCGATGTATCTAAGGTGACATGTACACCCTCTTCATGTAAAACATCTATAAGGAATGACAAGTGTTGAGCTTGAAGTAAGGGCTCCCCGCCTGAAAATGTAACGCCCCCCTCTTCCCCATAATAAGGTTTATACCGTTTAACAATCTTAAGCAACGCCTCTATTGTATAAGACTGTCCCCCCTCAAGAGCCCAAGTATCTGGATTGTGGCAATACCCACATCTTAAGGGACAACCTTGCAGAAAGAAAACTGTCCGAATTCCAGGTCCATCTAAAGTGCCAAAAGTTTCAATACTATGAAGGCTAATCTCGGATTCAAATGATGACATCTTCCCTCCTATAAGCTTTCATGATAGGTTCTCGCGATAACTTCCTCTTGCTGTTGTCGACTAAGGCGATTGAAATTAACAGCATATCCTGAAACACGAATTGTCAAATTAGGGTATTTTGAAGGATCATTCATTGCTTCAATTAATTTAGATTGATTTAACACATTGATATTAATATGGTGTGCTGACTGTGAAAAATACCCGTCAACCACCTGCTTAAGAATGCCCTCTTTGTCTTGTCCAAGTGTCTGTGGTGTTACCGAAAAAGTATAGGATACCCCATCTCGGCAACTTTCAAATGGAATTTTAGCCACTGAATTTAAAGAGGCTAAAGCCCCATTTGTATCTCGACCATGCATAGGATTTGCCCCTGGTGCAAAAGGTTGACCCTTATGGCGTCCATCAGGGGTTGCGCCTGTTTTCTTACCATAAACCACGTTTGACGTAATGGTTAGAATAGATAAAGTATGTTCAGCATTCCTATAAGTCGGATATTGGCGTAATTTTGCTATAAAGGTATCAGTGATTTTAACAGCAATCGAGTCTACACGGTCATCATCATTTCCGAATTTTGGAAAATCGCCTACTATCCTAAAATCTTCAATATGTCCCTTACTGTCTAATAAAGGCATCACTTTGGCATGTTTTATAGCAGACAAAGAATCAGCAATCACAGAGAGTCCAGCAACTCCAAATGCCATAAAACGGTGAACTGTCGTATCGTGTAAGGCCATTTGAATTTTTTCATAAGCGTATTTGTCATGCATATAATGAATAATATTCATCGCACTTACATACTCTCGACTCATCCAATCAAGATAAATTTCAAAACGTTCCCACACGGTGTCAAAATCAAGTTTTCCTGTCATCACCGGCATTTTAGGTGCAATTTGTTTCTGAGTGTATTCGTCAAAACCTCCATTTAACGCTAGTAAGAGCGTTTTAGGTAAGTTACTTCTCGCTCCAAAAAATTGCATTTCTTTTCCTATTTTCATTGCCGAAACACAACAAGCGATGCCATAGTCGTCACCATAAATCGGACGCATTAAATCATCATTTTCATATTGAATAGCATCCGTATCTATACTCACCTTAGCGCAGTATCTTTTGAAAGAATCTGGAAGGTCTTGTGACCATAAAATAGTCAAATTGGGCTCTGGTGCAGGTCCTAAATTATATAAGGTATGGAGAAAACGATAGCTCATCTTAGTAACCATGGTCCTTCCATCTTGTCCCATTCCCCCAATCACTTCTGTAATCCACATGGGATCTCCAGCAAATAATTCATTGTAATCAGGTGTTCTGAGTTCTCTTGCCAGTCTCAATTTTATAATAAAGTCATCTACCATTTCTTGAATTTCAGATTCATTGTATCGACCTTCTGCCAAATCTCTCTCTGCATAAATGTCTAAAAAACTACTGATTCTACCTAAAGACATCGCCGCTCCATTTTGTTCTTTAATAGCCGCTAAGTAGCCATAATAAGTCCACTGAATCGCTTCTTTAGTATCTTGAGCAGGTTGACTAATGTCATGTCCATAAGCTTTTGCCATTTGAATGATTTGTTTTAAAAAGTCAATTTGTCTGTAAAGTTCTTCCGAAAGTCTAATTGACTCTTCGACAAAAACCGATTTTTCAAGTTCAACTTTATCATTTTGTTTTTCTGCTATCAAGCGATTAACACCATACAGTGCAATTCTTCTGTAGTCACCAATAATTCTTCCTCTACCATAAGCATCTGGTAAACCTGTAATAACACCTGAACGTCTTAAGTCTCTAATGGTTTCTGAATAGACACGAAAAACACCGTCGTTATGTGTCGTCTTATACTCAAAATTCTTTTCAATGCCTTCAGAAAGTTTGTAACCGTAAGCTTCACAAGCTTGACGTGCCATTCTTATTCCACCAAAGGGATTAATGGCTCTTTTTAAGGCTTCATCTGTCTGAAGACCATAAATAATTTCTGTTTGTCCTTCAATTACGCCCTTAGGAAAAGTCAATAAAGAAGAAACTGTCTCTGTATCGACATCCCAAACACCCCCACGGTCTTGTTCTTCTTTTAAACGTTCTTGAAGTACCGTCCATATTGCTTGAGTCCTTTCAGTCGGACCACATAAAAAATGTTCATCACCTAAATAAGGTGTATAATTCGTCTTAATAAAATTCTGTACATCAATTGATTGTTCCCACTGACCTGATTTAAAATGCATTTCAACCTCCTAATTGACTTCCTAGGCAGGTCTTTTTATGTATAAAAAAACCGACACACCTAGGCATAGTTAGTGCCCAGGCGGTCGGCTATTCTTTGTTTTTTCTCAATCCCTCGTGGTTAATCCACTTGTCTCCGCCAGTCATGAGATACTTACATTATAGTGACTAAAATAAAACTTGTAAAGTATTTTTTGCATACTTTTATAAAAAAATAGTCAAAATTGTTCGTATTTCAAACTTGCAGTTCACAGTCAACTTTATAGAAAAGCGTCAAAAGCGGGATTTATTTATGAAGTAATTTTTTAGCACGTTCTGCAATATTATCTGGTGTGAAACCAAAGTATTTAAAGAGTTCGCCACCTTTTCCAGATAAACCAAATCCATCAATACCAAATGCATCACATGCATATTTGTGCCATCCAAATGTTGTCCCTGCTTCGATAGAAAGTTTAGGCACTCCCGAAAGCAAGACGTCCTTTTGATAACTTTCATCTTGTGCATCAAAGAGTTCTTGACATGGCATAGAAACAACTCTCGCATCAATACCTTCTTTAGCAAGAACCGCTTTTGTTTCAACTGCTAATGCCACTTCAGAACCTGTTGCGATTAAGACGATATCTGCTTTTTTATCTTCTTTAGCAACTACATAAGCCCCTTTAAGTGCTTCTCTTGATGTCCCTTCAATTTCAGGAAGGTTTTGTCTTGTCAAAATAAGTGCTGTAGGTGTTTTAGTGCTTGTCATTGCTAAATACCAAGCTGCTGATACTTCTCTTGCATCTGCTGGTCTAAAGACATTGATATTAGGAATTGAACGCAACATTGCAAGTTGTTCAATCGGCTCATGTGTTGGTCCATCTTCTCCAACACCAATACTATCATGTGTTAGGATGTAAGTGGTTGGTAAGCCCATAAGTGCTGCCAAACGAATAGCTGGTTTCATATAATCAGAGAAAACGAAGAAAGTTGCCCCATAAGCTTGAAGACCACCATGTGCTTGAAGGCCATTTACAATAGCACCCATCGCATGTTCTCTTACACCAAAGTGTAGATTTGAACCATCATATGACTCTGCAAAGAATGAGGTTCTATTTTTCATATCTGAATTATTTGAAGGCGATAAATCCGCTGAACCACCGATTAAGTTAGGCATTGCATCTGCAATTTTATTAAGAACCTTACCTGATGTTTTTCTTGAAGCACCCGCTTCTGAGTAAGACCAAAATTCATCAGATTCTAAATAATCTTTTCCTAAAGTATGGTTCATCCACCCTTTATATTCTTTAGCGAGTTCTGGATTTTCTTTTTCATAGTCTGCAAAAAGAGCCTCCCACTCGTCAACATTTTTATTTAAATCTTCTACAAGTTCAGAGAGGTGTGCCTTTACATCATCAGCCACTGTAAAATCAGCTTGATCCTCAAACCCAGCAAAAGCTTTTAATTCTTTAATCCCGTCTTCTCCAAGTGGGGCACCATGAACTTTATGAGACCCTTGTTTTGAAGCCACACCATATCCAATAATGGTTTTTACAATGATGATTGAAGGTTTACTTGTTTCTGCTTTCGCTGCTTTAAGAGCCGCTTCTATCGCCTCTGTATCATTACCATCTTCTACATGTAAAACTTGCCAATTTAAAGCATCAAATTTCTTGGCAACATCTTCTGTAAATGCAAGATCAGTTGATCCTTCGA
This sequence comes from uncultured Fusibacter sp., assembly GCA_963666805.2. Classification (GTDB taxonomy): domain Bacteria; phylum Bacillota; class Clostridia; order Peptostreptococcales; family Acidaminobacteraceae; genus Fusibacter. The sequence continues at coordinate 225,823 of CAXXWR010000004.1, read as the reverse complement.
TTGATATACTGTTTGAATCATACAATAATATCAATTTACCCAACTTAAGTGTGCCTGCAAGTGAAGCCGCTTCAGTTGAGATGCCTTCCATTAAACAACCATCACCTGACATCGCATAAGTGTAATGGTCAACTACTTTATGCTTAGGTGTGTTGAATTTTGCTGCTAAGTGCGCTTCTGCCATAGCAAAACCAACTGCATTAGCAATACCTTGTCCAAGAGGTCCTGTAGAAATTTCTACCCCTGCAGTATGTCCATATTCAGGGTGGCCAGGCGTTAAGCTGTTAAGTTGTCTGAATTTCTTGAGTTCATCCATAGGTAAACCATAATCAAATAGATGCAATAATGAATAAATCAGCATTGATCCGTGACCAGCAGATAATACAAATCTATCTCTATTATCCCAATTTGGATTTTTAGGGCTATGTCTCATTTGTTTTGACCAAAGCGTATAAGCCATTGGTGCTGCTCCTAAAGGTAAGCCTGGATGTCCAGAATTAGCTGCTTCAATAGCCTCCGCAGACAATACTCTGATCGTGTTAATTGTTTTACTTTGAATCATAATCTCCCAACCTTTCATAATTTCTCGTCAATAACATTATATAGTGATTGTCATCTATAGACAATGTCTATTTAATACCTATTTATCCTTATTCCCCTAAAAATAAATAGCAATCACCTTAATCTCTTACTTGTGTTATAGCCGATAATTTCCTTTCATTTTCCCACTAATCATAGCATGAAAAAAGTATATCATCAAATTAAGATGATATACTTTTAAAGCACTCATTATTGCGCTTGGAAATTAACTGCTTTTGCTGGAATAATTGTAGAAATAGCATGTTTATAAATCATTTGTTGTTTTCCTTCACTGTCAAGCACGATGGTATAATTATCAAATCCTTTTACTAAACCTTTGATTTGGTAACCACTGATTAAAAAGATCGTAATATGCGTTTGGTCTTTACGGCATTGATTTAGAAAAACATCTTGTAAATTGACTGCACTTTTCATGCTTCCCCCTCCTTTTTCTCTTTATTTGTTAGCATAGAAAGTATTGTACTTAGTTGTTCTTCAATAGATTTTACTTCATCAAGAGATAACCACACAATATCATCGTAACGTCTAAACCACGTCATTTGGCGTTTTGCATAGTGGCGTGTATTCTGTTTGAGTAGTTTAACCATCGTGTCATAGTCATAATGATTATCTAAATAGCTCAAGACTTCCTTATAACCTATACCCTGCATGGATTGATATGTATCATCAATTCCCATTTTTTTTAACGATTCAACTTCCTCAATTAGGCCTTCATTTAACATCATGTCAACTCTTTTTTCTATTCTAGCATACAGCTTTAACCTATTTCTCGTCAAGCCTATTAGCAGATAATCGTAATCTGACGTCTTAACGGGATCCTTTTTAAAATCCTTCATATTTGCACCTGTAATATGATTGATTTCAAGTGCTCTTATGACACGTCGTTTATTGTTAAAATGAATTTTAGCGGCTGCATCTGGATCAATTGCCTTTAATTTTTCATGGAGTTTTAAAGCACCTTCTACTTCTGCAAAAGTTTCCATTTCTTTTCTAAAAGGAAGGTCTTCAATCGCCTGTCCAAAATCCATATCAAAGAGCAAAGCATTGGTATATAATCCAGTTCCACCTGTGACAATCGGCGTTTTCCCCCGCTTTATAATATCTTTTATAATGGGCTTTGCCATCGCTTGATACTCACTCACAGAAAAAGACATTCTCGGATCTAAGCAATCAATCATATGATGTTTGACCATTGCCAGTTCCTCTGAAGTTGGTTTGGCTGAGCCTATATCACATTTTTGATAGATCTGAACAGAATCAGTTGAAACGATTTCACCATCTAGTGCTTGTGCAAGTCTGATAGATAAATCGGTCTTACCAACAGCTGTTGGTCCTACTAAAAAAATTACTTTTGGGGTTTTCTTTTTTTCCATACTTTGATCCTTTTCCTTGAGTTGTAAGCTTTATCAAACTTATTATAAAATAAGTAAGTATTATTTGATTATAACACACGTTTGAATTTGCGTTCAAGTTCATATTCAGTAAATTTAATAATAATCGGTCTACCATGAGGACACGTATAAGGATCTTTTAAGCTTTTAAGCGACTCTAAAAGCGCCTCAACTTCTACATTTTGAACAGGATGATAGGCCTTAATCGCTGCCTTACAAGCCTTTGTCATCAATTTTTCACTAATAGTACCCTCTACACTTCTACCCGTTTCTTCAACCATTGATTCAAAAAGTTCTTTGGCAGAAGCAAGGTCAAACATACTGGGAATTCCTCTTAAAACCACTGCATCACGCCCAAAAATATCAATTTGAAAACCTGCATTTTCATAGTCTTTTTGGTGTTCCTCAACAGTCGATAAATCAAAATACGACAATGTTATGGTTTCTGGAATCAATAACATTTGAGACTGAATCGTATGTTTAGCATAGGCTTCCATAAATTGTTCATATAAAACTTTCTCATGGGCTGCATGCTGGTCTATCATATACATAGCACCTTCTTTTTCAAAAATAAGATAGGTGTTGAGAAAGACACCAATATATCTTAATCCATCATAGATTGTTGTTTCAATGGGTTCATTATAAGCTTCTGCAAATGTCGTTAATTCTGAGAAGTCATACTGTTCGAAATCAATGGGAGGCTCTTTAGACGCTGGTGAATAATTCGATTGACTTTCCGCTACCCTTAAGTGATTTTTCTCCACTGAATCGTCTTGGTTAAGCCTATTTTTTATGGCTTCTTGGTTAATAAACTCTTTGGGCTGATTGTCTGGATGACTCATCAGCTTGGATACTTGCACATTACCGGTGGGTGAAGTCATATCTTTGGGATTATCTTTTGGCTTATCTTTTAGCTTGTCCGTTTGTGCCTTTAAAACTTTTGTTTCCATGCCGCGTGACTCTTCAGCTTGTGGTTTAGGTTTTTGATGCACATCTTCGTCATTCATCAAGGGTTGAGAATGGCTTACTTGAGGCGCGATAGGTGCTTTTTCAATTTCTTTTGCTGTAAAAGAAACTTCTGGAATTTGATTTTGAAGGTTAAATGCCTTTTTTAGCGCTGTAAAGATTACTTGCTTTACAATGCCAACATCGTGAAATTTGATTTCCGTCTTTTGAGGATGGATATTAACATCTACTTCTTGAGGATCAATTTCTATAAATAAGAACGTCACTGGAAAGCGATTATTCATAAGGTAGGGCTTATACGCCAATTGAACTGCTTCTTTAATTTCTTGACTTTTTACAAATCGTCCATTCACAAAGACAATTTCATAAGTTGAGTTTCCTTTGGTGTAGTCATAGGTTGACGAATAACCATAGACTTTGATGCCCATTGCTTCTTCCTTCACTTCAAATAAATGATTCAGCATGGTCTTGTCATAAATTGAAAAAATACTTTGCTTTAAATCACCTTTTCCAGGTGTCAAAAATATATTTTTGTCATCAACAATGTACTTAAAGGCAATTTCAGGGTGAGATAGTCCCAAATGACTCATTAATTCCCCAATCGCCTTTGTCTCCGCACTATTAGACTTTAGAAATTTTAGACGTGCAGGGGTATTAAAAAAGAGATTGTCAACTGATATGCTTGTCCCTTTGACTGTCCCAATTGGCTTTTTATCAAGGATTTTTCCACCCGTTGATGTCACTGAAATCCCCACTTCATCTTCTGTCCTCTTGGTAATTAAAGAGACTTCTGATACCGCAGAAATACTAGCAAGTGCTTCGCCTCTAAAGCCAAGGCTTCGTGTTTGATATAAGTCTTCAATTTGTCTTATTTTACTGGTTGCATGACGTTCAAACACAAGGTCTATATCATCTGGATTAATTCCCGAACCATTGTCCGAGACCATCATCTGCTTTTTACCACCCTTTTTAATACTAACTGTGATTTCACTAGCACCTGCATCTATTGCATTTTCAACGAGTTCTTTAACAACCATGGCTGGCTTTTCAACTACTTCTCCGGCTGCAATTTTGCTCGCTGTTACTTCATCTAATTTGAGTATTCGGTGGTTCAACATAGCCTATTCTCCTTTTTTATTTCGGTACAGGGTCACAATTTCATATAAGGTGTTCATCGCTTCTATAGGCGTCATCACATCAATCTTAATATCGCTAATGAGACGATCGAGATTGTCATCTGAAATCAGCATTGGTTTTGGAGGGGTTTCTGGCGCATGAGTACTCTGACTCCCCTTGGTCGACTTCCCAGTTGTTTCTTTATCACCTGTTTCATTATCAACATATGAAGCATTAAGACTGGACATATTGCGGTTAATATCGTTAGCCTCTAAAGTGGATAATATGTCTTTAGCGCGTTCAATAACGGGTTGAGGAACACCTGCGAGTTTAGCCACTTGTATTCCATAACTTTGATTTGCTCCACCTTTTTCGATTTTTCTCAAGAAAATAATGTCATCATGGACTTCTTTCACGGCAATTCTATAGTTCTTAACCCCTTCAACTAATCCTTCGAGTTCTGTCAATTCATGGTAATGAGTGGCAAACAAGGTTTTACCTGAATTTTTCGCAATATATTCTACGACGCTCCATGCAATACTCAGTCCGTCATAAGTACTTGTTCCACGTCCAATTTCATCTAAAATAATCAGCGATTGATGGGTGGCATTATTGAGTATATTAGCAAGTTCATTCATTTCCACCATAAAAGTAGATTGTCCCTGTGATAAATCATCCGAAGCACCTACACGTGTGAAAATACGATCAACGACGCCTATTTCCGCCTTATCAGCTGGTACAAAACAGCCTATTTGTGCCATTAGTGTAATCAGAGCCACTTGACGTAAGTAGGTGGACTTACCTGCCATATTAGGACCTGTAATGATATAAAATTGATTGTCCCTTTGGTCTAATAAAGTATCATTAGGAACAAATGCCGTTTCTTTAAATATGCGTTCAATGACTGGATGTCGCCCATTTTTAATGGACAGCGTTTGAGATTGAGACACTTTAGGTCGCTTATAACCATAGCGGTAACTTACTTCTGCATAAGCAATTAAGACATCCAATTCTGCTACAGCACTGGCTGTTTTTTGGATACGATCAATTGACTGCATGACATTTTCTTTAATTTGTGTAAATAAGACACTCTCTAAACGAATCCCTTTTTCTTCTGCACCTAAAAGGGTTTCTTCAATTTCTTTAAGCTCTGGTGTAATAAATCGTTCAGCATTGGCAAGCGTCTGTTTTCTGACATAAGTTTCTGGTGCTAGTTTAGCACTGCCTTTAGAGATTTCTATATAGTATCCAAAGACTTTATTAAAACCTACTTTTAAATTTTTAATGCCCGTCGTTTCTTTCTCACGATTTTCTATATTTAATAGCCACGTTTTGCCATTGGTGATGGCTTCTCTATACGCTTTGAGGTCTTCATTATAACTGGTCTTAATGTAGCCCCCATCTTTTAAGAGAAAAGGGGGTTCATCAACAATCGCTTTTTCAATATAATCGGTTACTTCTGTAAGGGTATCAATATCATCAAAGATTGCCGACAATGATTCCCCACTTATATCACTTAACCTCATTTTAAGTTCTGGCAACACTGCAAGTGACTGTTTAAGAGCTATAAAATCTCTTGGATTAATATTGCCATAGACCAATTTAGAAACCAAGCGTTCTAAATCATAGATTTGTTTTAAAAACATGGTCAAATCACTTCTTAAAAGTAAGTCTTCTAAAAGCACTTCCACAGCGTCTTGTCGCTTCTTAATCATCTCCACATCGAGAAGGGGTTCTTCAAGCCAACTTCTAAGTTTTCTAGCTCCCATTGCTGTACTGGTTTTATCAAGCACCCAGAGAAGAGAACCACGTTTTTCTTTTTGTCGCATGGTTTGTGTTAATTCAAGATTACGTCGGGTAAATTTATCGAGCACCATATACTTAGATTGTAAATAATGATCAATATGAGTGATGTGATTAAGAGGGACTTTCGCCGTCTCTTCAATATAGCTAATTAAAGCCCCAGAAGCACGCATTGCCACTGGCCACTCGTTAAGACCTAAACTTTCGACTGAAAAGATGTTGAGTACTCTTTCAATTGTTTTTTGAGCTGGCTCTTCTCCAAAAACATGTTCTAAAAATGGTGACAAACTAATATCTTGTTGTTCTGCTATTTCTTTAACGGCAGAAGACAGTTCTATTGCATCACTATAGATGACTTCACTCGGTGAAACTTTTAGAAGTTCATCAATCATTTGATTTTCTGAATCAAGTTGTGTCACTTTAAACATGCCTGTCGTAATATCACAATAGGCCAACCCGTAACGATTTGCTTCTTGGCAAATAGATGCAACAAAGTTAAATGCCCTATCTTCAAGCATTTCAGGATCAACAACTGTTCCTGGGGTAATCACACGAATGACTTCCCTTTTGACAATGCCTTTTGCAGTGGCAGGATCTTCAACTTGTTCACAAATCGCGACTTTAATACCTTTATCCACTAATTTTTTAAGGTAAGTGTCTACGGCATGATGTGGAATACCGCAAAGTGGCGCACGTTCTTCTAAACCACAGTTTCTACCTGTAAGTGTAATTTCCAGTTCTCTCGACGCAATAACAGCATCATCAAAGAACATTTCATAAAAATCTCCAAGGCGATAAAACAAAATATAATCCATGTATTCTTTTTTGATTTCATAGTATTGCTTCATCATTGGCGTCAATTTTGATTCATCTATTTGCTTCATGATTCTCCTCTTTATTCTACAACTTCTCCTGAAAGTGAAAATGTTTTTGGATTTGTAATTTTGACTTTTACGAGTTTTCCAACCATTGATGAATCACCAGGGAAAGTCACTGTGTGATTTCTTCTCGTACGTCCCATCATATAGCCTTCTGTATTTTTAGCTGGTTTTTCCACTAGCACTTCTACTACTTCATCTTGCATGGCTTTGATTTTAGATTTTATCACGGGATTAATCGTTTTAAGTAATCTATCAAAACGTTCATGTTTAACTGTCTCTGGCACTTGATTGTCGTAAGTGGCTGCAGGTGTTCCTGTCCGCATTGAATAGATAAAGGTAAACGCTGAATCATAGCCCACTTGTTTAACCAAATCAAGGGTATCTTCAAAATCTTCATCAGTTTCACCAGGGAAACCTACAATGATATCAGTTGATAGGGTAAGTTCTGGAATCAATTCTTTTGCACGTCTAACTGTTTCTAAGTACTTTTCACGTGTATACTTACGATTCATCTTTTTGAGAACGGCATTACTGCCTGATTGAACAGGTAAATGAAGGTATTCACAAATGTGCTCACATTCTGACATTGTGACGAGTAATTTTTCAGAAATATCTTTAGGATGTGAGGTCATAAATCGGATTCGTTCGATACCTTCAATGGCATTGATCTCTCTTAGTAAATCTGAAAAATCATATTCGGAGTCAAAGGTATTCCCATAAGAATTGACATTTTGCCCTAGAACCATAATTTCTTTAACGCCACCCTCCACTAAAAGTTTAACTTCATCGAGAATATCTTCAGGGCGTCTTGAGCGTTCTCTCCCTCGGGTATAAGGAACAATACAGTAGGAGCAGAAATTGTTACAACCAAACATGATATTGACATAGGCTTTGACATCAAATTTCCTTTCGATTGGCATACCTTCAATAATCATACCTTCTGAATCCCAAACTTCAACGACTTGCTGATGTTTATTCATGGTTTCTTCAAGTAAAGCCGGGAAATTTTGAATATTATGTGTTCCAAATACGAGGTCAACGTATTTATATTGTTTCTTAATTTCTTCCACAATATGAGGCTGCTGCATCATACAACCACAAACTGCTAATATTAAATCGGGTTTCGACTCTTTAATGTGCTTAATATGTCCTAAATTTCCGTAAACTTTAAGCTCAGCATTTTCTCTAACACAGCACGTATTAAAGATAATCAAGTCTGCTTTTTCAAAAGCATCTGTTGAAAGATAGCCCATTTCCATCAGCATGGCATTTAATTTTTCAGAGTCATGTTCATTCATCTGACAACCGTAGGTCACCGTACACGCATATTTTTGCTTACCATGTGCACGTTTATCCTCTTCATTAACATCTCTGATTTTTCTAATGATTTCATCGTTTCTATTTAAAAGTTCTTGGACGTTTTCAATGTCCAGTATCTGTCTTTCTGACATGTGTTTCCTCCTTCAAAGCATTCCGTCTTATTATATCAGAAAAACGTGTTTTATTAAATGAACAGGTTGTAAAGATTACAAAATTATACTTGCTTTAAAACAACTCAAAAGGCATTGTTTTCCATGTTAATATATGGTATTATATTTCTACAATAATAATTACATAATATGGAGTTTCTAAGACAGAAGTATCTACTGTCAATTTCAAATTTATGTCAGGCCCAGATGAAGGCTCTCAACTATTAGATATTGTATCTGTTACCCCTGACGAGGTAACACCTTTTGAAGTTGATACTCAAGGTGCTAATATTGTTGTAATGGATCAAGATAATTACGATGATTTTGGCAATCTTAAAGTTCTAGATAATCTGAAAATATTAGATTTATATTATAAGTAGTTCGAAATGAATTCAACAGTTATGATGAAGAAAGCTCTACTATTAGCTTTTATGTAGAGCTTTCTTCATTTTTAGAAATTTCTCCACTAGTCCTAAGTCATATTTTTTATTTGGACTCAGTAATTTTAAAAAAACAAAAAAATATTCTACGTATTTTTAGGAGGGTAAATGATTGATTTTAACGCAAATAGCATTTTTAAATTGAAACCACTAGACCCCAAAAAAATGTTGGCGCCTGTGAACCATTTTCTTATTGAAGGCGAACAGATCATAGGCCTTTTTCAAACTATAAGAGACCAAGTTATTTTTACAAACAAGCGTATTATTTCCGCTAATGTTCAAGGAATTACAGGGTCTAAAATTGACTATACTTCTATTCCTTACAGTAAAATTCAAACTTTTTCAGTTGAAACTGCCGGCACACTAGATAGAGATTGTGAACTAGAAGTCTATATCAGTTCCGTTGGAAAAGTGCATTTTGATATTAAAGGGAACTTCGATATCGTTTCATTTAACAGGATATTAAGTTCATATGTATTATAATAAAAGAAAAAGTCCTCGGTTCATGAACCGAGGACTTTTTATACGCCATTAAGCATGTTGTTCTTTCACTTCAATATTTTCACCATAGTAGATAGACTCATCAAATTCATCTTCAGTCTTTGCAACTACCAAGGTACAAACTGCATCACCTGTAATATTAACAGCTGTTCGACACATATCTAATATACGGTCAATCCCCATGATAATACCAATCGCTTCAACGGGTAACCCTACTTGGGAAAGTACCATAGAAAGCATAACGAGCCCCACTCCGGGTACACCTGCTGTACCAATTGAAGCAAGTGTTGCCGTGATAATGACTGTAACAAAGTCTCCTACGCCTAGTGGGATACCATACAATTGAGCGATAAAAACAGTTGCAACCCCTTGCATAATAGCTGTCCCGTCCATATTGATGGTTGCTCCTAAAGGTAAAGTAAAGGATGCCAATTCTCTTTTAACGCCAAGTCTCTTTTCAGTGGTTTCAATTGTAATGGGCAGCGTAGCACTTGAAGATGATGTTGAGAATGCAACAGCAATCGCCGGAAAAAAATTCTTAAAGAATTGTATCGGATTTAAACGTGTTGTTATAAATAAAATGCCTTGGTAAGTTACTGCTGCATGTACCAATAAGGCAAAAAGCACACATAGCATATAGACAACTAGAGAGCCAATAGCATCGAATCCAAAAGTTGCCATCGTTTTCCCAACAAGGGCAAATACACCTATTGGTGCCATTTTCATAATAATCATAACCATCTTCAAAATAATTTCATTCAACTGCTCGAACAGATCTTTGACCATTTTCACCTTATCACCTAAAACAGTAATTGTCGTTCCTGTTAATAAAGCAAAAACAATAATTTGTAGCATATTACCATTTGCCATCGCTGCAAATGGATTCGTTGGCACCATACCAATAAGTACATCTACAAAAGCAGGTGTTTCTGCAGCTTCATACGTTAAACCATCTTTAGCCATTTGCATGTAGGTTCCTGGGTGAAAAATAGTGCCTATTATAATAGCAATCGTTATTGCAACAGCTGTTGTAAATAAATAAAAACCTAAGGTCTTTCCCCCGATTCGACCTAACTTTTTAACATCCCCCATTTGAGCCGCTCCTAATGTTAGCGAAACAAATACCAAAGGAACAACCATCATTTTAATCAGTGCGATAAAGACTGACCCAAATAACTGAAAGAAAAAACCGATAATATAGTCGCTAACGATTATATTACTCGCAAATGGATTGAGTGCAAGTCCTACGACGACACCCAATACCATCGCTATTAAAATTTTAGCTGTTAAACTCATTTTTTTCATAACTTCCCCTCCTTTTTAAACTCTAAAAAATGTTATACCGCTTTTGAATAAAGACATAAAAAAACTACTAGTACATTATTTATACTAGTAGTCCTACAGCATCCTACACAAAACTTCAAAAAACAACTCAACTTTATTAAGTTGCCTTAAATTTTCAGTTAATTAGAATTTCCTATCCCACTTTAAATTTCATTTAAAAGTCCCATTATAAATTTACGAATATTTATTTTTCCTCTCTTCCCTACACCTGTTTTAATGTAATTCATTTCCCGCCTAACTTCTTTAAAATCAAAAAGTGTTGTTCCATAGCGTTCAAAATAAATATTTCCATAATTCTCTAATCCTAATTGACAAAGGGTATCAAAGGCTTGGGCGATGCTTCTTCTAATTCTCTGTTCAATGGTTTTTTCATTGATAATTTCACCCTGTTCTTTCTCATATTTTATGCTTAAAAAATGATACAAATCTGATAGCTTCATATCTAATAAATGAATATGATCATTTTCATCTAAAAAAGAAATAACATTCAAAATATCCTTTGCACCTGATTCACTCATGATCCCTAATTCTGATAGTATTTGCTTACTTTTTTCTACAGAAGATTGAAAGGGCGACTCAATCGCTGATAAATCGTCCAAGGCCTTCATACTTTGAAAAGCAGTTTGAAAAGATGAAACGACTTGTTTAAGCCTTAAGGTTTCATCAATTCTCTCTATCACATTAACGACTTCAATCACATTAATCGGTTTATTAATATAAAATTCTACACCTGCATCATAAGCTTTTGAAACCATTTCCTTTGCGTGGACTTCACTGATCATCACGAGAGGCAGTTGGGGATTTAAGGCTTTCATTTTCTTGACAATAGAAATACCATCCGTATGAGGTAAAAGTAAATCGACAATAACAATATCAGGATTTAACCGTTTAATATCTTGAATGATTTCAAGTCCTTCATAAGATTGTCCAACAACATCTCCTAAATTTTGAGAAACAATAATTTTTGATAGTATACTGATGACGCTCTTATCATCATCAATGAGGTAAAAATTATAATTCACAGTTAACCTCCATCAGCAATCTTTAGTCATTTTGCGATCTACAAGGGCAAGGGTTAAAGGAAGTTCAATCCAAAAAACAGTGCCATCCATCGCATTAGATACCAGGTTCACTTTTCCCATCAAGACTTTTTCAATGAGATGTTTTACATGGGTCAGTCCAATTCCAGATGACATCACCCCATTATTTTTATTATATTTCGTTGAATAACCCGGTTCAAAAATATAATCAACGTCTTCTTCTAATATCCCACATCCTGAGTCTTTAACACTTATACAAATCTTTTCATCCTTAAGTTGACTTCGAATAATAACCTGTCCACTCTCATCAATTGACTCAATCGCATTAATCACCAAATTATTAATGACTGATAAAAGGACATATCCTTCTGTCGTATCAAAATCATAATCAATAATCGCTTTCAATTTTATCTTTTTTTGGTGTTTTTCAGCAACTGCCTGATGGGAACTAACAACAATATCAAAAATTTCTTTAATTGACATAAACTCTTTTGTCGACTCTTCAATACTCTTTTCAATACCAGATATAACCCGTGTATAATCTTTTTTAATTTCATGAATGTCTTTTGTAACAGTCAATAATTCTTGTTTCATCATGGCATCTTGTAATTTATCATAAATATGATAACTTCGGTTCATAGCATCTTCAATATCGTTTTTAGATTTTTTGAGAAAGAATAATTCAGTCTTCAGACTTGATAACATGGTGATTTTTTCAATATAGGCCTGTTTAAGTTGCCTTTCTTTTGTATATGACATGTAATACTGAGAAAGGATTACTGCAAGAACCGTTATTGTCGACCTTAATAGACCAATTACAATAATAGCCAAAATCACTTTTTCAAAATAATCCGTTTGCCACTGTTCTCTTAATAATATCTCAATGAGATTAGGGATAGAGTCACAAACCCAAAGCCCCAAAAACAACCTCAAAGGCGCATTAAAATATTGTCTCATGTTTAAAATATAAAAAAGTATACTAAAGGCGATATAGTAAAAAAGAATAGGATAATAGGTTATTAACGCCTGAAAAAGATTGCCTTGTCCACCTATTAAATACGTTCCTGTTCTGACAATAAACATCGATAGTCCCACAGCTAGAACAGTTGAAATAATAGGCAACTCATCAAAAATTAACAAAAGAATTCCCAGTGCAACAACTGCAAAAGTTAACCTAAACCCTGAGTCAAAAGGAGACCAATATATTTGTCCCATAAATGTCGTAAAAACAATAGCAACAATCATATGAGTTAATCTATTATTTGAGGTTTCCACACTTCTTCTCCCGTAAATATATTATTTTAAGGACCATTTTTCACCATTATATATTATATGGCACAACGTTGTATTGGATTGAACATTATAATCTTTTAAATCTCTAATCGCGTCATTATTAGCAATCAGCTGCATCATCATCAAGGTCACGCCATGAGTGACGACAAAAACAGCCTTTTTCTTGCCTTCCCTATAGTGTCGAGCGACTAAATCATCAAAAAAAGATTGCACACGCTTGTAAAGATCATTAAAATCTTCCGCACCTTCCAATTGAAATTTTTCAGGCTGATTCATGTAATAATCAAACCTAATGGGGTCTTGCTGTTTTATTTCGTCTACTAGCATGCCTTGCCAATGCCCTAAGCTAATTTCTTTCAATCTATGATCAATCAAAATTTCGTGCTCATTGCGTTTAGACGCTAGTTTCATTGTATGAAGCGCACGTCCACTTGGTGATGAGTAATAGGCATCAAAAACATAGGGGGTTAATCGCTCCCTTAACTTTATAGCACTTTCAATACCTTCTTCTGTTAAATCAGAATCCAACCAACCTTGCACGCGATGAAGTGTATTCCAGTGGGTCTTTCCATGTCTTGATACTACTAATTCTATCATATATTTCCCTTTTTCCTTTTCTATCTCTTTTTCCGTCTACTATTGACGAACTTATGGCATATCTGATGACCTCCACCCCTGTTAATAAAACCATTCTTAAAAAAACAAAAACGGTACTTCCTCAGTATGAAAGTATCCGCTATCAAGTTGCCGAATATAACACTATAATGATCTGTTTTCATTTTTATTGGTAAATGGGTCACACGCTTTATATCAATTTAGTTTAAAATAGAGCGAAATGATGACACTACAAGTAAAGACACTGTCTCTAGACTTATACTTTATTCATAATCTTCAATCATTAAAGTCACAATATCACCCACTTTATCAGTAACATGATATTTTTTCTGATTTAGACGCGAAAAATAAGAGGCAATATACTCACCAATTTGCTCTCTTGCTCTGATTTCAAATTGCTCTAAATCACTAAAACTAGCATAAAATGATTTAGCCAGCTCGTCACATTCATCACCTGTTAAGATCGTAGTTGTAATAATCCAAATGGCTTGATTTTCAAGAATAAAGGCGTCTACATTCTCTTTTTTATAAATCATTGTTTCAGGTGACTCAAGAATAGCATTAGCACCCTCGAAAGATTTAATTTCATTTAAAAACGCCTGTGTCGATAAGATTGGATTATCTCTTTCTATTCTTTTCATATCCCGTCCTCTCATTCATTACTTTTAATTAATATTATTATATCAAATGCCCTTTAAAATGTATATCTGTTCTCTATTAAATCTTTTATTAAATAATTGTTTATCTTCCAAAGATATCCTTTTTTAAAATGATAGGTTTCAAGATTCTATGTTTAGTCTTAATATAAATAATCCATGTATTTAAGATTGTCAGAACCATACTTAAAAGGATTTTCAATTCATAAGCGGGTGGCACTATTATGTAAATAATTAAATGAATCATGAGCACGGGCAATTCTAATTTTAGACATTTCTTAAAAAAATAATTGGAAAACGTTCTTAAAATATCCTGTCCACTGTAATCAAAATTTTTTAAAATCAAAATATCTTGATGATTCTCTTGCATCACTTTATAAAATGTTTTCAAGGCATACACATCTATTGCTATCAGAAATACAATCATTAATAAAAAGGTCGACCACACAGAAGCCATAACATAAATAGAACCAAATACCAAAATATAATAGGTCAAACCTAAAAATAAAAATATCAATTGCGTGCTTTTAAAATAGTAATTAAAAAGCATTGATTCTCCAATTATCTTTTCTAAATTATTTTTCATAATCCAGTGACCCCCCTCTATAAACAAGGTGTATAGCAGTCCCATTGTCCTCTATTCCTTGGTCTACTTCTTGATATGACATCTTAACCGCTTCTTTAAAATAGGTTGACAAAAAGGCTAACAGTTCAGGATCTTTAAAGAGCATTTGATTTTTAGCGACATCCAAATCAATCAGTAATATATTAGCATTCCTAACCACCTGGATGACCAATTCCACCATAATGACTTGTCTTTCTGTTAATGAAGGCGGTTTAAGAGACTGAATTGACTCAAAATCAATCTTTTTAAGCATCGCTGCGTATTTTTTTTGAATTGCCTCTATTGTCTCACTACCACTTGCAAGCATTATATTTTCCTTCACAGTTAATGAGTCAATGAGTTGAGGTTTATCTATAAAAAGACCAAGCTTTCTTTCTTTTGAAAAACTAAAATGCTGTGTCATATTCTTTTGTACCGTTTGAACAAAATGGATTTTTTCAGATTGACTCTTTAACTTAATGTTATAATGCATTGAATTAATAAAAAAAGGAGGGTCTTTTTGCATACTGCTTTCAAAATGGTCACTCATTATTATCACCTCTTATTTGTCTCATACGAAACCTTTCCAATAGTAACACTTATCATTTTTATTACCCATAAAATAAAAATAATATATATTTTTTGACATATTCTTCTAATTCTTATTATTTCATCTTTAACAAGTATTTATCAATACCCTTTGTTTTAGTTCATGATAAGCAGTCACAAACAGTTCTTTAGACCTAGAAATGTCGTTTAAACATTTAGGACTGTCGTTCGTGTCATATTATAGTTTTTTGATAGTCCCTATGCTATATTATTTTTAGTGCAGGAATTAGTGAGGTGATTGAGATGTTTCATGTCGTTAATAATGCAATAACGCATCAGTTAAAACGCTCAATAAAAAAGGAAGTTAACCTATCCGAAGTCGAACAAATTAAGTTAGACTATGCCATCGATGCCCTCGTTGGTGATATTACTAAATTTGTTTTGCTGTTAATTTTTTTCCTCATTATTCATAGAGGTATTGCGTTTTTATTGTTTTGTATCGTCGCTCTGCCCTTGAGAAATTTAACAGGCGGTATGCACATGAAAACTTACAATACTTGTTTTCTCTTTTCTCTTTTTTATGCACTATTAGCATTAATAATGATGGAGAACTTTTCCATGGACTCTACCCAACTTGTCTATTTAAGCCTATTCTCCATCATTATCATTTTTTTAATAGCACCTATCACTTCTAAGTCACGACCTATCTATTCTGCTAAGAAAAAAATAGCCTTTAAAATCATCAGTTCTGTTTGGATCATCACCAATGTCGTTGTCATTTTCTATATTCCAAATACTAAATACGCACTAATTGCCCCTTGGGCAATCATGATACATAGTATCCAGTTATTAGGAGGTTTTTTATGGCAACTATTTCAAAAGCAAAAACAAATGCATTTAAAATGTTAGCAGGACTACTCTTAATTTTGGCACCCGTTCTAGCAGTAAAAACTTCTTGCTTGTTTATGTTTGGCGAACCTGAATGTCCAGACGTATTTAAGTAAATACTTATTTCCAATATAAAACCCTCTTATATAGATATATAAGAGGGTTTTATATTGGAAATCATTAACCTTTTCATGCTTTAAATGGCTATTCAATCTTTAGAAATAAGAAAGCTCAATCGTCATTTTAATGTGATTGGCACCTTCTATCATTATGTTTTCTACTGATAGATCTCCTTTGTATTTATTAACAATCGTTGTTAAATTGTAAAGACCAAAACCACGTCCTTTTCTAGCCTTAGTTGAAAATCCACGATCAAAAAATTGATCAAAAACATGAGGAGGGATAAATTCATGCTGATTGAGCACCTCAATATCTAGCCATTTTTCTTGTCTCTTAGTTCTTAAGATGACATCTGTCTGACCTTCAAGTGATGCTTCTACTGCATTATCTATGAGAATACCTATCATCTCAACGATATCGTGTGAACTTATTCGCTCAGGAATATCATATGTTTTAAAATCATAAATCAAATGAATCCCCTTTTTTTCAGCTTCCCTATATTTAGAATACAATAACCCTGCAACAATCTGATTACCCCACCTTAACACACTCGCTATTGCTTCTTCCATTTGTAAGGCACCTACATAGCCTTTAATATTGGTGTCACTTTCATATTGATTCATGACAGCAGATATAGCTTGAATTTGATTATTATAAGCATGCTGTTTACTTCTGATTTCCATCATCAGTTCTTCAACTAATGGTAAATACTGTTTGTACACATTTAACTCTTTTTGCTGGTATTCATCTACCAAACCATTATGAATGACTATAAAGTTAAGAATAATCATAATGGCTGATGAAAGCGTAAACATAATCAAATGCTCAACAATTCCGGTAATATTTAACCGCCAATAGATTAAAAACATCATTACAAAAGTAAAGCCATTGAATAAAATAGCCTTATATACTTTATTGTTTTTCTCAATGAACCGTGTCAATTTATTAATAGGAACAAATTTTGATACAAGTGCCACCGCAATAAAAGTCAGTGTTTCTAAAACAATGGCGAATGAAAAATGATAACTCATATCTAGACCTAAAAATTGTAGTAAATAGGCCAATAACGACTGAATAGATACGATTACAACATAAACCGCCAAAACAGTATAAATGGACTGGATTATATTATTTACAAATAAAATTCTAACCATCAGAAACATCAATATGATGTTAATAACAGGGCTAAATACCCCCGGTACAAATTGACTGACTAAAAAAGTGACAACTAAAAAACAAAAAATCTGGATAAGCTGCTTTTTCTTGATTACTTTATCAACTGCACTCTGTGCAAGTAAGATAAACATAGCGACATCCATGGTTGATAATATAAAGTCTTGTAGTATTTTCATTTCTGTATATACTCCTTAATGAGGGGTCTGTACTTCCTGCCTACTGGAATTAATTTATCATAGTATTGAAGTTTCAAATAATCATCCAAACTATTGTAATATTCAATATAGTAGCGATTAACAATAAAAGAACGATGACATTGAATAAAAATTGGACTTAAATCTTTCTTGAGTTCTTTAAGAGAGGTCATTGTAAATTCAATCGTCTTATCCTGTAGGTTCACATATAATTTTCGATTTAAAGACTCTATAAATACAATTTCTTTTTGCTTCACCAAATAATTATGATTTTTTTGCTTAATTTTAAGTTCTATTGCTTCATGAAATTGAGGGGCTTCTAAGCACTCCTTTATCACTTCATTAAACATTTTTTCAATTGTTTCTTCCGAAAAGGGCTTGAGTATATAATCATAGCAGTGATATTGCTTAAAGGCTTCTATTTCTCGTGATACCATCCCCGTTATAAAAACCATAATCGTATTCTTATAGCCCTTAATATCGCGTAGTTTTTCAGCCAATTCAAGGCCAGAAAAATCCATTAATTGAATATCTAAAAAAAAGGCATCAATCGGATAAAGTTGAGCAATATTATACGCTTCTTCTGCATAGCCCGTTGTGAAGATATTGATAGTTGAGTCAATCTTTTGGATATATTGTTTTAACTGTTCAGCTATATATGGATTATCTTCCACCACTAATAAATGTTTCATATCTTTCCCCTTTTACAAATCAAAATGACAACATTCCCCCAGTAGTCTAAAAAAAGCCGTAGATACTCTACAGGCTTTTAACTAAATAATACACTTAAACAGACTCTGACAATTTATCAATCATATTTAATACGATATGATTGGATTGGACAGCTGCCTTTTCTGCAAATTCATCAAAATTCACATCGGCTTCGCCATTTGCCTGATCTGACATGGCGCGAATAATCACAAAAGGAACTTTATTAATAGAACATGTATGGGCAATTGCTGCACCCTCCATCTCAGTTGTATAAGCCCCAAACGTTTCTTCCAGAAAAACTTTCTTCTCTGCCGAAGAAATAAACTGATCGCCTGAAACGACACGTCCTTTAAAAATAGCTTGATCCTTTAATATGTTTTGACTTGCTGAATAAGCTAAATCAATTAATTTCTCATCCGCTTTAAAAACAGATGTTTCCAATCTAGGAATCACACCATAATCATAGCCAAATACAGTCGCATCAAAGTCATGCTCCATACAATCAGTTGAGATAACAATATCTCCAATTTTGAGTTCATCGTAAATAGCACCTGAAACGCCTGTATTAATAACAGCGCCCACATCAAATAGATTTACTAAAATTTGTGTACATATGGCTGCATTAACTTTTCCAATACCGCAAGTTACAACCACTACTGACTGTCCTTTTAAAAGTCCAGAATAATATTTCATCCCTGCCATGTCTACGACTTTTTCAACTGCCATGTCTTTTTTCAACATCTCTGTTTCGATGTCCATAGCACCTATAATACCTATTTTCATTTTGTACACTCCTTATGACTAACTTGGGTAAACCAATTGCTCCTCAGTAATGTGATTCAACACTTCTAAGAAAGCTTTTGCCTCTTCTTTCGCTTTTGGTAGACTATGCAATTTATAATTGCCACATTCAACTGCACTGACACCTGGAATGTCCCCTTCAAAATTAACAATAAACTCAAAAGCATTTATCAAAAGTGGAACAATCTCTTTTGAAGTGTATTCCCCATGCAAAATCAAGTACATGCCTGTTAAACAACCCATCGGTCCAAAATAGGCAACCTTATCTTTAAATTGTTCATCATTTCTGACATAAGTAGCCACTAAATGTTCAATCGTATGAATAGGTTCATTTTCAAGACTCTCAACATTTGGCTTTTTCATTCTAATATCAAAAGTCGTTAATATTTCTTTCCCAAACTGATCTATTCTGGATACATAAACTCCTTTTTGTAAACGATTATGATCAATTTCAAAACTTGCTATTTTATCCATTAAGCTTCTCCTTCTTTTCTCTCATAAAATGTGTTCTATTACCTTTAATTCTATGAGTAAAGTCCTAAAATGTCAACTCAACACAAGGGCTTCTCCCCGTATTTTCTCTTATTTTTTTACAAGGCTCATAATTAGACCTACAGAATGTTAACAATGTGTTGACTTTGCCCATAGGGCTTGGCATGTCGAACGACTTCTATTATACTAATAGTGGTTCATCAATATTTATCCATTATGATATTGACTATTGCAAAAGAACGATTATAATTAATATTGGACATATGCCAATAAAGGAGGAAATTATGGAAGCTATTGCAAAAGAAAGTCTAAATCAATTCAGTCATATAAAGAATACCATTGCAGTAATGAGTGGTAAAGGTGGCGTTGGAAAATCATCTGTTACTGCTCTACTCGCTATCACTCTTCAAGAACAAGGCTATCAAGTGGGCATCCTTGATGCAGATATTACTGGCCCTTCTATTCCAAAACTGTTTGGAATTAATCATCATAAAGCAGAAGGCTCTGATTTAGGAATTGATCCTGTTATTTCAAGTACAGGGATTAAAATCATGAGTGTTAACCTCTTACTTGAAAATGAAGATGATCCAGTAGTATGGAGAGGCCCTGTAGTCTCCAATGCAGTTAAACAATTTTACACCGAAGTGATCTGGGGCGATTTAGATTATCTTCTCATTGATATGCCACCAGGAACTGGAGATGTTCCTTTAACGGTTATGCAATCTTTAACACTCGATGGTATCATTGCTGTATCAACACCACAAGACCTTGTAAAACTCATTGTAAAAAAATCAACCAATATGGCCAAAATGCTTCATGTTCCGCTTATCGGCATTATTGAAAACATGAGCTATTTCATCTGTCCTAATTGTAATGAAAAACACTATATCTTTGGCCAAAATAAAGACAAAGCTAAAATGCCAGTAATCAGTGAAATCCCAATGGATCCAGAATTTGTTGCTCTAGCTGATGAAGGCAAAATAGAACTTTACACTAAGACCAATTATACTTTTTCAGAACAATTTTCAAAAGATCTTAAAAAGGCTATAAAGGATTTTGAAGATCATAAAGTGGTTGTTCCATCAGAATTCAATATGATCTAATAGCATTCACTCTGTGTCTATTATATTATTCCATTACATTAAAACGTAAAATAACTTAAAAAAAGTGGTATCATAAAGCTCATAATGAGTTCTATGACACCGCTTTTTTAATTTATCCAACGCTTAAAAAAATCACATTGGTCGTTATTGCATTGCAAGGCCATTTTTTGATCTTTGATATTAAGATGAAAAACATGTCTTAGAGGGGTTTTAGAATCACCGTAATCTTTAAAAACATAAGTTAACTCCAATGATTTCAATAGGTCGACTAAGGCATAAGAAGAGGACCTTAAGAAATCGTTATTAGCTGTCATCACAAAAGCAGGTGGAAAAGCTTCTGTTATATAGTCTAAAGGCTGATGTCTATTATTCTGGATGAGGTGTTTGGTCTTCTCATTATAAAAAATCAATTGAATCAATCTTTGATGAATAGGGGATACCCCTTTATCGTTAAAATCAATATGATAGGCTCCACAGTTAAGTCCTATTGCTTTCGGCTTAAATTGAGCTTGTGGCACAACACCATAAGCACTCTGAAGCTTTTCATCAGAACAGAGACATATATACAAAGACAGCAAATATGCACCTGCTGAGTCCCCTACCATAAAGATATTATTAAGATCTACCGGAAAATTCAAACGATGGTTATAAAGCCACAAAACAACTGCGTTTAAATCTTTAATTTGATTTTCAAAAGTGAATTTTGGTGCTAGCCGATATGTAAAATTAATCACACAAAATCCTCGTCGGGCCAAATCCATACAATAATATTGATATTTTTCTTTATCACCATAAACCCATGCCCCACCATGAACACTGATAATGATAGGCCATCCGGCATCTGGTGTATCTTGACGTGGATAATAAATGTCCAGCACGTGGTGAAGAGGGTCATCGCCGTAAACATAGTCGTCTTCCCTAATAATATCATCAGGTGTTTTCAAGCCAAAATCTCTCATAAAATCACTTATTCCAAATTGAATTTTTACACATTGACTGAGTACTGACATCCTGTCTCCTTTATCCTTCCCTTTTAAGATCTACTTTAAATACATTTAATAAAGCCAAAAAAACGCCTATAGAGATAGGCGTTTAAGAAACTATTTTTTATAATAGAAAAAGGTTTTGCTCGATTCAAAATTGTAACGTTGAGGTTGAATGATTTGCTCTGTACTCCCTACAAAGAAATAACTGTTAGGAGATAAAGCATCATAGAATTTTTGATACATTTCATCTTTTGCTTCCTCAGTAAAGTAAATCATAACATTTCTACAAACAACCATATCAAATCCACTTGGATACTTATCATTCAAAAGATTCATCTTCTTAAATTCAACACAATTTTTTATTTCATCTTTAATTTTATAGGCTTTACCCACTTGTTCAAAATATTTGTCCACATATTCTTTGGGTACATTCTTAATTGACTTCTCAGTGTACATACCAATCTGAGCTTTATTAAGTGCTTCGCTATCAAAATCGACTGCCAATATTTTAATGTCTCTCAGTGGCACAAATTCACTTAAACACATTACCAAAGAATAAGGTTCTTCTCCTGTTGAACATGCTGCAGACCATATTTTAGGCCGCTTTGTTTTCTTTAAAAGCTCAGGAAAAACATCATTTCTAAGTGTATCCCATTGTGTCGGATTTCTATAAAACTCAGATACATTAATAGTCAAATAATTGACGAATTCATCAAAAACTGCTTTATCATTATTAAGCATACGATAATAGCTTTCGAAGTCGCTTAACCCATGTCTAGAGATTAAAGATTCAATACGGCGCTTCATTTGGCGTTCTTTATAAAGTGATAAATCAAGTTTAGTCATTTGAAAAATCTGTTGTTTAAACTTTTCATAGCCTTCCATAGGTCTTCTCCTTCAATGTACATATTTACTATAGATAATACCCCACTCATTAAAAAAATAAGCATATACCGTTAAAAAAAGACTACTTTTTCAAGTAGCCTTTTATTTATAAGAACACTATTATTCTTCTTCAGCTGCTTCAAACTCTTCGGCAGCGCCAACTTCTTTCATAGAAAGTTTGACTTTTCTTTCATCTAAGATGTATTCTAAGATTTTAACTTCTACTTCTTGACCAACGTTTAACACGTCAGATGGTTTTTCTACATGTTCTCTTGCAATGTGAGAAACATGTACTAAACCTTCAATACCTGGTTCTAATTCAACAAATGCACCAAAGTCAGTTAAGTTAACAATTTTACCATTGTATACTTCACCTGCTTCATATTTGTCTTCAAAAGTTGCCCAAGGTTCTTGTGATAATTGTTTAATACTTAAAGAAATTTTATTTTCTTCTTTGTTGGTATCAATAATTTTAACATTGATTTTATCGCCAACTTTTACAAAGTCAGAAACAGGTTTAATTCTGCCCCAGCTCATTTCAGTTACATGAACAAGACCATCCATACCACCGATATCTACAAAAGCACCGAAGTTAGTAATTCTTTTTACTTCACCTTCAACCACTTTGCCAACTTCAATAGTAGACCAAACTTTTTCTCTTAATTCAGCTTTTTCACGAATAGCAAATTCTTTATGAGAGAACACTGCTCTTCTTTTTTGTTTATTAATTTCGATAATTTTTACTTTTAATGTTTTACCAATAAATGGTCTGAGATTTTTAACAAATCTGTCAGATAATTGAGAAGCAGGAACAAAGCCACGAATTTCTTTGTAGTAAGCAATGATACCACCGTTTACTGCATCTGTAATTTGAACTTCAATTTCAGCATCTTCTTCATTTAATTTTTCAAGTTCTTCCCAATCTTTATCAATGTTTACTTTTCTTAATGAAAGAAGAACATTGCCTTCTCCATTGTCATGACTCACAATATAAACATCAAGTTCGTCACCTTCTTTAAAATTCTTTTGAATGTCAAAAGCAGGATCTGAAGAAACTTCAGATTTAGGAATTACACCGTCAGCTTTATATCCAATGTTAACAATAATTTGATTATCACTAACTTGAATTACATTTCCTTTAACAATAGACCCTCTTCTAGGGATTCTCAATGATTCTTCGATTTGTTCCATCATTTCAGCCATTGAACTATGATTTTCCATCAAAAAATACCTCGCCTTCATTTTCTATTTTAAGAACAACCGAATCAATTATCCAATCTGGTGTCGAAGCACCTGCAGTAATGCCTATCTTTACACTACCTCGTAAATCGGATATATCTAAGTCGTCCTTAGTTTCGATAAATATAGTTTTTACAATTTTTGAACATATTTCATAAAGTTTCTGTGTATTAGAACTATGCTTGCCGCCAATAACAATCATTTGATCAACACGGTGTGCCAGTTCTGTACAGGCCTTTTGCCTCTCCTCTGTCGCCTTGCAAATTGAACACTTCACAACAAGGTTAGGCAATAAAGCTTCCAATTTTTCTACAATTCCATTCCACAAAGATATTTTAATGGTCGTTTGAGACACAACACAGTACTTTTCAGTAGGTGGTAACTGTTCTGGTATATCACTGACACTGCTGATAACAATGCCTTCATTGTTGCACCATCCATTAATCCCAATAATTTCAGGATGATTTGGATCACCAACTACTATAATAGTATAACCTTTATTGTAATAATTTGATACTATCTTTTGCGTTTTTTTTACATAAGGGCATGTTGCATCCACAATATTAATGTCATGCAACGCTGCTTTATCATAAATAGATTGTGGCGCACCATGTGAACGAATCACAACTTTTGCACCATCTATTCTATTATCCACGAAATCATCAAAATTTTCAATGACTTTTACACCTTTTTTTTCATAATATTCAGTAACTTGCGAATTATGAATAATAGGACCTAGTGTAAAACAGTCAAAGTGAGATTCATTATCTGCTACAATTTCATCCAAAATATCAACTGCCCGATTAACACCATAGCAAAAACCTGAATGTTTTGCAACTTCAATTTTCATTTTTGACCTCTATTTCTTTGAACCTTTTATTTGATTAGTAGGTACGTAATATTGTAATGAAGCATAAATATCCTTTATCACACCCGTGGACAATTCTTGTAGTACATCTGAGCTTGGTTTTTCGCCATAATACTCTGTAAACGCAACTGGCTTATGGATTACAACACGAAGTGGTGAAAAAAGTTTATAGGTTGTATCTATTGTAATCGGTAAAATAGGCGTCTTCGTTCTAATTGCAAATAAGGATACGCCTGACTTTACAGGAAGCGGATCATAGCCTTTATTCCTTGTTCCTTCGGGAAAAAGACCCAGACTCTTATTTTGCTTAAGAATAGAAAGCGCCGTCTTCATTGCCTTTAAATCATTTGCATCACGATTAACTGGAAAAACCCCTACTGTTCTTAAAAACCAAGCAACAATAGGATTCTTAAAAGATTCTTCTTTAGCCATAAAATGTGCTTGAAAAGGTAATACACAACACATGACGAATGGATCGGCAATATGAATATGATTCCCACAAACAACATAATTTTCATCGTCAGCAATATTTTCAAGACCGATTATTTCGAATTTATAAAAGATTTTAAAATAAATGTAAAACAGTCTACGACAAAATCGATATAATTTACCCATAATTGCTCCTTAAAAGTCACGTCTATTTATTATACTACAAAACATCAATTAATGCACATATTCTAGGATAGTGTTAACAACTTGTTCAATATTTAAGGCGGTTGTATCTATTTTTATAGCATCTGTTGCCATTTTGAGTGGTGCTACTTCTCTTTCTGAATCAATTTTATCCCGACATTCAATTTCAGTTATCATTTTTTCAAGTGACATTTTATGTCCTTTGGCTTCAAAATCTGCCAATCTTCTCTTCGCACGTTCTTCTGCACTTGCAATGAGAAAAAACTTGAAATCTGCTTGAGGTAAAACACAAGTTCCAATATCTCTTCCATCCATAACGACCGATTTGCCTTTCGCAATTTCTCTCTGTCTAATCACCATTTGAGATCTTACATAAGCATTACGTGCCACAATAGAAACATGATTGGTTACTTCAGGGGTCCTGATTTCATCTGTACAATTTTGATGGTCAATTAATACTTTTTCTTGTTCAAAATCAATACAAATATGATCTACAATTTTTCTCAGTGCCAAATCGTCTTCAAGATTGATCTTCGCTTTCAACGCATTATAAGTAACCGCTCTGTACATCGCCCCTGTATCAAGATAAACAATATTCATTTTTTTAGCAATAATTTTTGCCACAGTACTTTTGCCAGAACCCGCTGGTCCATCAATTGCAATTTGGATTCTTCTATTCAATTTCATTACCTTCCTCGTGTCATTAAAGTCGCGCCCTTACAGATTCCATCTATTAGACCTATGACGCAAAAATGAATACCGCGATTACCCGTGGTATTCATTGTTATTATAGCCTAAGTTAATTCACAAAGCAATTTATTTAATATTGTAGACACCATAATCGTCCCATATGCGTTCTAATTTTTCTAAATTTTCTTCGACGCCTTCTTTTCTCATACTAATACCTACAATCAAAGCATTAATCAAGCTCATAGGTGCCACGAAAGAATCGATAAATGTATTCATGTTATATTTTGCCACTAGACAAAAATCAACACGCTCATAAAGAGGTGAATTCATCCCATCAGTAATACCAATAATCGTCGCTTTTTTCTTAATGGCATAATTCACACAGTCATAAGTTCGCTTTGAATATCTAGGGAAAGAAAAGACAATTAACGAATCGGATTCATTCATATGCAAGAGCTGATCGTAAACATCTTGAGCAGATTCTTGAATAATCTGAACTTCTGGCATAATGAAATTAAGGTAGAAACCTAAATAATTTGCCAGAACCGATGAACTCCTAAGCCCTAAAATATACACTTTTCTAGAATGAATAATCGCGTCAACTACTCGATTCATTTGACCATTGTCAAATAAATCAATGGTTTGTTTGATATTTTCAATATCACTCACCATCATTTTAGTCATCAAATCTTCTTCTTTATGGTCTTTTGAAAGTTCAAAACGTTGAACCGTCGTCAATTTTGTTTTGATTGTTTCTTGAAGTTCTTTTTGAAGTTGAGGATAGCCCTCATAACCAATCGCATTTGCAAATCTAACCACTGTTGATTCACTAATGTTTACATTTTTTCCAAGAGATGAGGCAGTCATAAAAGCGACTTTGTCATAATTTTCTAAAATGTAATCAGCTATTTTTTTATGACTTTTACTCAAAGTCAAATATTTTTGTCTAATACGACCTAATAAATCTGAATTACTCATCAAATCACCCTATTTTGTTTGATTTGCTAATTCATACCCCTTTTCAAGTGCCATGCGATTAAGTTTTTCCGTTCCCTTAGGAATACGACTGAGAAGCGATTGTTCCAAGCTCTCTTTTGTCACTATTCCAGTCAGTTCTGTAATAATACCGAGCGAGATAATGTTGGCTACTATCTCTTTACCAATTTCTTTACGAGCTGTTTCCAAAATAGGTAATTGATAGATTTTTTTCGCCTTCAAATCTTCTGGAAGTTCAATACTAGAATCTGCAATAATGGTTCCATCACCCGTAATACTTTTAATATACTTATCACTTGCTACTTGTGTTAACGTTAAAGTCATATTAGGAACTGTAACTTTAGGATAATCGATCTCAGAATCACTAATAATAACTTCCGCCTTACTTGCACCACCTCTTGCCTCTGGTCCATAGCTTTGAGTTTGAATTGCATTTTTTTTATCTATAATTGCAGCCTCTGCTAATATTATACCCGCAGTTATAAGCCCTTGTCCACCAGAACCTGACAATCTTAGTTCTAATTGTTTATTCATTTTATCTTCTCCTTGCCGAATCCGTCCTGTTATCTTCTTTCACACACTCCAATTGACTATTTCACTTCATCTTTAAAGCGATTAATAATTTCGTCATATAGTTCAGTATACTCAGGTTCATTAACTTCAACAAATTCACCCATTAAGAATTTACCTTCTCTTTTTTCAGGTGGTAATTTTTCTGCAACTTTCTTATCAATAAAATTATCCTTGAGCCAAGTAATCATATCTACTGCTGATCCTTTTTTATTTTTACGACCGTAATAAGTTGGACAAACAGAAATCGCTTCTACTAGAGAAAAGCCTTTATGTGCAATCGCTTTTTCAATGTACTTTTGAAGTTGTTTGACATGATAAACAGTTGATTTAGCAGTATAAGTTGCACCAGCCCCCCCTGCTAATTTAGTAATATCAAAAGGTCTGTCGATATTACCATAAGGTGCTGTTGTTCCTTTATCATGAGTTGGAGTCGTTGGAGAATATTGTCCTCCTGTCATCCCATAAATATTATTATTAAAACAAATTGTTGTCAGATTAATATTACGTCTTGCTGCATGAATCAAATGATTTCCACCAATGGCAGAAAGGTCGCCATCGCCAGCAATAACAATCACTTCTAACTCAGGATTCGCCATTTTGACACCAGTAGCAAATGCAAGTGCTCTCCCATGAGTTGTATGAAGGGTATTAAAGTCCATATAACCCGGTGCTCTTGATGAACAACCAATGCCCGATACAATACATACCTTATCTTTATCTAGTCCTGAACTTTCAATTGCTCTAGCAATTGCTGCCATAATGATGCCATGACCACACCCTGGACACCAAATATGAGGTAACTTATCAACTCTGAAATAGTCATCAACTAATGGATTATTCATTATAAAACCTCCTTAAATGCTTGAATCAATTCTGCGGGTCTAATGACTTCACCATTAGCACGCCCATAAAAATGAACTGGACACTTGCTATCCGATACACGTTCAACTTCCAATTTCAATTGACCTAAATTTAATTCAGTTACAAAGATATGTTTCATTTTTTGGCTTAATTGCTTAACTGCTTCTTCTGGAAACGGCCAAATGGTAATCGGTCTAAAGAGTCCTACTTTAATCCCTTCTTCCCTCAATGCCTTTACCGCT
Source organism: uncultured Fusibacter sp. (assembly GCA_963666805.2). Lineage (GTDB taxonomy): Bacteria > Bacillota > Clostridia > Peptostreptococcales > Acidaminobacteraceae > Fusibacter. Next base: position 197,097 of record CAXXWR010000004.1, on the reverse strand, counting down.
GCTCTTGCTGTACGTGAAATGCCACCATAAGCAAAAATACAATACTCTGCATCTTCAAGATTATAAGATTCGTATTCAATAATATCTTCTTTATTATCTTCAATTTTTGCCATCAAACGTGTCATCATGCTTTGTGCATTAACAGTACTATTACTTGGAAAACCTGTTTCATCATGCATAAGTCCAGTTACATGATATCTAAAGCCTTCACCAAAGTTTGCCATTTTAGGAACGATGTCTCCCTCTTCAATAGCATATGCTTTATAGTCATCTCCTGCTTGCGGTTTAATTCTATTATAAATTTCCATTTCACCTGGATCTGGAATATCAATTTTCTCTCTCATATGACCTGTTATTTCATCTGTTAATAAGATGACAGGTGTTCTGTATTTTTCTGCTAAGTTAAAAGCACGCACTGTTAATCTAAACGTTTCTTTAACTGAATCCGGTGTTAAACAAATCACTGGATGATCTCCATGAGTCCCCCATTTAGCTTGCATAACATCGCCTTGACTTGGTGATGTAGGAAGGCCTGTACTGGGTCCACCTCTTTGAACATTAACAACCACTAAAGGAATCTCAGCAATTGTAGCATAACCAATATTTTCTTGCTTTAACGAAAACCCTGGACCAGATGTTGCTGTCATTGCTTTAGCACCTGTTAATGAGGCACCGATTGCCGCAGCAACCCCACCAATTTCATCTTCCATTTGAACAAATTTCCCACCAATTTTAGGTAGCTTTACTGCAGACAGTTCTGCAATTTCAGTAGATGGCGTGATGGGATAGCCTGAATAAAACGTCATCCCTGCGTAAAGTGCTCCTTCTACGCACGCTTCATTACCCTGTAAAAATTTAATCGTTTTTCCCATTACGCTTTTCCTCCTAAAAAAATAGCAAAGTCAGGACATCTCAATTCACACATCCCGCATTTAATACAATGCTCTGGATCTTGCATTTGTGATTTTCCATTTTCGCCGAAACCTAAAACTTTTTTAGGGCAGAATGCAATACAAATGCCGCATCCTTTACACCAATTTTCATTAATATGAACCATAACATTTTCTTTATTAGCAGCCATTAGATACCTCCTTCGTACCTCATATTCATCATAACATTTCACACTGATTTTGCAAGAGCAATTTCATTTTATTTTCATTGTTTTGAAAAAATGAAATTCGACTTGCAAATCGTATATTTGCCTATTCGCATTAATGTATACAATTATCCATATTTTGAGCATTTTGCCTATAAAAAAAGTGCTTAACAAATTCAAATGACGCTCTCATTTTCTTTGTTAAGCACTCTTCACTATTCTATTTATCTTGGGCTATTTCTTTTCAATAACCCACATTACAGGCGGGTTATTTTTTTGATTAACGAATTCTGAATAAAAAACATCATAATAAACTTGAGAAACAGCTTCAAAAAATGGCTTTAAAACGTCATATTCTTCAGCTCCCGCTTCATGTCCACGATAGCATAAGACAAATAAAACACCACCTGATTTTAAAGCTTTCATGGCTTGCTTGATGGCAATTAAAGTGGACTCAGCACTTGTTGTAACACGCTTATTAATGCTAGGTAAATAGCCCAGATTAAAGACAGCCACATCAACTGTTGCTTCCCTCACATAAAAAGACAAATTGGCATGAGAATCTAAGATAAAGGTAACATTGTCAGAAAAAAGGGCTTCTGCTTGTAATTTGACTTTAGAAAGTTCAATCGCTTCTTTTTGTATATCAAAGGCATAAACTTTCCCTGCTTTTCCTACTAAATTACTCAAAAACAAGGTATCATTACCCTTTCCTACAGTAGCATCTAAAGCAGTCATTCCTTCTTCTATAACGCTCCGTGTCAAATGCTGGAAAAGATTCACCACATTGCCAAAGTGTTTCATATAAGTCCCCTTTCACTCTTACAAGGGCCCTCAAAAAAATCTGGCAACTTAACCTCAAAAATCAATGACGGCACAGTTCCCTTCCACTTGTTCTTTACCGATAGTTCAAGTTGTTCTGAGCTCATTTGCTCTAACTCTTCTTTATCATAAAAAGGCTTCATATTATGGTCTCCAGAACAATAGACCTTGCTAAATTCTTGCTTGTCTAAATGATTGAGAATAGCTCTAAATAAACCATCTCCAAAATGATTCCCCTGATATTCTTTTTTAATATAAAGACAAAGCAGTTGTGCTTGATGATCTGTCAAAACATCATAAGAGGCAATCCCTAAGATTGTTTTACGGTCAACCACAAGGTAAGTCTGAGTCTTCTTATAATCTTCCTGACTCCAAACTTTTAGTTCTTCATCTTGACTAATTGATTCAATATCTTCTTCTACCATTTGTCGTATTGTAATCATTCGCTTACTCCTCCGAAACAATATCTGTATTTATAACAGGTTCATCACTGGTGATTTCGTCGCTTGATTGTGTCAAATGACTTGCCAAAGTTTCAAAGGTTTCATTTTGAGGCAAATCTTCAAGTGACTGGTAGCCAAAACTTTTTAAGAACATATCCGTCGTGCCATATATCTGTGGCCTACCAATACGGTCTAATTTCCCAACTACTTCAACCAATTCTCTATCCATTAGGCTCAATAAAGGCCCATCTGAATTCACACCTCTGATTTGTTCGATATCTACTTTAGTAATCGGTTGACGATAAGCAATAATCGCCAACACTTCAAGAGCAGAATTAGATAAGCCTCTATTCTTACTCGTTGTACACAAGGATTCTATATAAGGATAATTATTTTTTAAAGTGCAAAATTGATAATGACGGTTAACTTCAATAATTTGAATACCTCTTTGCTCCTCTTCATAAGTCCTTTGAAGTGCCTGTATCACTTGTTCTGTTTTAGATTGACTCAAGTTAATCAGCTTTGAAATTTTAGCAATACTTAAAGGCTCTCCCCAAACAAATAATAATGATTCTATAATAGAAGCATAATTAGGTGTACTTTCACACATGATATTTCCCACTTTCAAATGATTATTTTGTTGCCAATTTTCGGCTTATATGAATGGTATCGAAGGTCTTGTCTTGAGTGATACTAATGACTTTCAATTTTAGCAATTCAAGCACTGCTAAAAAAGTGACCACGACTTCTTCTTTAACAAGTCGCTCATGAAATAAATCTTCAAATGTAAAATAGTTTGAATGGAGCAACTTATCATTGATTAAGTCTATTTTTTCCTCAACCGTAAACAAGTCCCGCTTAATCTCTTTAAAAAAGTTTTTACGATTTTCATCAAACCGCGCCATTTTTCCAATTAAGCGTTGCATCGCTTCCTGTAAAAGGACTTCTTCTAAATTTTGATTTAACTCTTCAACTGAAAATTTTTTCGTGTAAGCAGTAAGTTCTTCTTGCTCCTTAAACGCGACCTCATCAAGGGTCCCCTCTTTTTCTCTCAGCTTCAAAGCCGCATCTTTAAAGATTTTATACTCTACTAGTCTGCGTACCAGTTCTCTTCTTGGATCAGATTCAGCGTATTCATAAAGTGCCATTTCATCTTGATGCTCAGGTAGTAACATCTTCGATTTGATTTCTAAAAGACTGGCTGCCATTACTAAAAATTCAGTAGTCACTTCAAGATCCATTTCTGGCATTTGATTCAAATATGCCATATATTGAGAGGTAATCTTGACAATAGGAATATCATAGATGTCTATCTCCTCTTTTGTAATCAAATGGAGCAACAAGTCTAACGGGCCTTCAAAGGCATCTATACTTACTTCAACGCTCATTAATCTTCACTCTTTCATTATTTATTCTTCATTCCATTAGTTCCTATTTAAGTTAGGATTCAAAGGGATACAGCTTACTTATTTTATCATGTCCTCTTGGTCTTTTGTCAACTTTTCGATTAAACTTTACTAGTGAGACAATATCTCATAACCCGTTTCAGTGACAACAAGCGTCACTTCACATTGCGCTGACAAAGAACCATCCATCGTATATATCGTCCATTCATTATCGGCATCAACAAAAACGTCACCCGTTCCTTCACAAACAGCGGGTTCTATTGTGAAAGTAGTCCCCGGAACAAGTAGCATGTCAGTCCCCGGTCGATCAAAACTAACAAAAGGCTCTTCATGAAAAACAAGCCCTATCCCGTGTCCACCAATTTGTCCCGCAACAAAGTATCCTTGAGATTTAACATAATCATCAATTGCCTTGCCAATTTCATTCATATTTCCCCACGGTTTTACAACACTTAATCCAACTTCTAGGCTTTTTTCAGCCACTTCTACTACACGGTGGGCACGACTGGATACTTTTCCAATTTCAAAAATTCGAGCTGAATCAGAAAAATAGCCCTTATAAATCGTCGAAAGATCTAAATTGACAATATCGCCTTCTTGTAAAATAATAGACTCATCTGGAATCCCATGGCAAACCTCATCATTAATTGAAGTGCATAGGCTTTTGGGGTAGCCTTCATAATTAAGAGGTGCTGGCGTTGCTCCACACCTTATGGTTTCATTATAAATCAAATCATCAATTTCTTGTGTCGACATGCCTACGTGAATCTTATCTGAAATGTAGTCAAGTAACCAAGTATTGATTTTACCACTTTCTCTCACACCTTCAATTTGGATGTCGTTAAGCAAGCATTTTTTCTTAGGTACAACATGTCCCTTTTGTCTATATTCTTCTATTTTGGCATCAATAGCTTGGTGACATTCACCATAGGTTTTACCACTTTTACACCAACAAGGTGCAGTAACACTAAGACTTTGTTCTCTCTTAATTTTTCTTATATTTCTCAATTTTGACTCCTTTTAATTAAACACCTGTCATGAGCTCATAAAAGCTTCAACTCATTCTTCAAAAAATCTTATATTTATATCATCATTCTATTATAACTCTATTCAAACTGTTAGATTCCTATTTTAACATATTTTTAGAAATCGTGTATCCTTCAAAAGCACTATTTACCATTAGTCACTTCCATTAACCTTCTTAATTTCAACGTGATTCAACTTCAAATGACCACTGTCATCTCTAGTGAAGTGAGCCAAAATAGTATAAGGATCATTGTATCGGTCTGAGGTAACCATAAATTCAATACTTTGATTGTTTAAATCGCTATTTTTAATAGACGATGCTATGTAACGACTATAAAAAAACTGAAGCTCTTGCCCCAATTCAGCCTTAACTTGATCATTTTCAAGGATGAGATTCTGCATTTCTTCATATACCTCAAAAATTTTATCTTCTTCTTTTTCAGCCATATAGTTAGGAATTAAATAGATCATCAGTACAATAATTGTCACAACAACACCTGCAATAGCCCACTTCCGCTGACGACTGGCAAATTTTTCTTCGCTCTCCCAATACCTTGCCTCCCACGCTTTTTGATTGCCCTTAGCACCCAAATAGAAAGGCACTACTAAGCCAACAATGGGAATCAAAAATAGCAATGAAATATAAACACCATGAGCAAGTCCCCAAGGAATAGGTAATAGAAAAGCCCCCCAGTTCCAATGGTCTAATTGATAGGGCAGTCTAGCAAATTTTCCATGTCCAGATGTATTCTTTATCAATTTTCCACCCCTTTATGTCCATTATTATCTAGAGGCACTAATCTTAAAATCAAACCTTTATCTGCATTTCTAATAGACTTCGCCCCATGGCTGATGTCCATATTGGACCTATCATCCCACATGCCAAATCCCCACAAGACCACTTCTTGATTAGCATCAACCGCATTTGTAGATACGTTAATTTCAAATGTATTTTCACCTTGAAATTCGTTAAAGGTGCTCGTTTTTTGCCATTCCCCTGACGTATTCGCTCGGTGAATGCCATATGTAATATGAGTTCCATCATCTCCATTATCAATAGAAAATGTCAATTGATTGGTCTGATCTGTCATAATAGAGGCACTTTCCCTATCTCCATTGAAATTATCAAGACTATCTAATAATAATTGGCCATGATGCCACTCTTGAAAAGAAACTTCGTATTCAATCTTTTCATTGGAATCAATATGATATGCTTTATCTACTAAAAAATCATTTTGTAGATGTAAATCAAGAATTTCACTTGATTCTTTAAACAGAGGTGCTTGATGAATTATGATTTTGTCATCTGGAACTGAAGAGCCCCTACCTCTTACAATAAAAAAAGCAACCATAATTAACAAAATCAAAATAAGGGCTAAGAGCCGCCCTCTTGTAAGATTAAACTTATTAGTATTGATGACTTGTTCCTCATCTTTTTTTGAACTCATATAAACCTCCTTTTATCTTTAAATTGTATCTAAATCTTCTTCTGATAAAACTCGGATGCCTAATGATTTTAATTTTTGAGCGGCTAAACCATCCCCTTCTATAAGTTGTCCTCTAAAATGGCCATCATACACTTTGCCACAGCCACACGAAGGGCTACGTTGTTTTAAAATCGCCATATCAGCAGAAATAAGTTGAGCAATTTGACAGGTAATCTCTGCCCCTTTTTCAAAAGTCTCTGTGCAATCTTCGCCCTCAATGTTCATAATGCGTATATGACCTTGTTCATCCACCACTTGCTCGCAAGATGCCCGTGGGGTTTCAAGTCCACCTAATACCTCCGGGCAAACTGCCATAGCCTTACCTTCATTCACCAATTGTACAATTTTTTCCTGAGTGTTTGCTTTGCCATCATAACGACAAGCTACACCTGCTAAACAGGCACTTACTAATATCATCCTATACTCCTTTATATCACGTTTAAAAGAAACTATTCTATCTCATTTGAGTTGACACAACTCCCCACACTATACTACCATCACTTGAATCCACTGTGTAGGAAAATAAACCTTCTCCCATAACATGTCCATCCTCATACTCAGCATAAGCCCAATGGTCATTCACAAGCACTACTTTTGTAAAGAACATTGTGCCTCCCAATACACCTTCTTGTGGTATCACTTCTGGATGATTGATTAAATCCTGTTCAATTTCACTAGGTGAGCTAATTCCCATGTCTTCTAATTGGCTAAGATCAAATTCATCAAGTATTTGAGCCGCATCAAGCTGTTTTTGAAGCATGTCATTGTCTTCTTTTAAAGCATTAACTGTTTCTTTAGACGCTTGAAGCTGTGATTTAAGCGCTTCTTGTTCTGACTGAATATTAGCTAACGACTCTTTTAAATTTACCTGTTCTTGTTTCAAATTATCTGTAAGCGAAACCATTTCTTTTCTTTGTTGAAAAGATACCGTCGTTTGAATGACAATTACACCCAAGAGTAAAACACTTATAATCCCGATTAGCCATTTTTTATTCATGTTGCTTCTCCTTTTTGTCTCTTATCCAAATTGATCACTGTCTCTTATTAAAAAAGATTTTTAAAAAAAAGACTGATCTAAACATAAATCTCATTATATTCCAAAATAACGCTTCTAATAAGCTTACGCTTTAAAAACCTGTACAATTTCGCAGGCGTTATGATGATAATTCACATTTGCAAAGGCACCGTTGATAAAAGTCAACTGCGGTGGCAAATGGCCTAAATCTGCATCGTAAAGAATGGGCACCCTAAGGGCCTCTTGTAAACTTTTCATAACATCTATAAAAGTATAATTGCCCACATGACTATACCCTTCTAATCTACCAAAAATAATACCAGAACAATGGTCAAACCACCCAGCCCATTGCATCTGAAGAAGGGTTCTTCTAAGATCCGCCGCATTCATTTCACAGCTCTCTAAATACCAGATTTGCTTGTCATGAGAAGCGTCTAAAGTATTCAAATACGAAAGCGTCTTGATTTCTCCGTATGGTGTTCCAAGTAATTTACAAAGTACATCCATACAGCCTCCAATCAGGCGGCCTTCAAAGGCGACTTCATCTTCACCCTCTAAATTCTTCCACTGAGTTGACTCCGTTAAACAATAAGGGGCTAAAATATTTTTTTCAATAGAAGCCCACTGATTTTGATACATTTGACTAGACTTTTGTAAAAAACCATGTGCCTCACATCCTGACTCCTGCGATAAGACCTCTAAACTCTCAAGCACAGTTTCGTGAATCGGGTCCCCTGCAAAATCAAGCAAATTAGGGCCATGTGCACTTGCTATGCCCAGTTTAATATGAAGGACAAACAAAAGTGTGCTAATATCTGAAAAACCCATCACCCATTTTGGCGGATAATGTTTTAAATCTTCAAAATCGATAAGAGGTAAAATATCCATTAAAAGCTCCCCACCCCATGGTGGAATAATGGCCTTAATCAAGGGATCTTTATACATATTGACAAACGCCTGCGCCCTTACCTGTGCAGGGCTAGAAGCTGCTTTATTTTGATGTCTTACTTCATTTGATTCTATCACTTGATAGCCCATAGCCTTAAGGTGGTCTTTGGCAAGATCTAGACGCTTAATAAATAAACCTTGTGTGCCCGAAGAGGGAGCACATACACCTATGGTGTCTCCTTTTTTAAGTGCTTGTGGATACCTTATCATAAGTCCTCCTTTGGATAGTCTACTGTCAGTTGCTTGAGCCAAGTATAAAAGGTGGGATCATAGTTAATCACTGACATCGTGGTTGATGACTGATCCGAGGAACAGACTGCCACATGTTCTGGTGTCAATGTCAGGGTGAGGGCATCCCACTGGCCATTCCTGTAAAAAGGAAATCTCACATCAATGTATTCATCAGCAGACGAGCCATCACTATCTCTAATTTCACCAAAATAATCTATGTCAGATGTCATTTTAAGGCGACTGACTTCTTCATATAGTCTTTGAATAGAAACTTGATCCTCTATAGAATACCAGCTAGATGTATAATCAATGGTAATAGCACTCTTTCTTTCTCTTTGAGTTAACTCAATATTATAATTCATCATTCGATGAGAGCTGTTTAAAGGATCTCCCATGGGATATTGAAATGGGATTATGTATTGTATCACAAATAAAAGAATGACACCTACCATTACAGCGACATAGGCATTGTTTTTTCCAACAAAAAAGTGTTCTTCCTTTTCAATCTTGTATTTTCTAATAGACGCATAAACAAAGCACCCGAAAAAACAGAGACAAAAGAAATAAATATAAAAGGCAAAATCTGCCGTTTTCATTAATAGTAATCTCAAGTTGTCCTCCCTTAGATGAAAAGCAGTCGCTTGTTTCTTAATAAAATTCAATGATTGGAGCAGTTAAGTCAATAATGTATAAATGGGGCTGTAAGGCTAACTTTAACATTCCCAAAGTCATGAATAGACTTATAGTAATATAGATGGCATTCTTAAGTTCTTTTTGTTTTTTCAAAATGCCTATAAGGCTTAAGGTAATAGACATCACACCACAAATAAGACCAACAATTGATCCCTTCCACAAGGCAATTGGTGACAAATAAATTTCAGACCTTTCTAATAAGGTCGCAACTATAAAGTAGGCCGGTATTGGCATGACTGTCAAAAGGATTAAAACAAATGTCAGTTTCTGTCTCAGAGAATCCCATTTGCTAAGTTGTTGCGATTGATTATTATGATTGTTTTGATTATCATTTTGCTGAGATTCTTTCATATACACTCATCCTTTTATTAAGTACTTAAAGCACTTTACTTAAGTCTGTTTTCAATAATATAATAGAGGACACTTTTATCTTCATTTAGAAGCTCAATATGCTGTTCTTGGGTCATTTGATAAGCAAAGCCACATTTTTCGATGACTCTTTTTGAACGTGCATTTTCGCTGTAATGGGCACACCAAATTAAATCCAAGTCAAGCTCATTAAAGCCATAGTCGATAAGGGCATTAACAGCTTCTGGTACATAAGCATTTCCCCAGTATTTAGGATTAAGTACATAACCAATTTCCCTTTGGTCTAGAGATTCACGTTTAGGATCCGGTGTTCTATAGTGAAAACCAATCCCACCGATCACCTTATTTTCCGCTTTAAGTACGATAGCATATACTTGTTCACTCGCTTTAAAATCTTTAATAATTTGCAAACTCTCTGCCCTATCCTTATGAGGCAACCATCCTGCATTAGGCCCTACTAAATCCGTCTTAGCATATTCAAAAAGGTCTTCAACGTCAGTCTCTTCCCATTCTCTTAAAATTAATCTATTGGTATTAATGGTCTTCATCATACTTCGCCTCCTCGTTTTTACTATTGTGATGTCTTTAACCTCTATTAATCCTCATTTTTAGGAGATAATTTTTTTTCGTAACAATAATAGTTTTGATACCCTTTGGGTTTATAGTCAAAAGAAACCGTTCCAACATACTCATATTGATTTTTTTCATAAAGGTGGACTGCCCCTTTATTATCAGGAAAGGCATCAAATCGAATCGCTTCATAGCCCCTATCAAGAGCAAAGTTTTCAAATAAGTGAATAATGGCTTGACCATACCCCCTACCCTGTTTTGCGGGTAGAACGCCTAGAGCATGAATCGCTAAAATTTTATCACTTTCATAGGACCATTTTAATTCCAACCATTCCTTCGCTTGTTCTTCATTTAAGATTACTGCACCTACTAGTGTTTCTTGATCTTCTATAACATATTGATTGCCCATCGTTACTGCGTCTTCAAAAGTCGACCGATTAGGATAAACCGGACTCCATTGGTGAATCCCTTGTTCATTCAAATACTGAATACAATTGGTAAATAAGCTATCTATCGCTGCAACATCATCGGGCGTTGCTATTCTCATCGTCAACATATGATACCTCCTTTCTTTCACTATAATATTATGCGATTAAATGACCATGCCACCATTAGGCGCAATCACTTGCCCTGTTATATAAGAGGATGCTTTAGAAGCTAAAAAAAGCGCACAAGAGGCCACTTCTTCTGGCAAACCAATTCTCATAAGCGGAACTTCTTCAATCAGTTCTCTTTTTTCAGACTCTGAAAATCCAGCCATCATATCGGTTTCTATCATACCAGGAGCAATGCAATTCACCCTTATATTAGAGGGTCCTAGCTCTTTAGCTAAGGCTTTTGTAAATCCTATAACACCTGCTTTTGCAGTAGAATACGCCACCTCACAAGAAGCACCGACCTGTCCCCACATAGAAGATACATTAATAATAATCCCTTCTTTTTCAGAAACCATGGTCTTGAGTGCACATTGTGTACAATTATAGAGACCTTTTAAAGTAACTGCCATCATTTGATCCCAGTCTGATTCAGTAACGTCTGAAAAAATTTGCCAGTTAGAAATCCCTGCATTATTAATTAAAACGTCAATGCCTCCGAAAGCATCAATAGCTGAATGCATCATCTTTTCTACTGAAGCTCTATGGGTAATATCTGCCTTAAATAAGAGATGGGCATAACCTTTACCAGTCATCCATTCTGACAACTCTTTTGCTTTTTTTTCAGAATGATTGTAATTAATCACGACATTATAACCCGCCTCAGCAAAACGAATAGCCATTGAACGACCAATCCCCTTGGCTGCCCCAGTGACTACCACAGTTGCTTGTCTCATCTTCTTCTCCTTATTATAAATCATCTTTAGTAAAAGTTACAATGACTGCTTGAACCAAATCATAATGGCTTAATTATGATGGTATCTTGTAATCATCAATCAACCCCATCGACATATCTCTGCCAATCAATGCCGGCAGTATCTTCTGATATCTTTTTCAGATAAGTCTCAAAAACGGCATATGGCATCGTATACTCTGCCGTTCCACCTATTGCTGATGAAACACTAACAATAATATTAACGCCTTCTTGACTAAAATAAGTATATCGCGTGGTTTTATCAGGATCAGAATCTAAGTCTTCAAATATTTGATGGATAAAAGCTATATCATAATCATCCGTTAAATGATAACTTCCTTCTTCACCTGCTATAGGTGTAAATGCCACACTTGAAAGATCTTCAATAAACTTATCATAGTTTGTAATATCCTGTAATTGAATAGCTTCTCCAGTCTTCATATTAACATTACAAGTGTATTCCCACTTATAAGGATGTGGTGCTGACTCTGATTCGACTAATCCATAAAAGACTACACTCAAAACTTGATCATCTGTCATCATCGCTTCATAATCTATTGACACTGATAAACTGCCACTATAAGTCTCATCCTCTAAATAAGGTTTTAATATACTCTCAGCACGCATTTTTATCGTTTGGTTAATTTTATCACTTAGCTTCTGGTCTGATAAACCGCTTATCACGGGATAGTTTATATTAACACTTCTACTTTCAGATGATTCCACATGGCTTTCTGTCGTCACACTATAAGGCGGAATCGTCGTGATATTGGTTGAGTGATAATGAAATTCTTGGGTCAGTTGATCTGCCTTCATGACATCACCATAATAAAAAACATTGCCTTCATTATCATAATAAAGATTCGGATAATAATTATAAAAATATCCATAATTAATAATTTCATCTTGGTTATATCGGATAATGAGATGTTGATAACTGACATCCGTCCCCATAATCGTAACGAGAATATCTTTATAGTTATCCGTTGGATCTAAATCAATTCCCTTAAAAGTAATCCCATCATTCCAAGTATCTTCTATATCCATTTCATCATGAGCCGTTTTAAAAATCATCTTTTGAGGATGATTGCTTTCATCCGTTGCTTGTAAATCTTCCAAAGTAATACTGATCACTTCATCACCTGTAAAATCTGGTAAGTCATTGAAACTAAAAAGGTCTTCTTCATTAACTATGGGGGTGCTATTAACAAGCGTTTTATCATTCGCTACATTAGCATTCTCCGTTTCTTTTGCAGTTGCATCAGAAAGGTCACCCTTGTTATTTTCTTGCGAATCAATATCTTTGTCAGACTGATGAACCTCACTCGGAGAACCTATGTCTTCAACTTTGTCTGGAGAATCAGTACCACATCCCACCAATGCCAACATTAGAATTGCAATAAATATCATTAACCCAACTCTCGTCATTTTAATTGGATTGTCTTCTAATGCCTTTTTCATTTTTTCTGCCTTGTTGCTCATATGCTTAACTCCTTAGGTCATACAATACTGTTATTTTGCTCATTTATAAAGCGAGGGTCTTATTCTTTTATTTTTAGCGATGTTTAAGTTTCTTTGTTTAAGTTATCCCCTTTAGGATAATGAATTCTAAAAATATACCGTCTTAAATCAATACATAAGTTATCACTATTTTCTGAAGTTGCGTTAAGTTTTGTAATCAGTTTAAGTTGCTCTTTTTGAATTTTTTTATCAGGGCTGAGGACCTGATTTTCTCTTAAATGAATTAGTGCCCTCATGAAGGCATTAAAAGCCTCTTCTTGACTTTGTCCCTTGCCCTTGATATGTGCTGATTTTATCTCAATGACATATTCATCATTGACCACCACTTGTGTGGCAAAAATTTTCTTACTCTTTTCAACACTTTTATTCCTGAAATCATCCACAAATGGCTTGGCAATTTTAGATGTGTGCTCTAGTAAATCTAGTGATTTCAGTAATTTGCCTGCCCATTTTCCAGCTAAGGGAATAATCTTTTTGGAGGCGATAGGCACTTTCTGAATGACATTAATCAGTGTTTTCTTTTCTTTCAAGGCTTTTCCCTCCTTTTTTTCCTATTATACTCCATTTTAAAGTGCGGTGCACCGGTTTAGGAAAACAATAGTTTATATTAAAATGAACGGACACGTAGAACAAATTATCTGGACTTATAATCCCCCTATTTTATTTTATGATTTTTTAATTTCAATTCGCTTCTGATAATAATCATCTCCCCATTGAAAAAGAAAAGGTTGTATTTGAGGGTAAGTTAATTCAATTGGACAAGTGTCAAAATAGCCACGTTCTTCTATTTCAAATTTGAAATTAGCTTCGAATGTCTCTACCTGAGCATAAAAAAGCAACCCATACGTTGCTTGGTCATCAGCTCCTCTTTTTACGCTATAAGCACCAATGGGTTCTATCTGATAAATTTTTGCACTTGTTTCTTCTTCAAGCTCTCTTTTCGCCGCCGCCATGATGCTTTCACCTGGTTCACGTTTTCCCCCAGGAATTTCCCAGGTTTTCCTTTGATGATGTCTAACAAAGACCCATTGATTTTGATAACGCGTCATAATGACTGCGTACTTGTAAGCCGCATCATCTGGTTCTTTTTCATGGCTTCTCACAATTATCCTTTGATTAATTGTGACAATCTCCTCTAATGTGTCTAAAGACATTCCAGAAGCTTGAAGATAGGCGGTAATTAAAGAGGTTTTTCCCTCAGTGTAAGCCTCTATATCATAAGGGTACTGGTCTGCCAATTTTCTTTTGAGGTCACTATAAGCCTTCACAGCCTCAGGATGCTTTTGTAAATAACTTTTAAGCATGATATGATTCTGATAGTTTTGAGCAGATTCAAGACATACATATAAATGATGTGCCATCCACTGAATTTTAAGATTGTCTGGGTCGTAGGAAAAAGCTTCTCTCCCCTCAATCCCTAAATTTCCCCTGTGCCTATAGCCTACTGTTTCTAATCGTTCAATCACCAACGATACCTCTTCTGATGTCTTTACAACAATATCAATATCTAGGATTGGTTTAGCCCAAAGACCTTCTACCGAAGTTGAACCTACGTGTTGAATTTCAGCAGGAATGTCTCCTAATAATTGACCGAAAAAATCTTTTGCTTTCTTAAATTCACTTGCCCACATAGGCTCATAGGGCACCACCACAATTTGACTCATGTTTACTCCTCATGCATACTTGCTTTCTATACTTTTGCTATTTTAACATTCTACATATCACTGATTTGTCTTAAGAATAACTTTACTGTCATAAATGACTTTTCTAATATCATCATCGCTTACACCTTGATTATATAACTTTTCAAGATGACCACTTTCTTTAAATGTTTTAAAAATATCTGCTTCATTGATTAAAATAGGGATCCCAAAATCAATATTATAAATGTCTTTAAAGGCATTGGCAATCGGCATGAGTTTCTCAATATCCATTTTATAGGTGTAGTTATAAGCCATATGGCCCAGTCCAATATAAAGATGCCATCCCTGATTGGTCAAAGACCACCTGTTATGGTCTTCCTGAATCAATTGCTTTTCTTTTAAAGAGGCTAATTGATGCATGACAAAAGCTTGGTCAAGTTCGCTTATTCTAATAAGGGTTTCCCTATCACATTGGCCTTGATCTAGCAAAGTCCCTAAAATAATAAGGACACCTTTATCCATTAGGGGTAGAAAATAATCTTTAATCGTTTGCGGCCCTCTCAGTAAATAGTTGAGACAAGAAGGTGCAATGGTTGTGCTGTACCACCCTCCCTTTTGACTCCAAGCTGCCATAATGGCAATATCTTCTGACCCACGTTCCTTGCAAAGCTCTTGTAGATAGGCCAAAACAAAGTCTTGACCGCAAACATTACTGGCAGTGAGTTGAGCCTCTTCTTCCTTGGAAATATTGTCGCCCTCTATTGCTTTAAGACGTGCCTTCAGCCTATTAATCTCAGAGCGTATGGCATAGGCTTCTTCATTGAAATCAGATGGCATTTTATTGTTTTCTTCATCCTTTACGTTCATTAAAACTCCTCCTCTTATGTCTATTAGCGCCCTATCTTGAGATTAGCCTGATGTAAGAGGCCAATAAGGTTAAACGTCACTATAAGTCCCAATATGATCAATGCAATGACCAATAAAAAAACGATACCTGTTATGAAAGACCAGCGAACAAGAGTATTGTATAGAATCAATCCACTCATAAGCAGTCCAATAACAGCACTGGCTATGTATAAATATCTACATCGTCGACTTTTTTTCGATAAATCCTCATAGCCACTATCAAGCGACTCTTCTTCTATGCCATGTGTCATCATTATAATCATTCCTAAGGCTAAGAAGCTTACAAGACTGACATTAAAGGCCGAATAGCCCATCGCCAAGCGACTCATGTAGTCCTCATTAACCATAATAAGGACCTGGGCATAAGTGTTAAATGCCGATAATATGGCAGCAATCAAAGCAAAATAGCTGGCCTTTTTAAATGCCGGATAGCCAGCTTTTAGCTGATTTAGACCTGAATAAAATAAAGCATAGCCAACCGTGTCAAATAAAATGTCAACGCCATGGATCTTAAAATCTACCAGGAATAAACAGCCTATTATCATTTTGATATAACTCATTTAGCGACTCCTTAACACTTGATCAAGCCAAGATATAACCAACTGGTTAAAAACGGCTTCTTGCTCATAGTTCAAATCATGTCCAGCTTCATTCAATGCGGCAAAATGGCTATATTTATACTGTAAGCTAAGGTCATATTGATCCATAAAACCGACTACAGAATCTTGTTTGCCTGCAATCACACAGACTGGCGACATGATTGTATGGTTGAATTCATCTACATCATAAGACGCCTTGTAGCCTTCTTTTTGGTAACGCTCTAAGAAGATTTGATTGCCTCTTTCAATAGCGGGAAAAATTTCTTTTGCTTTGCGTGCCATTCCCTTTTCCGTAATCACTACACTTAACTCACGTGCTTCTTGTAGCACTTCTGGACTTAGCTTTTTAATAAAAGCGGGCTCTTCGTATAGAACTTCATGGGCTGGTAGCCGCCTGTTTTTAAAGTCAGGATCAACCACAGGAACAATAAGCAAAATACCTTTTATTTGCTGTCTAAAATGTCGTACAATTCCCCTTGCTAAGTAACCACCATATGATAGACCTGCTATGATAAACGCTTGATCCCCCACCAAATGACTCACAAGACTTATCAATTCACCAATCATATCATCTGCATTCTTAATGCTTTCATAATGTTGACTCATTCCCATTCCGGGAAGATCCATATATATTCTTTCAATTGACCGATTGACCATCAAGGGCTCTAAAGATGCAATCATCGCTACTTGATCAATTTCATAACCGTGAAGAATAATCATTGGAATTCCTTGTCCAAACCTTTTAATATTAAAATCACTCAACTTCATCTTATTATTGCCTTCCTTATCATTAATGGATTTCAATCATTGCCGAATTTTTCAGATCATCATAAAATAGGTAATTGCCCCAGGCCTTTTCCTCAAAATCATTATAAAAAACAACACGATATTTTAAATTTTTCAGATCATCATAATTCACTTCAATTCCCTCATTTGTTCCATTACTTACTTGATATTGCAAAGCAATTGATTGATTTTTACGTTTGTTTCTCCCCAGATTAATGGTGTCCATCGGTCTTATCTGATAGCTATGATCTTCTGCATTGACAAATTCAATTTTCACAAACGTATTTTCTTTTAAATTTCGATACTTACTAAGAGTCATCTCAAAGTTAAGGACTGTCTCATTGTCAATCATTTGAGTGTTGGATTGGCATTCAATTAATTGAATACTTTTGACGCCCGTATTCAAATAATAAACAGAAGTTACTAACCCGTCTCCCAACTTCCCAGCTAAGGGAATCAATAAGAACAGCAAAACCAGTAGTACAATACCACGATTCTCTTTCAATTTATTCAAACTGATTAAACTTCTAAAAAAGAGGATTAATAAGATTAATATTAGAACACCTGAAAGATTAACAGAAAAGGTGGAAAAATGAAGTTCAGGGAGTAGATAATCTAATAACGGAAATCCTTTATAGGGAGTTGGTAGTAGAAAAAGTGTCACTAAAACAAAAATAACGACTACTCTTATCACTTGTTTTCTCTCTTCATTGTCATTATTAGAGGAATCCATTGGCTCTCTCTCTTTTAATTGATTTGGCATGTTATTGTTCTCCTCATGTTTTGAAAATAGATAAAACGTTTCGTGTCAGTTGCTAGCTGATTACTCTATCACCGTATTTTCATGTAAGGAATCCACTCTTCGTCATACATGACCTTTGCATGGTTAGTCAAAAGCAACGATTCTGATTCTTTTATTCCTGTCATTTTGTTATAGACAAGTTTAAAAATAGCATTATGTCGGTAATAGATGTCATTGTCTTTAGTAAAATAGCTATCTCTTTCTTCTATATGATAGTCATATGTAAGAGGTTTATTACTTCTAAGTTCCCCCCACAGATTATCCTCTTTTACAGATATTAAAAGTTGAAAAGTAAGCTGGGTGGGATTCATAAACTGATAATCTAAATAATTATAAGTAATGGATGTCCCTGTCCCAAAAGGAATAACCCGCCCGTCATCAGGAAATAAGTCAAAACCATTATGATGGTGATGTTCTATAATCTCAAGCGGGCTATGGAGAACCATCCAGTGTATAAGATTGGTCAATTGACACATGCCTCCGCCAACACCTGAATCAATCTTTCCCTTTTTAATCATTAAACCTTGGCGATAACCCTTTTGCCTCGTACAACGACCTACCAATTGCCAAAAAGAAAAACATTCCCCTGGCGCAATTAATATGCCATTGATATTAGAAACTGCCAAGCTAAGGTTTATGGCTTTATTGTCCTGCAATTTCATATTGACGTCTCCCAATTTTCGTCTTATGACAGATTGGTGACAGTATACCCTGACAGAAAGAGGCGTCATTTCATATTGTCTTGCCCACTTTTGATGACTCAATACATTTTTGACATGCCTCAAACCGATTTCCTTAGCAACAGCTATTTTATAAGTAGTCGGATTCATTTCACAAAACAAACGTCGATTCATTTTCATTTCACCTTCATTTAACCTCTTGGTAAAAGGCCTTTAGGCGGTCTTTATCTGTTTGAGATAACTGATGCCACCGTATACCTTGAATAGCACCTTCTAAGGCATAGAGCCTATTAAGACAAGCACTCTCATCAATTTTTCTTATCTCTAACCATGCTTTTTGACTCCCAAGGGCGGCTAATTTTTCGGGACTTGTAACGCCGACTTCTATCAATTGTTCTTCTATAACTTTTCCAACATTGGGTAGTTTCGATAATGCTCCCATTGTAAAAACCTCTTTTCTTATTAAACCTTTATAAGACTCATCTTATCAACAAAGGCTTTAAAATCATGTAAAGTCATTCCAGCTGATCGGTCTAAATGCATGGCTTTAATGCCACATTTTTCTGCAACTTCAACATGATTCAATTTGTCATCTACAAATAGACAATTCTGAGCTTGATCTTGAATCAAATTCAAAGCTTCTCTAAAAATCATAGGGTTGGGTTTTTCCAGACCAATATAAGCTGAAATGAAAACAGCTTCAAAATAAGGTCTAAGCGCCAAATAATCAAAGGCCCAATCTAAACTTGCTGTAGCATTAGACAAAACATATAATTGATGACCTGCTTGTTTTAAAGCATCCAACACCTCATAAGTCTCCTCATAAATTTTATACTGAAAAGAATCAAAAGCCAACATAAAAAGTTTATCTGCTAATACTGGATGACAAGGATCAACAGCCATCGCTAAAAAATATGCTCGTGATGTTAACCATGCCTTTTCATCCTCCCATGTTCGAATAACATCTGTCTCAAAATAAGTACGGTCAAAAGCTTTTAATCCCTCAATTGCTTTGTCTATTTTGTCTACTTCATAACCTTCTGATTTTAAAATCCTCTTATAAATCGTATTTCGCCAGGCATCAATGTAAAAAAGTACACCACCTGCATCCAAAATGATATTCATTGTTTCTCCCCTTTTACTTTATCTTATTCAAATATTTTGATCACTTGATCTTAATATTTCTCAATACTTCTTTCTATTTTTCCCACTGAATATGATTCATCATCTCAATTTCTTGACGCTTACCTGTCTCTAATTCATAAATGTACATTTTACCTACTTGATCTTTAATTAAACCTTCAACTATCGTCCCAATTGGTGTAAGATGTCCCATGTCCTTATAGATAAAATATTGACCATCTGGTGAAAATCCAACAGGACTATAACCTGTAAATTTATCATCATATAGACCTCTAAAAGGCATCATTACACTTTCTTGATTATCTTGAATTAAATACAAGGACCCCTCGTCTTCAATGACCTCTTTATTGCCATGACGCGTTTGAATATAGCTTGTCTTTAAGAGAGAAGTAACATGCTCTTTAGAATCACCTACTTTATTGATAATAGGAGAATTACCACTTGCATCTAACTTGAATTCCGACCAAATGCCTTTATCCATCGCAATCAATTGAAAATGATCCGTTTCTGGATAGTAACAAAAATCAATAATATTGTCATTATCATCACTCAACTGTGTTTGCCCCTTTCCCTCATGAGAATAAACAAGAGTTTCATTGTCCATTTGAGCATCTGATTTAAAAAGGGTACTCACCCCTTCTACTCTCCTAGTATAGTAGAGAGTCCCTTCTAAATCAGAGATAATATCCGTATTTTTTGAGTCAAAAGCCGTTTTAACAACGCCTATTGAGATAACACATACCAAGCCTATAGCAATACCGATAAAAATATTTCTTTTTCTCATTGACGCCTCCTTTTATACACTCTATTGCTAGTCAACTTATAACCTTATTGTTAGTCAAAGCCCATTAATCTTCGGCAACAAAAAAATAATAAATCCATGTCATAAAGGTTCTCGAAATAAATCTACCGGGATATAAAATGACTGCTAAAAAAATCAAAAATCGATTAATATCGTCAGAATATCTAAAAGGATGATCAATCAATCCTCCTAACCAGCCTATGTTATCATAATCTGGGTGTGGCACTACAAAAAAAGCAATTGTACAATAGATCACTATGCCTATGCTAAACATAACATAATTAAAAGTCGTGGTATTGGGGCCTGAAAAAAACACATAAGCAAGTGCCAATAACCCAACAGCTATTATACTTTTTGCAATCATAACTTTTAGGTTCATATCATTTCGATTAATTTCAACTCTATCAACCGTTCCAATTTCCCCTGGATTATAACTTTCCCCTATAAATTCAAATATTCCCATCATCGTCTCCTTCAATCGTCTCAATTATACTTATGATTAACTTTATTATAGACATTTGAAATGTACAAACAGTCATCATTTCATTAAAAAAGCATTAAAAATCAGCTGGGACATCTATAACCGTTTACTCCATGATAACATTTTTAACAGGCACCTTCTTTTAAAAACATATTACAGAATAGGTACGCCTTTAATCTTTCAACTTAGACTCATACAGCCTTAAGACTATGTGTTTTGACTTTTAAAAAACAGGGTAATCTATTTTTAATAGAAATTAGCCGTTTGCGCTCATGAAAGGAGTCTACTATGAAACTTTTTTTAAAACGCCTTAGTCGTCTACAATATTTAGGCCTATTGGGATTCTTACATATCTTTTTTAAGCATTCTTTTTGGCGTTATCTATGGCTGTTTTTTCTGTTTGGTTTTATTGATATATTTCTTCAACCCTATGCATTTATACAATCTATGGCTCAAGTCATAGGAATGGTTATTGCACCCATTAAACACGGTTTCAATCCACCTTCTCCCAACAATTATACACATACTGTCAACTATCGTCTTCCTTTTAATGGTACCTATACAGTTGTCAATGGCGGTATCAACCGTAAAAGCTCTCACTCTTGGTCAATTCAGACTCAAAGGTATGCCTATGATTTTATTATGTTAGATCAAGAAGGCCATTCTCATAAAAATGATGGAACTTCCGTTAGCGATTATTATTGTTATGGGCAACCCATCCTTGCACCCGCTGACGGAAGAGTAATAGAAGTTGAGAATCATTATAAGGACAGTCGCGTTTTCGGAAATGGTCAAGTTGATTGTACCGCTAAAGATATCCGCGGAAACTACATCCTCATTCAACATGCTAAAAAAGAATACAGTCTCTTAGCTCACTTAAAACCCCAAAGTATTAATGTCACTGTCGGCGACACCGTTTCAGCTGGTCAAGTCATCGCCCTTTGTGGTAATTCTGGTAATACTTCCGAACCCCATCTTCACTTCCATCTTCAAGATACACCCGATTTTTACAGTTCTTCTGGCTTACCGATTTATTTTTATGGTATAAAAATAAGCCCTGCTCCGTATTATAAAAACTACGATTCAAGACCTATTCCACCTTTTAATCCAATTGAAAATCCCCATTATATCTCTCGAGGTTATGAGGTATCACCATCAGATGTCTAATCCTCTAATCCCTCAATTTTCCATGGGTTGTCTTCGCCAAAGGTTTTTAAAGTATCTCCCTCTAATCTATAAACAGTCCACCCATCCATTGGCACCGCACCAATATATCTGTAAAAATCTATTGAGGGCTGATTCCAATCTAAGCATGACCATTCCATACGCCCACAATCTCTTTCATTAGCAATTTTACCTAGAGCGGTTAATAAAAGTTTTCCTAGTCCCCTACCTCTCATTTCCGGTTTAACAAATAGGTCTTCTAAATATAAACCTCTTTTACCAATAAACGTTGAAAAATTATGAAAGAAGAGGGCAAAGCCAGCTGGTTTATCATCCACTTCACAAATAAGCACTTCAGCAGCTTTTTTGACAAATAGCGAATCGTACAAAACTGCTTCAGTGGCTACAACTTCACCAGCCAATTTTTCATACTCTGCTAGCCTTTTGATAAAGTCAAGAATTAAAGCAACATCTTCTTCTTTAGCTAAACGGATTATAATGGTTTCATTTAATTGACTCATCTTCATACCTCACATTCTTATACTTTCTTCATTTGATATCATTTTTGTAACCCTTTAAATGATTTCTTAATTTTCACTTTCTATCGTGTTTTCTTCTAAAGACTTTATTATATGGTTCATCATGTAATCATTAAGCTCATCCGTAAGTGGATATACAGTTAATTCACCACCGCTACTCGTCGAAGATAAATAAACCCTATTATCTATAACCACAAATGAAACTTCTTTTATAGTGATTCCATCTAAGCTTCTTACTTTCATTCTAATATCAAAATAGCCTCTATAAGGTTTTCCCACTTGAGCAGCGGGGGGATAATCCTCTGGGATTTCGGGCATTTGAATAACCACTGTATCACCTGTCTCTTTAAGCTTTTTAAGCTTTGAAAAAACGGTTTCATCAATCTCTAAGGAACGATCAATCCATTCATATGGATTAACATGATGTGTTTCATCTACACTTGACATGTCACGGTAAACAGCATATCTACACGTTACTGTCCCCGTATTATAATTGTCGAGATTATTATAATACGCCTTTGTAGCTTCTATTGTTGATTCCTCATGATAGGTGTCCCCTCTTAAAGTGGGGGTGTTAACATTTAATTCTGCATATAAAAAATCAAAGTGATTGTCATTACTAACTGGGCTAATTGTTGATACGTTTTGATCTGAATATGTAGAGCCACTCAGTAAAATCCACATCATATCATTAAACCATCGGCCTTTTGGATATTTTATATTAGCAATGGGTTGGCCTAGTTGCTCTCTACCGTAGTCCAAATAGAAATCCTCACTTGAAAAGCCTTTCCTAAATATAATATATTTTTTACCCTCTATCTCGAACCACTGTGTTGTCGGTTCATATTCTCCCATAGGCCAAACAAGCGATGTACTTGTCTGAGTCACATCATTCTCTGAATCATATGATGCATTGGTTACTCTCAAAAAACCAAAATACCCTATAGGAATAGCCGCCAAAACAATATTAATAACTAAAAAAATGCTTGCTAGTACAAACCACCATTTCTTAGGTGCCTTTCCCTTTTTCTTTCTAACACGCCATGCAATCACTAATCCTAAATTTACAACAATAAAAATGATTGCTACTATCAGTACTATCACTAGCAATGTCATAAAAAATACTGCACCCATTTCATTCTCCTCTAACTGTTCTTTATTTTTGATTCATGCTGGCTTCTCTCTAATGACATCAATGATGATTCTATCTCCTTTTAACCTTAATATGCCGCTGTCAGTTCTTCTTGTAATTTTTCTACAAAATGCCGATTCTTATCATTAAGTTCTATTGTTTGAAGATTTTCTAATAAGGCTTGCACTGCCTCTTCATCATACCCTATATCATAAGCAAGTTCTGAAGCTATTTCATCTTGAATAGGAGCACCATACCCAATAGCATCTGATATAAAAGCATCTATTCCCTCGCTTTTGAGAAGTTCTGATAACCGTGCAGCAAACCCTTCAGAAAATGCTCCATCAAGAGAATAATTAAGTGATAACTGAATAAGTTCATCAATCGAATGAGCTGTCATAATAGATTTTTCAAGTTCATCTTCATCAATAGAAGTGCCTTGATCATCTTCCAAATTTAATTTTTCAGGTGTATCTAGTTGGTAGTCTGACTTTAAGCGTTCTGATAAGTAGGCATAAGTTTTCTCTGAATTAAGTTTTTCCAATTGATTTGTAAGACTTTTAAAATCTCCTTCATTTTGATAAATACCGTAAATCAAGAAACTCGATACCCTATTTTGAACATAATGGCTGTAAGTACTATTCAGTTCAATCAATTCTTCAAAAGGAATCGTAGTATAAAGTGCATAAAATTGATCGGTCATTTCATCATAATAGGAAGGGTCATCACTATGAGTCGCATAAAAATCAATCGCCTTTTCTACTTTCTCTTGATTAGTCTCACTCACTGACGAATCTAAATTGCTAGACGAATCTAAATTGCCAGTAGTCGTTTGTCCTTTTACCTTACATCCACTTAAGATAAAGGTCATTACAACTGCCAATACTGTTACTTTCAAAAGTGTCTTTTTTCCTAAAATTGTCATTTTTTTACCTCTTTCGTATTTTATATTTAATTTTCTACTTTTTCAAGCCTTACTTGAAGTTCATAATAATGCTCATCTGCCGAATCATTAGGTATAAGAGTATTTTTATACTCTGTTAGATATCCTTTGTAATTCACTTGATTCGTAATATGGGTATTGGCTATTGTAAAATCATACGTATCATATAAGTTGTTGACTTTATCAATGAAATTTTCATCATAGTTCAAATCAAACAGGCCAATTTCTTTGTCTGCTTTTGAAAAGGCAAGCATTGCAACAACCAACCTTGATAAAGGTGAAATCGAGAATTGTCTCTCATTGTCAACTTTATACGTGATAGTGAGTGCCTTTAATGCTCCATCTTCTACTTGATAATCAAATTGAGGTTTTATCGAATCAAAATTATCATATATAATCGTTGTTCCATTATTAGCTGAATTGCCAGCTTTGACGTATTGCCCCTCGCTGTTTAAATATTCTGTTCTAGTCCCTATTTGATAATTTCTGCCTACATAATTATAATTTTCCGCAAATTCTTCAACAGTTAAAGCTCCTCTATTCGGCGGCAACGCCATGGAAAAAATCAACAAAATGGTCAACATCACTCCCCCTAACTGAATCGCCAAAAAGCCAACAATTCTTAGCGGTTTTTTATCAATCAAGACGTAATCACAATCTTCATCCCAAGGTAATCGGCGTCCTTCAGAACATTTTTCATATGACTTATATAAACGATACAAACTATAGAATGGAATATTAAATCCCAATCCAGATTTTATAACCCCAAAAGTTCTTTCAAATGCATCACCATAAGTCATTTTTTCTCCAAAATAATTTCGAAGTCTTAAGCCTAAAATCCATTTACCTGGCGTTGTTCCTAACTTCGATAGCATAAGAGGCTCAATAAAGAGCATTAGCGTCAACCCTATAATGATATCCAATAGCTGCATCCAAAAGCTACCTATTTCTCGAATACTTACTTGGACTAATTTGACTGATAACAAAGTAAAAATTAAACTGTAAAGTCCTAAATCTATCGTTCTAGCAAAATAACGTCTCCAAGGCACATTTACCTCGTACCTTATTTTGTAAGAATAATTATCTTCTTGCCCATCATTTTTCGAATCTTTCAATTCATCACTTGAATTGCTTATGTATTCATCTTGATAATACACCCTATAACCTCCTCTTTAGTAGGTTTATGACTATTTTATTACTCCCTTATGACTATATTCCGCTTTGAATTTCAGCTTGTTTTTTCTTCGTCAATTTTTCAAAAATCAACTCGTAGGAAACATCTATCATTTTTTTCATAAGCTCATCTGAAATATTGCCATTTAAATCAATCGAATTCCAGTGCTTTTTATTCATGTAATAACCCGGAATAATTGCTTCATATTTAGCTCTTAACATCTCAGCATCTATAGGATCACATTTGAGTGTAATAATTGCATTGCCAGCCTTATCACTACCTTGCATTACAAACATTTTTCCACCAACAAAATAACGAAAAGCTTCCCATTCATTTTGATAGTCTTTTATAACCCCTTTTTTTGCCATACAGTAAGCTTCAATCCACTGATATTTCATATTTTCTCCAATCCTTCATTTACCACTTATCATTCATAATTTCCGTTCTTTTCGCTTGATACTCTTCTTCCGTAATAAGCCCATCATCTCTGAGATTTTCAAGTTCTCTTAATTTTTTAGAGAAATCTCCAGAAAGAGCTTGCTCATTATCACGCCTCTGAATCTCTTCTTCTGAATCAACAGAATCAATTTCATAATAAGGCATGCCTTCATCTGTAAACCCATTCTTATAAGATATGTAGACATTGAATACACAAATCCCCGTCCAAACAAGACTAAAAGGAACCATTATCATTGGAAAAGGACTTTTTATCCCTGTGATAATCATCCCCAAGCCAAACAAACTGAAAATAATCCCTACGATGAAACTCATTTTAGATTGGATTTTACTTGGTTTAATGCGTGTCTTTCTCATCTTAATACTCCTTGTCTTAACCCATTGCAATGATTACACAGGTTACCAATTGTATAAAAGTCACAGGTGCCCATATACGTTCAATTTTACTAGGCGTAATAATGTTCATAATAGTCCCCGCTACAAAATAAGCAGCAAGGACCCAGATTGCAATGCTTGCAAACGGCAAAAATGCGGGAAGTATAATCCCAGCCCTTATCAAAACGATTGAAGCCATTGCCAGTAAAATCAAAATATTAAGGAGGGCAATCTTCCTCATTTTAGGTGGATACTTGCCCGGATATTTACCGCCCATTGAAGCAGCCCCCCAAGGTAATCCTGCTGCTAAACAGGCCTGAAAAATAATAACAAGTCCTGTCAGAAAACAAAACAGACCAACTGCCATCTTAACCCCCTTCTTGATAATATATTATGTATTTTCAACGACGCTCTTAATGCTAGCACTGATCGTCATTTGACTCAGTCATTTTCCTCTTTTAATTATGATAACATTATTTCCTTATGACCACTTTTACATTCATATTACAAAAGACGTGTCAGACCATAAAACCGCCTATAAAGTATCCTTTTGACATTTGAATGACAATGATGACATAAAAAATCAAAAGACAGACAAAGGTCACTAAAGCCATCTTTTTATGAGGATTCTTTTGAACTGTAAATACAAGGGTTATGACGAGGGCACCCACTAATAAAAATACTGAAAAAGCAAAAATCAGTGTTGCTATTGAGTGAAGTCTTAATATAACAAGAGATGCATCATAACTTCCCACTTGATAATCTGTAAACAGCCAAGGTCCAAAATACATGATCAGTATAAGTATTATTACAAGAGGTGGTATGCCATATTTTAAGTGTTTCATCTTACTCCCTCTCTTTCAAAACAACCTGTTTCAGGTCAATGTGATTGGATTCTATTTGATAAGTCAACTGAATAGGTTCATCAATATACAGATAAGATGAGCCAAACTTCATCTGAAGACGACCTGACACAAGAAGTTCTGTTTGACCATCCTCTTTATCTTGAATAAGGGCCTCCTCTGACTCAATGAGTAAGGCAGTGACCAAATCATTTTCATATTTTTGAAGCGCCTCTGAATCCATGTCAACTTCTATTTCAGCTTTCCTTGCTCGACTGGTTTCAATCGCTTCTTCATCCATATGAACTTTATAGGTCAATTGACTTGGTAAAAACTGAATTTCATAGGTCCCCTGGTCTAAATCAATAGTCTTTAATTGGCAATTTAAATCATAAGAAACCTCATGAATCTCATGATCTTCATATTTAAAAAATCGAAAGGTTTTAAACTCACCATGAATTGACATCCCTTCATAAGTAAAAACAATTAAATCGAAATCTTTCAAATAGTCTAATCCCATCTTTTCGCTGCTGTCTATGTCACCGCCAAAAGAACTTTCTAAACCATTAGAATTTAACTGAAGCTTAGAGTCATTAACTGATAACCCAATAGAGCTATCGTCATATAACATCACAAGGTCTTCCACATCATCATGATCTAAGTCGACTTTAAAACGTGTCATGACATTCTTTTCAAAATGGTCGTACACAAACTCACCTTGATTTTTTTTAATGACATAACGCGACCATAAATCCCCTAAGCCCTCAACTTCATATGAAACATCTTCCCCTTCAAACCAATAATTCTGATTATCTAAATTAATATATATCGTCTTATAACCTTTTGCTTTGAGTATAAGATCAGGTTCAATCATTGAATAATGATCTTTGTAGGTTTTTGAAGAATGAATTAACGCTTTCAGCAACCTATTTTTAAATGTTTGACTCACTTCCAAAAATGGCTCCTGATCCGTTCCTATTTTAAGAGTCAAAGACGTGTCGTCCATTAATGCCTGTATATCACTTGAAAGATTCGCCTCTGTGATCTCCTCTTGACTTTCAGATAAGGACATGGTCATCATTTTTACTGTCCCCTCACCATCAACTTGACCACTTTTATATGTATAATCACTCGACTTTGAGCAAGCCGTCATAATAAATAAACCTAGAGTAATCCCCATATAAACCCAATATTTTTTCATTCTATATCTCCTCCTCATCCCATTAACAGATTAATTCCCTATTTTAAAATCTATTATATCATTATAATTTGTTAGCCTAATAAAAAACACATTAAGAATATATTTCAAAATACGAAATACTTTTTTTGATTTGTGTATAGACCTTTTTTATAAATTTATAGTCCTTCACACTTACAAAGTAGTTGTTTAAATATATTTAATTATGTTACAATTGCCTTAATAGTTGCTTTTTTGACAAAAATATTAAAAAAAGTAAAGTAAATCATTTGTCAGAATAGTAGGGGCTATATATCATAGGGAGAAAACTAGGCATAAAGATTCACATGCCATTTAGGAGGGGTTATGAAAACAAAATTTTCGATGAAGTTTAAACTTGTAACAATTTCAGCCATTTTACTTATCGTACCAATGATACTTATTGGAATGACCAGTTACTTTCAGGCGAAAAGTGCACTGTCTCAAAAAGGGGAAGATATTCTTCAAAATGCAGTTTCACAAGCTATGTCCATTATCAAAATTCAAAAAGAAGCGGTAGAGCGTGGCGATTTGTCACTTGAACAGGCACAAGAAAATGTTAAAGAAGAATTACTCGGACCAATGAATGAAGAAGGTAAACGTCCAAATCAATCTAATGTCAATTTGGGGCCCAACGGTTACTTTGTTGTCTATTCTCCTCAAGGAGATGAGATTATGCATCCTTCATTAGAAGGTCAAAACGTATGGGAGACCGAAGATAAGAGTGGATCCGGTATGAAACTTGTTCAAGAGCAAATCAAAGCTGCACAAAGTGGTGATGGTTTCTTAGAGTATTCTTGGACACTGCCAAACTCTGATGCCATTGGCCCTAAAATCACTTATCAAGATTACGATTCAGATTGGCAATGGATTGTTTCAGCTGGAGCTTATAAAGTTGATTTCGATGCTGCTGCAAATGGTATTTTAATCAACATGCTTATCATCTTATTGATTACTTTAATTGTAGGTATTATCATCATCTTAGTCTTTTCTAATCATATTATCCGACCTATCCAAAAAATCACAAACGCACTCGTTACTGTTTCAAATGGCGATCTTAGCATTGAACCCATAGAAAATAAAAATTCTGATGAAACAGCTATCTTATCTAAATCTTTTAATCTCATGCTTAATAATGTAAAAGATATGATTACGACCAGTAAAGTCTCTGCTAGCAAAGTAGAACAATTATCAAGCTCTCTTACATCTATCACCAATGAAACAACACGTGCTATCAATGAAGTGGTTATAACTATTCAAGAAGTTGCCAATGCAATAGGCGAAGAAGCTGGTGGTGCAGAAATTGTAGCTGAGAAAATGAATACACTCTCAACCAACATCCAATTTATTGCAAATTCAACTGTTGACATGAATCAGGCCATTCTTGATACTGTTACCAAAAGCAAATACGGCATTGAAACGATGGAAAATCTAGATAAAGTTGCAAATCAAACGGATGAGGCAACACAAAAAATTGCTCATGTCATTAAGAAAGTTGATGACTCAAATCAAAAAATTCATACTATTACCAATACCATTACCAGTATCTCTGAACAAACTAATCTTCTTGCCCTTAACGCTTCTATTGAAGCTTCAAGAGCTGGTGAAGCAGGTCGCGGATTTGCTGTTGTTGCAGAAGAAATTAGAAAGTTAGCTGAACAATCTGCTAGTGCTGTTTCAGAAATCAAAACAATTATTGATGAAATCAATAAATACTCTAAACTTTCTGTTGAAACAATGGATGATGTTAGAGGGGTTATCAAAACACAAAACAGTATGGTAGATGAAACCAAAGAACAATTTACAAGTATTGCAAGTGCTATTGAAGGTTTAAAAGATGTTGTTCAAAAATTGACAGAAGAATCACAACAAATGAATCTCATGCGTGATGATATTTTGGAATCTGTCCTTAACATTTCAGCCTCAACAGAGGAAACATCTGCTGCTACCGAAGAAGTATCTGCTTCTTCTCAAGAACAATTAGCAGGTATGACTGAAATCAATGACCAGACTTCACGTATGAACGATGTTGCTCATGATCTCAATCAAATTATTAACCAATTTAAAATCTAAATTTTTGACATCATTTATTTATAAACAAAGAACCTGCGAGAAAAAGTATTTCTCGCAGGTTCTTTGTTTTTTATTTTACTCACTCTACCTCAATTTAACCTTAGAATTAGAATCAAAATAAAAAAGGCTGATTACAAAATTGTAATCAGCCTTAAGTTCAACTATTTAGTTCTGATATTTTCAGCTTGAGGACCTTTAGGACCTTGAGCTACATCAAAAGTTACTTCTTCACCTTCATCAAGTGTTTTGTAACCGTCTTTGTCGATTTGTGAGAAATGAGCAAATACATCATTACCATCTTCTCCAGTAATAAAACCGAAACCTTTGTCTGAGTTAAACCATTTTACTGTACCATTCATCATAATTTGTTGCCTCCAAAATTTTATTTTTCCCTAGATACTTGTAAAAAAATAATTAGGAACACCGTTCCTAGTTAGATTAGATAAAATTTCAAAATGTCACAAATTTCGATAAAACGACATCAGCTTCATTAATAATAATTTATTTAACTTTTTTCTACTTTTACTTAAGGTGTAACTACATCATACCATACTCTTTTTAAATATGCAACACTAATTGTTAATCCACCTCTTAAATGTTTTCTAAACAATCATTTGCCTTAATAAAATAATAGCAAATATAAAAGCACTCACATAAGCAATAATGCCTGCCCATTTATTCGGATGCTTTTTAGAAAACATAAAGCGTGTGCCTACTAAGGACCACATTGAAATGACCATGAGAATAGGATATAATCCACTATGACCCATGATATAGAGTCCCATGGTAAAAAGCGTTAGACCTGTCAATATGCCCATTGATACTTTATAAATCATCAGTCACTCCTTTCTGACTTTAAATGCGTCTTTTGATTGCTTTCATATAACTATTCTTGAGAATTCTCACAATAGACTTCTCCAATGACATGGACTCTACCACCATCAGGACATTTCACTTCAAATTTGGCAGCCTTTTGGCTACCATAGTCCAATTCTCCCCCATTAGCAAGTACATATAAACTTGGATAAAGGCTATGCCAAAGCTCATGACACATAGGCGGACAAAGATCATCAACAATATAGGTATCTCCTTTGCGATGATAGCCACCTCTACATTTACTTTCTATTACTGTCAATTTTACTTTCATAAAAAATCCTTTCTCAATCATTTGGGTATATTCTTTCACAAAATAAATCAACCTGATTTACTAAAAACTCACAAGTCTAGCCTATAGCTGGATCCTTTTTCTCCTGTCTGATCCAAAACAAAGCCTTGACTCATAAAACAATGTTGAGAAGCCTTATTATAATGGTAAATTTCTTTAACATGGAGGCTTTTGATGCCTTCCTCTCTTGCACATCTTATCAATTGTCCAATGACCTTTTTTCCGATCCCCTTTGACCGAAATTTTGAGTCTCCTATGACAATAGGCATATCCACTTCCGAATAGGTAACATCACCTATTGGTTGCCAGATATCATTTTCTCTAGCTTCAATAAAATAAAGCCTCCCTATTTCATTTAGGTAGGTATACATACGATGAATGACCTCTAAATCATAAGGACTCTGAGACGAACCTTCTGACATGTACAAGACTTCGGGGTCCTTATACCAGTCAATTGCAACTGCCCACTCTTCTTGAGTTGGTCTTCTGAGCCTTAGTTGATCGTTGATTTGAATGATGGTTTTATTTGACATGTCTGTCCCTCTAACTTAAATATAGTTTCCTGTCTGGCTTGATTGTAGTAGTCGAAAACCTTTTGAGGTGTCTTAAGGCACTCAATGAGCACTTTTCTACCCAAAGTTTGGTCGATCGTCTTACAAATATGATAACCAATGCTTTTGTCTATGGGCTCTTTGCCTGAAATATCAAAGCTGTATTGAACACTTAGCTTCTTAAAGTCATCAACAGTCATCGAGCCTGTAGATACTTTTGTTAAATCTTCGCTCCACTGTAAAAGGAGTTGGTCTATCTCTTCATGTCTATGAGTGACTGATTTTCTAAAAGTCTCTGCAAAGGCTGGTCCATGTGATTCATAAACTAGTGGATATAAATTATCGCTATTGGTAAAAAAATAGGTTGCTGCTCCTTCTCCCAATATTTCTGCTGTAAAATACATAAGCATATGTTCTGAATCTTGATAGATGAGTTCGTCGGTAAACCCCGCTTGATTAAGCCAATATTTAACGCCTAAATGATGATATTCATGAAGTAACACTTCCTTGATGATTGGTTCGTACTCTGATTGAGATGGCCAAAACATGGTATTGAGTAACATGGTATGACTACCCACGATTGATCCTCCGTTAATCCCATCAAAGAGGAAGTAAATTTCAACCTGAATATCTGTATGATCAGGTAAAGTCTCCTCTAATTCTAAAAATGCAGCACTAAAATCAAATTGTTTAATAAGAGCTATTTTCTGACGGACAAGGTCTAAATTATCACTAAGTCTCACGAATTGATCATACATCATTTGTAAGCTTTCATCTTCTATTTGATAGTCAAGGTGATTAAGTGCTTTAAATAAGATCTCTTTGTAAGCGTCATATTGAAATACATTCCTATAAAAATCCAACATATGTTGAATGCCCTTCATGGATTTCATTTGTTCAAGAGATTCATAAAACTTATTTTGCTCTTGATAATCGCCCTGTTCAATAAGTTGTAAAAGTTTTTCTGCAACACTTGTATCTACAGTTACTGTCATTTGAAACGCTCCTTATATTCATTATATGCTCTCATTATTACTTTTAGTCGCCTCGTAATTGCGTGAATTTTTTTGATAAGTCTTCTTGTATGTGTGAATAATTCTCTCCGAATTTGTCTTTAAGACTTAAGCCATCAATATCTCTTATTTCAAAGCCTAATAAGGCTGGTCCACGGATAACCTTAAAACTTTCAGCGCCAATAATCTGGTCTTGGTCTTTAATGAGGACTATTCGCGTTTCATTGGGATGATAATGACTCGGAAACCAATGGATGTTTTCTTTCAGTCTTTCAAATTAATTGTGTTTAACAACTTATTCATTGTTAATTAATTGAAGTATTTCTTGACCATACTTAGAAACCTTAACAGGACCGAAACCATTAACTTTAAGCAATTCTGCCTCATTTTGCGGTCTTATTTTAATAAGCATGTCTAATTCTTTATTAGTAAATATAACATAGGGTTTCACCTTGTCTTTTCTACTCTTATTGAGTCTATAGGTTTTTAACTCATTATATAAATGAGTTTTATCATTCATTTCTGTACTGATTGGTTCTTGTTTGTTAATAGCATTACTACTATCTTTGATCTTGGTCTCCATAGATTGTTCTTGCTCTAAAAGTTTTTCATATTTTAGTAAATAATCTGTTCCAGCTGGCTGATGTCTTTCTAATAGATTTTCAGCCCATCTTAACATAGCTTTTTCACTTAAAGCAACGGCTTTTGATTCATTGTATATTTTCTGTATATAATGCCCAACCTGATCTGATCTAATAACCTGTTCCTTCAAAACTTTAGGTGCATATCGATCCTTTAAAATAGTCTTTGGATTAGCCAATACAACGATTGACTGATAATTGTTATCGAAATTATATTCCATAATCATAGAACGAATTGGATTATTTATTTCCTCTCTTTTTAAATTTCTCAAGACATCTAAGTGTCTTTGATTTTGGGTAATTGGTGAGTAAATACCTTCGCGAATTTTATGATTATTATAAGTATAAGTTCTTATAAAATTTCCTTTATTATCAATTTCAATATCACCGATTAAATTTTTACATTCAATCAAGAGTGCAAACTTCTTTGTAACCACAACAAAATCGATTTGTGCTGATTGATTATCGTTTTGAATATGTAAATCTCGTATCACATACATCCCTAAGTTACAATTTTTCAACTCAAAAGCAACATTATCTTCACCATATAAACCAATTGAAGCAATTTTATGTTCTTTCTCAATTTTATTTCTCAGTTTTCCACTTGTTTTGTCCCGTAAAGCATTTAAATTGTCAACATATTGTCTTAAATCATTATCTTCTTTCAAAAAAATAGGCTTTTTAACTTTATCAAATATAGACATTGTTTATACCTCTTATCATATAGTTTTTAGAATTTTATTCCATTTGTTCCATTAAATTATATGACATTTCAATTATTGATTCAAGCTACTTATTACTTAAAACTTTTTTTCAATAAGGCTATTCTTAAAATGATTCAGGTCATTCTCCTATTTAATTAACATCCACTGATAAGCTTTTTCAAAAAGTCACCTTCATATTGGAAGCGATTTTCATGCGCGATTGATTGTCCCAAACTACTTCAAAATCATCTACATTTCCTGTCACTTCTACTATCTTATCTAAGTCAACCTCAAAAGTGATATAATCACTCAGATCCAATAAACGCAGCAAAATGTTGCCATTTATCCAAACTTTAAACCAATAGACACTGGACCTCTTTTTGTCTTGTTCAAGTTTTCCTCTTAGCCCCGATGCATAGTCCTTTAATAAGATAGGAAGATAATCTTTAGCCTCTTGACCTGTCAAATAGAAATACACAATTTTTTCACGAAAGTAGCTTGCATCCACATCATAAATTTGACGCATCAAGCTCTTAAGTGGTAAATCTAAATGAGGGTAATCTCGATGCAATTGTTCTTCTAGAGATGGTGTTATCAATACTTTTTCATGTGCTACATGTTTAATCATATTTTCCTCCATTATAATTTATAATAAGCTCATCAAGTCACTCAAGCATTAAAACCATCATATATTCATCTGCATAGGACCCATCACCATATTTTAACGCGTTCTTTTTCCTACCACAAACTTCAAAACCAAATTTTTCGTACAGTTTCTGAGCTCTCTCATTCTCTACCACTACATCTAATTCAATCTGTTCTATTTCTTGATTTTTGCACCATTCAATACAAGCTTTCATGAGAGCGCTTCCAACACCATTTCCCCAAGCTGATGCTTTGACACTAATACCTAGTGCCGCTCGATGTTTACTTCGTAGACTATTAGAAATGCTACCCACCGAGCAATTACCGACGAGTTCACCATCCATTTCAGCTACATAAAAAACCATGCTGTCATTCTCTTCAAGGCGTTTTAAAAAATCCTCTTCTTGTTCTAATGTAAAAGAAAATTCACCTGGTTCCCGTGCTAAAAAGCGTGTTTCACTATCAACCTCTTTCATATAATTGATTAGTGCACCTGCGTCTGAAAGCATAGGTTTTCTTATTATAAATTGCTGTGACATATTTCCCCCTCATTTCTTTAATGCATTTTGTCAACGCCATGTTAATGATTGGCTAATATCTCAATGCATATCTTTTAATTTGACTAATCCATTTGAATACACATAATAAGACATGGACTGCGAAGCACCTACTTTGCTTAAATCTAAAAGGATAACTTCATATGTATTTTTTTCTTCATCACTTCTTATAATCATATCTAAAGACTCAGGCGATTTCGTCCTAATCACACCTTCTTGATAAGCGTAATCAATCGTGGCTCTCGCAATAGGATTATCCATTTTAAATTGAGACTCATTGTGGTCCAGTAAAAGTCCCAAACTCACAATCATAACAATACTCGTCACTACAATTGAAAAGGCTTGATCAGAATGCATTCTAAAGAATATCACACCAACGATCATACAGAATATTAAAAGATTAAACGATGAAAATCCTACTAGTAGATAATGATTAAGCATCAAAGTCCATGCTAAAAAAATGAGATCTATGATGGGAATTATCACATAGGCTTTTAGCCCTTTTTTCGCAAATTCATCTATTTTATACAGTATAAAAATAAAGACTAAACTCACAAAATTAATCATGAGTACAGGGATTATCCCTTGTGTAAAATTGATGATGATGATTTCGCAAATAATCCCAACTATCATGGCAATCCATAAACTATATTTTTGCATCCTCTTCATTCACTCCTTTTCAGGATACTGTAAGTACAAACCT
The DNA here is from genome assembly GCA_963666805.2 of uncultured Fusibacter sp. Classification (GTDB taxonomy): domain Bacteria; phylum Bacillota; class Clostridia; order Peptostreptococcales; family Acidaminobacteraceae; genus Fusibacter. The sequence goes on along the minus strand of CAXXWR010000004.1, from coordinate 160,388 downwards.
TAAGCCCCAAGCATTATTGAATCAGAGTCTTTCTCATCAAGGCATTTTCGAGTACTTGTCCCCTGATTTTGACCTTTTTAGATTTTATAATTTCAAAACCATGCTTACTAAAAAAAGCCTGTGCTGCTAAACTCACATCAGCCGTCATGGTTGGAAGTTTTCTACGAATAGCTTCTTTAATAAGATAGTCCATTAATATCTGACCATAACCCTTATTGGCTTGACCACCCTTCACAAAAAAATGATCAATATAGCCATTAGGCTGTAAGTCCGCATAGGCTAAGATTTGATTATTATCAATTAAGACAAAGGGATTAATGCTCAACATTCTTTCTTTCCAAAATTCCAAATTCATAGACTCAGGTGCCCACGCCAACAATTGGTCTTCCGAATAAAAGCCTTTTGCATTCTCTCTTACAGCACTTTTAAAAATGGTCATCAGTATAGGTGCATCTTTTTCATGATAAAGTCTAATCTTCATAAGGCTTATACTCCCTTTATTTATTGGGTAATTCATCAAAATGTTTAAGATCTTCCAGCTTTTCATCCCAATTGGCACGATGGCTATAAAAGAGATGGGCTTGAGGTTTAATATTGAGATCAGTTTCCAAACTCCCTGCAGGAACAACAATCAACTTGCCGCTCATTTGAATATTAGGCACTGCTGAACCACATATTGAACAAAAACTTTTAATATGTCCTTGTCCATGATGATTATAGTCAGTCACCTGTTCTCTCCCTTGTAACCATTTGAGCCGACCTTCTTTTGAAAAAAGATTAGCTGCATGTGCTGATCCTGTGTCTTTTCGGCAATAATTACAGTGACATAAGTAAAAATCTTCAAATTCTCCTTCAAATTCATATTGAACACAGCCGCATAGGCACGAGCCTTTATATATCATGTTCCCTCCAAATTATCATTCTTTATCCTGTTATACTTTTTAGCGGTTCACAGACTCATCTAACTCTGTGAAAATTTCATGAATATTGCCATCAGGATCTTCAAAAAGAGCGGTTCTTTGATTCCAAGGCATATTTTGAGGTGGATGAACTTCTTTTGCCCCCTGACTGATTAAATCTTGATAGGTCTTTTCAAGTTCTTCAACAGACTCACACGGAAAAGCCAATTCAAAGTTTTGACCACTTGTTTTTTGGCGATAGGCATCTGTATAAGGATACATAACCTCACGTGTACAAATAGCAAACCTCACACCTTCATTTTTAAACTCTACATAATTGCCTAAATCATTAATAATTTCAAACCCCAAAGCCTTGTGGTAAAAAGCTTTCATTAGGTCTATATTATCCGTCCAAATAGTTACCAATGCAATCTTTGCTTTCATGATGTCCTCCTATTTCTCTTACAAGATTAATCCATTTTATGCATTCACGCTTATCTTTATCTGCGTGCAAAACGTTTACTTGCTTGATTTATATTCTTAGATGTTCTTACTTTATGATAACACTTCTATATGTTGCTTTAATAAGTTATCCAAAATTTCTTTTTGACTTTCATCTATGGCTTTACGATACTGCCATCTCGCCCCCTTCTTCAATACCAAGATTAGCTGATTAGATTCTTGTTTCCAGGTGTAATCATTCATTTCATCCCATGCAACCAATCTATTTTGTACAATCATGCCTTCTTCAAACACCATTATGCCACGTGCATCAATAAACGCATTATATGTTAAAATTGTAATCACCATTAACATAAGGACAAATGGAAATTCTAAATAAGGTTTTGTCATAAATAGAGAGACTCCTGTCAAAAGGATAATGCCGAATAAGCCATAATGTACTCAGGTTTTTGTGTGTCTTCATTAGCTTGTTCTGTAACAACTTCAAATCCCATTTTTTTATAAAACGCTACTGCAGAGCTATTCTCTACATAAACGGCTAAGGTCAAGATCCCATATTGCTTTAAAGCCTTTTCAATCAATTCTTTTCCAATCCCTTTTCCCTGATGGTCGTTGTCTACAAACAAAGCACCTATAAAGTGGTTGTCAATAACACTTATAAAGCCCACGACCTGATTTGATTCTAAAAAGACATAGGTTTCACTGTTCGGTATATACTCATCTTTTACAAGATCATAATGGCTCTGCCAATAAGCTTTGTCTATAAAGTCATGTGCTTTAATGGTTGACTCTAGCCAAATCGTCATAACACTTTCAATTTCGTTTGCTTGCATTAACCTAATCATTTATATCTCCCTTTTATTAAAAGATGACTATCTATCATCATTTTATTCATTAACACAGGTCATCTCCTCGTTCTCAAAGAAAATTTATCTTCGTCTCATCTAAAATCGCCTCGTCTCAACTTGGCTTAATCATCAAAATGATCTAACCTATTTATTACTTTTATGAGCCTCACCACACTTGGTTGAGTCGATCTGCATAAAATCCAATCGCTTTAGAAAACTGCATAATATGGTCATCTTGCGATGTCTCGGCAATTATTTTAAGTAATCTGCCTACAGCGGCTTCGTTTTCAGATAAATTGTATTCAGCCATGGCTAAAAAAACCTCTATGGCCTTGTTGTCAAATGAATCTTTGTATTTCATCAATAAATCTTTAGAGTCTTGGTATCTGCCAATCGTTCGATAGGTGCTGCCTAAACCAATGATGGCTTCAACTTGGTCATTTTCTTCTAAGCCTATTTCAATGGCCTTTTCGTAATAAGGCACTGCCTCTTTTTCTAAACTTGATACATCATAAGCCCACGCCAATTGATAATTGATTTGAGCATTTTCAGGCTCCTTTACTAAGAGATCTTTCATAATATCAATCGCTTCTTTTAACTGGCCCGATTGTCTCAAAGCAATTGCGTATTCAAGTGTTCGCATCAGCATCTCCTTGTCTATTTAATTGAAAGCCACTGGTCTTCAGATATCTTATCTGATTCAATTTGTTCCTGAACTGCTTCCCATTCTTCTGGTGTCAAAAGTTTCACTTGATCACCTACTTGGCTAAAATAGTAATTGTCTTGTGGATGATTGCCATAAACAGAATCAACTAAAGATTCATACTGGCTGTTGTATTCTTTTAAATTTTCTGCCGTCATGGTGAAATATTGATTATGAGTCACCCTTTGATCCTGATCATCCAGTGTGAAAATCGTTTGAGTGGGCGCCGTCCAGTAGTCATACGTTTCGAGTAATCTCCCCTCTTTCAAGGGTTCAATAAAACAGTTGCCCTCTACATCATCAACGTATATAGGCACTAGCTCCTCAGATTCATAGGCAAAAAGAGCTGAATTGTAACTCGAATCCAGCTTAATAAACAGTTCGTCTTGACCATCCTTGTTAAAATCTTCTAAAACATATTGCCAAGTCTCACCCTTATCCTTATGATCTACCTCATAAAGCATGGTCATTTCTGATTGATAATCAGGGTCTTCAATGCCTGAAAAGTCTCCCCCTATGATACTTTTATAGGCTTCTTCTAGAGCCTTATCGGGATTTTGACTGCATGCCGTGCCTAACAGACCGATTACTAAAGCGCCTGCTAATAACGTCGTTAATTTTTTCATATCCATCAGCTGTTTCTTCTTTCTGTCCACAATGTGTTTAGGTCATCCTTTCCAGTCTCTTGATCTTGATCTTGATCTAGCCAAGTACGTTTCTCTTCTTCTTGTTTTTGAAGTAATATTATCTTGTCTGCCAAATCTTGTATATCAATGATGCCAAATTTTCTAAGCGTCTTGTCAATGTTCCGATTAAGAACTAATTTAATTCTAAACCGATTCACATCACACGTTTCTATTTCTGACCATTTGATAAACTGGCTCTTGATGTTAATCCCTTCACGATAGATTAAAACTTTTCTTGAATCTCTGTAAATTTGTACAAAAAAAGTAAGATACGCAATCACTAGATACACATAATCATAATTATACAAATTATTATAAAAGATTATCACCAGTCCAACAACTATAGAAGTCAGTATGGCAATCTGACTATAATAAATCAGTGGTTGGCAATCATACTCATAAAGAGGATATGAGAAATCAGCTACTAAAAGCTTATTTTTCCAAATTCTTCGAAAGACATTAATAACGCCTATAGCTGGAATAGCAAGAGCCACAAACTTGTATAGATTATCCATGTTAAGCATGTCTAAAGACATTTATGTATCACTTCTTTCTCTATTTTTCTTCAATTTTCTACCAATATTTTATAAAAAAAACAGAACTTGTACAAGTTCTGTTGACTTTTGTTACTCAATTGACATATTTAGCCTTCACTAAAATTCAACATTAAGGTTTTCATCATTTCGTCTTGATCATTGAGTCTTCAATCTTACTCATTTTTACACAAGATTGTATCGGTTTTACTTTGACCATCAACGGTATAATCAATAACCACATACAAAGCATCTGCATGGCTAACGACCTCATCCTCTACATTGACAGTTTCTTTAAGTTTCTTCTCGTAACCACTTGAAATGGCCTCTTTTATACCAACAGATATTTCACTATAAATCTGTCTATCATTTAAGGCTTGAGGCTCTGCATTTAACAAATCATCGCCAGCGTAAAATTTATAACTTAAAGTCGACCCCTTATCGATAGATGTATCGCCCAAGTAATCAATACTCACTTCAAAATTGGCATCTTCATCGCCATTTAAAATCAAATCAGCCGACTTCACTTCCCAAACCCCATCATCTGATTTGGTGCTCTTATAATCATAAGACTGTGCTTGAGAACATGCACACATCATCAACAAACTGCCTACTAGTATAAAACTCATATACCATTTTTTCATCGTCTTCTCCTTTAGATTAGGTCCTATCATTTTTATATCCATATTATACCATTATACTTTCATAAAAAGGTTAGAATTGGTTTAGAATAATCGCTACTAGACCTTTGGATGTTTCTGTTTCTAGAAGAAAATGATGTTACATTTAATTTCTATAACATATAATCTAAGGAAAAAGCTTTCCCACTTATTTTTTCAAACAATTCACTATAAGTATATCTGCCTGAAGGGGCAATCACTTTTTCATACAAGAATTGTCCAAAATCAGCTGGGTCTTCCGTGATACTTTGGTGACCTGTTTGTGTCTTGTAAACGCTTCTAAGCATTTCACAAGTGACATCGCCCATAAAGTAGTTATGAAGGTAGATAGGATGTGACGTGTGATGAATTTTAAAAGCCCACGGCGGCATATAATCCCCTAGCTCTTCATCAAAATAGTCTTTAAAAGTATCCCAATAAAGTTGATGAATATCTTCTAAAGATTCTAAATCCCTTTTATAGAGATTTTGATCGAACATAATAAGCCCAACTTGTCTAAACGCATTGATTTTAGACCATTTACTGTAGGCCTTAAACTCTTCACTTACCTTTTCTAACTTGTCTTCAAAAAACATTTGATAGAAAGATTCGTCATAAATAAGTGAACCAAACAGATTGGCAATGCCTTCTGTGATAATGCCACTCACGCCTCTATTTAAAATAAATTCATCAACGTTTTTAAGTGACGAGTGAACCGCATGACCTGATTCGTGCATCAAGACGTTAAACTCGTGATAACGATCTTTGACATTGGCAAGTATCCTCGAATCTTTTCCCTCTTCAATGGCAAAGAAGTAACCCCATTCTGACTTGTTTTTTCTTGAAAAAACATCATAGACAATACCGTAATCATCAAGGTTAAAACCAAACTTTTGATATTGCGTCTTAACCACTTCATAGTATTTTGTCATATCTACAACTGTATTGAGAGATGGCGCAATTTTACCTGATATATAACTTTCATCCCACGGATAAACATTTTCATCACCAAGGTATTTTAAACCATAGCTTTTGCGGGTCTTTTTGATTTCAGGAAGGACTTTTTGAATTTGGTCTTTCCAATCGCTAAACAGATTCTTGTCCAGCTCTTCTTGATGAAGCTTATAGTCTACAAAATTATCATAGCCTGTCAAAGTGGCTAATTGCTTCCTTAATTGGATGAGTTCGAGAAAACCCGTCTCATATAAAGGCTGGTTCACTTGATTTCTTGCAAGATAAGCTTTTTTTCTTTCTTCTCTATCTTCTGAATTCATCAAAATTTGAGCAATATCAACTGACGTCACTTGTCGACCATCTATATTGAAACGAAAAGCATTAATCACCTTCATCAACTCATTGGTCTTATCATTGATGGCTTGTATTAATTGGTTAACTTCTTCTGACTGATGGTAAGGTTCAAAGGTTTGCTTACAGATTTGACAGATTCTTTTATCTCCTTCTGATTGCGCTTCTTTTTCGGCATCTAGTACAATTTGATAATGGCTATCATCTTTTAAAAAGTTAATCACCTCATTTTGCGCTTCTTGCATACCAAAGTCGTAACCTACTGTAAACTGTGTCCACATCAGTTGATTTTCTTTCACTTGAAGGGTTTTGAGCTTACTCATCATTTCATTTAATTTTTTCATATTATTTTTCTCTTTTCTTGTCCCATTATTCATGATTTTTATAACTATTTCTCTTCTTAATGACTGCATAAAATAATTCAACTCGTGTATTAATCTAAATCTCAAATTTAACAAAAGCGATACACGATAAGTCATTTGCTGATTTAAAACCAATTGACTTATAGAACTCACTTGTTTTTACAGTGTTATCTGTTAAAAGAACCTTTTGATAAACTTTGGAATAATATTCAAGAGTCTGATTGATAAGACTTGTTCCAATCCCTCTTCTTTGATAATCTGGATCAACTATAATATCTTGAATATAGATAATAGAATGTCCATCTCCTACCACTCTAATAATCCCTATCAATCTTTCATTATCATAGGCCGCCAATACTCTTAATGAATTTTGATAGGCTGCCTTTAGCATCTGTGGCTTTTCAGTATAATTTACCCATCCAACGCTCTCATAAAGGCATTGAATTTCTTCATGCTTGTAATCTTCGTAAACCTTATAAATCATCATTTCACTCCTAATTTTAAACGATTGCCTCTAAAATGATTTGGCACACCTCATTAATATACTATTCTTCTAAATCAAACCGATAATCGCTAGCAACATAATTGCCTCCTCATTTCATCAATTGATTTAGAATTTATGTTCCAATACATTTATAAATTCTTCCGCATCAAATAATCTGTCTGAGCATCGTCACCCATCACGAAATCATGGGCACCAAATTGATAAAAGCCATGCTTTTGGTAAAAAGCAAGTGCTTTGTCATTGTGCTCCCAAACCCCCAGCCAAATGTATTTTTTATTCTTCTCATTTGCCACTTCTATAGCTTTATCCATCAATATTTTGCCATAGCCTTTACCATGATAATCAGCTAAAATATAAATGCGCTCAAGTTCAAGCGACTCTGGGTCATGGACATCAGATTGTGCTGAAAAATCATTGACTTTGAGGTAGCCTATTAATGCCCCCTCATCATAAAGAAAATAAAATGTAGAGGCTTCATTCAAAAGCTCTTTTTCAAGTTTAGCCAGATTATACGCTTGGTCTAAATAAGCTTTCATGTTCTCTTCATTATTATGAAAATCAAACGTTTCACGATACGTCTTTATGGCTAATGCTCTTAAGGTTTTTACATCCTCAATGGCACAAGTTCTTACTTCCAATGCTACTCTCCTTTTATTATTTTTTTCTAATTGTCTACATTCATTAATCTAATGTCAATACGCTTCCTGTTTGCAAATGAATGATTGCATCTCTCCATCCTGCTACCGCATATAAGTCACCCAAAGGTGACACGGCAATCTCATCAGTTTGAATGTAAGGATAAATTTTAGTAAGGCTACCCTGTGTGCTCAACTTGAAGAAGCCATCATTAATAGGACTCACCCTCCCTTTGTTTTCACTTGGAATATCAAATTCAGGGTACCAAATATTTTCTATATAAAGGTTCCCCTTTTCATCTAAGCCTAACCCTTTTACACTGTTCCAATCATCCCATTGGTCATTAAGGCATTGAGTCGTCATATCTGCATGAATTAATAGGACCATTCCTTGTCCATTACTCATTCTTGCTGAACCAAAATAACGATAATCAGAACAAAGATAAACGGCTTCATCACCTTTTGGAAAAACATTTGAAAGTACACGTCCCTCTGTCCAAGTCTCTACTTTATTCAAATTTCCATCCCCTGTATCTATAAAGACATAGCTTGATTGAGGTGTATAGGGAGGTGGTACGATTTTCCCCTTATTTTCAAAATACACAGTGATACTATAAACTTTTAATCCATTACAACTGTATTGGTTGACAGCAAAATATTGAATTGTTTTTCCTTCTAACTTTTGATCTTCTAGGTTAAGAATCATTTGACTTTGATAATACAATTGGTTGTCTTCAGCCTTAAATTCATCGCTTACATCAGAAGGAAGTACAGCACCTGATTGATAAGAGCTATCTAAATCATTTGGGGCATCAATCTTTTTTAAACGATTCTCTGAATAGTTCAACTTATAATAGGTTGGCATCGCATGTTCAATATTATATTGCGTGTCCCCCTCATTTAAGCTTGTGGTAACTATATCTGCGTTTCTTTGAATAATTGCATAATTCTCGTAAGTTTCAGGCTTTAAGAAATACCCTGAAGTAACTGGCACACCTATTTCATAAGGCTGTAAAGAGACATTGGAACTGATTTCAAGCCCTTTGCCATTTTCCCATAGCATATCCCATGCAAATTCATTTTTAACGTATTGCCACGTTAAAGGTACATAGGTAATCCCATTAAAGTTTAACAGGGGATATTCTTCACTTTTATTATCAATCAATTTTCCATTGATGTGTACGGGATAGCTTGCGATTTCTGCACTATAATCATGGTTACTTATAAAATGTCCCCCTTGACTTGAAGGTTTATCCTCTTCTCCAATGACCATATGATCACTGATAATATAGAGGCCGTCTTTTTGGGTATAAGAATAATTAAGCCCCAATTCTGAACACCAATGCCATGTCAATGGAAAGTAAGTAATCCCCTTGTATACCACTAATGGATATTTTTCATAGTGACTGTCAACCCAATTTTCATTAACCTTTACTTGAAAATTGGGAATGGTCACACTCACTTGGTGACTAGAAGCATATGTGTTACTGGTCGACATTGCTACAAATAACATGATTAATAGAATACTGGTTACCATTATTCTTTTATTGATTTTGTTATTGACCATATCTTATCCTCATTTCTTTTTTAAAAAAAATTAACCCTGCCTTGTCAGATAAAAATAGACGCCTCTCCCAATGATTTGAGATTTCATGTATACCTTCCTATTTATTGATGAGTCAATCACACGATGCTTTTAAAACTACAGTGTTTCTAGTAATTGATTCAATGACTGTTCAAGACTATTTTCAATTATCCCCCCATGATAGCAAAGCAATTGACTCAGATTCATTTGACTTATCTTTTTAATACTTTTCACGCATTCTTCCCTATCTAAAGTAAACTCTGGGTTGGCAATAACAAGTGCACCTTTTTCAATGGCTAAAGCATCACCTGCAAATAAAAAACTTTCATCTTCAAGTAAAATAGATTGGTGTCCAGGCGTATGCCCTGGCGTTGCTATTACTTTTACGCCCTTGGCTAAATAATCGCCCTCACTTACAATGCCGTCAATCTCTACCGTATTTATTGTCTTTAAATAATTGACAAACCCTATTCCAAATGCCTTTTCACTTTCATCTAAGCTTTCATTATATTTTTCTGCTTGAATCAATCTAAGCGCCTTTTCACTTCCATCAATATAAGGCTTTTCAAGTTGAGAAGTGACTATTTTAACCTCAGGACAACGGTCACATAAAGCACCCAAAGAACCTATATGATCATGGTCATGATGACTAATAAAAACTTTTGTCAAGTCCCCTAGTTTAAAACCCCATTGCTTTAATTGCGATTCAATTTGATCTAATTGATTAGGGTAACCCGCATCACACAGGATTAACTCTTCTCCTTCATGAATCAATAAGGGGTTCACTTCAAGCATCTGATCTCCCATTTGAGTTTTTAGTGATAATATATAGTACCGCTTCATTTTAATTTCTCCTCTATTCTCTATTCAAAATATATAGCTCTAAAATATCTGCCCTGTCCTTCTATGAATGGGGGTTGACTCAAAAATCCCTTCTCCACTAACTGCTCATTAATATTGCCAAAAACTTGATGCCAAAGTTCATTCATTAATTCAGTTACCTCAACATTGTGTTTCAATGCAGTGATGTCCATTGAAGCTGGAAATGATTGGACACACGCTTTAAAGAGGGGCAAAACAATTGCCATCACTTTTGAGTGAATTTCTGCCATAATCAATTTATCTTCTACTGTAAAAACAGGTACACTTATTTCTACTCTATCATTTTTAATTTCAATATATTCAAGCGTATTCAAATACTTCAAATATACCTTTTCCTCATTTGAAAACAAGTCTAAGTTGTTTTCGTTCTTATTTATTCGATGTACTAATTCCGATAAAATTTGTACATCTTTTTTCAAGTTTTCTTCTATTATAGGCATATATGAATGATTAACATCATCATTTAACCTTGTCTTATAGATATTTTGTTTTATTATATTTTGATGCCTATACAAATCATTCCGTTGACCATTGCCATCACCAAAGCTTCTAAAAGATACGCCATTACTTGTTAATGTATTACAACTGCATAAAAGCTTATCACTCATTTCTGTGACTTTCTCATGATCTTCAAATCCAAAAAGAATATAGTCCCGGTTACCCTTTTGAAGCTTTGAAGTTTTAATAAGTTGATGGTCTGCTAGTAAGTCAATTGCGCTTCCATCGAAAATTTCGCATGCAATGATATGGTATAAAAGTCTACTGACATCAAATTGAGGATTTGCATTTAATCGACTAGCACAATCATCAAAAAAAGGGCTCTCGTTAATTAATAACTTAGCAATCTGCTGTGAAAGACTCAAACTGAATGCATCAATCTTTTGGACATCTTCATTTAAAATAACTGTAAAATTAAGCGATAAACATTCTTCAAATTCAGAAATGATATTAAGATGGATCATTTCGTCCACTAGCACACTTATCCTATCGACCTCTATATTTAACCGTTCAGCAATCTCTAGCCTCGTTCTTTGAGATTGATCTAAGCTTGCAATCTGATATAAAATTTCTGCTGCATGTGGCTGATTATAAACTGTAAATGGATTAAACTGATCATAAGGACCACAATTTCCATATTGGTACAACTTTAGTTTTTTGGTCATATAAATACGCTCCAATATAACTCGTACGACGCTTCATCAGTTAAGTCAATCAAATTAATCGTCTATTTTGAGTAGGTGTAAATCAATGCGATAGAGTCTTCAACAGGTTCTCGTTCAGCATAGTCGTAAGCCTTTAACCCCGTCTCAACAAAACCAACAGCCTTATGTGTTTTTAAAGAAATGAGATTTGTCTCATGAACATAGCTGTGTAGTTCAAAATGATCTTCCTTTTTTAAATCATTTATAACACTTGTCAGCAACTGCTTGCCGTATCCTTTATTTCTATGATTCGGAATGGTTTCAAGTGCTTCAAAAAAATAGTTGCTGTTTCCTAACTTATAAAATCTTAAGGCACTCACCCATAAATCATTGTCTACGAGAATAAAATAGTTGGTATTGTCTTGAAGTAAAAAATCATTTGTGATGTAATGAGAATGATCGCGTTCTACTTTTATTAAGCCTTTCGCTTGATCCTTCTCATCTGGATAAAAATAACTAATATTTTCAGTGTTGCTTTCTCTGTATATAGCCATAAGTTGATACAATTCATTTTCAGTTAATTCTCTTTTATTGACTAACATTTCGCTCACTTCCTTCTCAATTTTAATACTTATCAAAAACGATTTCTTCTGTGTCCATTAAAATCATTTTCAGTTAATTCCAAGTAGACATCTGATACTGCTAAAAAGCTCGGGCGCGTTTTTTCGATAAACCCTAATTTTTCATAAAGTTGCCACACAGGTAAGTTGTCTCTGCTAGGCTCCACATAAACTTTTGAACATGCACCCGTTTTAAAAGCTCTATCAATGGCATATTCAAGTGCATAGCGTGCAATTCCCTGACTACTCGATTGAGGCAATAATTTAATATCTAATTTACCAATATCATGGTGTTTATCTACCGCATAAAATGCTTCACCACAGTAGCCTAATTCATCTGAATAAATAGAAAAATGTTCACATAAATCAGTTTCATTTATACTTGCTAGCCAATCATTTAGCACCTCTTTACTTGTCTTGAATCCATTGGGAAATCCCACATACTTCATAACTTCTCCATTTTCCCAAAGCATCATAATATTGTCTAAATCTTCTTGTGTTGTATTTTTAACTTTGACATGACTCATTGATTAATGAACACCTCCATCTTTCATCATCTATTCTAAATAACCTATTTATATTAATATTACCATATTTTATAGTGATAGCATGGCTCATTGATGATTTGTAATTTATTCGTAACGCAAGTTATAAGTCTATTTCACGCCATAGAAAAACCGCGACACATTGTGTCACGGTTTAAATTTCAAATAGTGTCCTAAATGATTGATTCATGATGAGATCCCATTGGCTTATTTTTCGTATGATCTTTTATAAATATCTAAATAATATCAGGCTTCTATCCAAGTCTTGAGCCTTATTATCAGTATATTGATCGGCAATACTATTCAACTGCTTCACCATATCTTCAAGTTCATAATTCTTTGTAAGAATGGCATTCATGGATTCAATAAAACTATCATCAGAAAACTCAACACCATGAATATCTTTCATTTTGACAAATCCCTCACTATAAAGACAAATCATTTCACCTTGAGACATTTTTAAGTGCGATTTTGAAAAATAGACATTTTCCATCATACCTAGCTCAAAAGATTTTTTTAACTCAAGTTTTTCAAAATCACAACCTGATTTTTTAAGCAATACATCCATTTGTCCTGCACTCGCATAGGATAAATCGCCATTAATTAAGTCAACAATTCCTAAAAAAACCCGTACATTTAAATTAAGTTCATTATTTTGACTCAATTGATTATTAGCTTCAAACAAAATACGATCAACGTCATATCCTAGTTTGGCATAATTCTGAATATGCGTACTGGCAATGACTGAAAAAATAGTGGTTGGAATGCCACTTTCAGATACATCCCCTATAAAAATACATAAGTGTGCTGAATCTATTAAAAAATACTGATAGAAGTTACCTTTTGCTTCTTTAGCAATCGTAATGCTAGAAACAATACTCAAATCATTGCGTTGAGAAAAATCTAGATTTGGACTTGGTAATAGGTTGCTCTTAATCTGATTAATGATGTCAATTTCAGCCAATCTCTTTTCTTCTTTTGCGGTTAACTGAGACATATCAGTCATATAAGTGACGATTTCATGGGTCATATGGTTAATACTCTCTGCCAAATCCTGTATTTCATCTTTTGTCTTTACTATAACCTCTTTCACTTCAAATTCACTTGGATTTTTTACGATATGACTTTGTTTAACAAATTCATTTGTTGTAAATGCCATTTGAGTAATTGGTTTCACAATACCTCTATTGATGACGAATAAAACAATTGCTATAAAAATGAGCAATACTACCATGGTGCCTATCGCAACTGTTCTCAAATAACTTCTTAGAGTATTGTGTATTTCATCAATTGGAATATCCACTGCTAATATGGCAACACTATCTCCCACTTTATTTTTTATTGCCCTATACCCCGTCATAACATATTCATCGCCGCCATAGGCCTCATCAACATCTGTTCGATTCTTAACATATTCAATTGTATTCATCTGTTCAGGATGATTAAACATATTTTGAAAATCCACTGTCAAAGACTCATCAAAATCCAATTCACCCGCCTTGTCATTTAAATGACTAATCGTGTCAGATTCTTCTCGCAGTTCATACTCTGTATAGGCGTTCATAACGTATCTCAGATCACTATGGTCATCAAAATATACTAAGTAGATATACTGAACACCTGCGTTTTCCTTTATCCCATTAAGAGCTACTTGCGTTTCATTATATTTTTCTGTCATTTGGTTGCTTTCTATACAGTTTTGCATGTCGTCTGCGTCAATATTAAAACGACTAACATTTAAGGTTGCCGCAACAAAATTCTCATATCTTTTTTCTATACTATCACTAAAAGTATAGTAGCCAATTACCCCTATAATAATACTCAAGACAATTGCAAATACAATACAAAACAGAACCATTTTAAGACTTAATCTTTTTCTTTTCATAGACTCCTCACTTTGTGATTACTCATTATGATGCTTAATTTTTTCATACATTAATTGCGTCACTCCATAAATAGCATTGAAACTTGATGAAACGCCTACTAAAACAATTGAACCTACTAAAGTTCCTATTGAATAGATGCTACTAAAAATAATGGGACCGATAGATTCACCTATATTATCCAAGAAGTTATAGACACCCATAGCATTTTCTTCACCATAATTTTGAGATATATTCATTTTTAAGAAGTAGTTAATTCGTTCTGATGCTCCAAAACTATTGGCTATGCCAATAATTGAAAGTGCTAAGATAATACTCCATAATGATTGGTTAAAGGCAAAAATCATTAACCCCATATAAACCATTGCACTTGACAGATAAAGTGTTTTTGACTTTAGTCTATCACTTAAGAAAGTTGACAATGAGACACTTAAATAGACACTAAACAAAGGGCTAACCATCATGAGCAAGCATATTTCAGTTTCTGTAAATCCTCTTGCATCACCAAAAATCGGAACAAAATAATAGTTAAAAGCATTCATGACTATGTAAGGTGCCTGCATGAGTAAAACAAATAAAATAACTTTCCAATTTAACATAAAAATCCAACCCCTCTTTTGCTCATTTTCTTTATATTGATTGGAAACCTCTGTCATAGTATTGTTTTTTCGCCATGCCATAAAGACTATAAAAAGAACAAGCCAAATGCAAGCAGATATGATGAAAACACTATTTTGTCCTACTTTTTCTGCGAAGGTTGCACCAATCACCATGCCCACATTTATACCAGATAAACTTGCTGCATTGAAGATCGAAAAGCCTACATTAGTTGAATCATTTTCATTTAATCCAGCAATATAAATATGAATTGAGTTAGTGATAAGTCCAACGCCGATACCATTGAGTATAAGTCCCATCATGACAAACCAATAAGTAGAACTTAAAGACAAAATAATATCACCTACCATTGTAATATAGGCACTGATAGCCGCTAGTCTCAAAAATCCAAACTTTTGCATGAGCTTTGAACAAAATAGTGAAGAGACACCAATAAAAACAAGATTAATTGACAAAGGCAATGATGCAATAATTTCTGCAGGTAGCAAAGTTTGATTGATAACCGTTTTTGTGACATAAACAGGTAAAAAAGTGGTTGCCATATTAAACGCAAGAAAAACAATAAAAATAATCACTCTTAAACGTGAATATGATATATATTGATTCACATCTGTATGCACCATTTTCAGTTCTTTCGATTTTAAGTCAAAATAAGCCACGCCTTCACTCAGAAGAAACATTAAGACCAATATTATCAACATGACAGGAACAATACTCATTCTTGATAAATTCGATATTTTTGAAGACAAAACAGAATCAAGCGTGCCCACTTGAACAACCCCAATTATTTTTCCTTGTTCATCCATAATAGGTACATTGACAAAAATATAAGCTCCTGTTTCACTAACCACATCGCTTTGAATTATTTCGCCCGTTTCATAAACACGCATAACATTATTAGCTTCAGTACTCTCCAAAGGATAATAAGTTCCAATTGACTGATCTTGATAGACTATGGCATAAGCTTTCTCACCGTCATACCTCATAAGATTGCAATAGACTTCATTGTTATATTCAAATCTTTTATCAATTGCCAAATTCATCGTCTGAATCAGTTGCCTATAATCATCATTCATAAATTGTTGGGAATTTTCAATGTTTACCAAAGCAGATTTGTCTATTGTATTGCTCACTGTTTGGGCAGAC
Organism: uncultured Fusibacter sp.; assembly: GCA_963666805.2. GTDB lineage: Bacteria > Bacillota > Clostridia > Peptostreptococcales > Acidaminobacteraceae > Fusibacter. The sequence continues at coordinate 144,370 of CAXXWR010000004.1, read as the reverse complement.
ATAGTGAGCTTATTCATTAATTCATTCCTATAAATCATTTCAAATTGTGCTAATAAATTATTCACGACAATACTAATGACAATAATAATAATCGCCGCCAATAAAATACCTGATTTTTGCTGCACTGAAAATTGTATCTTACTGATAATCCCCAAAATTCTTAAAACAAAATATAAACTCAATATAGTTGCTAAACAAGTGATTAACCAATAGGCACATTTCATGCTATAAGTCCTTCTTGTCATTGAAAATATATTTTGTCTTCCCACAATAAGCTGGTCATTTTCAAAAATATTCAGACCATCTTGTCCTGTTGCAAGAAGTACATGTTTTATATTATTTTCATGATAAGATACTGTCCAGTTTTTAAAGCCATCCGCATAGGTTGAAAGGGCTTGATTATCATTATCCCATTTCAACAGACGATTAAAAGCAATGTCCGTTATATATAAATTTTGGTCATGGCCACATTCTATATGATAAAAAGTCGTTCTAGGATTTAGTTCCTTTGTTTCACGTCCGTCAAAAAGTAGAGTTAACTCATTATCTAGACTGCCTTTGATAATTAAACCTCTTTTATCAATCCCATAAACCTCTAATGTCGATGAATCAATCGCAAAATCTTGAATGAATGTAATAGCATCCTCATAATCATAATGTCTGATTGATAGAGGTGCATTTTGAGTTTGATTCAGTGACATATAATATAAGTCAAAGCCGTCTTCATCTGCATAGACATAATAAAGTCCATCACTTACTGCTTTCATTCCAAAAATACGATGTTTGTCATTGTAATTGTCATCATATTTTTTAGTATAAAGTGTTTTGATATAATGACCCTCTGTATCATACTGTAGAATTCTCTCACTCTCTACAGAAAAACCTCTCATACTCCAACCTGTGTCAAGTAAATACAGTTCATTGTCATCTGATAGCTCCAAATCCTCAATGTAATAAAATGTATCTGGATTTGATGTGTCACTTTTAATGATTCTATCGACCTTATTTTGAGCATTTATTTTGAGTATTCTCGATCGTTCTTGATCCACTACATAAGTATTATGATTTGAATCTTGTACTGCCTTCCACGGATTTTCCAATTGAATATTTTGGTTTAAATCAAAAGCAAAATAACCTCGCATAGACAGACTGCCATAGATAAAAATTGCAAGCACTATTAAAAGGACAAATTCTATTTTGTTCAGCCTTTTTCTTCTCAATAGATTCAATAACCGCTTTGCTTTAATCATCAATGCTATTCTCCTCATCCATGTAAATCTTATCAAGCAATTTTGCTTGATAATCCGTATGAATGCCATCCTTACTAATATATTCTGGGTATAAAATACCGACTAAAGAAAAAGCATTCTTGTGAATTTGTTTACATTTTCTATGTGAATCCGTTTCATCAATACTATCAATTTGTAAAACCGTCTGTGTTCCATAAAAATAATGAGGTAGCGCAACCATCGTTATATAATCCATAATAGAATCACGTTTATAGTCATTACTCGTAATATTTTGATTATAATAATGTTCTGTAATATAAGTTTCTCGTCGATTATAAAATTTTTGACATAAAAGTCGATTCCGTTCATGTAAAACAGTCACTTCACATTTAGAATAGTCATGTTCTAATTGTTGTAAATACAATAAGTATAAATCACTTATTTTAAAGACCACTTCTTTAAAACTATTGCTCGCTTCCTCTTTTACCCTACTGTCTATATTTTCTAATAAATTATCACAATACTTAATATACGACATATCAGGTAACGGTATAACGACAGCCCCCTCTAATATATTGGCAAATTCAAATACAATCTTCATACTATCAAACTCTTGCTGCGTTAAGCGCTCTTTGTTATTAATAAAAGTCACTTTACTGATCATGTGCCCATATTTTTCTATATGTTCTTCAATCGAATCACATGCCTCTGTTGAATGTTCGAGTCCCTGTGCAGATAAATGAGGCAAACCGTCACTAAAATCAAAATAGTATTCTTTACCATTTTGATGCGTAATACAAGCGATTACTTCTTCTTTCCCATAAAGGCAAGGGCCACCCATTATGCCGATTTTTTGATTTTCATTAATCGCCTTTTTTAAAGAAGGAAGACCATCTACAAAAAGAGGCATTTTCTTAAAAGGTTCAAAAGATAAGTGTTCAAAACTTGGAATCCAACTTTTGAGATTGTCATAATGACTTACCATTAATGTCTTTTTATATTCCAAATATAAATGTTGCTTATTTAAGGTCCGATTATGAAGTGAAATTTCATTCATATATTGATGTTGAAGTGTCTCTAATTGCTGCTTACAGTAGGATTTTTGTTGTCTCAATTCAACCATTTGTTGTGGATAGTTTTCATCAGATGATTTTCTCTGTTTTAAAATTTCAATCTCATGATTAATCTTACTCAGCTCTTTCACGACATCTTGATATTCTTGCTTTTTATAATATTGTTCAAGCGTTATTTGATACTGATAAATATCAAATATATTCTCTGATTTTTGACTATTATCTCTTAATTTAAAATCCGACTTCACATCAAGAGGCCAATTTAAATAGTCATGATGACAGGTTTGATATATTGTACTTTCCAAACCCTTTTTTTGGTCTTTAATGATATCTATAAGATTGACTAGCATATAAATACTCCTGTCTAAAATTAATAAACGGCAATATGGACATGAGAGAATTCTGTTCGAGATTGATCGCATAAATAAAGATATTCTTTCGTTGCAAGATCGTTCTTGTCCATTTTGATGACTTCAATAAAGCATCTTCTGGCTTCATCTACTTCATTTAATTGATAATACTGAATGCCTTTTTCAAACATCTTCTTGGTTTTACGTTTCATATTCCGTGTTGAAGCCAAATCGCCATCAAATAGATCATAAACTTTATCAACTCTTTTTTCTTTTTCAAAATAAATCGTTCCAATCCACCTGTAATTATATTTTTTATCAAATTGAGGAATTTTGTTTTTTAATGTTTCAGTAATTAATATACGACTATAAAACCGCCCTGCCACTCTTTGAAGTTCTGTTGCTAACCGTGTTGTATTGGAAAGTGTGAGTGTAGAAATACGTTCTTTATGTCCAACGATTCCAATCATCACTTGTCCGTTACATAGCCCTATAGAAAACGTCTTCAACAATTCACTTCTCTCTTCAGCTATTTTTTCACAAATCATCAGAGCACATTGTATTGCCATTTCATAGGCGTCAAAAAAATACGCCTGAAACCCCGCTTCTTTATACGAATCAATTGTTCCACTAAATTCGTATACATAAGGTACTGTTAAATCCAAAACTTCATTAATATAATTAAAAATTTGATTGACATTTAGTGTTTGATTAAGTTGATCAAAATGGCTCACATTTGCTTCCAAAATCACTGAATTGAAAAATGCTTGCTTCCCTAATTCAACAGACTCAAGTGATTTTATACCCAATATATTTAGAATTGCTTTTGAAATAAATTGAATCTGATTTTCTTTAGATTTTGTATATTCAATTTCTAATTTACTTTTCTGACGCTTTATTTTCCTATTTTGCTTAATAATGATGTAAAACAGTATCAATGAAATCATTATTAAAATACCTATAGTCATATGTGTTAGATTAAACTCAAATCTCATGTTCTCACCTCTTCGCTATTGGATTTGAATATCAGTCGTTCCTGGATTAGATATCTGAATAATGCCGCCATAAGAACACATCAATTTAGACGTATTATTAAGTGCTGGTACACCTGCAATTAAAATGTTTAAACTGCCTGGCATCCATGGTGTAGACGTTGCTGGGATACAAGGCATTGGTGTCAAGACGCCCATTGCAGCAGCCGTAGCAGCAGCAACTGTAGGATTAGAAGGGCTTGTACACATTCCAAATGGCAAAATATTGACTAAAGGCTTATTGTCCATAATCGTTGCCACAGGCATCTTGGATATCACCTTATTATTGGGTAACACCATTAATGTTGAAGGCGCTACTCCAAAACTACACATCATTGTGGCACCCCCACAAACACAAAATCCCATTATTCCCCTCCTAGCAAGTTAATCTGATTGACGACGCCAATATCTATTTTGAATTCTAACTGTCTTTTATCCTTTCGAATAATCATGATGATTGAATGATCTTTATCACACGATTTCATCGGCAAGAAGAAAATTCCTTTCTCATCCGCTTTTAAAGTAGAAATATCATACAAATTAGTTCCTATTTTTTTATAGCTATTCTCAAGTGGCTTTATTAATTGATACGTTCTATCACTTATTAATTCAGATAAGAATAAACATTCCTGTAAATGCGCACTTTTATTTTCTATAAAAAGACCTCGTCCTGATAAATCAACGTTTTCCGCATGAAATAATTGAATCGTATCCATCGTTTTTAGATGATTAGAGTAGTCATATAGTAATTTATAAGGTCTCGAAACGCCCTTATTAACAACTATAATTTCTTCAAATGGAATCGTTCGACCTTCTATACAAGTCGTATGTGGCGGCAAGCGATAATTAATACTAGGAATCATTCTAATTTTTTGAATAGAAGAATACGGTTCATCAATTGTTAAAGATACCTTTTTCGAACGATACAAGAGACTCTCTATATTAACTTCATATCTACCAATCGGTATATTTGTAAAGATATAATATCCCTCTTTTTTATGTATTGGCTTATTATACCCTTCAATATTAAGTGATAATTCACTTGAAGTAATTGGCTGATTAGTGTAGTCATCAATCAGTTGAATGACCAATGATACCTTTATTTTTATTGGACTCATTTTTACTCCTGCTCTATTTTTCTTTAACAGACATTTCAACATCTGTAACGCGTTTAATTGTTTTTTCTTTAGTTGATTCAATTTCAACAGCTGACACTTTATAAAATAATGTGAGATGATAATCAATCGAAGGGAAATTCCATAGCTTCATTTTTTCATCATTGGTCAATTTTAACATTTCAATTTTCATTTCTTTACTTAAAGTTGCACTCTGATTTAAATGTTCTGTATCAACGAGTGGATAGTCTTTAAAGAGTTGAATGACTTTTCCAAGCATCTTTTGTTCTTCAATCGCTCTAAATTTGATGTCACTTGTTGAAAAGGCAGTAACCATATAGAACAAATCTAAAAAGATTGGTGGATACTTTTGTTGACTCAGTCCTACATTTTGTAACCCTCGCATGAAGATATCCTCAGACTGCTTAATATCATAAAGATATACTCCAAGTACAATATCTCCTTTTTCAAAAGGCTGGCATAAACCGATTGACTCAGGACTTAATACAATTTCTGGCACCATATTTTCCCGCAATACACTAATTAAATGATGACTTACATCTGCAATGATATTATAGTTACCCACGATTCACCTCATTCATTTCCAATCAAGTTATTGTCTTCATTGATGCTATCATCAACAATATGAAGACTGTCCAATGTTTCATCTTGTGGTTGATTATAAAAAGTGCCTTCACCTTCATAATCATCATTTGAGAACATGCCTTCATAAATTAAAAGACCAGTTGTTTCATCAAATGCCTTTCCTTGACCTTCTCGCCTACCATCTACATATTCACCCATATAGACTAAAACATCTCCCTTATATGCTTTTCCTTGACCATTCTTCAATCCGTGTTCAAATTCTCCATCATAGACTTTTTGGTTATCAACAAAAGCTATTCCTTTCCCTGAATACTCTCCCTTGCTAAATTCACCTTTATAAATGCATTGCCCGCTATTGTATAGTGTTCCTTCTCCGTCATATAGTCCTAAATGATACTGACCTTCATAAACGATTATTTGATGACCGCCATTATCTACTGAGTATGCCGTTCCTTGTCCCTCATAGAGTCCTTGATCAAACTCACCTTCATAAATCAGCTGATTATGGTCATATAACTTTCCATGACCTTGATATTGATGATCTACAAGATCACCTTCATAGATTAAATCTTGCGTTTCTTCGTCCACTATTTTCTGATAGCCTGATACACAGACACCATTATCAAATGTCCCTTCTTCAATAAGTACACCCTCTTGATAACGCTTCCCTTGACCTTGACGTTTACCCTCTGACCATTCTCCTTCGTAGATTATCTCACCCTCTGAATTATATTCTTTACCTTTACCATCATATAATCCTGCAATAAAATCACCACTATAACGTCTGTAACCTTGGTCAAATACCTGACCTTTACCTTCATATTGACCTTTGGAAAAATGGCCTTTATATTTAAGTTGGCCCGTTTGATCATCATACTGTTTACCCTGTCCATCATACAAACCGTTTACTAAATCACCTTCATAGATAAGATTCCCTTGCTCATTTGTTTTCACTATGTCCCCAGTAAGCAATTGATCATCATCAAAAATACCAGATGCTACTAAATTGCCATCAGTATACGCTTTACCTTCTCCTTGCTTTTTACCTTTTTCAAATGCACCTTCATAAAGGATATCTCCTGATTGATCATATAAGATACCACTCCCTTCAAATAAACCGCTCACAAAGTCTCCAGAATATTGAATATCTCCATTTTCATAATAAGTTATCCCTTTGCCCTGATATTGATTGAGTGCAAATTGTCCTGTATATGCCTTTTGACCATTGGCATAAAATAATTCACCATCACCATCATACATTTCGTTTTTAAAATCCCCTTCATAAAGCAATTGACCATTGTAATCATATAAATGTCCAAATCCCTTGATACGACCTTCTTCTAAACGGCCTTCAAAGATGATCTTTTCATCTGATGTCGTCAATATCACCTTACCGGTATAATCATCCATCTCTGTAGTATTAACCACCATTGTTTTAGTAAATAGCGTCGCCACAACAAACGGAATCCCAATTTGAACCATAAATACAATGAATAATAAAAATAGAATTGTCATGATATAAACAACTTTTTTGGCAATATATCGATGACCAATTAAATAGTACTCTCTAATAGATTTGGGCTTATGCGTTACATCTTTGATTTCTTCTCCGACATCTTCAGAAACCTTCCCAAGTATACTTGATGGCTTAAATATCTTTTTCAATTTATTGGTCACTACCTTAATCGGGAAAGTAATCAATCTATGTATTTTTTTAAAAAATGATTTTAATACCTTCATCAGATTATTTTTCATACAAACCTTCTCTACCTCTAATACAAATTAAGTGTCCCGATTGACTTAAACTTCATAAGTTCCTCTGCTGGTTGCATTGCATTTCTAACCATATAAATCATATACACAAAGACAGTCAGCCATAATAAAACTGCAATAAAGTGACGCAATGGCTTAAAGAAACGCTTCATTTTCTCCCATAAAACATATGCCCAATGTAGGGAATGTGTTAGTTCTTCTTCTGACATGTGACCGATTTCAAATAGTACCTCACTGTAAGCACTATATAGCTCAAAATAATTCTTAAAGGGTTTCTTTTGGAGGTGTTTAATAAAGACGATTAGAGGTTTATAGGTCTTTTGTCGGCATTCTTCTTCGAAAAGCATTTTCAAAAGACGATTAAGGGCTATTTGAACATCGTCAAACGTATAGTCCTTATATTTTTCAATATGATCAATAGAATAATCAAATGCAATCGCCATACTTGGCGATATTTTGATGTGATCCGCTTCAAGTACTTCTGTTTGAAAATAATAAGGCATCTCCAATAAAACCATTTTTTCTTGAATTCTTCTGGCAATTTCCAACCGCTCTTTTATATCTAAATTGGCTTCACTTTGTAGCATTATTTTTAAACTTGGTGCTTCAAATGTTCTAAAAACAATATGTACATAAGCATCTGATATAAAAATATCATCAAAGTCACTAAAGGTTTCACTATGCTTTTGTTCATACAAAAAAGACATGACTTCTTGATACTGCAATTTGTTTTTTAATTTGACTATCATGAAAATATCTTGAGTCACCACTTCTTTGCAAAGAAAATAATCAATCTCTTCCGTAGATTTTACAAAGTACAGTACTTGATATTTTTTTTCATAAGTTTCAATCAACATCAGTGACCTCTTTTCAATTAATCATTGGCTCTCACTACTACATAGATTGATGCTTTTACCTCTGGATAAGCAACACTTTCAGCCGTTATTTCATAGACACCTTCTGTGTTAGGTGCAGTATATAAGCCGTTTGAATCAATCGTTCCACTACCTTCTTTAACCTTCCATTTAACTGCTTTTTCTATCATATTCTTACAAATCGCTTCAAATATATACGTTTCTCTCACATTGAGTTCTAAAACACTTGGGTTGATTAAAATACGCTTTTCAATCTTGTTTTCAATAACATTTTTTTCATTTTGAATGGCTGTCCAATCAATCGTAATTCTCTCAACATTAATTTCTTCAAGGCATTTAATCCCTATGACAAAACTGCCTTTTTCTTTATAGAGTTGACTTGCCATTTTAATATTCATAACATTATCAAAGATACCCATCTCACCACTTGTTAGGCAATCTTGATGGTCAAGACTCAATACAATACTGACATTTCCAAGACCTAGATGATGGACAATTTCTTCAGAAAAGTAAACATGATTTTTTTGACCTTTTTCTATTGAAAATGTGTATTGTCCAGTAAAAATATTAACAGTATTCGTTTGATTCTTGCCTTTTTCATCTTGATTAATACGATGATTAGAAATAGCAGAAGCAGTCATATTCTTTTTCATCATCTGAGCATAAGCAAATGCCAATTCATTATTTAAGACATATTGCTTAAATGGCAATGTCTGAATATGGTCAATCACATAAAAAGTATCCGCTTTAATTAAAAACAATTTTGCAAGATATATTTTTTCATTAGGTGCATTTTCAAGAATTGAATCCATGGCCCTTTTTCTATAGCTCTCTGTAAAAGCATCAATCACTTCATTTTGTGAAATTCGTATTGTATTTTCACCTTTAAGACTCACATCTATCTTTTTCTTATCTAAGGTCAATTTTACTGTAGAAGGATCTACAGATACCGTACCATCCATCTCATTTACATCTGAAATATCGAGATCATAACTTAAACAATACTGACCTGTTTTTTCATATAGCTTTTCATCAAAGTTGACCGCAATCCTTGCTTGACTCTCATAGCTCATACAAGACAATACCAAGTCATACGAAAAAGTTAAATATTGTTTTGATGTATTTTCAATTTCAACTCTTAGAGATACCTTTTGATTAGAAGTTCCAAATTTAGAAATACAGTGTCTTATTTTGATACCATTTTGAAAGTAAACTTGTTGGATATCTTCATACAAATTTTCAATGGAAAGAACTTGATTGTCTGGTTCATCACTGGTCAAAAATAATTGATAAGACTCTCTAATCTTATTAAATTGTTTATCTTCATATTCATTGACTTTTCCAGCAATATTATGGACTTGATCTTCTAAAATTTCATTATAGGCAAGTCCTAAGTAAATATAATCAGCCTTCGTATCTTCTGTACTCGCTTGAAAGCCGTCAATTGTTTCTATTTTTTTAATAACATCTTCGTCAATCACAATCTCACGACCGTAAGAGTCAAGTGCAAATCCTTTTTCAATCAAAATTGTCTTTTCATCTAATTGGATGGTTTGTAGCCCATTTATTATACCTGTTCCAAATAGAAAGCGATTTGTCATCCGCCTCTTATCATTAATATACTTTTGTTCTAAATTAAAATCATTAACTGAAAGCAATTTACCATAAAAATAGCGATTTCTTTCAAATGGGAAATACTTGGAATTTTTCATTTATATATCCTCACTTTCTATATTGGCTATTTGAGTATTGTTGAAAATGATAATTCAACTAATCCTTCTAAATTAATTTGTCTATAATCACTTAAGACACTGTTAATTTCTAACAGTGTACATTCCCCTAATAAAATACCTGGCTTTAATGCTACTATTTTTGCATTCATTTTGGCTGGCCTCATTTCATCTATTACCTTTGTAAGAACACTATATTTTTGAGGTGTTGAAATGTAATTATCTTTCACCAATATAGCAAAATCATAAGGTGTTAAATTCAACAAATCTATCAAACGCAGGTCTACTGCATTGGTTGCATTATGAAGATCTTTGTATTCAATAATAAAAGCCCTTTCACCTAGAAAAATCTCAACAAAATCTGATAATCCTTTTTTTGTACCACGACGTTTAAACAAGGAAACGCCTTGATTTAAAAGCGCTCTTAATTTTTCTTCTGTCCACATATAGGAATCAGCATAATCAATCCATAGCGCGAGCCATCTAAGTACTTCTTCACTTGCAGAATTCACATCAATCATTGCCGGTGACTGATCAATTAAAAGATTTAAGTCCTCATAGAAACTTTGAAAAATATTAATATATCTTTCAAGAAATTGATCTTCATCACGCATTTTATAAATTTGAGGCAGATATTTTAACCAAGAATCTCTTGGAAATGATATTTTGATATCTTTAATAGAAAAATTTTTATTTGATGTATAATTGGTTTCAAATATAAACCAAATATAGCGACCGTAGACGTCATTTAAAAGAAAATCACTTTGATTCACAACTTCTTTCTGCAAATAGACTTGTAACGCAGCTTTCTTTTCATCAAAAGATATATTTTCATTTATCAGCAAAGAATCTAGTCGATTATCGCCTTGGTCTTCATCTCTATCAATAGATTCACTTGCATAGATTGAGATTTTTAACTGAACCCCTTTAAAACTAGAAACAATCATTTCAAAGCGATGCCACTGCATTTCTTCAGATTGACTATCAAGCATTCTAGAAATAAAAATGCCCTTTGAATTATAGTCACTTTGATCAAGTAATAATGCTGAATCGCGATATATAAAATTATCAATATACCCTCGTTGATAATCACTTTGTTTATTAAAAAAGAAATACTTTCGTCTTGCCATCATTCACCTTCATACTTTTCTAATCGCCAATATTATACATATAGTCAACTCTACCCAATTCAATTACACCATTAGCTGGACATCTAATATTGCCTGATTTATCTCTTTTAAGGCCATTCCCATATGCTTCAATATTCATTGTATTAATGTCAGCTACATAAGGTAACGATTCTAAATAACCGTAGAAGTCGCCATAGTAGACAGTTGATCCAAATTGATCTTCATACTTATTAAAATAAGTATCTATCGCTTTACGAATATTTTTTTCAGTATCTCTATAATGTGGTTTAATCTTTACATAGAGATAGACTTCAAAAGAAATATAAACAGGTGCAGAAAGAATAATTTGACTGCCTAAAGTCCTAAAATCTTCTATATACTTCATTATATTTTCTGTATATGCCTGACTGAGCTTCGTTACTTTTTTATTCGAAAAAGGCTTAATCACCATTTGAATTTGATTGTCTAAACCTTCTGATTCTATTGATACATTTTCTTGATGATTAATCACTTTACAACAGCTTATAGCAAGACCAGGTGTTTCTTTTACACGCTTTTCATAATCACTGTAAGTAACAGCTGTGTGTGTTTCACTGATCCTTTTCTTTGCCCTCACATAACAGTCTTGCAAAGATTCTTCGTTAATGCCACCTGTTGCCATTTTTTGATTAAACACTTTAAATTGATGTTGTTCATCTCCAAAAATTTGATTGATTTTGAATGCCGATACATTGCCATTTTCTCCAACTGTTCTCGCGTAACCAATAATAATAATTCTACCTTCTGGAGGCATCCCCTGATAGCAATTACCAAAACAAATACTGCCCTTAACGGTATCAAGCACATAATGTTTATCCGCTGGACCCGATTGTGCAAAATCATCAACTTTAGTCCATTGTGAATAGGCATTTTTGATTAACGTTTCTTCAACAATTATTTCAAATGATTCGTATTCAATCCACTCATCTTCAAGTTCAAAACATTGCTCAGGTAAACCATTTGCAATGCCAATAATAGCCTTATGAAAATCTGACCTACTATTAACTACTAATAGAGCATCAATCGTGTCGATGTCAATATTATTTATATCTAGCATTATTCTTGAACACGCTTTTGCCTCATCTAAATACTTCTCAAAAGTATTCAGTTCATAATATAATCCTTGAGATTTTAGGTAAACCTCGCTATTGCCAAAATAGGCCAAACTTGTACTAAACTCAATTTGAAAATGATTATTTACAATGTCTATCCATGACCTTTCAGTCTTTTCAATCAGAGTATCTATTTGCCACACCTGTAAGTCATTCAAGCTCAAATTTTCTAATATAGGTGGACAATCATAATCACTTTTAATGACACTGACCCGTAAATAGTAGCCCTTTTCATTAAAACATTCTGTTTCTATCATCATTTCATTCATTCTAAAATGAATAAACCCACTTTGAACAAGACCATACGTTTGATCCTCTAATTCTTCTATTGTTTTCCAGCCATTTTTTGTAAAATACTCAAATGATAGACTTGCTAAAGGCTTAAAATCAAAATGGCTTATTATATTGCGTAGATTCATTGGATCATTGGCTATACCTAAATACAATTGTAAATCTGTATTGGCAGGCAGTTTATCCCTAAAACCAATATAAAACATATCATTAGGTGTTGGATTATTCCCCAACATATTCATCCGTATTGACTGAGTCCCCTTATGTTGTTCTCTTTTATAAAACTCATGAATTTGATCGCTTGCATAAAAACAAAATTCTACATCATTCTTGGTTAAGTACTTGTTCTGATAGCTTTCAAATATGACAGAACCAGCCAACATCTTTGTCCCTTTAAACAAGTGATAGTCATCGTCTACTATTAGACTGACAATAGCCTGAGCCGGCTTTTTACATTTGCGCTTAATACCAAGCATCTTTAAAAATTTAAGCTTATGTTCATCGCCTATTTGGTTCAAATAGTATTCTTGTGCTTCTTTGATGAATGCAAATAGTTCAATCATCGTTATCCCAGGATCATGAAAATTATAATCTGTCCATTCAGGATAAAGACTTGCAATTTTATGACGTGCTTCATCCATCATCTCTTTAAATGATTCTGTATCCAAATTATAATCCGGTAACATATAAAGCCTCTTTCTTATTAATCCACTGTAACAGCCACTTCATGGTTTCCACTACTCGGTAATACAAACGGATCATCCAGTTCCTCTATTTCTTGCCATTGTATCCCTTTTCGCTTATATTTTTTAATATATAAGGTGTTAATTTCTTCAACCCCACTTACCTTTTTAATCATGTTGGAAATCTGTATCACATTTGGAAGACTACCTATTTGCCACCCCTCTTTATTAAGGTTACCCCTGTTAGCATTAATAAAATTTGATAGCTTCTCAAGTACTGCATTTTTTATATTAAAAATGCCATTAAATGATTTAACTGAAATTTCAACAAAAACGTCTATTTTAATAAAGTGAGGTTCTATAATAAATAATTTGTCATACACCCATAAATTATTGTCAATTTTACTTTTCAATACTTCAAGAATTTGATCCTTTATCTTATCGAAATGATTATAACGTTGATTAAATGATTGACTAACCACTACCAACGTAATGGCTCCTTTCATGATTTCTCCTCTATCATCAATCCCTGAAAAACATTTAACGCGTTCGATACTTCTAGAAACGGATAAGGCAATGGCTTCAAAATCTCTAATCGTTAAAGCTTTATTCTGAGTTCTAATATTGGAAGCATTTCTTTTAAGGGCTGCTTTAATTGTTTCTTGGTCAGCACCATCAACAAAAGGTAAGGGATTGTCAACTTGATGTACAAAGCCAATACTCATTTCCATATCTGATATCTGATGACTTTCAATATTGGTTAAATCTCCACCTCCCGATTGATAAATGACTTTTATATCCTCGTCTTCTGAAACAGGAGGGACTCTACCATTTTTACCATTTCCAAATAGCAAAGCGCCTTGATTGGGTTCAATTGAATAAACACGATCTTGCGATTGAGCAAATAGAAAATTCTCAACATACTTCCATTCAACCCACACTTCTTGCATTAAACCAGCATCATCATATATCACCTCAACTTGTTGTGAATCTTTTAATGACTCAATTTCATTCTTGCTTAATAGTTTAAGTTCATTGATGTATACTTTTGATTGAATGACTTTACCATACTGTAAATCAAATTTTTTATTAGCTTGGTAAATATCCATGCTGAAATACTCTGTGAGCTCTCTATCTCTATTCTTGACATGCACTGCGTTCATTATAATGTCTATAATATGAGGATAATTTGATCCTTTATCAAAAACATCGTTACAATCAATTACTCTTATCCAATACTTATCTTGATTAAATAAGTTGTGATGCACTATATCACTTGGTCCTACAAGTGTCACAATACCTGTACGTGAAAAATTTTCAGTTTCGTCTACTACTATAAGTTCTTGCCATTTTTTCCCGTTATAATATTGCCATTTTAAATTGGCTTTTTTTTCATTTTTATACGGCTCAAGAATAAATAATAATTTAAGGGGGGCACCCTTTGGGGGTAAATCAAAAGCAAAATAAACCGTTTTATGTATCTGGTCTGTCGTAAAAAAAGGATAAATGACTTGCCGTCCACCTGTATAAAATTGAGTCTGCATATTATTAGTCGTTACTATTTTCTCAGGTAAAATGCTATAAGGTGATCCTTGATAATCATATATAAAAGAGGTGTTATCTAATACTGGACATATATAATGTCCTTTCAGTTTATAGACATTATTAACACGCAAAATACGTGCTCTAATATAATAACTTTCTACAGCACCAATCAAAACAGGTTCAATATCTTCTGGACATATAAAGGTTAATTTTCTAAATTGTCCTATCATTCCCTTATGAGTTGAAAATACATCATGTCCTTCATTTGTCTGAAATAATCTTGCCCAACCTTTCCCATTGTAATACTCCCAAATGACTTCTTCGATTGTCAAATCAAATTCATAATTAGGCTTATAGTTTTCCTTTTTCATGGTCCAATCCCAATCAATCTTCTCATTTTCTTGGTTAAAAGCTAAAGGCACTTTTACAAAATCCAAATTAAAAGAAAATTCTATCCATGCCCCTTTTTTAGATAAAACTTCACTTGATGCAAAATAAGCTTCATCATATAGACCAATTGATTCACCAAATGGATAATAGCCTTCTTGTTTACATTCAATATTATTACCAAAAATACTGTCTGGAGCTATATAATCACTCTTTGCCGTTAATGTCACCTCATTGAAATGCATTTCTTTAAAAGGTGAAAAATAATGAATCGTACACCGTATCCAATAATTCTCATTATCAAAAAGGCTCGTTTTAGAAAAGGGAACCTGCTGGTCACCTTTGACAAGATATATTTTGCCTTCCCTATAGTAAACATTTTCAAAAGACTGATACCCCTTGTCTGTCCAATACTCAAATAGAGCAATTGTAGGATTGGTTAATTGGCTTAAATATGAATCTGACAAGTACTCACCCTTATTTTTTAAGCTTATTCCAATTTCTGCAGCTCTATGAATATCGAATATATAGCTGTGGCAAAAAAAAAGGCAATGTTCTTGTATGTTTCTTCCCTTATCCGTAAAGAGATAAGCGTCTTTAATGCCTTCTTTTGAATCTGCAATCTGATAAATCGTATCCTTTTGAGTTGCAGTTTGATAAATCTGTGTCATTTGAGCTGGAATAACAAAAATATCATCTGATACTTCATACTCAATCTTGCCTGTTTCAGTTTCTTCTGAGTTAGCATTTACAATAAACCCTTGTGGAATTTGTTCTCCCTCTATTTCTTTATTAGATACATTAAAAGAAACATAACCTTTAGCAGGAACAGCTGGCAAGAGCTTAGCATCAAGAATATTAAAAAAGGCAATTTGATTTTTATAAAGCAATTGATTGTACTTATGATAGGTACTTAAAAGCATATCTGCATAAACAAGCGCCAAAGCTGAACCAATATCTAAATTTTGATCGTCGAATCGCCATTCGGGGGTATAACTCAAAGCCCGCTCTCTCATCTTATTAATAATATCCTCTTTACTGATTAAATCATCCAATATGCTCACCTCACTTCGCTATCAAAGCCTTCATTGATATAATACGGAAAAACTAAATTATTGGGATTGTTTGTATTCCTAACAATATAGTCAATATTAATGAGTAATTTACCCGTTTCCACTTGTTCTTCATCAATTGTCACTTGAATATTACTGATCCTTGGTTCCCAAATGGTTAAAGCATTTTCAATAACCTTTTTCATTTTAGTGATAGACCTATAATCCATTGTGCCAAATGAAAAGTCATGAATCTGACAACCAAATTTAGGATTCATAATACGTTCACCAGGTCTTGTCATCAAAATGATATAAATGGCTTCTTCAATATCGCGTTCATAAGAAACCGTTTTCATTTTCCCTGTATTTTCATCTACTTCAAGTGGAAATTTAAATCCCACACCTAAATAGTCATAATTCTTGTCCCTCATAAACCTCTCCATCATTTAGTTGATTTTAACCATAGTTCCCTTAATTTCTAGCATTGCACTTGATCTTAGGCTCATAGTACTTGAAGCCTTAGCATTGATCATGCCACCCTTTATAGTCGTATTTTGACCCTCTATATTAAGGGCTTGCTTCCCTTTTATCTCCACTTTATTGGCCTCTATTTTGACGCCATTAGAATCAATTGTCAAAACAGAAGTATCTTTTATTTTAAAATCAATTTTCTTCTCAACGCTAATAGTAAATGTTGAATTTTCTGTATCTAAAATTAAAGAAGACTTTCCTTTTTCATCTTTAATCGTAATTTTCTTATTCTCATCCTCTAAACTTATTTGCAATTTCCCAGGTGTCAAAATCTCTATTTTTTCTTTTTTATCTTCTTCATCAAACGAAATCTCACAGCCTCCCTTAGTTTTCAATCGCTTGACAGTATTTTTTTCATCAGCCGTTTGGGTCGGAATTGGATTGGTATTATTCCAAAGACAACCTAAAACAATCGGACAATTCTTATCACCTAAATTAAACCCAACAACAACCTCAGAGCCGACTTCAGGGAGCGCATAGTATCCATAGTCTTTCCCTCCATAGGGGGTCATAACAGGTATCCAACCAGAAACACTCTTACCTGTTTCTCCTAAAAAAATTTCAACCATCACTTTTCCCGGATTTTTACTATCCCAATTGTCTTTAACAACACCTCGCGTAATACTCATCATCCCATGATTTTTATCCCTATAATTGGTATTGAGTTCCTCTAGTATGCTCATCTTATTCCCACCCTTCAATTTCGAAATGTGTGATAAATTGTTCTGTATTAAAAATATGGACCACCTCAGAAACATAATATTTTTTACAAAACATAGGATCTAGTCCTGTTATTTTTATATATCGACCTGGGACAATTTCTGGTAAACCTATAGCTGTTCCTCTTGCAATTCTCTTTTTGTATTTTTCACGTTCCGCAATCGCCTTTGCTCTAATCTTAGCCTTTGCTAAGCTATCAGCTTCTGCGTCTACATGGTACATAATAGGCTTCTTATTGGTTAATAACGTCATTCGTTCACTGCTCTTGATACTTGAAGAAGCAACTACTTGTTTCTGTTCAACTGGATTATAACCAATTACATTGACTCTAAGTTCTTGATAAATTGCATCTACTTTGAACTTCATAAGGGCTTGCCCATATTCCAAAGTCATTATAGGCAATTTAACCTTATGCTGTTCTCTAAAATAAGCTTTGTCTCCAAGAATAAAGAATTCTCGATCAGTTCTTCCAGAGTGTATTAATTCTTCTACAATAAAATCATAGTCATCAGTCATTTGTGATAATGGGTTTTCAAGTTTATCATTTGTTGCATCAACTACGGGACTACATAATTTCGAATAATTAGAAATGATTTTTTTAAAAGCGTCTGAATAATTTTTGACCTGATGGTAAGTATTTTTTTGGCCACTCTCCATCATGAGTCGCCTTACATCCATGAGTGTCAAAGTAAACAATGGTGATTTATCAAATTCACTCCCTATCATATAGACAAACCCTTTAAAGACTTGGGTCGTTTGAGTACCGTATCCTAATTCAACCTCGACAATTGTTCCAAGTTTAAAAAGGCTCACAACTTTTTTATCAAACATCTGTTTTTCCATATCATACATTTCACCGATTTTTATGGTAACCATACTCGAAGCTTTTAAGGAAAGAATAACTTTTACTTCTAAAATATTTAAATCCAGTAATTCAACGACATTGCGACCCTTGACGCATATTTTAATGCCCGTCACTAAAAAATTATCATATTTTGTTGTAAGGGCATCATATGTATAGGTACTCGTCATCAAATCTGTTAAATTAAACATATCTATCACCTTTTCTATTTGTTTAGTGCTGGAATTTTGAGCACTGTACCAACTGCCATATTTAATGGATCCATAATGTTATTGGCTTGAGCAATTGTCTTCCATTGACTAATATCGCTGTATTCATTGCTCGCCATATTCCACAAACTTGTATCTTGGGATAATATAAGTGCTTTGGTCTGATTAATCAATTTGATAGGGTTCAATTTAACGTAGAAAGGTGGTTCCACTTCTTGAAGAACAAGATCTACTTTTGCTCTTACTGGCATGCCGCTCATTGTAAACATGGTATACGTCGTATTCACTTTCAACACAAAACCATGATATTGTGTTGATCCCCAATCAAAAGTTACAATAGGCGGCCGGTTTAATAATTGATTGACATTAAGGGCGTTTGATATACGGTGAGTTATCGATGATACATCTTGAGCTTTCTGCTGCACACCCCCCATTTCCATTTTGGCATTTGTATCAAAATATAAGGTCAAATTGAGCGTTGATGTGACGCCACCAACATATTGGATTATCGCTTTATCACCTGTTTTGGCAGGAATAGATCTAATTTGTCCATTTTCAGTTATTGTATATTGATCTGGATTAAAATGAACTTCAAAACTGTCAAAGAAGCCTTCTATATTGATTCTTGCCTTTTGAAGACCTCCATTCAATTTTGAAATTGAAGCATTTAATAAAGATGGCATCTTCTCACCTACTCTCTAATCTCGGTTAAACCTAAATTTCTCTAAAAACAATTCTTCTTTTAAAGCATCTATTACCTTATATTCTATAGATTGACCCTGTTCATAATTGGATATAATATCTTGAAGTTTATTTTGTATCTGCAAAATATTTTGAATCATCGCTTCGTGATTTTCTATATTTTCATGCATTGATTCTAATATGTTTAATTTGCCTTCATGTTCATTATGACTCTGTTCTAAATACTGTATTGCTTTAGAATTTTGAATCCGTTCCTCCATTTTTTCATTTGTAAATTGAGTCTTGTTCTCCCTATAATATAGAGATTGAAATTCAGTATAATCAATGAATTCAGGTGATATTACCAAAGGCTTTATACTCGATTTTATGCCATTGTTCAAGTAAATTGACAGATTATCATAGACGTATTCATCAGTATTGGCTTCAAGTATTTGAATCATATTGTCATTTTTACTACCCTTGAGGCTGAATCCACGCCTTTCAACTGAACTGAAATACCTCATCATCGAACGCATCAAGTGCTCTTCTTCTCTATTAACTAACCCTGTATTTTTTATATGATCAAAGTACTCGTCTATCCAATATAAAGGATTTTCTAATTCATTATTGAAATATTGCTGAGACCTACTTTTTACACTTATTTGATAAATAAGTTTCATATAATTTAACAAATACTTATTGCTATTTAAGTAATCCTGGTGTTCCTTATAAGGGACTTCATCAAAGAAACCATATTCATGTTCTATTAATGGCTGCTTAAAAGTCTTTTCTCTTTCCAATAAAGTTTCTATTGGTTGATCTTTATTAATCATTTTTTGATAGAGCAATAATGTTGATTTTTCAACATTTTCAGTCTGTGCTTTCCATTCTCTATAAAAAGTTGAAAAAGCTGTATGATTATTAAAAACCATTTTGAAATGATGATCACTTAACAGTTCCTGCATGTGATTTTCATAATACAAGGATTGAATGTGGTCAACCATCTTATTGATTTTTATGATATTATCTATCTCTTTGCTTTGTAACGACGTCTCAATTAGATGGTGAGATAAATTCTCTAAGGTATTATCATTAAAAATATGATTAATCACTTGGTCGATTACTTGCTCTGTAGAAACAACACGCTTTGCAAATGAATCTGTCATAAATTGTTCTGAACTTAAGTCAAAGGATAAGAGTAATTCTTTTAAAGTTTTTTGAGTTTGATAAAGTAAAGATTTATCCCTTTCTGTTGTATAAGTATCAAATAAATCCGTTATTTGACTTTTTAGGTAAGCATTTTTCAGATTAATCAAAGTGTCTTTACTGACTCGATATTTCATTTCTAATGTTTTGTAGAAAGCTGCTTCGATATGGTTAATCTGATTTGTTGTTGTCTCAGACACCTCATGATATATTGGATTATTTTCCAGCTGAAATAACTGATGATAGGACTGATTCAGTGCTTGGACTAACTGACTCATTTTTTCTATTTCCATTTGATTCTCTCGTACATACTGTATTATCCATTGATTAACATGTTTAAAATGTTCGTTATCTATTTGATGCATCTCATATTGATTTAATACCTGTGCCACACTCTCCTGAGATAACATGTCTTTCAAAAAGACTTTTTTTAATACCTTATAATTTTCAGTTTTCTCTTTAAAATCCATCCATAGCATGCCATTGTTTTGAGCCAATAACTGAAAATCGTTTGATTTTACAAAAAAATCAAATGTAGCAACATCTATACTTTCAAATAGCTGTTTTCCTTGGTCCATTATTTCTTTAAATCGTTGGTTCCAACTTGTCAAATATTGATCATAATGCTGACTCCCCGATTCAAGTTCTATGAAAAAGGCTTTACCTAAATCCGCATATAAACGAAAATGATTCACATAAGACCTATAAATTTCTTTAAATTTTTCATAGTCCAATGTATTAAATAGTTGATTATTACTTCTTTTTTGATACTCTAACACCTGATAAAATTGTGTCATTATTACGAATGAATCCATAATAGATTGGCTCTCCAATTTATCAAGAATCATTTTTCTTGAAGGATTATGAATAAAAACATTCCAAAAATCACCTGGATCTTCATATAAAGATGAAGTGCCCTCAGAATAATCTTGTTTTAAAATCAAATCGAGATACAATGTATACAAATCATGACTGTCAAGTGCTCCCTCTATACTCTTTTGATAGGATAAACTCATATGATTGGAACTTTCATTGCCGTAATAGTCATGAAACCGATTAGACTCAAACCCCCTATTCTTAAATACTTCTAACTTAAACTGTTGGTCCATTCTATTAAAAAATTGATTCAACTTACTCTTCCATTCAACCCAATCGAGTTGATCTTGAATCATTTCAAATGAAGAAAAAGACTCTTCCGTCAATAAATCAATATGATTCATCATCAATTGTTTCAATGTAGCCTTAATATAATGGTTATTCTGAGCTTTTATAAAAAGTTTTCTTGCACTCATATCCCTATGATAATGGCTGTTATGTTTAAGCATATTAGTATAAGGATTACTCAACCTTTTGGGTAATATAATATCTAAATCGTGACTTGTTATATAAGGTTGATAGTGATTATTAAATTGAGTATTCAAGCACTGATTAATTCCTTCAGAGCATGCTAATACGAGTTGCTGAACGTCTTCATAAAGAGACTGACTGAAAATACTAGAGTTACTATGTGCACCCTTATGTAAGAGTTGATTCAGCTGTGTTAAAGATTGATAGAAAGGATAGGATATAAGCGTTTCTTTAGAAATACTCACAGAAAGAGATTGTGAAAAAAGTCGTGATATACTCACAAATTCACTATAATTATCTAATGTATTTTTAGACAACAAGTGATTGTCTAAGTGGTTGAGTACTTGATTTAGAGTTGTCAAATCTTGTCGAATCACTTTATGGTGATTCACCTCATTGACCATGTTTTCAAGTAATACCATCACGCTATTCTGCCACGGAAAACCAATTAACTCACTGTATCTTTTAATCATCTTATACGCATAAATAAGTGAATTAGAAATCATTAACCGTTCAAAAGTCATATACTTTCTAGTTTTAATAGGCTTAAAAGAAGAAATTGTTCTACTTTCTCTATTGAATTGTTGACTCACTATTCTTAAAGTAGGCATTTCCACCTCGATCAATTAATCTGTTGCAGATGATTTAGAAAAGGCTTGGTATTGGCATATCGTACAAGCCCGAATGTGCAATCTCTAGAGACTCTATAAATACACCGGGATGATTTGCATCTAAATTGCTCAAAGATTTACTGAGTATCAAACCTTCTTCAAATGTTAAAACGCGTTTTATAGAGCCATTTTTCTTTACAAATATCAAAACACCTCTAACGACCATACCTTCTGTGATTGTTGAAAAAACAACATCTTTTAATTGAGTTGTCATCCCTTTTTCAAATATAATCACATCGGGCTGTGTCTTCGTTTTTAACAAAAAATGTGGCCCATTTAAACTACCACCTTCTACAATTGTGTCATATTGAATTTTAGATTTCATATTGCTTATTTTATTGAATCCCATTTTCATCACACCAAAAGTCACTTGGAATTCATAATTCATAATGTATGGATCTTGATTACCAAACATCAAATCACTCCATCTATACCTTAAATATGTTTTCAGGTTCATCATTTAATTTCGAATTAATCGTTGATATTTCTTTACACCATCTTCGCCGATCTTGATGACTCATAGTAGCAATTTCATCATGGTTCCAATGAAAGTAATAGCCAATAAAAGCCATTTCTTCATATATTTTGTCTATAGGGTAAGTACTTATTGATCGGCATTCATAAAATTTATGGGTACATCAATATTTTTACCACAGTGTGGACAAGCCGCTTTATAAGATGGCATTTCCATTGAATTGATTTTTTCATATAAGTCCTGTAAATAAGCTAAATCAGCAGTATATAAGGACTCAATCAATTTAGTATCTATCCTATCATTATTACCGATTCTAATAACGACTCTTGCTAGTAGAATAATAGTGAGATAACCTGGGTTTTGTTGTACCCGAGGATCTCTTAATGGCAAAATTTCATCTGCAGCAGTTGCGAGGCGCATTATCCCTTCTTTTTGTAACTCACCATTAGCGTCAAGATGCCCCTTAGGTAAGGTGAATTTAAATTCAGTTTGAAACATGGTGTTCTCCTTCTTTAAACATAAAACTTCATCTTAGGGAAAAGACTTCTCCCTAAGATGAGTTTAAATTTTGATTTGCTATGATACTCTTGTTAAACCTTCATGTGCGAGTTCAAGACTTTCGATTGCTATTTCAGAAGCTGTCGCATTAAAATCAGGTGACATATAACGTACTGGCCAAGCGTTAATAATTTGCCATGAAGCTGCCGCTGCTTCTTCTTCGTCTAGCAAGGTGATAGTCAATGTTTTTCTTTCCACCGCACCATTGACACCTGTTGTAATCCAGTCATAAAGTACCATCGAATCAGTAACTCCTTGTTTTAAAGTTACATTACTGTACTTAATAAGACCTGGTAATTTAGAAGGTGTTCTGACCATATCACCCTCTCTATATTCCATAACATCAATAGATGCATCAAATCCTGAAACTTCTGAAAAACCTCCTGCTTCAATGCCATCAATTTCAACTTTATATCTAAATTTTCCAATAGGATAAGGCATTATATTAACTCCTTTCTTTATTCAACAGACTCATTTGTTTTTTGAGTAATTCTAAAGATGATAAATTCTGCTGGTTTAACTGGTGCAACGCCGATTACACAAACTAATCTCCCATTATCAATGTCATCTCGAGTCATTGTTGTCGGACCTACTTCAACGTAGAACGCTTCATCAGGAGAAGACCCTGCTAAAGCACCTTCTCTGTATAATCCATTTAAAAAGACGCTAATGGTCCTTTTAACTCTTACCCAAAGTCCTTCATCATTAGGTTCAAAAACAGCCCAACTGGTATTCGCCTTGATAGTCTCTTCAATAAAAATAAACAGTCTTCTGACATTTATGTATTTCCAGCTTCCGTCGCTTGAAACAGTTCGTGCACCCCATACACGAATCCCTTGACCAGGAAATACTCTAATTAGATTAACTCCTTTTGGATTTAAAATATCTTGTTCACCTTTATTAAATTGGCAATCTAACCCTACACAAGATCTTACTACTTCATTTGCTGGTGCTTTCTGAACACCTCTTGAATTATCACTTCTTGCATAAATCCCCATAATAGAGCCTGATGGTGGTATTGCAATATTCTTTTTATCTAACGGGTCAAAAACTTGTAGCCAAGGATGATAAAGTGCTGCGTAACTACTGTCAAATATAGAACGGTGATTGATAATATCTTGTACTTTCGTTGCATCTCTTGGTATATCAAGTACCGCAAAACGGCTTGCTAAATTTTCACAATGTGCCACTAATGTTAATTGAACATTTGGATCTGTAATGCCTGGAACAGCAATGATTGATACGACATCATTGTCAACAAAAGCTTGAATACCTGTTCTTTTTCCCGCGCCATTGTCCACACCCATAAAATCTGAAGCTGAACAATTGTCAATAGTCCCATTACTTCCCCCACTGAAGAGTATCTTATCAATAGAAGTATCTCCAACTAATAAGTCAT
Organism: uncultured Fusibacter sp.; assembly: GCA_963666805.2. Classification (GTDB taxonomy): domain Bacteria; phylum Bacillota; class Clostridia; order Peptostreptococcales; family Acidaminobacteraceae; genus Fusibacter. Next base: position 119,690 of record CAXXWR010000004.1, on the reverse strand, counting down.
AAGGTTTTATCAATGTTTCAGAGTTGATATCATTGACGTTAACAGCCACTAAATCTGATTTTGCCATTTTTTTAGTAATATACTGTGGCGCATTAATATTAAATGATAAATTGTCGTATTTTTCTATAATGTCTTCATATTTGATTTCAAAATCAAACTCACAAGTCATAATGACTTTATTAGGCAATAAGTTCTTATCAACTACTTTGGCTTCAAAAACCTTTTCAAAACTAATGATATTATCTTGATTTTTAACCACTCTATTGAGTTCACTTACCTTATTATCCGTAAAGACGACCACATCTCCAGGAATAAAACCTACACCACTTTTGACTTTATACTTCTTGCTTTCACCATCATCAATTTCTTCTAAAATTTGTGTTTTTGCTTTGCTAGTAGGGCTTATAGATATCGTTATTGAATCCCCCCAAAGTCCTGGATTTTTTGCTACAAGTTCTAAAATTGCATCGTCTTTTTGTGGCGCATATGCAACTGAACATTTAGAATCACTTGGAACAACTCTTGAGATAAAACAACGCGAACCACCATTAACAAAAAAATTCTCTACAGCATAAGCTAAAAAACGATAATCACCAAATTCATTTTCAGATAAATACCCTCCATAAGTCCTTTTGAACTCCGAAAAATTTGTGACTAATTGTGGGACACCTTCAACGGGGCCTTTTTCAGCAAGCCCAATAAATCCAGCTGTACTTGTACCTACACCTTCCATGGGTTTTGCACCTGAATCAAATTCTTCAACGTACACACCCGGCGATAAATATTCTGCCATATAATCCCAGTCTCATGTTTTTATGAAACTAGCTCCCTCCCTTCCTTTTTTAATTGATATATATATCATTAACCAATATTACTTACACTAAATTATACAAATTAATTCTCTACATCTCTCTAAACAAGTCTATTTTTACTCCCTTGATTGGTCATCGTTTTTAATCATGACATTTATTTTATCCTCCTCAGTAGTTCTATTATCGTCCTCAGTATTACTTTCTTCATGGTCCGTTTGGTCAATTTCAACAAGTTCCTTCATTTTTTTTGCCCATAAATATTGATAACTCTCTGTTAAATGCCTTATTTCCCTATACTGATTGACTGAAGTTTCTATTTGATCTAAGGTCTGTTCTTTATTTTGTTTTTTCTGAACGATCATTCTATCAAGATGTTCAATTTGCTGGCTGATTGATCGTAAGTTGATCTCAAAGTCCAAGTCTGCATATTGCCTATTTCTTTCAATCATTCTCAGTTTATCTAATGATTTTTCATCATCTTTGATAGAAACATAAGGCATTGTATCCTCAATCATTTTTTGAGAATAATCTTGATAGACTGTTGAAAGCACCTCTGATAATGAGGACTTATCATCATAGGGGGTGACTCTACACGAAATTGCTGAATCCTTAACCTCTTTTAAATTGGTCTTTAGCCAATGATTATTAACTAAAAAGGCGTTGCTTTCTCTCTCGATAATTGATTTCTGATAATTTTCAAAATTGGGAGAATGGAAAGATCTTTTTCCCGAAAAAATGAGTTCGCCTTCTTTTTTCTCATTAATATGCAAGGCGATTTTATGAAATGAACTCTCATATGAAAGGTAATCTTCACTTTGATAAGTCTGACTTTTATCAATCTGCTTGGTCTTTTGGGATTGAAACTTACTTTCAGAATTATTTAATTTTTCATATCGGCGTTTTATCAATTCTTTCAAAAAAACACACCCTTAACTTAAAAACATATAGTACTCACCAATATCATTTTCAGTCATTACTTTCCCATTTTTAGAAAATTCATTTTGTATTCCCTTAACTAAATGTTTCATCCGCAAAACTTCTTTATCTGCTGCGGCCTCAAAAGCACCAAAAATAACTATATTTTTAATATTACTCCCTGAAAGTTCAAAATGACTTAAATAATCTAAATCTATTTCGCTACAAGGTAACGTTGAAGGAATAGCATTTGACCATAATTGTCGTCTCTCTTCAAAAGTTGGCAAAGTAAAATCAATGACAAACTTTATTCTTCGTTTAAAAGCTTCATCAAAACTGACCAAATAATTCGTTGACAAAATTACAATTCCCTCGTAGTCTTCAATTTTTTGAAGCATATAGGCGGCTTCCATATTGCTATATTTATCTGTAGCATTTTTCACTTCTGTTCGTTTTGAAAATAAAACGTCAGCTTCGTCAAACAATAAAATAATATTGCTTTTTTGACCTTGCTCAAAAATATCATTTAAATTTTTTTCTGTCTCTCCAACATATTTACTGACAATTGAAGCCAATTCTACACGGTATAGATCTAGGCCAACATCATTTGCCAAAACCTGAGCTGCCATTGTTTTCCCTGTACCTGGCGGTCCGGATAGGATTAAAGAAACGCCTTTTCCATAAGTAATCTTTGATTGTAAATCCCAAGTTTCATATACTTTTTCTTTATATTTCACCTGATTGCAAACCCTATTCAATTTTTCTTTAATCTGGTGACTTACAACCAAGTCATCCCAATTATAATAGGCATCAATCTTATTTAAGTGCTCATTTTTCAATCTATCTACGACGTTATAACATGACCGCTTCAAATGCATTGCATTAATTCTTTTTGCAGCACTTGTTCGTGAATATATTTCAGCCAATTTAAGCGCATTTTTTATTTGTCCAATTGATAGAGAAAATCGATTCGCCATCATTAAAGGATTGACATCTTTAGACAAACTATATTTTCGAGATTCTCTCTGCCATATGCCTTGTGATTCAAAAAGTGTTGGTTTTTGAACTGACAAATAAAAAAGAGATTCAAAATCTACCATTTCAAACCATATTTTTCTTTCTGATAAGATGAATATAGATTGAAAATAGATTTGGAGTGATTTAATCACCTGAGTATACTCACTATAATCTACTTTATCCTTGTCATATGTATTCATTACCAATACAGGTACACTATTGTATATCATCATTTCTCTTATGAGCTCAAAAAACTGTTTTTCATTTGTATCAAAAATGCGCTTGAGTAATTCGAGATTAATACAAAACATCTCTTGATGCTTATCTTGAATGCAATGATAAATAAGCCACCTTCGACCTGATCCTTTTGCACCAAACAGATTGATAATCCGCCTCTCATCAGCATGAGACCCTAGATAAGCACTCAAACATTTGAGCTCATTTGAATGCAAATCATAATGATCCTGATATTCTTCTGGATCAATAGCATCATATAAGGGTTTATACGCTACATATTTATCAACAGACCCTACAATAAAGAGCTTGATTCTAGCTTGCATCTTAAAAGTCATATCAAGTGCCATATCCCTTTCTGATACATCAAAGAAGAATCTCATCAATTGATTCGTTTTATCAAAGGCTATAACTTCCTCATAGGGCTTCAATTGATACTCATAGGATAATATTAAGAATGATTTTGTTAATACTGGGAGGCTTAACGCCAGTTCTTGGTTAATGGCATTTCTGACCTCTTCAAATAATTCAAAGCACATAAGCATGATGATGCAATGCTTCTCAAACTCATTACATCCAAAGACATAAAACAAATAGGGTACTGGTAAAAAATAATGCTTCTCTTCTTCGACATAAACATCAATTCTCTCTTTCAGATTATATAAGTCCCCATGTGTTACTTGAGAATCGTCATTCAAGACAAAATCAATTTTACGCAGTGCAAGTTCTTTTAAATATTCTAAATACTTATTATTGATTTCCTCATTAAAATCGACCATTAAGCTTTTCTCCATCACCATTAAAATTATTCTTGCAATATTTGTATAATTCTATGATTTGATCACTGGGTTCAATTTCTAAATCTTCTTTTAAGCGCTTTTTATAGTGATCAAAATTGTCTTTCATTTGCCTCAAATCTCCCGTTTTTCCATAACAAATTAAAAGTTCTTTCATTAAATCTTCTGAATAGTAATCAATGAAAAAAGCATTGCGAAGGTATCTTATTGATAGGTCGAACTGATATTCTTTTTCAAGCCTATCAGCAATCATTTTACAGCCTTTCACATACATTTTATTAAAATAATCCCTTAGGTCTCTACACCAGTCTGCATCTATTGTTTCTAAATAACTCCCCCAATAAGATCTTAGTTGGTTCTTATAATGCATTAATTCATCTATAGCTTCATTTTCAATTAATTTACAAATCATTAATCGTTGTTGAAAATCGCTTTCAATAACAGAAAAATCAAGTGTATAACGTTTGTCTTTATATTCAATAATATTTGAAATACCAGAGGCAGAAAATGTTTTTCTAATGTTATAAAGCATATTATGTAATAGTGCAACTGCATTATCGGGTATCTCGTAAGTCCAAAGATTCTCTAATAAAGAACGACGATCTATCTTCTCTCCTTGCAAGTAGAACATATATGCAAAAAGCTCACAACCTTTTTTTGTTCTCCATGAGATTTCTTCCCCAGTGTTCTTAATAGATACTTTAAACTTACCAAAATCAGTCACTTTAATGAGTGTATCCTGAGCTAAATCAAACCGTTTTGTCATTTTATTTATCAATTTTTGATCTTTTGCTAATAGATAGGGATAGGCAATATTTTGATCGATTAATTTTTGAACTAAAAGGTGAACCTCGTTTTCAATGTCCTTATTATCTCTTGTATATTTATTGATATTGCGATAAATGGCACGATAAATAGAGTATTTGTTTTCTTTACCAAAGAAACTATCTGCTCGGTTAAGATACTTAAATAATTTTGAGTAATTCCCTTTAGCATAATAAAATTGTGCGATTAATCCAAGTACCTCATGATCCAAATCCACTTTTTCTGATTCAAAAAGATTGACACATGTTTCAAATAGTACCATTTCGCCATCAATAATCATTTGCATACCGCAATTTTTTATCAGTTTTAATAAAATCAATGTTTTTCTATATTTTAATGCATAATGAACCGCCAAATGATTATTCTCAATACTTAAAAAATAATCAATAATTTGATTAATACCCTTTTGACGGCTCTCGTCTTCTAGTTTTCCATTAAGAAATATTCTAAGGCAAGTTCCTAGTTGATAATTGCCTAATTTATTTTCCGAAGTACTCACAATCATCCCTTGTTGAAACAAATACGAAATAATTTCTGGTGCGTCATTGATTCCTAAAGCATGTTTACAAATATGGGCATCAAAATAGTCCAAAAGTGATATTTGGCTAAGTTCATTAACATATTCTCTATTACAATGGTCAAATACGTGTTCTTTTATGAACATGTATATTCCAGATTTATTAATAAGTGCTTCCCAGTTTTCATGAATATTGATTGGGTATTTCTGAATTATTTTAATAATCATCGTCGTTAAAACTGGCCATCCCAAGGTGTAAGTGTAAATTTTATGTATGACACTTTTATTTAATTTCAATTGATAAAGACGGCTCAGACTATCTATCTCTTCAATATCAAAGTACAAAATATCATTATTCAATACTTTACAATACTCTTCAAAAATAAGTTCTCCCATCCAATCAATATGCTGATTATCAGAAATCAATACAACCTTAAGCCAATCTGGTTTATACTTAAGGAAATAAAGCAGAAATTGAATTACCCTTTCATTTTCAACAAGATGAATATTGTCTATAATAAAATAATAATCATTCTCTTCTCGTTGGTTCATATTAATTAATAGTTGATTCAGTACATTGTATTCATTGCCTATATGATCAGTGTCTAACCTATCCTCATTGACCTTCAGTAGCTTCATTTGCACTAAATTGAAATACTTAAATAAACTTTTTTCATTATTATCACAGAGATCTAAATTAATCCATAGGTATCTAGACGTAATTGATTGAATCATTTGATCAATCAAGGTTGTCTTCCCAGTTCCAATAGAACCATGACATAAAACAATAGGTGCTTGAAATAAAGGCAAAGTTCTATTAATCAGTTTCCTTCTATTTAATATAGGGCCTCGATGCTTTAACGGCATTAATTTTGCTTTTAATATATTATTATTCATATCATTCAAAAAACAACCTCCTTTGTTTTTTTATACCAGTTTATCAAAAAAAACAAAGCCTTACATCAAAATATTGTAAATTTTCAGAAATTTCTTATTTTTCTGTTTCACTCATCAGTGGTATCACTTTTAAATAAACTTGCAATTTTTCCAATACCCCCTAAGCCATCATTTGCTATACCTAGCATGGCATTACTATTTTTTACAAAATCCCCTCCAACACCTGCTTTTTCAAGCATTCCAAAAACAGAACCCGCCATTTTTCCAACACCTGATAACATACCTACTCCACCAGATATGCGGTCTCCTATACTCCGTTTCTTACCTTCACTGTCTACCGATTTCATGTTTTGAAAACCTTGATAAGCACCTAGACCACCCGACATGATATCTGAACCGCCTTTAAGATAATCTAAAAAACCATTACTTGATTCTTTTTCTTCATCCGCTTTATTTTTGTCATCTGATTTTCCAAAATTTGAAATCTTACTCCCCATGGATGCAAAATCTGACGTTGCATCAAAACCTGATATTAATTTTTCTAACCAATTACTCGATTTCTTTTCAGCTTGATTAGTCGGTGTAGTCGATTCAGATGGAGATTCATTTGTTGTTTCTGGTGCCACAGTAATTTGATCATTTTGTTGGTTTGATGCTGTTTCAACAGTTGTTGCTTGTTCTTCTGACTTGTTTTCATTTGTATGTATTGGTGTTCTTGTAGGAAGTGATTTCCTTCGACGTCTGGTCTTTTTAGGCTGTTTTTTTGACGCACTCACTAAAGAATTAGATCTTTTCCGTGTTTTATTTGATTCCATAATATCCCTCCAAATTCCTTATAAATATTCTAAAACACCTTCATTAATAATCATTTGAGCACTTAATTCTTTTTTGCAAACTCTATCTAGAATTGAATAATTATTTTTGATAATGGTCATCATCACAGAGTATTGATTCATAATATCTTCTATAATCGAATCTATATTTTGACCCATATTAAAAGTATTTGCATGCTTAAAATAGAGTGCATTTTGTCTATTATCCCAACCAAAATTACCAAAATTAGAATAGTAATTAATTTCATTACAAACTTGAATCATCTCAAATCTTAATTCATCCGGAAGACCATTGGCTATGATTATAAAATGATCCATTATCATAAATTGATCTGTTATCTTGACAGGAATCGTTTCAATCAGTAGTTTATTGGCATTATTTTCAAAAGGACTAAATAAATTCCTCATAACCCATTTACCATTCTCTTCTAATAAATCATTTTCTTCTGAAACCTCACTTATTGCTTGATTGAGTGTACGCATCATTGCATCCAATTCTTGATTAATCATCATCATTCTCCTTTCAAAATTCTCCTAAATAGCCAAAATCTTTATCCGTTAATATTTGTCCATACTTCGCATAATTCAGTTTAATGGCTTCAACGAGATACTGATTCGTAATACCTTTATAATCTGATGCCGCCATAAAAGCTGCATTGTTAAGGATCTCTTTTATTTGACTCCCAGATAACTCAAACTGATTGGCTAAGAATTCAAAATCCAAGACTTCATCACATCTTGCTTGTCTAGGAAGAATAGATTGCCAAAGTTGCAAACGTTCATCTGCTGTTGGAAAAGAAAATTTCACCATAAACTTTATACGCCTTTTAAAAGCTTGATCAATATTGTTGACGTAATTCGTCGCTAAAATTGTTATCCCTTCATAGTCTTCTAACTTTTGTAATAAATGTGCCGTTTCAGCATTCGCATGCTTATCTTTAGAATCTTTAACTTCCGTTCGTTTTGCAAAAAGGGAATCTGCTTCATCAAAAAACAATAACGCATTAACGTTTTTTGCCCGTTTAAATAGACTTGTAATGTTTTTTTCGGTCTCACCAATATATTTACTCACTAATTGAGATAAATCTATTCGATATAAATCTAGCCCCAACTCATTTGCCAGCACTTGAACAGCCATTGTCTTACCTGTTCCAGGAGCACCATAAAAAAGTGCACACGTTCCTCTACCATAAGGATTCTTCCCATGAAATCCCCATTTTTCCTCTACTATATCTCTAAATTTAATATGGCTACATATCAAATCCATTTGCTTTTTCTGGTCTTCTTTGATGATAATATCATCCCAAGTATAGACAGAACCCAACTTATCTGCGTAGTGACCCAGTTGGTAATTACTTCTTTGCTTTATACCAAAACGTATATCGTCGCTATTCATTACATGTGTTTGATGCACACTAAGAGCATGCTGCTCTCCAATACGTAAACTCTCTTGAATATCTTCGGTGGTCAGAATGTATTGATTGGATAACAAATCAATACTAATGGATGGCTCTAGCTGATAATCTTTAGCGTAATAATGCCACACTGCAATGCGTTCTGTAGCATTTAATATAGGCAATTCTATGCTGATTGTCGTTAAATCAAATTGATTTAAATAGACACTCCTTTCCTCTGATATCCATATAGATAAGGGCCATTCTTTACTGATGTAATTTAATAAACTTTTAGTGGTTTGTGTCAAGGGGCTTGGCATTTCTCCATCTAATATATTGTTAAAGGCTGTGTCTACCACAATACAAGGAATAGACTGGTTTAACAGTGTTTTTAAATGTATTTTATTCAGGTGTTTTTCAAGAGCCTCTTTGTCTAGAATTTCAAGGTCTAAAAGGTGCAGATATTCCACTTGACGATGACATTCTTGGGCAGCATAATCAATTAAAAAACATTTACCGATCCCTTTCGGTCCAAAAATATGAATGACATTATTAATATTTCCGCTTGAAGGCATCTCCAGTTCGATCAATTTGACTATTTTCTGGCATATATCTTGACGAATAATAGGCGTAATATCAATATCCTGAATCACCTCATTGCTAAATTTGATGAACTGATAGACCTCATCCGCTAAAAATATAGATTGATCCATCCTTGTGTACTTAAATTCATCCGCCTGATCCATTTCATATATAAGAGAATAAGGTCTTTTTTGTACCTTATATATTTCTTTTATAATTTGACTCTTATTTAATCCTTCAATCATACGCAAAGATATACAGAGTCTAAACGTTGGAAAAATCATCTGTTGGTCATCTTGTAAATAGGCAAATATTCGTTCATATTTTCTATCATTGACGATTGCATAAGCCATTAAAAATAGTAATAAAAGTGTGTCATTTGGAACAAAGTGTTGAATAATTTGTTGTATTTTAAAGCGTTCACAATCCTTTGTAGATTCAAGACGTTCATTGATATGAAGTTTGATTCTAGTGAACACGTTTTTGATATTAATTTTTGAGATGTATTCTTTTTGTTGACTGGGAATAAATATTCTTTCAATATGATCCATATCATAGGGCATGCCACTTAAAGGCTCAATATTATCCTCGTTTTGTCTCTCATAAGCCATCTTTAAGTAAATGTCTAATAAGGACATTAAGTCTTCGATATATTCCTGCTCACTTTCATAAGCGGTATGTATTTTATTTTCATCAAAAAAATAAGCATATAATTCAAATATTTTCATAGTCACTCCTTTGAAAATTTTATCCTTATTGCTTATATTTTATATTTTTATTATCAACATTTTTATATACAGACTAAATCTTTACGCATTAAATAGTCGGTCTGAGCATCATCACCCATCACAAAGTCATGGACATCAGATTTTAAGGTGACATCCAGAAGCTCCATTAATGCATATAGCCTAAACTATCTTTTGGGGAAAATGTTGTCTTATCAACCTCATAACAGTCAAAATCTCTAAAGACTTCTTCCTGTGCATCAGTAATAAGATGCCAAATAAAAGTAGGCCTATTATAGGCAGTGCTTGTTTTTTCATCATCTTGTCTCCTAAGAAATGATTTAATAGAATTGAAGTACTGTGACCAATGCTGATATTTATTAATCTATTCTTCATCCCAAGTCAGTCTTCCATCCCCCGTAATAGGAATGGGCTCTCCTAGAAATTTAGGGCTAGCGCCAAAAGTGACGTCAGCAAAAGCTTTAAGTCTTGATAAGGACTCACGCAAGGACCATTTCATTTGTAAGACTTTTTTATACTTGTCTTGGTTAACCGAATAACCAACGGCATCAATCCCTAAAGACCTAGCAATATAGACCGCTCGATTAATATGAAAGTCTTGTGTGACAATAATGGCACTCTCTACCTGAAATACATCCCTCGCCCGATACATGGTGTCATAAGTATCAAAACCTGCGTGGTCCAAAAATACATCTTCTTGTTCTACATTCGCATGGTTTAAAATATATTTTCTCATCGTATTCACTTCATCGTAGGTTTGCCTGCCATGGTCACCACTTAATAAAAGTTTAGGTGCTCTTTCATCTTCATAGAGCAAAATCCCTGACTTCACACGATCTTCTAGCACCATGGATAATCGGTCATCATTCACATAAGCTCCAAGGACGATGATGACTTGTTTGTCAGGAAGCTCATTAACATCGGTATAGACATAATCTTTTGTTGTTGCAACCACATATTGATTAATTCCAAATACCACTATCAAAGCAAGTAAGCCTAAAACAATGAGTATCTTAATGATGAGAATAATCCTTTTTTTCATTATTTATAGCCTTTCTTTATGTGACTTATTACTAGATAAGCCAATATGACACCCGTCGTATAAGCCAATAAATCGCTTACTAAAAAACCTTGACCTAATACCAGTCTACCTAACAAAGTCTGCCTGATTTGGACAATCCATTCACCTTGATAAAGCTGCGAGAACTCTATTAAAAACGTAACTGCCAGAGCCAATATTGCCACATAACTCTTCTTCATCTTTATAAAAAGACTTTGCAATAAAAAAGTCATCATGCTGGCATACAATAGATCTCCTAGCCATAAAGGGAGCCCAGATATACGACGACTTAGTAGCCCTAGACCAATAATTAAAGCCGTTAATAAAATATATTTTATACGTTGCGGTCTCATGTCCTTCTCCCACCATTGTTCAACATTTTCTCAAGTCATCATTTTTATGCCTACTAGAATCATCCCTATAGTGACCTATGAAAATTAAACCTATAATTCTAAAATCATCCCATCATAAGCAAACTCAACGAGGCCCCCTTTTTCTATAATTTTGTAATCATCATATGACTTACCCCAGTCTTCTTCTAAATGAGTCATAATGACACGTTTAAAACGATATTTATCTTTTAATTCAGCCACTTCTGCCATGCTAAAGAGGTCTTGTCTCATAAATGAATCTTGAGCCAATACACGCCCCTCTTTAAGAATCTCTCCAATGACAGTATTGCCAAGTATTAAAACATCTGCATCATAAAGCAAGTCATCATGGGTAAATGGTTTCACATCACATGGTGCATAGACCACCGTTTTACCTTGGCTTTTGAAGACAAAAATGGAAGCATCTCCACAAGGTAAAATGCTTAAATTGATGTCCCCTAGTTGAATGGTCTTATCTAACAGACTCATTAAGGCATCTATCAATCATGTTCATTTCATATTGTGAATAGTGTTTTCTTAATAGACCACTTTCAAAATTGCGCTTCATACACCATCTATAAACAATAATAACTATAATAAACAGAAAAATTAATAAAATTGCATACAATGATAATTGTGATTTAACGCCGCTGACAATATTCTCCACATTTATATTTTGTTGTTCTGTTAATGGTCCACTTTTAGACGTAAAGTCATCTATAAGCTTTTTAATATCATCATCAAATCCATTCCAAATTCCAACAAATGTCTGAAGGAAAAAAACAGCTAGCCCAGTTACCAATCCAAAAATAACAGTTACATTTACTGGAAAATCAACATTACTATATATTTCATTCTTTAATTTTAGTTTACAATACCTACTTTTTAGCGCTTCATTCTTAAAAGGGCGTCCCTTACTATTGTAAAAGCGATCAATCGCATTTTCGCCTTTAAGAAGATTAGCTCTCGTATATCTCCTTCTAGAATTAAGTTCTTTATCTAATGCTTCGTACATATTCACCATCCACTAAATTGTTATCTCAACCCGATTGCCATCTGGATCACTAATAACACTTTCAAAATAGCCATCACCAGTCCAGCGGGTTTCGCTCAATACTTTATAGCCATCACGTCTTAAACGCTCAGTCAATTCTATAACGCCATCTTTCGATCCCACTGATACTGCAAAATGTCCTAATCCGATGAAGCCGTTATTGATTGCCTTATGACCTTCTTCAAGATTGGGCTTCGACATAATTTCTAACCGACTGCCCTCTGAAAAAGTTAAAAAATAGGATTCAAAGCCTGTTTTTGAATTCATATATATATCATTTGAAACCGCTCCAAAATAGTCACTATAAAACATCTTCATCACTTCTAATTGATTTGTCCAAATGGCGATATGCTCAATCTTCATATAGAATCTCCTCATTCTTTTATAATATGCTTTATCAGCCTCTTATTTCTCCACCATGAAAAAGGCACTCATAGACCTTCACATCACCCTTAAATATCATTTCTTTTCCTGAAAACCATTTAAAATCGCCAATCACTTCACAAGTATATAACAAATCACCTTTTCTATTTTCTCTTGGCCCTCTAAATGGCATCTCGATAGGAACTTTCAAGAGACACTCTTTTAAAAAATTGCTCTCAAAACCATCATTTACAACTCTTCCAACGTAATTCATTGCCCAAAAGGGTTGGTCATCAAGCCATAGGGCTTCTTCGCCAGCAAAATGACTTGAACCTAAGTAAGTATCAATATATTTAAGCTTATTTTCACTATAGATTAAATCGTGTGAATGAGGTCTTGTTGCTTGACTTTCGCTCCCTTTACCTGCATAAGTTGCCTTTTTTGCTTTAATTAGAAATTCAATTATTGTTTTGTCCATTTCGTCACTCCTGAATGCATCACTTATTTCCCTTCAAGTTTATGATTTACTTTGTCAAGAAAAACTTCCCAATTAAAATCGTCCTTGCCTAAAATAATGCAAGCAATCACTGCTATTAATGCAATTAGAATAGATATGCCTTTTACTTTAGACTTCATATGAAGCCTCCCTTTCAAAATAATTTATCGCCTATTTTGAGTCATTATTCTTTAAAACCAATCATTTTATGGAGTCCCTTATTCGTTACTAAGACAATCCCTATAATCATTTGGAAGAATGGATAGAATTTTTTAAATAACAAAACAAATCTTTGACTAAAATCCATCATGTCCATAGGAGTATTGACTAATGAAACGAGCCCCCAAAGCCCCTCTTCAAGCGACATAACTACTAAAATAACCCCTACAACTTTAATCGCTATAGTTAAAAGCTGATTGTAATCAATGGTCTTATTCAGTACTTGAAATTCAGAATTCTCAGTTACTATAGTATTAGCTAACTTACTACTAAATCCCCACAATAGGATAGACAGTATGAGGTTGATAATAAATGGCGAGAAATATAAGACAAAAGTATTCCCTGTCCCCATTCCATTCTTTGAATTCATAATAGGTATACTTTGTACAATTGCCGATAAGCTACCGATGGCTTTCACGGCACTATAAAGTGCCAAAATTTTTATCATAAGTGCTGCCAATTTTTTCATATTTAATCTCCTTTTTTTAAAATTTGGACTATCCGATTCATACGGACTTACTTTTCAGGTCAGTCAACATAGCCTTTAACCCCTACAATATGTAAAGTCTAGTGAATAGATAGTATAGTCATTAGTATTTTTGTTATTTTACCGTTTTCATTTAAATATTATTTTTAGCTATTCATAAACGATTTGATGCCATTCAACCTCTAATAAATGCCCCCCTCTTCCATGATCGATTGATTAGCAAAATCAAGATGGTATAATTTCTCCCAGTGGTTCACATTGAGCGTTCCTCTTGTTAGATGGATTGCCAAGTAACAACAGTTCTCATCTTGCTCATTGTTAGCTTCATCATACCAATCTGAAAAACAACGTCTAAGTTTTTTCTCTTATTTCAGCATTTTTAGGATCTAAAGCCCAACCCAAATTTTCACCAACACCGTTTGCTGTAAACATTTCCATACAACCCGAAATCGAAACGTTTTCATTTTGGGCTATTTGAAGCATTTTATTGGATTTTGCGTGGGTAACAACATAAAATGTCCCCGCTTCATAATAGGCGTCCACACTTCGTACAACAGGTCTAGGTTTACCATCATTTCCATTTTCTCTGGCTATAGTGCCCAATGAAATAATATTATCCTTACCGCCACCAAAAGTCCCTTCAATTAATTTGATCCCTTCTTCATATGCGGTCATCACAAACCACCTCCATCTGTTATTGAGAAAATATCATAAGTCTATCTTTTCTCTTGTGTCTTATCGTGAGGTCTTCATCAATCGATTAAACCATTTATTTTTTCATAAAATCCTCTAATTGACTGAGTTTTTCTTTTCTTCTTGTATGAATAGCAGAACCCTCTTCCCAAACAAGATATATGATCCCAGCCACTAAAGCAATAAGACTAAATAAGCCTAAATCTCCTCCTGTATAAGATAACATATTTTGAAAAATATCACTTCCCCAGCTAGAGCTATTGCTTGCAAAAATCGCTGCAGATAGATACTTTGTACAATATAAAAGTGCTGCCACTACAATTAAAATGGTTCCTGTTCCACGCTTATTCATGCTAAACCTCCCTGTAAACCAAGACATTTATACGGTTAAAAATTATCATTCTCTTTAATTACCCTTCCTCTTCCTCAAAAAGAATAAGGTCTGAATCAAAATATTGCTCCGTAAAATGTGTTAAAGATTCTATGTCAGACTTTTTGTATTGCTTGTTCTTATTGGATACCACCAGCTTGTCTTCGATATCATTTTTTCGGTGGATAATAGCGACCACCTTTCCATGATATTTGTCTAAAGGCTCAAATTCATCCAAAACATAGGCATCAATTTCTTCACCATCACCAGCAATTGTATTTGGGATATAGCCGTAATTAATAGGATAAATCATATCGAATTCAGGATGTTTGGATCCCAAAGGTCTGTCAACAATCACAGTCACATCTTTGCCCAGATAATCATCAATTGAAGCTAATAAAGGCCCAGTGATTTCAATTTCATTACCGTCAGGATCATTGATGATAAAAAACCAATAGGGCATGACCACGTTGACATACATGAGCTCTGATACAGGACCAATCTCAAGACGCATCAAACGATTTCTTTCCCCTATCAAATCATCCGTTTGAAAAATTAAAGACAATATTTTGTGAGTTTCTTATTTCTTCTTTTTGTACATAATTGATGTAGGCATTATTGTAATGTTTCCGGCTATTCTCGTCATTCTTTAACTGATTCAAATCAAAATCTACATTATAGAGTGATAGCCCGCAATCAAAATCAACCCACCTACTTTTATTGGTGTAACGTGCCTTGGTCTCTGTTAAATTTTCATAAAACTGAATAGATTGATCTATATCTGATACTTTTATATAAGTACATCCGAGTTTCATCGTGTGCTCCTTTATTATTGATGATTGCGCTTCATCTCACTGTGACTTGTTCAACATGATGTAAAGTATTTTCTGAGTGGGCAAAAAAAAGATTTCCCTTTAGTATACTTGACGGTTGATTTTCAATATAAATTGGCGCAGGTTAGATTTTTTAAAAATCAATCCCCCTAAAACGATCGCAAGTCCCCTCAAGAGTAAATTTAAATAGAGGGGAAATGAAAACCCAATTACGCCAGATACTCCTGATAATACAGGTAAAGCTAAGGATTGTCTCAATAAGCCATAGCCATTAATCGCGATAAATACAAGAGCAAATATCTTTACAAAAGAATCTTCTAAAACGCTCAAATCGACTTCATTGAGCCAGTGTATTAATTCACCTTTTCTCTTAAAGTTTATTTTCTGAATAAGTGGTTGAAGTACTTTAAGGTTAATTTCTGCTGATTTTAAGTAAAGAAAAACAGCTACGGCTATCTTTATAAGACTAAAAAAGATGTTGATTATAAAGGGAATCATGAATCCCGATAATGGTCTCACCATGAAGATGTTAGAAATTTGTCCTATTAAAATAAGGAAATTTAATAAGCTATTCATCATCAATACAAGACATAAAAGTTTAATTAATAATTGACCAAGCGCCTTAAAGTCGACACCCTCCCTATGGTTGAAGCCATTGACTTTTTCACTGACTAGCTGAGGCTTTACAATCAAAGTCAGTCCTATTAAAAACAAGGGGATTTGCACGATAATCGTAAAGCTATCAATGAGCTTAAAGGCTCCACTCAATAAGATGAGAATGCCAAAATAAACCACCCTATATAATGACTGATACGCATAGTATAGTCCAAAACAAATGACTGCCCAATCCATGATTCTTTTCGTTTTCATAATGCTCCTTTATAAGTTAACATACGCTTAGGCCTGAGGTGTAGAAATTGAAAAGTCTAATATTTGACTGATTGTCTTTTCATGTTGACGCGATAATTTGACACTTGCTTTTGATTTTTTTAAGATATGTATCCCGTTTTTATTTTCATAATATAAGCACAAATTGATATAGTCTGTGTTATCACATACAATCCACTCGTACTCAATCACTTGATCCCACTTTAAAGCCACCTGAGCCAGTAAAATACCACCTTTATAAATTTTAACACGACTTGCTCTTATTGAATCAAAGATCATCATCATAATAATAAGGATATTTAATATAGGAATCATCATCGTCCAAGCAGGCTCTTGATTATTCGACAAGATTTTTATACTTTCAAGTAACAATAATGTAAATGTAATGGGTCTTATCCAATACCATCTATCATAATTTACAGCACTGAAAACAAGCTCTCCTGACACTTTTTCTTTCCGCCTACTTTGATGTGACCGCCACACTAATAGCCCCATAATGAAAAGTAATAGTCCTGTTGCCAACAGTGGATAAATCATCTTATGCGCCCTTTCTTTTCCGCCCGTTAATATGATCGGAAAAATTCCAAAAATCTAACAATATGCTTGCCCAATCTTCAGGTGCCATTGATATTGCCATGATGATAAAGATAAATATTACAGGTAAAAATGGAATCAGAATCAATAAATAGAGGATTTTTTTTAACCACTTCTTCACAAGCTATTTCCTTCCTTAACTCGCTTTGAACGCTTAGAATTGGTGTAAAACGAAGTGATACTTATGCTACTATTTTTATTATACAATCAATTTCTTTTTATGTAAATTATCTCCATTAACGTTTTGAAGTTAATACAATCCATTATTCTTATATTGCATCAATGTTTGGACTTGTTAGATAAGCATAATGTGTATTGCCAATATAAATCGCTTTATAATGTTGCATTTATTTTACATTTGCCCCTCTATTTACATTTTCTTAAAAAAATAATATACTATTAGGAGTCCTAATCCATTTTAAAGGAGGTCATGATGCTAAAAATCACAAAAAATGTATTGATTGTTTTAACATTAGTGATGCTATTGGTTATCACAGGTTGTTCTAATGCTGGTCTGGAAGCACCAACTGTAGCAGATGAGTCACAAGGTCCCTCTATAGGGTCTATCATTAGCAAAGAAGTCATCGTTGTCTACCGAACAGAGGATAAAATTCAAAATACATATGATTATTCTGAATTCAATGATGACTATTGGTGGTCTGGTGAACTTGAAATGGCAAGTCAAGAAAAGACTCTTAGCGGTGTATACAATGTCACTTACAGTGGCGATTTAATTGCTAGTGACGGTCAGTAAATGTGAGAACTATCATTAACCAATAGGAGTAATCAATGAAGAACGTTTAGACAAACGTTCTTTTTTGGTTTTTACTTCTATTCCATAACTGCCATCCATATCTAATATTAATCTATTGACTGACTATTTTCTTAATTGAATGTCGAATAGCTGTTTTACACTTTGCTGGTTCAACTTTTCTGGCATCTGACAAATAGATTTCATGGTGCCTTCTGCTATCTGAAATATCATTGGTGTAACCATTCTCTGCTAAAAAAGCATCCATAATTGCAACTGTCTCAGGCTCATCATCATAAGGCCCTATATGCATCATTTGTACACACAGACCTTCATCAATTGTCATCCATTCTGCCAAAGAACAATCTATTTTTTTCTTTCTTGCCGCTTCTGTTTTTGCCCATTGGAAATCCTCTTTTGTAACAAAATCAGGTAAACGAATCACTGAAATCCAGTTAAAAGTGTCTTTACGGGTATAGTCAACACCTTTAATGTCATCTTGCCACCAAAAGCCTTCAAGGGGCGGAACGACATATTGGAAAAAACCTTCTATTTTATAGTCTCCCTTATAACTCATCTTGAGGGTATAAGCAATGGCATAAAGAATCCCAATAGCCTCTTTATAGGCACCTCCTTCTTCATTGGGATCGCCTTTTCCTCTAACTGCTATGTAATTCATTACCGGCACTTCAACGATTGAAGGTTTATTTTTGGGAACATATAAAGCTTTATACTCTTTTTTAAAATCAAATGGCATATCTTAAACTCCTTTCGTTCTTATCGCTTGTCAACACATATTCTCACCATGAATCGATGATCCCCTACATCAAGTATCTGCAATCAATTGTTTATTATTGATTGATGATTTTTTTTAATACAACATGCTGTTTTAAATGTTGATTGATTAGTTCAACCGCCTCTTCGTGGTTATCAACAGGGCCTGTCAAAATTTTCCCGTCATTTTGAGACCATCTTCCATCAGTGAAAAACAAGCAAAGTGATTTCATCAAAAAAACTCGACAGGTATGTAGATGCGTAGCCTATACTATCTCCTGAAATGGGATCAACCCCCATTAAGGTATCAAAATGATTCAAATTAACTCTTGCTAAATCAAATGATGTTTCTCCAATTTGAACAGAACCTTCAAAATAAGATTTTTTTAAAAGGTGTCTATACTTATAACCTGAAAAATGTATAAAGGATTCTGATTTTATAGTGTTGCCACCATAAGTTACTTCAGCTAAGGGAATCTCCGCTTCTACTTTAGTGGGTCTAAAATATAATAGCCAAGACAATACTACAAGTATTGCAATTAATAAGACAACTCTAGATTTCTTCATACACTTCTCCTTTTCATATCTCATTTAAAGGAAACACTAATCAATTCCAATATACATAATTTCTTTATACTTCCACCTCTTCTTCAATATTTACAAAATAAATCGGGTGATTGACCACTATGCGGTAACCAAGTTTTTGCGCTAACTTAACGGATAATTCATTATCACTAAAACACGACCAAACCGGTTCATATCCCTTCTCAAGGCATTCTTCAATATAGGCACATGCCGATACATACGCAAGTCCTTTTTCTCTAAAGTCTGGAAAAGTTTTAATGCCTATTTCCCGTTTATTTTCTGAAGCAAATACAGAGAGACATATCGTCGCAAAATCAGTCTCATTAACAGCACAATAACCAAATCCTTTGTCAAAAAAAGTATTAGGACTTCCCCAAAAACAGTTGATATAATCAATAAATTCGGCACGATCATCGATTGATTTTAGAACCGCTGGACTAATACGCTTGACACTAAACCCATCAGGAATATCTAATCTCCAATTGGGATTAAAGGCGCTTTTATCATACTCAAAATAAGTTTTTCCTGACTCTTTAAGTTTCAAATGTGAAAACAGGTCTATCGTTTTTTGACACCAGGCAACACTGTCAGGATAAAAGGCAAACTCAGTATTAAAGTGCTTGTCTCTACATTCTACAAAAAATACATTTTCTAAGTAATGAAGCAGTTCCCGATTAAAGTCTGTGTTCTCAGAATCGCCTGCTAAGTAGTAATAAGCCCATGAATCAATAATAAAGACACTTTTAGGATTATCTCTATCATTTACTAATATACGTGCTTCATTTTTATGATTAAAAATAGATTCAATCGCTTCATTGCTTTTTAACTGAGTGAATAAGTCTTTCACTTTGTCGTACTCGCTTTTATCTAATTCATAAATCATTTCTTTGCTCCCTCAATAAATCCACGTCTTTATTATTCCATGCAAGAAAAAAGGATGCTTATCTTAGGTCATAAATAGCTTTTCCATTTGTATTTAAAAGTATCACTGCCTTAATCACGTGTCTTTTGCTAAAAATCTAGCTGTATTGACATTTCTCACAGTCATCATTTTATAAATCTTCCTACTAATGATTTTATTCAGTTGGCTCTTATTATAATCTTTTTTTAAAGTATGCCATATCACGGCTCCCTTAATGTAAATCATGTCTACGTATTCTTTTTTTGCAGGAATTTCGTCTAAAATCGTCTCATCATCTACGTCTGAAAACAAGTAGGCAACATCTGTTTTTTGTTCTTTATCATTAAGCCACTCATTTGGAATCGCCTCAGCTATGGTTTTAATCTCTAACTGTGACTTAATAAGAATGGGAACTGAAAAACCAAAAGCGGTCTCAAATGCCTCTAAAAAGAGCCTTTCGATTGTCGCTTGATTTTCGTCTGAATCAAACAAGGCATTCCCCGAATTAAGATAGGTTTCAATCTTAGTAAATCCTAAAGATGCCATCATCTGCTTCAATTTAATCATCTCTACTTTATTATTACCGCCTACATTGATGCCTCTTAATAATGCAACATATCTCATGAACCAGCCTCCTCATATCATTAGCCATTGATTAGCCTAGATAGTGATATTTTACCGATATTTTTCGATAAATAATGATTATCAGGAGTAATATCAAACCATAAGTCACAAATAGTGCAGAAAAACCCTCTACAAAAACCGCTGTATGTGTCATCCAATTTTGATACAAATGAGCAAGGATGCAAGGCCAAACATTTCTAAAGACTAGTACAGAAAACAGGAAGGTGAAGTGAATCAACATTCTATTAACGGCTGCTGCCAGTCCCCATGCACTTATATGAATGGCTCCAAAGTAGATCGAAACCATTAAGACGGTCAGTGGCATTAATCCCACTTTTAGCTTTGTTCTCAAATAGGATGCGACCGTTACTAGAATAAGAAGATTTGATAATTCCTCTGCAAGAACACTAACAGGTGTAGTCACCATATGTCCCATATAGGCTTTAAAAGTATAGGATAGTGCACTCAAATTTTGGGCATCTTCAGTCCTTATATTAAAGAAACTTCCAAAAAAAAGTATCAAAACACTCAATAGTAAAATCGAAAAAGGATAGACCCACAAAACATTCCCTACAGGCCATCTCGTCTTTATGGCTTTAAAAGGATTTCTTAGAAAAGGACTTATGGCCGATACATTTTTAGAGACAATGTAAAAAGTAACTGCAAGATAAACTAGTTTTGTGAGTGTGTTTCGAATAGGCAATAATTCATTATAAACATATAGTCCCAATATCGACCATACTAATAGAACCATAAACCATGTATAGTTGATGTTTGTCTCCTGTAAAATCAGTCTTAGTTCATATTCATTCTCTTTCATTTCTTTAAATCTCTGTTTCAAACACGTGTCCTCTATTCGTCTCTATATTTGTACCATAAATAAATACCTAGCCCCGGTACCATAGATGCGAGTCCTAATAAAAAAAGCCATCCAAAAAGTGACACCCCATTGTCACCACCGTCTTTAGTAAGTCTGTAGGCTGTTCCATAGGCAAAAAAACCTTGCACGATAACAACAATTCTCCATAATACAGATATTAATCCCATATTTGTCCTCCTCAAAATTAAATTTCTTGTAACGCTATTGTTTTTATTCTATCAAAAAAAAAGACTTAAGATGTGTCCATTATGTGTTATTATCCTTTCATCTTGTTTTTTCGTTAGTAAAACATTTATACCAGTTGATTAATCCAATTATAACAAGCTTGAAGCTCTTGGTCGCTGATATTTCCTGCGTAATGCTCAAACAAGATCGTGTAATCACCACAATTCTGATTCAAAGCTTTAAAATAAGCTTCTACATCAGCCCAACCCTCTTGAGGTTTGAGACTTGGTAACATGGGATGGTGACCACCTTCAACATTATTGGTCACCTTCACATTCCAAAGGTGTACATGGTCAACATATTTACCAAATTTACCAATAAAGTCAAAAGGGTCAAAGCTATCATCAATCTTATTCTGTAGATGCAATCTACCAATATCTAAACAAAGTCTAATCTGATCAAATTCATCCAGTAATTCACTTAATAGATTGGTCTCATATAAATAACCATTAACAGCATCTAATTCTAAATAGACTTTTATCTGATATTTCTTTGCCTCCTCATTAAGCCATTTGAAAAAGTCTTTACTTTTTTCTTTAAAGGTTTCATAAGTATAGTCATCTTCATAATAGTATTCTGTAGCATCTGCAAATCTCCAGCACCTGTCCCAATCCACTTTTCTATCTAAAATCACTGGTTTGGGATAATGTAAGAGTACATATTCAGCACCCTTACTGGCAATATAGGCAAATTCATCTGCCATATAAGCATACGATTCCGATTTGGTCTGCGCATCAAGAGATAAATATTGAGGATCTCTATACGTCCAATGACCTTTTCTTAAAGGAAAATGAACTCCAATATCTAAACCCCTTATCCGTGAAAACTCAAAGATTTCATCAATATCTTGAGTATTGGCAAATTGACAAAGCTCAATCCCCTTAAAACCTTCACGAAATTCTCTTTCCTGCTTTTGTTTATCAAAAGTTTCAAATTGCCCTATTAAAAATCGATTATTCATAGTAAGATCCTTTCTGAGATTTTCCATGACTGCCTCTTTCATTTACTTGTCATTATTTTTAAATTGATCAACCCCTGTCGCTAAAAGATAGAGAACTAAAAAACAAACGCTTGTAAATGATGACCCCTTAAAGTAATCATGGAAACTTTCAATCGACCAGTTATTATCACTTATTAAATAAGATGCCCAAATACCGTGCGCTGAAATACCATCATTTAAAGAAGGGACGGCAGCTGCTACATAGTTAACAGCAAAATCAATGTTAAGTAAGATTGAAATAATCAACAAAGGAAATATCCATTTATGCCATGTAAAGCCCTTAGAAGATACTTTTAAAAGCCACCCATATAATAACCATAGGATAAGAACTATCAAAACTAATATAATATTCATTTCATCCTCCTTCTTTCTTTTCTGCTCATTTTTCTACTCATTTGTATTCCATTCTACATTTAGACCCAATGCTTAAAAACGAGTTGATAAACATCAAATAAATAACGCCTATCAAAATAGACACAAGTATTGTCACCACAGTCTTAGGGACTTCCCCGTAATATAAAACTTTTAACTAGTCCTCTCTATAGGCTACTGCATCAAGCTGAAAAAGTAAGCCTTCTTGCCCACCTTGATGTGCAAACTCTGTTTGAATGGATTTTCTTACTGGATACTTTCCATTAAACCGTTCTTTAATCACCTTTTCCATTTGCGGTATATTCCAAATATCTCTAAATAAACAATCCATTTGAATCACCGAATCTAAACCTAGCCCCACTAATGCCAATCTTTTTTCTAAATGATCAATTGCGCCATTGATCTGCATCTCTACAGATTTTCCAATATTACCAACGCAATAACCAACATAAATAAAATTGCCTGCTTCAATAATCCCTGAATGCGCCCATTCTTCATTGACATCTCTTCTTATTATTTTTCCCATGATAATCCTCCCAATGTTTCTATCAGTTATATATCAATGTAAGAACATACGTTCTGTGACTATTATATAATAATTCTATCAAAATAAAAAGAATAAAAAATAATTAGACTATCATCAACCCTCATATTATTGATAGTAATTCCTTAATTTCTGCATTTTCTTTTCAAAAGCTTCTTCACTAATAATCTCCGCTTCTCTTAAGTCATTAAGGTATTGGAAATAGGTTCTTAAATGATTGCTTCGATTAATTGCTCTAAGTTTATTTTCATTAAGTTCATTAATTAGCTTATATTCTTCATTATCAATAACACCCATCCATTTTAGATTATTCAGCAAGTTATGGTCACTATTTTGATTCCTATTCCCTTGTTCAATAAGAGGTTTAATCGCCAATCGAACGGCGATAAATATGACAATGAATAGTAATACCGCTGAAAAAAGTATTTGTATATACATCGTTCTCTCCTTTTGATGTGTAATAGTCAAACTTCTTCATTAAAGAAGATACGTACTACTTGTAAAATCCACCCTTGTGAAAATTTTCATTGCCTAGATAAGTTGCAGTCATTTTAAATATGACGCACCCATCAGGACAAACAATTTCTTTAGTGTATTTACCGGAACCGCCAATATTGGTTAAATCGCCACCACTTCTTACGGCTTCCATTATGGGAAACATCTGTATCATCACTTTGGAACAGATACCTTGACCCTTTTGATTGACAGGACAGCCATAGGTACATGTATATTGATCCCCAACTTCTTCACCATTTCTACAATAGTTAACCGTGCTATCTCCTCTTAGAAAGCCTATTACTTCAATATGCCATTCGTATTCTTCGTCGTACCATTTATTCATGATAACCTCCCATCCTGTATAAATAACTGTTGGCTTCTATTATTCTTCATATTTTCTCAAATACAGTTTATAATTTGATGCTATTGACTCTAATTCTTGAATTTTACTTTCTTCGTCAAAGAAAACTTCCATCGCACAATCATAAGTGCCTTTAAAAACATAACCTAAATCAAGAAAATGAATTTCTACAAACTCAAGTTCTCTCACATTTAACTGTATTAGCATCATTAAGACTTCAATATCCTTGACAATAAAATAGTTTGTTATTTGACATTGATCTAAATACAACATCTGATCAACCCATAAGGCTTTTTCATATAAATCCAAATCATTAATCACTCTCAAATGATCTGAAGCATTCATCCCCCTATAATCAAATACGGCTACAATTTCTGATTTGCTATTTCTATTGAACAATTCTTTAAAGAGATTCCTATATTTATATTCATTCTGTAAATTCAAATCATAAAAATTAAATGGTATATTCTCCATCTCTTCCACTGTCAATGCATGAGAAAAATTATCTAGCAACCTATGCGGCGTTTTCTGATAAAATTCATCATTATCGGCTTCAATATTCATTAGTTGTTTCTTATAATCTGCAAGTATATTACGTTCTATTATTTGTAGTTGTTTCATGAGTACTCCGTCTTCATCTTCAATATGTAGTAATTGGCTCAATCTTAATGACCACTTGTGCAATATTGGCACATTTTTATAAATTCATTGCTGTCTTCAAGACCAGTAATTTCATACTCTTTCTTTTTAAAGTCAACCTCTACAATATTATTTTTGTCTATTTCTACATTAGTGATATCGTCCCACTGTTCATACTGTCCCTTCACCAAAATACCATTTTCACTTAAAGTTATATCTTTTGACATTTTTATTTTTGATAAAATAATGCCTACAAATGCTAATCCTATAGCATATAAAAATTGTGCATTGAAGTAGAGCGCTAAAGCGACTGCTATTGTAAAAATGATAATATAAGCTACAATTTCTTCTCTATCTAAAACCTTATGCTTATAACTTGCAACCACTTGACCGCTATTACTAAATCGATACCAGTTATAGACACCACTCACTAATACAGCAATAAATTTTATAATTAGTGGAATGATGATTAACTTTTCTATTTCATTCATCATTACTTCTCCTTTTCTCCTTGGCCTTTCAACGTCCAAGATTCTCTCAAAATTCTAAATTATTTCAATTTTTGTTACTTCTCCAATTGGAATTTCAATATCAGAGAGCCCATTCTCTTTTGTTATAATAAGACTACTCTCTGAGAAAGAACAAATTTCAACATCCAAATACTCCGTATCTTTTCCAATCAAACCACTCCAAAAATGCTTTTCATCTAATACAATATTAACGCGCTTTCCAAGAAAAAATCCCCTATTAATACCACTATAGTGGAATGATGTAAGGACATCTTGATCCTTTGGGGAATTCAACTCTATCTCTGTAATAAATTTTTTTGAAAGTCCAACAATTGAATTTTTTTTAGCCTTCTGTCTTAAAAAATACAAAAAATAGCCATCATAAGCTACTAAATACCCATCAAAAATCCCATCATTCCAATCTGTAAGTTGCACAGTGCATTTTTGATTTATAAATGCCTGAACTTTTTCATCACTTTTTATGTCACTATCAGAACCATGTTCCATGTATTTATGGTCTTCAAAGATTTGATTATCTAAAAGAGTATCAATACTCGTATTTAATACCTTAGATAAGGCTTTAAGATTTTCTATATCTGGCTTTCCTTTATTCGATTCCCACTTAGCAACTGCAGATCTTGATACAGACAATTTCTCTGCTAATGCTTCTTGTGATAAATTTATCATTTTTCTTTTCTTGGCTATTTTTTCACCTAACATGATCGTTCCTCCTTTGCACAGATGCTATAAACAAAATAGTAATGCACATTGGCTCAATAAGCAAGATACGCTTCATGACAAAGGTGTTACTTTTCGTAAGAATACCTTTTTATATGTAACGAAATGACTCTAATCAATTTCATCATAAATATTGATTGTTTCATTTAGCGCATCAAGTAATATATGCTTTAACTCTACTGGTTCTAAAATTTTCACTTCCTTCCCAAATGACGCTATAACAGAGGCAATATAAGGAAATTCACGTCTTGAGAATTTTTCTGTTAAAATACCAGTTCCATTATCATGCCAAACTATTTTTGAAAAATCAAAAATAGGATTAGAAAATTCTCTTAATACTTTTGGCGTAACTTGTAAAGTAACTGGGCATGCGTCTACTTTTGATTTAATATCCTTCTCTTTAAACCATTGATCTAACTCTGGCAAATCAATTTCTTGAATATCACGGATATCATATAGTTCTAAAACTCTATCTGCTCTAAATAAGTGGACTCGATTATATTTAGATTCGTAAGCTGGAAAATACCAATACCCATTTTCCGAATAAATACCTAAAGGAATGACTTTTTTATCTTTTTCACCCTCTGCAGAACTATACTTAAAAATCAATTCTTTCTTGACAATTGATGCCTGAAAAATTTCTTTTAAGTAATTGCTCTTTTCATATCTAATTGGCACTTTCATATAGATATGCTTTCTTATCTTTTCTAATTTATTTCTCAAATGTTCAGAAACTTGAGCTAACAAC
This sequence comes from uncultured Fusibacter sp., assembly GCA_963666805.2. Classification (GTDB taxonomy): domain Bacteria; phylum Bacillota; class Clostridia; order Peptostreptococcales; family Acidaminobacteraceae; genus Fusibacter. The sequence goes on along the minus strand of CAXXWR010000004.1, from coordinate 92,544 downwards.
TTATTTACAACAGAATCAATTTCAGCCTCGTAGGGTATGTCTTGAAATTGTTTAAGAGATTCATACGTAAATATAATAGACGCCGTTTCTTCTTCTGTAAAAGAAATTGGAGGCAACATCTCATTATGAAGCATAATGTACCCACCATGTCTACCAACCTCAGAATAAAAAGGAACTCCCATTTCCGTGAGTTCTATTAAATCTCTTTGAATAGTTCGTTCACTTACATTAAATTCGTCAGCTAACTCTCTAGCAGTAAATTTATGTTTTCTATTAATATATAGCCATATTTCTATCAAGCGTGACATTTTAGACATTTTTAAATCTCCTAACAAAATACTGACATTATTTGTCGTATTTAAATTGTATAATACAAATAAAACTGAGTAAAGGAGTACTAAAAATGAAGTTAAAAAAATTTAGGCATAGAAACATTGTCGTAAAAGATACGACTATTCATGTAGCAGATATGGGGGATCCTTCAAACCCTGTCATTTTATTTATACACGGGTGGCCAACAAATTGGAGAGAATTTGAAAAAGTAATGATCCTTTTAAGTCATCAGTATCATGTTTTAGCACTTGATCTTCCAGGTATTGGAGAATCTAAAACGCCGTTGATCTCCTATAGTAAATCTAATATCGCTAAGTCAATTAATGCATTAATAAATCTTTTAGAACTTAAAAATGTGACTTTAGTGGGAAGTGATATTGGCGGTCAGATCGTTTATGCCTACCTCAAAAAATATTCAAAGACAGTGTCACATGCCGTTATTATGAATGTTGCAATTCCTGGCATTAAGCCTTGGAAATCAGTGGAACAGAATCCCTATATTTGGCATTTTGCCTTTCATTCTATTCCCAACTTACCTGAACAACTGGTTATGGGCAATCAAAAGAATTACTTTTCATATTTTTATGATCAACTATGCAGCCATAAAGATAAGATTTCTGAAGATTATCGCCATATTTTTTCAAAATCCTATTCTAGTTCAGATGCTCTAACAGCTGGATTTGATTTATATCGAAGTTTTCCCAAAGATATAAAGAATAATACTGATACCCAAAATATTTCCGTAGAAATTCCAGTGCTTTATGTACGCGGTGACCAAGAATATGTCACCATTGAAGACTATTTAGATGGTTTTAAAGAGAATCATTTTCAAAATATAACATTTACTGTCCTTGATGATTGTGGTCATTTTTCAGCTCTTGAACAACCAGAACAGCTCTCGTCTGTTTTAAGTCATTTTATAAAGCAGTGATATTCACTGCTTTTCAACAAATTCTACGATGTCTCGTAACGTCTTTATCTGCCATGTTGAATTGATGGATTTGTCCCTCACTACATTAAATGATGTAAAACCCAATTGTCTTGCTCCATCTGCTTCAACATCATAATCGTCCACATATAGGGAAGATTGAGCACTGACATTCAGACTTTTTAAAGCATGCTCAAATATTAATGGATCCGGCTTCATAACACCTACTAAATCACTACAGGTATAGCTGTCTATGTATTGACCAATCCCTAAATTTTCTAGAGATAACTGCAGTGATGGTGACGTATCACTAATGCCACCAATTTTTGTAACCTTTATTCTTAAAATATTCTAAAACCTCAATCACGTCCGGATAGAATAGCTTATTGTTCTTGTTGAACAAAGATTTTTTTAGTATCTTGCTTAAGAATTCCAATAAGTCCGATAATACCCAACACTATAAAAATACTAGGTATGTATATGCCAAAAATGATAATTGAAGCTATCCAAGCCCAATATTTATGTCTTTTTAATCCTCTAACAACGATTTCAATAAATCCTGCAAGTACAAAGCATGTTATAATTTCTATCCCAAATAGTATCTTCTGCACCATAAGCATCATAGCATCAAAGCCTATAACGAAAATAGATACATATAGAATACCACCTCCAACCAAAACATATAATACCGCACTAATGTGCAAACAAATAATTGATGATTTTAAATTCATTTAACCCTCCTTTTTAACGCTTGATGCATTCATCTTTTATTGTTCTATTCCAATTAAAGTTAATACTCATAGTCATCACTTTTACTTTTTTGATTTTTCTTTCATCATACTTGTAAGTGGATTTTTAACAAAATCAATAACAAATTGTCTAATATTATCAATTTCTCGCAATATCGCCTTAACCAAATTCAGTAGTTTCTCATCGCCATGCCAATACTGTTCAATATATTTCTCATCAATATCGTTAAATAGAGCATTTAGAACATAGCATACAACAATCACATCATCAACTACACCAAATCCTGGGATGAAATCTGGAATAATATCAATTGGTGAGAGAAAATATAACAACGCATACGCCACTTTTCGTTTATGGTTGCCCTCAATCTCAGGTTCAAAAGTCAATTTCCATACTAAATAAAACAGATCTGGTGCGCTAAAAATTATTTTTCTAATGATCGGAGGTACATTTAACTGACTTAAATTGTTTTCTACACTGTTTCTTAATTTGCCGTAATAAGTCTCCATTTGCACATTCTTGTCATCATTATTAGGATTGTTTAAAAAAACATCTACCGCCTCATTAATCGTTTCATTTTCCATCATTTTTTTCTCATCAAGCATGACTTCCTCCTAAATATTATAGGTTGGTTTATCTTTTTAATCACTAGCATTTACTTGTATTCTACCTTAGTAAAAATCTATCATTCAAGATGCTTCAATGCTTCTAGCTCATATTCGTCGTAGTCTTTATCTCTAATATTAATGATAATATCACTATTGTCCTAATAATTTTCACTTTCTAAATCTTTTTAATGATAATGTAATATACTTATCTCATTTTTCCTATTTAATTCACCCTTAATATAGACATAAAGAGGCAGTAATATAATACTTGCCCCCTTGTCTTATGTGTCTTATTTTTCATTACAAAAAATATTTATAGAAAATATTTAACAGCTTGATAGCTTACAACAGGTCGCAATAATTGGATACCCTTAATCTGATCTTCATTAAACCCTGCCACGCCATGCTGTAACAGGAAAACGTTATAACCTCTTTCTCTTGCCCCATTATAAGTAAAAAGAACACAGTGTTCAGCAGCAAATCCACTGACTATAATACCATCTACACCTTCAGCTTTTAATACAGTATCTAATTCTGTCTCCCAAAAAGAATTACAATACTCTTTATGTATAGTAATATCTTTATCCGAAATTATGAGCTGATCTACACACTCAAATGTTTCTGATTCAATAGGACCCACTTCAATATCCTTTATAACCACCACGGGATAACCTTTTTTGCGAAAATACTGACTTATTTCATTTATATACTCTACTGCGTTATCAAACGCTAACTTACACTGTGTTTCCTCCCGACACCCTTTTTGCATATCTACTATTAACAGTGCTACTTTCATAATCATTCCTCCTATTGCTTAGTTTAATAAATGAGTAATCATAAAATCTTAAGATAAAGATTTAAATAGTCTAATTTCAAGCTTTCGCCCTCTCATACATCACTTCCAAGTCTCAATTCATATTATACAATAATGACTTATACAAATTTTTCTTTTTCCAATTTCATAACATAAATATGCTTATAGGGCTCCGCTGCCTCATCATCCACAATACTCTCTATATGCTCAAAACCCATTTTCTTATATAACGCTATTCCTCTTTCATTAAATGGGAACACTTCTAATTCTATCGTATCAATTTCTAGTTCAGAAAAAGCATATTCAAATGCCATTTTTGTCGCTTTATAACCTATTCCCTTTGAAAAGTATTGTTTATTAAAAATGCAAATTCTATTCATAACATTATACTCCCAGTTTCATCATTTATTCGGTCCCTCTTTTTTAAGCTTCCTTCAATAGTTTAACCTATTAATTTTATTGAGCATATTATAGCTATAAAATACTGTGAGTTTTAAATAAGTATGCTGAAATTATTAAACTTAAATAATCCCCCACCATGCTTTAGTCCACTCTTCTTCTCAATCACTTCAAATCCTAATTCTATTTCTTGAATGATATTAGATGGTATATTTAGCTCATTATGTGCTGGAAAAACTCTATCTATATCTAATTTTGCTATTCGCTTGACTGATTGACTAAATAACTGTGGATCGGTACTCGGATAATTTGCATACAAGGTTCCCTTGTATATCAAGTCACCAGCAAATAAGTATTTGCGTTTTTTGTCATAAAGGCATATATGCCCCGGACTATGTCCTGGCGTATGAATCACCTCAATCTCTCTATCACCTAGCTCAAAATTATAACCATCTCTTATAGAACTATATGATTCAGTTTTAAACACACTATAATGCTCAATATTGAACCCATTCGGAAATTTTTCAACCTCTCTAACAACATTCGATTTTATAATTTCCAGTGGTATTGGAATTCCATTCTTCATCCATTCAGCATCCATTTCATGAACATAATGTGTTTCAAACTCCTTATGACCGCCTATATGATCCCAATGAACATGACTCGTAACAACCCAAATTGGACGATCAGTAAGAGAGCGTACTACAGGATTGATTTTACTAATCCCTAACCCCGTATCTATCAATAACGAATATTCCTTGCCTATTAATAAGTATGAATGCATTTTCTCCCAATGCTTATACTCACTAATTGCAAATGTTACATCATCCAATTTTTCAACAGTAAACCAATCATCCATTATCACTCTGTCCTTTCTATTTTCCTCTCACTTCTTAATTTTTTTCAGTCCCTCTGATTGCCATTTCACTATACTCTGGAAAATAATGACTTACATAATCATTGATGTACATGTACACCATAAACGCCCAAGTTTTGTTCAAGAACAGTTAATCTAAGATCCGTTAATATGCCCATGACTTGCCTCCGGTAATATTTTATCCTATTCTACTTTGTTACTTTTAATTATATAGACACTAAATAACTAAACACGCTGCTTCATAATGCTTAGATACAGAATGTAATTCAAATTCAATTGTATTTAATTCATCATTTGAAACCTCTTGGAATGTTGCAATGAATAATCTCTTTCCATATTCTCCAAATTTCTCATCAGGTTTGAAAAAAAATCCAGTGGTAGAATTACTTGAAGACATCTCAATCTTTCTATCTAAAAACTCTGTTGATCGAAAATATAATCCTCTATCAGCTTCATAAGTCATTAACACTAAACTACAGTCTTTACTTTTTAGATTATTAAAGAAATGGGTCATCATCTCTCTCATTGGACTGACCTGTTCTTCTGAAAGATTTCTTAAATTTTTAATTTCTTCTAAAGAGCTGATGTAGTCCTCCAAATCATATGTCTCAAACTTGTGGACATAAAAGTACTCTTCTTTTTCTATAAACGGATTAAAATATTTTAGTTTAACCGGCTTTTCTACATTGAAATCCACTCTGTACTTATAGAAAACTTCAGCTTCTTTTTCATAAGGTCTAAAATTCAACTTTATTTTCTCATCAACCAAATCCCTATTTAACATTGGGGTCTCTCTTGAACACTTATGTCGAGTTAACTTTAATTTTGATAGATCTATCTCATCCCACTGATGAAATTCAACATTTTTTTCAATGAAATACTGTAGCTTATGTATCGCTTCACTTTCATTAAAATGAATATCATCTGTACTTGTAGAATTGAATTCAAGGAGAGTTTCACCCATCTCCAAACTCTCTATTGTTCTTATATTTGGTATTTTTCTTCCTTTTAGCATCTCTCGGTTTGTTCGATTCCAGGGCTCCACTTTTTCTTCTATTTCGTCTAACTCATTTGGGGAATAAGTCATAAGCCATAGAGAATAGAAATGGTCTTCATAAGTAAGTGCAATAAGATGCATTTCTTCTCCATCTAATTCAAAAGGTTTATCTATAACAATCGTCTGTAAAGGTCTAAAGATATACTGGTCTCTAAATGTTTTTAATTTCATCGCCTAATCCTCCTCATTTGAATCAGTCAATAAATTGATAGATTAACGTCAAAAAATAATAGTGAAAAAATGGCACAACGTGTTCCTCACAGACACTGTGCCATCAGAAAGAAATATTAGTCATCATTGTTTTAGAAAATGTCTTTTGAAATTACTCTATATTTTCTTTTATTAACTCTCTTTTCAAAAACGAATAAATTAATTGATCTTCTATTTTATCACCTATCCAATAATGCTCTCTTTGCCTACCGTCTAATTTGAAATTGTACTTCTCCAACAATTCAATTGATGCTATGTTCGCAGAAGATGTTGTTGCATAAATTTTGTTCAATCTCAGTTGACTATTATCAAAAATATCTTCTAGAAATTTTGATATTAATATTGTTCCTAATCCCTGACCTCTATATTTTTTAGGGAGATAATATCCAAATTCTGCACTTCGATTTCTTGGGTTAAAATCAAATAATGTCACTTTTCCGTATACACTTGGTACTGTTTCTTTTCCTATTAATAAATACACCATTGATGTACTTTCAAGTTGTCTCATCAAATTTTCACAATATTTTTCATAGCTAATTAATTTGCTCACTGGTCTACACGTGAACTTTTCATACTCTGACTCATGAATATACCAATCATATAATTCTTCTATATAAGTTGACTTCATACTTTCAAGTTTTACTAATTTATAATCATCAATTCTATTTTTCATCTTATTGCTCCAATTGACTTTCAAAAAATTTCATTTAATGTTACCACCTTTTTTAATATTTTGCTTGATTTTAAGTCTCAGGTAAAATTGTCGCTCATCAACTTTCTTAATTATATCACTGAATCTTTATCAAAATATGCTCTCTCATAAGCTATTTTTCTCATTCCTAAATCTGAATTTAATTGTTGCTTATACAATGTTATGTTTTTTATTTTTAAGCCTCAAGTCGTTGTATTATAATTTTCATAAAAAAATTCATCTAATTTCTTAGCACTTGTTTCATCAATAATGTAATATATCTCTGCAGATCTATAAATAATATATGTATCTGAAATTATGAGATGAAATATTTCATGTCCTATCATAAAATCAACTTCATACTTTACATTTTTAGGATTGTTATAGTCTAATCGTCTCTTTTTTTCCACTATCTTTAAATCTGATATAGCTTCATTCAGTTTCTGTACCTTTTCATCACCATCATTTACTTCTTCACCGTTTATTTGTAAATCCCGTATTGCAATATGAGCTGGAAGAAAATGATTCATTTGATATTTTGATATCGCTGTATAAAACATCATAATCAGCACTATTGTACATATGATAACTAAAACCTTCTTCAAATTGTCCTCCTTCTTATATCACACATTTTAAAAGCTTTGCGTGATTTGAAATACAGTATAATGCAAATAAAAAAATGAAAATCTCTATTTTTATACACTTCAAACAACTTAATCAATCTTCAAACAACTTAATCAATATGGTTTTGTTTTTTAATCAATTCTTCAATTGATTTCAAACGATTATCTATCTTCTTTAATTTTCTGATGATGTAATAGGGAATCCCAATGACGATTACTAACAATGCTACTGTGTTAATTATCTGAAATATAACCGTCCATTCAAAACCTGTTAATCCTAAGCTCATAATACCTCCATTGTCAATTTTTACTTTCATATTTCAATTGCTTACTGCAAGTTATAAGTAACTTTCTCACCAATCCTTTATGTTTTTATCTATATCCAATCTTTGTTAGATGCTGTTAATGCGTTTTCTCTGTCTCCAGTGTTTACCGTTCCAGCAGGTTCAATTATCATTACACTACATTCTTCTTGAGCATAAGGTTTGTGTTCAATTCCTTTAGGAATGACATACAAGTCACCTGTCGTTAAATGAATGCTTTGGTCTCTCAACTCTATTATCATTTCACCCTCAATCACATAAAATACTTCATCAGTTTCCTTATGGTCGTGCCAAGTAAACTCTCCCTTAAATTTTGCCAATTTAAAATGATAATCATTCATTTGCTCTATAATTTTAGGGGTCCAATAGTCATTAATTTTCGTAAGTTTTTGTTTGACGTTTATCACTTCAGATTTCATATAAGCTCTCCATTCTGTACATTATTATCATACTATTTCTTTTTATTCTTAATAATCCATTATGAATTCAATTTTTCACGCCCATTATGAGACCACACATGTAATGATCCATTTTCACCCCAATACGCATTCCAATTCACTTTTGACATATAGTAGCCTACATCATTGTTTTCTTAATTTTATGTAAACAGAAACTGTCTTATTACTTGTCATTTTCCCAATTTCCACGACATGAGAAAAAAGAACGTATTCTATCACTACTTTTTGGGACTTGATGTCTAACTTCTTGCCATCGACCTTCTCTAAAGACCTCATACCTATCAAATAAAAAGGGCAATCCTTTCGCTTTAGCGATATCAATACTATCCATCAGCTGAAAATGCAAGTGTGGCATATATGAATTTCCTGAATGTCCTACTCTGCCAATTACCTCTCCCATTTTTATGTTTTGTCCCTCTGTAACACAAATAGATCCTTTTCTAAGATGAACTAGAGCGACATACACACTTTCTTTAAACTCAATAATTACAAAGTTTCCTGCAATTGATTGAATATCGTTCTTATTGGGATCAAAATATTTAGCGTTAATAGCCGCTCTGAACATGTCACGATATAGATTAGTGCGTTTGGCTTCTCTAAATCCATCTCTCACTTGAACGACCCTTCCATCGCAAGGTGAATAGATAGGTCGCTCCCAACAATAATACTCTTCCATAGATAGTCCTAAGGTCAAATACTTCATTAAACTGGCATTATATGAAGGCCATCCTTTTCTATTCCAATCTACCTGAATAAAATCAATCGCATAACGCGTTCCAAATTTATTTGTGCCATGACTTGGAACTTTACTTGCTGGAGTATTAGGGGCCAACCATTCACCTTCTAATGGAAAATTCATAATATAGGGAGTTTTTTCATTCATCATTTACACTCCTAAAATGACCATCAACCTCTCTTATTTCGTCATCGAACACTTTATAAATGGCATTGTAACGATCTGATAAGGGTGATGCACCAGAAACAGCAACCGCCTCAACAATGATTTCCTTGGCACCATCTTCATCAATATCATCAAATTGGTATGAAAGGATGTGATTCAACTCAATATCAGGGATTTGGCCATTTTCTTCAAGTTGATAGTTAATATACTTGCTATATTCATCGGCTTCATTTTGGTCTAAGAGCATTGATTTCTTATTGCCCTCTAAACTTACATTTAATCTTCGAGTTTCTATATCCATCGCTTCAAAGGAGAAGGTGTCTTCTAAAATTTGATTAGAGGTCCATAGTTGATCAACCTTATAATCATCATAATGATAGGCATTCACCCACGAACTAGCCCCATATTTATTTGTATATTCATACGTGCCACCAACAATGATCTGATGATTAATCACTGATAAATCAAAATGATAAGCGTCATTAGGGTTCTGTCCCTCTATTTGGTCTAAACTCTCTATTTTAAAAACAAAATGAGTGCTATTGTCCACTTTCAGCTTAATATTAAGTCCATCGTTATACAACATGATTTTCTCTTTAACGCCATCCTGATTTAGATCTTTATTGATTTCTATACACAGGTACTTGTCTTGCTCAGTCAACGAATCATTAAGATTTGCTTTCTTATCATCGCTACAAGAAGATAAGGTTGCCATCAAAGCGAGGAGCAAAAATGATTGATACTATTTTTTTCATATTTTTACAGCTCCCATTTATTTTGCTGTTCAAAAGTATATATTTCAGGATATCTATCTTCCGTTACACGTTCATTTCTTACGGTCATTTCTTGTCTCCTTAATATCAGTCATTAATAGTGTTTATTATCATCCTGATTAGTACATAACAGATCTAATAATTCCCTCATACTTGATGCATAAGTTATATGCTTTAACCATAAATTCATCAATATCGTTTGTTTCTATTAGTAACTCCAGTTTATCTAAAATTTTTTCGTTATCAATTTTCACATCATGAAAATAGGGATATATGGTCATATGCTTCTCTGGATTTAAATAATTTAATCCAGAATGTTCAATGATGAGATCCACTACCATCTCACTCAAAATCCACTTTAAACTTGGATTTTCATAATCCTCTTTGTTATCAGCAAATAGTTCGTGCCATTTGTAAAACCACAAGAAATGAATTATTTCATGAATAGACGTAACCGTCATGCCATTTGCACTGAACTTGAAAAATGCATCAAAAGTATTATTTTCAAGGTATCTTGCGCAAATAGGATTTATTCCAACATATGCTATCACATCATTAAATTTATGATCTAATGAAATTTTAAAAAAATTTTCTAAACCCTTCTGGATGGTTGAGGCTTCACGATTCCAAAATTTTTGGTACTCAATTACCTTATTATCAATTGTTATTTCATTTTCACGATATACTTCATTTACTTTGCTGGCAATATATTTCTTCCGCTCTACTAAGTTACTTCGTTCTACAATTTTTCTATCAAACTGAGGATAAACCATGTACAAAGATTCCTTAAAAAAATCGTCGTTTGCACTTTGTTGACTATTGATTGTGTCAATGATGGAACAAAGTTCTGCTTTTTTATAAGTAATTTCCATTCACTTCTCCTTGATAAACTTATCATTTAAATCTCACTCGTTTTTATGTCGAACCTCATTAAATCAATCTCATGTTGGCTCCCCTTTATCTCGCTCTTAGTCTCTCCCACTTTCAAGTATCCTAATTTACCCCAAAATGCTCTTCCAGTTTTATTCTCCCTTAGTACACCGAGTTGGATTGCCTTTCCGCTTTGTGATAATACATGTGTCTTAATTATTTTATCCATTTCTTGTCCAATTTTTTTTCGTCTTTCCTTGGGGTCAATTAACATCAAACCAATGATCCAGACGCCTTCATTTGGATAGTTTTTTACTAAATCTACCAATCCAATAAGTTTCTTTTGTGTATTATAAATTCCAATGACATCCTTATCATTCATATCATTATGAGGCGGTAAACTTGTAAGTATATCTAGAGCTTCATTTCCAATGGTTTTACACCCTTGAGATATTAAAAAATAATCATTACATGAATCACATAAACTTTGTATTTCTTCTATATTGGCTTGGCTAAGACTATTCATTTCATATTTTTCATTCTCTACATGTAATATATTATTCATTTTTGTCCCTTTCTAACGCGTCTGTTTTTAATCTTCTGTTAGACAATATCAACGCATCCTCTTATGCTTTTTAAATAACCCTCGTTGATTTCTCTGGCCATACACCATTCTGCATTGTGTTCATGCTCATCCCCAGCACAGTAATCAGCTGTAGCAAAAGACTTTCTCGCAAGATCATATATCTCAGAATAATCCGTCTCTTCTTCTTGTCTAATAATCATGGTGCCTCCTCTGATTAACAGGCCTGTTGGAAGGGACTTTTAGCTGACACTCACCATGTATTAGCCATTAAAATCCCCTAATTCAATCCACAATCTTCTATAATTTTTTTTGCAACTTCTTTAATGGTTAAGAAATCTGTTTCAATCTTTCCTTCAAAATAGTGATCTTCAAAGGCTTCAAGGCATTTCCCAATTCTCGACTCTATCCAACTATTGTTCATATCACCTCGTTTTTCAAGTCGCTTTTTCAAGATTTCCTCGCTGGCCAATAATGTATAATGCTCTAAATGAATACCACTCATTCTTAGTTTATCTACAATCTCTTGCATATATGACTTATTGCATATCGTCATTGGTACAATGATGATTCCCTTATACTCAGAATGGATATATTTCAACAGTTCATAGTTAAACGTTCTCCATATCTCATAATCCTGAAAGTCATCTTTCTTTAAACGCTTTGGTATGTTGTCTCGAATAAGAAAACCGACTTCTTCTGGATCATATATATGGGAGTTCTCTATCCGTTTATTCAGTTCTTGACTTACACTCGTTTTTCCAGACCCAAATGAACCATTTATCCATATAATCATTTTTTTCTCCCTCAAGAATTTTCTGAAAATTCGCTGAATCAGTTGATTTCACTATCTATTTAGCTCTTTATAAACTTGCTCATTTACTCTTCCAAAGGAAATAGTCTTATGTTTCTGTAAACTTTATTATCGAAATGTCTGAATTGTCCTTCTTTATCGAGTCAAGTATTCTAGACCAACATTCATTTTTATTACTGTCTAATTTGGTCACACTTTCCTTATCCATCAACAACAGTTCCGAAACACTTGTATGTAGAGCTTGGCTATATGTATAATAATCTGCCATCCCATCTGAAATCATGTGATCAATAAGGTGATTCTTTGAATACTAATTTATTTCTTTCAGTGCATTATTGTGAAATAAATGAAAAGCTTCATGATAAACTGCTCTATTTATCAAATCATTTACATTATTAAATGACGATAAAACTTCAAGGTCACAAAAAATTCGCCCTTGCCCATTATTTATATGAATATACAGTCCTGATTTCAGATTACCAACCAGCATATTAAATTCTAAACGGACTGCTTTCAACTCCGAGTTCACTTTATTCACTGTGTTCTTCAAAACATTTAAATCAATTTTTTGATAGGCTTCAATCGTTTTTTCAAAGCACTCCTTGGTCCAAGCATTTATCATATCTACTATGTCCGATTCGGTAAAATCACCCCATTTGGTAAATCACTTAATATTAATACGGCAACTGTGCTGTTTATCATTTTAAAATTTCAGTCAGATAGTCAATAATTTTGTTACTATTTTGATGACTATCTAAACATTCTATCATCAATTTCACATTTGGATAAAAAGATGAAAAAATAATCTTGTTATAATCATTAAGGATTTTCAACTCATCACTACTCAAGGGATAATATTTTGTTATAGCCGATAGGAGGTCTTTTTGGACATTGACAGTCTTTGTAAAAACATCACCCCCTGATAAAAACTTAAAATCATCTGGTCTAATATAATACATGGCTTCATTCAAAAAACAGTTGATATTTACTTCTGTTCCAAACATATTGAAATCGATAATTCCCATAAACTGATCGTGCTCATCGACTAAAATATTACCATTATTTAAATCCCCTTGATAAACACATTTAGGTAGCACTCCAAGGCATTCTTGTATCCTATTTCTTGAGTGCTTATTCATTTCTATTAATTGACTAGCTAGCTCTGTTAACCCTTTTTTCTTTAAACATCTTATTAAGTCATCAAGGTTTTCCTGCTTCTCGTCAATTACACTATTAAATGAACTCATATCATTGATTGTCCACATTGACTTTGTTTTCGATAGATTGGTATTAGAATATTTTGAAGCCAAAATGCCCATATGTGCCAAAACCTCTTTCTTGAAGCTATAGTCAATTTCGTTTTCATTTTTTCTAACTGGGTATTTTGATTTTTCTTCAACATAGCACACAAAATCAACATTTTCTTTACGCCAACGCAAAGCATAATTTTGGTGTTTATTTTTGAGCAATGCAGGACAATACACTCCAATTGAATGATAATGGTTAATCAATCTATTCATATCAATAAAAAAAGACTCATTTAACTGATCCAAATTGCTTATTTTTAAAAAGTATTTGTCATTAATCAAATAATTTAATCTAATATCATCCTTGCCTCTTGATGTATCAATTACTTCTCCTCTATCCATATATTCAATATTAAAATGTTTGCATATTTCTCTTATTTCTAAATCATTAAACATATTTTCCCCTTATCAGCCCTATATTGAATGCCGTTTTATTCTGTTCTACCCGCAGGTGTAAAAGGCTAATGCGCTCTGCTTATCCTACAACTAGTAATATTCTATATAAATTGTAAATTCCCTGCCTTAATATATAAAATATCTATTCTCTGATGTCTTTATGTAATAGTGCTTTAAAAAAATAGAACCTCGTAGGTTCTATGATGTTCCAACTTGTCTCTATTCCTCAACGAGCAAAAATTCCGACTCGTCAGTTACTTGGTAGCCGAATCTTTCATCTATGAGCTTCACCACAGAAGCCTCATCCTCTACAAAATATAAGGCCCCATTATCTATCCTAAATTGATAGGTGTAATTCTCGTCGTCAGTGACCATGGTTAAGATATCTCCATTCATCTCATAAGTTCCAATTGATGCATAGCTACTCAAATAATCATAAATGAAATGTATCTTATCATCATCTATAATGATCCGCGGTTTAATGCCATCTGTCTCCTCAGCCGCCTGGAAAATATAGCTTCCGTTTTTCACTTCCATAGATTCCTTGCTACATCCTGATACCAAGATCATCAACATCATTAAAACTGCAATATATGAACACAATAATAATCTTTTTAAGTTACCCCCTCTCGCTATTATGACAATTTGTCTCATCTAAGTACTCTAGCCTTGCATAATTTATCAATTTATCTTTTAGCTCTCTAGCTGTATTCATTTTCTTATTAGATATTGTTAATGAAATTTGATTGCATTCATTCTGCTTCAAGCTTAAATTTGACTTTTCTCTTTTCTCTTTAAGAATTAATTGTAACCTTCCTTTTAGAAAAAGATTTCCTTCCTTAAGTTTGATCTCCTTAATTTCTGCGTAATCTATTTCTTCCTCAATTATCAAAATTTTTTCATCAAAGTACTTTAACGGCACAATTTGAAGTTTGCTGAGTTCAAATTTATCTTCATATAGTCTTATTCTACCATTATCCAATATATATTCGTCTCTCGCTGGTATACTTCTTTCTTCTGCAAAGTCATAATTGTATATAGCATGATCAAAATTATATATATATACTTACTTCTAAGTGTTGCATAAATAAATGATGCTCCTGTTGCTGATAGATAGGTTCCCCCTACAAATGAACTCGGTTCATCAACAATCCGAAATAAACTCCATAAAAATATTACACAGCCCAATCCAAAGAAAAAAGTCAAGCTTCTATTGGCTAATTTCATTCTACTTTCCCATGATGATTTTAAAATGGCCTCTTTAAGTATATTTCCATAACAGCTAAAGATCATTGAAAAAACGAAAATGGGAGATACTACTGTGGCAAAACGATCTATCAATGACTTATCTGACGAAAATATTAAATTTATAATAATCATCATCGCAAAATAAATGAAAAATACCTTTTCAAACTTTCTATAATTTCTTGATAATTCTTTCATATGTCATTCCCTTTCTAGCCATATTGCTATAAAATTCAACGTAACGTTCTCATGATGAACACCATTTTTCTCGATTCACCTTCAGGTGGAATTGCGGCACGGAAACCTAGCTTTCTAATATCAAATTCCCCACTTTCTCTACTTGTTAACTTCTTCACTTCGATAATTAGCAAATTAAAATCATTACGCCCTCTTTTATGAACAATTATGTCGGGATAAACACCTCTGCTTTCAGCAAAATCTTCTGTTCTAAAATATCAATCAATCATCTTCCTGTTCAAGGGATCATCAATATTTGTATTGTATTCACAGTCAACATCATATTCTTTTCCTAATGTTTGTTCCAGATAAACTGCTAATTTATGTGTAATACTTCGTTCATTTACATCATTCTTTAGTAAATAATTGTGACATTTTCAGAATATCGAGTTTACACTTTTTTTGATAAATAGTACAATAATCTTAGGAGGTTATTTACTATGGAGGTACAGAAATACCCATTAATAGCAGAAAAATTGTACATAGGCGCTTTTATTCTTACTCCAATATGGGCTATTTACCATAAAAAATATTTAATTCTCATATTGAGCTTAATCCCATTCATTTCTACCATTTCAAGTTTTCTAGCTCTAATATATGGCGGCAGATGGGCTTGGGATAGTAGAGATTGGGAAACGGAAAATGACTTTATGGAAAATCGTTCTAAATGGAATGTAGCAGGTGTGGTAACATTCTGTGTGCTTGCTTTGATAAAAGTAATATTTTTTTAAGTTGATTAGTATATTTAGAAATACGGAATAATGATGTACTTTTTGATTCATTACATAAGTTGAGACTTTTGCATAATTCATAAAGAAATTTCAAAAAAAAACTGAATCCTTAAGTAAGAACACGTTTTTTTCTTTCAAATTTTCTTATGCTGCTAAGCTAACCTCATTTCTCATTGAAAGTTTTTTCGATGCTATCGTTCCGGCAAGCAGAGCAATGCAGTTTAAATAAGCATGCGCTAACGCTTGCTTGATACCTTTGGAGCGGATTGAGTTTAGATTCAGATTAATTTTTAAACGACTATTACATCTTTCAACAGATGTGCGCTTGTTGTATAAGCTTTGCCAGTGTTCTGATGATCTTAGCGGATATCCCGTCTGTCTTGGATTATCTTTGCGATTGGTCTTCAGCGTATAACCATAATCACTTGAGGAACACCAGTTGCTCCCGTGTGGACAATTGCATTTTCCCAAGACATGCGGACATCTGAACTTCATATAGTCACCATCAAGTCCCCAATAAACCAACTTATACCCGCCAGAACAAATTGGATTCAGATCATCATCTAGGCCTTCTGGTGAAGAATGACTACCTCTGGGATTATAAGCAATGATCGGTATACTCTTAAAGTCCTTGATGATACTATCATAGATACGATTGTAATCATAACCGGAGTCCATAGCATAGTACTTGGGATTGAAGAACCTATCATAATCCTTTGAAAGTGCTTCTATCAATGGAACTGCAACATTGCCATCGTGTACATTTGCAGGTGTTACACGAATGCTCAGTGGGAGTTCACTTTGTGAATCGCTAAGGATGTGTAGCTTCCATCCAAACCAACGAATGTTGTTACCATTGGTGTCACGTTTCATGCCCCAATTTGGATGTTTGCCATCATCAATGATATCCTTTTTAGGCTTTGATGCCTCATATGCATCTACCTTTGTGGCATCAATGGAAGCATGTTCACCGTCAATGATGTCAAGGCTTGTGGCTTTCAAAACAAGTTTCTGAAACAAATCCTGAAGAGCATCACTTTGAGCAAGTTTCTTGAAGAAACGACTGAAAGTAGAAGCAGATGGTATTTTGGCCAACACTTCAAAACCACAGTTGTAACGGAGTACAGGGTTTTCATTGAGTTGACGTATGAGCTCACTTGTCTTCTCAATTCTGAGGATCTATTTTGCTAACGCCGAATAGATCAAGGGCGCTATTCTATAGCCGTTTGCGCCTTTGCTTCCAGCAGGTTTTGATAGAACCTGAACCAAAGCAGAGACATCGATTTCAGATAAAATCAGTTCCAATTTGGTTTCTTTCTGAAATTCTATGATTTCTTCAAAGGAAAATAGAGTTGTTTGTCGAATATACATAAGTGGGACTTCCTCCTTTTTAGGATTTTATTTGCTTTCACTTATATCATTCGACATTTGGGGTGAAGTTCCCTTTTTGTTTTAACAGAAACTTGTAAAATCAACGGGTTTAAATTATGAAATTTTCTCAATTATCATTTACTCTTAGCAAGTTAATTGCAATATCAATTCTTCTCTTTATCTGATAAAGTTTCATGTTTAATCCTTTTCTACTAAATACTTTGATTTAAATACCACTATTTTTTATACATTTTAGATAATGTTCCCGTAAAGGCGCGTACGAAAGCAGCCAAGTACTTCAACTTACGCCACCTTCATTGAAGCTTTCATAATATCTTTTTTTCAAAGCAAACTGCTTTATTGTTACCAACGTATTTACCATAATTCTCTATTCGGTAATATCCATTAGCCTCATAAAAATCAATAGCTTTTTGGTTAATTGTTCGAGTTTCAATCCAAATTGTTTTATATCCCAATTCTTTAGCACATGCTTCTAAATAAGATAATATCTTTCTGCCAATGCCCCTTGATTTATATCTAGCATACATTCTCTTCAATTCAGCAACTTTATCACTGATAGGTCTAATACATCCACAGCCTAGCAACTCATCTTCATTATCTCGAGCTACCGCAAGAACCGCCCTTGGATTATCTATATCAGACAGATTAAATGAGTTTTGACCACTGTCACCAGTTATCACCTTCAGATTATTTGATAACTCATCCAACAATATTGTTACTCCTATTGATTGTATATCTTCTTTTTTGATTGAGATAGATTCAAATTTCTTCTCATCCATATCCTACTCACTCCAATTACAATGTTTTTTGGCAGTACGCGCTTTAACTCTCACAAGTTCTCTGACAGCAGAAGAAATGTTAATCATCGCTGTGTTATTTGATGTTTTTGCTATTTATGATAAATATATGCCATTACATTATCCAGATTCAAATTTGTCAAATCCATAGTGTTTATTGTAATGTAGGTTTTGTTTTCTGGTTTTATTGATTTTTTATAATCTCTATAATATAAATTTTCAGAAACCTCATTAATTTGAGTTGCTAGATTATTTCGTTGCTTTAATCTCTTTCTGATAACACTATATTCTTCAACTACACATTCAATATATTTATAACTTACTTCTGTTTTACTACAAAGCCCTAATCCTTGCACAATTATTTACTCGTAATTACATGGCGTATCTATTATTACATTTAATCCTTCGTTCAAATAAAACTCCTCTAAATCAAATCTAGTCAATCATATATACCGTGTTCTTATCGAAAATGCCCATAGCAAAAGCAATTCTAAAGTAATACTCCATATCTTCATATGCATCATACCTTGTCGCTTCCAGAAACTCACTAATTGAATAGGTCTCAATGTAACCATATGGATTATATATAGTAACCAAATCGTTCTTAACATCCATCGCTGTAACTAGGGCAAAGTGTAATGTCCATACAGATTCCTCTTCAGTCTCGTATAATGCTGCAAACTCAATCGGCACTGGTATACCTTGCTCTAACTTATCATATACCATATCAATTAACTGGAGATTAGTAAGATTAGAGCATCTCGTCGTTATGTTATTGGTGAACTGGGCATTCATCTCATCTTGGAAACCATTCCCCAATGCTGTAGAAATGGTGTTGTCATTCAAAGCATACAACTCCTCTTCTGATATCGGAGTATCTAACAAACCAGAAAGCATTTCTATTGTTGCATACCCACAACTTATCTCCTGCTCAACTAATTCTATTCCTTCTACTTGAACTGCATTAACATACTTCTCTTTCTCATAAACTTCACTATAGTCATTATTAATTCTCTTATCCACAAAAGCTTGCCGTGTAAATATGGCAACTAGAAATAACATAATCGCTCCCATTAATATACAAACAACTCTAGAGGTTATCTTTAAAACTCTCTTCATATTAAATACTCCTAAAATAATTTTATAGTATATAATCGTACACTCGTGTGCACAATCGCCTAACGTTCCCGCAATTACCGACGTTTCTTCTCTTTTCAAGCCTTAACGGGAAAAATGTCACGCAAGGCTCTTAACATCAGATAAAGATCAGTGAATCACTGTATTAATAATCGTCACTTCCTTAAAAAAGATCATCTGTCGCTATTAAGATACTTTGTCTCATCTAAGTACTCTAGCCTTGCATAATTTATCAATTTATCTTTTAGCTCTCTAGCTGTATTCATTTTCTTATTAGATATTGTTAATGAAATTTGATTGCATTCATTCTGCTTCAAGTCTAAATTTGACTTTTCTCTTTTCTCTTTAAGAATTAATTGTAACCTTCCTTTTAGAAAAAGATTTCCTTCCTTAAGTTTGATCTCCTTAATTTCTGCGTAGTCTATTTCTTCCTCAATTATCAAAATTTTTTCATCAAAGTACTTTAACGGCACAATTTGAAGTTTACTGAGTCCAAATTTATCTTCATATAGTCTTATTCTACCATTATCCAATATATATTCGTCTATCGCTGGTATACTTCTTTCTTCTGCAAAGTCATAATTGTATATAGCATGATCAAAATTATATATATATTTATACTTACTTCTAAGTGTTGCATAAATAAATGATGCTCCTATTGCTGATAGATAGGTTCCCCCTACAAATGAACTCGGTTCATCAACCATCCGAAATAAACTCCATAAAAATATTACACAGCCCAATCCAAAGAAAAAAGTCAAGCTTCTATTGGCTAATTTCATTCTACTTTTCCATGATGGTTTTATAATGGCCTCTTTAAGTATATTTCCATAACAGCTAAAGATCATTGAAAAAACGAAAATGGGAGCAGCTACTGTGGCAAAACGATCTATCAATGACTTATCTGACGAAAATATTAAATTTATAATAATCATCATCGCAAAATAAATGAAAAATACCTTTTCAAACTTTCTATAATTTCTTGATAATTCTTTCATATGTCATTCCCTTTCTAGCCATATTGCTATAAAATTTAACGTAACGTTCTCATAATGAACACCATTTTTCTCGATTCACCTTCAGGTGGAATTGTGACACGGAAACTTGCCAGAGTGGGTCACAACCCTGTTTTTACTAGATTATAACCACCTTTTTTCACCCTCAAGTTACTTGTTTTTTCTTAAAATCCACTCTGTTTTTGTTATTGAAATTAAAAAGTGTACTAGTCACTCCTTATCTTGATTCAATAGCTTCGATTAGTTCCTTTGTTCCCAGTATATTAATTGCCCTTTTCAAATTATAAGCCAAAAAGGTCAACGAAAACTCACAACGAACATTGTCTATTCCCTTCATTAGGCAATATCCAGAGTTCATAGCTTTTTTTATTGTTCCAAACGGATGCTCTACGATCGCTTTTCTTCTTCGAAGTAGTTTCCTATCTCTATAAACCTTTACTTGTTTCAGATATAAAGCTTCATCGTTATAATCCCTTGAAAATTCTTCTATTTTCATTGTTCTTTCAAACTTCTTAGCGCTAGTTCCGTTAACACAATTCTTTGTGCAACGATTACAGGCTTTAGGACTTGCATATATTGCAACGCCTCTTGACTTTCTATAAGTTGTCGGTAATAAACACTTCCCCATTGGACATACAACAACATTTCTATCTTTAAGATAAATCAATCTTCCATTATCAAATGTTGTAGGTTCTTCTGCTTCTTCTTCATCCACTGGAATACAAAAAGTTAAAAATTCTTCTTTCATAGAGACATGCGGCTCAATATTGTTCATGATACATTCAGCAATATCTGTCCCAACGTTATAACCAGTATCTGCTATGGATGTAATATGATCTACTTCAAGAACTTCCATTGCCATCTTTGTCGTACAGCATAATTGTGCTTTATCATTACCGACATTCGTCACTTCAAACTCTGCTACAAGTTTATGTTTATTATCAACAGCACTCTGAATATTATATGCCATCATACTTCCACCATGAGCTGTTGTCATCCTTCTAGAATCAGGATCAGTGAATGATTTCTGCTTAATACCAGCTTCTCTCATTTCCGTTCTAAGCTCTTTATACTTTTCTTTTCTAGCTTCTAAATCTTCGATAATCCTATTAATCTTTTCTTTTTCAGCTTCTGCCTCTACAGTATTTTCTTCTTCATCCATACTATCTAATTCTTCTAGATAGGCATTTATTCTATTGTTTATTCGCTTAAGTCTATCTTTTATTTTATCAAAGTTAAAGTTATTCTCTTTAGAATTAACGGCTTGAAAACGGCTACCATCAACTGCAATTAGCTCTCTTCCATATAAGCCAAGATCTAAACATAACTTTGCAAAATCTCTAAAAACATTCTTCAAGGCTTTCTTATTATCTTTTCTGAATCTAGAAATAGTTTTATGATCCGGTGAAAGCTTACAAAGTAGCCACATCACTTCGACATTTTTCTTAGTTTCTGCTTCAAGTCGTCTTGATGAACGTGTACGATTCATGTAGCCATAAACGTATAGCTTAAGCATGTCCTTGGCTGAATACATAGGTCTTCCTGTATCATTTGGAACCGCTTTGGTAAAACCTAAATCATCTAAATCCAAGTGTTCAACATATGCATCAATAACTCTTGTCGGATTATCTTCTGTTATGTAATCATCTAACAAATCTGGAAACATAATGTATTGTTTACGAGCTTCACCTTGTATAAAATCCATAGTAAGTTTTCCTTTCATAAAAGTTATCTAAAACCTTGATTTTACCAGCTTTCTCTTACTATTATTATACCATTTTCAGGTGTTCTATTCAGTGTTTTCAATGCACATTTGTGAACATTTTTGACACCCACTCTGACCTTTGACCTAAGTCAGAGATAATGAGCCGCACAAGATAAATTTCAATTTGTCGATTAGTTTTAATCTATCATAAATTAATCCAATATCTCGAAACTTTATCTATTAAACCATTGTCTTGCGTGACCTGTATTGTATCATAATAAATACCTCCAAAACTCTCACAAAGATTTCGTGACTTAATATTCGATTCATCTATAAGTAATATTAATTTCTTTAAACCTAATCCTCTTGCGTATTTTAACCCCTCACTTAGGATTAATTTACCATAGCCTTTTCCTTGTTCTGTTATCCTAACTGAATAACCAATACTTCCAATAGATTTTTCAATTTCTTCATTCAACTCTGGACGTAATTGAAACTCACCAATAAACTTTGAACCATCAACAGCCCATAAACAAATGCTTTTAGGTTGATCTTCTATTAATCCTTGTTCTCTTCGTAAGTAAAATTCTAAAGAGTCTCTAAACCATTTTTTTGTTACCTTTTCAGGTTTCATAGGGACAAAAGTCTTAATGTTATGGTCATGAAATTCTTTACAATACTCTTGGTATCCACTTAAGTACCTTTCACTTCTAGCAATCAACTTAATCATTTCATATCTCCTTCCTATTTGAACAAGTAATTATATCATATGAGATATTTGTTTATATAGAAAATTAGTTTTATTCGCACATTTCAATGAAAGCGAGATCAAATAAGCAATTACCCTAAGGATTATTCACTGCCATACAAATCAGAATTTATCAGTATGCTTCTATATTTAATATTTTTGACACAGTCTCTTGCCCACTTATATTCTACAATAATTATATTGTAATATCTTCTTTTTATGTAAACTTCTTTAAAAATCACAGAACCTTTTCACGTTGTGGCGTTTTAAGCGTTCTTCTTCATTTATAGAATTATAAAATGCCTCAACAGATTTTTGCTTTATTTTCATTTTCCACGGTTTCCTATCTTCTCTCGTATTTTTTAATCTTGCTTTTCAATATAATCAATGATTTGTGTCAAAGTCCCTATTTGCCAGCTTGAATTTATTTCACCATCCCGTACAATATTGAAAGAAGTAAAGCCCACTGCTCTAGCACCATCAGCTTCAACATCATAATCATCAACATAAATACAACTTTCTGCTTTTACATCAAGACTTTTTAAAGCATGCTCAAATATGGCAGGATCCGGTTTCATTACACCCACTAAATCGCTACACATATAACTGTCTATATATTTTCCCAATCCTAAATTTTCTAGTGATAGCTGTAAGGAAGGGGATGTATCACTGATAACACCTATTTTGTAACCTTTATTTTTAAAATATTCTAGTACTTCTATCACTTCTGGATAGAGACATTTATCATGGTTACACCATAACTCATTCAATAGCATATTTGCTTTTTCATCAATATCTTTTCTGATGCCTTCACGCATTAGCAATTTTTCATAATACTTCAACCAAAACTGTTTTTCTTGATTGATACTCTTTAAGCCTTCTTTGGGATATCCCGCAGAATCAAAAAGTGCCATCATCTCCTCATACGATAATTCAAATTTCTTTCCTGACCACGCTTCCATCGTCTCCTTATACCATTGTCTTTTTAATGGATTCAAATAAGTGAGTGTTCCATCGCGATCGAAAAAAATAGCTTTGTATTTCATAAAATCTCCTTTGGGTAATGAATATCCCGTTACTTGCTTTATTATTCTCTAATCTTATCATTTAAGTCCAAAATGCTTGGCTAATCGTTCGAGCGTTTCCTCTTGAGCATTTTCTTTCCTTTCAACTATAAACATGCCACTATTTTTAAACTGATTATATTGATTGCGATTGACTTGTGCAATTGCTGAAATAAAGTTATCATAAACCTCTGTTGGATTTTTGCATTTTCCAATCTCTTCTAATAAGAACTTTTTTTCCTTATCCTCTCTATCAAAAAATCGCCTTGATGACTCTTCTGGATCAGTTAACATAATTGCAATTTGATTATAATTTGCAATTTCTTTTAAGCTTTCGATTGGAATGTTAGTGTCAACAATCACTTTTTGATGTTGTGAAATTCTAATGAGCTCTAAAACCTCAAAGCCCTCAAGCTCTTTATTATTTCCATCTATCCACTTTTCGTATACATCAGGTGTACGCGTCAAATATTCTTCCCAGCTTTTCTTGGTATGAAAGAAACTCAAATTAGGTTGATCAATTTCATTAATCACTTTAAAAATTACATCTGAGTTATAATTTTCTTCACAATGAATCAGATTATATTTTTCCGCTAAACGTTTGCATGTTGTCGATTTTCCTGCATACGCTGTACCATTTATAAATAGAACGTTTGATAAAAAATGTTTAAGTATATTACTCTTTATATTCATTTTTTTCTCCTAAGTTTTCTCTATTTAATGCTCTTGAAATGAGATGTAATATATTATGGGGTTAGCCATTTATAAGTCAAAGTGTTCTTTTATCATCATTGAAACCTGTTTTGCCGAAAGATTTGAATTATCAATTTTAATATAGTTATCGTATTGAATTTCACCATGCTTACTAACACAGCGATAATTCTTGTCATCATTAATAAGTCTTTGATTAGATGGCTCAATATTCTGTTTTGAAGCCTTATTTTTTAAACGGTTTGCCGTAATATTTCTTTGTAACCTTATGTCTTGAGGAGCAAAAAGTTCCACATAATAAACATCAGCACCCTTTTTTCTAAAAATATTTGTGACATGCTCAACATAATCCCAATCAGATTTTTGGTCAAACGCCCACATCTATGTGAATATTAATCCGTAATTATCTGATACAGCAAATTCTTCAAAGATTATTTCTCTTATTCTATTTATTGATTTCCCATGAAAATAGCCAAATACTTCAATAACTGGTTCAATAGTCATATGATTATGGAATAATCGTAAATCTGTAATTTTCATAAGTTCTTGCCCCACTGTCATTTTTCCGACAGCCCCATTTCCAATTAAAAATACTAACTTCAAGAAAAATCCCCCCTAAACAAAACATTAAATACTATTGCCATTGATATTGTCATTAAAATTACCCATCCAAACATTGATAATTCAATAGTCATAATAACCGCCTTTCTTTATTTTACACTCTTTAACTGATGACACACTAGCTAGCCTGAATAATGCATCTTCATAATCTTCATCAGCTCTACAGGTACTCTATTAATATCAACACTTGCATCACAAAATGAGAATCATTACAATGATTATATTTCTTACAATATTGATCTTTGACATAATAACGACTACATATCAATACCAATTTATCTTCAATTCCCTATGAATCTGATTCTATCTATCAAAAAACAGTTTTGTCCCTAATCTTCCCGCATGAACGGTGGTTCTTTTAATTTTACGTTCTAGCAGAAAAGGGATCTATAGCCCATCAAGTATAATAGCCACCCATTCCACAAATCATTATAGCTCTTCCTCAACACTAATATATTTTTTCCCATGCTCATCTTTTAACGCCTGACAGTGTATAATCAAGTTGTCATTTACAATTGTTCCTTCAATAATTTTATCACTAATACTACAATCGTAATTACAGCTATAATGATTCCAATTAAAAGAATTGAATCTTTTTTCTACCAACTTTATGGCAACTATCAGTTGCAAACTAATTTATTTTAATAGTTTATTGCGATGTACAGATGCATTTCCATTTATTGTTTATAATATTCCCACGATATACGCCATTTTTGCCAGTTATGCCTTAGGGAAAATTATGGCGCAGCTACTTACTTATCTCGCAATTAGTAATATTCTCTACTCATTCATAAAAAACTGCTTAAATATAAAAAAACTCTGACTCTCACAAGTTCCATGGAATCAGAAAAATGTTGATAACCCGTATGCTATGTGTCGTATACATGACTTTTACTTACTCACACGTCGATAGATATCTCGTGTATCTTTCATTAACAATCCAATCATTCCTATTATTGGAACCATTATCATAAAACCTTGTCTATGTAAAACAATATTTATTCCAAAAAATATAATTCCAGACACCCATCCCCAATACTTCTCCTCTTTTAATCCTCTGACTATTGTTTCTGATGCTATCATCATAACAATTATTAAAAGATTCAATATGTTCTGTTGTAGCAATGTAATATTTAAATGTTGTATAAGAAATAAATCAAGAAACATAGATACTGTTAATATGTGTAAACAAACAATTGATGATTGTTTTCCCATTTAGTCTTTTCTCCTTCCATTTTTAATGCGTATGTCACATAACATCCTATGAATTGACAAGGTGATTCATGCCAAGTGCCCTAGCGCACCCATCTTGCAAAATCCTTTAAGCATAACTTTCATTCATGAAAACTAGATAGAACAATCTAGTCACCTATATTAAAGTCTCTCTTCAAATAGACCATATCCTTCAACTGCTTTCCATCTTCAATAATTGGATGGTCGTAATTATCTACGAAAAAGTTCTTCACCCTATGAGATTCTCTGAATCCACAACTGTTGTAAAATGGTATCGATAATGGACTATCTCCTGTTCCAACATACATTCTACTTATCTTGTATTTATAATAATCGCACACAGATTCAACTAGTTTTTTACCATAGCCTTGTCCTCTATAATTGCTGTAAATTGCGATATTCTTCAACTCGTAAATACTAGCCTCCATTGGGATAACTATGCATTCACCTATTAGTTCATCTTCATCAAACAACAAGAACATATCACCAAGATCAATGTACTTTTCAACCATCTCTTCTTGCTCATCAGCAATTATAAGCAATTCCATGTACTTTCTTCGATCACCTAAATATCTCTCCACATTCATGCTACAGTCTCCTCATTACGAGCTTTTGACGTCTATTCCAGGCGTCGGTCAAGTGACAGCTTCTGTCATTAACGTAAGCTTACAAACCACTTAGATTTAACATCATACTTCATATCACCTATATAATTATCTAAAATATCTAATCTTTCAGAATTTACATCAGCTTCACGAATTTCACCAAATTCTTGACCCGTTTCTTCTATTATACTGAAATTTGTTGAATTTGACTCCGATGCATTTACTTGCTCTATTATTGAAGCATCATCTATACAACCTGATAATGCTAAAAGTAATACAATGAGTGTGGATAATTTCTTCAAATTCGACTATTTCCTTAAATTAGTAATGAATTTTCTCTAACGTTCCGGCTGTTCCCGACGCACGTGCATCCACCTTATTCTTGTGCGTGTTGGGAACAGTCTATTAGAGGATGTTGCATACGTCAACTTACCAATAACTCTAATTGTTTCGGGAAATCCTCCCCATAATTATTGTATTATAGAATTTTCCATCACTATGATATCTGTCATCAATCAATCGTCCCTCTACTATAAACCCATATTTCTTATATAAATTAATAGCTTTTACATTGTCTTCAACAACAGATAATGTTATCTTCTTTAAACCAACTTGTTCAGACCATATAACAATAGCATTAAGCAGTTCACTACCAATACCATAGCCCCAATAGTCACGTTCAACACATATTCCAAAATCAGCCTGATGCCTAAACCGCCTAAGTTCCTTACCAATACATCTTGCAAAGGCAACTATTCTTCCTTCAACTTCAGCTACTAAAAATAAACTTCTATCGTCTTTATTATCTTCAGCAATGATACTCTTGAAATCTTCACTGGATAATATCCTCTCACCATTTTCTCTATCCATAAATTCTGTCTGACTATCAATCTTTATCCTCAAATCAGCCAATGCGGTTGAATCATCTACATCAGGACATCTTAACGTCCATATCAATCCTTCATTTTCTATCTGAAACTCATTAATTCTCATAAAAATCCTCTCCATAACCAAGTATGCACTGTCCTCTAACGTTCCCGCACTTACCGAAGTTATTCCTTTTGACCTTTAGGGCAAAAGTGGCGGTTGTTATATGAAGTCCAACACGGCAGTTACCAATCAACTACATTTAGTTCAGGCCATTTCATAATCCATCTTCTGACTTTATTCAGATATATTTCTTCTGTTATCTGGACTTTATTAGCCCGCACTACCATTCCTAATAAATCATCCACTCCGAATGGCGCAAACACCCTTATATCTCCATTATCTTCTAACCTTACTCCTATTGCAGAAGCAGTAGTTGGCCATGTACATATTGCTTCTTCAAGAGATTTATATGGTTCTATTTCATATCCGAACTTTTCCTTATACCAAGTATGGACACGCGCTTCATTTGTTACATCAATTTCTAGGTTTATCCCTTCATAACTGGCTTTTGCTAGTTCTTCTAACATGGTTTCTAATTCACCAGTTTTATCCGTGTCATCAAAATAGACTAAGTCTATATCCTTTATTCCATTCAGATCATCATATCCTGATAACTTATTCCAGATTATTTGAGCTACACATCCTGCACCAATATAATAATCATCTATTTGAAGGCCTTGAGCCTTCTCTAAAATACTCATTAAAACGGAGCTATCTCGTATTAGTTCTTTTAATCTATTCAACTGAATATTATCGTCGTAAGTACTCATAGTTGTTCCTCTTTCATTAGTATTGAATCTTATATAATGTTGCGCGGCAACTTGCTTATTTCACAATTAGTAATATTCTCTACTAAATCCTAAAAATCCTGCCTAAATGTAAAAAAAATCTGACTTTCACAAGTTCCGTGACATCAGAAAAAGGTTGGTAGCAGGCGTGTTATATGCTGTATTTTTTATATTCTTTAAGCGTCTTAATCATTATGGTTTTATTTTTTTTATTTGATTCTCAATTGATTTTAACCGATTATCTATGTTTTTTAATTTTC
Source organism: uncultured Fusibacter sp. (assembly GCA_963666805.2). Lineage (GTDB taxonomy): Bacteria > Bacillota > Clostridia > Peptostreptococcales > Acidaminobacteraceae > Fusibacter. The sequence continues at coordinate 63,609 of CAXXWR010000004.1, read as the reverse complement.
TTATTATGTAATATGGAATCCCAATTACTAGTAATAATATAACTAATGTGTTGATTATCTGAAATATTAATGTCCAACTATATGCTGCTATTCCCAATGTCATGATGCCTCCTTCGCTATTCATTATTCTCTAAGTTTCCTATTTATTGTTTTAGTTCTTTATGAAATTCGCTTATAAAAAATATTACATATAACGTCCGTCGGTTTACGACACCAAAGTTGCTTTCTTACAAGACCTATCAATCTGCTCTTATCCCAAACTGTAAATGCACAATGCATACCGAAAGTGGCTATTTCTGCTAACGTCGGGCGGATTTACAAAGTTGGAGCGCACAAGTGATTTCACTTGGGCATTTCGATTTTGAAAAAACGCTGTTATGGGAAGTTATTTGCGATTTTCAAGGCACATCTTAACAAATTCTATGGGATGTTGAGTTACATCTGATGTTTCTTCAATCGACAATCCACTATCAATGAACCGTCTTACTACCGAAATCATACTTTCACCAACTTCTATAATGTGCATATCTGGATCATAGAATCTTACTACACGTTGACCCCAAGGATGTTCAAGTAACGTATGTATATAAGTTATTTTGTATCTTGACGATTCAAGTTTTTTTATAAACTCATCTATATTTTCTTCCTCAAAATATAGTTCGCTATTATTAGCTTTTTTTATAATTTCATTTTGTTCAATTGTAATCAAATTAGCAAAATGATTAGCCTCATGTATTGCAAAATCACCTTCAAAAGTAATATTTTCTCCAAAATTATATTTTACAGTTTGATTTAGGACATTCTCATAAAAATCTCTTGATACTTCAATATCTTCCACTACAAATAATGAACAAGTATATTTCATAATTTCTTCTCCTGTATTTTCTTTTTAAAATATTTATAATTAGCAAATATTTTTCCATAACGTCGCGCGGGTTTGCGAAGTCGGATATTCTATCATTCTTTAGATAATTAGAAACATTTCTTAGTATTTCTCTTAGATTCAACGTCCAGCCCAGTGCATAAATTGAAAATACCACATCAAAATAGTTATGAGGAATCCCTGGGTCATTCTCCATTGATGATTTTATCATAGTCGCTTGAAATCCATTTTTTGATAATAATTTAGTCGCCGTGTTAACTTGAGATTGAGATATATCCCCCCACAATTCTTGAACGCCATGCTCCGCTAAATAAAGCATAGAATGTCCGCTTCCACCACCAATTTCAAGAACTACCTTTTCAGAGGTATCTCCTATTAAATTTAATTCATCTTTCAGCGGGATATTGCATCCATACTCCGGTAATGCTGTTGTTCCAAAGAAATCTCTAGATATAATATTCCAACTCTTTTCATTTTAATTAATAATTTCTTGTAAGTTCATTTTTTCTCTCCATAAAGTCATTATTCTGTCTCTTGATTAAAGTCTTTTGTCTAACGCTTCGTCTTCCCAATGCCCCCTCCTAACCTACAGACGTCTACTTATGCCGGGTACCCTCTGGGTCGGCTAATGCAGTCGGCGCCTCGGTTGGTGATGAGGTGTCCGGGAACATATTGTTATGTGATGTTAGGCACGGAAATTTCCGATAGCTTAAGATTAACCATATATACCTCCCTATATTATTAAATCACCAACTCCGCTTCTTTCATTAAAATAGTTATTTTCATACAACTTTTTAAATTGCATATATTTTTCAGCCCATATTAATTCATCTCCATTTGTAATCCACTGATCACATGAACCACTTATACCTAATGACCGCATATTATCTGGTAGCGTCTTTTTAATTTCATCACTAAAGTGTCTAACTGATATCTGTGACAATCCTCTTCCTACTAAGTTTTTTCTTGTTGTTAGTTCCGTTGTTATGCTCTGTCTATTATGTTCTTTTAGAATAATATCAATTATAGTACTCAGGTTCTTAATAATCACATCTATTTCAATTTCTTTATATGTCTCAAGAATGATTTGTTCTATTTCTGAAGCTATAACTGAAAGTTCGCTAAATTTGTAACCAAACCATTTTAAATACCCCGCATAATATTGACTATTATACAAATAGGTAAGTCTTACTATATTTTCTATTATCCGATTAAGTATCACATTCGCTCCGATTAAATTACCTCGCTTATAATCAAGAGAAATTAAATTCATATCATCTATCTGCTCCCAACAATATGCCATTTTGTATCTTCGTATGTGTTCAGGATAATATTTGAACTTTTCTCTTACTTGAGTAATATCACCTATCTTATCATCAAACACTTTTCCTTTTGTCAACTCAATTAACTTTTGTTCTGGAATACATAGCCACTCAGTATCTGTAAGCATATATTCGTTATCATGTTTTTCTATTCCAAATTGAATATGCATATGCCTTTTAACGGTTGTAATTGCAATATGAGGAAAAGATTCTTCTCTTTTATCAGATGTAACAAGTGCCATGTAAGTATCACTATAACGAAACATGGTATAAAACCCATTGTATTCTAATGGTATTTGTTCCTGTAATACATTTTGTATATCCTGGGCGTATTTAATATAGTCTTCATCCAATAGCCAAATATGACATCTCGGTCCCCATTCATGATCTCTAGATAAATCATCATCATATTCTAAAATATCCGAACCATATCCAATTAATCCACCCGCAAATCTATTAATCAAATTCGGAAAATTAATTTCAATTAATGGTTTAACTATTTCAAAATAGAATTTTTCGCTAAGTTGCAATCCTTTCATCCAATTCCTCCTGATACCAGTCAATAAATATTTTGACATACAAACGAGCGCTTAAATGTCACATAACATTCCTACTATTCCCGTCGTGCCTCGCAGACGTCGTATCATCGAGGGAGGTGATAGCAATCGGTGTGTTATACGTCGTATCATTTTGTTCTTTTAGCTATGGGGTGATCCTCATTAAACTGAAGTAAATCCCATAAGTTTCCGTACAAATCCTTAAATACTGCTACTGTCCCATAGTCTGCTTTCTTGGGTTCACGAACAAATTCAATGCCTCTATCGACCATCTCGTTATAGTCTCTCCAAAAATCATCTGTATTCAAAAATAGAAATACCCTTCCACCAGACTGGTTTCCTATAAATTCTTCTTGAGTAGAATTTGATGCCCTAGCTAATAAGATTGTTGTTCCCGAAGAACCGGGAGGTGATACAACGACCCATCTTTTATCTTGTTCTGGTTGATATGTATCTTCAAGCAGCTCAAAATTCAATTTTTTAGTATAAAATTCTATCGCTTCGTCATAATCTTTTATGACTAAAGCTATATGTGCGATTGATTGAATCATATTTCCTCCTCAATATATTGGTTTCCTAAATGTTTTTATGTACTTTTCTTAAAATGATATGATGTATACCGTCGCGCGGGTCTACGAAGTCGTAGCGAACAAGTGATTTCATTTGGGCATTTCGATTTTGTAAACCTGCTGATAGGCGAAATGTCGTAGACCGAACCTATCAGCGGGGAACTTGCGTGTTAGATGAAGAAAATTACGAGTTTTAATTGTAAATAACTTTTGGCTTTAATGGTTGATAATCTATTGAATAATCATCAATATAATCTTTTAACCACTTTGACTCTCTAAAATATTCCTTTTCAAATTCAAACCAATTATTAAATATAATAACGCCAGGTAAATGACCCTTATTACTCGATTCAATTTCTTTAAAACTTGAATAAGTTTTACTTTCGAAATTCAATAGTATAAGTATTTCTTTGATAATGGCTTTAAAGTCTTTTGATAAGTCAAAATTATACTCCACAACTATAGACATATATTCTGGCAACTCAACTTTACTCCATTTATTATCTAATACATCTATTGATTTAGGTTTTCGAGTATGCTGTAACATTTCTTTTTCACATGACTCAAAGTCCTCAAAGTTACGCTGCCCCTCGTATAAAGAAACATGATTGGCACCACTAGACATAAATGGATTTTCAAACTGAATACTATCATCTTCCCAAAAACAAATTGGACATATATCATAACTGCCAATTGGTTCTGTTAATGTTTTATAACCACAACATGGACATGTATATTTCATAAATTCTCCTAATTTCAAACCTACTGCTAGTAATTTATTTCATCTAACATCGCGCGATTCCTGCTGTTCCCCTCTTTTAACACCTTAGCGGAAAAAGTGCGCGACATGTGCCTCGCAGACGTCGTAACATCGAGGAGAATGGTGGAAATCAGCGTGTTATACGCAATTATTAATCTTACTTAATTCCTGTAACAATCAAAAGACCACTTATATTGAAATCCCATACTTTCTCGCCATTCTTGTATTTTTGAATTCTTCTATCATATCTTTCATTAATAGAATTTAACAATAATTGTCTTTCACTGTCTGAAAATATATTCTTTTTTATTGCACTGGATTTTTGGACATAATTAATCTCAAGCAATCTCTTAGCTTCAATTTGTTTTATAGCAATATCAGTACTTATGTTGGCATTATCAGGTGTGTACCAATCAATAGATGTATACTGAATATCAATATTTTTAAAACCAACTTTTTGAAACTGCTCAATTATTTCGCGTTCTGTTAGATTATATTTACATACACCATTCTTATTTTCAAATTCCTCACTTATAACTCTTGCTCTCTCAAATAATGCAATTTCGTCATCAGAAGTTTCAGAATCGTAATTTGAAGAAATATTCAAGCCCGCTCTGACAGACATCACTGTAATTACACCCCCATCTTTGAGAACACGATATTGTTCATTTAGAAATTTATTAGGCTCAACGTGTTCCATAACAGTATGAGAGATTGTAAGGTCAAATGAATTATCCTCAAATGGAATTTTAGTTGCATCTCCTACTTCAAAATTACAATCTATTTTCAGTTCTTGAGACTTTTCTTTTGCGTATTCAATATGCCCCGAATCTCGATCAATACCATAAACTTCACAGCTTGGTAAAATTTTTTTTACTCTATGGCATAATAATCCTCCAGCACATCCAATATCAATGATTTTCATGCCATTCTTTATTTGTGTATAAGGCAACCATTTATAAGCATTATCTTGTCTAAATCTTACTGCTCTTGTCATGTACAATTCATCAGAAGTTTGTATGTACTTTGACCATAATTTGCTCATGTAATTCTCCTTTGATTTTGATCTAACGTTCTCATGATGAACGACGCTTTTCTCGGTTCCTCCCTTAGGCGGAATTGTGGCGTAGTAACTACGCTTATGCTCCATCTATTAGTTATTCGTTACTTATTCGTAAATTCCTGCCAACAGCAGTCAAAAAAATAAATAATTGCAAGTTCTGTGACATCAGAAAAATATTGGTCATCATGTGTTATGCAATCGTGAATTTACTTCTCGTCCTTCTGATTCGAAACTGACGTCTAAATTCCGGTCAACTCTTCTACATGTGTAGTTTATCACTATAGTTATCATCAATATAAAATAATCATTTTTTGCTTTCTTTCGCCTTTTTTTCATTTCCTCGCTTAAAATTTCCTGTTACTTTCGCTAATTCCAATTGTTTTTTAAATTCAGATTTATTACTCATTTTACTGATAAACCTTAAACTTTCCTTTTTACCAAGAATCATTATTTGTTTACCTTCATGAAAAATAATTACTTTTTCAGATTTAGTTATCTGATATTCAAACGGGAATTCTTTTAATCTATCTTTTTTATCTATATTGTTCATTCAATTTCCTTTAACTATTAATATTTTTTTGTAGAGTCTCATCTCAACGTGATTAATTACACAGAACGTCGCGCGGGTTTACGAAGTCTGAGTGAGCAAGTGATTTCACTTGAGCATTTCGATTTTGTAAACCTGCTGATAGGTGAAGTTTCATAGACCGAACCTATCGTCCCGTGAATTGGCGACGTGTGGCTTTCTTCCTTGATTTCGGCCATGTCGTCAATTCGCTGTTATGTGATGTCCAAAAGCGTCAACATGCTATTAACCATAGTGTTGCCTACCTCACTTCTGCACCACCCCATTCGATTACACTGAAACCTTCTCTGCTAAATGCCGTTAACTCCTGATCTCTAATCTCTATCGGTTCATCTAAGGCCTTAAATATCATAAAAACTCTCTGTATACTGTCCGGTTCTGGTACAACTTTTAACGATGCAATCTTTTCATACTCTTCTCCAACAAATGATACAACGTTATATGAATTACAACTCATACGAGGACCCCAGTATACTATAAATTCATTATACTCATGGGGTTCTAGACCAAGATAGCTTAACTTCTCTATTAGAAATTCTTCAGTCTTATCACCAGCAACTACAAATCCTTCATTAAACTCCCAATCATTGTCTGAAATTCCTTCCCAAAACAGATAAGAATACTCTCGTTCATCAGCCAAGTTCACTAACCGTCCGTCTGGATATGCTGTGACGCGCCATCCATCTTCATATTCAGGATAAGTGTACGTCAGTTCACCATCATACTCAAGTTGTACAGTTACCTCTCTCTTCTCTTCTGGGTATAAATATATAACGGGTTTCTCAGTTAATGCATCATCTTCTACATTTTCTGAATCAGAATCACACCCTACAAATAATAAAACAATAAGTAACATAAAAAACAATTTTCTCATAAAACACCCTCCTCATTTAAATCAAAAAACAGTTATTGGATGTCACATAACGTCGCATGGGTTTACGAAGTCGAAGCTAACTAGTGACTTCACTTGGGCGTTTCGATTTTGTAAACCTGCTGATAGGCGAAGTGTCGTAAACTAAACCTATCGTTCCCACAATGAACGACTTTGCTTCTTTTTTCACACCTTAGCGGGAAAAATGGCACGTAGACTTGCTTCCCAAGACTCGTGACAGTAGAAGAAATATTGATTATCGCTATGTTATGAGTCGTCAATTATGGTTATATTATACTATCCTGATTAATTAATATTTCTGGTCTACTAAAATAATAACCTTGAAATAATTCAAATCCAAGTTCTACAGCATGATTATACATTTCTAATGACTCAATTTTTTCTGCTAAAAAAACCACTCCTGTAGGTTTCAATTTTTTTACCATTTCTTCTATTTCAGAAAAAGTATTATCAATATAATCAATTTTTACTATATCAGAAACTTCTATTAGATCATTATTTAAATGCTCATATAGTAAATCGTCCAAAGCTATTCTAAATCCATCTTTTTTCACACTTTCAATGATTTCTCTTAATTCTATCTCATTTATATCAAAATCCATCAATTCTAGAATTGAATTTTTTGGTAATTCTAAATACTTTTTACTATTAAGAAATCTGTAATTTACATTAAAAAAACCTATACTTTCCTGTAAAATTTTTAATTTTCCAATTTGCTTAAAATTATGTATTAAATCTAATGTGTCTTCATAATCACTACTTTCTGAGTTTCTGCACTGATTTTGTTTATTATTTTTTCTGTACAAAAGTTCATATGCATATAATTCATTTTCAATATTATATATTCCTTGTCTTGCAATAGTTGATTTCTCTATCATTATTTTCCCTTTCATAATTGATTACTCATAACGTTCCGCGAATTGGCGACGTGTGGCTTCTTTCCTTGATTTCGACCATGTCGTCAATTCGCTGTTATGGGAAGTTCACAATGTCCCTCTACAATACATTGAAGTCAAACTATCTACTGCGACAGTTTATTTTCCTACACAAAACAACCTGATAAAATGATGCTCAAAGTAATTGCCTATCTTTGTAACTTCATTCATCACTCTGCTCACCCGCTCGGGTGATTTCATCCAATTATCCTTTGTTATTCCTGTACCATCAACTATTGGGCATACCTTAATCTGTATATTCTCTGGAAAGTTAATGCGATATGTTAAATAAGCGCGACGTGAATGATAATTCTTACAAAGCAAAATCACCTTGCTTACGTCTAGCCCCTTATCACATATTGTCTCATATGATAACTTTGCATTATCAAATGTATTTCTTGCTCTTGGTTCTTCCAATATTGATTTTTCCGGTACACCTTCACTCATCAATACCATCTTCAGATATTCACACTCAGTCTTGCATTGAGTTAGTTTAGAATTCTCACCACCTGAAGGAATGATAAACCTCGCAAATCCTTTATTAAAAAGTTTAGCAGCTTCAATAGCTAGTTCAGGATGACTTCCACCTGGAATTAAAATAATGTCCGCAGGCTCTATCGTATCTTCCATAAAAATGAAATCACTGATGCCTTCATATCCTAGTCTCATATACTCCTCCAAAATATCTTGATGTCTTCTAGTTCGATCACCTCAAGACCAAATTGTGAATTTCCTCTAACGTTTCCGTGAATTGACGACGTGGACATCCTTCCGATTTCCTGTGCATATTAGGAACAGTCTGTTAGAGGACGTTCATTACGGAAGTAATAGAACGATTTCTTTTAATAATCAAACCACATTGGTTCATCCTGTTTCATATATTTATCTAAAAATTCCATATATTTTTCTTCATCAACAACTTCATCACCTATATGATAAATGTTCGTTATATTAGAATTATCTGTTGTTTCCATAAAACCAAGACTATCTATAACGTAACTATCATTGCTAAACTTAATTTTATAGATTCCCCAGTCACCTGCTCCACTTGACATAACAAAGCTACCATCAATCTTTAGTTCATCCATTTGCTTGTTACTAAAACTAAAGCAACTTATATCTTCATAACTATAATAAAATACATATACAAAATCTGCAGATCCAAGTTTGGTATTTACCAACAATTCAGGCACGTTATCAGCTTCAAAATCTAACAAAGTATAAGAAACCGGAACCAGTTTATATCCGTCTCTTTCTATGTTATTAATCCTAACTGATTTCTTTTCATATGAATCCCAAAATGTAACCTCATTATTCATGATGCCAGCAAATACATTCAATAAGTCATTGTTAACATCATATTTCATATCAAATATATAGCTATCTAATACATCTAATCTTTCAGTATTTACATCAACTTCATTAATTTCACCAACATATTGCTCTGTTTCGTCAATTGTACTGGAATACGATGTATATACTTCCTCTGGTGTCGAAGTACTATCATTTATAAAACCTGATAATACCAAAAGTAATAAAATGCATATGAATACTTTCTTCAAATTCGGTTATCTCCTTAAATTAGTAATGAATGTCCTCTAACGTCCCGTGATTTCCGACGTTCCCTCTTTTTTACGCCTTAGCGGAAAAAATGGCGCAGCGTGTGCCCCGCAGACGCTGTGACATCGGAAGGAATGTTGGGAATCTGTTGAATCAATTCCAATATTGCGTACTCAATAATAGATCTATTAGTTTTAATTTTTCTTCAAGGTTTTTTATATCAACATCATAATATTTCCCATCGAATCCGTACCCCCAGAGTTCCCATGACAAAACTTCAAAAGAGGGATATTTATCAGTGTTCCGACTAATTTCCCATATTAATCGTTGTAACTGTTTATACATTTCGGGTTGTGTAGATTCTAATTTTTTAAACGCAACTATACTTTTTAACGGTTCGATTTCCTTAATCAATGCATATCTATAATCCATTTCTTTAATATTTAATTCAATGAAATGATCAATACTTTTTGAAAACTTATTATACATGGTACTTCTCCTTAAACAAAAATGAATTTTTAATAAATTCCTTTTTGACCCGTTCACTAAAATCCTTTTTATCAATTATATTTTTAATTAAGGCTGATATCAATTCAAAATCTGCATTTTTAATCAATTCTTCAATATCTTCTTGATCTTTATCTGAATATCGCCCCAATTTACTAATGATGATATCTTCTCTTGATAAAACATAATATGATAACGTTGAAAATCCTTTTAGCGATTTTGCTCTATCGCTAAACCCGTCTGCAATTGGAGTAACATATAAATCAAGCATATCAAATCTATCAAAAAGTCTGAAAACTTTCCCAGCTGAAGCTGAGTAATTTATGTCAACGAAATCTATATCCAGCGTTGCTCTTTCCAAATAACCACCCAATATACATCCAGACCCACCTAATAAATATATTGGAGGGCATTCAATTTTTTTAAACTCTGCATAATCATCTGCATCTTTCAATAATTCCATCAATAATTCTCTATTTTTTGAATTCATTTTGACCTCACTCATTTTAGCTATATGTTTGTATAAATTAAATACACAATTAAATTATACATTACAAAGAATCATTTTACATCCCGTTCCATGAGTTGACGACGTGGACATCTTCCGATTTCCTGTGAATATTAGGAACCGTCTGTTAGCGAATGGATAACGCGGAAACAAACACCTACTTATATTTTGTTATTTACTACAGTCATTATACTTATCAATTTCACCTACCATGAAATATCTATTTTGCCATCAGCTTTTTCTCCTATTAGGACAATTTTCCATAATCCATCGTCACTTTGAACGTTCATACTACTTCCAAATTCGCCGATATCTATAGCTTCTATTTCTGTTTCATATTCATTTGCGATATTCTTTTTTGCTTTATTATACTCTTCTTCTCCAGTCATAAAGTCAAATAATATTTTATCTTCTCCATTTCTAATCTGAACATTTAACTTTCCCTTAGTAACAAGATAAGTGTAATTAAATGAAATCTCTTTATTATGACTCGTTTTAAAAGTTCTTATCTCCTCTCCTGTAAGTCCAGTAAAATCAACAGATAAATTGCCATAATCACTTTTGTCTATCAATTCATTGTATGTTGAATGACTTTCATACGATAAGTCTCTATTTGCACACCCCGTCAAAATTATCAGAATGATCATTAGTACATAAATTATCGAACTTCTAATATTTATTATTTTTTTCATATTAACCAGCACCTCATAAACTCAAATCTTTCATTAATAATAATGTTTATTTTTGTGTTGACATTCCATTTTACCTAGCATTTAGATACTACTGACGATACTAACGGATTGATATTTCGTCCATTCCATCTATCACCTATTCCTAATGATTGTGGTGATACATTATCATAAGCGCTTTCCATCCCTTTAATTTCAAAATTTCCATCTTCAAAAATCGTAACAAGTGCATATAGCCCATCTTTATATAAAACTAAATCCTTTAGAAAAGGATACTTCGCATGTATTTCCTTTGAATAATCAAAATGTTCATATTGAGGTCCCACCCATATATATGACATTGCATTTAGAGAATAATAATAAGTTTTTCCAATTTTCTCAACATGGTCTCCATGATCATGACCATTCATACACAGCAAAACGCGCTTATCAGTTTCATTAATCTCATTAATAATTTCTTGTATCTCCAACCGATTGAAGATGCCTCTTTTTTGAAAATCATTTTCTAGACTATGATGTGAAAAAATAACAAAATGCTGACTATCTGAGTTGAGTTCGTTCTTAAGCCATTCTATTTCATCATTTGGTATATACGGGTATTTATCATTTATCTTGTCATAATTCCTTTTAAGATAAGGGATACAGCCATTCTCTGTATTTATAAAGCATGAGTCCAAAACAATAAATCTGACATTCCCGATGCTAAAGGAATAGTAATTACTTTTCATACCTAAAAATCTCATAACAGTATCTCTCGAATAGGCATCCGTATCATGATTACCAAGAACACTATAAAAAGGCACACCAGTTTCTCTCATTTTCTCATGAATGAAACTGTTCTCATCTATGGGATAAGCGAAATCACCTAGTTGAATAACAAAATCTAAATTTTCATTTTTAACCCCATCTATAAAATTTTGAAGTCTTGAGTAGCCGTCGTGTATGTGGTCATAATGTAAATCCGAAAAAACTGCAAATGTTATGTTTTTCACTATAGTCCTCCCAAATGTATTGCTATTTGTATGTCTTTCACTTAATTTCACCTATCGTTCTCACGATGAACGATGTTTCTTCTCTTTTCACGCCTTAGCGGGAAAAGTGGCTCGTAGACTTGCTTTGCAAGGCTCGTGACAGTAGAAGAAATGTTGGTCATCGCTGTGTTAGCAGTTCGTGCTATTTGTCTTTTTATCCTTTATTCAAAATTTTTGTCTAGTGAATACTTTTTGCCATTTATACTCACTAGATTATTTGATCAACCTTTTATGTATGCCTTTCTCATGTAGACCTAAAATCGTCATGGAAGCCACTGGTGTTTATTCTAAATCCTTGCGAAAAGTTAAAACTGACCCCATTGATACTATGAGAATTGCTCATGCCTTTTACACGCTTAATCTCTCTCCATTTAAGCCTCAAAGTGCCACCTATCAAGAACTTAGAATGTTCTCAAGACAATATGATGGTATTAACAAGACCTATCAGGAATTTGTTGTAAGGCTTCATACTATTGTCGACCTTGTCTTTCCTACACCTCAAAGCATTCTAAATGCTACGCCTCAAGAAATTGCACAATCTTTTCATTCTGATAAAAGGAATGATGCTTGGCCTCTTGATAAAGCACATAAACTCATTGAAGCTGTCAAAGACTCGGCTGTTCCTCATTCGGCACAAGTTCCTGTACTTTCTTACTATGCTCAGATTCTACTAGGCATGCACAATACACTGAACGATATTCGTACTCAAATGAATAAGCTAGCCCGACAGTCTCCTCATTACGAGCTTTTGACATCTATTCCAGGCGTCGGAGAAGTGACAGCTTCTGTGATTTTATCTGAAATCGGCGATATTAGCCGCTTTCATTCTAAAAAACAACTTGTTGCTTTTGCGGGTCTTGATCCTACCGTTTATCAGTCTGGCAAATATAAAACGCGTAGTGGTAAGATTTCAAAGCGTGATACCCCCTATCTCAGAAAGGCTCTCTATATGGCTGCTTCTGTTGAAATTAGTAAGCGTTCCACCGGCTGCATTAATCCTATATTGAGAGCGCATTATGACCATTTAATCGATAAGGGCAAACCTAAAAGGCTTGCTTTAACAGCTACATCATGCAAACTTTTACGTATTATCTTCGGTATGATAAAGAATAATACAACCTTTATTAATCAATAATATCATTTTTTAACCCTACTGTGATAGGTTTATTAAGTGTGCCCTCAATTCTTGTTTTGAATCTTTTTTAATGATTTACTTGACAAGTATTAGCTGGTTTATAAGCTGTTTAAAGCGTACAAAATCACAGACTTTCTAGTTATCCAAATACTTAGCAAACCATTCAGTTGTTTTAATGATTACTTCGTCCATATGGTCACGGCACCCATGCTCAGCACCTTCAATTATCACAAGTTTAGATTTTTCGTTTAATAAATACATACCTTTACTTGTATTTGATAACAATTCAAGCTCTTCACTATCCGATTTGTTATTTCCATAAATCATAAGTACAGGGCATTTAACCACAGATAAAAGATCAACCTGATCTATTTCTTCAAAATCTTTTAATGTTTGGTGGCTAATAAGCCGTTCGCCTAACTCAGCACTCTTTAAATTAATATATCCACTCTCTTCTAACTCTTTTAGCTGTTCCAAAGAAAATTCTTTGTTCCAGTCATATTGCATACTATGAGTTAATGCTCCCATAAGTACCATAGTTACGATTTCACTATCATAACATTTAAGACAAATTAGAGAGCCTAAACTATTACCAAATAAACCGAGTCTTTCTTAACCATATGACTTCATGAAATCAATTGCTGATTTTAAATCATCTACCTCATTTTCAACGGTAATCACTTCTGAATCGCTTTCACCACATCCACTAAAATCAAACGTAAACGCATTAATATTTATTTTATTCAAGGCTGATGCAATAAGATCAAACCGTCCTTGAGATGATTTATTATTTGTAAAACCATGTGCCATAATGACAACGCTATCTGAATCTGTTCTATATAAGTTGCCTACAAGTGTAAGACCTTTACTATTAATAAACTTGAGTTTTTCCATTGTTCTCTCCACGCTAAACTAAGCTTTAAATTTCTTATAACGTCCTGTGAATTGACAACGTATGCCATACTTCTGATTAAATATGTCGTCAATTCGCTGTTATGTGATGTCCAAAAGCGTCAACATGCTATTAACCATAGTGTTGCCTACTTCACTTCCGCACCACCCCATTCAATTACACTGAAACCTTCTCTGCTAAATGCCCTTAACTCCTGATCTCTAATCTCTATCGGTTCATCTAAGGCCTTAAATATCATAAAAACTCTCTGTATACTGTCCGGTTCTGGTACAACTTTTAACGATGCAATCTTTTCATACTCTTCTCCAACAAATGATACAACGTTATATGGATTACAACTCATACGAGGACCCCAGTATACTATAAATTCATTATACTCATGAGGTTCTAGACCAAGGTAACTTAACTTCTCTATTAGAAATTCTTCAGTCTCATCACCAGCAACTACAAATCCTTCATTAAACTCCCAATCATTGTTTGAAATTCCTTCCCAAAACAGATAAGAATACTCTCGTTCATCAGCCAAATTTACTAACCGTCCGTCTGGATATGCTGTGACGCGCCATCCATCTTTATATTCAGGATAGGTGTACGTCAGTTCACCATCATACTCAAGTTGTACAGTTACCTCTCTCTTCTCTTCTGGGTATAAATATATAACGGGTTTCTCATCTACCGCATCGTCTTCTACATATTCTGAATCAGAATCACACCCTACAAATAATAAAACAATAAGTAACATAAAAAACAATCTTCTCATAAAACGTCCTCCTCATTTAAATCAAAAAACAGTTATTGGATGTCACATAACGTTCCCGCAGTTCGCGATCGTTCCCTCCCCATTCTCCACAATCAACTCCATAGCCACCGAAAATCTACTCCCGCGAAAGACTCAATCCTCAACATGGGAATGTTGCTAACTGACGTGTTATGAGAAGTTTTAAACAAGTTTTAAACAAGTTTTTAAACCACTATAAAATACTTTATATAAAGTATTTTACGCATTTAAAAGTTTATTACCGTACTCAATCATCTCATGTATAAAAGTGACAGTTCTATCTTTTCTAACCTTGACATCATTTATTATACACTGCGATTTTAAATTTCTAATTGCTAATGCTTCTCCTATTACATCATTCCACTCAGGATATTCACTAGCAATATATGAACATGATTCAGATTTTGATTTAATTTCGCCATCTTGCAACGTATATAAAATTCTAGATAAAGTCACAACAGCAAACTCAACCCACATATCTTGCTCAAATATTTCAGTAGTATCTAATTTAGATAACCAATATTCATTGAGATTATATTTCATTGTTTGAACCACGTCACTAAAATTAATTTCTAACAACTCATCTTTAATTGAAGGAGATTCGATTGCCATTTCGTATTCTTTTAAACTCCACCAAGTGACATAATTAATATCAAAATATCCAGCTTCACATAAACTTGCATCTTTTACATATGGATACTTTTCAATTTCGTCATTCATTTTACCTAACATTTCATATTGCAAATACATACCATCTAATTTTGAACCGTATTTATACTCTGTCCCAAATCTTTCATGCAATACTTTCAATTTTAATATTTCCTCATTAGTAAGTTTTGATTTTAAAATCACTACAAAATCAACATCACTATACTGAGGTTCAAAATTTCCCATTGCAACTGAATTATACAAATACAATCCATACAACTTATTCGATAATAGTTCTTCCAAGTTTTCTCTAAACGCACTTATTAACTCTACCACTTCACTATGTATATTAATAACTCCACCTCAATTTCATTAACTATATTAGAGTTTAAAATTTCTCATAACGTCCCGTGAATTGACGACGTGACCAACCTTCCGATTAAAAACGACCCTGTTGTCAATTCGCTTATTATTAATAATATCATTTTTTAACCCTACTGTGATAGGTTTATTAAGTGTGCCATCAATTCTTGTTTCAAATCTTTTTTAAGGATTTACTTGACAAGTATTAGCTGGTTTATGTGCAGTTTTTGACTTAGTTAACCACATGACAATTACTTGTCAAAATTTTTTGATAAAAGTACCATTTCCCACTTTGTCAATTCATAACGATATAAACCTCTTGAAATAAGTGGATCACCATCTGCTACTTTCTTTGCTTCTTCAATATTAATCGCTTCATATACTATCATTCCGCCTGGTTTTTCTAGAAAACCACCACCCATGAAAAATCTTTCATCAGCAATCTTTGCTAAATAGTCAATATGATCGTTAAAATCTTTTTTCGAAGTTACTGTCCCATCTATCTTGCAATCAGTTCTAACAAATAAAATTTTCCCTGCTTCCATACTTCCTCCATTCACTAATGAACCAATCCATTAATTCTACAATTTTCTTAGTCAAAAATTACACATAACGTTCCCGGTTCATCATTCATACTCCATAACTTAAACACGCGCTATTAATCTCTGCAGTACTGTCAATTATTAACATGTGAATGTCGCTAACCGTCGTGTTATGGGAAGGAATCTACGAGTTACTCTGTGTATCTTCCTGTAATTTCTATTTCATTACCATCTGGATCAATTAATACAAATAAATAGTATGGCATCGCAACATTCATATACATTATTG
The DNA here is from genome assembly GCA_963666805.2 of uncultured Fusibacter sp. Classification (GTDB taxonomy): domain Bacteria; phylum Bacillota; class Clostridia; order Peptostreptococcales; family Acidaminobacteraceae; genus Fusibacter. Next base: position 47,079 of record CAXXWR010000004.1, on the reverse strand, counting down.
GTGTCATTTCTCCAATATTTAATTTTCTTAAACGAGCATACTCCTTATTCAAATCTTCTATGTAAAAATTCAATACCACGTTATTACCATATTGAATATTTTCATGTCTCATATACTCAATATAATTTTCACTATAAACACCTTCAAGATTTTCTCCACTGGAAATTCTTCTATCATCATATTTAGGATTCCATAAAGCAATGCATTGTCCATTAAAATTGTATTGAGCCCATCTATCATCGTTCTGTGCTGATGGATTCATTTCTAATAATGCATTATAGAACGAAATCGACTCCTCCATATCTTTTGTTTTTAAATACGTTGACCCTAATTGCAACATTTCTATCTCTCCTAACCTATCTAAAGTAGATTCTTTCACATTTTATAACTTAACCAGATACTAAAAGTTCCGCATGAATACTCAATCCTAAACACGGGAATGTCGCTAACTGGCGTGTTATGGGAAGGTTTTACCATGTTTGCTTACATAGGATAATAATTGATCTAGTGTATTTAGGAAATTCGTTTCGTCATCAATAATTGCACCACTCTCAACACACCAACATATAGCCATTGTACCTTCTATATATATAAGTTTACTTAAGACTTCTTTTGTTATTTTCAATTTATGACTTAAATAATCAAAGATTTTTTCAATGGTAACATCAACTTCTTCTTTGTCTTCTTCATCCCAAAACTCATTTAAAACATATCTTGGAATATCAAATATTGGATTCCCAACTACACCTTTAGGATCAATTACTTTGTAGTTGTCTTCAGCTTTCAAGATATTATAGTAATGAAAATTACCATGTAATAAACATACTTCAGCAAACTCCTGTGCTATTTCCTTATACAACTCTTTAGCTCTCATCATATGTAATGTTACATCATTCCAGTTTTCTTGATTTTCCATATAATCAGTAATTCTAAATACCCAATCTCTATAAGTTTTGAAGTGTTTATTTCTTTGAACATTGCATAGAAACTTTTCTTGCTTATCTTTAGACAAATGTAACTTATAATATAAATCACAAAATACATCTAATCTTTTTTCAAGCTGCTCTTCTTTTGAAAGCTCTATTCCAGGAAGTAATGATTCTTCCAAAAGAACTTTATTGTCAATATCAACATCAATCAACTTGCAACAACCACGTCCATCAAAATACTTCAAGGCACTGACTTCACTTAGAAAGTCATCGCGATTTATCGAGTATTTCATAACAACAGCTCCATATATTCTCGAAAATCCTTTGAACACTAAACTTGCAGAAAAAGATTCAATTAACTGCAACTCATCTATCTGCCATTTCCTAACTAACGAATCTATTGACTCACAAACCCTTGTATAAAATTTCTCGCCAAATCTGTCATTGATTCTTGTTACGTCCTCCACTTTGAAGTTATAAGTCATAAATACTCTCCTTTTCTATATTTAAAATTTCTTATCGAGTATTTGAGCAACTGAGTCATATATCTTTTTCATTTCATCTTCATAATCAGATTCTATATAATAATATTCTATATTCTCTTTAATGCATTGCTCCTTTAAAATTTCGTAATCTTTTATGAATACCTCTGCTTTTCTATCTTCGACATAGTTTCTCTTTTTAGCAACATTACGATACTTTAGTATTCCACTATCATAATTTGAGTGAACATATTCTGGAGAAAAACAAATAAATACAGGATGAATTTCCTTGATATACTCTTGGGGCAGTTTACTTAAATATTCTGGAAAAAAGTATGCACCTTCAATTAATAAATCTCTTTTCTCACTAATCGCATTACTAATTTCATTTTCTATTATTGGCCATATTTTTTTTGCGATCTGCAAATTCGAAGATGTGGGAGTAAACCCACAATTTGTATCGTTCCTATACAAATCCATTTTAACAGAATCCATGGATACCAATTCAATATCGAAATTTTCTGTTAAGCGTTTAGATAGTAAAGTTTTGCCAGTGCAACTTGCTCCAGATATTATTAGTATCATTCTCTTAACCTCCATCAACCTATCTAAATTGCAAGTTATAACTATTCCTGCTGCTATATATTTGAAAAATTTACTTAGGTAAAACTTTCCCATAACGTTTTGTGTTGACGACGTCCTGGCCCCTTAGAGTCGCTGCTTATGGTTGTGAGCCTGCGAACACCTAATTCAGTGGCGTCCCGACGGACTTAGGGGGCTGGATGTGGTCACTCGTTTCTCAGAGTGACCCTTGCGTCAATATGGTGTTAGCCGAAGTAGATAACGTCATTCAATGCAATACTCCCTTATCAACTTAAGATATAATTCTTCATTAATCAATCTATCCTCAATTGAGCTTTTATTAAAGTCTCTAGATGATACCATCAATACTGATACAGAACATCCATAACCTTCAATATCTCTTACAAGATCCATTTCAACCTGTTCTCTACCAGCACCCCTATTTGCAAAGATTATATATCTCATCTTCGAAAGGATATCTTTAGCAAATAGATTATCATCTGTTCTATATAGTCCACATAATCGTTCCATTAATTTGTAATATTCTGAGCTTAATCGCCCTCTATAGACAGGGATTGCCATATATATTGATACTGCATTTCTCATTTCCTTTAGTAGATCACCAAAATCGTCATCTACATCACATTTTCCACTCTCAAAACAATTGTAATCAATATCACAACAACTATTTATTATTAATTCTGATATATTTAACATCTGGAAATCATCTTCCACAAATTCTGAAATGAACTCTAATGTACTTTGGCAATTTCCATTCTTTCGTTTACTAAAATTAATACCAATATTCATACGAATTCCTTTCTCAAACTGTTATCTGTTTCGGCTAACGTTCTGTTAGACTCGCCATGCACTTAATCTTCTTTATCTATTAATTTATCTATTTTTCCTTCAAATTCAGTTACTAATATATCCATATAAATATCATCATATTTCTTATTTCCCACTATATATGCTTGTCTTCTTCTACCTATTTCTTTAAAACCACATTTCTTATAACAATTTACTGCACATTTATTAAAAGAATGAACTTTGAGAAATATATTATTTAAATTCAAAAGATTAAAACCATAATCTAATAATAAATTAATACTTTCTCTTCCAAACCCTTTACCCCAATAATTTTTATTTCCAATAAATATCCCTAATTCAGCTGTTCTATTTTTCATATTAACATGCATTAATCCACAATTTCCTATGAGTTCATTTTTATTTAAATCTACAATTGCAAAATTATGTCCTTGTTTGCTTATTTTTTCTAAAATTTCTTTCTCTTTTTCTAATGAATATATCTCTGATGCATTTCCTAAATTAATAGAAACTTCTAAATCATTTATCCACTCCGTATATTTTTCTGCATCTTCAATATTAATAGGAGACAAATATACTTTTTCACCAACAACCTTTTTAAAATATCTCATAAAACATCACTTCCTCTTTATTTAATAGATTTTCTAAATTAATAAAATCATTTTTCTAAACTCTTTAAATTCAATTTTGGAATCCAACCTTATCGTGACTTGTCCAATTTACTCATTCTTTTTTCCCATCATATTTTTCTCCAACTAATATTCTTTCACCCTTCTCTAGAGTAATTAGATTTGGATAATTACTTTTATGTTCTTTAATTACTAAATATTTCACAGTTTTCTCTCCTTATGGCGATTTCGTCTAACGTTTTGTGAGTTGACGACGTGTGCCATCCTTCCGATTAAAACGGTCGTGTCGTCAACTCGCTGTTATGCGAAGCCATAAGCGTCAGCTCTGCAATAACTAGAACGTTAACCAAAACCTACTTTCTTGCTTCTATAAAATATCTATGTTCTTTGCTTCTTACATATCCTTTATTAGCGATTTCTTTCTCGATCTTAAGCAATTCTTCAAAGCAATTATCAACACTAAAATCTATGAACTCCCATTCAATGATCTTGGCAAAGTAAACAAGTGCTCCTGTATCTAAAAACTTCAGTGCTGGAAAATACTCACCTGAATCTATGATTGTAAATCCGGCTTCTACAAACTCATTCGCCTGATACGCCATCGTATTCTTAAAATCATTAGTTCGTGCCACAGCATTACAAAGTTGATTGGAAAACACCACATTATTCTCACCACCAACTTGTTGTGTTATAAAGATACCACCATGTCTCAAGACTCTGTATACTTCATCTATATCATACGATTCATGTCGATTAATAATAATGTCCATTGAGCCATCTTCGAAAGGTAAGATGCCACCTTCTAACACACCATTAACATGTATTCCTAAACAACCTAACTTCTTATAACATAATTCAATATTAGGCGGATACGCCTCTGTTACATATGTCTTATGATATGGATGATTCAAGGTTAGAAGAAATTCTCCGCCGCCGGTTCCCATATCCAGCAATACATCATCTGGCTTCAAATGCCTTCGTACTATAGTTTCATAATTCCAAGGCAGTTCTTCTTCGATAGTTCTACCGTCTAGATAAGAAAAATCCCAACCTGCAAAAACTCTTTCTTCTTCACACTTCCAAATTCTCTTCAAATCATTCTTATTCATAACCGTTCTCCTTTTCATATCTTGTTATAGTTACAAAAAGCAGTACAGTTGACTGATAACATACCTCTTAGCTCGATACAACCTGCTACCAGATTAAATCAACTGTACCGAGCAGTTACCCGTTTTGAGCACCATAATAACCTCCAAATTTTATTCTATAACCCAGCCTATGGTTTAGCATAACGTTCCCACGATTCAGGATGTCTTACTCTTTTAATGCGAAGCAGGAAAAGTGGCACATGGCTTGCCCCGCAGGGCATGTGCCATCAAGTGAGATGTTGGGGATCGTTATGTTATATGATGGGCGAGTTATTCATTATTAACAATAGATACATGCATATCTAAGTAACTATAAACATCATCACTATTCTTTATTTTGAGCATATTTTCATCTGAAATATCAAACTTAACTAATAGCGATTTACCTATTAGGGATTGATCTAACACATCACCATATTTTGAAATCCCTTTTCGGCTCTCTAAAAAGTTAGAGATCAAAAAATAATTGTTTACTGAGTTTTCATCATACTTTCTATCAAGTATAGAATTTTTATATAAGTATGTATTACCTGAAAATACAGCTCCCAAATTATTCATTTCTAGTGTAATCCTATCGATATTATCACAATCAATTACTTCACCGTTATTGTATAAATACCTCAATGGATCTAATACAATTCTTTGTTTAAATGCTTCGATAATTAATTCTTCTATTCTATTATTTGCAGTTTGAGAATAATTACCTTGTATCAAATCTATCAGTAATTCACTATTAAACGTTATAGGTTCATCAGATTTTTTAGAAAAATTAATCATAACAATAAATAGCAACGTTATAACAATTATTATGATTATATAACATACTTTCCTTTTCAAGTATTTTTTTACTCTCCTTTCATATAACGTTCCCGCGGTTACCGACGTTTTTCTCGGTTCTACCCTTAGGCAGAATTGTGGCTCGGCAACTTGCTTATCTTGCAATTAGTAATTTTCTGTACTAATTAATAAAATCCCTGCCTAAATGTGAAAATCTGTAACTTTCGCAAGTTCTGTGACATATGAAAAATGTTGGTAACCGGCGTGTTATGTGATTTTTAAATATTGCCAATTAGACTCATCTCAAACAATTGCATCCATTCACAAACTTTGGTTGTCACAATTATTAACCTTAGTCTTAATTTTTTTCAATTCACTTTCTATTCTATTCATTCGTTTTCCAAATTTTATAGCCATATAGATAATTATAAGGACAACGAATATCACAAAGATCATCATTAGTGTCGGATATATTTGTATCAGTAATGGCGTATTGCCTGATTCAATACCTCTTATATTCATATTAACTCCTTCTATCTATTATAAAGGTTTTCAATATTTGAATTGCACATAACGTCGCGCGGTTAACGACGTTTTTCTCGGTTCTACCCTCAGGCAGAATTGTGGCGGACAACTTGCTTATCTCACAATCAGTAATATTCTCTAATCATTCATAAAAAACCTTCCTAAATGTAAAAATCTATAACTTTCACAAATTCCGTGACATCAGAAAAATGTTGGTAACAGACGTGTTATGTGGTGTACGAATGATTTTTAGTCACTAACTCGAGTATAAGTAGCTACTGTTTCTTTTTTAAACAATCCAATTAATCCTATAATCGAAACCACTATAAACAAACTTGGTATATTCATTCCAAAAAATATTATTGAAGCAACCCATCCCCAATATTTCTCTTTTTTTAATCCTCTTACAATTATTTCTGCCGCTATTATTGTAATTACAACTGCAATTATGATCACTTGCAATTCCAATAATGAGAAGGTTACAGCTGCATATCTAATAACCAATAATAGTAATAAAAAATTTAAAACAGCTATTATATGTAAACAGATAATTGAAGATTTCTTTCCCACTTATTGTTCTCCTTTCCCGTCTTTCATGAGTATGTCACATAACGTTCCCACGGTTCACGAAGTCTCACTCTTTTAATGCGAAGCAGAAAAAGTGGCACATGACTTGCCTCGCAAGGCTCATGACAACAGAAGAAATGTTGGTCATCGCTGTGTTAGGCGATGGAATCAATTGAATCAGCAAGTGAATATCAAACAGACTCAGTACTAACACCATGTATTTGTAAATACTATGCAAATTTCAAATTGATTGTTAGATTTCATCGAAATCTTATTATAAATATATCAAGAAGATTCAATAATTGTAACAAAAATCGGGACAATAATTAGCCAAAAACTTATAGCACATATTATCGCATTTCCTTTCATACTCTCGCCACTATGAATAGATTTTATTGCACCAAGTAGGCTTACAATAAATACTATAGGTGTAAACCATATTGTATAAAATCCAATTGCTACTATCACTATCAAAAAATTTCCCTCCTAACCATTAATCTTAAATTATCTTTACCTATTTTGAATTTCATATAGAAAAAGACTGATCAATCAAAATATAGTAATTGATTCTTTTGCCTAACGTCGCGCGGGTTTGCGAAGTCTGAACGAACAAGTGATTTCACTTGGGCGTTTCGATTTTGTAAACCTGCTGATAGGCGAAGTGTCGTAGACCGAACCTATCGTCCCCGTGATTACCGAAGTCGCATCTTTTCACCCTTAGGGGAAAAGTGGCGCAACACTTGCCGCGCAAGTGATGTGACATCAATGCGATTTTGGTAATCAGCGTGTTAGAAGAAGTAGACTGACCCGCGAAGCCTAAGCCGCCATGGACGGCAGCTCCCCCATCATCATTCTTTAATTTAATGGTTTTCATTTTTATATTTAACATTTTCTTGCTTTAAAAACAAACGATAATGGAATTTTTTTAGCTTTTTTTGTTCTATCACTTATTATCCCAGAAGCTTGTAAAGTTTCATCATTCGTTTGTTCAATCATTTTCTCAATAAAAAATCCCGCATTAGACATCGCGTTAATGTATGTAGAAATTTTTCTGTTTGATAATAGGATCTCCATGTCATCAACAATTTGAGAATGCCAATTCTCATCAAAATAACTTTTATCGAAAATAAGTTGTTCCTCATTGACTGACACACAACCATGTAATGGATGTTTCCAACTGAATATAAAGACACCATCTTTTTTTAAGTATGAAGCTATTCGCTTAAATAAGACATTTAAATCCGTCGCCCAACCAACTGCATATATTAAATAAACTATATCAAAATAATTGTCTGGTATTCCACAGTCATCTTCCATCGGAGAACATATTAATCTGGGAGTATAATTATTTTCATCCAAATATCGTTTTGCATTTTCAAGCTGTTTGTCTGAAATATCAAGTCCCCACAATTCATCTGCGTTCCTATCTGCATGGTATTTAAGTGAATGACCACTACCACACCCTATTTCTAGCATCTTTTTCCCTGTGACATCACCAAATAAATTAAGTTCATTTTCTGTGACAAATTGAACTCCATATTGAGGTAAAGCCGTAATTCCAAACCATTCATCTGCATTTGCGTTCCAATAATTTTTATTGGTTTTTAGTACTATTTTATCTTTCATGGTTTCTCCTGTTATTTTATATAATTTCTGATAATTTCAAAATGTCATTGCTTTACATAAATTAAGTTGATATCTATTTCAACATTTATTTCGCGCAGGACGCGCGATTCTTCCAGTCTATTTCTGCTAACGTCCTCGGTTTACGACGCAAGGAGCTTACAAGGTCTGCTCATGGGTTGAGTGCTTGCACGACGCCCTAATGTAGGCCTGACTCGGTTAGCAATCGCAGTGTTGGAAATCGTATGTTATCTGATGTTCTGTGTGACCCCGTTAATTGTATTCTTACTCAAGAATGGCACTATGTCAGACCATACTGCCCTTAGTATATCCTTGTTGTTCTCTTCATAATGACCGGTAATTGTAACTACAGCATTATAATCATATAAAACTATGCAGTACTGTCCATACATTCCATCAGCCCTATATGCGTTATGGAGTGTACACTTCCAGATTTGATAACCATATCCCTGTTGGGATTCTTCATCATTCCGCTTATACGAAGTGTCAATAACATCACTAACCATTCTGTCAACAAAATCCTTGCTAACAATTATATGATTGTCATATACACCTTTGTTCAACAGTAAAATACCCATCCTGGAAAACTCTTCTATATTCAAAAACAAGCCTCCAGAACATGACGTATGACCAAACTGGCATGTATGCCATTGAGGATTAAGAATATTCAATTTATCAAATAATCTAGGCTTTAAGTATTCCAGCAAGTTCACTCCTGAAATCCTTTCAATTATTCTTCCTAACATATAACTACACAAATCTTCGTAATAATGCTTCTCACCTGGGCGGTTGACTAGTTCAGTGCTAAAAAACAGCTCTGCTCTATCTACTTCATTATATCTATCAAAACTCTCAGAGGTATGCCCAGAACTCATCTGCAGAAGATGTCTTATCTTGATTTCATCTGATCCAGTAGCTGCAATCTTTACGAAATCCGGAAAATAGTCCAATACATAATCTTCTGTAGTAAGTAAACCTTCGTTTTCTGCAATACCTACACCAATTGCAACTACTGTCTTAGAACCTGAATATAAATTTTCTCGATCATTACTTCTAAAATGATGTTCAGTAACTATTCGGTTATTCTGAAACACATTAACATGGTACGTTCCAAAACCACCTTTTTCAATTGAATTAATAAACTTCGTCAACATTTCTTACTCCTCACAAATTAAACTATGATAAAACTGTCTTCCTTCATTACTGAACACAGAATTTCAGATAACGTTCCCGTGATTTCCGATGTTCCCCTCTTTTAACGCCTTAGCGGAAAAAGTGGCGCAGCGTTTGCTTTGCAGACGCTGTGACATCAAGGGGAATGTTGGAAATCAGCGTGTTATATGAAGGCTTGCACTTATACGCCTACAGTGAATACATATAGTAATCTAGGTTTTCATCACTCTTAATATATACAAAACCAATCTTCTCCAATATATATTTACTTCTCATATTCCTTTTCACCGCATCAGCATAAATAGTTTTTAGTTTCAGTTCTTCCTTTGCATACTTTAACATCATTTTTTCTGCTTCTGTACCATATCCCATGTCCTTCACAGAATCATTTTTTAAAAGTATGCTCATAGTCCCATACCCTTCAACATTATTTATATATTTTATCTGAATTTCACCTATTATACTTTCGTCTTTCAAAATTGCAAAAAATCTTCTATTTTCAGCTAAAACCTTTGTATCAAAATATAAATCCACTTTTTTAGTATCATACAGATATTCATCAAAAGTCATCATTGGGTCTGAAACATATTCCTTATAAAGTTGGTGACAACGTTGTCTTGTATATTCGCTTAGTATTATCAGTTTACCTTCAATATTCATAAATTCTCCTTTTGTGTAAGTTTTTATATAACGTTCGCAATCGTTCCCTATTCATCTTCCACACATAATAACTTAGCCACTTATTCTAAATTCTCGCGCAACACTCAATCGCCAACCTGGGAATGTCGCTAACTGTCGTGTTATACGAAGTATATTTTGAGCTTTACACAACAGTATATTATTAACTTGTCATTTCAAATACAGTACACAACAAGGACTTAGCAACACAGCTAATATCATCCACCAATACATTTACTTCACTTCCATAAGTGTATTTATCAATCATCTTTTTTATAATTTCATCACTTTCTCTACCAAATTTACCTATAGCCCACTGCCCACCTTCAAGTTTAGAACTTAAGCTCTTATCATTTAAATATTTCAAAGTTCTACAAAGATTCAACACCACATATTCTGGATGAATTAACAAATCATCTTCATTGTAATTCAAATCATTCAGTACTGATTTCAAGAAATCTCCTTCAGATATCCTTATATTCAAATGATTAACTGCTAGACCATACAAGCATTTTCCTCTTGATTTAAGAACCATCAAATGACTTGTTAAATCTAGATCATTAAAATCTCCACATAATTCTTTAGAAGAAATATACTTTTCCCTATGTAATTCTGAATAATGCAAAATAAAAGGCATCGGATGTTTAAAATTCTTTATATCATTCTCTAATATAATTGACATCTCAATAGGATTACTGTGATATATAGTTTCTAGATCAATTAACGCTTCAACTATTATTTCCATTTCTTTTCGTTCTAATTTTTTACGAATAACTATTAGCAAATCAATATCACTTTTTTGTGGATTAAAACATTCCATTGCCAATGAACCATGTAGATATATTCCAACAAGATTATCTTTCAATATCGATACAAATACATTAACTATCTCATCAAGTATAATTTCAGTTTTATTATTCATTTTGTAATCCTCTTGCTTATCCAAGCTATCCCTCAAAATATTTTTCGTATAGCGTTCCGCAAGTTGACGACGTGAATTGTGCATGTTGTCAACTTGCTGTTAAGTGATGGATATACGGAAGTTGACACTATAATTTGAACTTATAGATTCTTGATTTGCTTCCCCAAGGATGATACCCTGTTCCTATATACTCAAATCCATATCTCTCATAGTATCCTACATGGTCTGTACATAAATATAGGTTTTCAAATCCTCCTGCCTTTGCATCTTGCTTTGCTTTATCCAATAATATATTGCCATATTCATTCCCTCTATATTTCTCTTCAATATACAAGGCACACATCCAAGGGTATAAATCCATTCTACTGATAAAATCGTTTGTTATTAAACCTGCACCACCAATTATATTTCCTGATTCTTCAAGAATGTACCAATGTGGCAATGGATTATTTGTTGTTAAGCAGCTCTCAATACAATCTTCGTATACTTTCATGCTGGATTCACTAGCCCATTTACTTTGAAAATATTTTATAATTCTTTCTTTATATTCTGGCTTTTCTCTTACTGAAATCAATTCCATAGTATGCCTCTCCTTTTGTTAATAACCTAGTATATCTTTCACTTAACGTCGCGCGGGTTTGCGAAGTCGGAGCGAACAAGTGATTTCACTTGGCCGTTTCGATTTTGTAAACCTGCTGATAGGCGAAGTCACTGGACATCAGCTCTGAGTAACCTCAAAGTCAAGCCAGTTGCTTACCCATTAGCACTATATTGTCATATACCCCATCAAGCTTTCTAGACTTCTCTCTTCTTCCTTCATATGTGAAGCCATACTTCTCATATAATTCTATAGCCGCCTTATTGCTTTCAAATACTTCTAGCTCTATCTTCTCAATTCCATTATTAGCTTGTGCATAACTTAATGTATGTTCAAGAAGCTTGCTACCAATTCCTTGCCCTCTTCGGCCTTCAACAACTCCCATACCCAAATTACCAACATGTTTTAGTCCTTCAAAACTCTTCGGCAAAATGTCGCACCACCCAATCACTTCTCCATTCTCAACTGCATAAAATTGAGCCAATCCATTGTCCTCGATCATCTTTACGAATCCAATCGTGCTTTCAACTGGGAATCCCTCAACTGCTGCCAAATACTTCCGTTCTCTTGCGACCTTATCAACCGCCGCACAGTATGATTCTGCTAATTTACGTGAAGCTCTAATAATCTCAATGTTGTCCATACAATTACCTCCCTCAAATTCTTCTTAATGTCTAGTCCAGTGATTTCGCCTAACGTTCCCGTGATTACCGAAGTCGCATCTTTTCACCCTTAGGGGAAAAGTGGCGCGGTCCTTGCTTCCCAAGGACTATGACATCAATGCGATTTTAGTAATCAGCGTGTTATACGATGGCATTTTAGTTTTGTCTAATATTAAGTTCATTCCCTAATATGTTTAATTTACTACTTTCTGACTTACTATCTTTCGTAATTTCAATTAAATTTAAAACATTATAACCTTTCTTTGATAGAAATCTTATCATTCTGTGATTAGTCGGATGAACCCATACATACAATTGTGAACCACTCGAATTTTTTGCAATATTGTCAGCAAAATCAAAAAGTTCACTTGCACATTTGGTCCCTCTAAATTGTGGAGACATGTACATCCATTCAACCCAAAACACACGCTCTTCTTCTTTTAAAACTAAAAATCCTATTAGTTTCTCGGTCTTGTAAGCTCCAATTACTATTTTGTTTTTTTGAAAGTATGCTTTAGTTTCTTTTTGAATATCTTTATGATCATAAGTTTGTTCAATAGTAATGCCATTCAATTCGTTCAAATCACTTCTAAATTCTTTAACAAGTTCAGCCAATTCCTTATTTTGTTTCTCTACAACTCTGAATTCATATAAAGTTTCCACAAATTTGTTTTCCTTCTCTTCGTAAAATTCTTTCGTATAACGTTCCCGCGGTTAACGACGTTTTTCTCGGTTCTGCCCTTAGGCAGAATTGTGGCACGGCAACTTGCTTATCTCACAATTGGTAATATTCTCTACTAATTCGTAAAAACCCTGCCTAAATGTATAATTCTCTGATTTTCGCAAGTTCCGTGACATCAGAAAAAGGTTGGTAACCGGCGTGTTATATGATGGCATTTTAGTTTTATTTATTTTTGATTCTCTGCTTAATCTAGCAAGTTAGTCTGTAGAATCTACTCCACCATTAATGATTTCTTTCCCCTTATTCCATACAGAATTGTTTTCTACTCCTAACCCCATAATTAATTCAACCACTACTATGTAAATCAAATATATAGGTATAAACATTAGCATTTTTTTGTTTTTTTCGATAAAATTAATCATTTTACACCATCCTTACTATTATGATATTTCTTTATTGTCATTTCAGTTGCTTTCATCTAACGTCCCCGTGATTACCGAAGTCGCATCTTTTCCCTTAGGAAAAGTGGCGCTGCACTTGCTTCGCAAGGGCGGTGACATCAATGCAATTTAGGTAATCAGCGTGTTAGAAGTAGTGCGAAAACATTTTAATATTATGTTTATTATAATTTACGCATATGATTAAATGCTACCCATGCTTTCATTCCATTACTTTTTTTAATTCCATAAATCCAGCCTGTCCAATCTCCATTTTTATCTGATTCTTGAATACATTCTACTAAATCATTCATTTTTATTTTAATTAGTGAATATGTTTCAGATTTTCTCTCTCTTATTACTTTATACTCAATCACTATTCCTGCAGTCCACCTCTTTTAACGACATAGCGGGAAATGTGACGTTAGCCTTGCCTCGCAAGGGCAGTACATCAATGGGCATGGTGGAAATCATCGTGTTAAATCATGGAGTTATTTTTACTTTAACCTTATTTAAAGGATATATCAGCTACAACACCATAATGATCACTTGCACAAAGGTTATTTACAGGTGAAACTTCCATACCAAAATTACTTACAGCTACTATTGACTTGCTAACCCAATTATCCATAATATAAATTCTATCCATTACTGATGGAATATAAAATGTGTTTTTACCTTTCCAGCGGGGATTATTTAAACAATCAAGTGTTGGGATTAATGGTACTCCATTCAGAGCGGCATATGCGCTAGACATCTCGTCCCATCTCATACATGGTTCATTCCCATTAATTGTTTGTTCTCCTGTCAAGTATCTATGAACACTTGATTCTATCCCGCCATTATAATCTCCTATCATAATGATATAATCGACTTGATCTTTTAAAGCACCAAAATATTTGTCCATTATAAGTATCTGTTGTTCCTGTAACCGAGCTGAATCGGAAGGCAAATGAACATTCATTAAAGAAAATCTTGCCCCCTCAACTGTAAACTTAACATTTAACCCTCTACTATATTCATATTCCTCACTAGAGTTTAAAAAAAAGCATTCTTCAAAAGGGTAACGACTTAATATTGCTAACCCCTCATCTTCATCATGGTATTTTCTAAACTCAAAATATTTATAATTCGTTTTAACTTTTAGTACATTATTGAAAAAATGAGTTGTTACTTCTTGTAGGCCAATTATATCAGCATCTACATTATTAATTTCATCAATTAATTGATCAAATCTATTTCCAATTCCTTTGTTTTCATTCCAAACATTATATGTAGCAATTTTCATTTTGTCACATCTCCCTTTTATATCACAAGCATTGAAGTTTCAATTGTCGCCAGAGAATAATTTAAATATTATTGCGATTTCCTTCTTTCTTCTATATCTTTTATGTTTTTCATGTTTTTCATGTCTTTTATGTCTTTTATGTCTTCTATCGTTTCGATTTTTTTTAATTAGGTTTATTGTATTTTTTTTCGCATTTCTACTAACGTTTCCACGGTTCACGCTCGTTCGCCAGTTATATCAATGTATTCAGCTATTTCATAGCAGAAAACTTGGTAATAGCATTAACTTCCTCACCACAAGGCGAATGGCGGGACACCGCTGTGTTATATGATGTCCAAATGCAATTCATCATAATCGAGTTGGTCGCAACACCTCGTTAGTTGATACTGTATTCCAGGCAATTACTGTTGCACTATCTCTACCTTTTTGTCTCTTAACTTCAGTGAGCATTTCTCTAATAGAGACTGATAGATCTTTACTTTCAAAGACTTTGGCTAATTCTGATTCATCCTCATATACTCGATTCTTAATCTCAAGTACACCATCAGTTAGCATAATGATTATTGAGTTGCCTTCCCTCAATTGAATGATCCCTGATGTATAACATGGAACTTGCAATGATAATGAATTCTTCTCACCATACCACTGATAGAAAATTCTCTGATTTAAACGAAATTGCCCTAATTCGTTAAACTCCTTATGTAGAACATAAAGTGAGTTATCTCCAATTGATAGCCACCATAAGTAACCATTCTTTTCAAAACAGAATAATGCAGCTGTTTCCCCTTTTACTTCCTTGGACTTCGAAACCGCTATTTTGCTAGTCACTAACCTTGTTATGAACTCTTGTAGTTCTGGAATTGCAATATTAACCTCACTATCACAAATTCTATGTATTTTATCAGTATTGTCTTCAACTAACTCTGTCATAGTGATTACACTTTCGTTTGTTGCATGAGCATCCATGATGACTGCTAAACGCCAATCATTAGATGACTCAAGAATCATAAGTCCATCTTCATTAGTATATGCTCCACTTTCACTACAACCACCATAATTACCAATTCGATACCTATCATTCTCAATAACGTTTATTCAATCAATATAGCAATTTTTATTACCATTCCAAGTATAAAACTTCTTCATAATAACTCCTTGCATCTGGATTTCATATAACGTTCTTCGGTTTACGACGCCAATGAGCTTACAGTGCTCGCTCATGCCCGAGACCCTTTGGGTGGGCTAATGCGAGTGCGACTCGGTTAGCGAATTGAGTGTTGGAAATCGTATGTTATGTGATGTCTATCAGCGGCCCCTTTTCTAGAACTCCTTATATAAATATCTCACGTCTTCGATAACTTGCCAATCGTTTGCCTCCCAAAACTCTCTCGAGCCAGGATTATTCACATTAATAAAAAGGAATCCAGTTGTGATCCCAATACTTCTCAGTTCATCAAGTGAACGTTTCTCCATCTGCTTTCCAATACCCATGCCTCGATATTCCGGATAAACTGCCGTATGGTAGATTGAACCTCTCCTACCATCATGTCCACACATCAACGCACCAACGAGTTGATCACCAACATATGCAACAGTACTCAGATCAGGGTTTCTTTCAAGATATCTTGAAATCGACTCAGTAGTATCGAAACCTTCTGAGAATCCTCTATTAAATGATTTCTTCCAAAGTTCTAGTGCGTCCTCTATATCGGATTCATTCATTACCTTAATAGAAATGTCATACTTCATAATGCCTCCTATTTGCTATAAACTAGCTGATGGATTTCACATAACGTTCCCGCGATTCACGGACGTTCCTCTCTTTTAATGCGAAGCAGAAAAAGTGGCGCATGGCTTGCTTCGCAAGGCATGTGACATCGAGAGAAATGTTGGGAATCGGCGTGTTAAGTGATGTTTGAAAAGCTTTTAATTATGCTCGTCTTATACCTAACCAATGTATATAATAACTCTTATTTCTTTCATACCATTCACTTGTAATCAAATATCTTGAGCCAGATATTTTTAAAATAGGCTGTGAGTAATAACGTGGATAATCCCCTATCATTCTATTCTCTTTAATTGAAAGTGATTCATCAATTTTTCTTAGCATTGGATAATTAAGATCAAAATTACTTTTTGAGTAGTCATACTGTAATAATCTATTAAGTTCAACATCATCAATTAGCATATCTCTAACCAAATCAGGTAAAGTACTCCGAACAAGCGCCCCAATCTTCACTTCATCATAATTTGTATTATTCTGAATCCCTTTACTACTCTCTTGTTTAATACCTTTATTAGATACGATATCCATACTCTTATCTTGGTTTAAAATTTCGATTTTAAATCTATTTCCCTTTTTATTCATTGAATTGTACATTTGTATGCTCCTCATAAATAATTCAGATGTATCTGCAACATTGCTCGATAGCATTACAACTACATCATATATCTTCTCTCTGAAGTCATCGTTGCATATTAATTCAAACTTAAAATTTAAGCTCCAAGTTTGATTAATATACTCACTCATTTCTTTGATTGCTATAGTGAGATCATCATAAACTGATTTATGTACTTTAGGTGAAGCGAAAATTATTTTCGCATCTTTCAAATCAAAAAAATATAATACTGTACATGCCATTCTAACTAATTTTTTTAGAACTCTTCCAATAGTCTCATTCTTCGAACCATAATTTAATCCATTTTCATGAAAAGCAATATCTACGGCATATATCTCTTTAAATGAAGACTTAACTAATTCAATGCCGAGGACATCTATCTCCCCTTGTTGTAATACTTGTCTTATTGACCGATTTTTTTTAAAGAGATCATAACCATACTTATTAATAAATACTTCTTGAATTTCATTAACAATCTCTTCTATTAAGATTTCATTATAATAATCCCATGATTCCATGGATGGTTTCCAATTTGTTTGTACTACCTGACAATTTTTTGAGTGTCTTAACCATGATAGTATTAATGACTCGCCCATTTCAATTTTCATTAATTTCTCCAATTTTGATAATATGTTTTATATATATACTGATATGCTTTTCGAATTTCACTTAACGTCGCGCGGGTTTACGAAGTCGGAGCGAACAAGTGATTTCACTTGGGCGTTTCGATTTTGTAAACCTGCTGATAGGCGAAGTGTCGTAGACCGAACCTATCAGCGGGGCACCCGCGCGACGATAGGTCAAAGTGACGCTGTCCTTGCTCCGCAAGGGCGGTGACATCAATGCGATTTTGGTAATCAGCGTGTTATACGCTGTAAAGAGCGGTTATTAATGAGTAAAACTCACTTTATTATTTTATCTACAGCATGCTGATTACAACATTAATTAACAATGTCAAAAATGCAATTACATACAAGATCGAATGAACTATATGATACGTATCCGGTACTAATCTTGTATCCGATTGTTCCATAATTCTATGAGTTCCTGCAAAACATTCATTATACCCTTTAATCTTGTTCTGAGTAGCACCAAATAGAAAAAGTTTCCAGTGAAAATAGTACGATCCATATATTACAAGTCCAAATACAATTATAAAAGCGACATTGATATATGGTATTCCAATAAAATAAAGTATAAGTAATGATGCATAAAGTAGCCACCCTATTGTATCGGGACTTTTTAATTCAGGCCTAATAACATAACCTTTTACACCTACTACGTCTAGAGTCTGATGTATAAATAATATTACAAGTATAATTGCTTCAAATTTCATCTTTTTCTCCTTTTTAACAAACTTCGTTTTAATCGTTTACTGCTACTTTATCCATTCTAGCACTTTATGGCGTATAACGTTTCCGCACTTACCGAAGTCGTTCCTTTTGACCCTTAGGGCAAAAGTGGCGCTGGCCTTGCCTCGCAAGGACTGTGTCATCAGAACGATTTCCGGTAAGTGACGTGTTATGTGAAGATCAGTTTTCATATATACTGTCATCAAATTTTTAGACTTCCATTAATATATGTGTTTTAGTTTCTCCATACTTTTTAAAACCATTTTTCTCATATAATTTTAGTGCTCTCTTATTGATGTAGAAACATCCTAATCTAATTCTCTTTCCTTTATCTTTCATCTTCACAATAATATCTTGAAGAATTTCGCTCCCTAAACCTTGTCCTTGATATTCGGGTAGAATCTCTAGTTCTACAATATGAAGCTCCTCATCCGTCTCATCTATCTCTAATAATCCTATTAGATCATTTCCAAGACTTATTAAAAAATTATTTTCTTCAATAAACTCTTTTTCTATCGTTTGACGTTGAAACTCGTCATCCCAACCCCAAATTTGATCTATATGTTCTTTTAATGTTTGCTTCTTCAGTCTAAAAATAAAGTCCGTGTCACTTTTTGTTGCTAACTTCAATGAGTATCTCAATACAACTTCCTCCAAAATTATGTTTTTTCTTTTTAAAACTGACTTTCATATAACGTTCCCGCAGTTCGCGATCGTTCCCTATCCATCTTTCACACTTTATAACTTAACCACTCACTCTTCATACTCGGGCAACACTCAATTTTCAACATGGGAATGTCGCTAACTGGCGTTTTAGGCGCAGTAAATCTTGTGTTATAGACTCCTGTACCTTTTAACCGATTCTCTTAGTGCTTCTGCTGTCTTAGTCTCAAACACTACCGTTGATTTTGAGGTTTTTGCTAATGTTATGAACTTCTCTATATCAACTTCACCATCGAATAGCGTTAAGTGATTTGTTTTACCAATAGCATCATGTACATGATAATGTTCGATTAATTCAATGTTTTCCTCTAGAAATGTTCTATCTCTTAATCCACTCGAGTGATCGTGGCCAATATCCCAAGTAAGTTTAAAATTATCACTTTTTAACATCATTTTGATACTTTCATGAACGTAATCGATATCACCTATACCTGTATTTTCTATGAATACACTCTGATTACTATCATTTATATGCTCTGACACGACACTCATAAATTCAGTAATATTATGAAGATACTCTGACTTATATTTATCATATATGTAAACCTTCTTGTTAGGTAAAGTTACATATATACCTTGTGACATATGCATATTTAATACTCTTGAATTTACTTGCTGCATTAACTTCAGAATGTTTATTACCTCGTTTACATACACATTTCTAATGTTTCTATTTAGATGACCAATGTCAATGTCTTCAGCTAAGTGAAAAGTGAAGAAAATACCAAATCTCTTCTGTAAATCATTAAGTTCATTCACATCTAACTTATCAAGCTGATACTGAGGGAAATTCATATTGATTTCTAAAAAATCCAAACCAAGTTCAGCACGTAACATTACATTATCTTCTAATGTATCTAACTCAATTAAAGTTGGCATACCAATCTTCATTTTCACACCTCCATTGCTTCTATAAATATTACCAAAAGATTTATTGCGCCTAACGTTCCCGGGGTTCACGATCGTTCGCCCACTTTTTCCAACACCTTCAGTGTCGTAATAAGATTTAACTTTGCTTCTTTTACGCAACTCTGCTTTACTCCAGCGAATGTCGGGACACCCTCGTGTTAGCTGATGCATTTAAGCACTTAGTCAGAAATAATTCAGTGCTATTCAAAACCCTATTCAGGTTCTTCATTCACCTCGTCAAATGTAAAACTTATGTGATTCAGATTTTCAACTTGGATACTAACGACTTCAAAAGTGTTTTCTCCTTTATTAATTTCTTTTACTGCTGGATTTGCACCTACAACATAGCACTTAATCTCAACTTTTGAATTTATCAAACTATCTAATTGATTTCTAAAACTTTTTTCCTTTGGTGATGCCTGGATTACTTCATCCTCAAGATAGATGCTAGCTTGCAAACTCTTTCCGTTTATCCAAGGTCTTTCATTAAAAACAATTCTATAATTTTTCCCAAACTTTTTTAGTTCTTTGATAGTTCCCCAGTATATTAAGTCGTTCTCATCAAAATAGAACTGTACTTTTTTAAAGAACTTATTGTATCTTCTGGTCTTACTTCCAATTGTCAATTCCTCAGTCTCTAGTAAATCCTTATCACCTTTTTCAAAGCAATCGACAATATTGTCCAACAGACTTGTTCGCGATACTGATTTCTTTCTATCTTTAGTTTTTGAATCACTCTTTCTCTTTTTAGTAACCTTATCCTCAACTTCAATTTCATCTTCAACTACAGGAATGCCAGCAATCTGCTTCCCAAAACCTTCAAGTAGCAACACAGATGGAAATCTTCCAACCTTTGTTCCAATCACATTAGTAGATTCGGGATCTTGAGTATTTACTTTGATTTCGAAGTCTGAATGAGGGCATCCTGCACTATGATTGCTTGTAGGTTTTTTAGCAAAGTGAGGTACTTGCCTATTCCTTTTTTCTTTGTAAATACAACGAGCATATAGTTCAGCTGAACATCCATTTTCTTTACATGTATAATTCAATTTTTCTTTGTAGTATTTACTAGATTGATTAAAATAAAGCTCTCTAGCGAAA
This sequence comes from uncultured Fusibacter sp., assembly GCA_963666805.2. Lineage (GTDB taxonomy): Bacteria > Bacillota > Clostridia > Peptostreptococcales > Acidaminobacteraceae > Fusibacter. The sequence goes on along the minus strand of CAXXWR010000004.1, from coordinate 26,044 downwards.
TATGGAGAGATTGGAAATCCTAGTTCTTCACAATGTGCTTTGTCAAATTTACTTTTACTCATATTTACACCTCAATCAATAGTTCAATTATGGAATATTACTAATTTAACACCTTTATAGATTTATTCGCAAATCAACTTACAATGTTCATTCTTTTATAACTAATAAAGTTTAAATTTAAAGTGCAAGTAATTACTTGTACTATAGAATAGTTAATCTTAACTAAAATTAATTCTTATCAATAAACACGAGCATAGTTCAATACTGTGCTTCAATGTGTTAGCTAACGTCGCGCGGGTTTACGAAGTCGGAGCGAACAAGTGATTTCACTTGGGCGTTTCGATTTTGTAAACCTGCTGTTAGGCGATCGTCGTTTATCACTTCTTAGCTTCCGACAGGACGTCGGAGGCGATTTCCTTGTATCTAATGATTTCTACTTCTGTATTATTTTCCTTTTGCCAGTTTTCAAATTGCCTAATTCTTTTACATGTTGAATACTCTTCACAACTGTTACAATTCTCTGTTTCTCTCTTTAGATTACAGTCTTTAATATCACACTTCTTACAAGCTTCATAAATAATTTCAGATTTGCAACCAAGACAATTTAGCTCTGAAAGATTCAAAGTTCTCTTATATAAATCTCCCCATTCTTTCGCTACCTCTTTTCTCAATTCATCATTATTACTTATTGTTGCTTTATACAATTTGCAACTTTCACAATTAATTCCACAATATGCGACTTTCAACTTGAATTCTCCTTTATATGTAATGTTTTGATTATATATTGCTGTATTTTCATGATCAGAGTCGTGTCAATATTTAAAATCCGATTCTCGCCACAGGACGTGGCGAGTACGATGTTGTCTAACGTCCCGTGAATTGACGACGTGGACATCCTTCCTTGTTATTGTCCATGTCGTCAATTCGCTGTTAGATGACGTAGACAGTCGTCGACTCCGTAAAGCCACTAGCTTAACCGAAATACATAACCATATCTATATAAACGGTCACGTTCGATACATTCGATACCTAAGCAAAAGCTATACTGAATTCAACAAATGTCTATACAATTCCTAGCTGGCCTATTCTTTGTTCCAGTCCCATTCAACATCTCCATGATAAATGGGTAACTCTCTGGCTCTTCTCAACATGAACTCATCATAAGTTCCCTTGTCATATGCTTGAGAATAAATTAGCTCTTCTACATTATCCGCAAATGATACTCTATTCAGTTCACTCATGATGCTTAGATAAAGCTGATATCTCTTGTAAGTGGTTATAGCCGAAGTCTCTGGGTCATTGACATCTTCACTAACAACCTGTTCCAACATAGTACTCGTATCATCTAAATAGATCTTTAAAACTTCATCAATCATTCTTCTGAGTTTATGTTCCACAGTTCTCACCTCCAAATAGTTATTCATACCTGTCTATAGAGCTAACCCAAAAACCAAAAACTGATAATCAACTAACTTAATACTCAAACACTTCGCGTAAACCACAAATTACGCCATATGAAACCAGACTGGCTATGTCATCTAACGTTCCCGCGGTTACCGAAGTTCATCCTTTTGACCCTTAGGGCAAAAGTGGCGCATGTCCTTGCCTCGCAAGGACTGTGACATCAGATGAATTCCCGGTAATCGACGTGTTAGGCGCTGTCGTGCTTTTCTTTGTGAGCTTCCGACAGGACGTCTGAGGCGATTTTCTTTTCAAATTATTTTCCGAGTACTTTTCAAGTTCATACAATATAATTTTTCTGTATCAATTAATCTGCAGTTAAGTGTCTGATGAGTATTCTCACGACTTCTTCTTCATTAAATAAAATGACTAATGCCACTGGATAATCGTCTTTTTCAATTAAACAATATTCATCGTACGCTTCAAATGGCAATCGTTCTCTTCTTAATCCAGCAATCCTAGACTTACCGATTGGGGCACTATCTTCTTTCATAAAAAATTGATTATCATCTAATTCATACAATTCTTTAACTTCTTCTTTCGTTGAACCACAGCGTATTCCTTTTGACGTACTATACGCATCATTTAATACATCTAGTTCTACGACGTCACTATTTTCAAGCAATTCATAGTTCTCATTTACTGAGACAACGAGTTGTAACCCTTCATACTCTAATACAGAAAAATATCCTTTATTGACTACTATGGCCTCATCTGTTATTGGGATTGTATCATTTGGTTCTCCTAAGACTTCAACAACTTTTTTATATTGTGTTCCAAAACTAATCTCATTTATCGCTATATGATCTTTATCAGTCTCAAAATTTTCTTCTTGTACCCCACCTGTATCAGAATTGTTATTTATAGCATTGGCATCATTCAAAATATTCTTTTTAACAGTACAGCCACTCGATATCACCAAAAAAATGATTATGATATAATTGAATCCTCTTTTCATATTTAATCTCACTTTCAAACATCAATTCAAATATTTCACCTAATTTAAAAATTTGCTATATGATTATATAAAAGATTACATTCTTTTTCTGTCCTTTTATTTTTTCCCGATCAGTTCCATTAAATATATTTCTATCTGGTACAATTTTAAATCCATTTTATGATTTCAATTATGCCTATATTTACAATCTCTTATTCCGCCACAGGACGTGGCGGGCACGATGGCGCTTAACGTTTCCGCGGTTCGCGATCGTTCCCTGCTCATCATCATACTCTATAACTTAACTACTCATTATAAATTCTCGCACAACACTCAATCACCAACACGGGAATGTCGCTAACCGTCGTGTTAGCTGAAGTTATTAATCGTCTTATCTAGTCTGCCATAATATAAAATCGATTTTCTTTATGTCAGAGATATTACTATATGAATAATACTCATCAAATACTTCAATTACATTCATCGCTCTTTCAGTTTTTAAAAATGACTCATACCATTTCTCAATTTCTTTGTATTTCAAAATAGTTTTGTCTAAACGTTTTATTTTAGCGTCATCACTTGCACCATTATTATATGGTGCTTTCAAACCTAAATTATTTAATACATACTTATCCCATATAGGTTTGTTGGGATTGATTGTCGCTAGCATTTTACTAGTAAATGAAGGCTCTATCCTTCCTTGTGATTCATAAATTTCACGAATAATTTGCTCGAAAGAAACATAACTATTTCTATACTTCTCCATTAACTCATAATATTCTTTATAAAACTCTTTAGTTCGTTGCCTCATTCTATAAAATCCATTATATGATTTTTGAAACTCAACATTTTTTGCAACATTTGTTGAATTATAAAAATCCATTAATGCTATGTATTTATCTAATCCTGACTTAATTTTAGGCATTATGATTTCGATTTTATCTAAATCAATTATATTATTCAAATCATTATTCATAACAACACTCTCCTAGATTAATAATTTCAGCTAACGTTCCCACGATTCACGACGTCTCGCTCTTTTAATGCGAAGCAGAAAAAGTGGCACATGACTTGCTTCGCAAGGCGTGTGACATCAAGTGAGATGTTGGGAATCGCTGTGTTCGTATTATTGAATCATACCAGCTTGATCGTGGTATGTGTATTTTTGGTATATATCTCTTATCAAGCTAGGCATAGAACGTTCGCTGTGTTGGGCCAAGAGCCTGCCGTATAAACTGTTCATGCTAGCATTTTGTTCGCTTATCTCGATTAAGCTGGTTAGGCCTTGAGCCTGCATCACCGCACGAACCTGAGAATCGACCATTTGCTAGTCCTAGTATTTTTAAGGAGGTATTATGAACCCTATTGTTGCTATGGATGTTTCCAAAGGCAAAAGTGTAGCTGCTGTTTTCTCTGATCACCATCATGTCATTAAAGACCCTTTTGAGTTCAGTCATGAGTTTGATGAACTTCTTGCTCTTACTGAGACCATCAACCTTTTATGTATGCCTTTCTCATGTAGACCTAAAATCGTCATGGAAGCCACTGGTGTTTATTCTAAATCACTTGCTGAATTTTTCTTTGAACAGGGGTATGAAGTCTATGTCCTGAATCCACTCACTACAAGTCATATCAAGTCTAAATCCTTGCGAAAAGTTAAAACGGACCCCATTGATACTATGAGAATTGCTCATGCCTTTTACACGCTTAATCTCTCTCCATTTAAGCCTCAAAGTGCCATCTATCAAGAACTTAGAATGCTTTCAAGACAATATGATGGTATTAACAAGACCTATCAGGAGCTTGTTGTAAGGCTTCATACTATTGTCGACCTTGTTTTTCCTAACTTTAATCGTGTATTCTACAGTGTTAGGTCTAAAAGTGCTTTGCGCTTATTTCTTGTCTTTCCTACACCTCAAAGCATTCTAAAGGCTACGCCTCAAGAAATTGCACAATCTTTTCATTCTGATAAAAGAAATGATGCTTGGCATCTTGATAAAGCACATAAACTCATTGAAGCTGTCAAAGACTCGGCTGTTCCTCATTCGGCACAAGTTCCTGTACTTTCTTACTATGCTCAGATTCTACTAGGCATGCAAAATACACTGAACGATATTCGTACTCAAATGAATAAGCTAGCCCGACAGTCTCCTCATTACGAGCTTCTGACATCTATTCCAGGCGTCGGCGAAGTGACAGCTTCTGTGATTTTATCTGAAATCGGCGATATTAGCCGCTTTCATTCTAAAAAACAACTTGTTGCTTTTGCTGGTCTTGATCCTACCGTTTATCAGTCTGGTAAATATCAAGCGCGTAGTGGTAAGATTTCAAAACGTGGTACCCCCTATCTCAGAAAGGCTCTCTATATGGCTGCTTCTATTGGAATTAGCAAGCGTTCAACCGGCTGCATTAATCCTGTATTGAGAGCGCATTATGACCATTTAATCGATAAGGGCAAACCTAAAAGGCTTGCTTTAACAGCTACATCATGCAAACTTTTACGTATTATCTTCGGTATGATAAAGAATAATACAACTTTTATTAATCAATAATATCATTTTTTAACCCTACTGTGATAGGTTTATTAAGTGTGCCATCAATTCTTGTTTTAGATCTTTTTTATGGATTTACTTGACAAGTATTAGCTGGTTTAGACGAAGCTATTTCATTTTTCTAAAACTCTATTCGCAATTTCTTCTACCTTTCGTTGCCGACCATGTCCCAAAGTAGAATAATACTTTGTATGTAAAATTGTTGCTTTTGCTGCATTCTGTTGAGCTTCAATACCAAAGTCTATTTTTATATTATCTAAAAAATATTGAGTTGCCATCGCATTAATAGTTCTGTGATATTCTATTCCATCTAGCATTGCCATTAAAACTGTAATATAATCATTCGCTGAACCTATGTCCATACCAGTTTCTTTATTAACAAATACTTTTCCATCTGTTCTAGATATGAACTTTTTATGGATTTTTTTTCCATTTTCATAGCAAGATATAACCATTTGCTCAGATATTTTTCCCATAATTTTCCCCTTTATTTATTTGACTTTTTTTGAAATAGTTTTGTCTAACGTTCTCACGGTTCCCGAGCGTTCCTCTCTTTTTACGCCTCAGCGGAAAAAGTGGCGCGATGCTTGCCTCGCAAGTAGCGTAACATCGAGAGGAATGTTGGGAACCGGTGTGTTAGACGAAGGAAATTACTTGATATTTGTAAGAAACTCTTTATATTTAGAGTCTAAATATACTTTGTCTACCTTTTGAGATGGAAATTCAATTATTCTATCAAGCATTTTAGAAATATGAATATTTGATGTTTTGCTTTTTAAAATTCCACATAATTGGCGTAACCTTTTATCAGCTTTACTTTTATCAAAATCTATTACAAATTCAGAATCTTGAAATAGTAAAATGAATTCTTTAACTTCTTCAAAACCAAATTTTCCAATAAAATCTTTATAAAATCCTAATGCTCCTTCATCTACACCTTCTCTATAACCAAGACCATTTCCAATATAACATTGACAAATTACTTTAACAAATTGTTTTCGTACTGATGTAGGAATACCACTTCTAGGTAATGATTCAGAAATACTTTTTGCATGTGAATATTCATTATAAAAATTATTCATACCAAAGTGTGCACTTCTTAAATCTTGAAGTTTTTCAATCAGTTCAGAAGTTAAGCTATCTTCGTCTTTATATTTTAATCCATTTACAATTTCTAAAAATCTTTGACACTGCTCCTTCTTATTGACATCACCATTTTTTCTGAACAGACCAAATTTACTACCAATTTTATATTTTGTATCGTCTATTGAAACATTCCATAGAAATGGTGCTAAATTCTCAACATTTTTATAAACATACTCATCTTGTCTTAAATCACAATATATTCCAAAGAGCGATAGTAAAAAATCGTCCAATCTCTCCTGTGGTTGTTTAGCTAAATCTTTCTGAATAACACAAATATCTTCTATTGGAATTTCAAGAGTTCTAATATTATTAAATAGTGTCTTTATTTGAATTACAGAATGATCTGGTGAAGCATTAATTGCACATTTTATGCAATCTTCAAGAAATGAAACCATTTTAAATCCCGTTAACTCATTGTCATTTGGGTGTGCTGCGCTAGCATGATTTCTCATATAATTAATATGTTCTAAACTTTTAAAATTAACATCTGATAAAAGTCCTATTCTTCTTAGTATTTCCAACAAATCAAATTCTGAAATTAGTGGAAGATCATCAGTAGAATTAAGATTTTTATATCTGTTCGATATTTGTTCTGCAACGGTATAAAAATACTGTAAATCATATGAAACAACAAGTTGTCTCAATGATTGTACGGTTTCATCCCACAAAAAATTTAGTGCTCCATCAAATAAACCGCTTATTATAGAAACAGTAAATTTTGATAAATAATATGCTTTTTCTCTTTTTGCAAGCGGTAATATTTCCAAAACATTTTCTAAACTGACTATTACTTTACGTCTTTCTTCAATAGGCATTAAGATGTTCTCTGTAGGTAAACCATTATATCTTAATAAATCTGCTAATGGTTTATTAAACATATCAATAGAGGTTTCAATTTCATTTGCGTTATTTCCATTTGGAATTAATATTAATTCATTCTCATTCATAATTTTCACCTTTCTTTATATTATTTTGTAATTTCTTTTGTCTAACGTTCCCGTGATTACCGAAGTCGCATCTTTTCACCCTTAGGGGAAAAGTGGCGCTGTCCTTGCCTCGCAAGGGCTGTGACATCAATGCGATTTTGGTAATCAGCGTGTTATGTGATGTGCATTATTACTTCTTGCCAATTATTAATCCATGTTCACTTATTCCTAAAATACTTTTGTCTTCACATATACTTAAATGATACTCCATCCACTTATCAAAATCATTTTCGCTCAAATTATTAATTGTATCTCTAATAATAAACTTCATACCATCTGTTGCTAAATTAGAGATAATTTCAACATTTAAATCCTTCAATTCATTTTCAACTTCTGAAGGTTTTGAGGCAAAGAATATTTCATTTTCACTATGAAAACCTTTACTCATATATTCATTAAGCAAATTAAAGTCATTAACAAACATTTCTCGGTACTTAATTACATTCGCCATTTTATTTATATATGAGATTGCATAAATTCCGCCTTTTTTTAAAACTCTCAAACTTTCTTCTAAGGATTTCTTTCTGATTTCATCATTTGTTAAATGATAATATGATCCTAAGTTTAATACCACATCAAAACTTTCATCTTCATATCTGCTTAGATCCAAAATACTTCCAACAAATACATCTTCTAATTTATTCACAAGTGGTAAGTTTTTCTTGATATCATTCACATTCTTCTCAACCAGGTCTCCGCAATACACTTTATGGCCTTTTTCCGCTAAGTAGTACGAATAAATTCCCGCACCTGCACATGCGTCAAGTACTTTGGATTTAGTTCCTATATTTTTATCTAAGTAATGTGTTGTGGTTACGAATTCAATCCTATTTACATTTTGGCGTTTTAATCGTTCTTCCTCATTTATTGAATTGTAAAATTCTTCTACTGATTTTTCCTCTATTTTCATATGTTAGTTCTCCTTTTTATAATGCATTTCACATAACGTCGCGCGGGTTTACGAAGTCGGAGCGAACAAGTGATTTCACTTGGGCGTTTCGATTTTGTAAACCTGCTGATAGGCGAAGTGTCGTAGACCGAACCTATCAGCGGGGCACCCGCGCGACGATAGGTCAAAATGACGCGTATGCGGCATTTTGACCTATCTATTGCATTCCCGAACCCATGTCGCATATTCTTCCCAAAAGAGTGATCTGCGACATAGTGTCGGTAATCTCTCTAAAGTTCGTCTAAAGGATTTTTAATTCTTTGGATACCCTGTACTGACACATGCGTATAGATTTCAGTCGTTTTACTACTAGCATGGCCTAGCATCTCCTGAATATAGCGAATATCTACCCCTGACTCTAATAAATGTGTTGCAAAAGAATGTCTTAAGCTATGAAAAGACAACGGCTTTTTAATACCAGCCTTACTTAAACTATTGTTAAAGACACGCTGTAAAGTTCGAGAAGACATAGCTTTAAATGTATTGGGATTATAAAAAAGCCACTCCTTCGGATGATAGTGCTCATTATAGACCTTTAATTGATCTAGCATTTTGTGAGATAACGGCGTCAGTCGATCCTTTCGTCCTTTCACTTGAACAATCCTTACCACCATGCGATTCACATCTATATCCCACACCTTAATCTGACAAACCTCACTCACTCTTAATCCACATGAATAACCTATCATAAGAATGGTCAAATGTTACCATTAACTCATCAGTTGCTAATCCATGTGCTTTTAAATAGAGCTTAATCACATTAATCATTTGATTACAATAAGCATGTCCTCTTTTACTTGTATCGTCATACCTACCTCCTATATTATACCACTTTTGTATACTCAATTAGAGTCTTTTTCCAATTACATTTCATCCTTTTTGTTTTCCATTTTACACCATTTTAAAACAATATACAATTTTTAATCAATATGGATTTTTATGGATTTAAAATTAAAAAAAATCTAGTGAAATCACCTTTTACTATAAAAAGTAACCCCACTAGATTTTATTTTTCAACCGTTCACACTGTGTCTCACTTTTTCGAGCACGCCTTCTTTGGTTAATGACTGTCCTGTTACGCGGCAAACCAGCTCTTGACGCATAATTTGAGCTTTAAGTTTACCTATTTCCGGCCCCTTCTCAACTCCTACAGCAATGAGATCATCACCACTAATCACAGACGAATAATCACGCCATTCATGAGACATTAAGCTTAACAATTCTATAAACCGAATCACTTGACCACTCTCATAAAAGGACAAAGAAATAATCACGCCGTATAATGCTGATTCTTCTTTATCTTCAAGCATTTGATAAATTTTCTCTGCATACTTTTCAATCAAGCCCATGGTATCTTCATCTTGGTGTTGACTAAAAAGGTCCTTAAAATACACCAAGAGACATTTGTAATCTTTAATTGCTTTATTAAGATCATGATTGACATTTTCAAAAAAATCAACTGACTCTCCATAAACACTAATCAATCGTAAAAAAAGTGGCAAAGTCTTTAGCTGAGATAACCGACCAATCAACGTTTCAAAGAGCTCCAAAAGGTCTAATTGAGAGAGGCTTTTTCTTTCCATAAAGTTTTGACCATGACGCATCATAATAGACAGTTTTAACGACTCTAAAAATCGATCACCATTGACCCACCACTCTTCCAGATGATTAAAATACTCACATTCTGCCCCTACTAAAAGGCCCACATCATAAAGATATTTAATATGAATCAACCAATTTTCAGCTTCAAAGGCTTTCAGAATTTCTTGCTGAATTCTTTGTTGTGACAGGCGTTCAATAACATTGTCTTTTATAGCTTCATTGAAACAATTTTCCGTTTCTTTTTCAAGTGTCGCATGTAACTTCACACAGTAACGCATAGCACGAAAAAGGCGCGTTGGGTCTTCCCAAAAACTATTGGGACGCAATTGTCTAATCACTCGATTGAGCAAGTCATGATAAAAGCAGGGATGACAATAAGCAATAGGCAATTTCTTTTTAAGCTGTGCCAAAGTAAGGTCATCTACTTCTTTATCAAAGAGGACTTTCCCATCTTTAAGGGTCACGCCCTTATCTTCAGTGATATCAAAATCAAACGTATCTGTTTCATCAGCATTGATGCGATAGACTGCATGTAAATCCTGTTCTTTATCAAAATGTTTATGGTGTCCATTCACAAAAAAGAGATACTGAGTAACCGTCTCAATCGTCTCAGGACATAACCTCATATAGCCTGTATTAATAGTAAAATCTCTTCGCCATATATCTCGTTTAATCCCAGCATAGTCTGTGGTTGGCAAGCCTCTTGCAAACGTATCATAGGTTTCTTTGCGGCTACAAGCAATATCTACATGGTAATGGCCTGCATTAACCTTTAAGGTCATAAACTGGCTCTCCACGTATTCTAGCCCTTCTAAACACGCTTTTAAACGTTCAATCGTCCCAACATATACCACATCTACATCATGTGTATAACGATTGAGTAACATGTCTCTTAAAAGGCCCCCTACAAAATAGGTTTCCTCATCTGACAAACGATCCAACACGTCTAGTACAATGCGCTCATCTTCAGTTAATTTGTCCATTTCATTTTCAATCAACTTTTCCATCTGCTACCCCGAGTATAAATTAATGATGCCAAAACCCAAACCGCTTTCCTGATCTTTTAATTGTCTTTTTGACATATTTCCTGTGTCGACGTTTTACCCGTTTGGTAACGCCCGTATAAGGTTTTAAACGATCATAAATATCATTAATTTCTTTATCTGTTAATATATCTTCACGTCTTCGAAATTGCTTTTTCAAATAACGTTTTAATTTTCGATTGTAAATCACATTCACTTCATCTGACCAATAACGCACTTTTTTAAGCTTACAGTCATTGCTAAAGATAATCACTGACTGAAAAGCAGACCAAGGTAAACCAGTAAAGTCCTTCACGACCTTTACATGTCCCCTATTCTGCCATATTGGATTGTAAAATTGATGCTTAGTTCCGTTATTAAACGTCTGAATCCAATGTTTATAATTCTCACGACCATAAATCCAGCCGCTGTAATTTTTTGATTCTATAATAAATAAGCCTTTTCGGCTAATAAAAATAATATCAATTTCTGAAGTGGTACCGTCATATTTTGGGAGATAAACATTAGTCAAGATTGCTGACGATTGTCGGAAATGCTCAAGCGATTTGAAAATCATGTATTCACCACGATTTCCCCTATTAAAAAAGGTTTGAAAATAGGAATTCTTACTTTCTCTAGCATAAGTCGATTGGTAAAAAGAAGCAAAATGATAAATGATTAGTCCTAGCCATATGAGCGCTAGCCAATATACCATGCTTGCCCCCAAAGTTGTCATTTATATCTATAATATCTATATTATTATATTTTACTAGCATTGTAAACTCATGAAATACAATAAATTCAAGTGCTTGAGCCCCTAACACAAGATATCGAATTTCAACACTTGTTAACAAATACATCTAGGGGGTAAGCACTTTTATTTTTTAATATATGCCCACGACATAAAAAAGCCGCCTATCAGGCGTGAGCGAGTTCATAGTATATCACAAAATGATAATTATGCCCACCCACTTTTGCCAAATAGTCAGCCTCTTGAATTTTTCAAATTTAAATTTCACTGTACATCATTAGACCTTGTAGGGTCAAGTCAAACTAGCTAATAACATCATAAACATATTGAATGGCATCGGGCTCATGTTTACTAAATTCAAACGCCGAACGAACCATTTTTTCAGATTCAAGATTTTCTGAATCACTTTTATTCGTATGAAGAACACAAAGGACATCGCCCACATTAACATAATCACCTAGTTTTTTCTTAAGGGTAATTCCTGCTGCATAATCAATGGCATCGCCTTTTTTCTGTCTTCCAGCACCTAACAACATAGCTGCAATACCAACTTTTTCAGCATCAAAGCCACTTACATAACCTTCTATATCCGCCTTTACTTCAACGTGTTGGTCTGCAGTTGGTAATTTTTCTGGATGATCGATTAAGTCTGGATTTCCACCTTGAATACGAACAAAGGTCTTAAAATGGTCTAATGCTTCACCTGAAGCAATGATTTTTTCAAAATGCGCATGTGCGTCTTCTACTGTTTTAAAAGCACCTCCGAGGACTGCCATATGTGCTGCAATTGTCATAGCTACTTCTTTTTCATCCTCAGCACCACGACCAGAAAGCACTTCAATGGCTTCTCTCACTTCATTTGCATTACCAATTTCATGACCTAAAGGCTGATTCATATTGGTAATAACCGCTACTGTTTTACGATTAAGTGATTGACCTATTTCGACCATCGTTTGTGCCAACAATTTCGCATCATCAAGCGATTTCATAAAAGCACCTGTTCCAACTTTAACATCTAGAACAATTGCATCTGCACCGGACGCTATTTTTTTACTCATAATAGAACTTGCAATAAGTGGAATACTATCAATCGTTCCTGTGACATCTCTCAACGCATAGATTTTTTTATCAGCAGGTGTCAAATCGCCTGATTGACCTACAATAGCCATATGATGCTCATTGACATTTTTGATAAACTCTTCACCTGAAAGTTCAATTTTAAAACCTTCAATAGATTCTAATTTATCAACTGTTCCACCCGTATGACCAAGACCTCTACCAGACATCTTTGCTACAGGAATACCCACTGATGCAACAAGCGGTGTCACAATAAGGCTGATTTTGTCGCCTACACCCCCTGTAGAATGTTTGTCTACTTTAATACCCTTAATCGCTGAAAGATCTACTGTATCTCCAGAACGAACAAAAGCATCTGTCATATTAGCAATTTCTTCTTTATCCATGCCTTTAAAATAAATAGCCATGCACAAGGCTGCCATTTGATAGTCTGGGACATCTCCTTTTGTATAACCTAAGACCATAAAATCAATTTCTTCTTGATCTAATTTGCCACCATATTTTTTCTTATTGATTACATCTACTGCGCGCACAATCATTCCTCCTCAATAATAGACCCTATTTCTAAGCTATTTCTACGATGTTCTTAACAAGCTCAATAAACGTTTGTTTTACTCGGTTAGCTGTTTCAACCACTTCATTATGATTAAGTGCCTCTTTTTGAATACCGGCAGCCATATTGGTAATACATGAAATACCCGTAACTTTCATGCCACCATGAGCAGCAACAACCGCTTCTGGTGCAGTTGACATACCGACAGAATCTCCGCCTAAAATACCCGCTAACTTAATTTCTGCTGGTGTTTCATACACAGGTCCTGTGAAATAGAAATAAACGCCTTCTCTTAAAGAAATGTTTTTGCTTTCAGCAACTTTTTTCACTTTTTCATTGAAATCCTTATCATAAATGTTAGAACAATCTGGGAAACGTGGTCCAAGCTCTGATTCATTTTTACCGATTAAGGGATTCACACCCATAATATTAATATGATCTGTAATCAACATCAAGTCTCCAGGATTGAAGTTAGGATTCACACCACCAGCTGCATTGGTTAAAATAACATGTTCTACTCCCATTGCTTTCATCACACGTACAGGAAAAGTGATTTCTTGCATGTCATAACCTTCATAATAGTGAAAACGACCTTGCATCGCTATCACTGTTTTGCCCATTAATTCTCCGATAACAAATTGTCCCTCATGTCCTTCCACTGTTGATACTGGAAAATGAGGAATATCACTGTAACTAATCATCACAGGATTTTCAATTTCATCGGCTAATATTCCTAAACCTGAACCCAATATTAAACCGATTTGAGGTGTTTTTGTCATTTTAGTCTTTATAAAATTTTCAGCTTCTTTAATTTTATCTAGTAAATGTTCCATACATACTCCCTTAATTTAATTATTTGTTTGTGATTCGTTTTCGCGTTTTTAATGAAAGCCCACTTAAAAGGCGTCCTTACTATTTTAAAATTTCTGATTTAAAACTTGTACCATGAGCGGGTGCTTTAATGCCCAATATATCAGCTGTTGTAGCTGCAATATCTGAAAAAGTTTCTCTTGTGCCTAAATTAACACCTGCTTTAACCGCTTTACCATAAATCAGCATAGGGATATGTTCTCTCGTATGGTCTGTTCCCTTGTAAGTTGGGTCATTTCCATGGTCAGCCATGAATATAATAAGGTCATCATCGTTCATCGCTTCAAAAATCTCAGGCATTCTTGCATCTAATTCTTCAATTGCTTCTTGATAACCTTTTACGTTTCTACGGTGTCCAAATTTAGCATCAAAATCAACGAGATTAGTAAAAATAATACCTTTAAAATCTTCTTTTAAATAATCAAGGGTCTTATCAACACCATCCATGTTACTCTTTGTATGAACATCTGCAGTAATCCCTTCACCATCAAAAATATCTACGATTTTACCAACTGCTTTAACTTCAAGTCCAGCATCTTTCGCATTATCCAAAACTGTTTTGCCAAATGGTTTAAGTGAGTAATCACGACGATTAGGTGTTCTTTCAAAAGAACCCGGTTGTCCTATAAATGGTCTTGCAATAACACGTGCAACTTGGTCTTCTCCCATTAGCATTTCTCTTGCAATTTCACACATTTTATAAAGTTCATCCAAAGGAACGATTTCTTCGTGTGCAGCAATTTGGAAGACACTATCAGCAGATGTATAGACGATCACATCTCCTGTTTTCATATGTTGTTCCCCTAGTTCTTCAATAACAACTGTACCAGAAGCTGGTGCATTGCAGAGAACCTTATGACCTGTTTTTTCTTCAAATTCTTTTATAATGTACTCTGGAAAACCTTGTGGGTAAGTTTTAAATGGTTGATCAATTCTAAGACCCGCAATTTCCCAATGACCTGTTGTTGTATCTTTACCATTTGAGGCTTCTTTTGAACGACCATAAGCGCCTATAGGGGCATCTGTCCCTTCAATAGCGTTCACCCCATCAATATTCCCCACTCCTAAGGCTCTAAGATTCGGAATTTTAAAATCACCTTTTGCAAATTCTGCAATATGCCCCAATGTATTGACATCAATATCACCAAATTTTTCTGAATCAGGCATTGCACCGATTCCGACACTATCCATTACAAATAATATAATACGATTAACCATCATATCCTCCTTATTTTTTCAGTTCTTTTGATTTTAACTTTGCTTTATCACGTTACTTTCTAACTTTTCATTTCATGTTTTTATTGAACAGACTTGCATTCTAAAAAAAGACTTGCTCTTTTGAACTAAAAAAGAGCTTAAACTATTAAGCTCTTGGGTGCGTTTTAGTATAGACCTCTTTCATTTTGGCATTCGACATTTCTCTATAGATTTGAGTCGTTGAAACATCTGAATGGCCTAGCATTTCTTGTACAGCTTTTAAGTCGGCACCATTTTGTACCAAGTGAAGCGCAAATGAATGTCTCAAGGTGTGTGGCGTAATATCTTTATTAATATCGAGCGCCTTGGTATAGCGTTTAATCAGCTTCCAAAATCCTTGACGTGAGATGCGCTTGCCATAATAGTTGACAAATAATGCTTCTTCATCTGATTTCACAAGTTTGGCGCGAGAGGCTTTTAAATAAACATCAATCGCTTGAGTTGCCATTGACCCCATTGGAATCACTCGTGATTTACCAGCTGACTTACAACGAACGTAGCCCATACTGCTATTGATATCTGACAAATTAAGTGATACCAGTTCAGAGACACGTATACCCGTTGCATAAAGGAGTTCTATCATCGCTTTATCCCTTTTGCCTATAGTGGTTCTTACATCAGGTTCTGCTATTAATTTTTCAATTTCTTCAAGTGTTAAAACACTTGGCATTTTGCGTTCTGTCTTTGGTGATTCAAGTTCAAGTGTTGGATTAGTATTCATATACCCATTTTGTTGAAGATATCCATAAAATGTACGCATTGAAGCAATACTTCTTGATATGGAACTATTGGCTTTTCCCTGTTTTTTCATAAATATCGTATAGGTGAGTGCATCAATACTTGATACATCAACCAGTGACTTGATCTGCTGTTCAGAAATATAGTTGTCAAAATGTCTCAAATCTCTCAAATACGATTCAATCGTATTGTTTGATAACTTTCTGACATCTCGAAGATATACCTCAAAACCTTCAATATAGTTACTCATTCCCCAAAGCTCCTTTTATTATTTTACCCCATTGATGATAAATTGAAAGGCAAAGCGCCTTCTTTTGTAGTTTTTTCACAATAAGTTTTTTCAAAATTCCTTACTTTTAATCACTCATTACTGAGCCTTCGCTTCTTTCATCGCCTTTTTATGATGGTACATCTCCTCATCCGCCTCATGTAAAAGTTCATTAAAATTCTGATGAACATTAGGATTGTACTGGGCAAATCCTGAACTGGCACTGATATTAAAAGGATAAGTCCCTTCAAGATTAACCTGCAAAAGTTCATCATTAATTCTACGCCATACTTTTTTAGCCTGTAAAACACTACATTTAGTAAAAACAATTAAAAATTCGTCTCCACCTAAACGCGAAATAATATCGAACTCTCTCAAATTAGATTGAATCACATCAGTAATTGCCTTTATAAGCTTATCGCCTTCCTTATGCCCAAACTTGTCATTGACTGCTTTTAAATCATTGACATCCACATAAGCGACTGTTAAGTCAGTTCCCTTAAGTGCAGAGCGCATCATTTCAGACCTTAAATGCGAGATTCCAGCTTCTCGTGATAAAACACCTGTCATTTGATCCACTTCAGCTCTGTATTTATAATTTTCTAAATTATTATCTACAATAAATAGTCGATTAACCAAAGGAATCATCACCAAAATAAGAAAGGTTAATGCAAGATATGACACTAAAAAGTAGAGTTTTGAATAAATCTGACTTTGAATATCAATAATTTGATGGGCAATCATACTCGTAATAACTGAAAATGTAATTCTCTGATAACAAATAATCGCTGCTAAAATCAAAAAGTTACTACCAATTAACAACCGCTCTATTCGTCTATTGATTGAAATAATATTTTTAAAAATAGCCATCACCAACTGATAGAATTTTAAAATAATCACAAAAAAGAACAGAAAAACCAATAGCAATTTCCAATTATGATAGTCCATAATTAGTCTAAAGTCATACAGTGATCGGTTGACCAAAAGTGCCAAATTGACAGTAATCATTGACGCTATCAAATGACACAAAAAATAGAAAACAGCTGTCATTGAACTGATAAAACTCGATAAGTTATACAGGAGCATCAAAATGACAATCATTGAGCCATAAAAGATTAACTGATGCACCAAACTTGCCGCATTGAAAAAGAAAAAAAACACAACAAAATAACCTAGTGTTATACCTTGTTTGAATCTAGGTTGCTTAAAAAAACCAGGTGCAATAGCTGATAAACCTATGATGACAGTCAAAGCACCTAACACTGAAAACAATAGTTTTAGTAGAACATCCATGTCATTTCAACCCCAATGTTTGTACTAATCACTTGACTTTTTCGAGCCTTAAGACCCTATTTCTGACGATGTGCACTTTCTATCATTTCTTTGGCATGGATAAGAGTGGCTTCTGTCTTTTCTGCACCCCCAACAAGTCTGCTGATTTCCAATACCCGTGCATCATCTGAAAGCGTTTGAATACGTGTGACGGTTAAGCCTTCATCTGTTTGTTTTTCAATTTTAAAATGATGATCAGCGAAGACGGCAATTTGTGGTAAGTGTGTAATACAAATAAGCTGGCAATCATTTGAAAGTTCAGCCATTTTACCTCCGACAACATTGGCTGTATCACCACTAATGCCTGCATCAATTTCATCAAAAATCAAGGTTAATACATTATTTTTCTTACCTAAGACGACTTGAACTCCTAACATAATTCTAGAAAGTTCTCCACCTGACACTACCTTTTTAAGTGGATTCATCGGTTGTCCCAGATTCGTCGAAATATAAATAGAAACATGATCCGTCCCTGAACGACTTCGGTGTTCTAAGCGCGAACACCTCACCTCTATTTTGGCATGTTTCATATTAAGTAAACTTAATTCATTTTGAAGCAAAACTTCAAAATGTTGAGCGGCTTCTTGTCTTTCTTCTGAAAGCCTTATAGCTATTGTATCATAAGCCTTTTCACAAGTAACCCTTTCTGCTTCAAGTTCTTGTAATAAAACCTCTATATTTTCATATTTTTCAATTTCATTGACAATCTGAACTTGATAATCAAAAATAGCGTCCAAGGTATTTCCATATTTAGACTTCAAGTGATTGATTTCATCCAAGCGGTCTTCAATCCGTTTGAAATCATCCGCATCGAACTCCAAGTCATCTTGATAGACATCAATATCATGTGCCAAGTCTTCCAATAAATAATAAATATTGCTTAAGCGTTCATCTACTTGTAAAACTTTATCATCATAGTGACTGATTTTATGAAAAGCAGTTGAAAGCTTTGAAAGTTCTCCTACAAAACCTTCGCCATAATCACCTGACAAAAGCTGTTTTGCTTCGTTGAATGTCTCTGTTATCTTTCCAAGGTTTGATATGTATTCAAACTCTTTTTCAAGCAGTACATCTTCGTCTTTTTTAAGAGCTGCTGCCTCAATTTCACTAAACTGAAATCGATAAAAATCCAGTTGTTTATCCTTATCATTGTTATCAAGCAATAATTGCTGAATTTTGGCTTGGCATGACATCAACTGGTCATAAGCCTCAGCCACTTTTATTTTTAAAGACTCTGTTGTATCGCTGGCAAAAACATCTAATAGTTCTAACTGCTCAGCAGATTGTAAAAGAGTTTGATTGTCGTGCTGTCCGTGTATAGTTAATAAATGTTCGGTGACACTTTTGACAATAGAAAGTGTTACCACTTCCCCATTGATTCTAGCAACCGTTTTACCCTTGGCATAAACCTCTCTAGAAATATTAATAATGTCATCGTCAACACCAATTCCATGTTTTTTTAGAGCATCATTTACTTGAGCATTTGTAAAAAAGCTACCTTGGATTACCGCTTTATCCGCACCGATTCTCACATGTTCCCGATTAGCTTGTTCACCTAAGATCAGTTTAATCGCTCCCAAAATCATAGATTTTCCGGCACCCGTTTCACCTGTAATCACATTAAGTCCTTCATCAAAACGAATCACTTCTTCGTCAATCAATATAAAATCTTTAATCCGTAATTCAAATATCATACAGCCTCCACGATGGCACCTTGCTATTTATAATAATTCTTTAAATTGTGCCAAAACTTCATCAATCTTATTTTCATCTTTAAGCAAAAGGAATATTGTATCGTCTCCAGCAATCGTGCCAATAATATCTTTGATATTAAGTGCATCAATGGAAACTGCCGCCGCATTAGCAGAACCTACTAATGTTTTGATGACAATGATATTCCCCGAATAATCAATTGATACAACAGAATTTCGATAAATCTTCAAAAAACGATCATTGATTGCACCCTCTTTTTCCTTGATAGATGCATACTTATACTTCCCATTTTTTGTAAGCACTTTAATTAATCGCATCTCTTTGATGTCTCTTGAAACGGTTGCTTGAGTGACTTGAAACCCCGATTCTCTAAGTTCTCTCGCTAATTCGTCCTGTGTTTCAACATCTTTTGATTCGATGATTTCAAGAATCTTCGACTGTCTCGAATATTTCATGTTTCCTCCCCAATAAATAAATTTTGACACTCTCATTATATTACAATTTTTATGAGTACACAAATAAAGGATTACCAAATAAATAGGCTCATAATCCCCACAATTACAATGTATACAATAGGATGCCACTTGGTCAATCGAATAGCAATAAAGGACCCAATTAAAAGGACTACAGCCTTTATATCTACAGAGTTTGAAGACAATAAGGAAACACGTCCAACTTGAATAATAGCTGTGAATAATAATCCAATAATGGATGCTTTGAGACCAATTAGTGCATGTTTAACCACTGGTTGTTCATTAAAATGTGTCAAAAATTTAGAAATTACCAAAGCAAAAACAAAACCTGGTAAAACAACAGAAAGTGATGCCAACACCGACCCCAAAGGTCCGTATTGTCCATAACCAATAAAAGTCGCCATATTAATCGCAATTGGTCCTGGCGTCGATTGAGAAATCGCAATCAAATCTGCAAAACCACCATCTGACATCCAGCCACTATTAACAGCAATATCCCTTAATAAAGGAATCATCGCAAGGCCACCACCATAAGTAAATGCACCAATCTTAATAAAAGACAGCAAAAATAATATAAAAGCCATTATTCAACCACCTGCCCTCTATAAACAAGGACTGCAATAAGTCCTGCTAACAAAATCACATAAACAGGTGAAATAGATGTAAACATAACTACCACAAAAGAAACAATGGCAATAATCCAACCTAAAATACCCTTTACTGATTTTTTAACCAACTTGAGCATAGAATTAATAAGCAGTGCTAAGACCACTACCCGCATCCCATTAAATGCTTTGGTTACATAGGGATTGTCTTTCACACGATCAAATATAGCGGCAATTCCCAATATAATAAGAATTGAAGGAATAATCACTCCTAAAACAGCAGCGACAGCACCTTTAACGCCAGCCCGTCTATAACCTACAAAAACAGCTGTATTGGAAGCAATAACACCTGGGAGTGATTGTGCTAGTGAATAACACTCAAGCACTTCATCCATTGTCATCATTTGCTTTGAATCCACTAGCTCTCTTTCAATAATGGGGAGCATAGCATAGCCTCCACCAATTGTAAAAAGCCCAACTTTGAAAAAAGATATAAATAAATCTAAAAATTCTTTCACCATTAACCTCTTATTTTTCTTTTACTAATTCTTGATGTGCTCGCTCAACGAGTTCTACTTCATCAATTGCAACAAAGGGATCATCAGAGCCTTTAACCGCATAAGCTAAAAACTCTATATTGCCCTTAGGTCCTTTAATAGGCGAATAAGTCACATCTTTAACTAAGAGGTTTATCGACTGACAAAAGTCTAATAAGCGTCTAATGACTTGTGCATGAACCTTAGGGTCTCTCACCACACCATTTTTTTTAACCTGTTCTCGGCCTGCTTCAAATTGGGGCTTAATTAAAAAAACAATTTCGCCTTGGTCATCTAAAAGGTCAAAAGCAACCGGCAGCACCAATCTCAACGAAATAAAAGACACATCAATACTGATAAAATCAAGAGGATCTCCCACTTGTTCTCTCGTAACATATCTAATATTAGTTCTTTCCATATTGGTCACGCGGTCATCTGTCCTTAATTTCCAATCCAGTTGCCCGTATCCCACATCAACAGAATGAACATGACTAGCACCATTTTGAAGCATACAATCTGTAAAGCCTCCCGTAGACGCCCCAATATCCATACATCTCTTCTTTTCAAGTGATAAGTGATGAAGCGCCATCGCCTTCTCAAGCTTTAATCCTCCACGACTTACATAAGGAATTGGGTTCCCTTTTACTTCTATATGACTGTCTACATCTACTTGGGTTCCAGGCTTATCTTCTCTCTGATTGTTGACAAATACAACACCAGCCATAATTGTTTTTTTAGCTTTTTCCCTGCTTTCGCACAATCCCAATTGATGGAGAAGGACATCTAATCTTTCCTTAGCCATTCTGCACCGCCTTCATCTTCTCTACCAGACTTTCAACATCAAGTCCAATTTCTTTTAATAATCTATCCGTATTGCCGTGAGAGACAAACGTATCTTGAATGCCTAACATTTCAAAATGAGTCAACCGATTATACGATTGAATATGACTGGTAATCACCTGTTCTATCTTTTCTCCTAAACCACCATTGACCGTATTATCTTCTAGTGTGAAGAGCCACTTGGCATTTTGTGTATAAGCCAAAATCGCCTCAACATCTATGGGCTTAATGCAAGGGACATGAACCACTCCAAACCCTGCTTGATGAGCAGCTTTTACGCCTAATTCAGTCATTTTTCCTGTTGTAATCAACATCCCTTCCTTTTCCTCCAAAATCAATTGAGGTTTAAAAGGCGCCTCACTGGCTAAACCAAATACTTCTGCGTTCCCCCTTGGATAACGAATCGCTACAGGTCCTTCTTTATAGGCATAAGCATAATCCAACATCGCTTTGAATTCAACTTCATCCTTAGGTGATAAAATAGTCATATTGGGCATTTGAGACAAATACGACAAGTCAAAGACCCCGTGATGTGTTTCACCATCATTTCCCACAAGGCCAGCACGATCTATACAAAAGACCACCGGCAATTTTTGAATACAAACATCATGTAAGATTTGATCATACGCTCTTTGTAAAAAAGTACTATAAATTGCTACAAAAGGCTTAATTCCTTGGGTCGCTAATCCTGCTGCCATGGTAACACCATGTTGTTCAGCTATCCCTACATCAAAGGTTCGTTCAGGAAAACGTTCTTTAAAAGATGTCAGTCCTGTTCCTGTTATCATAGCTGCACTAATAGCAACTATATCATCATGTTTTTCTGCTAAATCCATCAAATGATGGGCAAAAACACTAGAATAATCATGTTTAGGTGAAGATTGAACGCCCACTTTAGGGTCAAATTTACCTACACCATGATACTTATTGGGGTTGATTTCTGCACCAATGTACCCTTTGCCTTTTTGAGTAATAACATGCATAACAACCGGGCCCTTTACCCGTTTAATAATAGCTATATTTTCAATGAGTTCATTCACATTATGACCATTAATAGGTCCAATATAAGTGAGTCCCAATTCTTCAAAAAAATAACCGCCATCCACCACTACATATTTAAGCGTATCTTTGAGTTTACCAATCACTTCTACCATAGAACGCCCCACATTAGGAATGCGTGACAGTGTAGACTTGGTTTCCCCTTTCAGTTTCGCATAAGACTCGGTGGTACGGATTTGACTTAAAGCTTTTGAAATACCGCCTACATTTTCTGAAATTGACATCTCATTGTCATTGAGGATCACTTTCATATTCGTTTTTTGATGACCAACAAAATTCAGTGCTTCAAGAGCCATGCCACCGGTTAAGGCACCATCGCCTATCACGGATACGACATCATATTCTTGCTGAGCAATATCTCTAGCGATTGCCATACCAATTCCCGCTGAAATAGATGTACTACTATGACCTGCTTCAAACGCATCATGAGGGCTCTCCTCTCGTTTTAGAAAGCCACTGAGTCCCCCCCACTGACGCAAAGAATCAAATTGGTCTTTTCTACCGGTTAAAATTTTATGTACATAGGCTTGATGACCCACATCCCATATGAGTTTATCTGTTGGTGAATTAAAACAATAATGTAAGGCTATTGTTAATTCAACAACGCCTAAATTAGAAGCTAAATGCCCACCCGTTTTTGAAACATTTTCAATTAAAAATTGACGAATATCAATTGCTAGGACCTTTAACTCATCCAGCGATAATGCCTTCAGTTCTTCTGGAGAATTCACACGATCTAACATTTTATACATGGTTAACCCTTTCTAAATAGTGATACATAAGTCTCTAGTGTTGTTACCTTTTTGAAAAAGTAAATAACCTTTCCTGCAAAGCCTACGACTTCTTTGGCATGACTAATTGCAATTTCTTTCCCAATCGCCTTGCCACCTACTGTAAGTCCAGCAACCATCCCACTCATAACAATGGAAATAACCGAACGCACTTCAGGTGCAATTTGATAGGCATCAAAAAAACCAATAATAATACCAATCGTTGTACCACTGATAATTCCTGCTATATCACCTACAACATCATTACAAAAGTTGGATACTTTTGATGCGTTCTTAATGAGTATCACAGCATATCTCGCACTCTCAATCTTGGAAGCAGCCATAGCATGAAAAGGTTTTTCATCCGCAGCAGCAACCGAAATCCCAATCGCGTCAAAAAAAATACCAATTGTGATAATAAGAAGCAGTAACACAAAAGCAAAGACGACATTGACATTTCTAATCAATGATTCAGAAATAATGCTAAAAATAATCGCTAAGACAAAGGTCATTAGAAATGTTCTAAATATCCACTTTTTATTGATTTTTACTTTCATAATTTCACCATTTCATTTGTTTTATCTTATCAAAAAATCAAAAGCATCTGAATAAAACCGATGCTTTATATAGTTCTTTTATTTATTTCAATTATACCTATATATATAAAGCTTAGAGGCAATTAAATAAGTTAATTCTGCGGCTTAGGTCCAGTAGGATTTCCCAAAGCAATACTGTTTTGTCGCCAAAACAGGGGTTTCCCATTATATTGCAATTTATAGCGTTTCCGACTATAAGACTGGATTACCACTCAGTCCACACTTCAATCCCTATTTAACCTTATTAAAAAACAGCCTAGGAGATTTCCTCAACAGGCAAACTAATTCCTAGCCTCTTTTGCAGCCACGGTTTTGATTAGCAATAGCTTTGTTCTATTGGCCAACAGAACGCCGCTTGAACTACCGTCCACCGTCACCACTCAAGGCAGGCTACGCTATCCCTAGCCTTTCAACCATGGATAGGTTTTACCAAGTCCTAAGACAAGTCTCCACGGAGTGAGGGTCAGGTCCTACATGCCATTGTAGGATGCCCCCAGATCCTTACTCCCAGAATCAACCCGAAACTGGGCGTTTCAAGCTGAAACCAGGAACTTCATCGATGTGCCCTTAAGCGGATTTTTAGCCCCGCCTTCAGAATTAGAAGCTCTGACTAGAATACTGCACCTCTAAGCGTTTATGCTTAAATCAATAAATTTGCAATAACTACACCTAAAACGGCACCCACTGCAACTTCTGTTGGTTTATGACCAACCAGTTCTTTCATTCTTTCTTCTTGTAAATGTTTATATTCTGCTAAATCCCTGATAATATCGTTTAATAATTTGGCTTGCTTACCCACTGAACGTCTGACACCTGATGCATCATACATGACAATAAAAGTCATAATCATTCCCAGTGCAAACATATGTGAATCAAAACCTTCTGTTAAGCCAATCGCGGTTGTCGCCGCCATAATGGTCGCCGTATGTGCACTTGGCATCCCGCCCGACCCGTGAAACCTTTCAAATTTAAATTCTCGCTCTACTAATAATGTAATCACAACTTTAGTAGTCTGAGCTACAAACCAAGCAACAATTGCACAAAGTAGTATCTTATTGGCCATTAATTCTTCAACGATTTCCATCTTTTACCTCAATCACTTAATATTCTCTATTCACTAAAAATTGGATGGTTTCAATTAAAAATTCAGAGGTAATTGACAAGCCCTTTATTTTTTCCATCAGTGTCTTTTGTAATTCTTCTATACGCTCATGCGTTTTATCAATTCCCAGTAATAACGGGTACGTTACCTTTTCATTCTGAATATCCATCTGTGTTCGTTTTCCAAGTTTCTCTGCATTTCCTACTATATCTAATAAATCATCAACCAGTTGAAACAAAAGGCCAATGTCATCGCCAATATGTTCTAATTGATTTAACTCTTCAGACTCAACACCCGCTAAAATAGCACCAGCTAAAATAGAAGCTGTCAGCATTTTACCTGTTTTATAGGCGTTGATATAATCCAAGGTTTCAACCATCATATCATCTGATTGAAACTTAATATCAGCCACTTGACCTAAAATCATCCCCGATGAACCTGACGCAGACAGTATGGTTTGCATCGCTTTTAAACCCCTTTGGGCATGGGGCATTTGTAAACAAGCATGTGTCATTGTTTCAGCAGCCAAATTTAAAAGACCATCACCTGCCAGTACCGCTATATCATAGCCGTAGACCACATGATTTGTTGGTTTACCTCTTCTCAAGTCATCATTATCCATACAGGGTAAGTCATCATGAATCAATGAATAAGTATGGATCATTTCTATCGCGACTGCAAAGGGCATTGCTTGATCAATATCGCCCCCGTAAGCCTTGCATACTTCAAGTAACAAGATAGGTCTTATGCGTTTTCCGCCTGCCTTAAGACTGTACTGCATACTATCATCAATAATGTCTTTTCCTCTTAAGTTTTGACCAAAATAGTCATCAAAAGCAGCTTCAATTG
>CAXXWR010000003.1:0-672615 GCA_963666805.2 uncultured Fusibacter sp. | reverse complement strand
TGGCTTAGAAGCAGCCATACATTTAAAGAGTGCGTAATAGCTCACTAGTCGAGTGATCCTGCGCCGAAGATTACCGGGGCTAAAACTTACTACCGAAGCTATGGAATTATACTTAGGTATAATTGGTAGAGGAGCATTGTGTGAGGGGCGAAGCAGTATCGAAAGAAGCTGTGGACATCACACAAGAGAGAATGTTGGCATGAGTAACGAGAGACGGGTGAGAATCCCGTCCGCCGAAAACCCAAGGTTTCCTGAGGAAGGTTCGTCCGCTCAGGGTAAGTCAGGGCCTAAGCCGAGGACGAAAGTCGTAGGCGATGGACAACAGGTAAAGATTCCTGTACTACCGAGAACCGTTTGAGAGAAGGAGTGACACAGGAGGTTAGGCCAAGCGCACGGATGGAAGAGTGCGTCTAAATGCAAAGTCTGTAAGATAGGCAAATCCGTCTTACTTAAGGACAATGTATGAATGGGAGCGAAAATAAGTAGCGAAGTGGCTGATATCAAACTGTCAAGAAAAGCTTCTATCGAGGGAGCAGGTACCTGTACCGTAAACCGACACAGGTGGGAGAGTAGAGAATACTAAGGCGAGCGAGAAAACTACTGTTAAGGAACTCGGCAAAATGACCCCGTAACTTCGGGAGAAGGGGTGCCGGAAAAGGTTAAGAGCTAAATCCGGCCGCAGAGGATAGGTCCAAGCGACTGTTTACCAAAAACACAGGTCTCTGCTAAATCGAAAGATGATGTATAGGGGCTGACGCCTGCCCGGTGCTGGAAGGTTAAGAGGAAATGTTAGAGCAATCGAAGCATAGAATCGAAGCCCCAGTAAACGGCGGCCGTAACTATAACGGTCCTAAGGTAGCGAAATTCCTTGTCGGGTAAGTTCCGACCCGCACGAAAGGCGTAACGATTTGGACGCTGTCTCAACAGTAGACTCGGTGAAATTGTAGTACCGGTAAAGATGCCGGTTACCCGCAGCAAGACGGAAAGACCCCGTGGAGCTTTACTGCAGCTTGGCACTGGATGATGGTATATCATGTACAGGATAGGTGGGAGACAGAGAAATGAGGACGCCAGTCTTCATGGAGTCGCTGTTGGGATACCACTCTTGATATAACGTTATTCTAACTATAATCAGTAATCCTGATTTAGGACAATGTCAGGTGGGCAGTTTGACTGGGGCGGTCGCCTCCTAAAGAGTAACGGAGGCGCCTAAAGGTTCCCTCAGCGCGGTTGGAAATCGCGCGAAGAGTGCAAAGGCAAAAGGGAGCTTGACTGCGAGAGAGACATTTCGAGCAGGTACGAAAGTAGAGCTTAGTGATCCGGTGGCACCGCATGGAAGGGCCATCGCTCAACGGATAAAAGCTACCCCGGGGATAACAGGCTTATCTCCCCCAAGAGTCCACATCGACGGGGAGGTTTGGCACCTCGATGTCGGCTCGTCTCATCCTGGGGCTGAAGTAGGTCCCAAGGGTTGGGCTGTTCGCCCATTAAAGAGGCACGCGAGCTGGGTTCAGAACGTCGTGAGACAGTTCGGTCCCTATCTGCTGTGGGCGTAGGAAATTTGAGAGGAGCTGTCCTTAGTACGAGAGGACCGGGATGGACAAACCGCTGGTGTATCAGTTGTTCTGCCAAGAGCACTGCTGAGTAGCTAAGTTTGGAAGGGATAAGCGCTGAAGGCATCTAAGCGCGAAGCCCCCCTCAAGATGAGATTTCCCATCCTATATGGATTAAGATCCCATGAAGATAATGTGGTAATAGGCCTGAGGTGTAAGTGTAGCAATACATTCAGCTGACAGGTACTAATAGATCGAGGACTTGACCAAGCTCAATAGAGAATTAGTTAAGTTTGTAATGTTTCATTCTATATGCGATTTTGAAAGTTCAGGGTAATAACTGAATTTTAATAAGAAAAGTAAGAGAAGAAGGATGCTTTTAGCCGATGGCTAAAACGCAATCTCAATGTCTTTCCAATAATGAAAAGACGGTCTTCGATTGCTAGCTTATCTAGTGACGATAGCGAAGGGGTCACACCTGTTCCCATCCCGAACACAGAAGTAAAGTCCTTCAGCGTCGATGGTACTTGGCGGGCAACTGCCTGGGAGAGTAGAACGTTGCTAGTTAGTTGTTCCAAGGTAGCTCAACGGTGGAGCACTCGGCTGTTAACCGATAGGCTGAGGGTTCGAATCCCTCCCTTGGAGCCATATGATTGCCGGGGTGGCGGAACTGGCAGACGCACAGGACTTAAAATCCTGCGATCCTTACCGATCGTACCGGTTCGATTCCGGTCCTCGGCACCATATAAACTTAATATCGCGGAGTGGAGCAGCTGGCAGCTCGTTGGGCTCATAACCCAAAGGTCGTAGGTTCAAATCCTACCTCCGCAACCATTTAATTTAAAACACGGCCCCTTGGTCAAGCGGTTAAGACACCGCCCTTTCACGGCGGTAACAGGAGTTCGATTCTCCTAGGGGTCACCATTTTTCAACTTAATATTGGCAATACAAAATATGGGAGTATAGCTCAGCTGGGAGAGCGTCTGCCTTACAAGCAGGATGTCATAGGTTCGAGCCCTATTACTCCCACCATATGGCCCAGTAGTTCAGCTGGTTAGAACGCTAGCCTGTCACGCTAGAGGTCGACGGTTCGAGTCCGTTCTGGGGTCGCCATATAAAATTGCCAGCGTAGCTCAATTGGTAGAGCAACTGACTTGTAATCAGTAGGTTGCGGGTTCGAGTCCCATCGCTGGCTCCATAAAATGAGGAGGGGTTCCCGAGTGGCCAAAGGGGCCGGACTGTAAATCCGTTGTCGAAGACTTCGAAGGTTCGAATCCTTCCCCCTCCACCAATTTTATATTTTAAATCATGCGGAAGTGGCTCAGTGGTAGAGCATCGCCTTGCCAAGGCGAGGGTCGCGAGTTCAAATCTCGTCTTCCGCTCCAATATGCGTTCGTAGCTCAACTGGATAGAGCACCGCCCTTCTAAGGCGGGGGGTTCGGGGTTCGAGTCCCTGCGGACGCGCCAATTTAATAATGTGAATGGAGAGGTAGCCGAAGTGGTCATAACGGGGCGGTCTTGAAAACCGTTAGGGTGCGAGCCCACGTGGGTTCGAATCCCACCCTCTCCGCCATTTGAAAATTTCCCGAAAGGGGCGTATAGCTCAGCTGGTTAGAGCGCACGCCTGATAAGCGTGAGGTCGGTGGTTCGAGTCCACCTATGCCCACCATATGCCCAGATAGCTCAGTCGGTAGAGCAGGGGACTGAAAATCCCCGTGTCGGTGGTTCGATTCCGCCTCTGGGCACCACTATTAAGATCAGTGATTAAGATTAGCTTAGTTGTTGGTCTTTTTTCGTGTTTAAAATAAAATAGGTCATTGAGCTGATTGACATCAAAAATGATAATTGATATTATTGTAATAATACCTTGTATGATCGTCTAAAAGTACCAGTTTAAAAGAACTTTTAGAATTAAAATTTGAATATAAAAATCCGGGGGAGAAAAATGAAGAATTATAGAGAAAAAATTGATAAAATAGATTCAGAACTCATTAAATTATTAATTGAACGGTTTGAAACAACACATAAAATTGGCGAGATAAAGATGAAGGAAAACTTGCCTATATATAATGAAAAAAGAGAACTTGAAATTTATGAGAAACTTAGTGATCTCTTGAGCAACAATGATGATAAAGACTATATTATTGAAGTTTTTCGTTCAATTATTGAAAGTAGCAAAAAACAACAAGAAACAGTTAAATAAAGATAAATAAAATTGAAATATAATTATTGAAATTGAAAAATAGTTTTAGTAGTGATGATAACATTTATATTTTAGAGATGCTATAAAGTGTGTAGCAGTGAAAGCCAATAGATTCTACTTTGTGGTTTTATAGGCTTAGAAAGTAATAGGAAATTAAAAAAATGGAGTTAAAATCTATAAATGGTTGAGTAGATTAAAAGTGTATTAATTAAGTTACAAATCAATTAAAGATTTATAAGAAATATATCCAATCTAACTTTTAAATAGTATACTAATAAAGGTAAATAAAACGACATCAGCTCGAGGTGAAAAATGGAAATGTTACACACAGTAATGATGACGATTTGGGACGTCATTAGGCAAGTAAAAATTAACTATATAATTGATATATTGATTATAGCCTTTGTCTTTTATAAATTGCTAGGTCTCATAAGAGAAACGAGAGCTGAACAATTGGTAAAGGGTTTTATTATCATATTAGTGATATCAAAATTGAGTGAATGGGCAAGTTTATACGCTGTTAATTATGTACTCGAAAGTACATTCACAATTGGATTGATTGCACTGGTTATTTTATTCCAACCGGAACTTAGAAAAGCACTAGAGCATTTGGGCAGAAGTTCAATTCTATCTATGAATAACCGCAAAGGACTTACGGATGAAACTGAAAGAGTGATTAATGAAGTTGCAGATGCAGCAGGCGTTATGTCTCGAAAAAAAGTAGGGGCTTTAATTGTTATTGAACGTACAACAGGAATCAATGATATTGCTGAAACGGGAACGATTCTTGATGCAAAAGTTTCAGCTGATTTGCTTATGAATATTTTTTATCCTAAATCGCCTTTACATGATGGTGCTGTAGTGATAAAAAATAATAGAATTATGGCAGCAGGTTGTTTATTGCCTTTATCGTCTAATAAGTATATATCAAAAGAGCTGGGTACTAGACACCGGGCAGGGATGGGGATGACTGAAAGTTCAGATGCCCTTATTGTTATTGTTTCAGAAGAAACAGGAGCAATATCCATTGCTATTGAAGGAAAGCTACGACGTTTTCTAGATATGTCAACTCTAAAGGACTTGATGCTTAGTTCGTTGTCTCAAGAGAAGGAATCGGGACAAGGAGGTAAGGCAAATGCTTAAAAAAATGATGTTTGGAACTAAAAATTTTTTTATGAAGATTGCGAGTTTTATTAAAAATATTCCTAAAATATTTTTTGCAATAAATCTTTCACATAATAAAGGCACTAAAATTTTATCGCTGGCGTTGGCTGTTCTATTTTGGTTTTTTGTTATGGATAAGGTTAATCCAGAAGTGACCAAAGTAGTTGAAAATATACCTGTGCAACTGATTAATATGCAAGAAATTGATCAGAATAACTTAATCATAATGAATCAACATGATTATTTTGCCAATATCCGAGTGACAGGTAGGAGAAACAATCTGCTTAATTTTAATGCCAATTCAGCTTACCTGTGGGTAGATATGAGAAATGTATCAAAAGGGAAAAATACCTTACAGATTAATAAGAGTATTAATATAGAAGATGTATCAATTCAGACATTGACACCTTCTGAAATTGTAATTGATGTAGATCAGATTGTATCCGTTCCTAAACCAGTAAAAATTTTTATTGAGGGTGATTACCAAAATAATTTATATCAAAGTGGTATTGTCATTAATCCAGATGAAGTCAAGGTAACTGGTCCGGAAAGTATTGTTAACACTGTTTCATATGTATCGGGATCAATTGATGTCTCTCAAATTCAATCAGATGTTTCTAAAGAGGTGACCCTCGTACCTTATTCAAGAAAAGATGAAGTGGTTAATGGTGTGACATTAGATACCAATTACACGAATGTAAGCTTGGAAATTGGAAATGTTAAATCGGTTACATTGAAACCTCAAATTGAGGGACAGCCTAAAGAAGGTTATAAGCTTGTTGAAACAAAAATTTCACCTGTAATGGCACAATTAAGTGGACGACTGGAAAGCGTTAATGCCATTGATAATGTTCAAACAGAGACTATAAACCTTACAGGAAATGAGACGGACTCTTTTATTGTCAACAAAGCATTGATTTTGCCAGAGGGCATCACGTCCAATTTAACAGACAATCTAGCGCAAGTTCAAGTAAGGATAGAAGAACTATTGACGAAAGAGTTTAATTTCACAACGGGTGATATTCCAGTTATGAATTTGTCTGATAATCTAAAAACAAATTTATCTGACCTTGACAACGATGTAGTTGTGAGGGTGAAAGATATTGAATCTAAAATTAATGAGTTATCAAAAGAGGATATTCATTTCTACTTAGATTTTGGAAATGTAGAAAAAGCGGGGCTCTATAGAATCCAGATAAAAGTCTCGGAAGCCTCTCAATACGATGAAATAAATATTGAACCGGCTTATATTGAAGTGGAAGTGACGGATATAGATGATCAATCAGCAAGAGAAGATACAAATAGTGAAGACACTTCTTCATAAAAAAGGGCGATAGCCCTTTTTTTATACATAATTAAAAACAGCAGATAAAATAATATAAAGTAAAATAACATAAGATAAAATAATATAAGATAAAATAAAAAGAGCCAATTAAACCATTATAAGAGGCGTAAGACCTGAAGAAGAGAATTTGAAAACCACATAGAGGAGATAAAACAATAGAGGGGACCATCCCAATTATAAACCCAAATAACTGGTAAGTATGAGCGGTATCAACAAGTGGTGAGTTGGTATAATAGGAAAGGTTGAGTCAAATGAGACGTGATATCCAAAAGATTATTAATTCTACACATGATGCAATGATAGCTATTGATAAAGAGGGCATTATTACATTGTTTAATCCTTCAGCAGAAAAATTAACAGGGCAAAAAATAAATGATGCAATAGGAAAGCCGATTGAAGATGTCATTGAAAATACAAGGCTTCCCATTATATTAGAAACAGGAGATTCAGAGTTAAATCAACAGCAGCCTTTAAGAAATACAACTATTATCACCAATCGGATGCCCGTGTTAGATGACGACAATAATGTAATTGGAGCAATTGCAATCTTTAGAGATATATCAGAGTTAATGGAACTTGCAGAACAAATTACGAATTTGAACCAAATTACAGAGACGCTAGAGGCAACAATTAACGCCACTCAGGATGCCATTTCAGTTGTAGATGCTAAGGGCAATGGTATTATTATAAATCCTGCTTATACACGGATGACGGGCTATACCCAGTCTGAAATTATTGGAAAAGATTGTAGTGTTGATTTAGCTGAAGGTGAAAGTGTCCATATGCAAGTCTTAAAAACGGGTCAACCGGTAAAGGGAAAAAAACTTTTTGTAGGCCCTAATCGGAAAGAGGTTATTGCAGAAGCTGCACCGATTATTGTTAAGGGTGAGGTGATTGGCTCTGTGGCAATTATCCACGACTTGACTGAAATCAATGAGATTTATAAAAAACTTGATCAAGCCAATCAAATTATTAGAAACTTAGAAGCCAAATATACGTTTGAAGATATCATCGGGAATAGTCCCATACTGGCTTATGCTATTGAAAAAGCTAAAATTGCAGCGGATACCCCTGCTACTGTTATTCTAAGAGGTGAAAGTGGTACAGGGAAAGAACTCTTTGCCCATGCTATTCATAATGCTTCAAGTAGAAAGTTTGCACAATTTGTGCGTGTTAATTGCGCAGCAATTAATGAGAATTTGCTAGAAAGTGAATTGTTTGGATATGAAGAGGGAGCATTTACAGGGGCTTCAAAGGGCGGAAAACTTGGACTTTTTGAGAAAGCCAATGGAGGGACTATCTTTTTGGATGAAATTGCAGAAATTAGTTTGAGTACACAAGCTAAATTGTTGCGTGTCATTCAAGAAAAAGAAATATTGAGGGTTGGAGGCAATAAGCCAATTCCCATAAATGTAAGGATTATAACGGCGACCAATGTAGATCTTGAAAAAGCTATAGAAGAAAATAGATTTAGACTGGATTTGTATTATCGACTCAATGTGGTTCCCATTAGAATTCCAGCCTTGAGAGAACACATTGAAGACATTGATGCCTTAACAGATTACCTCGTAACCAAATACAATCAGGAATATGGACGAAATGTTGAGACGGTAGATTCTAAAGTGATTGATAAACTTAAAAAAAAGACTTGGCCAGGAAATGTAAGAGAACTTGAAAATTATATTGGACGTGCAATGATTAACGTCAAAATGCATGAAAGTGTTCTGAATATGAATCACGTTCAAACTATTGAGAGCGTTGAAAAGAGCCAAGAAGAGCAAGTGGTAAGTCAAGAAATACTCTATAAAATAGATGAGCCTTATGATGAACAACTGGAAAAATTAGAGCGTGCCCTTTTGGCATCTGCTTTAGAGCAATATGGCGGAAACCGTGAGAAAACGGCTCAAGCAGTGGGGATGAGTCTAAGAACCTTGTATTATAAGATTAAAAAATATGAATTGTCATAAACTTTTTAATGGGTTAAAATATTATTGTAACTCATAAAAAAATATTGTAAATTATGATGAGAAATAATGAGAATGGACAATTAATTTAACATGCATTATATTGCACTATTAAAAGTAAAGTGCAATATAATGCATGTTTTATTTTGCAGTTGTCCCCTTTAAAAAAATAACACCATGTATTTGCAAGGTGTTCACAAGTCATTATTTTGGCATCATTATTGCAACTATTAACTATTGGAAAAAGGTTTTTGGAGGTGTCTTTTGAGTAAGAAGTATGTTTTAGCAATTAATCCAGGATCAACATCAACCAAAATCGCAATTTATGAAGGCGAACATCAAATTGCACAAGAAAGCATTAACCATTCGTCAACGGAAGTTGATCAATATGAGAAAATAGCGGATCAATATGATTTTAGAAAAGAAGCCATTATTAAGTGGCTCAAATTGCATGAGATTTCTCTTGATTCTATAAGCGCAGTTATTGGAAGAGGCGGTTTATTGAGACCTATGCCTTCTGGTATTTATAAAGTAACTGATCAAATGGTTACAGACTTAAGAATAGGCTATCAGGGGGAACATGCTTCAAATTTAGGGGGAATGATTGCAAAGGCCATTGGCGATATGATTGGGGCTCCTTCTTTTATTGCTGATCCAGTTGCAGTAGATGAATTTGAAGAAGTGGCAAGGATATCAGGGATGCCTGAGATTAAACGTCGATCATTAGTACATGCTCTAAATGTGAAAGCTATTGCTCATCGAACAGCGAGCGAAATGGGTAAAAAAGTGGAAGAAATGAATATGGTTATTGCACATCTAGGAGGCGGTATTTCAATTGTTCCGATGTGTAAGGGCAAGATGATTGATGCCAATAATGCTAATGAAATGGGGCCTTTTTCTCCTGAAAGAACAGGAAGCTTACCAGTTGTGGACTTGATGAAATTATGTTATTCAGGACAGTACACAGAAAGTGAGATGAAGAAAAAAATAAAGGGAAAAGGTGGCATGACGGCTTACTTAGGCACAAATGATGCTAGAGAAGTGCTGAAGAGAATAGAATCAGGCGATAAAGAAGCGCGCCTTATTTTTGAGGCAATGGGCTACCAAATCGCTAAAGAAATTGGTGCAATGGCAACGGTACTTAAAGGAAAAGTAGATGTGATTGTATTAACGGGTGGCGTGGCTTATTCTCAATACTTAACTGACTATATCAAAGAACGTGTAAGTTTTATTGCACCGGTGGATATTAAACCAGGTGAAGATGAAATGAAAGCACTTAATGACATTACCTTAAGAGCTTTAAACGGGGAAGAAAAAATCAAAATTTATGAAGATGAGGTCGAAATCAATGATTGATAACTTTGACAATTTGATTAAACTTGCGATTCAAAGAGGACCTAAGACCGTAGCTGTTGCGTGTGCAGAGGATGATGATGTTTTAAAAGCACTTAAAGCGGCCAGCGAAAAAGGCATAATTAAAATGATTTTGGTGGGCGATCAAGACCAAATCATTAGAATTGCAAGCAACTTGGATTTTAATTTAGAGGGAACAAGGATTATTAATATTACAGATAAAAAAGAAGCGGCTCTTAAAGCAGTTTCATTAGTCTCATCAGGTGAGGCAGACATGGTGATGAAAGGGCTTGTCGATACGTCTATCATTTTGAAGGCGGTTCTTGACAAAGAAGTGGGTTTACGGACTGGAAACGTGTTGAGTCATGTTGCAGTCTTTGATATTCCAGCTTATCATAAATTTCTTTTAGTTACAGATGCTGCTATGAATATAGCACCTGACTTAAATGTGAAAAAACAAATTATTGAAAATGCACTAGCTGTTACAAAAGCTTTGGATAATCCACTACCTAATATAGGGATTATTGCGGCAAAAGAAAAAGTGAATCCTGCAATGCCAGCGACAGTAGATGCAGGTGAACTTGTTAAGATGAATCAAGAAGGTGTTATTAAAGGTTGCAAAGTGGGGGGACCCTTTGCTATGGATAATGCTATCTCGAAGAAGGCAGCAATTACAAAGGGCATTAAGGATCCAATGGCAGGTGAAGTAGATGTCATTGTTTGTCCGGCCATTGAGACTGGAAATGTGCTTTATAAAACGCTTAATTTTTTAGCAGGTGCAGAATCTGCAGGGGTTATTGTAGGCGCTAAAGCACCGGTAATTTTAACATCAAGAGCAGATACAGATGAATCCAAGCTCAACTCAATTGCACTTGGTGTACTTATGGGGGTGAAATAGATGGACGTTTACAGAATTTTAGCGATTAATCCAGGGTCAACATCAACTAAAATTGCTATATATGATAATGATAAAGAAGTTTTTGAAACAGTCATACGACATTCAAATGAAGAAATTGAATGTTTTGAAACGATTATTGATCAGTATGATTTTAGAAAGAAAGTCATCTTGTCTACCTTAAATGAAAAGGGTATCAATTTAACAAAATTGAGTGCTGTTGTGGGTAGAGGGGGTCTCATTAAGCCAATTGCAGGCGGAACTTATGAAGTTAATCAAGCGATGATTGAGGATTTAAAGAAAGGAATCATGGGACAACATGCTTCTAATCTAGGTGGCATCATTGCTCAAGAAATTGCGGCAATGCTCAATATTAAAGCTTACATTGTAGACCCAGTAGTCGTTGATGAATTAAGTGATCTTGCAAGAGTGTCTGGGATGCCAGAATTAAGTCGAAAATCTATTTTTCATGCACTTAATCAAAAGGCTGTTGCTAGAAGATATGCAGAAGAGCATCAAACGCAATATGAAGATGTTAATTTGATAGTAGCACATATGGGTGGTGGTATTTCTATAGGCGCCCATGAAAAAGGAAAAGTAATTGATGTCAATAATGCTTTAGATGGTGAGGGTCCTTTTTCTCCTGAGAGAGCAGGTACGTTACCGGCTGGAGATTTAGTTAAAATGTGTTTTTCAGGTGACTATAGCCTTGATGAAATTAAAAAGAAACTCAAGGGAAAAGGTGGCTTAACAGCATATCTAGGAACAAATGATGGACGCGATGTTGAAAAGATGATGAATGAAGGCAATGAAAAAGCTGAACTTATCTTTAAAGCAATGGCGTATCAAGTGGCTAAAGAAATCGGCTCTGCCTATGCCGTTTTAAAAGGCAAAGTCGATGCTATTATATTAACCGGAGGATTGGCTTATGGGAAAGTCTATGTAGGCTGGATCAAAGAATATGTGAGCTCAATAGCTGATGTAGTGGTTTATCCGGGCGAAGATGAAATGAGTGCTTTGGCCTTAGGAGGCCTTAGAGTTTTAAAAGGCGAAGAAACTGCAAAAGAATATCAGTAAGGAATGGTGAAAAGATGAAGGGTGATGTAACTGAAGATAAGCGCATCAGAGTCATTATAGGTCATTATGGAAGTGGTAAGACAGAGTTTGCTGTCAATTATGCATTGAAACTCATTGAAGCAACTCCGAATGTCTCTATTTGTGATTTGGACATTGTAAATCCTTATTTTAGGTCTAGAGAAAAGGCTGAAATGATGGAGGAAAGAGGCATTAAAGTTTATAGTGGCGCCAGGGGACATCACGCCAATTTAGATATACCGATGATATCGCCAGGTATTTTAGCACCGATTCAGAATGAAAATGAAAATGTGATTTTGGATGTTGGTGGAGATGCTGTGGGCGCTAGAGTCTTAGCACGGTATAGTGCCTATTTTACTGAAGGTAATTATGATATGTTTTGCGTAGTCAATTCATATAGAGAGCAAACACAAGATGTGGACGGCGTTATCTCTCATATTAAAAGTATTGAAGAAACGGTTGGCGCTAAAGTAACGGGGCTAATCAACAATACACATTTATTAAGAGAAACGACGACTGAAGATGTCTTAAGAGGTCAAGAACTTGTTATGAAAGTTTCAAAAATGCTTGATATTCCGATCAAATATATTTGTGCTTTGGAAAAGGTTACCCGCCAGTTACCAAACGACATGGATGGCAAGATTTTACCGATTGGGATGATTATGCGTGAAGATTGGATGTAAGAAACTTTTATAAAAGTTAAAAAGATAGGAGGTTGAGGCGAGTGGCTGCAAAAGGTAGAGTGACGTTCAACGAGGATATTTGTAAAGGTTGTGGGCTTTGTACAACAGCTTGTCCGCTACACATTTTAGCAATGGACAATGTCAAAATTAATGTTAAAGGTTATCATCCAGCAACGGTTGTAGAACCTGAAAAATGTATTGGTTGTGCTAATTGTGCAATGATTTGTCCAGACTGTGTCATCACTGTTGAAAGATTATAAGTTTATGTTTTTAAGGAGGGTTAAGCTAAATGGCTAAAATATTAATGAAAGGAAATGAAGCAATAGGTGCAGCTGCAATTAAAGCAGGTTGTAAATATTTCTTCGGATATCCAATTACACCTCAAAATGAGTTGCCAGAATACATGTCAAGAGAAATGCCTAAGAATGACGGCGTTTTCTTGCAAGCTGAAAGTGAAGTAGCGGCCATTAATATGGTTTATGGTGCTTCAGGTGCAGGTGCAAGAGTTATGACGTCTTCATCTTCTCCAGGGATTGCTCTTAAACAAGAAGGAATCACATATATAGCAGGAGCAGAACTACCATGTGTGATTGTTAATATCGTTAGAGGGGGTCCGGGTCTTGGTGGTATTCAACCGGCTCAATCAGATTATAACCAAGTTACACGTGGTGGCGGTAATGGCGACTATAAATTGTTGGTATTTGCACCAGCTAACTTACAAGAAATGGTTGATTTGATGCAAGATGCTTTTGATGCAGCAGATTATTATAGAAACCCAGTAATGATGGTTGGAGATGGTATGATTGGTCAAATGATGGAACCAATTGAATTTAAAGAAGCTTCAACACGTTATACCTTACCTGAAAAAGATTGGGCGACTGTTGGTACAAAAGGACAAAGAAAACCTAATATTATTAATTCATTGGCACTTGATCCAGCAGAACTTGAAAAACATAATATGAAGCTACAAGCTAAATACAATCTTATGAAAGAAAACGAAGTACGTTACGAAAGCTACAATTTAGAAAAAGCACAAATCGTACTTGTAGCTTATGGAACGACTTCTCGTATTGTGAAAAATGCGATTATAGATTTAAAAGAACAAGGGATTGAAGTAGGTCTTATCAGACCAATTACCTTATGGCCTTTCCCAGAAAAAGCGTTTGATGAAATACCAGAAACTTGTCAAGCAGTCATGTCAGTTGAAATGTCTACTGGACAAATGATTGATGATGTTAAGATTGCCTCAAATGGCAGATGGCCAGTTGAATTCTATGGTAGATCAGGTGGTATGATTCCTACCCCTGAAGCTATTATGGATAAAGTCAAAGCAATTTTGGGAGGTGTTAAATAATGGCTGTTGTATTTGAAAAAACAAAAGGTTTAACAGATAAACAAACACATTATTGTCCAGGTTGTACACATGGGATTATTCATAGACTCGTTGCTGAAGTTCTTGAAGAATTAGATGTCCTTGGCGATGCAATTGGTGTTGCACCAGTTGGTTGTTCCGTATTAGCATATGAATACTTTAATTGTGATATGCATGAAGCTTCACATGGTAGAGCACCTGCAGTTGCAACAGGTATTAAACGTGTAAGACCAGAAAATGTTGTTTTCACTTACCAAGGTGATGGCGATTTAGCGTCTATTGGGACAGCTGAAATTGTTCATGTGGCTCATAGAGGCGAAAAAATCACTACTATTTTTGTAAATAATGCGATTTATGGTATGACTGGTGGTCAAATGGCACCAACGACTCTCATTGGTCAAAAGGCAACAACTGCTCCTCTTGGGAGAACAGTTGAACACTCTGGAATGCCTCTTAAGGTGTCTGAAATGTTAGCAACAATTGATGGTGCAGCATTTGTTGAAAGAGTTGCAGTTGATACACCTCAAAATATTAGAAAAGCTAAGAAAGCGATTAAAGAAGCTTTCAAATGCCAAATAGAAGGCAAGGGATTTTCAATTGTTGAAGTTTTATCAACTTGTCCTACAAACTGGGGCATGACACCTATCAATGCACTTAAATGGTTACAAGATAATATGATGCCATATTATCCACTCGGTAACCTTAGAAGACCAGAGGAGGTAGAATAATCATGCTTAATGAAAAAATTATTTGTGCTGGTTTTGGTGGACAAGGTGTAATGCTAATCGGCCAGTTAATCTCTTATGCAGGAATGCTTGAAGGTAAAGAAGTATCATGGTTACCATCATATGGGCCAGAGATGCGTGGTGGTACTGCAAATTGTAGTGTAATGGTTTCGGATAGAACGATTGGTTCACCTATTATTACCAATGATGCAACAACAGCAATTGTGATGAATTTACCATCACTTGATAAATTTGAAGCAGATGTTGTTGAAGGCGGTAAATTATTAATCAATAGTTCTTTGATTGACAAAAAAGCGTCTAGAGATGAACTTAACGTATACTATGTGCCTGCAAATGAAATGGCGGTTGATTTAGGCAATTCTAAAGTGGCTAACATGGTAATGTTAGGAGCTTATTTAGAACTGACTAAGATTGTTGAAGTACCATCTGTTATGAAAGCACTAAAAAAAGTGTTTGGAGAATCAAAAGCACATTTATTAGACATTAACGAAAAAGCGTTAATGGCAGGTGCAGATGTCGTTAAATAGGGTTTGAATTGACACAAAGCCTATAAGTATCCGATGAGATGTTAAAAAAGTAAATCCGTTGACAAAAGCACCCCATATGGGGTGCTTTTATTATTTTAGAGGCTTTTAACCCCCAAGATAATGTGAATTTAAGTAGAATTTATAAAGATGTTTGCCAAACCCTATACAGTAGGTTGAGATAGGGGTAAAATTATGAGATAATAAGGTGTTAATAATTAAAAGTGAGGGGAAAATGCTAGACTTTGTATATGCATTTATTTTAATATTTATAGCAGAAATGGGTGATAAGACGCAGATTCTGGCAATGGACTTTGCTACACGGTATAAGTCGCGTCAGATTCTATCGGGGTTAGCTCTTGGGGCTACACTGAACCATGGCATGGCCATTTTAATTGGCCTTGTTTTTGCGCGCATTATTCCAAGCGAGCCATTACAGTTAATTACTGGATTATTATATATTGCTTTTGGGCTCTTGTCCCTTTCAATAGCAGATGCTAATAGCAAAAAAGTACCTACTATTGGTGGTGAAGGTCCTGTAATGACAAGTGCTGTTGCCTTTTTCATTGGCGAGTTAGGTGATAAAACCCAACTGACAGCGATGACATTAGGAGCACAAGCGGTTTATCCAGTCTTTACGCTTATTGGAACAGTATCTGGACTTGTCGTAGTTAGTCTCTTAGGCATCTAT
This sequence comes from uncultured Fusibacter sp., assembly GCA_963666805.2. Lineage (GTDB taxonomy): Bacteria > Bacillota > Clostridia > Peptostreptococcales > Acidaminobacteraceae > Fusibacter. Next base: position 657,027 of record CAXXWR010000003.1, on the reverse strand, counting down.
ATAGGGGGCAAATGGGGTGAAAAAATACCTGAATACACCCTTAGATTTATCACATTTGTAGTTTTTATGCTATTTGGGCTGAATAAGATTTTCGTTTCATCATATGTGAAGGAGATGGGGAATACCTTTGTCGCCTTATTGGTTATAATCATTACTATTTTAACAGTGCTTAGATTTTTAATCTTTAAGAGACAGATTGAAGAAGTTTCACAGTCTGCTTTGATTCAAAAAGCTAAAAAATTAAATGATTACCGATTTAAAGTCAATTGCCAAATTAATGAAATGTGCTTACAATGCGATCAATGTCAAAATCAAAAATGTTTGGTGGGCTATATGAAACATGTTTTGGATGATAATGATCAACCTATTAGTATTGAACCAACGGTGATTGAGTCTTTTAATGAGGTTCAATTTGATAAAAGAAATGCTAAAAAGGTTAATCGACTTTTAGAAGAATACTTTGAAAAACATCCTGATCAAGATGAGAATCAAGATTTACGTAAAATTAAAAATATCATGAATCAATTTTTACTGAAAAACAAGGAGATATAAATGGCTAGATTATTTGGTACAGATGGTGTAAGAGGTATTGCAAATGAAGAGTTAACAATAGAGCTTGCAATGCAACTTGGTAAATACGGTGCTTACGCTATTACTCAAGGGAAGAAAGAGGCGACTATTCTTGTGGGAATGGATACGAGAATATCTGGAAATATGCTTGAAAACGCTTTGATTGCAGGGATTTTGTCAACGGGATGTCATGTTAAGCGACTAGGAGTTATCCCAACACCTGCAGTTGCAAAACTGATTAGGACACTTGGTGCGGATGCAGGCGTTATGATTTCAGCATCACATAATCCAGCTCAATTCAATGGCATTAAATTTTTTAATGAAAAAGGCTTTAAATTAAAAGATGCTCTTGAAGATGAAATCGAAAAAATGATAAAAGATCATGTTCAAATCCCTAATACGGTGATTGGTACAGTAAGTGACTATGAACACGCAAAAGAGGATTATATAAACTATATTCTTAAGACGATTGACTCCGAAAATTTTCAGGGTCTAAAAGTAGCGGTTGATTGTGCCAATGGGGCAGCTTATGAAGTAGGGCCCTATGCCCTTAATGAGTTAGGTGCTAAAGTGTATCCAATCCACCACGATCCGGATGGTCTCAACATTAATGAGGATTGTGGGTCTACGCATTTAGACCATCTCAAACAATATGTTAAAACGATTAATGCAGATATTGGACTTGCCTTTGATGGAGATGCAGATCGTCTTTTAGCCATAGATGAAGAAGGACAACTTGTAGATGGGGATAAAATTATGGTCATTTGTGGTCATTATATTAACCAGAAGCAGGCCTTAGCCAATCAAACGATTGTAGCGACGGTTATGAGTAATTTAGGATTTGACAAGGCTGTTGAATCTCATGATATGAAGCATATTAAAACCAAAGTGGGTGACCGATATGTACTTGAGGAAATGGTCTCAGGAGGCTATGGATTAGGTGGCGAACAATCAGGCCATATTATATTCTTAGAGCATAACACAACTGGGGACGGTTTATTGACAGCTGTTCAATTATTAGATGTCATGAAGCAGACCGGTAAGAAACTTTCTGAACTTGCACGTATGATGACGGTTTATCCTCAGGTACTAAAAAATGCTAAAGTGGCAAATACTTTAAAACATGACTATATGAATAATGTTAAAATTGCCCAAAGGATAAAAGAAGTAGAGACTGCTTTTCATGGCAATGGCAGGGTGCTTATTAGACCTTCTGGTACTGAACCCTTAGTGAGGGTAATGATAGAAGGTGAAAACCAAAACATGCTTGACGAAGTAGCGACAGAATTGGTTACTTTAATTGAATCAGAACTTCATGTTTAAATAGAATCAGAAACGATTATCAGAAACAATTATAAAAAACAAAAATAAAAAAGCAAAAATAAAAAACTATAAGACCTATTGAAAAACAATAGCATCTTATAGTTTTTTTTATTTTTGAGGATAAGTGCCTTACCGATTATTTGATTGGAGCCATTGACTAATTAATAAAGCATTTTCTTCAAGTGTTGAGGCATGACAATGCAGGTCATAATCATATTTAGCCATGCTTTTTTCATAAACAGGGTCATAGTGTGCACTTAATATTTTTTCGCAAAACTGGTCATAGTGTTTATCTTGTAAATCAGTGAGTAGATTTTGATAAAGTTCATGACTGATATAGCGTTTAATATTGTCTAAAGCGGGGAGAATTTTTTCGTCAAAATCATTGGCACCGGCATATTCTTCAATGAGCCGTTGGATTCTCAAAGATAAGGGCAGTTCAATCAATATATGCTGTCCGCTTTTGATTGCCTCAAAAAGAGGATTGGGAATAAAAACAGTTCCAATGCGTTTACTTTCTGATTCGACGAAAAAGGTCTCATGGGGACGCGCGGTAAGCGTTTCATAAATGAGGTTTTCAAAATTTTGGGCACTTTGTTTTTTGTCTATACCAATTGAACCAAGGTGTGACCCCTTATGACAAGCTATGCCTTCTAAATCAAGAACAGCATAGCCAGCAGCTGCTAATTGTTTTAAGTGGTCTGTCTTTCCAACCCCTGTTAAGCCGTGGAGCATGATAAAGTCAGGAAAGGATGCCTGTTCAAAGTAGTGTGTAACAAGTTGTCTATAGGCTTTATAACCGCCTTCTAAACGGTCAACTTCAACCCCAATGCTTTTTAAGAGATTGGTAATAGAACGGCTTCTAAAGCCACCTCTAGAGCAATAAAAGATAATTCTAGTGTTGGGATGCTTAGTCTGTAGGGATTGAATTAAATCAAAATAGCCTACAACTTTTTTCCCAGCAAAAGATAAACCCAGTCGTTTGGCGTCGTCTATTGATATATTTTTGTAAGTATAACCGACTTCATGTCGTTCCTGATCGTTAAGAATAGGATAATTGATAGAACCAGGAATATGTCCTTTTTGGTATTCTCCTTCACTGCGAACATCAATGTAAAGGGTATTTGGATCATAGTGCGTTGACATGTGACATTCCTCCTTTTTACTGTCATTATCATATCACAACTAAAGGGAGAAGATAGTCCCTAATAGATGATTTTGAAATGAGATAGAAGTGAGATAGAAATAAGATAGAAGTGAGGGCTCCATCAAAATAGCGGTCCAATTTGTCATGCGTATGCGTTAAAATATCATCAGCGATGAATAAATAATTGTTTGAAATAATCTGGATGAGTATAAAATATGTAATAGGTCAGAATAGAATGATAAAAATAAAAATGATAAAAATAAAACGCGAAATAGATTGTTTTAACGCAAACCGACAAGATGACATGTCATGGAGAGGGCGTTTTATAACAATCATTAAAAGACGGTAATTAGCTTATGTTGAATGAATAATATATATGAAAGGTGTTAAGGGGGTCTTATTATGAGGATGATTAGTTTAAAGGATGCTGTTATTGGACAAGAAACAGCAAAACCAATTTATGATTCTAAAATGCAGATGCTTGTGAAGAAAGGTTCCATACTATCAGAACGCTATTTGGAAAAGTTAGAGCAAGCAGATATTAGACATATCTATATAGAAGATGAGATTTCTAGGGGAATTGTATTAGAACCTATGATTTCTGAAGAACTTAAAATCAAGGCGATTTCTTTTATGAAGCAGTTGTATGAATCTCAAAATCCCAATCGCTATATTAATAAAGATATGCCAGAAATTAAAGAAGAGGAAATGCGTGAGCTCAAGCACATTATAGATGAAATCATATCGGAAATTTATGACAACTATAAGAAAAAGTACTATAGTACTGAATTTTTAGGGGCGGAAGTATACCATTTTGATCATGCGGTTGAAGTGATGATTTTATCAGTGCTGATTGGTCAAAAGATGGGCTTAGACCATGACCGTTTAATTAAGTTAGGTATGGGAGCCATTCTTGCTGATATTGGAAAGGTGAGAGTTCCTGATGATATTTTAAATAAAAAAGGAAAATTAACGGATGTAGAATTTCAGGAAATGCAAAAACATGTTCAGTACAGTTATGTGATTTTAAAGGATCTGGTTGAATTGTCTCCTATTGCGAGACAGATTATTTTATTGCATCATGAAAAATTAGATGGATCAGGTTATCCTAACGGTTTTAAAGGAGACAAAATTCCATTGATGGCAAGGATTGTTGCAATTTGTGATATATTTAGTGCCATTGTTTCAGATCGAACTTATAATAATCGTATTTCAGTAGACGTGGCGATTGAGATATTGAGAGCAGCGGCATCAACAAAATTGGACCCAGATGTTTTTCATTATTTACTTCAAGTAATTGATATTTATCCACCTGGAACGATTATTGAATTGAGTAATGATTCCTTAGGAATCGTTATTGAAAACAATCCCTCTTCTGCTACACGACCTATAGTTAGAATTATCAATCAAGATGAATACAAAGAAGTTGATTTAATGAAAGATTTAACGCTTTTTGTAAAGAAGGCGTTACCGAGTTTGCCTGAAATATAGGGGCGTTTTTTTTGATAGAAAAAAGTAAATGACAGTTCCTGTTTTAGGTAAGAGGGAAACGTAAATCTGAGATGAAAAATACTAAGAAGGACTTGGTATTTTTTTTTATGTATTGTACCATTTATGATACAATAATTAATGGGGAATAGATGAGGAGAGACAATACGAGACTATTCCTAAAATAGGCGTTAAAGAGGTGTAAGGATGATTGATACATATCAATGGCGAGAAAAATTGACAGATAATCCAATCATTGCGGCGGTTAATCAAGAGGAAAAAATGACTAAGGCAATAGAAAGCCCTTGTCAGGTAGTCTTTTTGTTGTTTGGCAATTTGTTTGATTTGACCCACAATATAGAGCAATTAAAAAGGGCTCATAAAATGGTTTTTGTTCATTTGGATTTACTAGAAGGATTTGCCAAAGATGAAATGACTATCAAATTTATCGGTGAGAAGACACGAGCAGATGGTATTATAACAACGCGTGTGGGGCTTATTAAGATTGCTAAGCACTACGATTTATTAACAATTCAGCGTTTGTTTTTAATTGACTCTTTAAGTTTTGAAGCGGGGATTAAGTCATTAAATCAATCGAAACCTAATGCTGTCGAAATTTTACCTGGCATTATGGATAGTATTACTGAAAACATGGCAGGTCGGATTGATATACCTGTTGTTTCAGGTGGATTTATTAAGAGTAAAGCTGATATCATTGGGTCTTTAAAATCAGGAGCTTTAGCAGTTTCAACAAGTCAAGAAGCATTATGGAAGCTTTAAATAGAGTAGGGGAGGCATGAATCTATGAGTCAAAAATATATTCTTGCATTTGATCAAGGGACAACAAGTTCAAGAGCAATCTTGTTTAATCAAGAAGGGAAAGTATGCAAAATTGCACAGAAAGAATTTAAACAGTTTTATCCTAAACCGGGCTGGGTGGAACATGATCCTATGGAAATTTGGGGATCTCAATCAGGTGTTGCACGTGAAGTGATAGAGACAGCTGGAATAGGTACTAAAGAAATTGCCGCTATTGGGATTACCAATCAGAGAGAAACGACAATTGTTTGGGACAAGGTAACGGGTAAGCCGATTTACAATGCCATTGTTTGGCAATGTAGGCGGACGGCTTCAATTTGTGAAGAACTGGTAGAAGCAGGTCATAAAGAGTTGATTCAACAAAAGACTGGTCTTGTGATCGACGCTTATTTTTCAGGGACAAAACTCAAATGGATATTAGATCATGTTGAAGGTGCAAGAGAACGTGCCCGAAAGGGAGAATTGTTATTTGGAACAGTTGATACATGGTTAATATGGAATTTAACACGAGGACGCGTTCATGTTACAGATTATTCCAATGCATCGAGAACCATGCTGTTTAATATAGAAAGTCTTACTTGGGACAAGGAAATATTAGAAATTTTGGATATCCCAGAACAAATGCTACCTCAAGTAAGAGGAACTTCTGAAATTTATGGTTATACAGATGAAAAAACATTTGGTGGTGCGATGATTCCTATTGCAAGTGCAGCAGGTGATCAGCAGGCAGCATTATTTGGTCAAGCGTGTTTCAAGGCGGGAGCTGTAAAAAACACTTATGGGACAGGGTGTTTTATGCTGATGAATACAGGTGAGAAAAGAGTGCCGTCCCAAAACGGTCTTTTAACGACCATTGCTTGGGGGATTGATGGCAAGATAACTTATGCACTAGAAGGTTCTATTTTCATTGCAGGTGCTGCTATTCAATGGCTTAGAGATGAGTTGCGCTTAATTGGTGATGCTCAAGACAGTGAGTATTTTGCCTCTAAGGTAGAGGATACGGCAGGGGTTTATTTTGTACCTGCTTTTGCAGGGTTAGGTGCACCTTATTGGGACATGTACGCGCGAGGAACAATGGTTGGCTTAACAAGAGGTGCTAATAAAAATCATATTATCAGGGCAACTCTTGAGTCACTGGGCTATCAAACCAGAGATGTAATAGAAGCCATGCAAGAAGATTCGGGAATCCCTTTAACACGCCTTAAAGTAGATGGTGGAGCAACAGCTAATAATTTTTTAATGCAATTTCAAGCTGATATTCTTGGATACGAAGTCGTTAGACCTCGAATTACTGAGACGACTGCCTTGGGAGCAGCATATTTAGCGGGATTGGCAGTAGGATTTTGGGAAGATAGAGATAGTATTCTATGTCACTTTGAAGTAGATCGCTGTTTTGAAGCAACTTATACTGAAGAAGAACGTCACGAAAAGTATAGACTTTGGAGACGGGCTGTTGAAAGAGCAAAACGTTGGGAAGAAGATGAATAATGAGGCAAAGCAAGAGCGTTTATTAAAAGGGTCTTTTAATAAGCGCTCTTTTTGTTATCGAATTGTCACCAAAGGCCCATTGTAGTCAAATTCCCATTATGCTATAATACGATTAAGTTAAAGAAAGGAGGAAAGGGATGAGAGGAGCTTAAAAATTGAATACTAGCGCCAGAACTGATTGAAATCAGTTGACGAGGGCGAGGTTAATCGAAAATTCGGCGGATGCCTCGCGGTGTAATCAACACCGATAAATACTTTACAAAACTCAAAAGTGATTTTGAGGACAAAAGAGTAGGTTGATTCAGAACTATAAGTGTATGTAGAACAAAATGAGCATCCATTGGGTAGCTTAATTTTGTTGTGAAAAAGAGGACACCTTAGATAGGTGTTATTTTTATTTTTTGATTAAAAGCAATGAATTTTAAAAAATGAATGATAAAGAATAAATAAAATGATAAGCCAAAACCATAAGGAGGTCACAACATGTGTGGCATAGTTGGATATATAGGTAAAAATAAAGCGGTTCCTGTACTTTTAGAGGGACTATCAAAATTAGAATACAGGGGTTATGATTCTGCAGGGATTGCTGTAAATCATGGCGGTGAACTTGATGTTTTTAAATGTAAAGGACGCCTTAAAAATCTTGAAAATATTGTAGATAAAGAAATGGATACCGTTTTAGGTATTGGTCATACAAGATGGGCAACACATGGTGCACCTTCAGATGTCAATGCCCATCCTCATACGAATGATGCTAAGACAATTGCCGTTATTCATAATGGCATCATTGAAAATTATATGGAACTTAAAGAGTGGTTATCAGAAGATTTAGGTATCACTTTCCAGTCAGAAACAGATACAGAGGTCATTGTTCATTTAGTGGATCATTATTATGAAGGGGACTTACTCAAAGCGGTTCAAAATGCAGTAGACAGAATGGAAGGCGCTTATGCAGTGGGCGTAATTTGTAAAGATGAACCCGACCGATTGGTAGCAGTTAGAAAAGATAGCCCTCTCATTATTGGTGTAGGTGAGGGTGAGAATTTTATTGCATCAGATATTCCAGCATTATTAAAATACACCCGCAATATGCTCCTTGTAGAGAATGATGAGATCGTAGACCTTAAAAAGGATAAAATCACAATTTATAATGATCTGGGTCAAGAGGTTGAACGTGAAATTTTTAAAGTGACTTGGGACATAGATGCTGCTGAAAAAGAAGGGTTTGAACATTTTACGCTAAAAGAAATTTATGAACAGCCTAAAGGGGTCAGAGAAACGGTTAAACGTCGTCTTGATAAAAATGGCACATTAATTTTAGAGGGCGTGACTATAAGCAAAGAAGATTTAGAAGACATTCATAAAATATATATTGTTGCTTGTGGAACGGCTTATCATGCAGGATTGGTCGGGCGACGTGCTTTTGAAAAATTTGCAGGGATTTCTGTTGAGGTCGATGTGGCTTCTGAATTCCGCTATAGGGATCCTTTTATTGATGAACATACCTTGTTTATTGCTGTTTCACAATCAGGGGAAACGTTAGATACCCTTCAATCAATGCGTGAAGCTAAACGTAAAGGAGCACGCGTTTTAAGTATTGTCAATGTTGTAGGGAGCTCTGTTTCAAGAGAATCAGATGACGTTTTCTATACGTGGGCAGGTCCAGAAATTGGTGTTGCCTCAACTAAAGCGTTTACCACTCAATTGACAGCCTTTTATTTATTAGCCCTCCACTTTGGACAATTGAAGGGGACTGTTGATCAAGCGCTTGTAAAAGAAGTAGTAGATGAATTATTGGCAATGCCAGATAAAATTCAAAGTATTCTCGATCATAATGAAGCCATCCAAAAATTAGCGGCAAGTCAATTTAACAATGAAAAAGTCTTTTACATGGGGAGAGGCGTAGATTCTGACTTGTGTTTTGAGGGTTCATTGAAGCTCAAAGAAATCTCTTATATTAATTCTTTTGCCATTGCAGCGGGTGAGCTTAAACATGGAACGATTGCTCTAATTGAAGAGGATACTTTTGTCGTAGCACTTGCAACACAAGAAAAACTTTATGAAAAGATGTTATCCAATATAAAAGAAGTGAAAGCACGTGGTGCACATGTCTTTGCCATTGCTCAAGAGGGCAATAAAGAGATTCTCAAAACGGCTGATGAAGTGTTCTTTATTCCGAAAACAATGGATGAACTCAGTCCTATTTTGGCTATTATCCCCCTCCAACTTTTTGCTTACTATGTTTCGGCTTTAAGAGGGAATGATGTCGATAAACCAAGGAATTTGGCTAAATCGGTAACGGTAGAGTAAAAATAGACGACGAATAAAGCGAACAGAAAAGCTTTTTTAAAATTACAAAAAAAGGAATGGAAGCCATTGACGTTAAAAATGTTTGTGGCATCTATTCCTTTTTTGATTCACTTGACCTCATTCAAGAGGCAGTAGTAATTAAGCAAGGACTATACGTTTTTTGAAACTTTATCTAAAAAAGCTTTTCTTTTGGATGGCTTTCCAGATGCAGTAAAATCATTATTGAGCCATTTAATATTTTTCAGACCGATATTTTTCAATGTTTTATTGATAAAGGTCCCTTTAATCAGGTTTCCTGCAAGGAAAATAAGATACCAAGTTGGAAATTCTGATGTCGTGATGACGGTCGTTTTTCTAATATGTGTGAGTTGACCTTGTAAGCCTGATTTTGTTTCGATATAGGCATAATCTTTTAACATGACTTTATCAAAAAAACCTTTTAATATAGCTGGAGTATCATACCACCAGACAGGAAAAATCAATATAAGTTCATCCGATTGGAGAAGCATTTTTTGATATCGGGTAACCATTTCATCACTGGTTTTTCCTTTTGAAAATAATGCGAGATCAGATTCTCTTAAGACAGGATCAAAGTTGTCCTTATTTAAATCAATGATTTGATAATCTTTGTTTCTTGCTCTAAGTTTGTTAATCACTTGATCCATAATGGCTTTATTAAAGCTGCCATGCCAAGGGTGGGCGAGTACGATAGTTGCTTTCATAGTGGTCTCCTTCTAATTTGAATTATTTTCGTTAATTATCAACGCTTTAAGCGTTATATTAGGGTGAATATATCTTTTCTTTTTTGATGTTTTGTTTTTAATTTGTATTGCTCTTTTAGGACAGGCATTGATGCAACCATGGCAATCTTGACAATGTCCATTCCAAACAGGTTGTCCATCTTGATAATGGATATTGTTCATGGGACAAATCTTTTGACAAATGCCACAAGAGTTGCAGTTAGCGTCTGTGTGGAAGTCTGAATCTATTTTGGGTAAACTTTTGAGCCAGGGCTTACGAAAAATCCTATAAAGTGGATTTCGATTATGCCACTGAAGTTCAGATGGATTAATTGTTTCCCTATTTTTGATATCTTCTATTGCTTCTTTTATAGCCTTTTCACTAGAGTGGATTAGTGCATTTAAGGCATCACCTTTTGGCAGGACATCATAAATCCTTAGCTGGGCAGAAGGCATGGTGATATGTTTGCCATAGGATAATTGACCACTTGTCAAACGGTTGATAGTCTCAAAAGAGCCTGATTTTTTTGATCCTAAAGTGGCTATCGCATAAAGATAAGTCTCTTGCGGGACCTTTACTTTTTTCAAAAAATGTTCAACGACTTCGGGGACATCATCATAATAAACAGGGTAGATAATGCCGACTGTTTCACCTTTGAGTTCAATTGAATTTTGATTGACCTTTTGAGAAATGGGAATGATTTCACAATCAGCAAATTGTTCACTTATAACGGTTGCGACTCTTAGGGAGTTCCCCGTTCCAGAAAAATAATAAATTTGATTCATTTGCCTTCTTTAGGTTATTGCCTAAATCTCCTTTCTTGCTTGGAAAATACGAATGGTAAAAATGCATTTATAAATATGAACAATTGTTCAATAACTTGCATTTGTTCATTTGTTGAATACAGTATATAAAAGCTCTCAAAGTCAGTCAATACAATCGCTTGTTATTACACAGATTGAGAAAAATGCCATAAAATTGGCAAATTAGGACAAATGTATTGATTTGAGCAAAAGATTGAATATGCTCAAATGAAAAATATTGCACGTTTGTTCAAATGAATTAAGTGTAGTATAATAATCCCGAAAACCCTAATAAGGTGTTCATTTGATTCGAAGGAGATTATATGTTAAAATACGAACCTTTAAATACAAACTCAAAGCGGTCTATAAGAATGTTGGTAGTGGCCCTTTTAAGATTATTAGAAAATAAAAACATTAGCAAAATCACTATATCGGAGTTAACCAAAGAGGCAGGACTTGTCAGGAACACTTTTTATGCACATTTTGATAAAATTGAAGATATACTGATTTATGACATATTTGAAAAATATAAGACCTACTTGGAAGCTGAACTTGAAACAGGTAACAGAGAAGATTTGGATTATGATTATATGTATTTTAAATTCTGGGCTGAGAACAAGCCCTTGCTTAAGATCATATCAGATAATGATATTATTCATATTATTGCTAAAGCAGGGGACTATATTAGTGCGGTATGTGATGACTATAATTTATCAGAGAACTGCGAAGTATCAGAATTGGCAAGTCCTTTTGTAGATAATTTCTTTGCAGATACTCTGGCAAGTATACTCAGAAAGTGGATTGAATTAGGAATGACACATTCGGCAGAGGAACTCAATAGAATCTATAAAGAGCTGACTATTGGACGTAATGGTTAGATTGAGGGAAACAAAGGGATGAAAAATGAAATAGGTTAAATATCAAAAAACTGACTTCTAAAACAGTAGAAGTCAGTTTTTTTAAAGGCAATATGACAACCTATATAAATAAATTACAGATTTTCAATGATGACTGCTGTGCCCATACCACCACCTGCACATAATGATGCCAATCCATAGTGATTATGGCGTTTTTTCATCTCATATAATAGACTAATAACAATTCTACTACCCGTTGCACCAACGGGATGCCCCAGTGAAATACCACCACCATTTACATTTAACTTTTCGCGATCTATACCAAGCTCTTTTTCACAGGCAATACATTGTGAAGCAAAGGCTTCGTTAATTTCAAATAAATCAATATCACTGATGGTTAAGCCTGCTTTATCAAGGGCAAGTTTTGAAGCACTGATGGGAGCAATCCCCATATAATCAGGATCGACCCCAGTTGTAGCAACAGAAACAATTCTTGCCAGTATAGGGAGACCAAGTGACTTCGCTTTGTCTTCTGCCATCAAAATGATACCAGAAGCGGCATCATTCATTCCAGAGGCATTGCCAGCTGTTACAGTTCCATTTTCTTTAAAGCTCGTCTTTAATTTTTTGAGGTTTTCAAGTGAAGCGTCTCTCTTAGGATATTCATCTTCAGAAATGATGATATCCCCTTTACGAGAGGTCACTTTTATGGGGATAATTTCATCTTCAAATTTATGTTGATCTATGGCAGCAATTGCACGACGTTGACTTAATAAGGCATAAACATCTTGTTCTTCTCTTGTCACATTATATTTTTCAGCGACATTTTCTGCAGTCATTCCCATTGAAGGACCAATGCCAAGATTTGTGAGTGAATCCCACATACTATCTCTCAATTCGCTATGTCCAAATTTTTTACCAAATCGGTTATCAAAAACCATATGAGGTGCTGTACTCATACTGTCTGCACCACCTGCGATAATACAAGTAGCTTCACCAGCCTTAATTTGATAGTAACCCATTTGGATGGAAGACATTGAAGAAGTACAGTTTCGATGGACTGTAATACCGGGTACAGTAACCGGTAAACCTGATTTTACTGCGGCAACTCGTGCCAGGTTATTTTCTTTGTAAGTTCTTTGATAATTGCACCCCCAAATAACATCATCAATAAGTTGAGCATCCAAATTAGCTCTTTTAACAAGTGCTTGAATTGTCGGAATTGACAAATCAAGTGCCGTATAGTTTTTGAATTGTCCGCCTAATTTGCCTATGGGTGTTCTGCAGGCGGAGACAATGACAACGTTGTTCATGTGTTGTACCTCCCTAAGTGTGACAGAAGGTCTGTTGACATAACAAACAGACCTTCTTATTAATACAGTTATGATTTTATTTTAGATCTATTTCTTCCTCAACCATATAGTCTTTATTGTATTTTCTAACATCAATTAGACTTACGAAAAAGATGTTGATAATCAAGAAGGCTAAGAATACCATGTAGGCCCCTCTTAAACTTCCAGTTATTTTAATGGCTTGTGCGTTAATAATATAATTTGAAAATAAAATGGCACTCATGATTGGGAAAACAACTGAGTTTGCTTTTGCGAAACCATGTCTTCCGAATACAGAGGCAGGCAAAGAGATAATAAAATTGGCAGCACCACCGATGGATACACCAACCATAAGAACCGAAATATAAACCAGTGTCAGGTTTTCAGTAATGTTAAGAACAAGAGCTAAAGAATACCATAATAAGAAAATGATAATAGCTTTTTTAACACCAAATTTCTGATCTAGCCAGCCATAGATGTAACTACCACCAACGCCGATGATAGCACATACCGTCATAAGTCCGATAGCTTTACTTTGTGTAAAACCAAGACCGACATTACGAACAACCATTTGACTCATAACGCCTGTTGTTACCAGTTGATTGATACCAATGACTAAAGCAACCATCCAAGTTTCTTTTGTTTTGAGAAGTTTGCCGATTGTCCAAATGGATTGATTATCAACACTCTCTGTAAAGTATTCTTTTTCATAGATTTCTTTTGAAACATTATCAGGGTATTGACCTCTTTGATCGGGTGTATCTCGAATCATTAATAAGCCAACGATCCCAAGTATAACAGCGACAATAGCAGTGATAGTTGTCCCATTTGCAAGACCATATTTACCAATTAAAAGTGCAATGAGTGGCACATAAAAGGCTGAACCCATATTGTGACCCATTGTCGTCAAACCGTTTACAAGTCCTTTTTTCTTAGGAAACCATTGTGCAACGAGTGAACCGCCAGCAATGTAACTTGCGCCATTTATAAAACTGACAACTAAAATGAGTCCAATGGCATACTGTGTTAAGGTTTGTGCTCTTCCGTAGAAGATATAAGAAAACCCAGAACCAATCAAACAGATTCCTGAGGTGATTCTAGGGCCAAATCGAACATTGATACGACCTAGAATATAGTAACCAAATAGTCCAACGAATCCTGCGTAAGTAGCCATACCAAGAACTTTTGAATACTCGATATTGTGAGCCGCTGCAAAAGCAGGAGCAACAATGTTTAAACCATCAATTGAAAACCCAATGAGAAAAAAGAACATCGCCATACAATAAAATATAATCCCCCAACCCGATTTTCCAAATTTCAAATTTGTGTTTTCGCTTTTCAATTGCTTTTTTGCCTCTATAACTTGTGTTCCGTTTCCGTTTTCAAAATCCATAATAATCTTTCTCCTTATATGATATTCGAAGGAAATCCGTTAAGTTAAATATCAATGAAAATACTGGATTAACCCCATTAATTTTGCTGCATAAAAAATCAAGATAGCCTAGCTTAAATAAAATACCCCCTGTTTATTTTTCAGTTTGATCTTTATGAGGTGTTGATTTACGTTTTTCTTCTACAATTTTATCGATGTAAGCATTCCAAATAGGTTCTTCCTCAGCCATACGTTCTCTAAAACCTGGACCGATTTCCGTTTGATCCATGCGGTCGATGATTGCCCATGCAATATGAGGTTCAGAAGGAGGACAGCCGTGAACAGCAACACCTCTGTTGCGATATTTGGCAGTACAGTTACCACATAAAATCAATTTTTCAGGCGGAATATCTTCAGGAATTGATTTTTTAGCTCCTAATACGATAACTGCATCAGTATTTTTGTCATATTCACCGAGTGCTTTTAATTTTTCCATTGTAAAGGCAACGAGAGATTGACAAGATGAACATGAGTTTTCATGCATGATATTATATTCTGGCCAAGTATCAAATTTTTCAAGGTAAGGAAGCCACATTTTTTTGAAGACTTCTTCAATTGATTTGCCCTTTACAAGAATTTGTTCTTCGTCACTGGTACCAAGACCACGTTCTCTTGCAGCTTCAAAGTAATCTACCATAGAAATATCGAGACCAACCATGCGACAAGCTGTTGCATCTAAAGCGACCGGATCTTTACTAGCAACTACACAACCGAAGTCTAAAGGAACTGCTGAGTGAGGGCCAAATCCTTCCGCAGGATAAATAAGGTCTGCAATGGTTAAATCTGCCTTTACAACTGACCAGATGTCCATCATTGCCATTGCCAAATTGGTTCTGTGCATATCATAATGGACGCGGTCTTGTACAACCCCTTTGATGTTTTTGAGTGCACAGCTAAAGACCATACTTGCGTGTGATTTAAAGACAGGTAAATTTATGATATGGTCTGCTTCTAGTAAAAGTCTAGGAAGCATGACAGATTTAATATCTGATCGTGCATCTCTGATTTGAACTTTGATTAAATCAGGGTCAGATTTGATATCGTATAATTCGACACCCTCTTCTCTAGCGACTTGTGCGTGACCTGCTGACTCAAAGCAATCTAAAGTATTACAGCCAATGGCAGCAGCTTCACCAACGACTATACGTTTAGCACCAGCTGCTTTTACAGCACGGATGACAGCACGTAAGAAATTATGGTTTGTGTTGATACTTGTACCGGGTTCACCTAAATGACCGGCATTAGGTTTTAAAAGAACAGTTGAATTTTTTCTAATGAGGTTGTTAGCACCACCGAGCTCACTGAGTACTTGATCCACCATTACTTGAATATCTGGATCTTTGGCAATAGCGACTATTGATTTTGCCATAGTTAAATCTCCTTTCAAAATATGTGTTTTTTTTAACGCACTATTCTATAAAGCAATTATCATGCCGAGATAAAATTTTCATTTGATAGTGTTGAAATTACAGTCTTTATTTTAAAAATAGCAATATGAATACTTAATTTTTTGTTGCTCTATGGAAAAACCATTGCATTCCTGCAACAAAACTAAAGTCATTTTTTGTCAAAAGAGATTCTAAATAGGAGGAGAACAGCCTTTGAGTTGAGGATAAGAGTTGGCATGTATCTTGCAAAAATAAAGGCATGACGAAGGAGGAATTAAAAAAATATGTTTGAAACAAGAAGATCTAATGCAAAAGACAAGGTAATCGTTACAGCAGCAGTCTGTGGTGCTGTACCAACAAAGGGAGATAATCCAAACTTGCCAACTACGCCAAGAGAAATTGCAGATTCAATTATTGAATGCTATGAAGCGGGTGCTGCAGTAGCACACATTCATGTAAGAGATGATGCAGATAATCCAACCATGGATATTAAGAAATTTACGGAGACGGTTTCTTTAGTTAGAGAATCCCAATGTCCTATCGTATTAAATTTAACAACTTCAGGTGCTCCTAATGTAACAGATGAAGAAAGAATGTTGCCTTTTACTGAGCTTAAACCAGAATTGGCATCATTTGATGCAGGAACAATGAACTGGTTGAATACCAGTGTATTTATGAACACACCTCCATTTTTAGAAAAATTGGGATTAAAAATGCAAGAAGTAGGTGTTAAACCTGAAATTGAAATATTTGATATGGGAATGTTGAATACAGCACTTTTCTATCTTAAAAAAGGCATCTTAAAAGCGCCTTTACATTTCCAAATTTGTTTAGGGGCTCCGGGTGGCCTTGCAGCAAACGTAGAAAGTCTTTTATATGTTGTTAATCATTTGCCAGAAAATTGTACATGGGGAACATTTGGTATAGGTAAAGGTGCCATGGAAATTACATTAGCATCATTGGCACTAGGCGGTAATATAAGAACGGGTTTTGAAGACAATGTCTATTTTAATAAAGGTGAACTTGCGACATCTAATGCGCAATTTGTCTCTCGAATTGGCAAATTGGCAAAGTTGGCAAATAAGACATTGGCAACACCTGATGAGGCCAGAGAAATTTTGGGACTCAAATAGGAACAACTTCTCTTTATAGCAAAGAAAGAAGGCGAATGATGAAGACGTTTGACTTTTCAATCCCAACAAAACTTGTGTATGGTAAAGACAAACATAAGCTTATCGGTGAATATTTAAAAGATTCAGCTCAACATGTTTTAATCCATTATGGAAGTTCGCGAATCGAAAATAATGGATTGCTTGAAGCAGTAACTCAATCATTGGATGCTTATCATATAAGCTATTGTTTTTTAGGAGGTGTTCAGGCCAACCCTTCTGTTGACCTTTGTCAGACGGGTATAAAAATATGTCAATCTGAAAAGGTAGATACTATTTTAGCCATTGGCGGTGGCAGTGTTATTGATTCAGCTAAAGCAATCAGTATAGGAAGGTACAGCGATGAAATGTTGTGGAAAGTCCTAAATACCCCAGAATTGATTCCCCAAAAGGCAATGAATATAGCGGCTATTGTAACATTGCCTGCTACAGGAAGTGAAGCGAATGACGTGGCTGTTATCTCAAATGATACTCTTCAACAAAAGATTGCTTTTTCTAATCCATTATTAGTGCCTAAGTTAGCAATCTTGAATCCAGAGTTAACATATACACTATCTCGTTATCAAACGGCAATTGCGATGGTGGATATTTTTTCACATTGCTTTGAACGCTATTTTGATTTGACCCGAGAAAGTCTTTTATGGGATGCACTTTGTGAGGCAACGATGAAAACAGTTGTTGATTTAGGAAACACATTTATCAATCACCCTAAAAGTAATGATTTCAGAGATGACATGATGTGGTCGGCAACTGTAGCACACAGTAATATGCTAGGACCTGGAGGAGATTTTGCCTGTCATCAATTAGCACATGCTCTAACTGTGCAATATGGTATTCCACATGGTGGTGCTTTGGCTTTAATAATGCCAGCATGGTGTCAATATGTATACCAGAGACATCATGACCGTTTTAAATGTTTTTTTAAAGCCGTATTTAAAGTGAATGGAGTTGAGGAGGGGATAGAGACAATGAAAGCCTTTTTTGAAGCGCTAGGAGCACCTACGACATTTGATAGATATCACATTGCCGAAATAGATATCAATGAACTAGTGGACAAGGTCTATTCTAAGCAGGTTGAATATGTTGGAAATGGCTTAGAAGCAATTTATCCTGAGGATGCAGTAAAAATATATGAACTTATTTTATAGAATAATAAAAGTGAATCCCTATTATTTAATAGGGATTTTTTTTAGGATAAGCATTTAGAAATCAGCGGCTATTGCTATAGTTAATACCATATTGTTTGATTTTTCGACTGATTGTAGAAGCATTTATATTTAATAATGAGCCTGCTTCTCTAAGACTGTTCGTTATACTTAAAACTTTTTCAATCTGCTGTTTTTCAAATTGTTCTACTGATTTTGTCAAATCAAAGGCTTTAGAAGAAACATCCGTTTGTGAGAGTCCTAGAATGCTTTTTAGAATATCATCATCAACGCCAACATTGCCAGAACAACAGATGACAAGGTATTCAATGATGTTTTCAAGCTCTCTGATATTACCAGGCCAGTTATACATTTTCATGATATTAAGATTATGTTTGCTAAGTGAGAGCGTACGGTTATGTTTCTTGCTATACATAGCAATGAAGTGGTTGCATAGAGATTCAAGATCTTCTATATGATCCCTTAAAGGATCTAAATGGATTGGAATAACATTTAGGCGATAGTATAAGTCGCTCCTAAAAGACCCTTCAGCCATTTTTTTCTTTAAATTACTATTAGTTGATGCAATAATTCGAATATTTAAAGCAATTGTCTTACTACCGCCAACCTTTGTGATTTCTCTATTTTGTATAACTCTAAGAAGTTTTGCTTGTAAATCAAGAGGCATGTCACCGATTTCATCTAGTAGGATAATCCCATTATTAGCCAATTCGAACAAACCGGTTTTACCATTAGCATTTGCACCTGAAAAGGCACCTTTTTCATAGCCAAAGAGCTCAGACTCTAAAAGTGTAGATGGGATTGAGGCACAATTAACCTTGATGAAGGGTTGATTAGAGCGGTTACTATTCATATATATTTCATCGGCTACAACTTCTTTACCTACGCCAGATTCACCTGTGATTAAAACGGTAGCATCTGTATCTGAAATTAATTTGATAATGCGCCATGTATTTTCAATGGTTTGGCTTGAACCAATCATTTTAGAGGCAAATTGAGTGTTATATTCTTCACCATTGGTGATGATTTTTATTTTATCCCCATTATTAATTGATTTGACTTCTTCTAAAAAGCGAGAATAGTCATCCTGTAATGCTTTTAATGTGAGAATGGGTCTACTGTTGACGACGATCTGTTTAAGTTGATTTTGATCATCTAATACTGGAACTCCCACAGCATAAGCAACACGTGGTGGATTGTATTTAACAACAGTAGAGAGTCTTAAAACCTTTTTTTGAGTTTCAATAACATCCATTGTAGCACCACCTGTAAATAAATTGCCTTCATCAAGGATGTCCTTGATATAGCGGTGGAGTACTTCGTCTGGTAATATGCCTGTATTTTTTTCATAAGCTGGATTGATATAAAGTACTTTTCCATCCTTATCGGTGATGAGGATACTGTCATCGAGATTATCTACAACTTCTTTGAAATCAATTCCTTTATCTAAGAACACCTTCAAATCGTTTAATATTTCTTCTAGAAAATATTTTGTTTTAGGATTATCAATAGTAGATAAATTTTCTGTTATTTTTTTACAGACACTGTTAATTGCTAATACTTGGTCCATATAATCCCCTCTCTTTTATAAAAACAAATGGATTCACATATGTAGTATATCAAAGCCCAAGATGGCTAGCAATCACGAAATTCATATTTGCAACAGTGTTTCTGAATTGCAACGTTTTTTATTAAATACTTAAGAGATCTAACCTTTAAAAAAATCTAAAATCGGCATTTTAGGGACTTTCAATCAATTGATAAAGAGCAGGTGTTTTTGGCATGCTAATTGCTTTTTATATTAGGACGAACACATCAATTTCTAAAAAACATATAAAGGAGAACGAATATGGGAAAAACAGTTTTAGTTGATTTATCACATCCATTTGGTCAAGGGGGGCCACTTTGGCCTTCAGCAGATAGTGACTTTACCATTGAAAGAGTTAATTATATGCCAAGACATTATAGACTCTTGCAAACTTTTAATAATTTTCATATGCACAATAGTACACATGCGGACTCACCTTCACATGTGATTCCAGAATCACCTTATACACATGAATTACCACTTGAAAATTACTATGGAGATGCAGTTATTGTAGGAATTCCTAAAACAAAATGGGAACTAATCACTGTAGAGGATTTAGAAAATGCAACACCTGAAATCAGAGAAGGCGATATTGTCATTATTAATACGGGGACCCATAAACGCTGGGGTGAAAATGATGATTACTTTATGTATAGTCCAGGTTTAAGTATTGAAGCGGGAAAATGGTTAGTGGAAAAGAAGGTCAAAGCAATGGGCATTGACTGTCAAGCCATAGATCATCCTTGTTATACGTATATGATTGACCATGGTCCGGGACCATTTGTACCACGTTTGATTAAAGAATATACAGAAATGTTTGGTCATCCACCGATTGAAGACTTCCCAGAGTGGGAACCTGTACATGATGTCTTATTAAGAAATAATGTTATGGGATTTGAAAATGTAGGTGGCGATATAGAAATGGTCACTGGAAAAAGATGTACCATTGCAGCGTTTCCACTTAGATGGTGGAAAGGTGACGGTTCAATTGTAAGAATGGTTGCTTTTATTGATGAAGATGATCTAGTACCTGGTGTTGAAAAAAGAGAATATAAATGGGGCGTATACTAATCACTGAAAGAGGATAGATGAATGAACAAAAAGATTAGAAATGTGGCAGTTCTTGGCGCAGGAACGATGGGGGTAGGCATAGGCTTATTGTTTGCCATGAAAGGCTACCCCGTTAAGCTTATTTATTCTTGTGATCAAGATAAAAATTCAGCCCCACTAGAGCGAATGAAAAGGGCACTAAATATATTATGTGATAATGACGTTGTTGATCCATCAAAGGTTGATGCTATTCTATCAAATGTCACAATAACGGATGATTTAGCCACAGGTGCTAATTTTGCGGATATTATTTTTGAATGCATTATTGAGAATTTGACGATTAAACAAGATTTTTTTAAGAAGCTCGATGCATTATGTGATGAAGATACTATTTTAGCGTCTAATACGTCGGCAATTAGTATTACAGAAATTGCAGAGACATCTAAAAACAAGTCGAGAATTATTGGTACACATTACTGGAATCCGCCTTACCTGATTCCACTTGTGGAAGTTGTCAAAACAAAAGATGTTTCAGAAGATACTGTAAACCGTGTTTGCGAACTTTTAGATGATGCGGGTAAAAAGCCAGTGATTGTCAATAAAGATGTTCCAGGATTTTTAGCCAATCGGATGCAACATGCCCTATTCAGAGAAGCGCTGTATATTATTGAACAAGGTATTGCAGAACCCAAAGCTGTAGATGATGCGATTAAATATGGTTTTGGAATGCGACTTGGCATTATGGCACCAGTAGGGGTCATGGACATGGGCGGTTTGGATTTAACGTATGCTATCCATGATTATTTGTTTAAAGATCTTTGCAATGACAGAGAACCAGCTGCTATTTTAAAAGAGAAGATAGATGAGGGAAAACTTGGTTTTAAAACAGGTGAAGGATTAATGTCATGGACAGGTGAAGAGATAGACCATGAAAAAGAACAATTGACAGAAAATCTCATAAAAGTAGCACGCGTTTTAGGAAGATTATAAGTGATGCTGAATTCATTTTCGGAGGGTCAGCTGTTTCATCCGAGAATGAATTCTTTTTTCAAGAGATAGAAGAGAATAAATGATAAGTACAAGGGGTAAAAGAAGGAGTCGGTTTATGAGTACATCAGATCAGTATCCAACAAAAATGGTTGCTATTTATGAGACAAGAGCAGAATTAGAGGCAATATTTAATGATGCTTTTATGAGAAAATACACCCATTATAATTCCTTTGAAGAGTACACCTTTTCGACAGCAGTCTTTATTAATTGGAGTTCGGATTTTGTAGTTGGTGACCGTTTTGCATTTGATTCATCAGTGCAAGGAAAAACAGTCTTTAAGACATGGGAAGAAATGTACAAAACGGCATGGGATGAATATAATCAGTAGGAGATAAAATGAAAATATTGTATTTTGACTGTACATCTGGGATTAGTGGTGATATGTCAATGGGCGCACTTATTGATTTAGGGGTTGATCCCTTATATTTAAAACAGGAACTCAAAAAATTAAATGTTAAGGGTTATGAATTGGTCGTTAAAAAAAGAAAGAAACATAATATTATGATGACAGATGTTGATGTTGTAATAGATGAACAACTCATTTTAAATGATTTGCAAAGTGAGGATTATACGGATGCAGATCACAATAGAAATTTAACATGTGTAAACGCCATTATTGACCAAAGTGATATAGATGAACGTGCTAAAGCAATCAGCAAGCGTATATTTTTAGAAGTGGCATTAGCAGAAGCTAAAGCACATGGTAAAAATATTGAAGATGTCTATTTTCACGAAATAGGTGCTGTAGATTCAATTATTGATATTATAGGTGTTTCAATCTGTATTGTAGCACTTGCACCTGATAAAATATTGGCGTCTGAATTACATGATGGTAGTGGGTTTATAGAGTGCAAAAATGGTATGGTCTTATCAGTTCCTGTTCCAGCAGTAAAAAACATGCTGGAGCATACAACGATCCCCCTTGTTCAGGATGATGTTTCTACAGAGATGATAACACCGACTGGTATGGGGATTATCAAGTGTTTAGCAGAAAACTATCAGCCGTGTCCTAAGATGGATATTCAAAAGATAGGATATGGTAGCGGAAAACGTGAAACAGGAAAACGAGGTGCTGTCAAAGTATACATGGGTGAATTGATCGACTGCTTAGACGCATCAGAAGAGACGAGAGGTACCAATGGACACACTTATTGAAGCAATTAAAAAGTCAGCACCCATTATGCAAAGTGTTTTTCCATTTGATTGTATGATTGGCATAGCGGATAAAAAACAATTTGTCTATTATTTACCTGGAAAGACTTTAAAACATGAGTCGCCTGTAGGCGAAATGTTAAAATCAGGTGATGGCATGTGGGAAGTCATCAACGAAGAAAAGTCATTTTCAAAAGTCATTCCCAAAGACGTTTGGGGTGTCTCTTTTAAGAGTATACAAGTGCCACTTTACAATGAGAAAAACGAAATTATTGGTGCGTTAGGTTTTGGTTATAGCCTAGAAAATCAAGAAGAACTATTATTTGCAGTAGAGAGTATTGCTTCCGTCGCAAATGAAGTGGGGAGTTCAAGTCAAGAGTTATCAAGTAAAGCGACGATTATAGATGAAAGACTTACAAATGCTCATGAAAATAGTAAAAGTATGGTTGAAAATCTTAATGAATCAGACGAAATCTTACTTCTTTTGAACAATATTTCTAAGCAATCCAACCTTTTAGGGTTGAATGCTAGTCTTGAGGCTGCAAGAGCAGGCAAACAAGGGTTAGGTTTTGCTGTTGTTGCAGCTGAATTGAGAAAGCTATCTATCAATAGTGTTGAAGCAGTAAAAAGGGTTCAAAATATTTTATTGGATATTCAAAACAAACTTGCATTACAAGAAGAAGCATTAAAACATGTGGAGAATATGAGTGAAGCCCAAAAGCTTGCAACTGAGGAGATTGTATCCTCCATTGAGTCTTTAGGAGGCTTAACTTTAGATTTACAGGAATTAGCATATAAAATCTAAAATTTTATTAGATAAAGAAAGAGAGTGGCAGATGAGTTATCAACAAATAGAATCGGTTTTGATTGAGTTACAAGAGGGAAAAATTTCTCTTGAGAAAGCCTTGCTTGCGTTAAAGAAAAAACCATTTGAAGATATTGGATTTGCTAAAATTGATCATCATCGAAAATTGAGACAAGGTTATCCAGAAGTTATTTATGGAGCGGGTAAAACTGCAGAACAAATTATTGAAATCATAAAGGTCATGAAAAACAATGAGGAAAAGACAATACTTATAACCAGAATTGATAAAAAAGTGGCTGAAACTATTGACAAGCGACATCCACTTAATTATGATGACATGAGTAGAATTGGTATTATAGGAAAATACCAACCTATTAAAGGATGTGGCAATATTGTTGTCGTATCTGGTGGAACAAGTGATATGCCAGTTGCTGAAGAAGCAGCGATAACAGCAGAAGCTTTTGGAAATCACGTTATACGATTATATGATGTAGGCGTAGCTGGTTTACACCGTTTACTCGCTCACCTTGATGAAATCATGAGTGCTAATGTTGTTATAGCAGTCGCTGGTATGGAAGGTGCTATCGCAAGCGTCGTTGGAGGACTGGTTGACTGTCCAGTTATTGCAGTTCCAACGAGTGTTGGATATGGTGCTTCTTTTAACGGATTGGCGGCACTACTCTCTATGTTAAATTCATGTTCAAGTGGCGTAAGTGTCGTTAATATTGATAATGGTTTTGGAGCGGGCTATAATGCCAGTATGATTAATCGCAAAAAAATTTCTAATATTTAAAAGAGTCATGAAGGCTCATTAAAAATAGAGATAAATGAAGAAAAAAATAATCTTAAAAGACAATTATATAAAATAAAAAAATACTAACCATGAAGGTTTGAGAATTTGTAGAATCAAAATTCTTTCTTTTGTGGTTTTTTGTATGCCCTAAAAGATCAAAATGAAAATCTAATGTGAGATGAATAGAGAATGAACATTAAATGGAGGAAATGAGATGTATCTAAATGAAATTTGTGAATATTGGAATTCTCGTGCTGAGGGATATTCAATTACGATTCATGAACAACTTAAGACAGATGTAGGTCAATATTTTAGAGAAATGCTTGAAAAAAATGCACCTAAAGGTCAGATGCTGAATTGTTTGGATATTGGATGTGGGCCAGGTTTTTTTTCGATTATTTTAGCACAACAAGGTCATCGGGTGACAGCTGTAGATTATTCAGAAGAAATGCTTAAGCAAGCCCGTGACAATTTTAATGAAGCGGGTGTCAATGTATTTACCATGCAGGGTGATGCACAGTGTCTTCCTTTTGCAAGTGAAAGTTTTGACTATATTGTTTCGAGAAATCTTGTATGGAATTTAGAAAAACCAGAGGCTGCCTACTGTGAATGGCTAAGAATTTTGAAGCCAGGGGGGAGATTAGTAGTCGCTGATGGAAACCACTATTTGTATTACTATGATAAAGAATACAATTTAGTAAAAGAGTCAAAGGATGGCGATAGCCAATCTAATTATGGTGTAGACCCTACACCTATTAACGAAATTGCAAGAAACCTGCCCTTATCTAAAAAGTATCGCCCCCAATGGGATTTAGAAACTTTATCAGATGCTGGAATGGAAAAGGTCTTTTTAGATGTAAAAGAAGAAAGCTTTGTCGATGAGGTCTCTGGAGAGGAACAGTCTTTGGTCAGTGATTTTCTCATTTGTTTTGAAAAACCAGAATCACTTCATCAATTAACTGAAGAAGGTTCTCAAGAGACTATCAATGCACATTGGTCTGATGTATCAGAGAATTACAGCCAGATTGTCAATGATGAACTTAATAGTTTCAAGGCTAAAGCGTGGATGGAAAAGATCAATGCAAATCTTCCCTCTCAGGAAAAGCTCGACATCTTGGATGCTGGATGTGGGCCTGCTTTTTTTTCAATTTTATTATCACAGGCAGGGCATCGGGTGATTGGTCTTGACGGGGCGAGTGGCATGTTAGCTCATGCAAGAGCCAATGCAAAAGCGAACAAGGTGTCACCGATTTTTCTAGAAGGAGATTGTCATGCTTTACCTTTTGCTGATCACTCTTTTGATCTCGTCATAAGTCGCAATGTAACCCATGCACTTATAGACCACCAAAAGGTTTATGATGAGTGGTATCGAGTGATACGCCCTGGTGGAAAACTCTTAATATTTGATGCTAACTGGCATCTTATGCAAACTGATCCTGCTATAAAAAATGAATTTAAAGCACGTCATGAAAGATGTTTAGAGATCTATGGTTCTGATTTTAGCGGTGATAGAGATGAGGCAATGGAAAATGAAGCACAAACAGAACATCGACTGAAAAGGGTTTTACGACCAGCTGAAGATAAAAAATGGTTACTAAAATCAGGATTCTCAAGTATTGTATTAGAAGAGAACATTACAGAGGCACTTTGGGATGACAAAGAAAAGCTCTTATATGGGGCAACGCCGATGTTTATGATATCTGCCAAAAAGAATACTTCTAAGGAGAAAGACTTTGTTTAAAAATGGGCTGAAACACAATCAGTATCTGATACATTATATTGGTCGTCGATTGGTGATGCTGATTCCGGTCTTATTTGGGGTGACTTTTATTACCTATGGATTGATGTACTTATCGCCATCTGATCCTGTTGAAATGCTTTTGCAAGCACAAGAAATCCCAGTTGAAGAATCAATTGTTGAGAGTATGCGTTCAGAAGCTGGGCTTGATTTACCCTATATAGAGCAGTATTTTAATTGGCTTCATAATGTATTAACGGGGAATATGGGGAAGTCGCTTATTGATGGACAACCTGTTTCTCAAGCATTAGCTTTGGCAATTCCAAAGACCTTGTTATTGGCAGGAGCATCTATGCTGCTGACGGTACTGGTTGCCGTTCCACTGGGGATCCTTTCAGCGATAAAGCAGGAGGGTTTAATTGATTATTTGGTTAGGTTGTTTAGTTTTATCAGCAATTCGCTTCCCAATTTTATTGTTTCATTTTTGTTACTTTATTTATTTGCTATCCAATTAAAGCTATTACCTATTTTGGCGACTAACGGGTTAAAAGGTTTGATTTTGCCAACACTGGCCTTAAGTATCCCAATGATAGGTAAATATATAAGACAAGTACGTGCCGCAGTACTGGAACAGTTGGGGTGTCAATATGTATCGAGTGCCTTATCGAGAGGCATTAAAGAAAGAACCATTCTTTTTTTCAGTGTTTTGCGCAATGCGCTTTTTACCATTGTGCCTTTACTGGGGTTGTCTATGGGAGCTCTTCTTGGAGGAACTGCCGCTATAGAGCGTATTTTTATGTGGCGAGGAATGGGCTATATGATTATGGATGCCATATTGATGCGTGACTATCCTGTCATACAAGCCTTTGTTGTATGGATGTCTATTATTTATGTTGTAATTAATCTGTTAACAGATTTAATCCATTATCTTCTTGATCCACGTGTCAGAAGGAATTAGGGAGGTGCTGGATGAGTCATAAAAAAAAGAAGTCACAGATGAGAATGATTATTTTATTGATAGGCGTCTTCATGTTTTGCTTATTTTGTTTCTTAGCACCGCATTTTATGCCGAATGATCCCTATTTTGTAAATTTGAGTGTTGCAAAACTAGCACCGACTACTCAATATCCCTTTGGAACAGATGCTTTGGGACGCTGTGTTTATTCCCGAATATTGTCAAGTGCGTGGCTATCTATTTCTTCTGCACTTTTGATTGTGTTTGCAACATTAGTTATAGGGGCTTCTATTGGGATTGTAAGTGGTTATATTGGCGGTAAGTTAGACATGCTATTTATGCGATTTGTCGATGTATTTCTGGCATTTCCAGGGATGGTATTGGCACTTGCAGTTGCAGGCATGTTAGGCAAGGGCCTTAATAATGCTGTTATCGCATTGATTTTAACGGGTTGGCCACAATATGCACGTTTGTCTAGGAGTATTGTATTGACTATGAAGAACAAAAATTTTATTTTTGTTGCCAAGATTAATGGTCAAAGTACATTTAATATTTTAAGAAAACATATTTTTCCTAACGTTATGCGTCCAATTATTATTTTGGCATCAATGAATATTGGAAATGCTATTTTGAACCTTGCGGGTTTATCTTTTCTGGGGTTAGGAGCACAGCCTCCATTATCAGAATGGGGGAGCATGTTAGCAGAAGGAAGAGGTCTTATGCAGCAAGCACCATGGCTTGTCCTTTATCCAAGTGCTGCTATTTTTATGGTATCAGTGTTGTTTAATTTGCTAGGTGATAGTGTTCGTGACGTGTTAGATCCTATGAATACAATGAATATATTTAATGAAAAATGGAGGAAGAAAAGCAAATGACAAATCGATTTAAATGGGTAGTATTAATTGTTTTATTCAGTCTTTCACTGTCTGCTTGTAGTGTGGCGGCAGATTCAGAGGACATTCAAAAGGCTGACTTGAATGAAAGGTCAGATTTTATTTTCGGCGTATATAATTTTTCTCAACTTGATCCTGCAGATAATTACAATGGCTGGGGAACCATCCGCTATGGTGTAGGAGAAACACTCTTCAAACTTGATAAGAGCTTAAATGTTGTACCTGTACTGGTGACAGACTACGATTTATCAGATGATAAACTAACATGGACACTGACCTTACGCGATCATGTACTATTTCATAATGGAGATGTAATGGATGGCAAGGCAGTGAAAGCTAGCCTTGAACGCCTTGTTGCTAACAATGAGCGTGCAGCTAGTGATTTAATGATTCAAGATATTTTAGCTGAAGATAATACAGTAAAAATCACGACAAGCGTCCCGAATCCTATACTGTTGAACTCTTTGTGTGATCCTTATGCCTGTATTGTCGATGCAGCAGCCGATGATGGAACTGTTGATTTTAATGAGTATCCCGTATGCACGGGACCTTACGTTGTAAAAGATTATAGTATTGATGAAGAAGCATATTTGGAACCTTTTGAAAACTATTGGGCGGGTCAGCCTAAATGTGCCAGTGTAACCATCAAAAGTATTCCTGATGTGGATACATTATCTTTTGCGATGCAAAGTGGTGAAATAGATGCAGCTTATGGCTTACCTTATGATAGTCTGTCTCTTTTTTCAGAGGATTCACAATTTGAAATAACACAGGCAGCGACAACGCGTGTGTATATGCTCTATTTCAACCTTAAAAACAAGTATATGGATGATGAAAATTTCCGAAGAGCTATCTGTATGGCCGTTGATAAAGAGTCTTATAGTCATGTATTGTTAAATGGAGCAGGGACACCTACAAAGTCAGCCTTTCCTGCATCACTTACTTATGGGGATGATAGCTTGATGACAGATGTTCCTGATTATGATATCGAAAAAGCTAAAGCCTTGCTCCAAAAGAGCGGTTATGTCGATTCAGATAATGATGGTTTCCTTGAGAAAGACGGTGAAAAAGTATCAGTTAAGTTGATCACATATGGTCGAACAGGGTTACCTCAATCTGCCCAAGCGCTTCAGTCAGCTTTGACCCAGCTTGGTATTGAAACGGTTTATGAATTAACGGACAATGTGAGATCGTATCTTGAAGGCAATGATTTTGATATTTGTGCCTATGCTTACGTAACGACGCCAACAGGAGATCCACTTTCCTATATTAATTATACAATTGGATCGGGTAACGGTGGTAATTTTGGATCTTACAGCAACCCAGAAGTAGACGCTCTAATTGAGGCGATGACTTCAGAATTTGATGTTGAAAAACGAAGTGAATATGCAAGAGAAATTCAGCAAATTGTTACAAAAGACAGTTCATACTGCTACATGTTTCATCTTAACATGTTTATTGTGACGAAAGCAGGCGTGACAGGTATGGAACAAAGTCCTGTAGATTACTATCAAATTACAGCGGAAACAGCAAAGAACTAGAGACCATGATTGAGGAGTCATTTTTATGGAGAGAGCGTCATTACTAGAAGTCAATCAATTATCAGTTAAATATCAGACAGGAGAAAGCGTTCTAAAATCAGTTTCTTTTAGTGTTGAACCCAATGAAATTACCTGTGTTATTGGAGAAAGTGGTTGTGGGAAAACGACACTCTTGAATACCATTTTGAGAATGTCAAAGAAAATTGAAATCACAGCGGGGGAAGTGCTATACCATGACTTAAATCTTGAGCATATGACGCGGAATGAAACGAGACCTATTAGAGGTGCTGGAATCGGTATGATATTTCAAGAGCCAACAGCCTCGCTTGATCCTACTCGAAAAATAAAGACTCTATTTTATGAAACCCTTCGTGCACATCAAAAAATAAGCAGGAAGGCTGCCTATCGAAAGGCATATGACATTCTTTCTAATATGGGTTTTAATGATGTTGATGAAGTATTAAGAAGTTACCCAGTACAATTATCAGGTGGCATGAACCAACGGGTTGCTATTGGACTTGCTATGTCTTTAGAACCTGATTTACTCTTGGCAGATGAACCGACCAGTGCTTTGGATGTCATTACACAAAGTCAGCTCATTGACGAACTCTTAAAGTTAAGAAAAACTTATGGGACAAGTCTGTTATTGGTCACCCATAATATGGGGGTAGTGAGGAGAATGGCTGATAAAATTGCGGTGATGTACGGTGGGCGTATTGTCGAATATGGTCGGTGTGAAAAGGTTCTAGGAAATCCAAGACATCCCTATACGCGAGCGTTACTTGAAGCGATTCCAAGACTTGACGGAATACCGCCAAAGACGATTCCGGGAAATCGTATAGAATCGATTGACCATGAGGGGTGTGCCTTTTCAGCCAGATGCACTAAGGCAACAACTGCTTGTAATGAAAAAATGGGTCAAAAGAAAGTCATAGACCAAGACCACTGGACCTTATGTGATGTTTTTAGTCAGGAGGAATCCCATTAATGGACGACGCTATTTTGAATATAGATAAGGTATCAAAATCATTTCGAAAGGGAAAAAAGAATATTGAAGCGGTCAGAAATGTGTCGCTCAATATCATGTCAGGTGAATCTGTGGGATTAATTGGCGTCAGTGGTTGTGGCAAATCGACATTATCAAAATTGATAACGCGAATGATGCTTGCTGAGGGAGGCCGCATTATGCTTTGTGGAGAAGATATGACAAAGTTAAAGGGCAAAAAACTACGACAAGCGTATCGACATGTTAAAATGATATTTCAAGATTCACGTTCTTCTTTTGACCCAAGATTTACAATGGGGGAAAGTATCCTGCTTTCAATCCCCAAGTCTCAGAAAAAAAGTAAATTAAACAACCTAGAAGATATAAAATTGCTTTTAGAGGAAGTGGGGTTAAATGAAAGTTATTTAGAAAAATATCCTCATGAGTTAAGCGGTGGAGAGTGTCAACGGGTTGCCATTGCAAGAGCGATCGTTTCAAAACCAGAATTGCTGATTTGTGATGAAGCGACAAGCGCTTTAGATGTTTCGGTACAAGCGCAGATATTGGAAGTGCTAAGACGATTGGGACAAAAAAATAATATGGCATTTTTATTTATTTCTCATGATTTGGCATTGGTAAGTAGCTTTTGTAATCGGATTTATGTTATGAAAGACGGCGAAATTATAGAATCGGGTGAGACGAGACAGATTATTGATTGCCCTAAGAGTGAGTATACCCAACAGCTCATTGATGCTGTTAATAATGGGTGATCGGTTAATAGTAATAAAGAAAAAAAGGCTTACTAAAATATAGGAAAGACAAAGACACTTTTAATGGTATAATAGAAAAAGCAACCTAAAAGTGGAGGTCTAACGCATGTACAATGATTTGTTTGTACTCTATATGTTTGTATTAACAGGTTTGCTGGTTAAGTTAATTATCCAGCGCGTTAAAAGAAAGAGTGCCATTAAACAAATGAAGGCACCGGCGTATTATAAAGTACCTGTGGATGCAGAGCGAGTGGGGAAAGTGGTTCTTTTTACACTGGTTGGGATTCAGACCCTTATCGCTTTTTTTCAAGGCGACTACGAGCTTTATATGTTGGTTTTGCCGACTATTGTAGTTTTAATCATAGGTCTTTTAGTATTAGAAATGATAAGTCCATGTGTTTTAGGTGAGCGTTATGTAGCCTTACCTGATCGAGCATTTTCAGTGGATGATGTTATTGATTTTAGATGGCGAAATAATCGTAAAAAGACAAAAATTATCATTGATTTATATGTGAAACAGACCAATAACCGTTTTTTTAAGGAATTGGCTTTGACCATTAAATTGCGTTCAGATCAGCAGTGGCTTATTGGTAAAATGGTTGCTCAAGAGGTAGCAGTTTACGAAGAGGGATAGGATACGTGTCAATTTGTTTTGATTAAAGAAAGGAGTTTAAAATGATATTTGATGAACTCGCTCAAAATTGGGATAGTGAATATAATTTTAAACGGGCATTAAAGATTACAGATGCCATTAAAGAAAATTTGAGTCGTGACCATTATTCTTCCTTAATGGATTTTGGATGTGGAACAGGTCTGATTACTTTTAATTGTAAAGACTTGGCGGACGAAATACTGGCTGTTGATAAGTCCAGTGGCATGATTGAAGTGGTTCGTGCTAAAAAAGAGGCTTATGAGGGTACCCAACACATTAAGGCACTGACACAAGATATTATAGAGAATCCTTTGGATCAATCTTTTGATGCAATCATCTCTTCTATGGCCTTGCATCATATTCATGATATTGAAGCTATTTTAGGTCAGTTCTACAGACTTTTAAATGAAGACGGACAATTATGCCTTGTTGAAATTGATGAAGAAGATGGTCGTTTTCACGAAGATTTTCCCAACTTTGATGGTCATAATGGTTTTAACCATGAATGGATGAAGGCACAACTTGAAAAAGTGGGCTTTAAGTCAGTGACGATTAAAACGTTTTACCAAGGTATCAAAAAGAATAAGAAGAGCGATGTACCTTATTCTTTGTTTATTGTAAGTGCATTGAAGTAAAATAAGTTATAAAATAAGAAAGAAATTTATTTTAACCAGAAGTCAGTTGAAGTGTAAAATGCTACTTAGTGAGGCTAAGTAGCATTTTTAATGACTATTAACCAAACTTAATGTTTTTATAAGACTGTTTTTAATGTTAGGGTGTTAAAAAACATGAACTGGTGTATAATGAGAATACAGTGATCAATCAATACGAAGGGGAGTTCTATGGAAAATAATAGCTATAATAATCATGTGCCTTTTGGCGATTTGGGTCTCATTGTTATGGATAACTGTGAGTTATTAGGACAAAAAATTGATGATTTTTTGGTTAATTTTAGAAATGAATCCAATCATTCAGAGGGAGTTGTACCCGAAACGTTTATCATTAAAAAAGATGAAATTCGTTTTTCTAATGGTGAAGGAAAAGTCTTTATTCAGGAATCGGTAAGAGGTAAAGACATCTATATTTTAACGGATATTGGTAATTATAATATGACTTACCAAATGCATGGGTTCACTAACCATAAAAGTCCTGATGATCATTTACAAGATCTAAAACGCGTATTATCTGCTATGGCAGGTAAATCAAGACGTGTAACTTTGATTATTCCATTACTTTATGCATCAAGACAACACAGTCGAAAAGGGCGAGAATCCCTAGATTGTGCAATGGCACTTCAGGAATTAGAACGTTTGGGTGTCAACGATATCATAACCTTTGATGCGCATGATCCAACTATTCAAAATGCCATTCCTTTGATTTCTTTTGAAAACTTTTACCCAACCTATGATATTGTTAAGGCAATGCTTAAGAATGAACATGAATCTTTCAATAATCCTGAAAATATGCTCATTATTTCACCCGATACTGGGGCTATGGATAGAGCCATTTATTATTCAGGTGTCTTGGGAAGTGATATTGGTTTGTTTTACAAGCGAAGAGATCATAGTAAAGTTGTAAAAGGTAAAAATCCAATTGTTCAACATGAGTACATTGGACGTGATGTTGCAGGGAAAGATATTTTGATTGTTGATGACATGATTGCATCAGGAGAGTCTATTTTTGATATTGCTTTAGAATTAAAAAAACGTGATGTGAGAAATGTATATGTTGCGACAACTTTTGCACTTTTTACAGAAGGCATTGAAAAATTCAATCGTTTTTATGAAGAAGGCTATATTAAGAGAGTTTATACAACAAACCTTTCTTATATTCCAGAATCGGTAAAAAAATCAGATTGGTTTAAAGAGGTTGATATTTCGGAATATATAGCACACATCGTGAATCGTATTAACTATGATTCTTCAATTGCAGATATTATAGATGCAGCAAAGAATGTTAAAAAAATTATTGGGCTTCAATCTCACGCGGATTAATCCCTAACTTGTAGAAATGAATAAAAGCATGTGATTTCTTTTTATGAAAAGAAATCACATGCTTTTTTAGTATGATAAGGAGTGTTATTACACTCTTTAAAGTGACTTTAAAAATTGAGGATTCATGACAATCTTGCAGATTGTAGTATCATCTTCAATAATAGTAGATTTAGTAAAGGCGTGCATAACACTTTCGAAAAAGCATTCATCACCTAAGTGGACCAGTGATTCATCAAGCATATGGAGAGCCTTGTCATAGTCAACGTGGTTGTTTTCAAAGAGGCCATCAGTAAAAGTCAGTATCTTATAGACCTCTGAAAGGGGACGCTCTTCCACTTGAATAGTTTCATAAGGCATAACGCCAAGGAGCATATTGTTAGACGAAATATGGCTGACGGTTTGGTCAGGGTGTTCAATTAGAATATCTGGATGCCCTGTATTGATAATACGACATTTTTGAGTCAAGAGGTTGATCTCTATAAAAACACCTGTAACGTATTTTGCTTTATCATTATTTTCCACATTAAGTTTTGAGAGCATTTGATTGAGGGCATTAACAGAATGCTCTAAAGATTGAAATTGACTATAGTCTTCAAACATCTGAGCAAGAGTTAAGGCAATCAATGCTGAAGACACCCCATGCCCCATAACATCAATCATAGCAAAGTGGTAAGTGTGGTCATTGGTTTCTTTAAAATAAATAAAGTCGCCGCCGATTTCATTGTAATGCACCATATGATAATCAAAGGCAAGTGTTTCATTTTTGACATTGGAAGGTAGAAGCATGTCGAGAACAGAAATAGCCAATTTAACTTCATTGGATAATTCTTCAAGTAAGAGCCGTTCACGTGTAATATTTTTTCCGATTTTTAAAAATCGTGTGATTTCACCATCTTCGTTGCTAATCGGGGTAATGGTTGCTTCTTCAAAAAAAATATTCTTATCTTTTGAAAGATTGATAAAAATACCTTCCCATACATTGCCACTTTTGACAGTTGCCCATAAATCTTCGTAAAAGGAGAGCTCATGAAACCCACTTTTAATAATACGCGGGGAATCTTTAATCAATTCATCTAAAGCATAGCCTGAAAGATTTTCAAAGTAAGAATTGGCATATTGGATGTTGCCATTAATATCAGTCATGACAATAGAGTTTTGAGCATCTTCAAAAATCTTATTGAGCATTGATTTTTCAACGCGCAAAGAAACCTTTTGAGTATACAGTTTAAATATATTAGTAAGTTCTCCTTTAAAATGATTTGCCCTTAAAAAGAGGGTAATATTTAATTGATTGATTAAATCAAATATAGTGTCATCTTCGGGTATGCCAATAAGAATGACTTCATTATAAAGAGATTTAGCAAGGGTTAATGATGCCTCCTCACAAGGAATGAGGCGGATGTCCCATACCAACAAATCCTTTTCTTGTTTAGAAAAATTGAGACTGTTGAGGGTATCGACGTTAACGGCTGAAATTATTTTAGAGAAACGACTCATTGTTTTCACGTGACTTACTAATTCATCAGAACCGATGACGTCAATAAATAGAGAGAGTACATTATTCATAAAATCTCCTCATTGAGAACAATTATTAATTAAATCGCTAAAAAAGGTGAATAACTCATTATCTTTGGGATATATATTATTATGATAGAAATGAGGAATGCAAAATGATTACTTTAACCCAAGACAATATATATATATTAAAATTTGATTCATTGAATGAAGCCAATGAAAAGTATTTTTTTGTTAAGAATCGCTTTGAGCAACACGAGTATCAAAAGCTCATTATTGATATTAATAACATTGATCACGTTAATCATAAATTCATTTTACAATTAATCAAATATGCTAAATTGATGATGGCGGTTAAAGGTAAAATGGTATTGGTCGATTCAAAACAAAGGTTGAGCCAATTATTAGACATGATGAAACTCAATCATTATTTTGAAGTGGTTAACAATGAAAAAGAGGCTATTCTTTATACAAAAAAATCCTAGTATTGGAGTTGAGTTATTCTTTTTTATGCATTAAGAGTGTCAAAGTTTGCGAGGTGTTTTTCGAGAACGCCTCGTTTTTTTATGTGAATCGTTTTTACGCTTGTTTTTTTTCTTTTTAACAGAATAGCCAAAAGTACCGAGTTGTTTGCCAAGCTGATAGTAAGCACCATGGCTATAAGCCATTATTCCAGCTAAATCAAGTCTAAACTTACCGGTATCATCCAAGTATTGTGGGTCGATATTAACGGCAACCACTTCAGCGAGGAACATATCGTGAGAACCTAAGGGAATAATGTCTTTTACTTTACATTCTATATTAACAGGGGACTCAGCAATAAGTGGGGCTGCAACTTGAGTGGCTTTTTCCTTTGTAAGCTTCATTTGTTGAAACTTGTCAATATCACGTCCTGATTTTACACCGCAATAGTCAGTCGCATAAACAAGGGATTGGGTGGTGAGATTAATGACAAACTCACCCGAATTTTTAATAAGGTCATATGAATACCGTTTTTTTCTGACTGAAATATAGGTCATCGCTGGATTGGTGCAAACCGTGCCAGTCCAAGCAATAGTAATAATATTGGATTCAGTCATATCTCCACAAGTGATCATGGCTGCTGGTACAGGATAAACCATTGTGCCGGGCTTCCAAGTGTCTTTACTCATAGGCTCTCCTTTCCATATTTTATTGTCTTCATTATATCACAGATTAAAGATATAAAAATAAAAACGAATCGTAAAAAATGGGCGAACTTATACAAATAGGGGTTAATCATTAGTAAAAAAGGGTAAAAAGTCATAAAGGAGGTGTCACTATGAAAATAGCGGTACAAAGAGGTTTAGAGTCACTTTCAAAAAAATTGGCAGAGCGAGGCTATGAAGTCGTTTCTTATAGGGAAAGTGGACTTGATAGTCGGGTCATGATTATCCATGATGTTGATGCTGAATATGAAGAAATAGAGTCGGTGAGTTATTTTGGTGAAGGTGAAAATAGGACTATGGTTTTAGATGCTTCGCGATTGACCAGTGACCAAATCTTTGATTATGTGGCAACTTGTCTCGACTCTGGCACAAAACACGCTTAATTAATCGTTCTACATATTGATTATCATCGACAATTATATTATAATACACTTATTATATTTAAATGCGATGATTGGAATTAGTAAAAAGTTTAAACAAGTAGAGAGCTATCGGTTGGTGAAAGATAGTTGTATTGGCTTTTGAACTCGTCCATAAGCTATTGATGTGATAAGCATCAATCGGGTTGCTCCGATATTGGCCTTAAGCGGATTTTATAGATTCTATTTTGAGTGTCTACAAAATCAATTAGAGTGGTAACGCGAGCCCTTCGTCTCTAAACGAAGGGCTCTTATTTTTTGTAAAAGGAGAGAAGCTATCTATGAAAGATTATTTGCACATGGACATTGAGAAGAAATGGCAAAAAATATGGGACGAAAATGAAACCTTTAAAGCGTATAATGACTATTCAAAACCCAAATATTACCCATTAGTTGAATTTCCTTATCCATCAGGACAAGGTTTGCATGTAGGACATCCAAGACCTTATACAGCACTTGATATTGTAGCAAGAAAAAGAAGACTTGAAGGCTACAATGTTCTTTATACAATGGGGTGGGATGCTTTCGGACTTCCAACTGAAAACTACGCCATCAAAAATAAAATTCATCCAGCAATTGTAACTAAAAACAATGTGGCTAAATTTAAGGCACAACTTAAAAGCTTAGGAATGTCCTTTGACTGGTCTAGAGAAATCAATACGACTGATCCTGACTATTTTAAATGGACACAATGGATTTTTATTAAACTCTTTGAAAAAGGGTTGGCTTATAAAAAAGAAATGGACATCAACTGGTGTACTTCTTGTAAAGTAGGACTTGCCAATGAAGAAGTTGTTGGTGGCGTTTGTGAACGTTGTGG
The DNA here is from genome assembly GCA_963666805.2 of uncultured Fusibacter sp. Classification (GTDB taxonomy): domain Bacteria; phylum Bacillota; class Clostridia; order Peptostreptococcales; family Acidaminobacteraceae; genus Fusibacter. The sequence goes on along the minus strand of CAXXWR010000003.1, from coordinate 619,088 downwards.
CGGAGAAGTCGTTAAAAAATCTAAATCACAATGGATGCTCAAAATTACTGAATATGCAGACCGATTAATTGAAGATTTAAGTGATCTTGATTATATTGAACGTGTTAAAACTCAACAAATCAACTGGATTGGTAAATCTCAAGGGATGGAGATTGACTTTGCAACCACTGTAGGTGATAAGCTTCGTGTTTATACAACACGTCCTGACACCATTTATGGTGCAACTTATATGGTTGTAAGTCCAGAACATCCCATTATCAAAGAACATGCTGATCAGATTGAAAACATGGATGCACTTCATGACTATCAAGAAATGGCTAAGCGTAAATCAGATTTTGAAAGAACTGAAATGAACAAGGACAAGACAGGGGTAGAAATCAAAGGCATTAAAGCGATTAACCCTGCTAACAATAAAGAAATTCCAATCTGGATTAGTGATTATGTTCTTATGAGCTATGGAACAGGTGCGATTATGGCGGTTCCTGCTCATGATACAAGAGACTGGGAATTTGCTAAGAAATTTGGCATTAAAATTATTGAAGTGGTTGCTGGTGGAGATGTTCAAAATGAGGCCTTTACAGATACAGCTAATGGCGTTCTTGTGAATTCAGATATTTTAAATGGTCTTAAAGTGCCAGAAGCCAAAGAAAAAATCGCTGATTTTTTAAGTGAAAAAGGCTTAGGGGAAAAGAAAACAAACTTTAAGCTTAGAGATTGGGTATTCTCAAGACAAAGATACTGGGGAGAACCTATTCCACTCGTACACTGTGAAGAACATGGCTGGGTACCACTACCTGAATCTGAATTACCCCTTAAATTACCAGAAGTTGAAAGTTATGAACCAACTGATAATGGTGAATCACCTCTTGCAGCGATGACTGATTGGATTGAGACAACTTGTCCAGTATGTGGTGGACCAGCGCACAGAGAAACAGATACCATGCCGCAATGGGCAGGTTCTAGCTGGTACTTCCTTAGATACTGTGATCCTCATAATGATGATATGCTTGCAAGCATGGATTCTTTAAAATACTGGTTACCAGTGGATTGGTACAATGGTGGGATGGAACATACAACTCTTCATTTATTGTATTCAAGATTCTGGCATAAGTTCTTATATGATATTGGTGTTGTTCCGACTAAAGAACCTTACCAAAAGAGAACTTCTCATGGGATGATTATGGGTGGCAATAACGAAAAAATGTCTAAATCAAGAGGCAACGTTGTCAACCCTGATGATATCATTGATGAATTTGGTGCAGATACTTTAAGACTTTATGAAATGTTCATTGGAGACTTTGAAAAAAGCGTCCCTTGGTCAGACAACAGTGTTAAAGGCTGTAGAAGATTCTTAGACCGTGTATGGGTACTCCAAGACAATGTGACATCAGATAAGGGCTTCTCAAAAGCACTTGAAGTATCAATGAATAAGACCATTAAAAAAGTATCTGAAGATTATGAGTCTCTTAAATTTAACACAGCAATTGCAGCGTTAATGAGCTTGCTTAATGACTTTAAAAAAGCAGACCATTTAACAGAAGATGAGATGAAGACTTTCTTAATCTTACTTAACCCAGTTGCACCACATATCACTGAAGAAATTTGGGAAAACCTCGGTTATGACCAAAAAGTATCTGACCAGTCATGGCCAGCATATGATGAAAACAAAGTCGTAGATGATGTTATCGAAATGGCTGTTCAAATCAATGGTAAAGTGAGATCAACTATTACACTTCCAATAGATGCGACTAAAGAGGTTGCTCATGACTTAGCAATGAAAGATGACAAAGTCATCCAGTTTATAGAAGGCAAAAACATCGTCAAAGAAATTTTTGTACCAGGTAAAATTTTCAATATCGTCGTAAAATAGAAAGAATAACATAAAAAAAGCGAGGTCCTATTTTATAGGGGCTCGCTTTTTATATTGACTGAATTTATTCTATTCTATAATGAATCTTTAAGTGTTCGAGTGACTGATTTATGCTTTGCTTTTTCTTCTAAATACGCTTCAATAGCATTGACAGCCAATTTAGAGTATTTGACAGCTTCGACAACTGTTTTGGCACCTGTTACGACATCGCCGGAAGCAAAGACACCTTCTCGTGTCGTTCTACCTGAATCATCTGTAATAACCAGTCCATAGCGGTTGGTTGTAATATGGTCTGTATTAGAAACGATATTGTTGTGTGGGCCTTGACTGACAGCAACAATAATAGAATCAGCTTTTTCTAAAAATTGTTGATCTTCAAAAGTCTCCCAAATTAATTGGCCCTTTTCGTCTTCATGACTAGCTGTTTTACAATACTTAACGCCTTCTTTAGTAAGTTCTACAGGTTGGGCATAAAATTTAAAAGTGACGCCATCTGCTTTAGCATAGTCTTGATCGTGCTTATTGGCGGACATTTGTGGTTGATCTTTTCTGTACATGATGGTAACATGTCTCGACCCATGACGTAGAACCGTTCTGGCTACGTCCATTGCAGCATTACCAGCGCCAATGACGACAACGCGATCACCCAAGTCATAGACATTTGGATTTTTAAGATAATCAATGCCGTAGTGGACATGACCTAAACTTTCTCCACGGATGTTAAGACGTTTAGGTTTCCAAACGCCAGTGCCAATAAAGATGGCATCATAGCCATCGGCAATGAGGTGGTCAAGTGTTAAGTTAGGACCAATCAGGGTATTAGGTCTAATAGTGACACCTAAATCAATAAGTTTTTCTTTAATACGATCAATGACTGTTTTAGGGAGTCTAAAGTCGGGAACGCCATAACGTAAGACGCCTCCGATTTTGTCATTGGCTTCTAGAATAGTAACATGATAACCCTTAATGGCTAAGAGCAGTGCAACGGTTAAGCCAGCAGGTCCAGCGCCTATAATGGCAATATTTTCTTGACGTTTCAAAGGGACTTTATAATCCATGACCGTTAAATAATAATCGGAAATATAATTTTCAATCGAAGAAATGTGAATCGGTTGATTTTTATTGTTTAGAATACAGTGACCTTCACATTGTTTTTCGTGAGGACAGATTAACGAACACACTACTGAGAGTGGATTGTTTTCAAATAAAATTTTCCCTGCTTCTAAGATATCGTTGTTTTTAAATAAGCGGATAAATTCAGGGATAGGTGTATTGACGGGGCAGCCTTCAACACATCTGGGTTTCTTACAGCCAAGACAGCGTTGGGCTTCATCAATTTCATGGTGACTCATTACGGGTGTCCTCCTACTCTTTTTATGTTCAACATACTAACACAGATTACTCTTGAAGTAAATATTTTAAGCGTTCAATAGTAAAAGGAAAATAGAAGAGGGATGGAGTTGACATGATAAACGAGAAGTGTTATCATTTGATTACACCCCCCGTGGGGTGTGTACAGCAATGCGGAATTGAAAAAATATAAGAAATAGTAATAAGATTGAAATAGTAATAAGATCAAAGAGGTGAGCGAATATGGCACAATCAGAAAAATATGATGTGAGAGGGATGACGTGTTCAGCATGTTCTGCCGCTGTCGAGCGTGGTGTTTCAAAACTTGAGGGCATAGAATCCGTTAGTGTAAATCTAATGACAGGAAGAATGGATGTAGCTTATGACCACGAGACCCTTTCGCCAGATGATATTGTTAAAGCAGTCGTCGGGGCAGGGTATGAGGCTTCGCCTGTGATAGATGAAATTAAAATGGAGCTTCAAGATGAGCAGCAAAAAGAGAAGAAACGTTATGAGAAACGACTCATCGTTTCTTTACTCTTTACAGTCCCTTTGTTGATTATTACGATGGGTCATATGGTGGGAATGCCGTTACCATCCATTATTAGTCCAATGGAATCCCCTCTTGGATTTGCCTTGATACAGTTAATTTTAACCTTGCCTGTCATGTACATGGGTTTACCCTTTTATAAAGTCGGCTATAGGACGCTTTTTAAGGGAAGTCCTAATATGGATTCCTTGATTGCAATTGGTACAAGTGCTTCAGTGCTCTATGGCCTTTTTGCACTGGTTCAAATTATAATAGGAACAGCAAGTGGAGATGTTGAACGGACGCTTCTTTATGCAAAAGACCTTTATTTTGAATCAGCAGCTGTCATATTAACGCTTATTACAGTTGGAAAATACTTAGAAGCGAGAGCTAAAGCTAAAACATCGGATGCTATTAAAAAATTAATTGAATTGGCACCGAAGACCGCTTTCTTAAAGACAGCAGAAGGTATTCAAGAAATACCAATTAGTGAAGTACAATTGGGCGATATTCTCGTTGTTAAACCTGGAAGTAAGATCCCAGTAGATGGGTTAGTCGTTGGGGGAGAATCATCAGTAGATGAGTCCATGCTCACAGGTGAAAGTATACCTGTTCCCAAAACAATAGATGATGAATTAATCGGGGCATCTATTAATAACAATGGTGCTTTAGAAATGAAAGCAACCCGTATCGGTAACGATACGACTTTATCTCAAATCATAAAATTGGTTCAAGATGCACAGTCAAAGAAAGCTCCCATTGCTAAGATGGCAGATAAAATAAGTGGTATTTTTGTTCCAACGGTTTTAATTATTTCAGCTTTGACCTTCGTCGTGTGGATGTTGATGGGCTATGATTTTGTCTTTTCATTGAGTACAGCAATAGCCGTATTGGTTATTTCTTGTCCATGTGCTCTGGGTCTTGCAACCCCTACTGCCATTATGGTAGGAACGGGGAAAGGCGCTGAACACGGTGTGTTGGTTAAGGGTGGAGAAGCACTTGAAATTACACATCAAATTGATACAATTGTACTGGATAAAACCGGTACAATTACAGAAGGAAAACCCGCTGTAACAGAAATTATAGTGAAAGAGGATGTTGAAAAAAGTGAAATCTTGAGCTTGATTGTTTCTATAGAAGACCAATCTGAACATCCATTGTCACATGCGATTACCGAATATGGTAAAGCACATCAAATTCCTGTAAAAGCGGTTGAATCATTTAAGGCGGTTACTGGAAAGGGATTAACAGGAAAGATTGAAGGACAATCAGTTGCAGTAGGAAATCCGGCGATAATGCAAGAACTCGCTATTGATATGGCTCATTTTGAAAACCAATATAATCAATTAGCAGAAGAAGGTAAAACACCGCTTCTAATTGCTGTTGATGGCTATGTTAAAGGGATTATTGCTGTGATGGATCAACCTAAGGCGACCAGTCAAGAAGCAATCAATCGGTTACATGCTTTAGGACTTGAGGTGATTATGCTTACAGGTGATAATCAGAAGACTGCACGCTATATACAGAAACAAGTAGGCATTGAGAAGGCCTATGCTGAAGTTTTTCCTGATGAAAAGGCTGAGGTTATTGAAAAACTTCAATCGCAAGGCAAAAAAGTAGCCATGGTAGGTGATGGGATCAATGATTCCCCAGCACTGGCTTTATCTGATGTGGGAATGGCCATTGGAAATGGGACTGACATTGCCATTGAATCTGCCGATATCGTTCTGATGAAAAATGATTTAAGAGATGTAGCGACAGCAGTGCAGTTAAGTCGTCAAACCATTAGAAATATAAAACAAAACTTGTTCTGGGCCTTTTTCTACAACGCACTGGGTATTCCACTAGCAGCAGGTGTCTTATTTATTCCATTTGGCATTAAGTTAAATCCAATGTTTGCAGCAGCAGCCATGAGTTTAAGTTCAGTTACTGTTGTAACAAACGCCTTAAGGCTAAGAGGCTTTAAGCCAAAAGCCATTGAAAAAGTCTCCAGTGTAAGTCATTTTGAAACTTTTTCAATGCGGGAAGAAAGTCAAAAAACAAGTCAAATAGGGAAAGATAAAGCCCTTAATACTCATGAGACTCAAAAGTCTGATGAAATAAACGTTAATAAGGAGAATACAATCATGAAGAAAGAAATGATAATCGAAGGTATGAGTTGTAATCACTGTAAAATGAGAGTTGAAAAGGCATTAAACGGCATAGACGGTGTCAGTGCAGAGGTCTTTTTAGAGGATAAAAAGGCAGTTGTCGAAGCACCTGATTCAGTCAAAAACGATGTGCTTAAAGCGGTTGTTGAAGAAGCTGGCTACGATGTAGTCAGTGTAAAGTAGGCTGCATATGGGAGAAAAGAAAGATCGAGAGGCGACCTTAAAGTTGTTAAAGACATCTAAAGGTCAAATTGAAGGCATTATAAGAATGATTGAAAATGAGCGATATTGCATTGATATTTCAAAGCAAATTTTGGCATCTCAAGCGCTTCTTAAAAAGGCCAATAATTTGATTCTAAAGAACCATATGGAAACATGCGTGAAAGATGCCTTTGAACAGCATAATGGTGATGAGAAAATCGAAGAAATTATCGATATTCTTGATAGGTACTACAAGTAATTGTCAACTCAATAATGATAGCTCTAGTGGTTTCCACGATAATCATTTCAAGCAAAAGTAAGGATTCTCACGGGCTGTTATTAAAATATTAAAAAGTAGCGTATGCCTTGCTAAAGGACTCGCTGCTTTTTTTATGCTCCAATTGATAGGTGATAAATTTTCTTAATGACGTGTCAAAGGGTATAAAATTAGGTATAATAAGCACAACGGAGGTAGATTATGCTTAAAAATAAATTTGATTATCATGTCCATACATCTTTTTCAAATGATTCTGAAACGCCGATGCAGTCAGTGATAGAATCAGCCATTGAAGAAGGCATTACAGAACTTTGTTTTACCGACCATGTAGATTTTGATTATGATGATGAAGCCAAAAACGTGGATTGGATTTTTGACGTAGAAGATTATTTTAAAACAATTGAAGCTTTTCGCTTACAATATAGAGACAAAATTAATTTGAAGACGGGGGTAGAATTTGGTGTACAGCCCCATTTAAAAGAGCGAATGGACCAGTTTGTTGGGCGTTATGATTTTGATTTTGTACTGGCGTCTCAGCATACGGTAGATCGTACAGACCTTTATTATCAAAAATATTTCCAAGGTAAGACAGATTTTGAAAGTGTGAGGCACTACTATGAGATGTATAATGCCTGTGCCAAGATGTCGGATCAATACAGTGTACTCGGTCATTTAGACCTCTATGTAAGGTATAAAAAAGACCTTGTCAATCATGATGTTCATCAACATTTTGATATTCTTGAAGATTTGTTTAAACATTTGGCTTACAACGGCAAGGGAATAGAAGTCAATGCAGGGGGGTATAAGTATGGATTAGGTGTTAACAACCCAACCCCTGATATTTTAAAATTTTATAAGGCGTGCGGTGGTGAAATTATTACCTTAGGGAGTGATGCCCATACAACAGATTACTTAGGGACACATTTTGAAGACAACATTGAAATGCTAAAGGCACTTGGCTTTAAGTACATCACGAGCTATGATAAGATGAAACCTCATTTTCACGCCATTGATAAACTTTAAATAAAAAAACGATTAAAAATAGAAGGAGGCAATTGTATGACATTTATGCAAATTAGTCTATATGTAAAAACAGCAATCATCACTTATGGCGGTAAAATTATTGTTGCATTATTGGTCTTATTGATTGGTTTTAAATTAACTAATTATCTAGAAAAGCTTATTACTAAAAGTAAGGGATGGAAAAAAATGGACCCTACCCTTCAATCCTTTTCAGGTTCAGCCTTCAAATTTGGACTTAAGGCACTCGTACTCGTATCTGCTATTTTGATAGCAGGTGTTCCATCAGCAACGTTTGTAGCGGTATTAGGAGCAGCTGGTTTAGCAATCGGTTTGGCCCTACAAGGCAGTTTATCTAACCTTGCAGGTGGCGTTTTAATTACAGCACTTCATCCCTTTAAAGTGGGAGACTATATAGAAGGTGCAGGTCATTCAGGAACCGTTTCTGGTATTAGTCTCTTCTATACTGAATTGACCACTCCAGACAATCGTAAAATTGTTATTCCTAATGCTTCTATTTCAGGGAGTTCTGTGGTGAATTATTCAGCCAATCCAACACGTCGTGTAGATTTTGAGTTCGGTGTTGGCTACGGTAGTAGCATTGACCATGTGAAGCAGACTATTCGTGGCGTTATTGAGCAAAATGATAAAATAAAGAGTGATCCAGAACCCTTTATCCGTTTAGCAGCCCATGGCGACAGTGCGCTTGTTTATAAGGTAAGAGTGTGGGTAGATGCATCTGATTATTGGGACGTTTATTTTACAATGATGGAAGAAGTGAAAGAAGCACTCGATAGAGAACAAATTGATATCCCATACCCTCAACGTGTTGTAACACAAATCAAATAAAATATAAGCATTTAGAATAACTTAGCGTAGTCTTTAATATCAAGGGCTACGCTATTTTTATAGTTAGAGAAGGGGAAACTTTAATCTTTTCTTAAGACATTACCTATGGTCTTTTTATACTTAACGTTTATAATGAAGTGAGTAAATCAATTATAGGATTGGAGATGAAATAATGAAGTTAATTAAAAAAATAGTTCCTTTACTGATTATATCCGTCATTGTTTTGGGAGTCTTTTTCTGGCTTGCATTACCTGTACTCTCTATAGGTTTTGTTGATTTTCAATTGATTCTTTTCTTTGTTTCAATTGTTATTGCACTGGTACTGATGGTAATGGGAATCAAGAAGGGTTGGATATTACCCGCTGCACTGTTTTTAATTATGATGATATCACTTGTTGCTTCAATGCCGCTATTTCATTCAAAGGCCTATCGCAATATGATAGGACCGGTTAATGAGAAGGACTTCTCAACAGAAATAGAGCCTATTGATACCACTAAACTCCCAGTGGTGGATGCAGAACTTGCCAAAAATTTGGCTGATAAAAAATTGGGAGAAGAAGTAGCACTAGGTTCTCAAGTGACTCTGGGTGATTTTACATTAATTAAACAGAATGACCAACTTTATTGGGTGTCACCCCTTTTACATGATGGTTTCTTCAAATGGATTAACAACCAAGAAGGAACACCAGGCTATATAAAAGTATCTGCAACTAATTCAAGGGATATAGAATTGGTTCAAAACTTGGATGGAAAGGATGTTTACATTAAGTATCAACCCAATGCCTTTTTCAATCAAGATCTTTCAAGACATGTCTATTTTAACGGTTATGAGTCAAAAGGGCTTACAGATTACTCTTTTGAAATAGATGACGCGGGTATGCCTTATTGGGTAATAACTGAATACGATAATACGATAGGCCTTTTAGGACCTAAAGTAAAAGGCGTAGTGGTAGTTGATGCTCAAACAGGTGTGATTACGCCTTATGGTATAGATGATTTGCCAGAATGGGTAGATAGAGCTATTCCAGTGGATTTTGCAATTGATCAATTGAATGATTGGGGCAATTATGTTCATGGCGTTTTTAATTTTAGTGATAAAGACAAACTCAAAACAACTAATGGTCATCAGTTTGTTTATAACAATGGGACTGCTTATATTTATACGGGAATTACCTCAGCAGGTTCAGATGAAAGTTTAGTGGGTTTTGTATTGATTAATACGCGAAATAAAGAAACGACGCTTTATAAAGTTTCAGGGTCAACAGAAAATGCGGCTATGTCGTCTGCAGAAGGTAAGGTTCAAGAAAAAGAATACACAGCCACTTTCCCAATTCTGATCAATGTAGAAGGTCAACCGACTTACTTTATGACCTTGAAAGATAAGAAAGGACTTGTTAAACTCTATGCCTTTGTTAATGTGAACGATTATTCTATTGTTGGAACAGGTGATAATTTACAATCCAGCAAAAGTGACTATATTAGGACGATGAAAGACCGTGGGGATATGCAAGGGATCGGTTCAACAGGTGAGCAAATTGATACAAAAGCCGTTGTAGTGCGTATTAATCCTACAGTCATTGAAGGAACCACTTACTACTATATGACACTAAAGGATACTGAAAAGAAAATATTTGTTGCGGGACTGAACTTATCAAGTGAATTGCCTTTGACTATGCCAGGGGATACCGTTCATATTCAATATTATGAAAATACCAATGCAAGTATAGACCTCATTCTCTTTGAAAATGAATCACTTTATACGATACCAAGAAATGAGATAGAAGGAACCAATAATAATCAATAAGCCTTAAGTACTGTATTAAAAGACTGGTGTATAAAACCAGTCTTTTTTATTTTTTTTAAAGCATATGTTATAAAAAGTATAAAAAAGACTTGAATAATGAATTCAAAAGTTGTACTATATGAGTATATTCGAATATAGTTATTTAGGAGGTTTTTATGGTAGAAATAATGAAGGCCTTAGCTGATGAAAATAGACTGCGGATTCTCAATGTACTTTTTAAGCGTGAGTTATGTGTATGTGAGCTTGAAGTGATGATTGATACAACGCAATCTAATGTTTCTAGGCATCTTGCCAAATTAAAGCAAGCAGGGATTATTGAACAACATAAAGAAGGGCTATGGGTTTTCTATCGCTTGAACCCTTCATTTGTGGCACAGTATCCTTCCTTATATGAGAGCTTATCAAAGAAGTTACCAGATGAGTCTTATACTCAAGAAGACTTGGGACGTTTATCAAGATATGAATCTCAAGCTTTGACGTGTGAATGTATCAGGCAAGACAAAGAAGCCATTAGGACTCAACTAAGTTTGTATGAAGTGGACGGATTAATCGGAATTAAATATGAAGAAAACGAGGAGAAGTGTGATGAATCATCAGAAAGTTAAAGTGGTATTTGTATGTGTTCATAATTCGTGTAGAAGTCAAATGGCGGAAGCCTGGGCAAAGATGTTAGGGAGTGATATTTTAGAGGTTTATTCAGCAGGGACAGAAGAGTATCCAGAAGTAAAACCCCTTGCTATCCAAGTGATGGAAGAAGTGGGTGCAGACATGAGTGACCAACATCCTAAACTATTGTCAGATATTCCTGAATCACTTGATTTATTAATAACAATGGGCTGTAATGTATCTTGTCCTTATGTTCCTCACCAACACATGGAAGATTGGGGACTTGAAGATCCATCAGGTGGTCCCATTGAGGACTTTAGAGAAACGCGTACTCTTATTAAAGAAAAAGTTGAAACACTCATTGAAAATGTAAAAAATAATGCCTATGAGTTAAAGGCATAAGAGGTGTGATATGTTTGATTGGTTAGATAACGGTGTCAGATGGATAATTGAAAGTATTTTTCATCTGGATACAGCAACACGATTGGGAGATAGCATTCATTTCTTTTTTTATGATACAATTAAAATTGTTATAATGCTCTCGATTATGATTTTTTTAATCTCCTATGTTAGGAGTTATTTCCCACCAGAAAGAACGAAAAAGATACTCGAAAGATTTGGTGGGATTAAAGGCAATATAATGGCGTCTCTTTTAGGAATTGTGACACCTTTTTGTTCTTGTTCATCAGTCCCCCTTTTTATAGGTTTTGTAGAAGCAGGTATTCCACTAGGGGTAACATTTTCATTTTTAATTACCTCTCCTATTGTGAATGAGGCGGCATTTGCCCTTTTATTGGCTTCTTTTGGATGGAAGATTGCCTTAATTTATGTCGTTACAGGTGTTACGATTGGTGTTATTGGCGGGACTATTATTGGAGCACTTAAGATGGAAGATCAGGTAGAATCTTATGTGTATGAAATCCAAGGTGCAGAAATAGAAATACAAACGATGACTCAACAGGATCGTTTGGTGTTTGCTATAGATAATGTAAAAGATATTGTTTCAAGAATTTGGCTTTTTCTTATTATTGGGATTGGCATTGGTGCCTTTATTCATGGCTGGGCACCTGAAAAATTGCTTTCTGAAATCGCAGGACCTAACAATCCATTTGCAGTGATTGTAGCAGTGGTGTTTGGTGTACCTTTGTATTCTAATGCACTTGGAACTATTCCAATTGCAGAAGCATTGATTAATAAAGGTGTTGGTATTGGAACAGCGCTTGCTTTTATGATGGCAACAACGGCACTTTCATTTCCAGAGATGGTGCTTTTAAGAAAAGTCATTAAACCTAAATTAATAGCCGCTTTTGTCATTGTGTCAGGTATTGGCATTATGCTTGTAGGTTACCTATTTAATGCGGTTTTATAAATAGAGGAGGAAATTATAAATGAATATTAAAGTATTAGGATCAGGATGTAGTAAATGCAAGACACTCGAAGAAAATGTTAAAAAAGTGTTGTCAGAAACAGGACAAGACGCAAGTGTTGAAAAAGTAGAAGACTTTAAAGAAATTATGAAATATGGGGTGATGCAGACGCCTGCATTGGTCATTGATGAAAAAGTAGTTTCTGTAGGAAAAGTACTAAAAGAAAAAGACATTAAAGCACTTTTATAGGCTAAGATTTCTATAAAGATTTTGGAAACGTTTAGGCGGTATTTCAAAATCTTTTTTTATTTTCTCTAAATGTATTAAATACAATGTTGTAATCATTACAATTTATGATATAATAGCACTGTAGTTAAATTCGAAGGAGGAATTATAAGATGGAAAGATTTGTAGGCGTTAATGCGCCAAATTTTAATATGGCATCAGTTAATGGTAAAGCAGGTGATTTTGGAAGAGTAGCACTTGAAGATTACAAAGGAAAATGGCTTGTAATGTTTTTCTACCCACTTGATTTTACATTTGTATGCCCGACTGAAATCACAGGTTATTCAAAAAGATTTGATGAATTTAAAGCATTAGGGGCAGAGGTTCTTGGTGTCAGCTGTGACAGTGAACATTCACACAATGCATGGATAAAAAGCGAATTGGGAGAACTTAACTTCCCACTCGCATCAGATATGACTAAATCAGTTGCAAGAGACTATGGTGTCCTTATTGAAGAAGATGGAGTTGCACTTAGAGGTCTATTTATTATCGATCCTGAAGGTGTTGTTAGATATAGTGTCGTTCATGATCTTAACGTTGGAAGAAGCGTTGATGAAACAGTTCGTGTCCTTAAAGCCCTCCAAAGTGGCGGTCTTTGCCCTGTTGATTGGGAAGATGGCGACTCACTTTTAGAAGGTTAATTCCTTTGATACTCATTCTTATTTGAACAATCAATTTTCAAAAGCATAAAGTACCTGCCTTAAAATAAGAGGCAGGTACTTTTTTTATGGTTGATAATCGGTTAAAATAGTTAAAGTAAGTAAATGGCGGAATCAAAATTCAAATGCATTAAGAGTGATAACAGGACTAGAAGTATGGGAAAGATAGGAAGGACTATTAAATGGAATGGATAGATGTATATGATAATGACTTCAATAAAGTTGCCAGCAAAACACGTCAAGAGGTTCATAAGAAGGGGCTTTTTCACTTTGTTTTTCACTGTTGGGTAATTGATCCATCGAAAGAATATATCGTTATTCAGCAGCGGTCAGCTAATAAGGCTTTTGGTGGGGGGCAAATGGATATTTCCTGCGCAGGACACTACTCTTCGGGAGAAAATTTTGAATCGACACGAGAATTGTATGAAGAACTTGGAATAGATGTTGATTACAGTTCACTCACTTATTTGTATGACTTTAGCGACCACTTCCTATATGGAAATAGTGATGATCGTGAACGGGCTAAAGTACATTTGTTAACTTATGATTTATCTCAAATAGCACCTATAATGGTTGAAGAGATTGAAAACATTTATTGTTGTAAAGTAAGTGATTTTATAAAACTAATGGGAGATGAGTTAATAGAGATTCCTTTACTCAAGTTAGATGGAAGTTCAGCTCATCAAACGATTAAAGTGGCTGATTTTGTTGAAAGACGTGAGCCCTATTATAGCCAATTGATAGAAGTACTCAAACATTTATAAGTGACTTAAAGTATTGATTGACAAAGTTATTATTGGTATAATGAATCAAATATAATATATAGAAAGTAACCAATGTATCTGCTTTTGACAGGTACGGGAGGGCGAGAATGACCGTTATATCTTATTTAGGAGAGGTTTATGTTATAAAATATCGAAAAATACTTTTAGGTGAAGTAGGCAACAAAAACGATATTATGTAAACCAAAGGCACTCGATAAGGTTAATCCCCAAGTCTTGATGGCTTGGGGATTTTTTATACCCTATTGTAGGGAAAAATCCTTAGTGCAACTTTTAAAAGGAGATAACGATGAATATGAACCATCAATCAAATCAAAATACAAATAATCACGTTGAAACACAACGTTTAAAACACAATATTATAAAAGATTACTTTTTCACTTTTTTTTATAGAATGGATCTTACCCAAGGGGTGTGGATGATTTATCTGGCGGCAAAGGGGTTGAGTTTAACAGCGTTAGGACTGTTAGAAATGATTTTCCATGTAACGTCTTTCTTTATGGAAGTGCCAACAGGAGCCGTCGCCGACTTTTATGGACGGAAAACCAGTCGGATAATGGGTAGAATCTTGTTTATCATAAGCGTTCTTATTTTGTGGCAGTCAGATTCATATTTGTTTTATATTGTGTCTTTTGTAATGATGGCCATTTCCTATAACTTAGAATCTGGAGCGGGGACGGCCTTGGTTTATGACAGTTTAATAGAAATAAAAGAAGAAGATAGCTATATGAAGATATCAGGGCGTAACGAAATGTTTATGCAGGCAGCGAGTGTTGGAGCACTTTTGTTAGGTGGTTATTTAGCGAGTCATAATTACAGTATGGTCTTTGCGATGACGATGATTTTATCAGGTGTAGCGCTATTGATTGGAATGACTTTTAAAGAGCCTTCTGTTGGCACTATTGAAATGAAGTCTATAGGCGTTTTTTTCACTCAAATCAAAGAATCGGCTTTGATGATTCGCAATAATCCTAAGTTAAGTTTTTTAATTTTCTTTTCTCAATTTTTAATGGCGGTTAGTACTTGTGTCTTTTACTACCTCCAAAACTATATGACAAATCTGGGTTATGATGAGGCGGGGATAGGTACACTTTACGCAGTATCTTCTTTGATTATTATTTTCATAGCGCCTTTAACTTACAGGCTAGAAGCTCTCTTAAAACCACAAGGGATGCTAAAGTTAATGCCTTTTGTCTCTGCTGTGGGTTTATGGGGACTAGCAGAAGGTCATGGCTTTATGGTCTTTTTTGTTATTTTGATGATTTTAGAAAGTGTCAGTTATATTACAGTTAATGATTATATTAATAAAGAAATTCCCAGTGATAAGCGAGCAACACTCTTATCTATGGGGTCTATGATATTCAGCCTTATGATGGTTTTACTTTTTCCTCTATTTGGCTTGATTGGTGACCACTTTGGTATTCCAATGGCAATCGTGGGGCTTGCCTCTTTGATGACACTTTTTGCTTTCATTAATTTAAAAGTGGTAAAATAAGAAGGCAACTGAATAGGCCTTTTGAGTTTATAAAATGATGGAAAAATAAAGCGTAAGAATTCTGTAAGATTTGTAACCACTAATTTGAAAGAATTCCTTGATATACTTGTTTTAAAGGAGCTAGGGGATGAAGGATAAAATTATAGTATGCGATGATGATGAAAAAATAGTAGAATCAGTTAGTATTTTTTTGGAACAAGAAGGTTATGATGTTATAAAAGCTTATGATGGTTTAGAAACCCTTAAATTAGCAAGAAAATCAGAGCCAAGCCTATTTATTTTAGACATTATGATGCCAGGAATGGATGGGTTGACATTGACAAGAGAAATTCGAACATTTTCAAATGCCCCTATTTTAATGGTGACCGCCAAATCGGAAGACTCCGATAAGATTATTGGTCTTAATTTTGGGGCAGATGATTATTTGACCAAACCTTATAATCCATTGGAACTTGTGGCAAGGGCTAAAGCACTTATAAGACGTTTCACAAGGTTGGGTGCTCAAACAAATACTCAAAATATCCTGTCTACAGGCGGACTTGAACTAGATTTATCACTCAATGAAGTCAGAGTGGATGGTGAAGCAGTTGCCATTACTGCAACTGAATTTGGCATCTTAAAACTTTTAATGACACATAAGGGACGTGTTTTTTCCATTAATGAAATTTATGAGAAAGTATGGAATGAAGCCGCCTATGCGCCAGAAAATACAGTGGCAGTTCATATCAGACGCATCAGAGAAAAAATTGAAATTGACCCTAAAAATCCGAAATACTTAAAGGTGGTGTGGGGAATTGGATACAAAATTGAAAAAATGGAAGCATAAGAATTTTATTGATTCATTGATTATTTTCATCTTAACAGGTCTATTGCTAGTAGTCATAGGGATTGGAGCAGTTTTTATCAACTATCCTTGGGAAGATGAAAATGTGGATCACTACTTTTTATCAAACTCATTCAAAAACATATATGAAAGATATGCTCATAATATCAGTAGAGTGGCACTTGATGACATTGTTACAAATGGAGTAGTGATCGAAAATGGCTCTGAATTTGAGGATGAGATTAATTTTTTGATAAATGATCAGCAGTATTATCGAGAATCATTGTCTCGCAATCCTAGAATTTTTTATAAAATTTACAATGGTGAGACAGGTGATGTCTATTCAGAGACGCCTTATTTTGATGAATCCTTGTCTCACGCTTTGGTCATCTCAAAAATCAAAGGCGATCAGTTTAAAACGACCTATTATGGGTCAGATTTAAAGAAGGCGAATCTGCCCTACACAATAGATAATAATTTAAATTTTTATCATGGCAATACTCTAAAAGATGTTATTTCAAAGACACCTGTTCAGATAACATTTGGAATAGTCAGTAAAGATGCAATTAAGGGTCAAGCTTTTGATGATGAAATTAATCAATCCTATAATGAATTTTTGCTTATGAAAAACATTGGCAGATATTTTGATGAACTAACGATTGCATTAGTGATAGCTTGTTTTATAATTATATTGCTTATTATTGCTGCTTTGAATCGTAGGGCACGTTATGTTTATCCACAAGATGTAATAGACCGAATTCCCAATGATATTAAACTGGCTCTAGTGGGATTAGGAATGGTATTAGTGGTGATGGTCTTTGATAATTTAGATATTCCTAAATTCTGGTACAGGTCTTCATTAGACGGAACGCAGCAAATTTTCTATGCCCTTGCTCTATTGGTCGTAGTCTACTTAATGGTGGTTGCTCTTATCAGCTTAGGACATGCATTGATTGCTAAACAATTTATCAAACAATCTATCACATTTAAAATTTTACATGTGTGTTATCGTGGCATTAGGAGTTTCTTTGAAGCTATTTTTAGAAATGTGATCTTGCAGAAAAAATTGATAATGTATAGTGTCTTAACCTTTGTCATTATTTTATTCAATGTGATTTTTGCTTTGGGGAATTCGTCGTTTCTATTTTTCATGCTTATTCCTGATTTATGGGTGACTTATATCGTCTTTAAAATCATTTTCTCTATCGGTCATATTTCCAAAGTGATGCAAGAACGTCAAGAAGGGATGCACGAAAACTTTATTGATAAGACCAAACTGCTTAAAATGTTTCATCCTTTGGCAGACCAGATTAACAATACCCAGTTAGGGCTTAATGAAGCCGTTGAGAAAGCTATAAAAGGAGAAAAACTTAAAACAGAGTTGATTACTAATGTGTCACACGATCTTAAGACCCCATTAACGTCGATTATTAATTATGTTTCACTGTTGAAAAAAATGGATTTAGAAAATGATGAAGCAAAGGCTTATGTGAGTGTGATTGATAAGAAATCTAACCGATTAAAGGTCTTGATAGAGGATATTTTAGATGTGAGTAAAATCTCCACTGGCAATGTGGAGATTAATCTTGAAAGTATTGATCTCAATCAAATGATGCTACAAATGATAGGCGAATTCGAAGAACGTTTTAAACAAATTCCACTTAACTTAATTCACACAGATTTTAGTGATTTATATGTTGTTAAGGCGGATGCAGAGAAACTGAAAAGAATCTTAGAAAATATTTTCTCCAATGTTGAAAAATATGCTTTAGAGAACACAAGGGTTTATATTTCAACTCAAAAAATGAATGCTTTTACCCAACTTGAAGTAAAAAATATCTCTAAGGATTACTTAGAAGGGGATAGCAAATTGTTCTTAGAACGTTTTATGAGGGGGGATACTTCAAGATCGACAGAAGGGTCAGGATTAGGACTTGCTATTGCTAATGATTTGGCTGTCTTAATGAAAGGTCACCTAGAAATTGAAGTGGATGGAGACCTCTTTAAGGTGAAATTAACACTTGAAAATGGTCAAGTCTCTCAAACTGAGTTATATAATAAGTCTCAGGTGTCAGATGAGGAGAATAAGGAATCGCTTGATGAGGAAAATTCTGAAGATAAGGCACTATAAAAGAACCTGAGTGACTTTAAGATGAGTTTCAATATGAATCAATCATGAAGTAAAATAAAAAACGTCTGAAATCATTTGATTTCAGACGTTTTTCAATTGGAGCCGACTATCAGATTCGAACTGACGACCTATGCCTTACCATGGCATTGCTCTACCTGCTGAGCTAAGACGGCGTATCCTCAATCATTATAATAGATATGGGGCAAAATGTAAAGTCTCGACAAATAGTTATAATATTCGGACAATAGTTTTGAGAGAGCAATACATTTTTTTAGATCAAATTGAACTTTAGAATAAAACTAAGCTATAATAGATATGACACATTAAAATATGAATCAGATAAAGGAGTCATATCATGCAAGTGAAAAAAGACGTATTAAAAATCGTCGGCCCCAAATTGCCTAAAGGATTAGAGTGCCTTAGCACTTTTGACCAAAGAATAGAAGATGAAGACCAGATTGCTAACATAGAACTGGTTGACTGTATCATAGAGAGACAAGTTGCTGAAAAAGTAAGCTTTAAGCATGTTGTTTTTAGAAATGTCACATTTTCAGATGTTTCTTTTGACAGTGCAGATATTGAAGATGTACTTTTTGAGAATTGTGATTTATCAAATAGTTTTTTTAGAGGGAGCATTTTGAACCGTGTTCAAATGATAAACTGTAAACTGGTAGGAGCTAACTTCACAGATACCTCTTTCATTAATGTTGAAATTTCAAGGAGCAATGGTCAATATGCTAGCTTTAGATTTTCCCATTGTAAACGGTTTAGAATATTAGATTCAATCATGCCCTATGTTGACTTTCAGTCAGTTGACTTCAATGAAATGTTCTTTGAAAAAACGGAACTTCAAGGGGGTCAATTTTCAGGGACTAAATTGAATGGGATAGATTTTAGTACTTGTGATATTACCAACATAGGTGTCGGATTGGAGGAAATAAGAGGTGCTTCCGTGTCTTCTTTGCAAGCGGTGGGCTTATCAGGGCTTCTTGGTATAAGTATTAAAGATGCCTTTTAGGAAAATACATTAAAAACAATAAAAGCACAGAAATTTAAGATTGAACTTAAGTTTCTGTGCTTTTTTAAATAAATGAGTTGGATAATTCACTAAGAGTTACTTAATAGGTTAAACCAAAGTCATATGGAAATTGATATAAAGTACCATTATAATCAGGTTGCATCATTGAACCTGTGGCTTGGTCATTTGTCTTAGGCCATGTGACAGGGAGTGTGCCATCAAAGTTTTTATCGCCGAAGAGCACATCCGTAATGCCTTGACCTTCTGATCCTGGTAACCATGTCATTACAAGGCTATTCCAGTCTTTGAGATACTCATCTACAAGGAGAGGACGACCAGCGACAATTAAAGTAACGACAGGTTTATTATAAGTGTTGGCATCCTCAATAGCTGATAGATTATCGGGAAGGCTTAATGGACCGTCTAGGGATAAATCGTCAGTGTCACCGTGCATTTCAGCATAAGGCTTTTCACCAATAGCCAGTACAATAACGTCAGCTTCTTGCGGCGTGTCAACCAATTGACCACTGCTTTCAGATAATGCGATTTCAAAAGCATCTTTGATACTGACTCCTGCATTGGTATCGGGTTCTTCTGTTCCCTGCCAGTTAGTTGTCCAGCCGCCGCTTTGAATACCAACATTATCTGCAGCAGGCCCCATAAGGTAGATCCGGTTAGATTTTTTTAGGGGGAGGGTATCTTGTTTATTCTGTAAGAGAACCAATGATTCACTTACAGCTTGTCTTGCCAATTGATGATGGGCATCTGTTCCTATTTCTCCTGCTTGGACCTTGTAATCGGGTTTAAAGACTCCTGCCTTAAGCTTAAAGAGGAGAGCGTGTCTTACAGCTTCATCTAAACGGTCTTCAGATAGAGTGCCATCATTGACATTATCGAGGATAGCCTCGTAGACTTGTTTCCAAATAGAAGGTTCCATAATAACGTCTACACCTGAGTTGATGGCAATCGCCACTTGATCTTTGAGGTTAGGAGCGAGGACATCAATAGCGTTGTAATCTGAAACCACCAATCCTTTAAAAGCCAATTGATCTCTTAAAACATCATTAAGGAGGTCATGATTGGCATGCATTTTAGTGCCATTAACTGAACTATAAGAAGCCATGATTGAAGCAGTACCAGCATCAATTGCTGCTTGATATGCCTTTTCATTGACACGCAATAATTCTTTTGTAGTCGTTTGCACATCACCACGGTCTAGAATCTGGTAAGAAATACCTGTTCCATAAGTTGTTTGACCATCTCCGATAAAATGCTTTGTCGTCGCCATGACGCCTGTTTCTTGTAATCCCTTTATATAGTAAGGTGCAAGAGAAGCCACACGGTCAACGTTTTCAGAGTAACTTTCGTACGTTCTGCCCCATCGAATATCTTGAACGACACTAACAGCAGGTGCAAAGTCCCACTTGATGCCTGTTGCAAGGACTTCATTGCCAGTTGCTTGACCAATTTGATAAAGTAAGTCTGGATCGTTAGCGGCACCTAATCCTATATTGTGAGGAAAAATAGTAGCAGCATAGACATTATTGTTACCATGAACAGCATCAATCCCATAGACGAGTGGAATTCCTGATGAAGACTTTTGGCTCGCACCTATGATTTGATCCATGAGATTTTTCCAACCTTGTGGGGAATTGTCATTTGGTACAACGCCTCCAGAGCTGAGCATGAAACCAATATTGTAATTTGAGATATCATCAAGTGAGACATAAAGGGGTTCAGTTTGAATTAATTGACCGACTTTTTCTTCAACTGATAATTGATCCAGTAGACGGTTAACGGCTTCTTCAGAATCAATAGACCCTATTTTTTGAATTGCGGATAAAGTCTCATCTGAATGGGGCTCATCCATAGGCTCTTCTGTTTCTGATGGATCCACTTGGGATGAGGGATTGGTTACCTGTGAATTGTCGTTTGCTTCAGTGTTTGAAGCAGTGGTATTAGAACAGGCGGTTAATAAGATGAGACTTAGTATAAGCGCCAAGAGTGATTGTTTTTTCAAAGTTGCCTCCTTTAGATGCGTATTGCATGAATAAAAATAGTGATATAGCATTTATTTTACTCAAAAAGGGGATTGATTCAATCCCCTTTACATAAGCTGTTTATTAAGATACACAAACGGTTGTTATTTTTTAGTAATTGCTTCTTATATTTATAGCCTAATAATAATACTGTAAAGACTATGCTTGTTTATGAAAGTAAATAGTTTATGATTAAAAGCAATAAATTAAAACTGGCATAGATAACAAAGGTCTTAACGGCATTGACAAAAGTCTTAGCCTTTATGGGTGTTTTTGTGAACTGTCTGACGAGAGGGAAGGTGATTGGCAAAGACAAAAAGATAGCAGCATGATAAAACGGTAAGAGACCACTAATGACTCCTATAATAGGAATGAGATAAGCCATCAAAAATAAAATCATGAAAAGGCGAGTTGCCTTCTTTTGACCAATAAGTACTGGGAGCGTATAGCGGTGGTTAACCAAGTCCTCTTCAATATCACAAGTGTTGTTAGCAAGCATAATATTCCCAATTAAGAGTGTAAGAGGCAGAGCATAAACGGCTAGGTTTAAAAGCAATGCGGTATTGATTGCGAGATGAAGCATTTGCCCTTGAACATTAAACGTTAAAATATTGGCTGATGGGATGTGGATAATTGCCGCAATAGTTGGGATTAGTCCCCCCATAAAAACACCACTCATGATTTCACCCAGCGGTGTTCGTGAGATGGGAAGTGGACCAGCTGAATACATAATCCCCATACCAAAGGAAAGCATTCCTAAAAAGAGAACCCAATAGTGAGTAAAAAAGACAAGGGTCAGACCGAGTAAGGCACTGATTAGCAGCATAAATATTAGAATCAAAGTGGCAGAACGTTCGGAAAGTTGACCAGCGCCTATGGGATTATGCACTTCATAATGATAGCCTTCTTTTAAGAGTGCCCGTTTGTAGTCAAATAGATTATTAAGACCTGTAGTGCCCATATCTATAAGTAATAATGCAAAGAACATCAATACAAAGGGCAGACATTTGAAAGCGTATCCGATTTTAAGTGCAATAAAGGTACCGGTTAGAAAAGGGAGGACGCTGGCAACCTTTGTTCGTATTTCAACTAAATCAAGTAAGTTTTTAATCATAAATAGGGTTATTCCTTTCACATAACATAGATTTTACATATAAAATATGAATTTTTTTAAAAAAGGTCTTGCAAATGTTTTTTTTCTGTATTATAATCAATAAATATTAAACCTGTATACAGTATAATCATACAATTAAATGAGCAATAAAGACACCGGCGTCTGCAAAGTAAAGGGAAATTTTTCTCTTTAATTGTTGACGCTTTTTTATTAACAATTTGTAGAAGACACATCATTTTATAATCATTCATAAATAAGCATAAAATTCTTACACGTGCTGGCAATAGCCGCCTAATGAATCAATGTTATTATTTATAGTATTGTTCAATATTATATGTCATATTAAGTAGTGTGTGAAGTAGTAATCATAAGGCGTTACAAATTGTTATTAATCAGAGCTTGATTGTTGGTTTGACCATATGATTAAGGACAGCTGTCCATGTGAGCTTACGTTTTTTTAAATAAAAGGGGGATTTATCACATGGAAATTTTAAGATCAATAGATACGATGTGGGTATTAATCGCAACGGCACTCGTATTCTTTATGCAAGCTGGATTTGCGATGGTTGAAACAGGTTTTACAAGGGCTAAAAATGCTGGAAACATTATTATGAAGAATTTAATGGATTTTTCAGTAGGCTCAATTATTTTCTGGTTATTTGGATTTGGTATTATGTTTAACACAGATATTGCAGGGTTCATTGGTCATATTGATATTTTTTCAACTGGCTCTTATGAACATTTAGAACTTGGTATTCCAAACTCTGCATTTATTATTTTCCAAACTGTATTCTGTGCAACAGCTGCAACGATTGTATCTGGTGCAATGGCAGAAAGAACTAAATTTTCATCTTACTTGATTTTCAGTTTCGTCATCAGTGGGATTATCTATCCAGTTGTTGGACACTGGATTTGGGGCGGCGGCTGGTTAGCAGCTAAAGGCTTCCATGATTTTGCTGGTTCTACAGTTGTTCACTCAGTGGGCGGCTGGGCAGCACTTGTTGGTGCAAAAGTTATCGGTCCACGTATTGGAAAATACGAAAATGGAAAATCAAAGAGTATTGCTGGGCACAGTATTACGCTCGGTGCATTAGGTGTATTTATTTTATGGTTTGGTTGGTTTGGTTTCAATCCAGGATCAACACTATCAATGTCAGATCCTGCAGCAGTTGGTCATATCTTTATGACAACAAATCTTTCAGCTGCAGCAGGGGCAATTGGTGCAATGGCGATTACATGGATTAGAAATAAAAAACCAGATGTTGGATTCACATTAAATGGCGCGCTCGCTGGTCTTGTCGGTATTACTGCTGGGACAGATGCCGTAGGGATGCCTGCCGCTGTATTAATTGGATTAATGTCTGGGATCTTAGTTGTATTTGCTGCTGGATTTGTTGACAATGTACTTAAAATTGACGATCCTGTTGGAGCCTTCGCAGTACATGGCGCGTGTGGTGCTTTTGGTACCCTTATGGTTGGCGTCTTTGCTACTGACGGTGGACTAATCTTTACAGGTGACTTTACATTACTCTCGATTCAATTAATAGGTATTCTTGCAACAGCACTCTGGACAATAAGTACAACATTTGTATTATTCAAAGCAATTGACTTGACTGTGGGTCTTAGAGTCTCACCTAAAGAAGAAACATTAGGACTTGACCTCGAAGAACATAATCTTGTCGGTTACGCAGATTTCGAAATTAAGAAAGAGGAATTTGTGGAAGCTGGAAATTAATCAGATGTGGGAGGCAATATGAAATTCGTTTCTGACGAAAAGAAAGAATTGAAAGATTTAATTGGAGCATTAGAAGTCGATTTAATTCATCTTCAATTTACAGACATCACAGGTATCACCAAAAATGTGACCATTATGGCACATCAACTTGACAAAGCACTTGATGGTAAAATCACTTTCGATGGTTCTAGTATTGATGGCTTTGTAAGAGTAGAGGAATCAGATATGTATCTGATGCCAGATATGAGTACATTCACGGTATTTCCGTGGACTTCTTCCCCAAAAGAGGCTAGACTAATTTGTGATGTCTATAAAATTGATGGGACACCTTTTGAAGGTTGTCCTAGAAATATCCTCAAGAAAGCACTCAAAGAATCTGAAGCAATGGGCTATACCATGAATGTGGGGCCTGAATGTGAATTCTTTCTCTTTCATACTGATGTCAACGGTGATCCGCTATTAGAAGTTCATGACGAGGCCAGCTATTTTGACCTTGCACCGATGGACATGGGAGGGAATGCGAGAAACGATATCTCCATGACCCTTAAAGAAATGGGTTTTATGATTGAAACCTCACATCATGAAGTCGCACCAGGACAGCATGAAATTGACTTTCAGTATGCAGATGCTCTGCATACAGCTGACAACATCATGACCTTTAAGATGGTTGTGAGAATCATAGCACAAAGACATGGTCTTCATGCCACATTTATGCCTAAACCGCATATAGGTGTAAGTGGTTCGGGAATGCATCTTAATATCTCTTTATCAAGTGAGAGTGGAGAGAATGCTTTTTATGAGCCAAATGACGAACTGGAACTATCGGATACTGCTTACGCATTTCTAGGGGGATTATTACGACATGCGAAAGCATACACCGCACTTACCAATCCGACAGTGAATTCGTATAAGAGACTGGTTCCCGGTTATGAGGCACCTATGTTGATTGCTTGGTCTCTGTCAAACCGTAGTCCACTGATTAGAGTGCCTGCTGGTAGAGGCCATTCAACAAGACTTGAACTCAGAAGTCCTGACCCAAGTGCCAATCCCTATTTGGCACTGGCTGCAACACTTAAGGCTGGACTTGATGGCATTAAAAATGACATTGAACCGCCGGCGCCTATATCTAATAATCTGTATCAATTTTCAGATTCTGATATTAAGGCACAAAACATTGAAAGTCTTCCGACAAGTCTCTTTGAGGCGATTACTTTATTCTCGAAAAGTGATTTAATGAAGGAAGCAATTGGATCGCATGCCTTTAAATGCTTTAAAGAAGCCGCAATGTACGAATGGAATGAATACTCAAAGTTTGTTTCGCAGTGGGAGCTTAATCGATACCTAAGAAAGTTCTAATTAGATGAAAGCGATTCGATCTAAAGTTCTTGTCGTCGTTGGGCAAGAAACTTTGAGAACTAAAATTTGTACATGGTTATCTCAGGCTGGGTATGCAATCTACGAAGGTAGAGACGTCTATAAAACACTCCGTCTTGCAAGACAGATTTTGCCGGATCTGATCGTGCTAGATACGAGTATTAAAGGTGTAAACATCAAACAACTTATCGAGATTGTTGAAAAAGATGGTTTATCAAAAGTGGTTCTTCTTACTGATACCACCAATGATGAATTTCATCAACTCTTAAAATTAACAGCGCTTCAGCACTATTCTAAAATTCCGCTAGATCGTAGTTTGGTATTACAGATGCTCGAGTCCGCAATCGAGGTCATTGGTAGACACAAAGTGGAGAATGCTAAAAACGAACGGAAAAATAAAAGCATCCCACAAGCTGCGATTATTGAAGAAGCTAAAGCTCTGTTAATGCGTAAGTGGCATTTGGATGAAGACAAAGCCTATGCCTTTATGCGAAAAAAGAGTATGGACCATGGGGTCCGAATAGAAATTATTGCTAGAAGTATCATAAAGAAATATCAAACAAAAGAACATTAATAACTCAAAATTTTTTTTCAGAGACATTAAACTCCATAACCCTAAATGATATATATAAACAGTGCCTTTCCCGGGGCACTGTTTTTTTGCGTGGGAAATTATAAAAATGAAACTAGTCATCATAACCGAAAAAAATATAGATCGTGCCTCTAATGGGGTTCTTTTTTTGTGCTAAAATAGAAATGAGTATATGGAAAAAATAGTTATAAATTCATAATATTAAATATAAAATTTCAAATGATTGATTAATGAAAGGTGGAGGGACAATGACACTTAATCATATGTTGAGAATTATCTATCTGCTCTACAATGCAAAAGACGTACTTACCGCAACGGCTATAGGAGAAGAACTCGAAATGTCTGAACAGCAAGTGAGACGTGCGATTAACAGCATTGACGCTCTGGATACAGGGATTGATATTGAAATCATCAGAGGCAAGAAGGGCGGTTATCGTCTTAATCGGGGATCGTTTTGGCTTCAATCTGGCTTATCCATGTCAGAACTTGAAGCTTTGATAAAGGCGAAGGACTTCTTAAATGAAGGCAGCGGATACTTATTAAAAGACGAATATGAGTCGGGACTCAATAAATTAATCGCCAAAAAACGCTATGGTGATATTCCACATGTTGACGAAGTGGGAACCGTGATTTACAGAGGCTATAGTGAAGTGACTGAACGTGAAGAAGAAATCATCAGTCATTTAAATGAAACGATAGATAAAAAGCAAAGAGTAGACGTTGTCTATTTCTCGCTTTCTCAAAATGCCCAATCTCAAAGGGTTATTCATCCTTATAAGATTTATATCTACAAGGGGGCTTACTATGTGGCTGCCTTCTGTGAAAAAAGGCAAGAAATCAGAGACTTTAAATTATCTCGTATTCGTCATTATAAAGTCATTGAAGGCAGTATAGAAAATGAACCATCAAGTAAGGATGCCCGTAAAGGGTTTGATTTTGAAAATTACATTAAGAATACCTTTGGTATTTTTAAGGATGAAGGCGTCGAGGTTATCCTTAAAATCAAATATCCTTATAACCATATTGTCAAAGAAAACCGCTATCATCCAGAACAGATCATTGAAGAGGTTGATGATAATACGATTCTTTTTAAGGCACATCTCAAAGGCGAAACAGAAATCGAAAGCTGGATTCTATCAATGGGGGAACACTGTCGGGTGATAGCTCCAGAGTCACTCCAGAAAAAAATTCAAAAAAGATACAAAAATATTTTTGAAAGTGACGTTTTTTGATAACTTTAGGGTTTATGATGATTATAGTGAAAGGGGGCGGTAAGGAGAGAAAGTAACTAATTTTTAATCAAGACGAATAAAACTTATAGAAAGGATGTGATAAATTGAAATATTATGAATTAACAACAACTGTATTTGTTAAGAAAACTATACCACTTGATTCTATTGGATTCAGACTTGGTAATTTAGTAAAAGGCGTTATGAACAAAAATAATTTTTTAACAGAATTGCATGGTAAAAAGACGGTAAAACTTTTTGGTTACGATTATCTGTACCCAAGAGCAGAAAATAAACAATATCATGAAGGGCGTGTCTATTTTTTCAGAATAAGAACCCCTTTACAAGAAATAGCCAAGGCATTTGATCGGTCGATGAGTGGTTACGAAGATGATTTTTTTAAAGTCATTGCGAAAGAACTACAAATCAAAAAATTCATGCACAAAGAGGAATTATATACAACAACACCAGCTATTTGTACACTGAAGGATAAATATTGGGTCAAAGAATTTGGTATAGATGTGATTAAAGAAAAGATGGAAAGAAACTTAGTGACTAAATATACTGCTTTTTATGGTGAAGAACCTGGTAGAAAAGAGAATTTTATTAATTATGTGAGTCTAAAAAATCATAAGCCAATTTCAGTTAAATATAAATCGGGTAGTCTCATTGGCAATAAATTCGTCATTGGTTTTGGTAGTGATGAAGAAGCCATAAAAATGACTTATTTAGCGTTTACAGCATCAATTTTAGAAAAATCTTCAAGTATGGGTAGTGGCTTTTGCATATAAATTTGACGAGTATTGAATATGAATTAAGGAACAAAGAAAGGAGGAAAGTCAATGATAGAGAACTTATTGGGAAGTTTTGAAAAGTCTCTTGAGAAGTATGGTATGGACTTTGTAAGTGATCGCCACACGTTAGATAAGGGACTTTATATGAGAATTAGTCCTGAGGGTCAAATCTCAACTTATATCGTTCAGGATTCAAAAGAAGTTGCTTTAGATGAAGACTATAGATGGTTTCAGAAAAGAGACTTTATATCTAGATATGTTGATTCTAATAAAGCCATTTATACGAAGCCTAATAAAGGTAGGATTCATAGTAACAATTATTTAACGTGTTTTATTAAAAAAGACAATATTATTGAAAGCGATAAAACTGCTGAAAAGAAGAATTTTTTAAGTCAGCAAGATATTATTGAAAATCTGAAGTCCTATTTTGAATCACTATTAGGTGAAAATTTAAATATGTCCCGATTCTTAGATTCAATTAATTATCAATTATCCAAAGAACACTATGATTTTTGTAAACATTTTTTAATTGATAACTACTCAAAAATTGAAAAAGTGATATTAGAAAAAGCTGATGAATTTGAGTGGTATATCAAAATTTTCTTTGATTTTGATTATGATTTGTATCAAGAAGAAAGTAGACGTTATTTAGTACATAAGGTGTTTAATAGTAACGACTACACTTTATTGATGGAAGATGATACGATAGGGCTTACTAATTTTAATATGGGATTGAACGCAAAGAAAAAATATCTTGAACACCAAACTAAAAAAAGTAATGTTAAAAAGGGAAATATCCCATACGCACTTAGCTTGAATGATGCAATAAATCTCTACTGGTATGGTTTGTATTTGAAAAATCATAGTAATAAACACTACTATCAAATCATGGATGATTTACTAGATATTGAACTTTCGAGTGAGTCATTAAAAACGATGCAACCTCAAAATATGATCGTACTATCAGCTAATAATGGGCAAAAGATCATCACAGATTATGACATTGTCCCAACGTTTGAAACAAGATCATCTTATAAAACAAAGAATTATTTAGAATACACTTATATGAAAGATGGTATTGAAGTTTTAAAAGAATACTCTAATGATAAATTAGGCACTATCAAAGCTATGGAATTAGACATCAATAAGTATTTCTTTTCAAATCAACTTCTCTATAATTACCATACTGATCCTAAAGATATTAATGGGAACAATTACATGAGCAATAGACAAAAAAATGTTTTAATGCTCACAAGAGATTTATTATTTGATTACTTCTATAAAGGGCTTTATATGGATTTACAAGTGTTCATAGACAAGTATGGTATCGTTTTTGTAAAAGATCGCTTATTTAGTTTCAATAATAAAAATCCCTTCTATGAAGCTATAGATGCGTTTAATACTTATTATTCAATTAAATCATTTTGTAAAGGAGGAAGTAAGGTGGAAAATCTTCAAAGTATTAAGAATCAAGTAAATAAAATTACTGAATCAAATGGAGCAGAATTATTTGAAACCAATGATGCATATTCTTATGCCGCTGGTCAAGTGGCGTATTACCTATTAAGACAGTCAGAATCCAGTAAAATGAATCACGATATGGTGATGCCAATGTTAGATAAAAAGAAAGTTTCTCAACTTAATCGAGAACTTGTATTTACCTTCAAAAAGTATGCACATAAAATCAGCAGTAAACATATCAAATTCAATCAAGTTTATTCAGCGGTTTTATCCTATAACGAATCGGAAAAAGTCAATGAAGAAGCTTTTCTTGCGGGTTATCTTTCAAACAATATTTTTTATATGAAAAATAAGGAGGAAAAAGAACATGAATAGGCGTGTATTTGGTTTAATTGGTATATCAAGTAAAATGGCAAACTGGAATGCAGATTTTTCAGGACGTCCCAAATCAACAGCCAATGGAGAAATCTATGGTAGTGACAAAGCTCTAAAATATCCTATGAAATCAATGTGGGTTAATAATAATGATAAAGTGCTTTATATTAAGTCTTATAAAGAAGGCGTTAAAGGAAAAGAGAAAGTTATTGTCCCTAAAATGTTATCTGACCGTTATGAAGAGTTATTTGGGGAAAAGGTTGAAAAGAATCAAAACATCGTATTGGCTAATCTTTTTAAATGTATAGACGTTATGAATTTTGGTGCGACTTTTGCTGTTGATAAGTGCAATTTATCAGTAACGGGGGCAGTACAAATTGGGCAAGGCTTTAATCTTTATGAAGATTCTATGGTAGAAGTGCAAGATATACTCAGTCCATTTGCTAACTCCGCGAAAGAAGGTGCTGGAAACACCTCAATTGGAACAAAAATTATGTCTGACGAAGCACATTATTGTTATCCATTTGCTGTTAATCCAAAGGCTTATGACAATTATGCAGCTATTTTAGAAGATTTTGATGGTTATTCAGATGAAGCATACGAAAAATTCAAGGAAGGTTCAAGAATTTCAGCTACTGCATTTGCAACCAATAGTAAAATGGGGTGTGACAATGAATATGCTATTTTTGTAGAATTTGAAGAAGACTCAATGGCGTATTTACCTGGTCTTGATTCATATGTAAAATTTATTAAAACTGATGAAGAAAATCAATTAGATGTGACTGATATGATGAACCTTATAGCAGATGTTAAAGAAAAACAAGCTCTTAAAAAAGTGGAAGTTTATGTTAATCCTCAGCTTATAACACTCATCAATCATAGTGATTTTGTAGATTATACCGTTAAGCATATTATTACTGAAAAGGAAGTTTAGTATGAAGGCATTAAGCTTTATCATTTCTGGAAGAACAGCACATTTCAAACGTCCAGATGTCAATGAACATACTTACTTCACCTATAGCCATATCCATAAAATGACTATCTATGGCATTATTGGAGCAGTAATAGGATTAAGAGGCTATAATGATCAAGATAAAGCCTTGTATCCAGAATTCTATGAAAAGTTGAAAAACTTAGAAATAGCAATTGTCCCAATAGGATCACTACAGGGACGTTTTAGAAAAAAAGTGCATGTTTTTAACAATTCGGTAGGTTACGCCAATACTGATTCTGGCATGGGTCAAAATTTGATTGTAAGAGAACAGTGGCTTGAAAATGTTAAATGGGAAATTGTTCTTAATTTAGACTCTTTAGAGGATATTGAATTAAAAGACAAAATGGTTAACCACTTTATGAATAACATTTGTGTATTTATACCTTATTTAGGGAAGAATGATCATCCAGCAGTCATCAGTGACGTTAAAATGATGGATGTTGAACCCATAGAATCAGAAAAAATTGATAGCCTTTTCATAAAAGAAGATTTTGAATTAGATGGCGATTCAGAAGAAGACCAATTACCCTATTTATTTCAAGATCAATTCCCGATTGGTATAGATGAACAATTATTCTATATCAAAAAAGATGCTTGCTTAACGAATCAGTTTATCAACAAAACAAAACAAAAAATTTATCTAGTTGATGAAAAATATATTACCTTTATTTAATTGTCTCACTTATGTCTTAAAAGATGATATCGTCTACTTAATGGTAGTAGGCGAGTCATCTTAAATTTTAAAAAAACAATGGAGAATCTATGAAGTCTATAAATAATTATCTTAAAAACAATTATACATACTATGCCCATTTAAAAGGTAATGGAAAGTTAGAGAAGGAAACGCTTAGAGAACATTCTGATCTTGTTTATGATTACTACTTGAAATTGACAAAAAATAATAACTGTGTTGATAACCTTTTAAGAGATTATTTTAGAGGAAATCCGATACTCATACAAGAAGGCATTCTATGGTACGAAAAAGCCATATATCTTCATGATATAGGGAAAGTTAACCGAAATTTTCAGATTAGCAAAATGAAAAACACTTTATTCGGCAACAAGTGTACTGAACGAACACAACATAGTATTTATTCAGCCATTATATATCTACATATTTTTGAAGAAGAGTGTCGGCTAGATAGAAAACTCAAAACAGAGCTTAGAAAGATATGTATAGGGTATGCCTATATGATTTCTAAACATCATGGCTATTTAAAAGATATAGGTGATTTCTTAACGTCACTTGAGACGGGAATCTATGATATTGTAGATGATTCTGTATTTTTAGAAGAATATAGCTTGATTGAATTGCTTAAGAATCAGTCTGAAGTGATGTTGAATAAACTAAAAAGGACAATGATTAAAGGAAAAGAAAGTATTGCTCATCAAGATAATAATCAGCCGCTGATTTTTTGGCTACTCCTCAAGACCCTTTTTAGTCACATTGTCACTTGTGATTTTTATGCAACAGGACACTATATGAGTGGAAAAGGAACAAGTTATTTTGGAGAAATTGAAGATATATCAAGCTTCACCAAAAAATACTATGATGATGAAATTGTCAAAAATAGTTTGAAAGAGATAAAATTACACAATAATTTAGAAATAAACGATTTAAGAACAAAAATGTCACAAGAAGCATCTAAGCATTTTATTGAGAATATAAATGATTCTGTTTTTTACCTAGAAGCTCCTACAGGTTCTGGAAAAACTAGAACATCCATTAATCTTGCAGTTAAAGCAATAGAAAAAGCAACTAATATTAAGCGGATTTTTTATGTCTTTCCATTCAATACATTAATAGAACAAACAGCCAATGTTCTAAATGAATTGTTTGATAGTAAGGATATAGGTCTCATTAATAGCATTGAGCCTATCAAAACGATAAAAGATGAAGATTATCAAAAGATGTATCTTGACCATATTATGATACATTTTCCCATTTTGTTGATGAGTCATGTCCGTTTCTTTGATGCTTTAATAGGGACGTCAAGAGAATC
This sequence comes from uncultured Fusibacter sp., assembly GCA_963666805.2. Lineage (GTDB taxonomy): Bacteria > Bacillota > Clostridia > Peptostreptococcales > Acidaminobacteraceae > Fusibacter. The sequence goes on along the minus strand of CAXXWR010000003.1, from coordinate 586,162 downwards.
ACATTTGATGCTTTCACATATGGCAAACAGTATCGTGATTATTGATGAAATACAAAGCTATAAAAACATGATTTGGAAAGAGCTCATTGAAATAATACACCTTTACGCAAAACACTATAATATAAAATTTATTATTATGTCTGCGACTTTGCCTAAAATGAGTGAACTTATTGATGAAAGAGCAACGATGTTAATCAAGAGTCCTCAAGACTATTACAATCATCCTATTTTTAAAGATAGGACAGTGCCAGATTTTACTTTGCTTGAAAATAAGATTGAATTAGATGACCTTGTAGAAATTTTAGTGAAGGATGTTGAAAATCAAGAACCACGTATTTTGATTGAATTTATTGATAAAGTCAATGCGAGAGCATTTTATCTGCAATTAAAATCAAAACTAACCCATTCAAATTATCAAGTTTTAGAGTTAACGGGAGATGATCCAAGCTATTTTAGAGAAGACGTCATACAGCGTTTAAAACAAGTTGATGAAAAGGGGCGTTATTTATTACAAGACGTTATAGTAGTTGCAACGCAGGTTATAGAAGCAGGCGTTGATATAGATATGAACAAAGGCTATAAAGACATTTCTATTTTAGACAATGAAGAACAGTTTGCGGGACGGATCAATCGATCATGTAAACGTGAAAATGCGCGCATCTATTTTTTTAATCTATTTAATGAAAAGGTTATTTATAAAGATGATGTGAGAACTCAATTTTCACTTAGAAATCCCTTTATAAGAGATGTCTATAAGGATAAAAATTTCAAAGCCTATTTTGAGCAAATTTTAAAGGTTTTAAATAATGAAAAAAGTCGTTTTAATAAACATAATATTGAACAGTTCTATAAATTGGTAAAGGATTTGAAGTTTGATGAGACAAGAAAATATTTAAGATTAATTGATAATGACGATATTACAATTTTTATTCCAACAGTTATAAATGTTGAGAAGGTAAGTATTGATGGAAAAGAAGTTTGGAATCAATATAATGAATTATTGAATAACACAGAATTATCTTATCCTGAAAAACAAATTAAGTTATCTCAAATCAATAAGACATTTTCATATTTTACTTATAATGTGCGTTATCTTCCTTTAATGTATCGCGAATCAATTGGTGAGAGAGTCTATCTATTGGAGTCAGATGCTTATATAGTTGATGGTAAATTTGATCGAAAGGCCTATAATGAAACGAATGGAATGGGCGTTTTAAATGTTGAGGAGTTGATGATTTGAAAGTGACCGGCACACTGATTAATTATTATTTTCATTGTAAAAGGCAATGCTATTTGGCTGGGAATCGCATCAATTTAGAGGATAATAGTGAAAACGTGAAAATTGGAAAAGCACTTCATGAAACTAAGAGAAAGACTCAATATTCTGAGGTAGCAATTGAACAAATAAAAATAGATAAAATTCAAGGCGACTATTTAATTGAATATAAGAAATCAAATAGTGATCTCAAAGCCTGTAAATGGCAAGTCTATTTGTACCTATCTGTTTTGAAAGCAAAAGGTATTGAAAAAAAAGGGAAACTCATCTTTTTTGAAAATAAAACAAAAACAGAGAAACGATTAGAACTTGAACTAACAAATGAAATAGAAGTTGAACTTGAAAAGGTAGTAGAAAGTATTCAGATATTGCTTGAACAAAATGTTCCGCCAGAACCTATCAAAACAAACAGGTGTAAGAAATGTGCTTATTTTGATTATTGTTATATTTAGGAGGGTTTAATGAAAGGTGCAACACGCTATATTTTTTCAATGGGTGAATTACATCGTAAAGATAATTCTTTGACATTTAGGTCTGAAAAAGGGTTAGTTCATATGCCGATAGAAGGGATTAAAGAACTTTATATGATGAATGAAGTGACTATAAATACTAAGTTACTTGATTTTTTATCACATCAAGGGATATGTGTTCATTTCTTTAACTATTATGGTTACTATAGTGGGTCTTATTATCCAAAGGATAAATATTTGAGTGGAAAAGTTACAGTTAAACAAGCACTAGCCTACAGTCAAGAGAGAATGTCACTTGCTGTTCCATTTGTATCAGCGATTCAAGAAAATATGATTTATTACTTGAAGAGCAAAAAATATAAAGATTCAGATATAATCAATGAAGCATGTCATTTGATTCGGTCAGTAGATGTAGAGCAAGAAGATATCAAAAGACTTTTAGCAGCTGAAGGCGAATTGTGGCAGTATTTTTATAAAACGCTTAATCAAATTATTGATGAATCTTTCATATCTAATAAACGTGTTAAACGACCACCGGATAATCCACTAAATGCGATGATTTCTTTTGGAAATTCATGGTTATATTCAAAAGTAATTTCGCAATTGTACCACACTCATGTGGATCAAGGTATTAGCTTTTTACATGAACCCAGTGAAGGCCGATTTTCACTTTCTTTAGATGTTGCTGAAGTTTTTAAATTGATTATTGTATTCCCAGTCATAGTGACAATGATCAATAAACGAATGATTACGGTGATTGAACATTTTGATAAAAATCTTAATTATTGCTATCTGAATGAAGAAGGGCGTAAAAAATTTATTGTTGAACTTGAAAAGAAACTCAGTTCCACTTTCAAGCATCAATCTTTAAATAGACCTGTTAGTTATGAAACTGCGATTAAATTTGAGGGTTATAAGCTGATTAAGCATTTTATTGAAGATAAGCCGTTTATGCCTTTTAGTGAAAAGGAGAAAATGTAATGCCTAAAAAATATAATTACAACTATGTTTTTGTATTTTATGATGTTGAAGAAAAGCGATGTCAAAAAGTTTTTAAAGTTTGTAAAAAGTACCTTACGCATTATCAACTCTCTGTATTTAGGGGGCGAATTACACCTTCACAAATCATTTCTTTAAAAGCTGAATTGTTAAAAGTCATCAATAAAAAGAAAGATGATGTTGTGATTATAAAACTTTTGAGTCAACATTATTTTGAAGAAGAGATACTAGGAACTAAAGAATTAAAAGGCGAAGAAGAATTTTTTATATGAAATTAATTGACAAAAACATAACAATCATTTTCTAAAAAAACTGTGATATAGTAATAAGAGAGTATGTAGAAGTTGTATGCTGTTAAAAATGGCTATTTTTCGGTAGTTGAACCTTAACATTAGATGTATTGAAATTCAATACTCACTTGCTGTTTAATTGCTTTTTCAAAAGTTGAACCTTAACATTAGATGTATTGAAATGAAATTGGTATAATCCAATTCAAATATGCTAGATAAGTTGAACCTTAACATTAGATGTATTGAAATATATTACAAAATGACGTTTTTCCCTGCTGACAATAAGTTGAACCTTAACATTAGATGTATTGAAATTGTTTTAAGTCCATGTTTTCTTGTCCTCCTTCGTGGTTGAACCTTAACATTAGATGTATTGAAATCTGATGTAGTTGGTGTGATCACTGGCAACCCACTTTGTTGAACCTTAACATTAGATGTATTGAAATAATTATTCGTAAACTCGATGATTCTATTAAATCTGTGTTGAACCTTAACATTAGATGTATTGAAATGTATAATGTTCTTCCCAATATTGTGTGGTCTAATTAGTTGAACCTTAACATTAGATGTATTGAAATTCGTTTTTCTTGTCAAGAAAATGTTGAATCAGAAAAGTTGAACCTTAACATTAGATGTATTGAAATATATCAGTTAGCGAAGGTAAACAGATTTATAATCAAGTTGAACCTTAACATTAGATGTATTGAAATAAAATAGCTTGTGCAATATCTTCGCTTACTCCACCAGTTGAACCTTAACATTAGATGTATTGAAATGCAATAGTTGGTGGGAATTTGCACGTCAATATACATGTTGAACCTTAACATTAGATGTATTGAAATTCTGCTTTTCTGTGTGCTGCCACAATTGGGAACCAAGTTGAACCTTAACATTAGATGTATTGAAATTGATCTTTTTGATTTAGTTCTTTTTCTGCATGTGCAGGTTGAACCTTAACATTAGATGTATTGAAATTTCATTAAGGCTACATTGCCCTGTGTCGTGAACATTGTTGAACCTTAACATTAGATGTATTGAAATGTCGCATTGACACCCTTTTGCTGTGCTATCAAATTAGTTGAACCTTAACATTAGATGTATTGAAATAATGAAGTGACATCAAAACCAGTTGAAAATAGCAACGTTGAACCTTAACATTAGATGTATTGAAATAACTCTGGCAACGATTTAAAGTATTCAGTCAGCTCTGTTGAACCTTAACATTAGATGTATTGAAATTAACAGAGTTAGAGTATATTAAAGCTCTAAAGCAGAGTTGAACCTTAACATTTGATGTATTGAAATTTCGATGGTCTTTCTGTCCACCATTGGGTTTAATCCGTTGAACCTTAACATTTGATGTATTGAAATAAAGCAAAGGAATCCGCTTACTACATAAAAAAAATAGTTGAACCTTAACATTTGATGTATTGAAATCCATTAATCTTACTTCTAAGACGGTATTTCTTTTTGGTTGAACCTTAACACTTGATGTATTGAAATAAAGAAATTCTTTTGGGATGAAAATGACACGCTGAAGTTGAACCTTAACATTAGATGTATTGAAATTCAATAAATACTAAGCCATTGATAGTTCCTAAATTAGTTGAACCTTAACATTAGATGTATTGAAATGAGTAATTTGAATTCGCTTTCAGTTAGTACCGTTGACATTTTAGTTTCCATTAACCATTACAAAACTTATTAAATACAAGAAGAATAGAATAATATTGAAAGGGTATCAATAAAAAGTCGTATGTTGCTTTGTTTTAAGTGACAAAAAGAGAGATAACAGAAAGAGAAAATCCAATGAATAAAAACATCAACCTAATCGGCACTCTCCACACTACCCACGAAGTCAATCCCAACTATACCTACGATGATTTAAAGGAAGTCTTAAAAGGTATTGACCCGGATATCCTTGTCATAGAAATGAGACAAGAAGATTTGCAAGAACCCCTATCCTTTTTAGAGACGGTCTATCCGCCGGAAATGGTGATGGCAGCAGCTGGAAATTTTGGGTCAGCTAAAGTTATAGGTTTTGACTGGAGAGGACAGGTTTTAGAAGGCAAGAAGATGTCACGTGATAACGGTTTACCTAAAGTGTGGGAACTGATGGAAGATGATGAGAACTTAAAGAAGTACATCATGGAAAGGAAAGCCTTAATGGAAGATTTTCTGACGTCTTGTCATTTTGATGAGTGCCAAAAAGACCCCTTGTGTGATAAAGAAGTGATGATTGATCAAAAGATAGAGAGTCATTTAGCATCAAAAGGTTATAATGACATAAATGATTATCAACATGAACGGGAAGATAAGATGTGTCAAAATCTATCGGCGATTATTAATGCTTATCCCCATCATAAGATAGCCATCATTACAGGGCGTGCACATTTAAAACGACTTAAACCTTATGTGGAAAGTATAAGCTTATAGCAGGGATTAAATAGTATATATTATAAGTGAATAGCCTTAGAAAGACACTCTAATAAGAGGGACTTTTCAGGGGTCTTTTTTATCCACTTAACCTATGCTATAATAAGGTACAATAACCTATCATAGAGTAAAAAGACTTTTGTAAAAACAATGACTATAAAGGTTAATCAAACAATAACTATCGACGCTTTCGATAGTTATGTTTTTTGTGGGTATAGTTTTAGAGAAGACTTATAATAAATGAGGTGAAGAAAGATGAAGAAAAAGATAAAAGAGTTTGTATTAGTGACCATAGGTGCGGCGATTGTCGCCATGGGATTGTCCTTTTTCCTGATTCCTGCTGATTTGGCAACAGGTGGTGTGACAGGGCTTGCTATGGTCATTAATCATGTATTGCCCCAATTTGAAATAGGGAGTATCTTATTTGTACTCAATGTTATTTTATTCGTAGTGGGTTTCATTGCAATAGGACCACAATTTGGTGCTAAAACAATTTATACCAGTTTTTTATTGTCAGGGCTTGTTTATGTTTTTGACAGCATGATAACTTTGAAAGAACCTCTGGTAGATGATCTTTTAGTGAATTTAATTGTTGGTATTATTATTTCGGGAATAGGATTGGGAATTGTCTTTAATCAAAACGCCTCTACAGGTGGAACGGATATCATTGCCAAAATTCTTAATAAATACTTCCACACAGATATAGGAAAGTCATTATTGATGGCAGATATGGTGGTCGTTTTACTTGCTAGTTTTGTATTTGGTATCGAACTTGCCATTTATGCCCTCTTAGGGGTTATACTCAATGGTATTATTGTTGATAATGTCATAGAAGGATTTTCAATGAAAGTGTCAGTATCCGTGATATCGGATCATTCTGAAGAAATTCAAAAGTTTATCTATGAAGAACTTAACCGTGGAGCAACTATATATACTGCTAAAGGGGGATATACCAGCTCAAACAAGGAAATCGTCAATTCAGTGATGGGGAAGAAAGAATTTGTTCGACTTAGAATGTACGTTAAAAGTATTGACGAGAAAGCGTTTGTAACAGTTGCTAATGTTAGAGAAGTACTAGGGGAAGGTTTTTTGAGCTAATTGCGCGGTAATAAATGGCTCTATTCCCTTGTTGCAAATGATGAATGTTATATAGAGTATAGTAAAGAATAAGGAGAATGACTACATGACAGAGACGAATCAGCCAAAGAAAAGCCATCTTCGCATAAAATCAAGGATTATAAGGATTATAGCAGTGATTGTAGATATGATAGTCATCCCATTAATCGTCTTGAATTTTAGTTGGGTAATACAGGATGAACGTATTGTCTATATTGTGGTCTTGTTACTTGCCTTTAACCTCAGCAGTTGGCATTTTTTCTATAATCGAAAATATTATGTGGCACGTAGAGAAGATCTCAGAAAACTCTATGTCATGAAAAACCCTGATACCAAGCTTTCTCAGTTACCGAATTATTCAATGGAAACAATTGATAAAAGGTTTAAGGGAGAATGCTACATAGAAGGCGTTACCATTCCAGCAGATTATCCTGAGTCGTGGACTGATTTCACGAAAAAAATGATTAAAGAAGATGATTTTAAAGATGTAAGACCTCGTGGGTATGATGATGAAGCTCAATATGAAGATGACTACGATAACGGATGGGAAGATTAAAAAATAAAAGTGCGCCTTAGGGGGCACTTTTTTGATGTCTCGTTGTCGGATGAACAAAACCTACAATGATTTTTGTGCAATCATCCAATATCAATTAAAAGACCATTTCGATATAATAAATCTATAATAAATGATTGGACTATCATCAAGATAGGACACAAAGATTTATATTGGAGGTAGCAAATGGCTAAAGTTGTTCTCGATCAAATCAATAAAGTATATCCTAATGGATTTCACGCAGTAAAAGGTGTTGACTTAGATATTCAAGACAAAGAGTTCATGATTTTGGTAGGCCCATCGGGTTGTGGTAAAACGACAACACTACGTATGATTGCGGGACTTGAAGAAATTTCAGAAGGTGAACTTTTCATTGGTGAGAATATGGTAAATGATGTAGCACCTAAAGACAGAAATATTGCAATGGTGTTCCAAAATTATGCCCTTTATCCTCATATGTCAGTATATGATAACATGGCTTTTGGATTAAAACTTCAAAAAACACCTAAAACTGAAATTAAAGAAAGAATTGAAAAAGCAGCTAAAATTTTAGGAATTGAACAATTACTGGATAGAAAACCAAAACAATTATCAGGTGGTCAAAGACAAAGGGTTGCTCTTGGTCGTGCCATTGTTAGAAAACCAGAAGTATTCTTAATGGATGAACCACTTTCAAACCTTGATGCTAAATTAAGGGTTCAAATGAGAGCAGAACTTATAAAACTTCACAATGACCTTCAAACGACTTTTGTTTATGTAACACATGACCAAACAGAAGCCATGACAATGGGTTCAAGAATTTGTGTTATGAATGAAGGTGTGATTCAACAAGTAGCTGATCCTAAAACAATCTATAATTCACCAGCTAATATGTTTGTTGCAGGTTTTATTGGTGCACCTCAAATGAACTTCTTAGACGGTACGTTAACAGATAAAGATGGTAAAGTATTTGCGATAATTGATGGTCTTGAAATTGAACTTCCAAAAGAATCAGCTGATAAAGTAAAAAGCAAAGGTTACCTTAATAAAAATGTTACTATTGGGGTAAGACCTGAAAATATTAAAGTAGTTCCTAAAGGAGAAGGCATTAAAGCCAAAGTTGAAGTAACTGAACTTCTAGGAAGTGATCTTAATATCTACTTTAGTTTCAATGAGAAACAATACATTGCTAAAGAAGAAGGTCACCATGAATTAAAAATCAATGATGATATTTATGTGGCTTTTGAAAACCACAAAGTACATTTATTTGATAAAGAAACAGAAAAATCAATTTTGTTGTAAACCTTTTGATATAATAATATTAAGGAAAAATAGTCATAGTATATGGCTATTTTTTCTTTAGTCATAAAACAGTCTTAGAATTCAGAAGAGGTGTAGTGATGTTTGAAAAAATCTATTTAGAACTGAAACAATTACTGGGTAATCAATTTGCTATGCGTGTGAATCACAACTTGCTTTTTCCAGAAGATCATTTTGAAGAATATCCACAACATATGACGATTAAGTTTAATCACTACCACATTGAGCTTTTTATGTCGCATGCCAATCTTAATGAACGTGAAAGACATCTTATAGCGTCTTTGGTTAAAAAATCGCTAGAAATGATGCAGACCTCGGGTAAGCAACTCTTATTAGATGAGGAAGGTTATACCCGCTATCAAACAGCCCTTGAATTTCCACTGAAACTTTGGCATATTAGTTTTAAAAATAATTTTGATGATGTTTTTGCAATCTTAAAATCTACTTTTGCAAATGATGAAATCGTAATGATGAATCATAATGAAATGATTGTTTTCGTTACAGATTTTGGGCATTCGCCGTATGAACTTATTGGAATGATTGAGACTGAAGCGTTGACATCGGCTAAGATTGTCATCGGTGATCGCTGTACGCATATTGGTGAAATTCATAAAAGTTATCAGCAAATCATTGACCTGCAAAAGGTTGGCGGTCAGATTAAAATCAATGAACAAGTGCTACGCTTTGACCAAATGATAATGCCTTATTTATTATGGAAACTGAAAAGTACGGGACAGCATGATGTGATAGAGAGCGTCTTTAAAAATCAAGTCAAAAAGCTGGGGGATGAAGAATTAGAACAAACAGCGATTAATTTTTTCAATAATAATCTCAATGTCACAGAAACCGCCAATAAACTTTACATTCACCGTAATACTTTGATTTATAGACTGAATAAAATTGAAACGGCAACGGGTTACGATATCCGTAAATTTACAGATGCGCTAAACTTCTATATTCATTATCTTGTAGGAAAACTCTTATAGACGGCTTGTCAAAATCGTGTTAAGATAGTGAGAATAAAAAAAGAAGATGACCTTAAACACTTTGAGAAGTGCTAAAGGATAGAGCTAGGAAGTAGTCAATTATGAATATGTTTAAAGATAAGAAAAAAGTTGTTATCATTGCACTTTTCTGCTGTGTCTTGTGGGGAAGTGCATTTCCTGTATTAAAAAAGAGTTATGAATTATTAAACCTAAGTCCGTCGGATTTTAATGGCAAAATTGCCTTTGCGGGCATGCGTTTTTTTATAGCATCCTGTGCCCTCTTTATGGTTTCTAAGTTTGGACTTAAACTTAATATGAGATTAAGTCAGCGTGAGTTGATAAAAGTATTGGTATTGGGACTTTTTAATACCAGTTTAATGTATTTTTTCTTTTACAATGGTTTAGCCAATACGTCAGGGATAAAGGCAGCCATTTTACAAAGTATCAGTACTTTTCTAGTGGTGATTGCCTCCCACTTTGTTTATCAAGATGATAAAATCAATGTTAAAAAAATACTGGGCCTAGTCTTTGGCTTTTTAGGGATTGTTTTAATTAATATTAATGCTGGTTTTGGTAGTTTTGATTTTAAATGGATAGGAGAAGGCTTTATGATATTTGCTGGAATTTCTGGCACGATAGGCACACTTCTAGCCAAATCAGCAGGCCAGACGATTCATCCTTTTAAAGTAACGACTTATCAAATGATGTTAGGGTCTATTGTATTATTAGTGATTGGATTTGCCACCTCTGGTGTCAATAGTCTTCATTTTAACCTTGCGTCAGGAGGACTCTTGCTGTATGCTGCCTTTATTTCTGCAACGGCTTTTAGTTTATGGTTTATGCTTCTCAAAGATAATAAAGCCAGTGAGGTGACACTTTATAAGTTTACTGTTCCCATCGTTGGAAGTTTCTTATCGGCGGTATTCATTCCTGGTGAGAACTTTTCTCAAATGATGATAGTAGGCTTAGTCAGTGTTTCAATGGGTCTATTTATTGTTAATTATAAAAAAACTTCACGATCGCCTAAAGTATAGGGGGTCATGAAGTTTTTTTATTTTTCAATAGATTTATTTTTCAATAAATTTATGTTCAGATTATTTAAACTTACTTTTCTCTTTTTTTGAGTTCTTCTGCGATTGATTCATAAGTAACGCCTTGGTTGACGAGGAGCACCATGACATGGTAAAAGAGATCGGCTGTTTCATAGATTAATTCTTCGTTGGTATTTTTAGCACCAATGATAACTTCGGCTGTTTCTTCTCCCACTTTTTTCAGAATTTTATCAACGCCCTTTTCAAAGAGATAATTGGTATAACTGCCTTCGGTGGGGTTGAGTTTACGGTCCATAACGATATCATAGAGTCGTTTGAGAAGGGGAGAATCTGCTTCGTAGTCTTTATAGTCTTCATAGTCTTCATAGTTCTTATAATCCTCATAGCGATCAAAACAGGTTTCACTTCCTGTGTGACAGGCAGGGCCTGCTTCTTCAACCTTGACAAGTAAGGTGTCTTGATCACAATCAAATTGAATATCAACGATTTTTTGAGTATTACCAGAAGTTTCTCCCTTGTGCCATAAGCATTGTCTTGAGCGAGAGTAAAAGACAGTTTCCCCAATTGTCATAGATTTTTGGAGTGCTGTTTCGTTCATATAGGCAAGCATGAGGACCTTTTTACTTTTTGCAGATTGAACGACGGCAGGTATGAGCTGATCACCTATAAATCCAAAGCGAACAGGAATTTTATTTTTAGCGAGGTAGAGTTTTAAGTCTTGAATCATCACTTGCTGCGTGTGAAAGATAGAAGCGGCTAGCCCTGCATCTATAGTAGTGGTTTCAAAGAGTTTTTTGAAATCTGACATAGAACCTGCACCGCCAGAAGCGATAATAGGTACTGATACCACTTCTGAAATAGCATTTAATAGGTCGATATCAAAGCCACCTTTAACCCCGTCGGTATCAATAGAATTGATGACCAATTCACCGGCACCAAGTGAGACGCCTTGTTGTGCCCAAGCGACGGCTTCAAGGTCTGTTTCTTCACGACCGCCCTTGGCGAAAACTTTATAGACACCATTAACCCGTTTGACATCCATGGAGAGAACGACACACTGAGAACCAAAACGTTGGCTGGCTTCTTGTATGAGGTCGGGGTTTTTAATAGCTGAACTATTGATTGAGATTTTATCGGCACCTGATTTTAAAAGTAAGTCAAAATCAGCAACCGAGCGGACACCACCGCCAACTGTAAGGGGAATAAAGACACTCTGTGCCACTGCTTTAACCATATCGACAAATGTTCCTCTTTCTTCATAAGAAGCAGTTATATCATAAAAGACCAGCTCATCTGCCCCAGTTTTAGAATAAAAGGTTGCCATCTCTACAGGGTCAGCGATGGTCTTTATATTTTGAAAGTTAATCCCTTTGACGACTTTGCCATCAGCGATATCAAGACATGGGATAATACGTTTTTTAATCATAGTCAATTCCTTTCTTTTGCTTTTGATAGACATAGGAGGATGAACACCTATTGGATTAAAGTGAGAACTTGTTCTAAGCTAAACCGCTTTTCATAGAAAGCTTTGCCAATAATGGTCGCGTAGACATCAAGCGATTTGAGTTGATTAACATCTTCAAGAGTGGCAATTCCACCCGAAGCAACAATGTTTAAAGAGGTTTCTTTTTTGAGGTGTTCATAACCTTTTAGGTCAGGACCGGTGAGCATGCCGTCACGTTCAATATCGGTGTAAAGTACTTGGGTACACCCCATACGTTCAAGTGCTTTGGCAAAGTCTATATAGCTTAGCTGACTGGCACTTGTCCAGCCGTCAGTTGCGACATAGCCATTTTTAGCATCAATAGCACATACGATTTTATCACCATAATCTTCAAGTATTCTTTGAAAGAGGTCAACATTTTTTACAGCGAGTGAGCCAATAACAAGTCGATCAACACCAATTTGAATCAGTTGATCGACTTGTTCTTTAGAACGAATACCACCTCCAAATTGGATGGAGAGACCTGTTTCTTCAATGATTGATTTGACGAGATCAAGATGATAGAAAATGCCGTCTTTTGAACCGTTTAAATCAACAATGTGTAGGTAGTCGGAACCACTCTTTTTCCAAAAGCGAGCGGCGTCTAAAGGGTCTTCATAGTAGGTGGTAGACTTTTTAAAATCGCCTTTTTGCAGGCGAACACACTTGCCATCTAATAAATCTATTGCGGGGTAAATAATCATATATGACACTCCTAATCTTATTGATTTATCTAGTTACTCATTTCTGAATGACTAGGATTTAATTGAACCTATCTGATATAAGTGGGCACGATGTTTAAAAAAGCTTTGAGTATTTTAAGTCCTTCTTTTCCACTTTTTTCAGGGTGAAATTGCATACCATAGACAGGAAATTCACCTACAATGGCTGGGACTTTAACACCTTCATAATTGACAACCGATAAGATTTGACTTGTATTTCCTTGAGCATAGTAAGAATGAACGAAGTAAACGTCACCTTCTGACTGACTAAAGGGAGAATCATTTACAGATTCAAGGTTGTTCCAGCCCATTTGAGGGATTTGGGACACTCTGCTTTCATCAAATTTGACAATGTCACCTTTTAGGAATCCCAAACCTTCATATTCACCATTTTCAAAACTCTTTTCATAAAGCAATTGCATTCCAAGACAAATGCCAAGCAGGGGAATCTTTTTAGTGACGGCTTCTTTTAAGACTGATATGAGCTTTTTGTCTTCAAGGGATTGGATAGCGTCTCTAAAGGCACCTACGCCGGGAAGTATAATGGCATCAGCCTTTAAGATAACATCTGGATCAGAGGACAAAAGGCAAGGATAACCCATATGATTGAGGGCGTTTTGAACATTAAAGACGTTGCCAATATCATAATTAACAATAACAATCATTTACAAGACTCCTTTCGTAGAGGGGAGAGATTTACCGGTGATAGCAGCAGACGTTTTTAAGAGTCTAGCTAAGAGTTTAAAGACATTCTCAATAATATGGTGAGTATTATCGCCCTGAATTTGAATCATGTGTAGGGTGATTTTAGCGTGTGTTACGAAGGCCAAGAGAAATTCTTTAACGAGTTCAGACTCAAATCCACTGGTCATAGGTGATGGCAATTGACAGTTGAAGTTAAGATAAGGTCGACCTGAAATATCAATCGCACCATTGATAAGGGATTCATCCATAGGGACCATCATAGAAGCATAACGTTCGATGCCTTTTTTGTCGCCAATAGCTTCTAAAAAAGCTTCACCTAAGGTAATGCCCACATCCTCAACGATGTGGTGGACGTCATCACCTGAAGCTTTAACAGTAAGGGCAAAACCACTGTGTTTGCCCAATTGCTCTAGCATGTGATTAAAAAAAGGGATAGAAGTGCGAATATCAGATCCCACAGTTTGATCTAAATCCAAGGTAACGATAACTTGAGTTTCGTTGGTTTCTCTCAATAGAGTAGACGTACGCATTTTAAACCTCCTTAAACAGTTGGGTGATAACGTCTATAAAAATAGACATTTCAGCTTCTGTACCAATTGTCACGCGGTAGTAGCCTTTGAGATGATCGAAAGCACGAATGAGGATACCTTGATCGAGGAGGGCATTTTTAAGTTCGGGATATTCTGTATAAAACCAGATAAAATTACCTGCAGAAGGCGAAGGGGTAATGCCCTCAATTGCATTTAAGGCGGCTAGGGTGCGTTCACGTTGGATGAGCGTTAATTCAACGCGTTTCATGACTTTATCAGTATATTTTTCATTTAAGAGTGCCATTGCAAATTGCTGTGAGTATTGGTTGAGGTTGTAAGGGTACTTATTGGCGAGTAATTGTTGGCTTGCAGATTCACCTGAAAGTGAAAAACCAACCCGTAAGCCAGCAAGGCCGTATGCTTTTGAAAGGGTCTTTAAGACGATGACATTGTCATACTTATCAATTAAGTCAATGGCACTGTAAGCCATAAAATCAGGACCGATAAACTCACCATAGGCTTCATCAATAACAATGGTGCCAATGCCAGTTTGAATAATTCTTTCAATAGAGGTGTGACTGAGTAATTGACCAGTTGGATTATTGGGGTTGCAAATGAAAGTGAGTTGCGGTTTTTCTTTTTTCATAACGTCAATAAGGGCGTCGACATCAATGGTGGTAGAGTCCATGACATTAAAGGTTTTGAAATCGGTTTGGTAGATATCGCTAATGATTTCATACATAACAAAACTAGGGGTAAAAGCGAGCACTTTGTCGCCGGGAGACGTAAAAGCTTTGTAGACAATGTCGAGGAGTTCATCGGAACCATTCCCTGCTACGATCTGATAGGCTGGCACTTTGAATTTGTCTGAAGCGACAGCTAAGAGCCCATCTGAATTGGTTTCAGGATAACGGTTGATGTCATCAAAAGTGATAGCGGCTTTCATTTCATCTAACCATTCTTGATCAAATGGAATATTGAGTTCATTTGCATTGAGACGAATGCGGATATCTTTATTTTGTTCTGCCTTATACATTGAGGCCTCCTTGTGTGAGTACGTTATTAATAGATTCTATGGCGGTTTGATTAAATTTATAAGAGGTTTCGTTTGCAATGAGGATAGGGTTAATATCAATCACATCTTTTAAGACGGTGAGTCCATTTTCTTTGAGGGTTGCACCTGTTTCCACAATGTCAAAGATGACATCGGATAAATTCATAAGCGGTGCAAGCTCGACTGATCCGTTGAGATAGATGGTTTCTGATTTAGGAAAAAACTGTTTACAAATACGTGGGTACTTGGTGGCAATGGTCATTCTCTCTGGGAGAGGTCCTTCTTGATCAAAACCAGCGATTGACATTTTACATTTTGAAAAGTTCAGTTCATTCAGTTCAAAAAAAGTATGTCCTGATTCCATAACCACATCTCGTCCAACGATGCCGATGTCGGCTATACCGCTTGTGACATAAGTGGGAACATCGACGGGTTTGACTAAAATAAGAGTGAGATTATCAATGATGTAAATGAGTTTTCGCGATTCAATTTTAATGGCTTTTACATTTTCAGAATAGGCCTTGAAAAATTCTTCTGAAATGCGACCTTTAGCAAGTGCGAGCGTTAATGAGTTGGCTGTAGGTTGATTAGGCATGGATTGTCCTTTCTTGTTCTTTCTTATCTTGATTAGTGAATACTTTCGTTGGAGAGTAAAAGGCTAGGGTTAGCGGTTACTTGCCCAAGCGGGTATTTCTCTATTTTTTCGGTTCTTAGATTAATCAGTTTAGCCACATCTTGGTCGATGATGACAACGGTTTCAACGGCTCTTGTTGTGGCACTATCAATTGCATATTTTTCTGAATCATATTTTTGAATATCGACGTCATAGCCTTTTTCGCGGTAAACTTCAGCTAGCTTGATACTTTTTTGAGTGATACTTTTTTCATAGATACAAATCGTTCCGTTTTCGTACATTTTATTTTCCTCCATTATGGTTAGTAAATAGTTAACTTTGATAGCAAAACCAATTGCGGGTAATGCTTCAATAACGCCTCGGTCATAGCGACCGCCTGTACAGATGGGTTCAGGATATTTTTGAGTATAGCCTTTGAAGATAATGCCTGTATAATAATCAAAATCTGGTTTTAAGGTGATGTCTATTCTAAGTTGACTGGATAAGTTGTAGGCTTGAATTAATTGAGTGATATTTTCTAAGTAAGTGACTGCATGTTGTAAGTTGTCATTCCCTATAACAAGTGGCATTTGACTTAGGTCTTTTACTTTAGGAAGAACTTGTTCGATTGAACCGTTGCAGTCAATAAAAGCCATGAGGGTCTTTTTCAATTCATCTGAAATACAATCCAATTTTTCCAGTCTGACTTTGTTTTTACTTTGAATGATTTTTTCAATTAAGGGCTGATGACTTTCCATTTGAATCAGGTTCATGATGGCCTTATAAAAGGTGATTTCACTGATTTCTACGAGAATTTGGCTGTCAAAAATGAGGAGTGATTTTATTGCCATGGCAACAGTTTCTGCATCTACAGAGGGTCCTGATTCGCCGTAAGATTCAATTCCAACTTGTGTCATTTCATCAATTTGTTTGTCGAGATATTTAAATGTTTTAGCTTCATAACAGATTTTAAGCGGACAGTTTAATGATTCAGATTCTAGCAATTCTAAGATAGATTGGGTGGGATCATCTTGGAGCTTGACAATGCCTTTTTCTGAATCAACAAATCTCACAGTATCTAAAGCAGTGGTTTGATTAGAGGCCTTGAGATGGACGGGGATGTCCATTTCGCGGAAGCCATGGGACTGATAAAGTCTAATGAGTTTTGAAATCATAAGTGATTGATTTTGCAAGGTTTTAAGGGTGTTTATTCTTTTAGGTCTCATGTGTGTTCCTTTCTTCACGCCAGTCGGCGTTTAAATGGGTATAAAAAAAGAGTCATATAGGACACTGTCCTATATGACTCTTAATATTTCGAGTTCATCATAGATACGAGGCCCTATTCGCTAACGATTAATAGGGCTTATATCTATAATGAAAATAACGTTTTCATTTAGAGATAAAACCCTGATCTATGATGATGATGAAGTTTTCCATTTAAATTTGATTGTGTATTTTTATTCATCATTTTGCCTCGCAATTAGTATTTATTCATTATATTAACATATTTTAATAAAGAGTCAAGTGTTTTCCGTATTTTTTTGAAATTTACTCTTAATGAATAAAGAATATGCTAAAATTATAATGAGATAAAGGCTTTTATGAAGAAGTAGGAGGACGTGTGAAAACGATGGGGGAAGGATTAAAAAAGTATCAAGGTTTGATTTATGGTGGCTTATTGGCACTGACTTTAATGGTTTGCCTTTATAAAGGATATGCTCTGTGGTTGGGTTTTTTAGGGGTTTTAGTGATTATTTGTGGATCACTATTGTTACAAGAGAAAACATATCGCCCTATTGTGAATGATATTGTTCAAGGGATTTTCAGTGTTAAACGTATTTATTTAATGATTATTTTAATTGGTTTTAATATCGCTTTATGGATTAGTTCGGGTGTAGTACCTTCTATGATTTTTTATGGTTTTGAAGTGATAGGACATGTTCATTTCCTCCTGTTTACTTTTTTAATGACTGCGCTTATGGCATTGTTTATGGGGACAGGACTAGGGACACTTAGTACTGTTGGAGTGGCACTTTTTACACTGGGAAGTGTCATGACATTGCCTGGGCCACTCGTGTTAGGCTTTATCCTTTCAGGTGCTTATGTTGCCGATCGCTTGTCTCCGCTTTCAGCACTGGTTCAATTCACTTGTGAAACCAACCGAATTGCTTATAAAGACTATGCTAGAAAAGTCGCGAAAGCCATGTTACCAGCCTTTATATTAACGTTGGTTATGTGCTTTATACTAGGTGGAAAGCAGGCAGTAAGTGGGCAAGGGTTAGTGGCGCAAATTGTTCAATATAAAACAGATTTGGGAGAACATTTTTTTCTCCATCCCCTCTTAATGTTAGTTCCTTTACTCGTGCTTGTTGAAGTTGTGAGAAGTGGCAATAGTCAAAGAGCACTTTATTTAGGAACGGGACTTGGTATGTTTTTAACCCTCTTTTTACAACATCAGTCACTATGGCAAGTGTTAAGGTATATGTTGGTGGGCTATAGGGCGGATCAAGCCAGCGGCATTGTAAAGACCCTAGAAATTGGTGGGGGGATAGGTATGCTGGAGGTCATTGTGATTATTATGTTAGGAATGGCATTAAGCAGTCTCTATGAGAAGAGAAATTGGTTTGACCCTTTAATCAATCAATTGATTCATAGTGCGAAGACGCCTCAACAACTTGTGAGGCGTACTGCTCTTCTCTCCATAGGACTGGATGCTCTAACTTGTGATCAAACCATAGGCATTGTTATTCCGAGCAAGACCTGTCTTAAGCCTTTTAATAAACAGGGACAGTCAAGTGTTGATTTGGCACAGGTGATTGCAAATTCAGGGACGGCTTTTTCACCTCTTATGCCATGGAATGTTAACGCAATTATTATTTTGGCAATTACAGGGATAGGGGCGGTTGACTATGCGCCTTATATGATTTTGAACTGGTCAACCCTCATCTTAATCATTATCTTTCAAGTGATTTTTAAGAATAAGACGGGAAGATTGAGCACGAAGGGTTCAGAGTTTAAACCCATTCAGACGCTTGACAAGTCATGATGAAATGTCTATAATGTCAATATACTTTGAATATCAAAGTATTTGTTTTATTGTGTGAAAGAAGGTAGTCATGTCTGAAAAAAGAGAGGTCATCAACAATTTGTTGGTGGTACTATTTAACAATATTTTGACAATTGAAGAAAGAGCTTTAAGACGTGGTGAGTTTAAAAATATGACTTTGAATGAATTGCATGTTATTGAGGCGATTGGTATTGGTAATCCCAAAAATATGTCTCAAATATCGGCAGACATTGGGGTGACAATGGGAACGCTGACAACAGCGATGAATACACTAATTCGGAAAGGCTATGTTACACGAAAAAAAGCTGTAGAAGACAAAAGAGTTGTATTGGCAGAGCTGACTGAAAGCGGTAAGAGAGCTTTTGAACATCATCAAGCCTTTCATGAAGAGATGGTTACTTTTACAATGGAAGGTTTAGAAGAACCTGAAATGGATGTCCTCGTTAATACACTGTCTAAATTAACCTTATACTTTGATAAAAAGTACAATCCTACATTGGATGAGTAGATAGGCACAAAGGATAGCAAAAGTTACTATAAATGCATAGAGCAAGAGACCATTGAACAACAGGTGGTCTTTTTTTACAATAAATACTTTGAAATTCAAACTAATAAATGAGATGGCTAATAATGGGAATTAAATTAGTAACAGATAGTACATGTGATTTATCATTGGATCTTTTAAATCAAAAAGGCATTGGTATGTTGCCTTTAAAAGTACTATTTGGCGAAAAAGAATATGTAGACAAAATAGATATAAGCACGAAAGCCTTTTATGAGAAAATGAGAGAAAGTGAACAATTGCCAACGACATCACAAGTTAATCCAGGTGAGTTCTATGATTATTTTGAAAAGGAACTTTCAAACGGCAATCAAGTCATTGGGATTTTTTTATCCAGTGAATTGAGTGGGACGTTTCGATCAGCATCAATTGCTAAAAATATGCTTGCAAGTGATGATATTTTCATACTTGATTCCAAAACAACTTCTTTTTCTTTGGCACTGATTATTCTCAAAATTCAGACCTTGATTGATCAAGGTAAGTCAATGGATGAATTGCTTCAAACAGCAAATGATTTGATTGATAGGGCTCAACTTTATGGCATGTTAGATACTCTTGAAAACCTCAAAAAAGGTGGCAGACTTTCCAGCGGTGCAGCTATGATTGGTAAAATGCTCAATTTAAAACCGATTATTGAAGTCGTAGACGGTAGTGTCAATATTGCCTACAAGGCAAGGGGAAGTGCTAAGGGAAGCAAGTGGATGTTAGACCAATTAGACAAGGATTGTGGTAATACCGCCATAGAGTACGTAGCAGTAGCTTTTGGAGGGGATGAATCTAAAGCAGATCAATTGGTAACACTTCTAAAAGAACGTTTTCAAATCCAAGAAATTATCAAAATTGAATTGGGTTCTGTTGTGGGAACGCACACAGGAGAAGGCGTCATTGGGATAGCCTATTTTAAATAAAATGAATAACATGGCATGATTATATTAATAAGCCCACTCCTTTGGAGTGGGCTTATTTTGACTTAGAATGACCTTAAGTGAGGGACATTGATTTTAAGGTTAAATGACAATAAACTCAAGATAAGAAAACATCAGTGCAAAGAAAGATACCACGGCGATGCAGATTTGATTGAAGTTTAAGTCAATCCCTTTAAAAAATTTGAAAAGTTTAAAATCATGAATTTTAAAATGATACAAGATACCAGTGACCGCAAGTAAAATCAGATATTCTGGAATCTTTTGAAGTTGAGACATAAGTGGCAAGTGACCTTCAAATCCAACGAGCCATTGAATTAAAAAGTCGCCTAGAATTCCCAGACAAAGCGAAAGTAAGGCAAGAATCATTAAAGACGTTTTTTGGTTATTCATAATGCTATGACCTGTTGAAGAAATGTGGATTGCATGGTCAGAGGATTCGTGATGGGGATCAATGCTGACTTTACTTGAAGGCAAAATAACATGGACGAATTTGCTGAATGAGTAAAGGGTTCCAAGGTTAATGATAATCATCAAAGAATGAAAAGACGTCGCATAACCAATATAGTATTTTGAATAGCTACCACTAAAGAAAGGCGCTCCTGTGATACTGAAAATGGCAACCATTAATATAATGGATAGAAATTTAGACTTAGACCAAAGATTGTTCATTTGGGTGATATCTCTTGTATGATAAAGGGTGGTTAAATTACCTGCAATCAGAAATAAGAGTGCCTTAAAAATACCGTGATTAAAGATATGATAAATTCCACCTGAAAAAGCAGCGTCATTGGTACTGCCGATTCCAATTAAGATTAAACCGATTTGAGAAATAGTGTGGTAGGCGAGAATCCTTTTAATATCCTTTTGAGAAATGGCAAAGAGAAAACCAAGAATAGCGGTGAAAAAACCGACAATAATAATCAGATTATGGATATTGACCACCTCAAAAAGAGTGTGAAGTCGAATTAAAAGATAGATACCTGTTTTCACATATATTCCAGATAAAACAGCCGATACAATAGACGGTGCGCTGGCAGTTGCATGTGCTTTGGGAAGCCAACTAAAGAGAGGCATAATAGCTGATTTAAGGGACACACCGGTTAATAGAAAAGCGTAAGGCAAGGCGAGTGTCTTTGGATCGTTTAAGACCGGTTTTAAAGTATAAATATCCAGTAATCCCGTCTGCTTATAGAGGATACCAATCCCCATGAGGAAGAAGGTCATGGAAAACATATTGGCTAGGAGATAAATCATGCCGTCATACATGGATTGAGAATCTTTTTTATACATAATAAGAATACTGACAGCGACTGCTGAAACTTCCATTAGAATATAAATATTAAAGAGGTCGCTTGATAAAAAGATGCCGTTTATAATCCCTTGGACACTTAAAAATATAAATAAAAAGAGCCTATTCATATAAGATTTGTATAGGTTATAAAGCATGGATACAAAAAAGATAAGATTGTTGAGCAAGAGCATCATAAAACTTAGACGGTCATAAGTTAAACGCATACCAAAAGGGGCATCGTAACCTGTAAGATTATAAGTGACAGGTGTATCAGGACTTCCAATCATTGTTAAATACACCAAAAGTCCAAATTGGATTATCAGGGTTATATACTGGGCATATTTACTTTTAAAGACATATAAGATAAGGCCTAAAAAGATGGGAAGAAGAATAAATACAATCATAGTTGTTCCTCCCTTTTCTTTTTAACTTTATTCCAGTTAGTTGAACCGTATTTATGATAAAGCGTAATAAACATGGTTAAAGAAACCGCAGTGACAGAAATACCTACAACGATTGCTGTAATCATAAGTGCTTGGGGCACGGGATCGGCAGCTGTTGTTGGAAGCACTGTCCCAATAGGGGCACTTTGTGCGTCAGTGGAAATAAAAAATAAAATGACGGCGGCTTGTATGATGCATAGACTAATGATGGTTTTAATAATATTGCGACGTGCAATGATACCATAAATGCCAACAAAAAATAAGATAATGCCAACCGTTTCGCCATTAATAACTGTCATCGGTGTCTCCTTTCGATATAATTTGATTGCGCTTCCTTAAAAATTTGAGCGCATTAGCGTATTTCATAAAAGACAAAGCGTATAAAAATGATAGTCATCCCGCAAGCGACCTTAAGACCGATAAGGCTATTAACAACAATTAAGTAGTAAGGATTAAGTGCAGGAAAGATTTGGTTGAGCCCCATATAAATAAATAAGAGGGGGATGAGAAGTATTAAGAGTAATGTAAGCTTTTCAATGGTTTGAATTTTATTGAGGGGTGTGTCATTGATTGGTTGAATAAGGTATTTAACAATCATAACAGCAGAGAGGATGGCACCCCCTTGAAAACCGCCACCGGGTGAAAGATGACCACTTACAATGACATAAATTCCAAATATTAAGATAATCGGGTAAAGAATCCCCAGTGAAACCGAAAGTAATTCTGAATGATCATTCATCGTCTACCTCCTCTTCTTCGTGAACAGACATAAAGATAACTGCAATAATACTAATGAGGAGCATTAATGCTTCAAAAAGGGTATCATAATAGCGATAATTTAGATAAATCGCAGTGACGACATTAGGAGAACCGGTTTCAAGCAGGGCATGGGTTAAATAGTATTGTCTCATAGGGAGAATTGGATGGGGAATTTGATAGTTAAAAGCGATTAATGTTCCAAGCCCGATAATGCTTATAAAACCTGCTAAAAACTTTCGCCTCATATAATCTCCTCCTTCACTTGAATATAGGTAATTTCAGGATGAGACCCCTGAAGTAGGTTAATTAAGGCATTAAATTTGTAGTTTTCTGGATGCCCATATATATTAATCTGTCCTTCTTTTTCTTCAATCACAAGCGCATAGTCGTGATGAAGGATTTGAGGGACTTCTTCTACTGTGTAGATAACATGTGCTTCAAGTTCTTGTTTGTTGCAATAGGATTCAATAATTTTAAGCAGTTGTTGTTTCTGTGTTGAAAAGACATGAGAGTCTTGAACTTCTTCTTCATTGATTTGATAGTAGATATTAAATACTTTATATTTTTGAAGTGCCACCAGCAGTAGGATGGTCGAGAGTGAACTTCCAATAATGGCTTCTGCAATTGCCACATCAGGTGCATGATAAAGTAAGTAGATGAGGGCTAAACACATAGAAAATGCACCGAGATAGATGACGGAGTTTCTAAGTTTTCGTGTTTGTATGGCCATGACAGCCAATATAATGGATAGAATAAGTAGCATTTGAATCATAAAAGTTACTCCTTTTCCAATTACCCTTTTTTCACCTTGTAGCCACTTTTATAAGCGGAACGCACAATAGAGTGTGTAATGAGGGGGTTAATAGTCAGAACAATGACAATAATCAAGATTGATTTTAATGAAAAATTAGACCAGCCTTTGTAAAAGATGATGCCAGTCATAATCGTTATAAAACCAACGGTGTCAATAAGTGAGGCAACGAGTGCACGTGGGTAAAGATTTCTAAAACGATAGATGCCAATCACCCCTAGTGCAATAAAAGCGATGCCAATATAGATGAGTACAATGCCAATGGTTTCGAACATCAGTATTTATCCTTTCCTTGTTGTATATAGATAGAGATAAAGATAATCCCTATAAAGCCAAAAAGTGCGTAAACAAGTGCTAAATCTAAAATATAGGTTGTCTCTCTAAAAAGAGCAATAAGAACAATCAGGATTAAGAGCTGAGCTGCAAAGAGATTAAGACCTAATAAACGATCCCAAATCGTAGGTCCTATAATAATTCTTAGGGCAGTAAAGAGGCTCAAAATAATCAGTATGATAATGGCGTAAATCATTAGAGTCTCCTTTCTAATCGTCCTTTTATCATTTTGCCTGCAATAATAGGTTGTTTAGTCTGGGTATTAAGCCAAAGAACTTTAATCAGGTTTCCGTTCATATCCAGTGTAACTGTCCCAGGTGTTAAGGTGATTGAATTGGCTAAGATACTTTTCTTATAAGGGTCATTAATATCTGTTGTGATATCAACGACATCTATATTAATATTGCCAGTAATAATGGACAGAGCCACACTTAATCCTGCTTTGTAGATTTCGATGATTAAAAAGAAACCGTAAACAATCATGTGAATGATATGATAAGGATAGCGGTCATAGTAGGAATCTTTGAGCAAGAATTTTTCAGATGAAAAAACAGTAATAACAGAGATTAAAAGGCCAAAGAGTAATGATTGAACCGAAAAAGATTCTCTTAATATAGCCCAAAAGAGTGTGAGTATTGCAAAAATTTGAATGTAATAGAGTTGACGTTTCATAGGCACTCCTTTTAAAATAAAGGGGTAAATAGTCATATTGTAACAAGTATACCCAGATAAACGTTTTTTCAACCAAAAAAATTCACCCCTCTGAATAAAAAACCGCCCACCAAAAGTGAGTGTTGAAGAACTCATTTTGGTGGGCGGTTCAAGTTTTAAGGCATGTGTGATTTTAATTTTAGATTATTCAGCTTCAGTCAGGTAAGCAATAATCAATTTCATAGTAGCTTCAAGTCCTTCATAATGCGTTCTTTCCATCCCATGAGAGGCATGCACACCGGGGCCGATTAAAGCACCTTTAATATTATTACCCGCTCTAAGTGCAGCACTGACATCGGAACCATAATAAGGATAAATATCAACAGCATAAGGCAGTTCATATTTCTTTGACAGTTCAATCAAGCGTGAAACCATGTGGTAATCATAAGGACCGCTAGAATCTTTGGCACATATGGAAACGTCGTACTCTGTACAAGAAAGATCATCACCAATACAGCCCATATCAACGGCAAGCATTTCAGCGATGTCGCTTGGAATAAAGGAAGCCCCATGACCGACCTCTTCGTAGTTGCTAATTAATATTTTGGTTTGATGACGTGGTTTGATATTGTGAGTTGATAAGTATTCAAGTGCCCCAAAGATACAAGCTACAGAAGCTTTATCATCGAGAAAACGTGATTTAACAAAACCATTTACAAAGGTGGTTTTAGTATCAATACAAATAAAATCACCAGTCATAATCCCCAATTTTTCGACATCTTCTTTACAAGTCACTTTTTCATCTAATCTGACTTCCATAGTATCGGGTTTACGTTCTTTTGAAGCGGCATCTTTAAAAACGTGTGCAGCAGGAGATTCACTTAAAATAGTGCCTGTATAAACCTTTCCTTCACGGGTATAGATTCTCACATATTCACTGTCTAGAGTAGGTGGAATCGGTGACCCAATTAAGGTGAATTTTAAAGTGCCTTTTGAGGTGATACTTCTCACCATGCAACCAAGTGTATCCACATGAGCGGACAATCCAATTGTGTGGTGTTGGTTTTCTCCAGGAACGGTAATAATCCCGCCACCTTTATTAGAATATTCAAATTCGTAACCAAGAGAGTCTGTCCATTGAGCGATAGTTTCCATCATCTGATGAGTGTAGCCACTAGGACTGTCTGTGTTTAAGAGTGTTTCAATTTTTGCCATAAAGTATGATTGGTTGAGTTGAATCATATTAACCTCCTATCCATGTGTTTTATTCAATCTATCATTATTGTATCACGTTTATTCTTTAGAATCTTGATAAGATTGGATAGCATCTAGCAATTGGTTAAGAGTAGCATCATCAATCATACCAGGGAAAGTATAATAGTACTCAAAGTCAGGACCGATAAAAATACTGGTCGGAAAAGCATTAACACCAAAAGAGGCAGCCAGTTCATTTTTTTCATCCATCATAATAGGCATGCTATAATCATAGTCTTCAAGGTAAGTATTGACAGTATCAGGATCTTCTCCGACATTAACTGCGAGGACAGTGTAGCCATCTTTTGCGTTGAGCTCATCAAGAAGAGGCATTTCTTTAACGCAGTATTTACACCAAGTAGCCCAGAAATTAAGAATAATGAGCTGACCTTCATAGTCATGGAGATGAGCGGTTTCACCGTCAAGAGTAGTGAGTTCTAAATTGTCAAAATAATAAGGTTCTCTTTCTGATTCGGTGTCGCCAGCATTCTCGCTTTCAGATGAATTCTCTTGATCCTCTTGATTGGTTTCATTTTCTTTATCAGCTGGTTCTTGATTAGGTGTATCTTTATCAGCGTCTTGAACAGAATCATCAGTATCTTTATCTGTTGATGTCTGGTTATTTTCGATTGTATCATTGAGCGTTTCAGGAACGGCTGGACCATTCGCTGATGAACATCCAATAAGTGCGATTGTCATTAAAAGGATCAAGCCAATGACCCCAATATGTCGTTTCATAAGATAATCTCCTTTGTTGAGTTAGATTTAACCAATGAGGTTCAGTAAAAAATTAGCAATAATGGTGAGTTTGCCTGTTAACATGAGTATTCCAAAAACAATCATAACGAAACCAGCAACTCTGTTAAGCCACTCAGTATGGCGACTTATCTTGACTATATATTGGTCAAAGAAACCAATAAATAAGGCTGTAATTAAGAAAGGAATTGCCATGCCGAGTGAATAAATTCCCAACATGATAACACCATCTATAACATGATTTGAAAAAGCAGCAGTAGATGCTAAAATAGCACCAAGAACAGGGCCGAAACAAGGTGTCCATCCAAAAGCAAAAGCCATTCCCATGCCAATTGCCGATAGCATATTTGTTTTCTTTAAAGGTTTGTTTTGGCGATAGTCTCGAGATAAAAAGGGTATCTTAACAAGACCAGTCATGTGTATTCCAAAAGCAATGATAAAAAGACCACTAATTTTAGCAAGTAATAATTTATGTCTCGAAAAGACTTGTCCTAGAGCACTTGCTGAGATGCCTAGCAACATAAAAACCAGTGTAAACCCAAGGATAAAAGAGAGGGTTTGTACAAGTGTTTTTTTCAGTTGGGTTTTACCCGTAGAATCAAAACTGCCTGTCAGATACATAATATAAGCGGGAATAAGAGGCAGTAAGCAGGGAGAGAGAAAACTCACAACACCTGCTGTGAAAGCTGTTAAGCCATTAACTTCAAATAACATTAGCCACTCCTTATCGTATTTTAGGTGATAGTAATGTCATTATTATATATGAAGTGAAAACTATTTTCAATTAAGTTAAAGCTTTCACGAGTTTAACCGATGAGGCTTGAAGGGCTGATATTAGCTGAAATCAACACCCCCTACACCATGGGGTTTCAAAAGCGGTCTTTTTCTTCTCCTAAATCAATTAAGAAGTGGAGGAAATAAGTTGCTTTATGTTTTGTATTTAACAAAAGACTGGAAATTAATATGAAATTGTTGTAAAATCTTTTTAAGAGAATGATTCGTGGGGTGAATTATGAAGAAATATAAACTAACAACGAGGGGCAAAGTAGTACTGGCGTTAATAGGCATTATAGCACTTTTATCCATCATTAAAGGTGGATTAGTACTGGCATATTTTATCTTAATATTCTTTACAATTATGCTTGTTTTAAGTGTCTACGAGATATTTATTAACCGGTAATACATTGCTAATCACCATTCAAAAATGGAGGAAATAATATGATTCGTTATGGACCAGTTCTCTGTATTATTTTGTTGATGATTAGTGCATTTTACTTGAAAAGGATTAAAGATTTAAAGCGAATTCATCAGCTGATAGTGAGTGTTTTTATGCTATCGTTTTTTCTGATGTTTTTTTATTTCTTTAATTATGGACAGACAGAGCTTATACTTCCTTTGATTGGCAGATTACAAATGTCTAAAGGAACGATGCTAATCTTGCTTGTCTTCTATTTGACGATACTACTTATAGTATGGTTTTCTTATTACGCATTAAGCGTCTATATACCAAATGAACAGATACCGATTTATTATCGCAGTTTTCTAATCATGATCGCTGCATTGACACTGTTAATCATATCTCAAAATATGATTGTCATGTTTCTAGCCTACTTAGGCGTTCTATTGACCACCTTTATTATGATGAGAATTCGGAATAAGGATTCTAAAAAACGTGAATTTTTACTGATTAATGGTATTGGCCTTATTTTTCTATTTATCGGATTAATGATGATGATTCTACAAAGTCAAACCGTTGATTTATCTTATTTTAACAGTCATCTTTTTTTAAACATGAAAGGCAATCTAAATTTCTATACGCTGAGTTTAACCCTTTGTGTGCTTGGACTTGGTATCTTTGGGCTACTTTTTCCTTTCTTTTCTTGGATGCCCAATCTTTTTTACAAAACACCTTCTACACTTAGTGCACTTTTATCGGGGATTACAGTGAAAGCAGCACCTCTTTTTTTAATGAAAATTATATTGACGGGCTATGGCAGTATAGGCATGCAAAGATTACACGTAGATACTATTCTTGTATTTTTAGGTGTTGGAGGCATGATATCGGGGTCACTGATTGCCATTAGGCAGACTGATCTTAAGAAAATACTGGCATATTCGACTGTATCTCAGCTGGGATATATTTATTTGGCACTTGGATTAGGTAATCAATATGGAATGGCAATTGCTATCTATCAGTTGATGGCTCATACCCTCACCAAGGTAGCACTCTACCTTGCAACTAGCTCAATTTATGAACAAGTAGGCACCACTGATACCGATGCCTTAAGGGGGATAGGTAAGGAAATGCCAATTACCTTAACTTGTTTTGCCATTTGTGCTTTATCAATGGTGGGGATTCCTCTTTTTCCAGGTTTTATTACCAAGTGGAATATTCTTTTAGGATCGCTTCAAATGGGATCAATTGTGCCACTTATTGCGGTACTTATTTCATCGCTTCTAAATGCTTCGTATTATTTTCCAATTATTATTAACGGGTTTTATGGTAAACGAAATGTTGATAATAAGGTCTTTGCCAGTAAAGTAAAGCCTTTTAAAGAAATTGTGCCGATGATGATTCTCGTAGTGGGGGTTATTGGATTTGGTATTTTTTCAAATCGCATCTTATTTTTCATAGAACTGCTCAATGTGAGAGGGGGAGTGTAGTATGCTACTTTGGCTATTGATTATGATCCCTTTATTGGGTGGGCTTATGGCGATGGTGATTCCTGAAAAGATACGCAAACCCTTTTTAGTGGCTGTCTTGTTGATTGAAGAAGTCTTGCTTTTTAAAATTTATAACAAAGAAGCAGGTTTAGTTATTCAAGGATTTACATTAGTTGAAGGTGTTCGTTTTAATCTTCGATTAGATGGACTGAGCTTCTACATGATGACTATTGCTACTTTTATGTGGTTGATGGCTCTAATCTACAGCTTTTCTTATATGAGAAATGCTAATCGAGAACCTATCTTTTATACGTACATGTTTCTTGTGCTATCAGCACTTATTGGAATTTGTTTATCTTCTAATTTAATGGTACTTTACATTTTCTATGAACTATTAACGTTTTCTACTTTTCCGCTCATTATTTTTAGAGGGACAGACGAGGCATTAAGACTCGGTAAAAAGTATCTTTTTTATAGCTTTATGGGGTCTACTTTTTTGCTGGTGGGCATGAGTATCTATTTTAATAAGATGGGCAATTTAGAATTTTTTGCTGGGAAGGCAGCACTTATTCCAGACCATTACTTGATGGTTGTCAGCTACCTATTTATTTTTCTTGGTTTTGGTGTAAAATCGGCTTTAGTCCCTTTTCACAGTTGGTTGCCTTCTGCTATGATTGCCCCAACACCGGTGAGTGCACTTTTACATGCGGTAGCAGTGGTGAAGTCGGGGATTTTTGGACTTGTCAGATTAACCTATTATCTATTTGGAGTAGCTTTTATTACAGGGCATCCAGTTCTTCAAAAAAGTCTTCTATTAGTGATTACTGTCTCTATTTTGACAGGAGCTTTTTTAGCCTATCACCAGCAGAATCTAAAAAAACGGTTGGCTTATTCGACGATTAGCCAGCTGGGGTATATTATGCTAGGAATTGTGCTTGGAAATGGTATGGCATTATTAGGAGCTTTATTGCATCTTCTTAACCACGCTGTTATCAAAATGATGCTCTTTTTCTGTGTAGGGAGTATGTATAAAGATGCAGGCGCAACCTTGTTTAAAGAAATCAATGGACTAGGGAAAAAAATGTCTTTCACATTCGGTGTCTTTCTTTTTTCTTCTATATCCATTATGGGATTGCCGCCAACCAATGGCTTTGTAAGCAAATGGCATTTGGCGATAGGCGCAATCGACCAAGGAGAAGTAGGGTTTATAGCGGTTATCTTGCTAAGTGCATTTATGACTGCAATCTACCTTCTACCTATAGGCATTAATGCGTTCTTTAAGCCAGAAAATCAGACGATCCAAGTGAAAAAGACAGATATTGAAATGAAGATTCCCATGTTAGTGTTACTCATAGTGAGCGGGCTTTTAGGTATTTTTCCGAATCCTGTGATTCACTTTCTTGAAACTCACGTGATTACGTATTTAGGATTATAAGGAGGAGTGTATGACCAAAGAAACCCTATTAGTTTGTTTAGTTGTCATCCCTTTTGTGGCCTGTGTTATGAGTTATTTGATAGGGATGATTAGTGAAAATTATAGAAATTTTTTCCTCTTTTTAGTAACGCTAGCGGAGTGTATCATCACCATTAGACTTTATCGCTGGATTCAATATGGTGGCAGTATTAGACTGGACCTAGATGGTATCATGGGAATAGGTTTAAGTTTTGAGTTAACCATGTACAGGTATGTCTTCGTTGTGATTACGGTGATTGCGTGGCTAGTGACAATGCTCTATTCTTTCATGTACATTAGGCGATATGAGCACCGAAATCGTTATTTTATGATATTTACATTGACACTTGGTGCAACTTTGGGCTTTTTTATATCGGAAAATATTATCAACATGTTTACTTTTTTTGAAGTTTTAACGATTTCCCTCTATTTACTTATCATTCATGATGAAGATGATTATTCACATGAGGCAGGTGAAATCTATCTGAACATGGCAATCTTCGGTGGGATGGTTCAGCTTTTAGGTATCTTTTTGTTGTATGCCTATACTGGGACTGTGTATATTTCTGAAATTGGAGAAGCCTTCAGTCACTTAGGTCTGATAAAGTATCTAATTGCCTTGCTCGTATTTGTGGGATATGCAGTTAAAGCTTCGTGTTTTCCGCTGCACGTTTGGCTTCCTAAAGCTCATCCAGCGGCTCCTTCACCTGCTTCAGCAATTCTATCAGGTGTAATGCTCAAATGTGGCGTTTTTGGGATTATTATGATTGTCAAAGATTTTTTACAGTTTGATCTAAATTTTAGAACCTTGGTAATGGTGATTGCTTTTTGTAACATTATTATCACGGGGATTTTAGCCATGTATCAGAGAAATCTTAAACGTATTATGGCATTCTCTTCTATGAGCCAAATTGGCTTTATCCTTCTAGGCGTGGCACTTTTACAGCCTGGTCACCACTATGCAGCTTATGGGACGCTCTTGTACATTATTAATCATAGTATTTATAAAGTATTGCTCTTTCTTTGTGCTGGCGTTTTAATGATGATTTCTAAAGACCTTAGCCTCAATAAAATCAGAGGATATGGTCGAGGCATGTGGCTGTTGTTTATTGTATTTGCTCTAGGCGTTTTAGGTCTGATTGCCTTTCCAGGCTTTAATGGTTTTCTTGGTAAGACGCTTTTATATCATTCATTGGAACTTTATGTTGAAAGTCATGGCGCATGGGCTCATTTGCTCTTATGGCTATTTGAATTGGGGAGTATGATTACTGTAGCGTATTCAGCCAAAATGATTACAGCGATTTTCACAACGCCACATGAAAAGTTGGTTCTTGATAAGCCAACGAAGTGGATTTATTTTCCCCTTTTATTATTGGGGGGACTAATCATTTATGAAGGGACGCATCCGGCACAAATTATGGAGATATTATCTATTCCAGCTCAACAACTTGGCGGGATGCCGCATTTTGAATACCACTTCTATGAAGCGGAAAACATCATGCATAGTTTAGTGATTACCTTATTTGGTATTTTGATTTATGTTTTCTTTATCAATAGGGTCCTGCTTAAAGAAGTGGATGGACGTCAGATTTACATTAATCCTTCTTTAGAATGGATTAGTTTTGAAAAAATGCTTTATCAACCCGCTATGACGCTGATTACCCAAAGAGTTCCCCGACTGATTATGCAGATTGAAGGTCAATTTTTCTTGATGATTTCGCATCTTGCCAGTGCCATGCATCGTGGCATTCATTTTAAAGTAAAATCTAGCAATCAGAAGGACTATTCTTTAAGAGAATTAATAGACATCAGTGCGACTTGGCTTAAAACAACTACAGGGAGTGTTATTTTGGCTTTAAGCGCAACGATGATAATTTATATGATACTAACTTTGATTTAGCTTTAGAGGGAATATTTTGAAATCATATCGACATCACCGTCTTCAGAGATGACAACCGTAAAGCAAGCGGAGTAGTGAGGGTTGTTAGAGATGGTTTCAACATAACGGATGGCAGAGTTGTATCTTGCTCCCCTTGAAGGATCCCCCTTTTCAGTTGCAATACCATCTAATATCACACCAATACCTTGACAATAGCCATCAAGGTCAATTAATACAGCACCGTCAATGCTAGTAATCGATTTCATCATTGACGGTGTTAATTTTTTACCTTCAATGATAAAACATTGATTTTTAAGGCGATTGGCTTCACTTCGCGCATTTTTAGAAATCACGATAATCGTTCCTTTGACTTGCTTGAGAGATTCTAGGATTAATTTATAGAGGTTGAGAACGCGTTTGGTTTCGATTTCAGGAAATATTTTTTTGAGTTCATGGCTAAAATGCAAATAAGAGATTTTAGGCTTGGGCGTAAAGACTTCCTCTTGTGTCACTTGTAAGAGTTTGTTGCCATTATAGTTAAGTTGCCAAGAATAATAAGAGTTAAATTCAATGGTGTAAAAGTCATAGTCAGTTTTTGAAAAATTGATTTCTTGAGGGATGAGAACAGTTCCATAAAGGTAAAAGCCATTTGAAAGAAGGTAGACATTTTGATCTGATAGTTCAAGAATTTTTCGAATATGTCTATAACTCTTTAGAGGCAGTTTTTCGTGGAGTCTAATCAAAGGTGTAACAGGCAAATAATCAGTGAGTCGTTCAAGTTGATGAGAAGGGATAAGAAGTATTTTGCCTTTGCTAAATGTTTTTTCATAGCTGAGTGAGGAGATTTTATTGATTTTATCGAGAGGGTCTAACTCATTTTCAGAATCATGACCAGCTTGATGATTTAAAATTTCTGTAATCAAATGTTTGGCAGAATTGGTGAGCAGATGGCTGACAGTTGGTGTTTGAAAATTTTGAGGGGTAATATAATGTGCGATAGCGTCATTAATGGTATCCAGTAAGTTTAAAATAATGGCATCATTAATAGAACGTAATTTCATACCTGTTTTTTCAGGAAGATGATAATAAGTGTCTAAAGTCTTTTTATCAAAAATGAGGACATAAGTGAATATTTTGTGGTGTTGTAGGAAAAAAACAGAGTGATAGCGCATTATTTTGTCTCGAGTGGGGTCAACAATATGATTGGCAACCAGTTCGTCCAATAAAACTTTTTTTTCATAAAGTTGTTCAATGGTTTCAATGGAACCGGGTAAGTCAATCATTTCATTGCCATATCGAATATGTATCATAGTACGAGACACTTCAAAAGAAACCAAAGTTACTTTAGGTGCTAATTCATCGTCAATGGCCTTAAAAAGGTGGCTGGTATAGTTTTCAATTAGGGCAGATAGTTCACTGATAGTATGAATAGTCATTGTCAAGTGTCCTCCGTATGATTTAGATGTGACAGTAGTATTATATATATACCATAATATGTAGAATTTGCGCAAAAAAAATACTAGAGTAGGAAATCTCTAGTATTATTAAGGAATGACTATATCAATTAATTACCACAATAAATTGTAACATAGGGATTCTTGAGGGAGGTACAACCTATTATGATAATAATTGCTAAATTTATGCTTCATTTTAACACATATCTTATAGTGAGTTCAAGAAAAAAAATTAAAAAAATTGAAAATATGCGTTGATTAAAATGATATTCATGATATTTAGTCTTATAAGACAATGGATTTTATTGTTAAACGATAAAAAATCTTGTGACCCCCCATATCTCGTGCTATACTTTTAATGAAGTAACCACAAATAGAGGTGATAAAAATGTGGACCAGTAAACGATCAATTATATTGAGTCGAATTTGTATTTATGGCTTTTCTCTCATTTTAATATTTGTCTTGATTGGAGCACCTAAATTGATAAGTGAGTTTATACAGTTTTCAAGAGCAGATATTGATGCTGCCTATCCTTTCTTTTTAATAACGGTTTATGTTGGCGCATTGCCAGTAATCACTTTGCTTTATAATTTAGCGAGGTTATTAGGAGCAATTGAAAAAGAACAGATTTTTGATCTGAAAAATACAAGTTATTTAAGACGTATCTCTTGGAGTTGTTTTTTAGGCGCTATTATTGCCGCTGTTTCTATGCAATACTATTTGCCATGGCTCTTTGTAGCTATTGCAGCAGCTTTCATGGGATTAATTGTGAGAGTGGTAAAAAATATTATTGCTCAAGCTATTCTCTTAAAAGAAGAGTCTGATTATACCATATAGAAGGAGGCGTAACGATGCCCATTATTGTAAACTTAGATGTGGTCATGGCTAAACGTAAAATGTCTTCTGGTGAGCTTGCTCAAAAGGTAGGGATTAGTCAGGCTAATTTATCTATTTTAAAGACAGGTAAAGCCAGAGCAGTTAGATTTTCTACGTTGGAAGCCTTGTGCGAAACATTAGAATGTCAGCCAGGAGACATCCTTGCGTATGAAGCACCCAAGGAGGGTGAGTAAGAGCGTAAATACAATCATTTTAGCATAAAAAAAGTTGAGCCTCGGAAGGCTCAACTTTTTTATATTTATAATAGACGTTTTTATTATGATTGAATTTTATCAAGCCATTCAGAAACTTCTTTTTCAGCTTCATCTTTGGTTTTTCCATATTTTTCTTTGATTTTACCAACTAATTTATCAAAAGAACCATCTACATATTTAACGTCATCATCGGTTAAATCGGCCCATTTTGTTTTAGCTTCACCTTTTAATTGATCCCATTTTCCTTCTAATTTAATATTACTCATCAAATGCCTCCTTTTAAAAGTAGTCGTATTTGTCTTATCAGTTACATCCCTAAAAAATGTTTAATAGACCCTCTCGAGATGTTAATTACATTTCTAGTGACAACGTTATAATTGCTGTCATTATTATTATACCCAAACGATTATTATTTAAACATTTAATAGTATTGAGGTTTTTTATAGACTTATAAGGAAGAAGATGATATATTTTAAAAAGATAAAAATATATCGAAAAACAATAAAAAAGGATTGAAAAACATAAAATTCTCTGCTATACTACAATCAAGATTTAGAAAGGCGGAAAACAGATGGAAAAACAAATAGAAAAACAGATGAATATAAAATCAGAACAGGTTATTAAGCCTCAACCGGTCAAACGCGTCAATCCATTTGAAGATATAACACATCTTGATAAATGGTTACTTCTTGTGACATTTGCACTGGGGTACTTGTTTATTCAGTGGTATCTTTTTTCGGGGAAAGGCATTGGTGTTACCCTTTTTACAATTATATTTATAGTATCAGTGCAGGGTTACTATTATTTATCCAAACATCAACAAGATAAAATGAGCTTATTTTGGTGGTTATCTATTGCTATCGTAGGATTGAGTTTTTCTCTATATAATCAACAAATGCTCTTGGGATGGAAACTTCTATTTTTGATATTGGCAGCAGCTTATGCTGTTACTTTTTCAAATGGTAGATTACTCAATAAAAAAAGCAGCGATTGGCTATTAATTGATGGCTTTAACAGTTTATTAGCTATTCCTTTTTCAAATTTCGATGCTTGGCTCGGGGGACTTTTTCATAAAGTAAAAAAAGAAACAGACCAGGCTGAGTTAAATGAAGAAAAGAAAAAGGTCAAAAGAGAAAGGTACTCTAATATTTTGACCATTGGATTAGGCCTTGTGATTGGTATTGTTTTGCTTCTCATGATTTTGCCCTTATTGAGCGCAGCTGATACAGGTGGTTTTAAAAAGATATTGAGTGTATTTTCTCAATTAGATTTCCATTTTAACTGGTCAATAACGAATCAATTAATAACAGCGATTTTTGCATTACCCGTGATGATGTATTTTTATGGTCTTATTGTAGGTGGTCTTAAGCTTAAGAGCCGAAAGGGTGTAACGGAGCAAAAGATGACTCAAACACTTAAAAACATAAAAGTGGCACCTTATAAGACTCTTCTAACCTTATTAGTGATGATTAATGCTGTCTATTTAGTCTTTATAGTAGCTCAAGTGCCCTATTATCTATCGGCTTTTAAGGGGACGATTCCAGAAGGTTATGCCACTTACGCCAATTATGCAAGAAATGGTTTTTTTGAACTCATTAGAATGACCGTTATTAATTTACTGATTTTAGTGACGATTAACCTCGTCTCAAAAACGGCTATTAAGAAGAATAAATCAATGGTGATCAGTCAGATTATTTTAATCTTAATAAATTTCTTTTTTATTATCACTGCCTTAAGTAAAATGCTCATGTATATTGATGCTTATGGCATGACAGATAAGCGACTATTACCTTGTTTATTCATGTTATTATTACTAGAAATTATGATTGGACTATTGGTTCGTTTTAAAAAAGAGTTTTCTGTAACGAGAATGGCACTTATAACGGGCACTTGCCTTATGGTGGCCTTATCTTTGATCAACATAGATCAAATGATTCTTTCTTATAATGCAGACCGTTACTTGGAGGAGTCTTTACCAACTTTTGATACCAATCTCTTATATAGGGCAGACATTGCGGGCATTCCTGTTGCGATTGAGGTTTATGAAGCAACGCATTCAGAAATCCTTAAAAGTGATTTAAAAGATTATTTAGACAGTATGGAATTAGATCTTTTTAATGGCAGATATGTAGATTGGAATAAACGCTCTTTAGAAAGCGATTATCGACGTAAAGAAATTGAAACTTTTTATGAAAATAGATAGACATTTGAATATAAATAAAGGACACAGAATATTTACGAATAAGACATTGATTGTCAAAACTTTCACCTCTTAAATGGAGTATAATAAAGGTATAAGAGGAGAATGTATGAAAAAAATATTATTGGTTATTAATGATGAAGCATTAACAAGTAGGCATGCCAAATGGGGCAATGATATGCCTTATCTCACTGTTTTTGCTGAGAATATTGAAAAGACTCTGACGTTATTAAAGGAAGAGTCTTTTCATGCAATTGTCTGTGGATTAGAAAAAAAAGAGAATACCAGATTGCTAGCTATTTTAGAAAAAGAGTATCCTCACGTGTTAAGGCTTGATTTGGTTCAGGCTTTAAGTTCAAATCCAATATCAGATCAAGCTTTTGGAGGTGTAGGTCATTTTAAACAAATTGAAAATAGCGAAATGTTCATGATACTTTCAAGAATTGTGGCACTTAATGAAAAAATTCATCAGCCTGAACTGATTAATAAAGTGTCTCATCTACAGAACCTTCCTACGATTCCGAAAATCTATTTTGAGCTCAATCAGATGATAGAAGACAATACTTCTGTTGACCAGATTGTTAAGAAACTAGATGAAGATCCTGCGGTTACGGGTAATATTTTAAAACTGGCTAACAGTGCATTTTATAATGCCCAAACCGGTTCAATTCTTCAGGCAACGATGTACATTGGTTTGATTAATGTGAAAAATATCATTTTAACGAACGCCGTTTTTGGAGAGACAAACCTTAATCCTGAGATTAGGGATAGGCATTGGCAACATGTCACTTTGACCAATAAATTATTAGGTGCTTTTTATCAAGAAGTATTAGGATATCCTTTACAAAATAACTTGTCATCAGTGGGTTTATTACATGATGTAGGGAGTATTGTTCTTATGGGTCATGAGCCTGAGTTGTTTAATCAGCTGATTTCTCAAGTGGAGTCAGATAATTCTTTAAGACTTTATGAACTTGAAAAGGAAGCATTTGGCATTAGTCATCAAGAA
This sequence comes from uncultured Fusibacter sp., assembly GCA_963666805.2. Lineage (GTDB taxonomy): Bacteria > Bacillota > Clostridia > Peptostreptococcales > Acidaminobacteraceae > Fusibacter. Next base: position 547,974 of record CAXXWR010000003.1, on the reverse strand, counting down.
CTGGGCTCATATTTATTAGATTTGTGGGGGCTTCCTTTTCCAGCTGTTGAGGTTGCACTCTATCACAGTGACCCATTAAATGAAGTGATTATCAACCGAGAGTTAGTTCAAATGGTCTATTTGGCAGACCACTATGCTTGGAAACTTGAGGGATACAACAAGAGACATGTTGAGCATTTTGAGCGTATTTTAGAGGAAAGAATGATTACGATAGATGGTCTTAATCAATTGTTTGAAAAAATGTTACAGAAAATCTAATGCAATTTTTATAGATATTTGATATGATTAATGTTGAACACAAACGATTGAAGGGAGACAATTAAATGTCAAAAGTATTAGCAAAAGTTAACGGAAGAGAAATTACACAAAGCGATTTAGATGCTTTTTTTCAAACATTAGGACCACAAGTTCAAGCTCAATTCCAAGGTGAAGAAGGCATGAAGAGATTATTAGATGAACTCGTTTTTCAAGAACTTTTCTATGTAGAAGCAATTGAAGAAAAAGTAGCTGAAACAGAAGATTTTCTTGCAGAATTAGAACAAGTTAAAGAAAATCTTTTAAAACAATATGGCATTAGAAAATTAATCGAAAGCATCAATGTTTCAGATGAAGAAGCGAAAGCTTTCTATGAAGCAAATCCTCAATATTTCCAAGGTCAAGAACAAGTGAGTGCATCTCATATCTTAGTAGATGAAGCGGAAGAAGCTCAAAAAATCTATGAAGAGTTAAAAGCAGGATTAGATTTTGCTGAAGCAGCACAAAAATATTCTTCATGTCCATCAAAAGAAAAAGGTGGAGACTTAGGTTACTTCCAAAAAGGACAAATGGTTCCTGAATTTGAAGCAGCTGCATTTGGTCTTGGTGAAAATGAAATGTCTGAACCTGTTCAAACACAATTTGGATACCATATCATCTTAAAAACAGGTGAAAAACCTGCAGAAGTACAAGATTATGCAATGGTAGCTAATCAAATCGTACAACAATTAACAGTTCAAAAACAAAACGATGCTTACATGGGTAAAGTGGATGAACTAAAAGGTAAATATTCTGTAGAAATGATGTAGTCATTGTGAGTGATAATTAAATATAATGATATTGATTGCTTAAAGTAGCATCCCTTTGGATGCTGCTTTTTTAGATTTTAAATCTCTAATATATAATGCATTTTTTCTTTTTATATGACATGATTATTGGAAGAATAATTGATGAATTTAGCAGCTCACGCCATATGAGCTTGAGAATGAGCCATAACCAATTTGGTATTTTATCCATGAGTGGTATAATATGTACGGGTACAAACTGACTTAGATGTAACTTGTTTAAAGCTCAAGACTCATGTACAATTTGTATAGAGAAAGATAGGTATTTGTATAAAAAAAGGAGGCAACACGTGTTAATCAAGGATTTAAAAGTAGGAGAAGAAGTGACAAGTTATTATCTTGTCAAGGCTAAAAATATAAAGACATCTAGTGCTAATAAACCATATATAGATTTTACCTTTCAAGATGTTTCCGGAGAAGTCAATGCAAAACTCTGGGACGCCAAAGGTGATCTAGAGACTTCTTATCAAGCGGGTTCGATTGTTAAAGTTCAAGCGAGCGTAACCCAATGGCAGAATAACTGTCAACTTAAAATTATTAAGATTAGAGATACCAATGAAGAAGATAATTTAGATTACTCTCAATTTGTTATGACAGCTCCAATAGAAGCTGAGAAGATGTACAATGAGATATATGATTATGTAGATAAAATGGAAAATGAAGATGTGAAGAAATTGACGTCAGCACTATTAGACCACTATCAAGAAAAATTGATGTACTATCCTGCTGCTAAGTCAAACCATCATGCCATTAAATCGGGTCTTCTATACCATGTACTAAGAATGCTTAGGACTGGGGAAGCGTTGACTCATATCTATAAGAATGTGAATAGAGATCTTTTATATGCAGGCATTATCCTACATGATATTGAAAAAACCAATGAAATGGAAGCTAATCAGACGGGGATAGTTGAAGAATACACCAAAGAAGGTCAATTATTGGGACATATTATTATGGGTATAAAGAAGATTGAAGAATTTTCAACACGTCTTGGTATAGATCCAGAAGTCTCATTAATGATTCAGCACATGATTTTAGCCCATCATTATGAGCCAGAGTTTGGAAGTCCTAAAAAACCTTTAATTCCAGAGGCAGAACTCTTACACCATATTGATATGATTGATGCCAGAATGTATGATATGAACAAGGTGCTTAAAGAGATGGAGGAAGAAACCTTTACAGATCCAATCTTTGTACTTGATAGACGCAGAATGTATAAGTCAAAACTGTCAAAAGAAGAAGACTATTAATAAAGACTTTGTAGGAGGTTTTATGCACCAACTGACGAAACAAAACGTGATAGAACAACTAAGCACGAACCCTGAAGTAGGACTTCAAACGGCGGATGTTAAGACGCGACTTGAATCAAATGGTGAAAATAAACTTGTAGGCGGTAAACAGAGAACTCTCCTACAAATGCTAATAGACCAATTTAAAGACTTTACGATTATTATATTAATGATTGCCGCAGTGATTTCCATCGTTCTTGGGGAACATGTAGATGGTGTCGTTATTTTACTCATTGTAGTGCTCAATGCTGCACTTGGAACTTACCAAGAGAATAAGGCAAGTAATGCTCTTAAAGCACTTGAATCTATGGCTAATCCGAAAGCCAAACTCTTAAGGAATGGTAAAGTCGTTCAAGTGGATTCTACTCAGATTGTTAAGGGGGATATTGTTATCTTAGAAGCAGGAGATTTTGTGCCTGCTGACCTTAGATTACTTGAAAGTATTAATCTTAAAATAGATGAATCAGCACTTACAGGTGAATCTGTTCCCTCTGAAAAGGATGCTGAAGCCTTACTTGAAGACAAGGTTGCCTTAGGTGATAAAATCAATATGGCTTTTTCAGGAACCATGATATCTTATGGTCGAGGCAAAGGCGTGGTAACTGCAACAGGGATGGAGACAGAAATAGGTCATATTGCTGAAATGCTTAATACGTCAGAAGATGAAATGACACCCCTTCAGAAAAAACTGGCTGAGTTTGGTAAACTTTTAGGGATTATCTGTATCAGTGTCAGTGTGATTATTGTGATTTTGGGTCTTATAAGAGGTCAAGAATTACTTACTGTCTTTATGACGGCTGTTTCATTAGCCGTAGCAGCTATTCCAGAAGGGCTTCCAGCAGTTGTTACAACTGTTTTAGCACTTGGAATGCAGCGAATGGTAAAACGTCATGCGATCATGAAGCGTTTAAGTGCAGTTGAAACTTTAGGCAGTACAACAACGATTTGTTCGGATAAAACAGGCACGTTAACTCAAAATAAAATGACAGTTGTTAAGGTTTTTGCTAATATGACAACTTATGAAGTAACGGGAACTGGTTATAGTTTTGAAGGGAAGATTGAAACCGGTCAAGAGACGATTGAAAGTCTTATACCGATGATGTCGGTGGGGGCACTTTGTAATGATGCCCTCATAGAAGATGGCAAGTGTATCGGTGATCCAACAGAAGGTGCATTGGTTGTCATGGCAGAAAAAGCGGGAATTGATTACAAAAGTTACCGCCAAAGTCATAGCCGTTTTTCTGAGTTTCCATTTGATTCAGACCGTAAACTTATGAGTACAGCACATGAAATAGATGGGCAAGCTATGATGCTGACCAAAGGGGCAACTGATGAACTCATTAGGCGATGTAGTCACATTTTGATTAATGGAGAGCGTCAAGTTTTAAGTGAAAGTATGAAGGCCAAAATTTTAAATGAAAATCAGACTTATGCTGAAAAAGCACTGAGAGTGATTGCCTATGCCCATAAAGTCATTTCAAAAGATGCCCATCTTCAAGATGAAGAAAAGGACTTAACTTTCCTTGGTTTTTCAGGGATGATTGACCCACCAAGAGAAGAAGCGATTAAAGCCATTAAGACTTGTAAAAAAGCAGGTATTCGTGTGGTGATGATTACGGGTGACCATATTGTCACAGCGTCAGCTATTGCCAAAGCACTTGGTATTATTGAGTCAAGTGACCAAGCGGCACTGGGTCATACGATAGATGATATGAGCGAAATTGAGTTGATAGAATATGTCAAACACATCAGTGTTTTTGCCAGAGTGTCACCAGAACACAAGGTCAGAATTGTTAAAGCGATTAAGGCAGATAAGCAAGTGGTTGCTATGACGGGTGATGGTGTCAATGATGCTCCTGCCCTTAAAAATGCAGATATTGGTGTTGCCATGGGTATTACGGGAACAGATGTCAGTAAAGAAGCGGCAGACATGATACTGACTGATGATAACTTTGCCAGTATCGTCAGTGCTGTTGAAGAAGGCCGTATTATTTATAGTAATATTCGTAAATTTGTAGGATTTTTATTGTCTTGTAATGTGGGTGAAATTCTCATTATCTTTGTTGCTATGCTCATGAATTGGGGCACGCCATTGATTCCAATCCAGCTTTTATGGGTGAATCTGATGACGGATTCCTTCCCAGCTTTTGCACTGGGGATGGAAAAAGGTGAAAAAGGGATTATGAATGAAAGACCACGTGATAAAGATGAACCCATCGTTGATAAACGCATGGGAATTGCCATTGGTTTTCAAAGTATAGGCCTTGCTGTAGGCGTTCTTGTTTCTTACTTGTTAGGTGATGCAATAGGGCATCAAATGATGCTGGGTGAAGAACATATTTTAGGTAGAACCTTCGCCTTTTCAACTTTAATTATCGGTGAAATGCTAAGGGCTTACTCGGCAAGACGAGAAGACAAGTTTGTATGGCAGTTTAATCCGTTCGGTAACAAATACCTTAATTTATCGGTACTCTTGGCAATCGGACTCCTCATTGTCATCATCAATGTACCAATTCTCCAACCGATCTTCCATACCCAAACCTTAACACTTGCACAGGCGGGGATGGTAACGGGACTTGGCGTTATGCCACTCTTGTTTGGTGAAATTTCTAAAGCCTTTACGCGGAAGATGTAAGGAAGGTGCAAGTTTCATTTTAAAGAAAATGGTCATCACTTAAACATAAAAAACGCCTCACTGAATGGTTTGATTCAATGAGGCGTTTGGCATTTACATAACAACTTACTGTTTAACTTACTTTTATTGTTGGTCACTTTCCATAAGGGGTTAACTGATCAGATAGGTCATCAATCAATAAGTTTTAAATTCACCTTGAATGGTCAATGAATGGTCAATTTTTTTCTCAAATAAAGCCCTTGTCTTTGGATTGGAAGGGGTGATCTTTTACCATAATAACATAAAGCTTATAGTACAAGTATAGAGTGCTTGTTCGCAAGAATGAAAAAAGCACCACATCGTTAAAACAATGGGTGCTTAGTATTCAATGGTTAATTCAAAAATACCTTATGCTTCGTAAATACCTTTACCAAGGCAGCATTTTTTATATTTTTTACCACTACCGCATGGGCAAGGATCGTTTCTACCGATTTTGTTTTCAATTCTAACAGTGACAGTATCAGTATAGTTCTTTTTGATTTCTTTTTGTTTGTCAGCTGTTAAGAGTTCATCCCATACAGGTAATTTATAAAGCCATGATGCTTTGGCTTTATGCATGTTATAGTAGAGTTTTTCATAATCAATTGTTGCTTCTACTTCTGTTTCTTCTTCAAGGGATTCTAAATCAAGTTCTTCTTCTAAACTTTCATTAATACCATCAAAAAAACCTACCATTAGTGAAGGGTCTAAATCAAAGCGTTCAGCAAGACCTTTAATTGTCCCTTTGATTGTCTTTTCTTTATTTGTTAAGAGTTCTTCATAGATGTCTTTTTCTTTGCCAAGGTACTCATTCCAAAATTGTTCAGATTGTGCATTGGTTAAACCTTGACCTTCTAAAACGGTATTCCAATTTGAATATAGTGACATTCCCGTTCTCCTTTCGGTTAAAAATCTAAAAATAAGTGTATCATAGTCATTAAAAGGTTTCAACCTTAATCTTTTTTTGTTATAATCTTAGGGGATTGGGTAAGCTCATAAAAGAAATCCATCGCTTTTGAAAGGAGAATAGATATGGAACAAATCACAGAAAAAAATGGCGCACTAGATCGACTAAAAAAGGCTTTTGAAAAAATGAAAGCATTAGATTATGCGAGTTCAATTATGTTCTGGGATGCTTCTATTGGTGCACCAAGAAGTGGTGCTGATGCGAGAAGTCATGCTATAGGAACTTTAAGTGGCTATTCGTATGAATTAGTTGCAAGTGAACAGATGGGCAAAGACCTTGATGAACTCACTGCCAAACTTGATGAACTTGACGAATTGGACAGACTCCTTGTCAAGAGAGCAAAGAAGGAATATGACAAGCTTACAAAAATCCCAATGGAAGACTTTCAGGCGTTTAATATGTTAACGTCAAAGGCTTCAACCGTGTGGGAAGAAGCAAAAGAAAAATCTGATTTCCCAATGTTTCAGCCATATTTGGAAAAAGGAATCGACTATTTATTGAAATTCGCTGATTACCGTGGCTATGAAGGCCATCCTTATAATCTCTATATTGATGATTTTGAAGAGGGTATGACGGTAGACAAACTTAACACATTCTTTGATGAGTTAAGAGCGAGACTTGTTCCTTTGCTTCAAAAAATTACAAGCAAGGGCGAGGATATTCCACACGACTTTTTAAAAGCAGCTTATCCAATTGATCAACAGGATGAGTTGTCACGAAATCTTCTTAGAACCATCAATTTTGATGATTCAAGAGGAATGCTTAAAGAGAGTGTTCACCCATTTACTATGGGTCTTGACATTGATGATGTGCGTTTAACGACACATTATTATGAGCATGACTTAGCATCAGCCTTGTTAAGTACAGCTCATGAAGGCGGCCATGCCGTATACGAACAAAACTTTGCTAGAGAATTACAAGGAACGCCACTTGCGGGTGCTGCTTCCAATGGTTTTCATGAATCACAGTCACGTATCCATGAAAACAACTTCTTTAAAAGTCGTTCGTTTATGACTTACTATTTCCCAGTACTCAAGGAAGCATTTCCAGAGCAACTGAAAGATGTCGACGTGGAGACATTTTACAGAGCGCTTAATCGTGTAGAACCATCACTTATCAGAATCGAAGCCGACGAACTCACTTATTCACTACACATTATGTTGAGATACGAAATTGAATTAGGGCTAATTGATGGGTCTATTAAGGTAGCTGATCTACCAGAAGTATGGAATAGTAAGATGCAGTCGTATCTTGGTATTACACCAAGCAATGATGGTGAAGGCGTTCTTCAGGACGTTCACTGGTCAGAAGCATTGTTTGGCTATTTCCCAACCTATGCACTAGGTAATGCATACGCTGCACAGCTGGAACACTATATGAGAAAAGATATTGACGTGGACAAATATCTTGAAAAAGGGTGCTTTGACCCAATGACAAAATGGCTCAATGAAAAAGTTCATGCGTTAGGGGCAACCAAAACGCCAAATGAACTCATTGAGTTAATTACAGGAGAACCATTAAATTCTAAATATTATTGTGATTATTTAGAACGAAAATATTCTGAGATTTATGGGTTAGAACCCGTAAATGGTAATTAGGAGGTATTGTAATGAGTGAAACATTAAGAGGAAATTTATTGGTCGCACAAGGTGGTGGCCCAACTGCAGTTATTAACCAATCAATGGTGGGCGTTGTATTGGAAGCAAGAAGATATGCAAACGTAGAAAAAATCTATGGTGCTGTACATGGTGTTGAAGGAATCGTTAACGAAGAATTCATGGACTTATCAAGAGAAACAGTTGCTAACCTTGAAGCAGTAGCAGCAACACCATCATCAGGTTTATTATCAACTCGTGTAAAACCAGATGCAGACTACTGTAAAAAAATGTTCGAATCAATGAAAGCACACAACATTAGATTCTTCTTCTATATTGGTGGTAATGACTCATCAGATACAGTAAGAATCGTTAATGAAGAAGCTAAAAAACAAAAATATGATTTCAGAGCTGTTCATATTCCTAAAACAGTTGATAATGACCTCGTGATCAATGACCATACACCTGGTTTTGGTTCTGCTGCAAGATACGTTGCATCAGCATTTGCTGGTATCAACTACGATAATAGAGCTTTAGCTGGCGTTTACATTGGTGTAATTATGGGAAGACATGCTGGATTCTTAACAGGGGCTTCTGCGCTTGGTAGAGTATTCCCAGAAGATGGTCCACATTTAGTATACGTTCCTGAAAGAGCTTTCAACATTGATAGTTTCCTTAAAGATGTTAAAGAAGCTTATGACAAATACGGTAGATGTATCGTAGCTGTTTCAGAAGGTATTCAAGATGAAAACGGTGAAGCGATCGTGACTAAACTTCAAGATAACGTTGAAAGAGATGCTCATGGTAATGTTCAATTATCAGGGACTGGTGCGCTTGGTGACTTATTGGTTGCTGAAGTAAAAGAAAAATTAGGAATCGGCCGTGTAAGAGCTGATACTTTAGGTTATATGCAACGTTCATTCTTAGGTTGTGTATCTGATACAGATCAAAAAGAAGCAAGAGAAGTGGCTGAAAAAGCGGTTCAATTCGCTCTTATTGATAACATGGATGGTTCAGTAGTAATGGAAAGAACTGGCGACTATGCTGTTAACTACAGATTAGTTGAACTTCCAGAAATCGCTGCTAAAACTAAACATATGCCTGATGAATTCATCAATGAAGCAGGTAACCATGTGACTGAAGCATTCATTAAATATGCTAAACCACTTATTGGTTCTGGATTTAACCCAGGTGCTAAATTGAGATCACCTATGGTTGAAAAGATTCTTAATAAATAGGATTTGAGTATTTGATATGTGTAGCGGCCTGTGCCCAATGTCTGCTTGACGGGCATCAGCTGTTATTCGTCGGATGAAAAATGACGCAAAGAACCATTAACTTAAAGGTCAAACTCGCTGTCGCTAAGACAGTGACCTTAAAACAGTTAATGGTTCTTTTCTATTTTTCAATCCTTCTCATAAATGCTGATGCCTGTCAAGCAGACCTTGGGGCATTAACATGAAACGATGATCGTCATACTTTTTAAGCTGATATTATAGCAAGGCAGACTGCACCATAATCAGTTATATCGTACAGATCTAAACAATAGTACTTTTGATTAATGAACTTCATTTACTCTATTACAAATAAAATAGTCTCCAAATTAGTAAAATTCACATGGAGTACACATTAAAAAGTTACTATTAATGATATGGAATAATACATACAATAAAGGAGAGAAATGGATTTATAATGATAGAAAAGAGGTGTAGAAGATGAAAAGAATATTATTAGCTATCATGTTACTAACGCTATTACTACTAAACTTGACCCTTGTGTTTGCTGAAAACACAAATCAAAAAATCGCCCTTGTGGAAAAGGCAAATAGTCAAAAGGCGTTGTTAAGTCCAGAAGCTGAACTTTCGGAGGAGGAGAAATTAGAAATCATCAAATTGATTTCAACTGGAGAAAAGACATATACAGAAGATAAGCTCAATAGTATGGGCATTTATACGCTTGAGACTGATCAAGGGGATGCTATTTTTGATTCTGGACCGAGTGATGTTAGCTTATCAACTATTTCATGTTACTACTTAAGTGTGGAAAATGAATGGGTTTTGAGTGGAGCTGGGCAGTGGTTAAATGACAACTGGTTTGATGATCAACCAATGGATCCGAGATATGGAAAACATGAAAGAAATGTAGGTGATTCTGAGTATCTAGGAATTTCACTTTATGACACGAATACCGCACCCTATTATTTAGATTTAAAAGAAAGCTCGTATGCTTGGATTGAAGACAAGTTGGGGTTAGTGGAGACGTGTCAGGCAAAATCGCTAAGTAATTTACATACAAAATGGGGTGTTTTGTATGGATTTCAAGATTCAATTTCTTATAAAAGAACTCTTTTTGGCTCAATTAAGAATCTAGATTACAGAGTTTATAAGTTTGGTGTTATTGCTGTCTATAACGAGTTGTTTACAAATTATACTGGAAAAGCACACATGTTTTATGGACATACTGGTGATACAGGCGTTATCACAAAAAATTCATTAGGACAAGAGCCTAATTTGACTATGACTGGTGTTAAATACGAGGCTACTGGCAACTATTTTGTAAAGTATAGTCCGGTAGAATTCAATTATTAGCAAAAATTTCTTTAGATTGAAAAGTGTTAAAGGTTATAAGACTATTTTGAGAAAGGAGTAGGATATGAATAAAAAAAGAGTTATTATTATTGCTACCATTATCGCTACACTTTTGATAGTGGGAATGAATTTTTTAAAGTACGATATTATAGCCATGTGGAATGTTATTATTATGTATATTCTTTTTCTACCTATAGGGATTTATTTCTATAAAAAATCCAATCGGGGTTATAAGCCGATTTATGAAACGCTTATATTAATCATTTTGCTTTCAGTTTGTCACTGTCTCTTTATATTAGGGTCTTTAGAACCTTATAAAGTGCTCTATGCGTCTACGCATCTTAGCCTAACGCTAATAATTAGTATAGTGATTGCCTATATTGTTTATCAGTTTGATCATATGAGTGAATAATAACGCAAAGGCACTATAGCGCAAAAGACAAACTCGCTGTCGCTCAGACAGTGACCTTAAAACAGTTAATGGTTCTAATACTGAAAGGAAAGACACTATGAGGAATCGGTACAAGATAATACTCGGCGGATTTATTTTCATCGTGTTCCTAATAACCGCTTGTGAAGTACAGGAAAGTGATGCCAATTTAACAAATAAGATCCCAGAATCTTATGAAAAATTCGTGAGTTTTCAAATGGATGTTGATTCAGATGGGGCGGAAGAAACGCTTACTTTTTATAACAATTCAAATTATGAATCTATTATTACACTGGAAACAATCGACACGACAAGCAGACTAAATGTCCTTGGCACAATAATAAGTGCTCAAGCCGTTGATTTGAATGATGATGGGAAGTTAGAAACCATGTTTGAAAGTGAACTTGGCGGCACAGCCCAAACCACTGTAACAAGAGTTATAGCGATAGAGTCATCGGAGTTTCAACTTAAATCGGTGGATGATTTTTTAGAAATTGAGTGTCCAAACTATCGGCTTACTGAAAACGGACTTGAAATTGAGGCGGCGGATATTCAGCAAAGTTATCCGCTTTCAAAAAAGCTTGAAGAGACAGTCTTGGAAAACACAACAATCAAAACAGCCGAGGTCGTCCTTCAAAGTGAAAATTATTCGACGATTCAAGTTGATGGCGAGCGGCATATCCTTTATCATGCGGTCTTGGCAGTCAATCGTTCGATCAATATCATTGGAGAGGTTACTATCAAATATACTGTCACTAAAGGGCATGTACATCTGATTCAAATGGATTTTGAGCCTCTAGAGATGGAATAGGAAAACTTAAAGAAAGTGGCGATTGGGTTGAATGTTTGCAAAACTTATTTCCGTTTATTTGCCTTAAACGGAAGTTAACTTTTCATTACCTTTTTCTTATTTTTTGAAAATTCAGTTTATTCCGGATGGAACCATTGACTTTCGATATATATATATATATATAATACATTTATGGAATAAAATTCAATCAAGGAGGGGAGAGGTACATAAACTTAAAGAAAAAAATGATACAATTATGAAATAGAATGTTAAACTACACAGGAGGAAGAATATGAAAAAAATAGTTGCAGTCATGTTGATGTTATGTATGGTGGTTTCTAGTATAGGGATGACTTTTGCAGATAGTGATATAAAATCGACCAATGATATTGATGTCATTGACGCACTTATAATAAGTAGTATGTACTTGAATTCTAATAGTGCTGAAGATGATATTTTGTCAACGCAAACAACTGTTAAAAGAAATATTCCATTATATAATAACGATGGTAATGTGATTGCATATTACGTAAATTTTTCACCATCTGGTTACGCGGTTGTAAATAATAATATCAATAATCCAACAGTTATCGAATTTGGGAATGGTCAAAATCAAATAATTGAAGACTTAATTTCTAATAATCCTTCAGATAAAATTATATACAATAGTATGGTTGATATTAGAAAGATGGAAAACAATAGAACCTTTAGTAATAACGCTAATGAAGCTGAATTGTCTTTATATGATTATTATCCAGATTTGCTAGAAAATAATTTAACGTTAGCAAATGAGTATCAAAAAATAAAAAAAGAATTCGTAAATAATAGAAATTATGTTACTAGTAATGGTTACGGCTTTATAGACCTTTCTAATATGCCATCCAATGATTATACTGGTAAATACATAACGGGTATAAAATCAATAGATTGGGCTACTACTTATGATTTTTCGGATATTGCAGAGGATCATTGTGCAGCTGTAGCTGCAACAAATCTTGCATTATTTTATTCTTATAAGGGATTTTCTAATTTGATTATTAATAATAGTACTCGAGACACGTTTATAGAAGTTCACAAAATCATTCCAGATGGTCCAATAGTTTTTATGGCAAGTGGAACTAAAGAATATTTTGAAGATAGGGGATATACTTTAAAAGCTAGTGATATTGGCAATACAGATAATTTTAAGAGTTCAGTGAACAGTGGTTATCCATGTGCTTTTTTGCTAGGAAATAACATCGCAGATTGGCACTGGATTTTAGGCGTTGGATATAGGGATTATCCATCTGACGGGACATATTTTAGGATAGTTGATGGATGGCATAATACAGTTGAAAGATTTTATAAGCCGTATTCTGGCTCTGTATGGGCAAAGGCAACTCAATATCAATTAAAATGATGAATCCAAGTATAATGATCTAAACTGATGTCCTTTAATGTAAAGTATAATAAGGAGGTTTAAGAAATGATGATTGAAAAGTATGGGCGCCGAATCAAGTGGTTAATCCTACAAATGACTCCATATCTCCTTATGGTGATATTATATCGATTCTTTTTAAAAGACGTCTATTTGCTAGGGTGGATGGTGAGACGGAATTTTGTTTATATTTGGCTTATAGTTGGGGTATTGACACTCTTGAACCGCATCAAAATAGCCAATGCACTTGCCATAACCGATATCTCTGCCATTATTATTGGACAGGTTATAGGGACACGGATAAAACAGAATAATTTGTTGAAGATAAACGAAGACATGCCTGCTGGTCAGGTTTATAGACTACAAAATCACCAAGGTTTTTATATATGGCTTTTGATAATGTTCCTATTTGTGATTGGATTAATCATTTATCATTTAATAAGGAGAAAGAGAACTTAGGTTAAACAGAAAGCCGTTAATGTCATGATTGAAATGTTAGAAAATGTCTTTAAAGCTTTTATAAGCTATATTGACTATACAATTTAGATTTATAGGAGTGAGCATATAATGAATTCAGCCCCCTCAAGTCATAATGATTTTTGGGGGGTTGGATTTTCGTTTGGTAAAAAAAGGTTTGAGCCAGCCGTATATATAACATTAGTTACGATGATGATGAATCCGTTTACAAGCTATGGAGCTGTTATTCAAAAACAGGAAGTAAAAATCATTTTAAATTTTGAAAAATTGCCTGAGGAGATTGTTAATCAGCAGTTCTTAGTGGGGGCAGAGGAATCAGATATTGATTTACCAGATCAACTCAACGTAATGATAAGGGGTCATTAAAAAATAAATAATGATATAAATGTTGAAATGGTTATGAATTGAGAGTTTAATCCTACTTATGGGTAAAAATGACTATTGATAAAATTTAGGGCAATGATACATTAAAGTAATCAACCTGTAGAGATTAGGTCATACATAATCTTTCTACATATTTATTTTAGGAGTCGAACATGATTAAAGTTAGAAATGCAAATAAAAAATATGCTAAATTACTTGCACTCAATGACTTTACCTATAATTTCAAATCAGACAAAGGGCGTATATACGTCATACGTGGTGTTTCAGGTTCAGGAAAATCGACACTGCTCAATCTCATCGGTCTACTAGACCAACCTAGCCAAGGTGAAGTAACAGTGGAAGGCATATCAATCCAATCCAGTGCAAAAGAAATCACAAGACTTAGAAGAGAAACGTTAGGTTTTGTCTTTCAAGACTTTCAGCTAAATCCAGCTTATACAGCTCAAGAAAATGTCGTTCTTCCCTTATTGATTAATCCCGATTACACACTTGAAACGGCAAAGGAAAGGGCAAATGAACTTTTATGTCTCATGGGATTGGGTGAAAGAAGTGACCATTATTCCGACGAACTTTCAGGCGGTGAAAAGCAGAGAGTGTCCATCGCAAGAGCGATGGCCAATAATCCTCAATACATAATAGCTGATGAACCCACAGAAAACCTTGATAAAAGCAATGAAAAGATGGTGATGGATCAATTTGTCAAATTGAGAGATTTAGGCGTCGTTGTCATTATAGCGTCACATAGTGATGTGGTATGGGAATATGCTCAAACAGTGCTCACTCTAGAATCTGGAAGACTGATAGAGGTGCATGATGAATAAAGAAAAAATAGTTTTTATCATTAAGCGTAATCTTAAATACTGGAAAAAAAGCTGGTTGAAAACGAGTTTATTAATGATGGTGATAGCCTTTTTAATGTTAATCATTGGTATGCTGGGAAATTCACTACTCGATTATTTTGATGAGGTTCAATCTCAGTCTCCAAAGGATAGAAGTATAATTGTTTCAAGCAACGCGTCAGATAGTCAATCCGTTTTTAAGTTATTAGAGAAGTATGCAAATGATGATGACAAAATTGAGAAAGTGCATTATGACAATCCGTCAATAGGAGCTCATGTGAATAATGCTCTTGAATTATTGAATATAGATGTGCCAAAAGAAAAAAGAAGGTTTGGAGACATAGGACTTTGTAGTGATTTTTATACAAATGAAAAGTATTTAGTTTCAGGGCGATGGATTAAACCCAATGAGACAAATGTCATGCTAGTGCCTGTAAATATGTCATTTAATTCAATTACTGAAGATGTAATAAGACTAGATATTGATCGTGTTAAGGGGGAATCTTTAATAGGGAAGGTAGTAGAGGTTAGTTATTTTTCTTACCAAGATCAAGATGGAAAATTAGTGCCTAAAAATGAATATAAAAAGAAATTTACGGTTATAGGGACATATGACAATGTCAGAATTACAAATGATGAGAGTGATGTTATCATTCCCGATGATGACATCTCAGAAATAAAGAAATCAATTGATGATGACATGAACAATAAAATAGCTTATAATTATCGTGTTTTAGTCAAAGATGGGCATTTAAATGAAAGTGTAATGAAAGAACTAAGGGTAATATTGAAAGATTATGAAGTGGGTGTAAGGCCAGTGATTAGAGTGGGTGGTTTTCTAGGAATATTGGGTCCTCTTATGCAAACCGTTATGTTAGCCAGTATTTTTATTTTTCTAATAGGTTTCTTGTTGCAAAAGGCACTCATTAAGCGACTCATTCATCAGAGAAGTGATGAATTAGGGACTTTAAAAGTGATGGGGTATTCTGACAACCAAGTGATTAAATGCTTTATAGCTGAAATACTTGTATTTAGTACAATCACATTCATAGGTACGATATTTTTAAGTTTTTTATTCAAGGAGGGATTCCAGTTTTGGATTAGAAATTATACAGGGTATATGTTTTCAAGTATGCCAATTGTATTCAAAGTAAAGGATATTCTTTTTGCCTTTATGATGCTTGTCATCATCCCTTTGATTTCAGGAATCTTCAACTTGAAAACACTTAAATCTATCCAGCCCATCGACGCTATATCGGGGGTGGTCGAATGAAAAAATGGCTATTTTATATTGACTTATCTTTAAAGGGAAAACGCAATAGCAGTCTTCATTTTGTTAAACTTTATACTTTGGGGCTATTGGTTTTCTTTATTACTCAGCTTTTAACGGGATGGGTCGTTACTACTTCTGAACAGACGATACAAGACGATGTGGTCGTTAATCGGACGATTACTTGGAAATTTATAGAGAGTCTCAATGAAAAACTGATTACACAAGAAGAAGTTGAAAAAGAAATAGAAAATATACAAGAAGACTCTCGGATTGAGCGGCTTATTTTAGATGAGGCTTCGCAAGGGATTATACAAATTGTTGTTAAAGACTATGACCAATTGATTCCTGTTGCAGAAATGATAGGATATAAACCGTTTGGATCAGCTAGTATTAATGGGCAGTATACAGTCAACCTGAATGCTTTAAAGAGTATTCAACTTTTCACTATGATTATTAACAGGATGACCCAATTGATTGCGCTGATTAGTTTTATCATCGTGGTCAGTAAGTATCTGGACAAACGGAAAAATGAAATCAAACGTTTGTGGTATCTGGGTTATTCTAATCCATTGAATAAGACATTAACATTTATAAGTCAGCTATCATTTGTGCTGGTTGGGATATTCATTTCATTTGTGGTTTCAGTCGTCGTCATCAGTATTATTACAGTGGTGATATATGGTAGTCAATTTACAGTTTATACAATTATTTTGAAAACCATGACTGAATTTGCCAAATTATTAAGATATGTCCTTGTCTATATGCTTATATCTGTACTGCTTATTGAAAGAAAGACGCATCAGATTTTATATGGTAAGTAATCTGAAAGCAAGAACGTTTTGAAGAAAAAAATAGACATTAAATGAAAAAGTTACTTCCGTTATTAACCTAAACCGGAAGTAACTTTTTCATTTAATGCCTATTTTAGTGCGAACTAATCGTTATATTAGTACATTTGATTGATGATACATTTATTACAAAAAAATCAAAAAATAGAAAATATATTGATTTTTAAATTGAGAAGCGTAATATTTATTTGTAGTGATATAACACTCTAAGCTTTAAAAATGGATGTCAATAGGGAAAAAATGGCGAATAAGATGTTTTTTACACATCAAAGGATAGATAAATGAACAATATCAAAATGACAATAATGAATACGAATAGCCAAAAAATATATAATATATACATTCTACTAGCCATTATATCAATGATCATTGTCCCTCACTTTATAGGATATAATTTAATCTTAATGACTTTATTTACACTTCTTTATGTCGTCTCACGTTTTTTCACTCAGAAATACATGAAGGCGCAGACAAGTGGCAAAGCCTTTATATTCTTGCTAATCACCTTTTTTTGTTTAAAAAATATGGCCATGAGACCAGATAATCTGATCGAAAATTTAATTCATCATGAAGATATCTTAAGAAGTAGTATAATGCTCTTACAAATGATCATCTTAAATATTTTTGTTATTGCATATGTTCTTGATATGAAATTTTCGATAAAAGAATTAGGTCTCAAGGCTACTAGTAACCAATGGATTAAGAAGGGACTATTAAGTATAGGAACTTTGATCATGTGCTACATTTTATATAAACTAGAAAATGTGACTCTGGATAAATCAGTTTTATCGTTTAAAGTCATTACATTAGTCTTTTTAGGTCAAAATTTATTACCCGCTTTTGTTGAAGAGTTTATGGGAAGAGGTGCTATTTTTACTGCATCAGTGAAGTTAACACAAAAATGGCAGCGTAAGTATTTGAGCATTTTGACGGTTGTCGGCTTAAACGCTCTTATCTTTATTTTATCTCATAACGGAGCGCATCTAACTGATCCGAGCTGGTTATTACAAGCAGCCAGCATATCTGCTTGGGGTTGTCTGTGCCGCTATTGCGATAATTCAATAGCTTATAGTACCATTTTACATGCTGTTTCCAATACAGTTGTTGGATTGAGTCATTTTTAGTGTAGAGGAGAAAAATGTAAATGACAAATGAAAGAAAAGAAGATGCTTTAGCACAATTAAAGCATCAAATTTTAGTTTCTACTATTATGTTTACCCTATCGAGTTTGTTGATTATTGTGCTTGAAGTGGTCCGTGGATTAAGTCTCTTGGTGACAATCTTGTTTCTATTTTCATTTGTGGAGTTACTTTACAATCTCAAATTTTTAAAAGAAATGAAGACATTTGAGTCGCCTCAAAAAATACTAATTGAATTTAGAATTAGGATAACCAATTCATTTCTACTGGCAATCACAGCTGTTTTGTGTAGTTTATTTGGAATAAACGAAATTTTTGTCATTGGTTTACTTTTATATGCATCAACAACCGAAGTGAGATTGAATAATGAAATCATTGTAGCCAATGAAAAAATTTATTATAGAAATAGAAGTTTGAAGAGATCAAGGGTTTATAAAAAATCTTGGGAATCTAATCATTATAGATTTATCAATTATGCAGTTAATGATAGAAAAAAACGCTTGATGGTGAAACATGAGTATTTGAAGTATCTGAATTTTTCTGATTGAAATATTCTTGTTAAGATATATTTGATGAAATGATGACAATTGAAGGCGGTTTAAGCATTTCCACATCTGTTGACTATTCAGATAGACATGTAGAAATTGGAGGGGAAATCCTTGTATAAGATGAAAAATAAATATAGATATATCAATTTTTATGGAATTACTATAATTTTATTATTAATGGTTTTGATTATAATGTTTTTTTGCATTGAACTTGATATTAAGACGATGATTCTATACACAATTATTTATATTTCTTCAACGTTTCCAAATTATTTCTTAGCAAGATATATGCGAAAACATTCAAAAGATGATTTATAGGCAATAGAGCAATAGATAGTTTTATGATGATTTTTCACAATAACAGTAGGAGAGATAATATGCAAAGTGGAAATAAGAAGTGGCGAATTATAGCAGGTATCGTAATCATAATGGGATTGCTTTTAATAGTAGTTGTTATCCAGCATTACAAATCATTACATACAATTGATAGCTCAAAAATTTTATCAATTGAGAAAAATACGGATTATAACGAAGAAGATATAAGACTGGACTTAATCACTAAAGAAGGACAGACGTCAGAACCTTACTATCTTTCTTCACTCATAGTAGGAGAGATGATGAATCTTGATACCATTAAGCAAGTCAATAAGTTTAGAGGAAGTAAAGACCCTCTAGGAAAACTTGATAACTGGGAACTCTGGCATTTTAATCATCGAGAAGAAGTTAAGCCACATCCTTATGAGAATAGTGCACGTATTTTTTCTTATGATACTATGAAACAATCTGCTCATTATTATGGAGGCTCAGTGGCACAGTGCTATGATTTTGCAATCTATAATACAGCGATGCTGAGGCTATTAGGTGTATCAAGCAAAGAATGCTATACACTTTTGTCACCTACACATGGATATATTCTTTTTAATTATGATGGCGTAGACTATGCATATAGTAATAATTTGATTCATAAATACCAGAAGAATGGAATTTTTTTATCACTAGCTGACCGGTCTTACAATGTCAATTTTAAGGATAAGATGTTTAATGATATTGTTTTAATTGCCAATGATGCTTATTATATTCCTTCAAACAAAGAAGAATCAAATTATAAGCACGAATATCTCCAAAAATATAATGCTTATCTTACGTATACCTTTGATCCTGAATCAGCTACAATAATTGATAAAAATGTATTGAATTTTATCGGTAATAAAAAGCTAAAGCCGACAAAGGTTTTAAGTGCTATCTACTCTTTAAGTCAAAAAAATCCTAATAGTCAATATACACAAGGCAAATATGAAGCTCAATCTTTATTGGTGAAGTATCCTAATCTTTACCTTAAAGCTTTTTCTAAGCAACCAATGATCAAAAAAGTAATAGAAGAAAATAATCTTGATTCTAAAGAAAATGTTTTTTTCTACTTAAATGACCACATCGCAGTTGATGAAAAATGTCATGACAGAAGTAAGTTTTATTCACCATTTGAGCTTGAAATTGGATCAAATGGGACTGTTGTGGATCGAGCGATTTACGCAAGTGTCTTGTTAAATGATTTAAAAATCAATAATAGTGTTGTGATAACAGATAAAACGGCTTATGTCTATTTAGATGATTCTGAACAATGGATACAAGCGGACAGTTTTGAAGAAGTAAAGAGTTATAAAGGGAAGATACTGATGTCGTTTAATAAAGAATCCGTATACTATCCAGAACTTGAAATGTATACTTATCACGAAAATAGCAAATTAATGGAGGCAATCAATGAAAAATAAATGGCAGATAGGGTTACTTATTTTGATACTTTTATTAGCGATTAGTGGCTGTTCAAATACAAATGATTATGTATCAAGTGAGGATGATGCCTCAGACAATGACGATTTAGCTCAAGAAAATGAAGTTGTTTCAGAAGTCAAAGTGGATGATGGCAGTAATCAGTTTGACAGTAGTCAATATTTTGATCCGCAAAATATTGATGCGAGTACATTAAGTACAAAATATAATATCATAGCGGATTTAGATGAAGAAAATAATGTCCTAAAATCAGATATAACAATCGAATATACCAATATGACAGATGATAAACTGAATGATATTCAGCTTATATTTCCAATGAAGTGCTTAGCTGATAATAGGACAGGATTGGATTTGTTTGATGGAACCATGAATCAAGAGCGTTTTGAAGCAATTGATTTTAAAATAGAATCAATCAAAATAGATGGACAAGAATGGGCTGTTGATTATACCGATTCAAACTTATGGAAGGGGTCACATCATGACCTTTTGAATCTCCCCTTGGATGAAGGTTTAGACATAAATGACACGAGTGAAATTGAAATTATCTATGAATATTCACTACCCTTATCAGATGTGTTGGGAGTGAGAGACAATAAATATGCTTTTTCTGCGTGGTATCCAATGATTCCTTTTTATCAAGAGGGTGCTTGGCAAGGCGATTATGCCCACCATACATGGTATTATCATGTGCCATATTCAGAAATTAGTTTAGATATAAAATGGGACTCCCCTAAATCATTTCTTTCTATTTATAATATTTCAGATTATGATAAATTGATAACTGAGTTATCTGCGTCAGATGTAATAGATAGGGCAATGACCTTCTATTTGATTAAAGATATGAATGTAAAAACAGATCAAATAGAAAATCAAAATAATATTTATGTTTACTCTCAAAATAAAACACTGATTATTGAAGAAAATGGATTAAAGAGTAGAATTAGAAAGATGAATCATAAATATATTTCTCCAAAGATTAATAAGCAAATTATTGTTTTGTTAGATGATATAGATGACCAATATGACTTTAATCAGATATCATATAGTACTAATGAAAATAGTGCAACAACTATACAAGATGACTTAGAAGTTAATCTGATGACTAATCTGTTATACCCAACGTTTTTAGATACTGATGAAGAATCTTCAATGATGTTAATGGGGCTTGTATATTACAAAATGTTGCATGTCTTCTCATATGAAAATAATACGGATTTTGAAGATTATTGTTATCAATATTTATATCCTAATATTAATTATAAAGATTTAAAATTGAAAAATAATCAAGAACTTCTTAGCATCACAGATGAAAAGACTTATAATGAAAATTTTCGATACAAACCGACATTATTATTAGTTGACTTAGAAAAAAAATATGGTGAAGAACGTATGATAAAAATGATAACGAAGTTAGACAATGATTTTTCTGGAAAAGCGTTATCCTTTGATGGATATATTAGTTTTATAAAAAATTATTTTGGAGATGATGTAGATGAAGTTTTATCAAAATATTTATAGAATTTTCATTTACTCACCTATAACGGAAGTTAGCTTTTCTTTTACAAATAATGAGTTGAATGATATTGAAAGACTATTGTAGATAATACGGCAATTAAAAATTATCAATTGAGAAGATTTTAGAATATAAAATAAAGATATAAGATTAGATTTAATCACCAAAGAAGATTAGAATTCAAAACTTTAGAAAAACTTGATAACTGGGAACTTTGGCATTTTAATTATTGAAGTGTCTTGTTAAATGATTTAAAAATCAAAAATAGTGTTGTGATAACAGATAAAATGGCTTATGTCTATTTAGATGATTCTGAACAATGGATACAAGCGGACAATTTTGAAGAAGCAGAGAGTTATAAAGGGAGGATACTGATGTCGTTTAATAAAGAATTCGTATACTATCCAGAACTTGAAATATATACTTATCACGAAAATAGCAGATTAATGGAGGCAATCAATGAAAAATAAATGGCAGATAGGGTTACTTATTTTGATACTTTTATTAGTGATTAGTGGCTGTTCAAATACAAATGATTATGTATCAAGTAAGGATGATGCCTCAGACAATGACGATTTAGCTCAAGAAAATGAAGTCGTTTCAGAAGTCAAAGTGGATGATGGCAGTAATCAGTTTGACAGTAGTCAATATTTTGATCCGCAAAATATTGATGCGAGTACATTAAGTACAAAATATAATATCATAGCGGATTTAGATGAAGAAAATAATGTCTTAAAATCAGATATAACAATCGAATATACTAATATGACAGATGATAAACTGAATGATATTCAGCTTATATTTCCAATGAAGTGCTTAGCTGATAATAGGACAGGATTAGATTTTTTTGATGGAACCATGAATCAAGAGCGTTTTGAAGTAATCGATTTTAAAATAGAATCAATCAAAATAGATGGAGAAGAATGGGCTGTTGATTATACCGATTCAAACTTATGGAAGGGGTCACATCATGACCTTTTGAATCTCCCCTTGGATGAAGGTTTAGACATAAATGACACGAGTGAAATTGAAATTATCTATGAATATTCACTACCCTTATCAGATGTGTTGGGAGTGAGAGACAATAAATATGCTTTTTCTGCGTGGTATCCAATGATTCCTTTTTATCAAGAGGGTGCTTGGCAAGGTGATTATTCACATGATACGTGGACGTATCATGTGCCTTATGCATCAGTCACACTAGATGTAACATGGGATACACCAAAGACTTTTTTGACTGCATATGATTGGGATGATACGTTAGAACCTATAACAGAATACAAGAGAGAGTCAATTATCGATAGACATCTTGCCTTTTATCTAATTAATAATATGACAGTAAAAAGAGAACAGATTGATAAGATGAAATTAACTTATATTTATCCAGTTGGAGAGTCATTAGACATAGATCAAAATGATATAGAACGCTATATTAAGCAGCTTGACTCAGATAAGAAAGGTCAAAAGATTGAATATCTTGTTATCTTTATGACGCTTGATGGCATACGTGATAATAATTGGGATATGATTAACTTCAATCTCAAAGAAGAAGATATGGGTAATGTTCAAACGGCCATCCGTGAAGGATTAACGGTGTTTCTGTTGACGCCAACCTACATAGGAAATTCTGAAAAAGATGATATGGTGAGAAGTGTCGTTTATGAATATCGCATGCTAGATTGGCGATCATTTGACGATGAAACCACTTTACATCGTTTATGGAATGAAAGAGTGGAGTCTTATGTTGATCATCGAGATTTAAAACTTGTATCATCAGAAGCACTTATAAATATAGCAAGTGAAGAAGAATATGATGAAGAAAGTTTTTATAAACCAACTTTCATGATGGTAGAATTAGGTAGAAAAGTTGGACATGACAAAGTCATGAATATGCTAAAATCACTTGATAAAGAGTACATGGGTAAATCATTGTCATTTGATGAATATATTGATTTTATTAAGATGAAGTTTGGAGAAGAAGCGGATTCAATTTTAGAAAAATATATAGACTAGTGATTAGAAGGACTCCTATTGACCATATAAAACATCAATAAAAAGAGACTGCCTCATCCATATAGGATCAGGCAGTCTCTTTTAATGTGGGTGTCATCCTGTAAATTAAGCACCTTGACTAGGGTAAGGGCTCATAATCATTGAGATCATTGGGGTTAACACGGTACTTGGTTATTATTCCTTTTTGGCTAACTTCAATCAAATAATCAGAATAAACACTTTGAAAGAGCGCATGAGGGGCTTCGATTGCCTTAGACTTTAAGGTGTCTACCGTCGCTTCTGGAAAAAGACGTGCCATGGCATTTTCTGCATCGTAATAACTATATTTTGGGAAAAAGATGCCTGTTAGAACGATTTGTAAGATGATAATGGCAATCAGTCCTTTTCGAAGTTGAAATTTCCTAAGAATAAAGAACAGTGCTAAACAAAATATGTATACCAATGGAAAGATATATCCATTGATGACACCAGCGAATAAAACAAAATCAAGCAAATAGCTAACTAAAAGGAAGAATGACATGCTGAGAAGCATGATTTTATATCTGCTCACGTTTTACCTCCTTAGATGAGAATGTCTTTCTCATACTAGTATAGTATATTTACACGTGATTGTGTGCAAATAAACAGGTGTGTTAAATTTTCAGTGAATTAGTCCTATATTGAATAGATAAGTGACCTAAACGATTTTGTAGCCTACGCCCCAAACGGTATCAATAAGATTGGTTTCTGGAGAAAGTTTTTCAATTTTCTCACGAATTCTTTTAACATGAACCGTTACCGTAAAAGCATCACCTAGTGAATCATATTTCCAGACTCTTTCGTAAATCTCTTCTTTTGAAAAGACACGCCCTCTATTCTCAGAGAGAAGCAATAAAATTTCAAATTCTTTTGGTGTAAGATCTACAGGTGTTCCGGCAACCGTAAAGGTTTTAGTCATGCCATTGATAGAAACGTCTTTAATGTGAATCGTCGAATCCTTAAATGTGGCATCGGGTTGCGTTTTAAGTTTAGAATAGCGCCTTAGATGTGCTTTAACTCTTGCAATAAGTTCATTGGTGCTAAAAGGTTTAGTCATGTAGTCATCTGCCCCAACCCCAAGACCTAATACAATATCCATATCTTGATCTTTAGCGGAAATAATAATGATAGGGACATCCTTGAGCTGTTGGATTTTTTTACAGATATCAATGCCATTTCCCTTAGGCAACATGAGATCTAAAATGATGAGGTCACTTTGATCAATAAGAGGGATAATGGTGGAGAGATCTCCTGTTGATTCGATAATGACTTCATAGCCATTGATTTCTAAATAGTCTTTTTCTAAACGTGCGATACTTTGGTCATCTTCAATAATTAAGATTCTTTCCATGTTTACTCCTTTATGGTTAGATATACAAATCCCAATTGATTATTTATGGGTTTCCATTTCTTCATCTTTTACTTGAGGTTTAGAAAGCCCTTGATGGCGGCTATTGAGCCTAATCGAAAGCGTTAAGCCATCTTCTGAATTATTAGAAGCCGATATTTTACCACCGTGTGCCAATATAATGTCTTTACAAATGCTAAGACCGATTCCATTGCCTTTGATATTGAGATTGCGAGACTTATCAGAACGATAAAAGCGATTAAATATCTTCTCTAAGTCACTGGCAGGAATCCCAATGCCATTATCAGATACATTGATAAGGATACCGTCATCATCTTGATTGACTAAGATGATGATTTCAAGAGCTTTATCGCTCCTATATTTGATAGCATTCTCGATGATATTTCTAAATACCCGCATGAGTTTTT
Organism: uncultured Fusibacter sp.; assembly: GCA_963666805.2. GTDB lineage: Bacteria > Bacillota > Clostridia > Peptostreptococcales > Acidaminobacteraceae > Fusibacter. The sequence goes on along the minus strand of CAXXWR010000003.1, from coordinate 522,526 downwards.
CAGGATCTGCCATAACGGTGACATCTTTGATAATAAAAGTGAGGATAATGTTACCGCCAACGGCAGCAACATCTTTGTTGAGTTCATCCACACAATCGAGTAAGAAATATCTTAAATTGACAGTTTGAAAATTAAGGTGCATGCCATTTTGATCGTATTTGGATATAACGGATAAGTCATTGACCAAAGATTCTATCATATAAGTTTTAGAGGCAATCGTATCAAAATATTCAGCCTTGGTTTTTTCATCACGGGCAACACCATCTTTAAGACCTTGAACATAGCCACGAATAGAAGTAATTGGAGTCCGGAGGTCATGAGAAATATTGGCAATCATTTCTTTTTTTTCAATCTCTAAAATTTGTTGTTGTTCCAACGAGTTTTTAAGAGATTGTCTCATTTTTTCTATACTTTTGGCAAGTGGTTCAAAGTCATCATTTTCATTGTATTCAAGTGGTAAATCAAGATTGCCTTTTCCAATTTCATTGGTAGTAAGGGTGAGTTTTCTTAAACTACGCTTAATTGGATTTGAAATCCATGAGAGCAAAATGGAAAGAAAGACAATATTAAGTCCTGCATAGAGAAAGAGAAAAATGCCTTCAAAAGTTTGATAAGAAAGGCGCAGGCGTTGACCATTAACGATGAGTTTAACTTCAATCAGCTGGTCATTAGGTGTTCTAAAACTAGTAGATTCTATAGTATAAGAAGACTTAGGATAATGGTCGGGTCTATAATGATATATCCAATTTTCAACAATGGAGTGAAAGGCTAACGTTTCATCATAAGTTGACTGGTAAAGCGTTCCGCCTTGATAAATTTCTATATAGAGATACCTTGAATCAATTTGTGATTCGGCACGTTCGATAAAATCGTCACTCAATATGCTTTCAGGTGAATCTTTATAATCCTCTAAAAACTGCTCAAATTGAATAGATGAATCAGAAAAATGATTAAAAATATCATAATAGGTATCTAGTGCATTAAAAATTTTAATGTCTTGGCTAAAGACTGTTTTGGTTAAAAGTGTTGTCCCAATAGCTGGCAGAATAATGACCAATATTAGGGCGATGATAAACTTCGTTCTTATTTTCATGAAAACCCCTTATAAATTCTTTTACCTTTAGTATACCCTATTTTCTTAGCCCTTTTCTTAATGAAAAATAACAAAATTATAAATTTTTTTCTCAACAGTGATGATATAATGAGTGTTAGAATAGAGAAAAGGAGACCCTTATGGAAAATCCCCAAGTGATCAATAGACAACATTATCAATATGTTCTTGAAAATGACATGGTGCCTTATGAAACATTTAGGGCCAATTATGAACTTAAAGAAAAAGCTGGCGTATCTTATTATGAAGCAGGCAAAGGGCCAATACTCTTATTATTGCCAGGTTCAACGGGTCGTGGAATTAGTTTTTTTGAATATATGATGGAACTTTCTCAAGATTTTCACGTCATAACAGTAGACTACCCTAAGGTAGAGGGGCTTAATGAGCTTGCGGAAAAGATGCTTGGTTTTATTAAGACTCTTGAAGAAGAGAAAATACATGTATTTTGTCATTCTTTTGGGAGTGTTTTAGCACAGGAAATGCTTAAACGTCAGCCTGATTTATTTGATCAGGTGATTATTGCACATGGTTTATCCAAAGATAAACTTGTTGGCAAGAGTACGATCAGAAATCAACAAAAGTCGATTAGAAGTTTCATGCGCTCTATAAGCTTTTTAGGTTATGAACGCTTCTTAAAACGTTTCTCCAAACGATTGAGACGAAGTTTTCACATATTTCCTGATGATACCTCAAAACGTTTATTTTGGGAAGGCTTTTATGAAGAAATGCTCTATACAACCCCAAAGGAAATAATGCTCTCTAATTATCATTTCATGAGAGATTTTTGGCTACATTTTGTTTTTGAAAAGGATGATTTTAAAGTGGATTCATCAAAAGTCCATATCATAGAGTCCTATTCAGACCATCAGTTGAATATGCCTGAAAAACAAGCCCTTAAAGCTTTGTTTGAAGACGCTGACTACCATATTTTAGAAGGAGATAGTGCCAACTCACTTATCAAGAATAAGAGTCAATTGATAGCGATGATTAATGAAAAATGTAACGTTTCTGAACCCCATTAGAATTATTAAAGATACCTTAAGAGATTATTATGATTTCTTTACAAACACATATTCGACAAATAACTATGATAAGATAAATGTAAATTAAGATAGGAAGAGGAGGAATTAGAATATGATTCAAATGATTTTGAACATGAATCCCATTGGTCAAGTAGTTGTTGGCTTGATTGTGGCGATTCTTATTGCCACTATTGTCATCCTTTTAAGAGTGAAGACAAAATATATGAAACTCACCTATGATTTATTAGAAAATGAAAACAGGAAAGGTGAAATTTTTAAGTTAGAGCTTAATAATGCCATTGTTGATGATTATAAATTAGCTGTAAAAGCGAAAATTAAAGAGATTAACACACCTGCAATCGTTGATAAGAATATGAGTTTATTCCTTTCTAATACGAGTATGGGTGAAAGATTTGTGAGTAAAGCATCTGGGTTGATGATCGTCTTAGGACTTGTTGGGACGTTCTTTGGTCTTACCCTTTCAATTTCAGAACTTGTGGCATTGCTGTCTAATACCAGTGAAGCCATGGTGGGGGATGTGAATATGATCACAGGCGGATTACTCAATTCTATTAATGGGATGTCTGTTGCTTTTGTAACCAGTTTGTTTGGTATATCAGCTTCAATCATAGTCAATGTCTTAACAGTACTTATTGGTTTATCTGAAACAAGAGAAAACTATATTGCTGTTGCAGAAGAATACCTAGATAATACTTTAGGTGATAAAGCTGTAGATATGACTGATGTTGACGAAAATGGAAAAACACCACTTGAACTTGCTTTTGAAAAATTAGGTGGCGAACTATCAGCATCTATGGAAGAAATGTCATCTGCAATGAGTTATAGATTGACAGCAGCTTCTAATAATATGAGAGATACAGCAGACTCTATAGAAAAGAGTATGCACCAATTTGATAAATCTATTGAAACATTCTCAGAAAATACACATGATTTTGCTGAGTTTAACCATCAATTGAGAAACAATATCCAAAGGTTATCATTGACCTTTGATGATTTATCGGAATCTATTAAAGAACAAAATAAAAACAAATAAGGGAGGTCAATATGAAAGGACGCAAAAGACGTACTCGTCAAACTAGCGAAGAAAATTTCTGGCCCTCTTTTACCGATATGATTTCAACCATTGCCATTATTTTGTTTTTAGTCATGTTCATCATGTACATTAACAATATTGTCACTGGTAAGAACCTTGAATTTATGAAGAAAGATCTAGAAGACACTCAGCAACAACTTGAAGCCAGTAAAGCTGAAATCAGTCAAGCTAAAGAAAATTTAAGACTTTTAAAAATTGACTTAGACAGCACTATGGCAGAAGTTGAAGCGGGTCAAAAAGCCCTTAAGTTGTCTCAAGAAGAGATTGATTCACAAAAACAAATTATTGCAGCGAGCAATCAAGAGTTAGGTGAACTCAGAGAAAAACTCCAAGGGATTGCGGTCTTAAGACTAGATGTTTTAACGGCTGTTAAAGATTCGATTGAAAATAAATTAGGTAAAACCAATGCACAGGGGCAACCGAGGGTTACCATTAGTGATACAGGTAATATCGTCATTAATGAAAGTTTAGTCTTTGATACGGATTCTTATACCATTAAAGAGGATGGTAAAGAGCTTCTTAATGAATTAGCCACAGCTTTTGATGAAGTTTTACAAAATCAAGACATTAGAGATAGCATTGATTCTATTAATGTCCAAGGGCATACAGATGAGCGAGGTTCTGGGACTTACAATAGAGAACTGGGTTCAAAGCGTGCCACTGCCGTGGTCAACTATCTGATGACGTCTAATCCTGATTTAGAAGGTCGCTATGGAAAATATTTTATGGCGAGTTCATTTTCTGAATATCGCCCAGTTAACAATGGCGAATCAGAATCAGCTTATGCACAAAATAGAAGAATTGAAATCAGTGTTATCCTCAAAGATTCACATGTTCAAAACATCATTGACGAATACCTTGATGATAGCAGCAGCGTGTTTGACACAAATCAATAAATAAAGGCAAAAGAACATCCTATTAAGGGTGTTCTTTTTTTCTGTTAATGCTTTACCGAGTTGCCGTTAACACTTTAATTTGTAATGATATCGTAATCAAAAATACATCGTATAGTCATTAAAAAAGTGTATAATGAAATCAAATGAAGACTTATGCAATTTTATATAAATAGACAGACAAAATTCGACACAATCCAACACAAAAATACACATTGGACATTCAATAAGACATCGATCAAAGTGGTGCATAGAAAGGTATAAGGTGACTATGAATAAAAAAATTATCGCCCTTGTGGCGGGAGCGGTTATGCTCTTTTCAACGGTAACATTTGCAGATTACAATTTGATTTACGAATGGCAATCGGAACCTCAGACTATTGCAAAGGGTGTTACAGAACAAACCCTTCAAAAGTTTACTGATGGAGGGTGGCTCAACATTAAATTGTTAACAGTTGCTCTTAACGATCAAATAGATTTGGATATTTTAACAGATGATTATCTATCTCAGAGGGATAAGTTATCTTCACTTGCGTCACAAGCAGAAAATCCAGAGGAAATTGTTGCGGCAATTAACAGTGACTTTTTTGATACTGCCAATAACACAACAATGGGGACACTGATAGAGGATGGTAAAGTCTTGTCAACCAGTGTAGGTTATGATGAGTTTGCATCGTTTAATGTTACCAAGTCAGGCTTACCTTTTATTGGTTATATCAATAGTCCAAGTAACACTTTAATTAACGAAAGTAATAGTAAAACTTTAAAAATCACCTATATCAATAAACCGTATCTCACTTATGACCGATCTATTTATTTTGACCAAACATGGGCGACTATGTCTTATGGCTACGATGGTAAAAACAACATTGCTGAAATGCTAGTGGTAGATGGTACCGTTCAAGAATTGAGATTTAATGGGGGACCTTTTACCATTCCAGCTAATGGCTATGTGATTACCTCAGTAGGACAAAATATCAATCTTATGCTTACTTACTTCCATGAAGGTGATAAAGTCAATATGGATTATGACTTTAATTTAAGTTCGATTGACCTTGCCATTGGTGGAGGGGCTCAAATTTTAGTTAATGGTGAAATTCCAGCTACTTTTTCACAGAATATCTCAGGAAAACAACCACGTACAGCACTTGGAATTTCAAAAGATAGAAAGACCCTTTATTTGATTACGGTCGATGGCCGTACGAGTACTTATAGGGGAGCGACTCAAACTGAACTGGCTCAAATTTTAAAAGACTTAGGTGCTTATGAGGGAATTAACTTTGATGGCGGCGGGTCATCTGAAATGCTAGTTAAAACACCTTGGGAAAGTAACTTAACTGTTAAAAACAATCCTTCTGATGGGACAGAACGAAAAATGTATACGGGATTGGCAATTAGAAAAATACTATCAAATCATCCAACTTTAGAATCCATTCACTTTGCGCCAGAGAGTGATAATGCTTTATTGGGTACTGGAATTCCGCTTCATTTGACATCCATTGATTCCAACTATTCCAATTTAGCGATTCCATATAATGATGTCGTTTGGAATGTATCAGGCGTACAAGGCGAAATTACCGATGGTATATTCTATCCTAAATCAGCGGGTAAGGCTAATATTACTGCTGTTTATCAAGGCATGTCAGCTCAGACCAGTATTGATGTTTATGACAACGCGGTCAGCTTAGAAATCTCACCAAGTGCAATGGTTTTAGACAGTGGACAGTCTAAAAAATTAACTTTTTATGTGAGAACAGAAGAGGGTAAAAGAGTGACTATTGATCCGAGTCTTGTGACACTTGGTTTTAGTGATACGATTGGAACTTATGATGCAGAAACTCAAACCTTTACGGCAGGTGATGAAGGTAAAAATGGCTACATTGCAGCCTCATATAATGACTTAACGGCTTATACAACAGTGGGGATTGGAACTGAAAAACTTTTATTGGCTGATTTTGAATCACCAACTGCGACCTTTAAGTCATATCCAGAAAGTGTAACAGGCGAATATAAAGAAGTGAATGTGCCTAAAAATGGTGTCAGTTCAGGTCTTTTAGAATATGATTTTACGGGAACGACTGAAACCCGCGCGGCCTATATGGTATTTAACCAACCGATGGTTTTGCCGACTAACACAGAATCAATTGGTCTTTGGGCTTTTGGCGATTATGGTAATAGCCATTGGTTAAGAGGAAAAATTGTTGATGCAGAGGGTGTTGATTATAATGTTACTTTTGCTGAACACGTCAATTGGACAGGGTGGAAGTACCTTACTGCACAACTTCCTGACAGTATGAAAGCACCTTTTACTTTTGAAAGAATTTACTTGGTTGAAACAGTTGAAACCAAAATGGACAAGGGAACGCTTCTTATAGATGATGTGGCAGCCGTTGTAGGCAGAGACTTTACTGTTGATGTACCTGAACCTATTAATAAGCTTAAGTCGCTTGATGAGTACGATTTATCTGAAGGGGTTGTGCCACTTTATGATGTGAGAAATACAAGTCCAAAAGCACCCCCAGTTGACAATAATCAGCAAGCTGATAATGGTGAAACAGTTGATGTTTTGCCGCCATTACCAAGTGAAAGCAGTATTAAAGATTGGACTCTTTTATCTATTAGTACACGTTATTATGAAACGGAAAAAGACAACCACTGGTTGGTTCGCATTAATAATAAATCAGAGACTATTCGTGGCAATGATTATACTCAATGGACCCGTCTTTTAGCACGTATGAAGAATCTTAAAGATAAGCCTGTGATTGTTTACATGTCATCTCCTGTTCGTTTTAAAGATGCTTTAGAATCAGACCTTTTTTATAAGACGCTTAGAGAGTCAGGAGTAGATGTCACTGTGATTTCTCCAAATCATGCGGAGACATCGACAATGCAAATGAAACAAGGCATACGTTTTATCACGCTCAATGATGTTGACGATGTCGTTTTAGGGATCAATCGTGATAAAATTGAATTCAAACTACATGTGCCAGATACATCAGTATCTGAGTAAATATTTCCCAGATAGCCCTTATGTATACTTGCATAAGGGTTATCAATTTTTTGTAAGATGGGTTGACTTGGGATGCGAGAAAGGGTAAGCTTATCTTAGTACAAAATTTCATATGCTTAAATGGTGTATTTTTCAAAAATACTTAATAGGGAAGCTTGGTGAAATGCCAGCACGGTCCCGCCACTGTAAGCATCTGTATGGCTCAGAACCACTGTGTAAAAACGGGAAGGGAGTTCATGCGATAGATGTAAGTCAGGAGACCTGCCATTTTAAGTTGCGCTGTGATAACTCACGAGGATGAGGAAGTGTGTAAACGAAAGCGAGATGCTTAGTTTGTCATGCCCTTCTGTTAAAGAAAGGGTTTTTTTATTCTTGCCTTTATCATAGTGCTGTAATTTGATTGCAGTACTATTTTTTTTCAAAAACAGAGGAGAACATTATTGTGAACTCACTGATTTTGTCTAGTGAAGGAGGATAATCATGAATGTACATGAGTACCAATCGAAAGTTATTTTTCAAACTTACGGCATTAAGATTCCAAAAGGTTACTTAATCCAGAGTGCCGATCAAGTTGAGCCGTTTGCAAGAAAAATTGAAAGTGATGAGGCTGTTGTTAAAGCCCAAATCCATGCAGGAGGAAGAGGAAAAGCAGGAGGCGTTAAAATAGTTAAGAGCATTGATGGTGTGATTGATGCTGTCGATCAACTGCTTAATAAACCACTTGTGACACATCAAACTGATGAAAAGGGTGAAATGGTTAAAAGTGTTTACTTAGAAGAAGCGTGTAAGATTGATAAGGAATATTATTTTAGCCTTATTTTTAACCGAGAAAAAGCCTGCATCAGCTTTATCATGTCCCAAGAAGGGGGCGTAGAAATTGAACAAGTAGACAAAGAAGCCATTCTTCAAATTGATCTTGATAAGGGAGAAGCTTTAAATGCATCACATGTTAAGCAGGCTCAAGAGTTTATGGATTGTCCACTGACTGCTTTTTCTGATTTAATGGTCAATACCTACCAATGCTTTAATGAAAAAGAAGCGTTAATGATAGAAATCAATCCGCTAGTATTAACCCATTCAGGTGAGTTAATTGCCTTAGATGCGAAGATGTCGTTTGATGATAACGCACTTTTTAGACATCCTGACATTGAGGGGTTAAGGTCAGAGGAGAGTGATGAATTAGAGAAAGCGGCAAGTGAAGTTGGACTTGCTTATGTTAAATTAGAAGGTAATATAGGTTGCTTGGTAAATGGTGCAGGACTGGCCATGGCGACAATGGATGCCATCAAGTATGTTAAAGGGCAACCTGCCAATTTCTTAGATGTTGGCGGAAGTGCCGATGTCGATAAAGTGGCGAAAGGGATTGAACTTATACTAAGTGATAGTAATGTTCAGGGCATATTTGTCAATATATTTGGCGGAATCATGCAGTGTGATACGATTGCCCTTGGTATTGTAAAAGGATTAAGGGAAACTGAGCATCAAGTCCCTCTTGTTGTGAGATTTGAAGGCAATCGAGCAGATTATGGTAAGTCTATTTTAGAGCAATCTGAATTTGATATTCTCTTTGCCAATTCTATGGATGAAGGGGCTTTGAAAATTGTTACCAAAACCTTGAAAGGAGGACAAATCCATGAGTATTTGGGTAGGAGAGCATAGTCGCATTATCGTTCAAGGGATTACTGGCAAGTCGGCACGTCTACACACAGAACAAATGGTTAAATATGGCTCTCAAATTGTTGGGGGCGTCTCACCGCGAAGAAATGGTAAACACTATATGGGGATTCCTATCTACGATACAATGGCTAAAGCGGTAGAAGAAACAGGCGCCAATACTTCTATCATATTTGTTCCTGCACCTTATGCAGCAGGTGCAATTAAAGAAGCTATTGATACTGAAATAGAGCTTGTTATATGCGTGACAGAGCATATTCCTCTACACGATATGCTAGATGTTCATCACTATCTCAAAGGGAAGAAAACGCGATTAATTGGCCCTAATTGTCCTGGAATTATAACACCTGATAAAAGTAAAATTGGCATTATGCCAAGTGACATTCACCAAAAAGGATCTATTGGCATTGTATCCCGATCAGGGACTTTAACCTATGAGGCAGTGGCTGTTATTAGTAATAAAGGATGGGGGCAAAGTACAGCAGTCGGTATTGGTGGCGACCCTATTAAAGGAACAGATTTTATTGATGTATTAATGGCCTTCAACGAAGATAAAGAGACAGAAGCGGTGGTTCTTATAGGCGAAATTGGCGGTAATAGTGAAGAAAAGGCTGCTGAATGGATAAAAAAGAATATGAAAAAGCCAGTTGTAGCTTTTATTAGCGGAAGAACGGCACCCAAAGGAAAGCGTATGGGACATGCAGGGGCAATTATTTCAGGAAATTCAGGAACAGCTGAATCCAAAATTGAAGCCTTTGAATCAGCGGGTGTTCCTGTTGCCATGACTTTTTCAGATATTGTACCTCAATTGATAAAAGTGCTAAAATAAAAAAGGATGAGTAAGATTAAAGAGCGGATTTAATTATTTTAATCTCAAAGGAGTGCCTATGCTGATTACAACTAACACGACCAATACAATATGGGATTTAGAGCGATATAAAGACTCAGAAGACATGGTGAACTTTTGCAATCAACAGGGGCTCGATGGTTTTGAAATATTATTTTATGGTGACTTTGATTTGAGATGGATACCCGCTGAAAAAATAAAAGGGATTCATCTCTCATATTATAATGCATGGGTAGACTTTTGGAATAATAATGAAGCAGGAATAATTGAGGAATACGACACAGTTGATAAGGCACGTTCTTTTTTAGGACAAAATAAACAAGCCATGATTGAACACTATCAAAAACAACTTGATTTGGCAGAAACTTTAGGTGTCGCCTATGTTGTTTTTCATGTTACTGATATTTCTACAAAAGAGACGTTGACTTATGAAAGAAAACATAGTGATGAAGTGGTTGTTAAGGCCTGTCTTGAGCTCATTAATCAACTTTTAGAGGGGCAAGATTATCACTTTGATTTCTTGGTTGAAAACTTATGGTGGGCTGGTTTTGACTTTCTTAGGCCGGAAATCACACGCCAGTTAATTGAAGGTATCCGTTATGACCATAAGGGCATTATGCTCGACACGGGGCATTTGATGCATACCAATCTTGAGCTTGAAACAGAAAATCAAGCGATTGAGTATATAAAAACCTGTCTTGAAAAACAGGGCAGTTTAAAGGAGTGGATTAAGGGGGTGCACTTACAGCAGAGTTTGACAGGAGAAGTCGTCAGACAAATGCTGGAAGCCTCTCCTTATGATGCTTCTATGACGTATGAAGAACGAATGGCAGTCACTTACCCCTATGTCTTTAAAATTGACACCCATATGCCCTTCACATCATCTCAAGTCCAGCAGTTGATTAACATTATTCAACCTCAGTACTTGACACATGAATTTATTTCAAGAGACCGTGCTGAACATGAATCGAAAATTGAGTGTCAAAGGAAGGCTTTAGGATTAGAGTGAAGGCATATAAATAATGAGAATAAATAAGAAGAAGGACTTGATTTTTTTAGGGCATTTGACGATAATAATTATGAAAATATTTTTTTTGCAAGGGGAGGTTAGTGATGCAACTCAATCATGTTCAAGGTGTAAAGGGCAATCATTCTATCGATTATCAAAGTAATATGACAGCGATGAAACAAGATTCTTTAATTCAATCTTTACAGAAGCAGATTGAAATGGTTCAAAAGAAAATGGATAAGCTTTCAGACAATAAACAATTGTCAATGGAAGACGCAATGGCAAGACGAAAAGAACTTCAAAAACAATTAGATACGCTTCATAAGGAACTGACTCAGCGTCGACTTGAGATTCAAAAAGAGAAGCAAGAACAAGTGAAAAAAATCGCAGAAACAACAGAAGCGAGTCATGATTTTTCTAAAGATATACATAATGATAAAGGTGAACAAGTCATAGGAATGGATTTAACCCTAAACTTATTGGGAACTTTAAGATCAACACAAGTCGCAATGAAAGGGCGTGCACGTGTTCTTGAAAATGAAATTAAAATAGACCGGGCAAGAGGGGCTTCAACAGAAGCAAAAGAAGATGAGTTGGGTAAAATTAAAGACCAGCTTAAAAACAAAGTGCCTGACTTGATGAAGGATTTAGTTCAAGATAAAAGTAATGATAAAGTCAGTCAATCAAGTTTGGATCAGTCTGCTGAAACAGAGGATGAAAAAGAATCCCTTGAAGATGAAGACGTGAGAAATGAAAAAGTTCTTTATACTCAAGAGGGTCTTAAAGTAGAACAAGAAACACAAGACGTTGAGACGATGACGATTTAGTAAGACCATTTTAAGCGTGCTAGAAATCAAATTCTAAGCATGCTTTTTAATTGCTAAGAGAAAGATTTGAAATCATACTTAAGTTTTTAATCCAAAGGAGTTGACCTTAACGTTACGTTATACAGTAATATGATGGCAGGAGGTGATGAAATGACGATTAGTGAAATGGCAAAATTAGCAAGGGTCAGTGTGCGAACACTTCATTATTATGATGAAATTGGTTTGCTGAAACCCAGTGAAATTAATTCAGAAACAGGCTATAGACTGTATGATGAAGAATCTATCGTAAAACTCCAACAGATTCTTTTCTATAAAGAACTGGATTTTTCACTCAAAGAGATTAAAGTGATGGTGGAGGCTGATGACTACGATATAAATTGGGCACTTGAAAGTCAAAAAAATTTATTGAAACTAAAGCGACAGAGACTAGACCGTCTGATTAATCTCCTCACTAAACAGTTAGAAGGAGAAATAACGATGGATTTTAAAGAGTTTGATATGAAAGACATTGAAGCGGCAAAAGAAAAATATGCCGAGGAAGTGAAAATGCGTTGGGGTCAAAGTGATGCCTATAAAGAATCTCAAGAGAAAACCGCTAAGTATTCAAAAGAAGATTGGGCTAAAATAAGTCAAGAAATGGATGACCTTTTGAAAGCATTTTCAGAAAAAGTAGATTGTGAGGCGAGTGATCCAGCCGTTCAAGGTTTGGTGAAAAAATGGCAAGCTTTTATTACAAGTTATTATTATGAATGCAGTGATGATATTTTAGCTGGCTTGGGACAAATGTATGGGGCTGATGAACGTTTTATTCAGAATATGGACAAGTTTAAGATGGGGACAGCGATGCTGATAAGTCAAGCGATTGAAATTTACTGTGGAAGAGAATAACCATTGCAGGTTCATTAATCCTTGGAAGCCATATTTTCCAGATTATTTTAAGACAAATCTATAGATTATAGATAGGATGATCTATGAAAAAAATGAGGACTTAGGATTAAGTCCTCATTTTTAGCTTCAAGGTTATGTCAATTCACTTTAGGGGCCTCTTACTTATGGAGTTCTTTTTTAGCCCATTCAGAATCTTTAAAAATAGCTCTTCCAACACCTATTAAATCAGCGGTTTGTCTTTCTAAGAGATCTTCAGCTTGTTCAGCAGCGGTCACACCTCCAGTTAAAATAACGGGGATATTTATCTTTTCCTTGATCTTTTGAGTCATTTCAGAAAAGTAACCGGGTTCAGTATAACCGGGAATCATATAGCCATTCATCCCCCCTGATATATCAAGTAGGTCAAGACCGTAAGATTCAAGCATTTGAGCGGCTATCACGCTGTCTTCAACTGTTGCACCACCTTCTGTATAATCACAGCCCCCAAGTCTTAAAGCAATGAGAAAGTCATCTCCAGTGGCTTGTCTAACGGCTTCAATGACATCTTTGTGTAATTTAAGGCGTCCTTCAAGCGTTTGACCTGTATAGTCATCTGTTCTTTTGTTAGAAAGAGGTGAATAGAATTGGTCTAAAAGATAGGTGTGGGCAGAGTGGATTTCTACCCCATCAAAACCTGCTGCTTTCACACGTTTGGCTGCTTTTACAAAGTCGGTAATCACTTGATTAATTTGGGCTTGAGTCATCGCTTGAGGAGTTTCTGATGATTCACCATTTTTTCTGACCATTGGGACTGCACTAGCACTTACAGTCGGATAACCAGTGATTTGGCTAGAAGTAGAACGCCCTGCATGACTAATCTGAGCAATGACGGGGGTACCATTTTGATGGATAACATCAGCTATTTTTGATAAACCTTCTACGACGTCATCGGAAGATACTGACATTTGACCCGCATGTGCCATGCCTTGAGAATTAATGTAAGCATGCTCTGTTATAATAAGGCCCAAATGACCACCTTTAGATTTTTCATCATAGTAAGATAGGAGTGCTTCTGTGACAGAACCGTGACTGGTTTTAGAAGTTGCCATAGGAGGCATGACAATCCTATTTTTCAGTTCAACTTGCTTGATTTTGAGGGGGGCGTAAATAAGTTTCATTGAATTCTCCTTCGTTTTAATCGGGGACGTTCTCCCAGTTTTATTCCATTTTGTTTCTTTTGTTATTGTATCTTTTGTCTCAGAGCTATTGTACAATAATATGAGATAGAATGAAAGTAAGACCCGTTTGAGAATGGAATGATCAGCAGTAGAGTGAAATGGCACACTTGAACATTATGAGTGAATGTTCAAAATAAAAAACTTGCTATCAGTGTCTAATGGGTTTATAATCACAATGCTTATGGTGTAAATCGTGTTAACATGGCGGGCTCAAATGCCTTATTGACGAACTCATTAACATCAATAAGGTACTTATTTTGAGGAGGAATCACATGTTAAAACCCAAATTATTTTCAATTTTAAATCACAGAAAAGAAGAACTGACCCCTCAACAGCTGGGGAAGGATTTTGTTTCTGGTCTTATTGTGGCAATTATTGCCTTACCTTTATCCGTTGCCCTTGCTATTGCATCAGGTGTTACACCTGAAAAAGGACTTATCACTGCGATTATTGCAGGTTTTATTATTTCTTTTTTAGGTGGTAGTCGGGTTCAAATTGGTGGACCAACGGGTGCTTTTGTCATTATCGTTTATGGCATAGTTGCCCAATACGGGATAGGTGGTTTAACGATTGCGACGATTATGGCGGGCATTATAATGATTTTCTTTGGGTTAATGCGTTTTGGAAGTGTCATTAAATTTGTTCCTTATCCAACGACAACTGGCTTCACAAGTGGGATTGCCCTTGTTCTTTTGTCAACACAGATTAAAGATTTTTTAGGACTTCAAATAGATAATGTTCCCTCTGAATTTTTTGCTAAATGGCATTCCTATATCAGTCATTTTTCAACGATTGATTTAACGACAAGCCTCGTAGGAATCCTTTCACTTTTGATTATTGTTTTTTGGCCTAAATTGAATCGAAAAATCCCTGGTTCATTAGTCGCTTTGATTGTTGCCACATGTGCAGTCACTTTGTTACATTTACCGGTTGAAACAATTGGATCAAGATTTGGAGAAATTAGCAACAGGATTCATCTTATCAATTTTGCTGACTTTGATTTAGATCTTCCGATGATTAAGGATTTAATGGGGCCAGCACTGACCATTGCCTTTTTAGCCAGTATTGAATCACTTTTATCAGCGGTAGTTGCGGATGGCATGATTGGGAAAAAGCACAATTCTAATATGGAACTTATCGCTCAAGGCATTGCAAATATTGCCTCGGCACTTTTTGGCGGTATCCCCGCAACGGGGGCAATAGCAAGAACGGCAGCCAATATTAAAAATGGTGGGAGGACACCTATTGCAGGGATGGTGCATGCTCTTGCACTCCTTTTGATTATGCTCGTCTTTATGCCATTGGCAAAACTTGTTCCAATGACTACATTAGCAGCTATTTTGCTGGTTGTAGCCTATAACATGAGTGAATGGCGTTCCTTTAGAGCACTTCTTAAATCGACTAAAAGTGATATGGCAGTATTATTGGTCACTTTTGGCATGACAGTGGTCTTTGATTTAGTTGTTGCGATAGAATTTGGTATGGTGATTGCTATGTTTTTATTTGTAAGACGTATGTCAGAAAGTTCCCAAATTACGAAGGTTAATGAAAACTATGTGTCACTTTTTGATGAAGATGCAGATTATGATGGGACTAAGAGTTTTAATGATGGAACACATATTGGTCTGAATCAAAGGATGATGGTCTATGAAATAACCGGGCCACTTTTCTTTGGGGTAGCCAATGTCTTTTTAGATACCATGAATGAAGTTAAAAACAATACGGATGTTTTGATTTTAAAAATGAAGAATGTTCCCAATATGGATGCGACTGCTTACCAGTCCCTTAAACGTATTGAGAAGAGATGTCAACAAAAAGGTATTGTACTATTACTGGCCTGTGTAAATGAACAACCCTTAGGATTGCTAGAAAAATCGGGCTTTTTTATTGAAAATATGGAACCAACAATCTTTAATTCAGTGAAAGAGGCCATTGAATATGCAGATCATTACTTAGTGATACAATAAATCATCTCTATAAAATAATGGAAAGTCAGAAGCGTATCTAATTCAAAATGGATGCGTTTTTTTGTATATGAATTGAGATTGTCATCCCATTGTAACCCTTCTATAATATTGTTTTGGTATAATGAGGTTAATGAATAATAGTGTTAATAAAGGGATCGTTAGAAAGTGTGAAATGATAGATGAATAAGTTTAGGAAAAAATGGATTTTATTATTGGGAGTGCTCATTTTATTATTAGGGTTTATTGTGATTAATCCATTGGGTCATGAAGACGCATTGACTAAAACCAGTGAAAATGATAAAGCCATTTATGATCAGTTAAAAGAAATCCCTCAATTTAAAATAGAGTCAGGGAATTTGATTTTTGTGAATAGCTTAGGACAGGAGATATCAACGGATATTCAAGTTTCTTCAGAAGAGCAGGGGTATTTGACGAGAGATAATGTGTACGAGAGGGGACAAACATTGGCAGTCACTATTCCCCAAGGAGATGCTGTTGAAGTCTATTATAGCCACGATGGTGGAGTGACATGGGCCAATACCCAAATTAATGATTCTGTATATGGCGATTTTACTGCATTTAATATTTATGTGGGTTATGAAGATGATCTTCACGGCTGGGTCTTAGTTGGTGGTGATGTTGGGTTAGGTCGTCAAGAGCACTTTATTTATATAACGGAAGATGGTGGAGCGACTTGGACGGAAATTCCTAATGCAATGGAAACTTATTCAAGGGTTATTGCAGGCGGCGCCTTCATCAATCCACAAGAAGCGTATATAACCTATAGGTATGATGTTGAAAGACATGGCCCTCTATATAAGACTCAAGACGGCGGTCAACACTGGGAACAAGTTAGCCTTGATTATCCAGAAAAATATGAAAATCAGGGATTAACACTTGCTTCTCCAAGATTCAATGGGAACTATGGCATTATACCAGTGACTTTATCGGACGAGACTGATTATAGTCAAATTGCATTTTATTTTTACACAAGTGATGGGGGTCAAACATGGACGACAGGTAAATAGTATCAAAAAATGTTGATATTTCAAGGATGTCAAAACATTTTGACAGACTTTTATAGACATTTCAGCTATACTTAAAGGGTAAGGGAGGGCTGTCATTGGATATTGGAAATCAACTTAAAAGCGTGAGACAAAATCATAAATTGACCCAAGAGACAATGGCTGATTTTTTAGGTGTCAGCCGTCAAACTATTTCCAATTGGGAGAATAATAAATCTTATCCAGATATCATTAGCCTTATTAAAATAAGTGACTATTATGAAATCACTTTAGATGAACTGGTGAAAGGAGACCCTCAAATGGTTAACTATTTAAGTGAAAGTACCGATGTTGTTAAGAGTCAGAGACATTTTTCAAAACTCATACAAGTGACGACTTATGTCTTAATTTGGGCCTTTATGATTGGTCTTTTTTGGATTGGATCAAGCCCTAGCGATGCAATGGGTTACGCCTTATTGACCTTTTACATTGTCTTACCTGTGACAAGTCTTATTATTAGCTTTTTAATAGGCAAGGATAGAGGATGGACCCATGCCAAGTGGCTGATGATAGTCTTTTTTGGATTCATGTACATGTTGGCAGACTATGTGACCTTTAAACTGGGTAGTATAATAAGCATTGGTAAGTTCAATTTGCCAGATTTCACAACATTAATAGTGGGGATGATTCTGTCTGCCATTGGGATGGTGATAGGACATTTGCTGAGAAAAAAAGAAGTTTAGACTTTGCTTGACTTTGCCTACATTGTATAAGCATATCTATCGTTAGAGACCGAAAGATAAAAATAAAAAAAGCACTAAAACTGATAGGAGCTGACTGTTTGAACGCAGTGAGTTTCAACTCAAGTTTTAAGTGCTTTTTTGTTATTTTTACTGAGGGAACTACTGTTTCCCGCTTGCCCCTTGTCGGGCATTTCCGACGATTAATAACGAAAGAATGTTTATTTCACTTGAAGCGGAATGACCTTCTCGTATCCATACGTTTCACAAACGACTTTCACCTCAGCTTTTCCAGTTTCGCCAGTGGTTTTAACCCAGAAGCCAATGGAGCCACCGATTAAATTGACGTGACTTGGACCGATGATTTCAATAGGGCCTTCTACAGTAATATCAATAGGAGAAAAGGCAAAAGTGAGTGGGTTACCGTACTGGTCATCTAAGGAAACTACAAGGCGAGTTACGTCATAAGTTTCTTCTTCAAAGAGTTCGTTTGCATCAGCCGAGAGATTAAGAACAGGCTTAATATCAGCAGTAAGGGTCTTTTCAGCAACACATTGTTTATCTTTGTATCCTTTAAATTCATAAACGGTTGAAGATTTTCCCCAGTTGGCGACATATTTTTCGTAGAGTTTTACAGCATCTTCGTATTTAAGTCTGTATTTAAGCATGAGATAGCCTAAAGTGATTTTGGTTTTCAAAGGAAGATTAGAACCCACTTTTTGGAACATCAACAAGGCTTTTTTTACACGATCAGCATCTTTTTCAGAGAAAGACTCATTGTCTTTTATTAAATCACCAATCAAATCCTTAATAATAATAGGGGGTGAAGGCAAATGACTGTAGAGTTCATTGTCAGGGTAAGCAGTTGTAAGTTTTTGTCCATTCTTATAAACTTCGACCCAATCACAGTTGGTAAAGAGATAGATGTCGCCAAGTTCGGAGGCATCAAATTCTCCAACTTGCATAGAAGAGGCAACATGCATAACAGGTTTTGAATCACTTTGAGAACCATAGGCAAAGGCAGCATGTTTGGGGAGTCTAAACATATCCATGACGCCATGGTAACAAATTTTATCTCCTGAACCAAAGTCTTTATGAGTATTATAGTCGAACATACACCAACCAATAGCACCAGAAATATGAGGATCAGCATAGGCTGCTTCAAGGACATTAAGATGCCTTTTAGCTTGTTCTAAGCGTTTGATTTCAGGATCAAATTTCTTAGTAGGATGCATGTGACCGTTATGTTCAGTTACTAAATAGGGCATTTCTTTTTTGGCTATTTTCTGAGGTTTATCAAGGGCAATGTTATTGCCGCGATGGATAAAGTCATTATAGGTATAAACGTCTTCAAAAACTTCACTGCCAGCAAAATTTCTTACGCCTCCTGTTGGTCTTGACGGATCGAGGTCATGGGCGATTTGATTGGTTGCCTGATAGAGGTCGTGTTGATCTTGAGACTCATTAATACGAACGCCCCAAATGACAATACTAGGATGGTGCCACTGCATTTTTATCATATCTTCAACATCAGCTTTAACCCTTTCGCCCCATTCAGCATCTCCGACGTATTGCCAACCTGGAATTTCTTCAAACACCAAGAGACCAATTTCATCACATCGGTCAAGAAAGTGTTTAGATTGAGGATAATGAGAACATCTGACAAGGTTAACACCAAGCATTTCTTTTAAGAGGTCTGCATCTTTTCTTTGAGCATTTTTAGGCATGGCATAGCCCACATAAGGAAAAGATTGGTGACGGTTAAGTCCTCTTATTTTCATAGGATGATGGTTGAGGTAGAAGCCATCTGTTTTAAATGAAACTTCTCTAAAACCAAAACGTGTTTGATAGTCATAGGTAGAAGTATCATTTTGAATGGTCGCTTTAATGTCATGTAAGATAGGACTTGTAGTGGACCAATAAGCGACATCTGTGAGTTCTTCTTTAAATGAATAAGCACCCTTTTTACTTGCGATTTTGAGGGTCTTATCTAAGATTGTTTCATGGGGTGAGGTGATTAGCAAATGCAGTTGTCCTTCAAAATCTTGATTAAAGAAAAGGGTTGTTTCCAGTGTGGCACTTCCATGATGAATACCTATAGGTTTGTTTTCCACTTGGGTGATGATTTGCATATTGCTTATAAAGGTCTTTGGACGTGTTTCGAGGTTTACTTCTCGATAGATGCCGCCATAGGTTAAGTAGTCAATGACAAATCCAAAAGGTGGAATGTTTTGGTCTTCACTGGCATTGACAACGACTGCTAAAAGGTAGTCGCTTTTTCCTTGTTGAAGTTCTGGGCTTAAGTCGACTTCAAAAGTAGTATATCCCCCTTGATGTGTCGCGAGAAGTTTGCCATCGAGATAGACTTTTGCAGAAACCATGACCCCTTCAAAAATAATGAAGAGTGATTGGGTGTTATCAATGTGGGTCAGGGTCAATTGACGATAGTAGATAGCCTGATGCTGATAACAGTTTTCGTCAAAATAATGATAAGGGGTTTCAGTCATTGTATGGGGTAATCGGATACTTTCAAATGTTGTCACTTCACTTAAAGAGAGATGTTCATCGCCACTTTGATAGTGGGGTTTAAAATACCATAAATGATTAATTGGATATTTCATGGTTTACTCCTTTTCTTGATTTTTAACAGTAAGTTGGTCAAGCATCATTTCATAGAAAGATTCTGTGATTTTAAAATGTCTTGTAAATACGATTAAGGATAAAATCAGTCCGATAATTGGTACGAGGAACATGAGTAATCGGAGGCCTAAAATAGTATTTGTCGTTTGTACTTGATTGGGAATCAAGTGGATGACATCTAATCCTATACCCATTATAAAGGCACTTAGTGCAGAAGAAAGTTTAACGACAAAAGTTTGTGTTGAAAAAATAATACTTTCGCTTCGGAGTCCGAGTTTCCATTCACCGTATTCCACTGTATCTGCAAGCATAGCAGTGGTTAGAACATTGATAAACCCAATGCCCATAAAAATAATGAAGCCACTGAAGAACATAATGACATAAGCCAGTGTATTCATATGCTCAAAGAGTTGGCTCATGAAAAACAGGCCGACATAACCACAAATAGACATTATCCCAGCAGAGATAAAAATTTGGCGGCGTTTAAAATGGACACTTAATTTAGGAAAAATGAGCATAGCAAATATTTGACCAATGCCAGCAACACCAGCAAATACGCTATAGAGCAATTCATTTTGAATGTCGTATTTAAAAAAGTAAATCCCTAAAGAGGTGGTGAGATAGGTAGCGATATTAAAGAGAACGATGGTGACCATTACAATCATTAATTGATCATTTTGAGATAAAATTTTGAACATGCTCTTGAGGCCAATCTTGGCTTTGGGTGCAGGAACGGTTTCTTTAACTTTGATGACGGTTACTGCAATGAGTGTGACAAATATAATAGCGATGATCAAGCCTAAGTATTTAAGACCTAAACGGTCACTATTTGGACTTACAAGATGAATAAAAGGCAGCGTGCCAACAGAGACGATTGTTGAACCAATCCCTGCAAAAACACGGGCACTCACGGTTAATGTCTCTCTTTCTTTTTGATCTCTGGAAAGAGCAGGAATCATCGACCAATAAGGAATATCCATCAAAGTGTAAGTTGTTCCCCAAAGAATGTAAAAGGCAGCAGCATAGATTTTCATACCACTTGCTGACAAGTCAGGCATAGAAAAAAGCAAGACGATAATGACGGCATTAAGCAAGGTTCCAATAGCAATCCAAGGCCTAAACTTACCAAAACGGGTTCTTGTATTATCAACAATCATGCCCATAATGGGGTCATTGACAGCGTCAAATGTTCTTGCAAATAAAAAAAGTGTTCCTAAAAAGAAGGCACTAATGCCCATGGTATCATTGAGATAAAACATAATATAGCCTGAAACAAACCCGTAGACTAAATCTTTACCTAATGCCCCTAAACCATAATAAATCTTTCTTGATGTTCCCATCATATTACCCCCAATTCTAATCCAATAGTGTTAAATGATTAAAACCAAACTTTTACCTCAGACCATTAAAGATAGTTTCAATACAGTCTCTTAGTAAGTGATCAGGTGATGCTGAATACTGATAAAGGAGTTCTTTATAGAGCCCCAAAAACAGTGTTTTAAAAACTAACCGATCAATAGGTTTGATTTCTTTTGCAGAGATACTCTGGTCTAAGAGGTCAAAGGTCTCATCCCAGTTACGACTTAATTGGTCTTCAATGATTTTAAAGACAGAAGGATAGTGCGTTCTCATTTCATTGAGATAGGAATAGTTGATACGATATTTGAGAGGATAAACACATAGCATTTCCAATAGTTTTTCTGAAGGTGTTAAGTCTTCAGAAAGATAAATGGCATGTTCTAAGTCTTTAATTTCTTTAAACATCCCCTCAATAACACTGTAGATTAAGGCTTCTTTATTTTTAAAATACTTATAAATTGTTTTTTTACTAATATGGAGTTGGTCTGCGACCTCACTCATTTTAAACTGGAGTCCTTTTTCATTAAATAGTTGGATAGTACAGTCTAAAATGCTATGGTAAATAGCCGTTTCTTCAGTTGAATAAGTGTCCAATAGTGCCTCCAATCCTTTTTTATAATTATTTTGGAAACTCGAAAGTTGATTTGAGTTTCCAAAATAATTATATCATTTCTTAAAAAATTTGATATGTCCTGATGTTGTATTTCATTCCGAACAATTAAAAGTAAAAATTAGATTAGAAAACTGTAAGAGAATCTTAAGTGAATACTAAACCAATTATGGTGGTTGCTTTAACTAAAGTTGATTATAGTTAATAGTGAGGTGAACGTCATGTTAAATATAACGCGAAAACAAGTTTCTGATGACCTTATTATAGAAGGACTTCAAAAGACATGGTCTATGTGTGAAGAAGCTGATTACAACAGTAAAAAGTACATGGGATTGATTAATGACTTTATTCCTTATGAAGAAGGATTAAAGGCACAATTTGAGATTATGGCTAGGTCTGGATATTTGAAAAAATTGAAGTCACTTAAAACATCAGATCCCAAAAAGATAGATAAACTTTTAATGAAATATATGAATACTTATGGCTTTTCTGAAACGGCTTCCAGACGTGCTTTTAGTTTACAACTTAAGGCAATGGGACATGAGGTAGATATACCAGAAGGCCCTGATGTTAAAGCAGTAAAGGCGACACCAAGGGTATCTGGTGGTTTTAGTGGCAAATGGCTAGAGCCTACACCTGAAAAGAAAATAGACAATAAACCCTCAGAGCCTCAATTACAAAAGAGTCATCCTACAATGACTCCACCGACCCCATTGAGTCAAGAAGAAAAGATACAACAAGAGTTAGCAGAGTACCAACAAAAGCGAAAGAAAAAAGTCATTCGTAATAAGTTCAACTTATTTAAAATTATGATCCTAATGGGATTGGCAATTGCTGCATATGTGTTTATGATGAATCAATTTATTAATCTCAACGATTTGCGTCAAGTTTTTGATGCCTATGTATTGCCTTTGAATTTCTCTAATTTATGGTTAATCAGAGCGATTATTGTGGTGATAAGTGCTATTTTAATCCCAATAGTCATTTATAAGTTGACCAAGAAGAACATCTTACCCATTATTCCTGTTGCAGTTATTTTTGGTCAAGTGGCGTCGATTATGTTGAAGACAAGACTTCCCATTGCCTATGAATTTTTTCAATTGGCATTGATTGTTGGGATTATGATAGTTGCCTTGTTTACAACACTTGCGTCAGTGAGGTTGCCAAAAGGGGCAAAGGACTTCATTTCATATAAAGCGATAGGTATTTATTATGTAACGGTTATTTTTTACTTTGTTGGTCAGTATTTTGTAAGAATATCAGTAGTTTAGGAGGTTGGAATGTCAGATATATTAAAAACAGGCAATATCGTCAAATCAGAATGGAACGAGTATCAAGTGATTAGAAATTTAGGAGAAGGGGGACAAGGCAATGTCTATCTTGTAAAAGATGTCAGTAAAATGTATGCCTTAAAATGGTATAACCAGAAATCTGCTACCCCAGAACAGTACAAAGCCTTAGAAGAACTTATAGAAATAGGTATTCCCCATGAGACTTATATTTGGCCACTTGAGATTGTAGAAGATGAATCTGAAAATAATTTTGGTTATGTGATGCCGCTTATTGATGAAAAAAAATATCAAAAGTTGTCTTATTTCTTTAGCGGAGAAATTAAAGTAGATGATCCCAAGATTATTATTGATGCGTGTTTAAAGATGACAAGTGCCTTTTATGAATTACATGCCAAGGGCATGTGCTATAGAGACATTTCATTTGGCAATTTATTTGTCAATTTTGAAACGGGAGATGTCAAAATATGTGACAACGATAATGTGACCCTAGATCATTTGAGTGCTAAAGAAGATATTTGGGGAACGGGTGGTTTTATGGCACCTGAATTGGTAAGAGGTGATAAAGCACCAAGTACAGAAACGGATTTATATTCTTTATCGGTTGTTATTTTTAGGATGTTACATTTACAACATCCACTTGAAGGACAAAGAGAATATGATATAGCCATTACCACCTATGAGACAGATCGTCAATTGTACGGTGAAAATCCTATATTTATCTTTGATCCTATTGATGAAACCAACCGCCCTGTTAAAGGGCATAAAGATATTGCAATGGCCTATTGGCAAATGTATCCGAACTGGTTTAGAGAGGTCATGATAAAGGCGTTTACAACAGGATTACATCATCCTGAAGAACGTATCAGAGAAAGTAAATGGATTGATTACCTTTCGCAATTGAGAGGGCAATTGACCTATTGTTATCACTGTGGTGAGTCACTATACTATGATCAAGACAATATTGGAGACTTAAAGTGCCCTCATTGTCACAAGGCAATCAAAATATTATCACCGAGAATGAAAATTGGCAAGAATGTGGTCATGCTTAACTACGATACGCTTTTAATGGCTAACCAAATTTATCCTAAAAATATGTTGGCTTTTGATGAAGTGGTAGGCAAAGTAGAAGTTCATCCACAGCATCCTGAAATTTGGGGACTTAGAAATTGTTCTGATCAAGAATGGTTTTATTCTACCGAAGAGGATGAAGTCAGAAGGATATCCAAAAATGGTGTCGTTCCTTTGAAACAAAATAGACAAATTAATTTTGGCGAAGCTGTGGGTCAAGTGAGACTGTCACAGGAAGTCAAAAAAACACAAAATCAATCAAGCGAGGAGGCTTAAAAATGGTAGAAGGTAAAATGGGTTCAAGAGATTTACACTTATTCTTTTTAGTAGATGCATCAGATTCAATGTCATATGGTGGAAAGGTTGAAACAC
Organism: uncultured Fusibacter sp.; assembly: GCA_963666805.2. GTDB lineage: Bacteria > Bacillota > Clostridia > Peptostreptococcales > Acidaminobacteraceae > Fusibacter. The sequence continues at coordinate 497,862 of CAXXWR010000003.1, read as the reverse complement.
TCAACAATGCCATTAGAGAATCAATCCCTCATATTAGAGATATAGCAAGAGAAGCAGAGGGCACAATCAGAGTGCATGCCCTTACGTTTTCAACAGGTGCCAAATGGATTTATAATAACGTAGATATCAACCAATTCTCTTGGGAAAATATACAGACCAAAGGTGTTACAGATATGGGACGTGGTTTTGAAATTTTAGCAGATAAACTTGAAAATGATTTTGAAGGTTTGAGAGGTTACCAACCCGTTATGATTCTACTATCAGATGGGTTACCCACAGATGATTATGAAAAGGGGCTTCAAAAATTAGAAGCAACTCAATGGGGTGCAGGTGCTATTCGAATTTCAATTGCCATTGGACAGGAAACAGATATGGACGTTCTTCAAGCCTTTATTGGCGATTCCTTTAGAGGGGAACTTAAACCGCTACTTGCGAAGAATGCGGCAGAACTTAAACATTATATTAGGTGGGCTTCTACAGCTGTATCAACGGCTTCAATTAATCCAACACAAGCCAGTATTCCACTCCCACCACAAATTCAAAGTGATGTGAATGTCGATGAAGTTGATTGGTAATTCAAGAAAAATAATCATAAGTCAAATTGGACAAAAACATATTCAGAAAGGCATCTGTAATCAAGATGCCTTTTATCAATCTGAATATGACTATCATGACCAAACTTATCATGTGATGGCTATCGCAGATGGTCATGGCGGCAGTCAACATGCCTTAAGCCATATTGGTTCTGCTATGGCGAGTCAATTATCGGTTACTTATTTCATAGAGGCGTGTAAAACATGGTACGATATAATGAGTGAAGAAAAGGCATCTGGGTTTGAAACAGGCCAAGAAGCTTCTTACTTGTTAGATTTCACTTATTTAGAATTGTGGCGTGATGACTGGTTTAAAGCTTGGAGAGAGTGGACTCAAGAACACTATAACCAGTGTGCTTTTGACTTGCCCTATCAATCATCTTATTATGGATCAACGTTATTGTTTTTAGCGGAAACCCCGTTTGGACTTGTTCTGGCACAAATTGGTGATGGAAGTATTACCATTTTGGACGCTAAGGATCAATTATCATTGCCTTTGGCGGTTCCCTCTGAAACGCACTTTGATCAAACACACTCTGTCAGTGAAAGATTCAGAGATATTTATTTTGATTATCAAGTGATTCCATCAGAAGCTGTCAAAGCTGTGGTGATGGTGACAGATGGTTTTGAAAATGCGTTTCCTTATAGCCAGTATGATTTTATGAACGCCTATGGAGCCTTGCTTTCGCAAGCATCAACAGAGGATTTTAAAGGGGCAGTAGAAAAGGTCTTGTTGGAGGCAACCCATTATTCAGGAGATGATGTTACCATGGCGGTTCTATTTAATCCTTCTGCTGAAATACAAGAAAAAGATTTAGAGGTTGTTTTGCCTGATTGGGAAAGAGATGAGAACAGGAGGCATTTGAAAGCTTTTAAATACTTTGGAAAAGATCCTTTTGATATTAGAATCATTGAGGGGTTATTGGTTATTGCCAGTCAAATGAAAAGGTGGTTCGATGCACAACTTCAAGTATCCTTTTGTGATTTAAATCATTGGTATTATGACGAAGCAAAAGGGACTGTCCTCTATTTAAATAATAATGATGAGTCTTTACTGGCTTCACATGAAAAAAAGGTTTCTGTAGAGAGAAGTGCCTTCTTGGAAAACTATTATTTGAAACAATTGAGTCATATTTCAAAACGTTTATTAAGAGAACATACAAAATATCTTGATAAACCAGAAAAACTGAGAGACTTACTAGATGCTCAATCTCTTGACGGTTGGATCAGACAAATGAAAACCTATCGTCAATGGATTGATATTGACTATGAAGTGGGGCGTTTTCAAATGAATACAAGCCATTTTTACGCCCCTAGGTTAAGGTCGCAGGCTTATGAAATGTGCCTTTTTGAAGGTGCGAGCATAAGGGGGTGGCAACTAGGCCTCAATTATATGATGCAAAATGAGTCTTTACTCCAAGTTGTTAAGCACCCTAAAAGATCTGCTTGGGGTGTTCGCAACCAAACATTAGCCCCCATAACATGTTATTATGAAAAAAGCCATCAATATAAGACAATTGGGCCACAAGGCATTGCAACCATCAATCAGCCGATGACTATTTATGTTTTAGGACTCCCAATTACTATAAATTAGTGCCCTATTTTCAATATTTTTCAAAAAAAAGCCTTAAAGTTGATTATTTATGTTTAAATGATTATTTTTAGGATATACTTCTAACATAATAGCTATTTAAGTCGTCTAAGACTACAAATGGTTAAATGTAGAATGAAAAATAAAGGATGTGAGAATAGGTGAACGAGAATATGAAAAGTGAAAAAATGGAGATTGTATTAAAGTTATTACCTCTGGTAAACAAACGTTTTTTAAGAGAAGATGAATTGTTTAAATCAGAAAATTTATTTCCTTCCCACATTCAGATTTTGTTGGTGCTTTCCCAGCACAAGCAAATGACAATGTCGGAAATTAGTCGTTCAATTAACGTCATCAACTCAAATTTAACCCCACTAGTCGATAAACTCATTAAATTAGGTTATTTGAAACGGCAACCCTCAAAAAAAGACCGAAGAGTTGTTTATATTTCGCTAACAGCTTCAGGCAAAAAATTTGTTGAGTCACATAAAAAATATGTTATTGAGCTGTTAAAAGAAAAACTGAGTGTACTTTCCGAAGAAAAACAAGAGTCTTTTTATGAACATATTGAAAGTCTTTATGATTTGATTATCGAATGTACAGGAGAGTAATGGTAGGATCATACTCGTTAACTCACCTGGATTCTTTATCAATTAAATAAACCCATTTTGAAGAGACATCTTAGGTGTCTCTTTTGTTTTGAATAGAGCCTGTTGATTTATATTTGCGCTCTATTTAAAATAGTTATATGATAATGAGAGTAAATCATATAGTATTAAATTAAAATAGATTGTTCAGGAGGATTATGATATGGAAGAAAATTTAATAAAATACGCTGAACTGCTTGTTAAAACAGGCATTAATATTAAACAGGGGCAAATATTAGTTGTTCGTTCGCCCATTGAATGTGCTGCGTTTGTAAGAATTGTTGCAGAAGTAGCCTATAAGGCAGGCGCATCAGATGTTCAAGTCCTTTGGGCAGATGAAAAATTATCCAAAGTAACGTTCTTAAATGCACCGGATGAATTGTTCGATACAGTGCCATCATGGCAAGTTGAATTTTATCTTTCTTATGTGCGTCAAGATGCCGCCTTTTTGTCTATTTCGGCTTCAGATCCAGAATTGATGAAGTCAGTTGACACTGAAAGAATCGTTCGTTCTCAACGTGTGAGAAGCAAAGCCCTTTCAGAATATCAAGAACGCTTAATGAGCAATAAAAATGTATGGTGTGTAGCTTCAATTCCAACACTTGCATGGGCGAAAAAAGTTTTCCCTAAAGCATCAGATGAAGAAGCGATTGATCAATTATGGCAGGCTATTTTTAATGCGACACGTGTTTCAGAAGAAAATCCAGTGAAGGCATGGGATGTGCATAAAGCCAATTTATCAACACAAGTAAAACGTCTCAATGACCTTAAACTGAAAAGTCTACATTATACAAATAGTTTAGGGACAGACCTTGTAATTAATTTACCAGAAGGCCATTTATGGATAGGTGGTGCAGATTATACACCAGAAGGTCATGAATTTATTGCTAATATGCCAACGGAAGAAGTTTTCACAGCACCCGATAGAACAGGCGTTAATGGTGTAGTTAAAAATGCCTTACCGCTTAATTTAAACGGTACGATTGTTGATGGTTTTGAACTTACTTTTAAAGAGGGCAAGGTTGTAGATTTTAAAGCAGAAGAAGGCTATGATGCCTTAAAAGGTTTACTGGATACGGATGAAGGTTCACGCTATTTAGGCGAAGTAGCTTTGGTTCCCTATGATTCACCCATCTCCAATACGGGTATACTTTTTTACAATACACTTTTTGATGAGAATGCTTCATGCCATTTAGCACTTGGGAAAGCTTATCCAGTATGTGTAGAAGGCGGAGAAGATATGTCAAAAGAAGATTTAGAGGCTAAAGGCATTAATGATTCAATATCTCATGTTGATTTTATGGTGGGAACAAGCGATCTTAAAATTGTAGGTCAAACAGTATCAGGTGAAGAAGTAGTCATATTTGAAATGGGTAATTTTAAATAAAAGAGATTTAAATGACACAATTTAGTTAAAATCTAGTTTTGGAGGTGAAGGGATGGAGTTGAGGCAAGCATCTATGGATGATGCATATGATGTTATTCAATTGATTCAGATTGCCATTGGTGATTTAGCAGAAAAATACACAGGTTATCAGGATGATGAACTGATTAAAGAAGCACTTGCAAATCTCTATGAATCTGAACCTTCTCGTTTTTATCATGAATTTATCTATGTTATAGAAGAACAGGATCGTATTATTGGTGAGATTACCCTCTATCCAGCTGATGAACTTTTAACACTTAATCAAGGTTTTGAACAACATTTGTTAGAAGCTAAAAATTCTAATGTCCTGATGACAGAGGACTATATTAATGAAGTTTTGATGACGGAAGCTGCAGATGAAGGCGAGTTTTATATTGACAGTTTAGCTGTTGCGCCTGATTATCAAGGCAAAGGGTATGGCAAAAAACTGTTGAGTTACGCAGAGCGAGTGGCACAGATTAAAGGGTATGCTAAATTGTCCCTTTTAGCGGATGTTAATAATCATCATGCCATTCATATTTATAAACGCATGGGATTTGAAGTGGAAAGCACCAAGCGGTTATTAGGACATGATTTTTTCAAAATGATAAAGGTAACGATGTAATCTTATCAATAAAAATAGTCAGCATAAGTGTGCTGGCTATTTTTTTATATTTAAAAAAGAGTAAGATAGGAAAAGAGAATGATAATTATTATCATTTAAATTTTCGTAACACTGAATATTGTCATCAAATTTTGGTATACATAGATAATGTAAAGAATCTTAACCAAAGAAAGTAAGGTGACTTATATGAAACTAACAGTAATGATTGGTGGCGAAGCAGGGGCCGGAATAAACACTGCTGAAATGTATATTGAGAGAGTAGTTAATCATAACAAACTATTCTTCTTATCTTATAGAAATTTTATGTCTCGCGTAAGAGGCGGATATAACTTTACGACTATCACGCTTAGTGACAGTGAGGTCAATTCGGTAGAGGCAAAAGCAGATGTGTTTTTAGCCATTAATCGACAAGCCTTTATGCATGCCAAAAACATGATTAAAGAGGGTGGGAAAATTGTCGTTTTAGATAATATTCTAGCGAATGACCCTCAAGATGATGCGATTATCACCATCAATGAAAAAGCATTGATGGATGAAGTCAAGAGTAAACAATCTAAAAATATTGCAGCCGTAGGTGTTGCAGCCAAGCTTTTAGGACTTAAAGGCGAAAATGTGAAAGCGTTTGGTAAGTGGTCAGATGCCATTAATGAAACGAATGCCAAAGCTTTTGATTTTGGGTATAAACAAGTGGAAGCGCAATTTGAACCTAAGTCAAGCGGTCGAGATTTTGATCCTGTTTTAGTGAATGGTAATCAGGCAGTCGCATTGGGTGCTCTTGCATCAGGACTTGGTTTTTACAGTGCTTATCCTATGTCACCATCAACGACAGTGATGACTTACTTGTCTAAGCATCAAAAAGAGATGGGAATCGTTGTAGAGCAGGTTGAAGATGAAATTGCAGGTATGATGGCAGCTATTGGCGCTTCAAGTAATGGTGTAAGAGCCATGACTGGGACTTCCGGTGGTGGATTTGCTCTCATGGTTGAATCACTAGGATTTGCCGCAGTAAGTGAAACGCCGCTGGTGGCTGTCAATGTTCAAAGACCAGGGCCTGCGACAGGTCTTCCGACACGTACGGAACAAGCGGACTTACAATTTGTAGTGACTGCTTCACAAGGTGAATTTGCAAGAATTGTCTTGGCACCACGTAGTGTAGAAGATTGTTTCTACACAACTTTTAGAGCCTTTAATTTAGCAGATAAATACAATGTGCCGGTGATTATTCTTTCAGACCAACTTTTGGGAGATGCAGAAGCATCAGTTAAACCGTTTGACTTAGACGCTTTAGAAATTAATCGGTATGAAGAAGAAAAGATTGTAGAAGACTATAAAAAATACGATTATGACCGCACTTACGGAGGTCGTAAGTATCCAGGCATTGATTCTGAAACCCTTATTATGACAGATTCACATGTTCATGATGAGTATGGTCATCCGACAGAAGATGGAGAGGCGACTGTTAAACTTAAAAAGAAATTGCTTAAGAAATTGGAATTAATCAAAGAAGATTTAAATGAACCTCTTTTCCATGGTGATGAAAATTATGATAGCCTGTTTATCTGTTGGGGTTCCACTTATGGTGCGATGAAAGATGCAGTAGATGCGTTACTAGAAGAGGGCAAATCAGTTGCCATGTTATCTTTTACGGATGTCTATCCTATTAATGAAACCATCATAGAGAAGTACTTGCCTAAGGCTAAAAAAGTGATTAACGTTGAAGGTAATGCGCAAAATCAATTTGCAAAACTTCTTAGAATGGAAACAGGTTATAGCTGGGATGCATCCATTAACAAATATGATGGTCGTCCATTTGACAAAACATATTTACTGAATGAAATAGAGGTGATCTTGAATGACTAATTTAAATGTTGTAGGCGATAAACAAAGTGATAATCCTTTTGTAATGAAAGTTGCCACTCAGTGGTGTCCAGGGTGTGGAAACTTTTCCATATTAGATGCTGTAACGGAAGCCTTAGAAGAAGGCGGCTATAAACCTCAAGATATTCTCATGGTGTCTGGGATTGGACAAGCAGCTAAATTACCACATTATATTAATGCTCATGGTCTTAATGCACTTCATGGACGTGCGTTACCTGCGGCTTTAGGAGCACATGTAGCCAACCATGAACTTAAAATCTTCTTAACCTCTGGTGATGGAGATACCTATGGTGAAGGCGGTAATCACCTTATTCATAATATGAGAAGAAATATGGACCTTGTACACTTGGTACATGATAACCAAGTGTATGGGTTGACACAAGGTCAAGGGTCACCAACAACCGCTCTAGGACAAGTGACTCGTCTTCAATTTGATGGGATGAAATCAGAACCGCTTAATCCAGTGTCATTAGCAATCACTATGGGATGTACTTTCGTAGCCAGAAGTTTTTCAGGTGACAAGGCTCATCTTAAAAAAATGATTGAAGCAGCAATGAACCACAAAGGCTATGCGATTATAGATGTCTTACAGCCGTGTGTGTCATTCAATAAAATCAATACTTTTAAATGGTATAAAGATAGGGTCAAACCTCTTCCAGAAGGTTATGATCCAACTGATAAAATAGCCGCTTACCAAAAAAGCATGGAATTTGGAGATGAGGGGATTCCAGTAGGTATTATTTACAAAGAAGAGAAACCAAGTTTCTTGGAACGTTTTGATTATATTGATGAACCGATTGTCAAAGTAAAACGTTCACCAAAAGATATTGCCCCCCTTCTTGAAGACCTTAAAATGTTATAAGTAGATGTGTTAAAAAAGCATTTAATAATAAAAGCGATTGACAATGAAGTCAATCGCTTTTTTAGGATATAAATTGTAGTTTATAAAGTATTATAATAGAAAATAAAAATCCTGCTCTACCTATTAAAGAGACAGCAAAGTCATTAATTTGACCAAGAAAGGTACAAGTAAGATTGTGATTAAACCCGATAGGGCAATGGCTGTGCTTGAAAAAGCCCCTTCAATTTCACCCATTTCGAGAGCTTTAGACGTTCCCACGGCATGAGAAGCCGTTCCAATACCAACACCTACAGCAATAGGACTGAGAAAAGGCATTAGTTTTACCATAAGAGGCGCAATAAAGGCACCAAAAATCCCTGTAATAATCACCATAACGACTGTAATTGACGCATTTCCACCCAATATGTCAGTGAGGGAAATCGCCATAGGTGTTGTAATAGATTTAGGCAAAAGAGAGTAAATAAGTTCATAATCGAGGCCCATGAGCCGTCCCATAAACCATAAACAGAGAAATGAGGTGATGACACCCGAGGTAATCCCAATCACTAAACTGATAAAATGCGTTTTGATGGTTAAACGTTGGCGGTAGAGCATAATTCCGAGAGCAACCGTTAAGGGATTAAGAAAAAAATTAATATAATCGCCACCAAGTTTATAGTTGTCATAAGGGATACCTGTGATTTTTAAAAAAGCGATAATAATCACTGTTGCCACTAAAAGTGGATTGACAATATCTGTTTTTAAATAACGTTTAATGATAAGTCCAATTTGATAAGCAAAAATAGTGAGGACTAATCCTAAAACAGGTGATTCTAACATAATAGCCTCCTATTTTGTAAGTCGTGTGAATAGATGTGTCACCAGCATGGTTACTAGCATAGTCAAAAAAGTAGAAATGACTGCAATAATGAGGAGCTTTAACAAAGCCCCTTGGATTTCAGCAAAAATGACCATTAGTCCGGCTGAAGCAGGTAGAAAAAAGAAGGCAATATTGTTAAGTAAAAAGTCGCCTACATTTTTAATATGATGTTCCTTTAATAGGCCTGATAACATGGCTACAAATAAGAGCAGCATGCCTACAATAGCACCGGGGATGGTGATGACAGGTGAAATAAGTGAGCTGACCAGATCGCCGACTATCCAAAATGACATAAAAATAGCGAGTTCAATAAAAATTTTCATGATAATTATGATGAAGAGTAACTCCATCTCTCCTTTCTTTAAACTCAAAGTCTTTATTTAAAAGTTTCTTTAATCTGCTGACTTCGAAAAGAAACTATTTTATAGAGTACTCACAAAATCATAAACTTTAATGTTCAAAAAAGCAACTCACATTCCTTACTTTTTTATAGATTTAATCATTTTTTTGGAAAAATAAGCGATATCTAAAAAAGAGGTAGTCAAAAAAGGTTGTCAAAAAAAGAAGAAAACACCCTGGCAAAGGTGTTTTCTTTTTATGAGTGTGTGTTATAGTAACTTTAACATCAATTCGTTTGTACGTTTAATGAACTGGGTCAAAGTACTTGGTTCCATTTGAGTATGACTCATAAGAGCGAGATCATACAGTTGTTCATAAATCATTTTATCTAAATCAGACACTTGGTCAGACGATTCTTGATGAATTAAGTGTTGAACCAAAGGATGCTTTTGGTTGAGAACAAGTGTTGTTTCGCCTTCAAACTGATTTAAATCCATTCCCGGCATTTGGTACATCTTCATCATATCTTGCATTCTACGGGATTCTTCGGACAAGACAATCATACTTGACATGTCGTCAGATTTTAAATTTTCTATACGAACTTTAAGTTTTTCCTTATCCAAAATAGATTTAAAATGATTTTCCATTTCAGTTTGCTTTGCTTCATCAATCTTCTCAGAATCATTATCAATCATTTCTTCTGATAAATCAGAGTCAACACGTGCAAATTTAACGGCTTCATTTTTGGACTCGATCAGTGAAATAAAGGCAGAATCAATAGGATGATCTAAAATGAGTGCATTCATATCATTGCTCTTAAAGAGGTTGATATATTGAGACTGTGTATTAGGATCAGTGACATAAAAAACTTTGTTTTCATGCTTACCAATGGCATCAGCCAAATATTCATCTAAAGAGATATGTTTGCCTTCTAAATCTTTATAAATAAAGATATCTTTGACGTTATCATAGAATTTTTCATCTTTTAGAGCACCAAATTTGATGAATTGATGAATATCATCCCAGAAATTATCGTAATCTTCTCTTTCAGTTTTATAAAGACCATTCAGTTTATCGCCCACTTTTTTAGTGATATAGTTTGAAATCTTTCTAACAAAACCATCATTTTGTAAGAAACTTCTTGAAACATTAAGTGGTAAATCTGGACAGTCAATAACACCTTTGAGAAGTAATAAGAACTCAGGAATGACTTCTTTTATATTATCAGCTACAAATACTTGTGAATTATAAAGTTTGATTTGACCTTCGATACGGTCAAATTCAGTATTGAGTTTAGGGAAGTATAAAATCCCTTTAAGATTAAAAGGATAGTCCATGTTAAGGTGAATCCAGAATAAAGGCTTTTTGAAGTCTTTAAAAGTTTGTTGATAAAATTCAATATACTCTTCATCAGTGCAATCACTTGGATTTTTAGCATAGAGCGGCAAGGTGGTATTAATCGGCTCGGGTGCAATGACAGTTCCTTCTTCATCTTTCTCAGGTTCTTTGCCTAAAACATCTAAATAGATTTCAACTGGCATAAATGAACAATATTTTTCTAAAGTTTGTTTTAAAGTATATTCATTTAAGAAATCTGTACCCTCTTCAGAAATATGAAGAACGATATCAGTTCCACGTGATGTTTTATCGCCTAAAGTCATTTCAAATTCTTTACCGCCATCGCATTTCCAAATGACAGGTTCAGCATTTTCTTTATAAGAAAGTGAATGGATTTCAACTTCTGATGCAACCATGAAGGCTGAATAGAAACCGAGTCCAAAGTGACCAATAATTTGATCCTTGTCAGATTTATCTTTGTAGGTGTTGATAAAATCTTCTGCACCTGAAAAAGCGATTTGGTTGATATATTTTTTAATCTCTTCATCAGTCATCCCAATCCCATTGTCCGAAAAAGTCAATGTTTTGGCATCTGCATCAAGAGTTACTGTAATTTTAAATTTAGGTTCATCCTCAATGGTCGCTTCATTCATTAAACTCAATTGTTTGAGTTTAGTTATGGCATCATTTGCATTGGATACAAGCTCTCTAATGAAAATGTCGTGATCTGAATATAACCATTTTTTTATAATGGGAAATATGTTTTCACTATGAATAGAAAGACTTCCTTTTTCAAATGACATCATTATCACTCCTTTCATTTCGTTGATAATATTATCATAGAAGAAATAAAAGACAATGTCAAGAATTTTTTAGCACTCATTGATAAAGAGTGCTAACAAAACAAGTCAAGAGGTGAATCGAGGCGAAAATATGTCATATTTGTCATAAAATCCAGAAAACGAATCGTTATTAGGTCATTAGTCCTAAAATAATCACAAAATAGTATAGATAAATAGTATGAAAAGTTGTATAATTGTAATTGCCAATATTTAGGGGTGTAAAGTTTCAGCTATAGTAGGAGGGCATAATCTTGAAAAAGATACATAAGCTATATTTATTGATTCTATTTGTCATAACAATAGGAACATCAATAGTGATTACTTTAAATAAGGGTAGTAGTCAATGGTCAGGCCAACTTTTTGGTGTATTTTTGCTTGCAGTCGTTGTTCTTGAAATGTTGTATGTAACCAACCGACGGAGTGTGAGAATCACCTATACTGTACCACTGGTAATTGTGATGAGTTTTTATATGCCTTTTTACTTGCTATACGTTGTTACGATTGCACAGTTTATAGTGAGGGCTGTGAGAAATAAGTATGTTGATTATGAATCTTCAAAACTGTTAGATTGGGTTTGGTTCAGTCAATTGTTAACGTATTTATTGTTAGACAATATAGTCATCTTTATTAATATTAAGCCTTTGATGCTAATAAATAGTGGATTGATATTTGATATACTGATCATGGTTTCTATTTACTGCATATTAGAATATCTATTGATTTTTTCTGAATTGTCTTTACGTCTTAAAAAAAATGTTTTTTTGGAAATGAGATGGGGGACCTTTATATCCAATATTCTTTCCTATACAGTCATTACTGCTTTAGAAATATTTACTTATGAAAATAATGGTGTTGTAGGAATCTTATTAGTCACTTTCTTAGTCGTTCAATTATCAGGAAACTTTTATCTTTCTTTTCTTTATAAAGAATTTGGAAACAAACTCATTTATGATTCAATGACAAAAGCTTATAATCGGAACTATTTTGAAGAAGTGATTCAGACGAAAGTGTTTAGAAAACAACCTTTTGCAATTTTATTCATAGATTTAGATGATTTTAAAAAAGTAAATGATAATTATGGCCATCTTTTAGGGGATGCATTGCTCGTTGATTTTGTTGCAATCATGAATAGTATTCTTAGAAAAGAGAACAAGTTATTTAGATATGGTGGAGATGAGTTTTGTGTGATTTTCAATGATGAACAGCAGGCGATTGGGGCTAAACAGAGAATTGAGAATTATACGTTTGTCTATCAAGCCGGTGAAGACATTAATATTTCATACGACATCTCTTTAGGCTATCTCAACTATTGCGGTGAAGATTCAGTTGATATTGAATCACTTTTACACAAAGTTGACCAAAATATGTACGCTGATAAGAAGAAAAAGAAATGTTTTGAACTAACTTGTCAACAATTGTAATAAAATGAATAAAAAGATCAATAATAAATCAAAAATGAAAGATATACATTTTTATCATTCAATTAACTGAAAATATAAGAAAAGGTAATAGACTGTTAAATACTATTGTTAATCTTTTCTTTCTTAAAAGCGTTCGTCAAATTGATGGACGCTTTTAGTGTTTTACTGACACGAACAAACTCTGTATAAAGTTGAATATTCGGAAAATTAATGAATGATGTATGTGACAACGGTTGTATTATGCAAGAAAGTATTGTATAATATTCAAAATTATCTGATAGTTCTGTATACAGGAAGAACGGTAATAAAGGGTGACTATTGCCCTTCGTTTTTTGACTGTATATTGTATTTATAATTAAAAAGGGGGAGATCAATATGGTAATAAAAGGCCTACCAAATCAACAGGGACTTTATGACCCGAGTCTAGAAAAAGATAACTGTGGTGTCGGTTTTATTGCTAATATCCAAGGACAAAAAAGTCACGATATTGTTAAAAAGGGTATTGAGATTTTGGTTAATATGACGCATAGGGGCGCTGCAGGTTCAGATCCGACAACAGGAGATGGGGCTGGTTTAATGGTGCAATGTCCCCATGCGTTTTTTAAAATGGCGTGTGCGAGTATAGACATTGATTTGCCAGAGCCGGGACAATATGCAGTGGGGATGTTTTTCCTTCCTAATATTCCCTCTTTACGTTACCAATGTGAAGGGATTATTGAAAGAATTATTGCAGAAGAAGGGTGCACCTTTCTAGGCTGGCGAGACGTTCCAAAAGATAACCGTTTTATTGGTGAAACAGCAAGATGGACTGAGCCAGAAATTAAGCAAGTTTTTATTGACGTATCAGGAGAAAGTAATCCTGATGCAACCCTCTATTTAATAAGACGGCGTATAGAAAACGAAGTGAAAAGTCGTGTGATTAGCAATAGTGAAACCTTTTATGTCTGTAGTTTGTCTACACAGTCAATTGTCTATAAGGGCTTATTATTACCTGAACAAATTGATAAATACTATATTGATCTTCAAGATGTGAGATTTGAAAGTGCGATTGCTTTAGTCCATTCAAGATTTTCGACAAACACTTTTCCCACTTGGGAATTGGCGCATCCTTATAGATATTTAGCACATAATGGTGAAATCAATACGATTATGGGAAATAGAAACTGGATGAATGCACGCGAAGGTGTTTTCAAATCGGCATTGCTGAAAGAAAAAATGAAATACGTGTATCCAATCCTCAGTCCTCATTCAAGTGATTCGGGGTCACTTGACAATATATTTGAACTCTTAAGAGTTCATGGACATTCGAATGCTAAAGCAATGATGACCCTTGTCCCAGAAGCTTGGGAAAATGATGAAACCATGAATGAAGAAAAGCGGGCTTTTTATGAGCATAATGCCTCTATGGTTGAACCTTGGGATGGTCCTGCAGCGATTTTTTTCTGTGATGGTATAGAAGTAGGTGCTTCACTAGATAGAAATGGCTTAAGACCTGCTAAATATGTCATCACTAAAGATGGTTTTATGGTGATGGCATCAGAATTAGGTGTCATTAAGTATGCCCAAGATAATATCCTTAGAAAAGGACGTTTAGATCCAGGTAAAATGATTATGGTCAACACAGCCTTAGGGCAAGTTATAGAAGATGATGGTATTAAAAAGCCTATCTATACGGCTTATCCTTATAAAAAAAGCATAGACCAACTCAAACACACCTTGGAAGAACTTCCGAACTATGAAGAAAATTATCAAATCAGGACAGAAGCCTTAATTGAAAGACAATATGCCTTTGGGTATTCTATGGAAGATGTGCATGAAATTATCAAAGTGATGGCAATAACAGGTAAAGAACCTATTGGGGCAATGGGAAATGATACGCCGCTAGCGGTCTTGTCAGATCAACCTCAAATTCTATTTAATTATTTTAGGCAACGTTTTGCGCAGGTGACCAACCCGCCGATTGATCCTATTAGAGAACGCGTTGTGATGAGTCTTTATAACTATATAGGAACACAATCTGACCTATTGTCTCAGTCACCGCACTTTGAACCTTATATTTTATTGAAGTCGCCGGTACTGTCAAATGAAGATATGGGCAAAATCAGATCACTGCGAACAGAACATTTTAAGGCAACTAAGATTCCAATTACCTTTAAAGTAGATCAAGGCGTGGAAGGCTTTGAAAAGGCTTTGAAGAATATCTGTGAAAGAGCATCAAGTCGAGTTCAAGAAGGCTATAATATTTTAATATTAAGTGATAAAAAAATGGATTCATATGAAGCCGCTATTCCAAGCTTACTTGCTGTTTCAGCAGTGCACCATCACCTTATTAATGAAAAAACAAGAACCAAAGTCTCTCTTGTAGTTGAAGCTGGAGATGCAAGAGAAACCACTCATATGGCATTGCTCGTGGGTTATGGTGCCAGTGCAGTAAATCCTTATATTGCCATGGAAACGGCTAAAGACTTAGTGCGGAAAAAGATTATCGTTAATCAAAGCGAAGCGGATGCCACTGGCAATGTCAAAAAAGCCCTTGAAACAGGTTTACTTAAAATTCTCTCTAAAATGGGCATTTGTACTATTCAGTCCTATCACGGTGCTCAAATTTTTGAAGCACTTGGTTTAGGAGAGTCTTTGATTAATGCCTATTTCCCAGGGACACCTTCTCGAATAGGCGGGTTAGACATAGATTCAGTGGCGAAAGAGACGTTGATCCGCCACAAGAAAGCTTACAACCGTTTGAGAAAACCCTATAATGATTTGGAAATTGGGGGGAATCTCATTTGGAGAAATGGTGGGGAAAGACACCTGTTTAATCCTGAAACGATTTCCCTTTTACAGAGAAGTACAAGACTTGGAAGTTATGAATTGTTCAAGCAATATACAGGGATTATTAATCAGCAAAGAGATGCTTTATCGACCTTAAGAGGGATGCTTAAATTTAAGCATAAACAAGCACCGATTAGTATAGAAGAAGTGGAACCTTTAAATGATATTATCAAACGGTTTGTAACGGGAGCGATGTCATTTGGTTCTTTATCAAAAGAGGCACATGAGACTATTGCAATTGCCATGAATCAGCTGGGAGCTAAAAGTAATTCAGGTGAAGGGGGAGAAGATCCAAGTCGCTACCAAAAAGATGATTTTGGAAGAGAAAAACGCAGTGCCATTAAACAAGTGGCATCTGCACGATTTGGTGTTAATACAGCCTTCATCATGAATGCTGATGAGCTTCAGATTAAGATTGCTCAAGGCGCAAAACCAGGTGAAGGGGGGCATTTGCCAGGTCAGAAAGTCGATGTGCACATTGCGGCTGTTAGACATTCAACACCGGGGATTGACCTTATATCACCACCGCCTCATCATGATATCTATTCAATTGAAGATTTAGCTCAGTTGATTTATGACCTTAAATCCACCAACCCCAAAGCCAGAGTAAGTGTGAAATTAGTAGCAGAAGTAGGGGTTGGTACAATTGCTGCTGGCGTTGCCAAAGCCCATGCGGACATGATTTTAATCAGTGGACACGATGGCGGAACAGGTGCATCACCTATCTCATCCATTAGAACAGCAGGTGTACCTTGGGAAATTGGTTTGTCAGAAGCCCATCAAGTGTTATTGCTTAACAATTTGAGAAGTCGTGTAAGATTACAGACAGATGGTCAATTAAAAACAGGCCGTGATGTTATTATTGCTGCTTTGTTGGGAGCTGAAGAGTTTGGATTTGCAACGACTGCCTTAGTCGTTATGGGCTGTACGATGTTGCGTCATTGTAACCGCAATAATTGTGATTTAGGGATAGCAACACAGGATCCTGAACTTAGAAAAAATTTTAAGGGCAAGCCAGAACATATTGTTAATTTCATGACCTATATGGCAACAGAAGTGCGTGAACTCATGGCTGAACTAGGTTTTAGAACAATGAATGAAATGATTGGGCGTGTTGATATGTTAGAAGTAGATGATCAAATTACGTCTTGGAAAGCTAAGCAATTAAATCTCGATAAGGTACTCTATAAACCAGATGTACCATCAAGAATGAAACCTTATTGTGTAAAATCTCAAGATCATGGGATTGATAAAAGTTATGATTATAAACTTTTAGAAGCAGCTGAGCCTGCACTTAAAAAACAACATGCTGTTCGTTCAGCTTTTGAAATCAATAATGTTCATCGGTCGGTCGGCGCGATGTTGAGTGGTGTTATCGTAGACCAAAATGGTAATAAGGGTCTTGAAGAAGACAGTATTGTTTTTGATTTCTTTGGGTCAGCAGGTCAAAGTTTTGGTGCTTTTGGTGCCAGAGGCTTAACCCTTAATCTTTGTGGAGATGCCAATGATTATGTTGCTAAAGGCCTATCAGGAGCAAAAGTGATTGTTAAACCAGATTCTAAAGCAACGTTTGAAGCGGAACATAACTATATTGCAGGTAATACAATCCTCTATGGGGCGACAGAAGGTGAACTCTATATTAGCGGTCAAGTTGGCGAACGCTTTGGGGTTAGAAACAGCGGTGCAAAGGCTGTCGTTGAAGGTGTCGGCAACCATGGTTGTGAGTATATGACAGGAGGACAAGTTTTAATTCTAGGTGAAACAGGTATTAACTTTGGTGCAGGTATGTCAGGTGGTGAAGTTTTTGTTTATGATCCTAAGGGTGATTTTCCTTCAAAATGCAATCTTGATAAAACACGTTTTTATCCTATAGAAGCGCGTGAATCCACTATCATTAAAGACATGCTTGAAAAACATTTGGCTTACACGGATTCGAGTAAAGCGAAAGCTTTATTAGATGATTTTGATACGGTGCTTAAAGACTTTAAATATATGGTTTCAGATGCTTATAAAAAAGTCATTGATGACGGTCAAAAAGACATTTGTAAAAGAGTATCTTAGGAGGGAATAATGGGAGATTTTAAGACAATTGATAGACAAGATTTTACATTGCGTCCTAAGAATGAAAGAATTAAGGATAACAATGAAGTTTACGAGGCACCTGATGAAGAAATGATTCAACGTCAGTCACAAAGGTGTATGTCTTGTGGGACGACCTTTTGTTCTTGGGGGTGTCCGCTGGGCAACATGATTTCTTATTGGAATCGTTTTGGTGAGACTAAGAAGTGGCATGAAGCATACGATATTTTGAGCAGAACCAGTAATTTCCCAGAGTTCACCTCAAGGGTGTGCCCTGCTTTATGTGAAGCTTCGTGTACTTTAGGAATCAATAGAGAGCCTGTCAGTATTAAAGCCATAGAGTATCATATTATAGAAACCGCTTTTGAAGAAGGTTGGGTTAAGCCAAGACGTCCTAAAATGAGAACGGGTAAAACAATTGCGGTAATTGGTTCAGGGCCAGCAGGACTTGCGGTAGCAGATGAACTCAATGCGGTAGGACATGAGGTCACCATCTTTGAGCGAAATGTTGAGCCAGGGGGGCTATTAAGATATGGGATTCCCAATTTTAAGTTAGAGAAACAAGTCATTGATAGGCGAATTGATTTAATGAAGCGTTCTGGGATTCAATTTAACATGAACACCTATGTAGGCGTTGATGTAAAAGCGTCGACGCTTTTAGAGAACTTTGATGCCATTGTACTCACCGGGGGATCGACGATCCCTAGGGATTTGTCAGTACCGGGAAGAACGCTTGAAGGCATTTATTTTGCAGTAGATTACCTTGAAAACCATACCAAACGGATCAGGGGGATTGAAACAGACCAAGTGATTGATGCAAAAGATAAATCGGTTCTTGTTATTGGTGGTGGTGATACGGGATCTGATTGTATCGGAACAGCTAATCGACAAGGGGCTAAACAGGTCTATCAAGTAGAAATCATGCCTAAGGCACCTGATACCCGTACTGAAGATATGCCGTGGCCAGAATACCCTAAGCTCAATAAGGTGACTTCTTCTCATAAAGAAGGCTGTGAACGAGAATGGTTGATTAATACCAAATCGTTCAAAGGCAGCAAGGGACAAGTCAAGGCGGTTGAATTAGAAAGTATAGAATGGCAAGAAAACGAGGGGAGAATGATTCCTGTATCTATTGAGGGCACAGCTAAAACATTAGAGGTTGATCTGGTTCTCTTAGCGATGGGATTTGTTTCACCAGAATATGAAGGCATGTTACAAGACTTAGGACTTGAAAGAGATGCCAGAGGCAATATAAAATCGGACAGTCACTATGCTACAAATGTCAAAGGTGTTTTTACGGCAGGTGATATGCACAGAGGCCAGTCTTTAGTGGTTAAAGCAATTAAAGAAGGGCGTTCAGCTGCAGCTTCTGTAGACACATATCTTATGGGAGATACGGCAATTAGAGGTTAAAAGAATAAAAAAAGCCTGCCTTCAAAACGTTATAAACGTTAGAAAGCAAGCTTTTCAATGGAATGTTTAAAGATTTAATCTTTAAGCATTCTTTTTTTTAATACATTTTGAGTGCCTAAGTAGAGTACCAGTAACAAAGCGTGTAGACCAACTGTAATGCCAATCCAATAAAGGGTAAAGCGTTTAAAGAAGTCAAGTGGCATCATTTGAATAAGGCGATCGGTTCTGGGATCAAGTAGCCAAAGGTCATTGGTGAAGAGGAGTTCATGCAGTTTGAAAAAAGCACCTTGGAAATCAACTTGGTATAAGATGGCAAGTCCAATTAATAAAACAATTGCCGTTATCGCTGAAAACAAGAACGGTTTGAGTGGATTTTTCTTATTAAGTGCACTTTGCAAAACAATCAATACGACAAGAATAATCTCTAAGAGGTGAACGATATTTTTATAAGCTGCTGCAATCCCACGAATGTCCGTGAGATGGGTAATCTCTTTGTCATTAAGTAATTGAACAGATGCACCATCAATGGTCACATGAAATTGGATGTCTTCTGTTTGGCCATTGATATAGTCGACAATACGATCAGAGGCAAGTGTAAAGTCAGAATCGCTCAATCGTAACTCGCTGTATTTTTGAAAGCCCGAATTATAGAAAGAGGGACTTAGGGCTAAAAGTTCTAAAACAATCAAGAAGGCAGTAATTGATAAAACAATCCCAGTAAGAACGGGCAGTATTTTTTTCATATTGTAACTCCTTTAAATCTAAAAATAAGGACTAATATTTGAAGTTTCCTAATGGAATAAAGACAATTGAACCTTACCCTAAGAGTGGCAAAGCATATAATTTAAACAGCAATAAGACTGTAAGGTGAGCCGGGTAAAAAACATAGAAAAGATAACGAGGAAGTTTTATTTTACCCAGTGTCCCATTATATTTTAAAATAAAGGGAAGAGCCAATACGGCAAAAAATTGAATCCATACAGTATAATTTGTAAGAGGGACATTTGTATTAAAAGCAAAGATCACATTGGTGATTAAGTAAACACTGTTAAGTATGATAAAAGCCCATGCCATTTTTGAAGGTTGATGACTGAAAATATGAAAGAGTAGAACAATGGTAATGACCATGGCAGCGCCTTCAACATTAAAAAAAGTGGCAAGGAGAATGATACCAATAATCAGTACACCACGATTATTGTTTTGAGAATCATAAAGTTTAAGACACCACAGTGAAAGCCAAAGTGTAAAGAGTATATTAAGAGGCCCTTGACCAAAATAAAGTGTATAAGGAACCGCTGCAATAATGGCAAAAATCAAGAGTCTTAGTTGATAATGCATAAAGTGGTGGGTATGTTGAAACCCCACTGTGAGCAGATAGGCCATGATGGGCATTGTTAAACGGCCGATGACTCTTAAAATAATCCATTCAGGCAATAATTCAGCACCAATGTGGTCGATTAACATAGCAGTAATAGCAATGAGTTTAAGGGTGTTTGATGAGAACCCTTTCCTTGATTCTAACATGACAACTCCAATCCTAATTATTCATTATCCCTCATTATAACACAATATTTTGATATAATAGGGTATAGCCTAAAATTAAGGAGGCAAAAATGCTAAAACTCATTGTAGGGAAAGCCAAAAGTGGCAAAACACAATTAATATATAAAAAATTAAAAGAAAGAATGATGAGTGCTAAGGCGCATCAAACCTTGCTTATTGTTCCTGAACAATATACCCTTGAAGCTGAAAAACAATTTATTGAAACAGCTGAAACTCAGGGCGTTATGGGACTGGATATTATTAGTTTCAAGCGTTTGGCATATCATATATTTAAGGCTGGAGGGAGTCCAGAAGGGATAAAGATAGATGAATTGGGACAGATTATTCTCTTGAGACATTTATTTTATCAACATGAGAGTGAATTAGAGATTTATCAAAACACCTATGAAAAGAATGGTTTTATCTTAAAGTTTAAAGAGGTTATTAAAGAGTTAAAGCAGAATCGTATTCTACCTGAACAAATGACTGCTTTTATCGAGCAAAATGAATTACCAAGGTTATTAAAATCAAAACTCAAAGATATTTGTTTGATTTATGAAACTTATGAAAGCGAAAAAAAAGATCACTATTTTGATGACGAAGACTTTTATGAGACGCTTATTGAAGCCCTAGGACACTATGGTCAATTTAAGGATTACCATATTTTCTTTGACGGGTTCGATAGTTTTTCAACACAGGAGCTGAAAATTATAGAAAGTTTAGGTCAATCAGCAGCCTGTGTAACGATAGCCTTAACGGGGAGTATGGAGGGAGAAGCTGAAACAGAAGGCCTTTTTCAGCATACCCATGAGGTGATAAGTCGTTTGATGGCACTTGAAATTCCTGAGAAAAAAATAGTCCCTTGTGACAAGCAGTATATGCCAGAAGAATTGATTCATGTGAGTGCCTATCTTGAAGTGTACCCTTATAAAGTTTGGCAAGAAAAAGCAAGACGTTTTTCAGTTTACGGGGCTCAAAATATACAGTCAGAAGTTGAATATGCTGTGAGACAAATGTTTCAGCTTAAACGGGAGAGAGGATACAGTTGGAGAGATTTTGTCCTTGTGACCAATGATCTTGAAAATTATAAAATGGCAGTAAAGAGAGTAATGGGTGCATATGATATTCCTTACTTTATTGACGAAAAGATGTCTATAAGAGCCAATCCGCTTGTTCATCATATTATCAATCTAGGGGATATCCTTCAAAATGGCATGAAACAAGAAAAGGTACTGGCCCTACTGAAAGATGGTCTTTATGATTTTTCAATGGAAGAACTTGCCCATTTTGAAGCTTATGTTTTATCAGAAGGGATTAATTATCAGCAGTTTTTGAAACCTTTTTATAAAGGAGAAGACATCTATCCCTTGGAAGACTTTAATCGTATGAGACAGACCTTAGTTGATTCTATGGAAGGGCTTATGCCTTACTATAAAAGTAAATCGGTTGAAGTCATGCCTTTTATTAAGGCACTGTTTGAAACACTTGTTGCTTTTGATGTGCCTCAAAAGATGAAAGTCTATGTAGACGGTTTTATAGAAGCTGGCGAGTTTAATCAAGCACAATTGTTTTCTCAAATATGGAATGAAAACCTACATCTCTTTGATCAATTGGTAGAAGTCTTAAAAGAGGATGAAATTGCCTTAGAAGAGATGATTGACTTACTGACTTTGGGGATTCAGTCAAGTGAAGTGGGTTTATTACCACTAACAGAAGATCAAGTTTTAGTAGGCAGTTTAGACCGTTCAAAGTCACATCCAGTCAAGGTACTCTTTTTATTAGGCGTAAACGATGGCATTTTACCAGAGTCAGGTGCTGACCATCAATTGATTTTAGATATTGAGAAAGACCGTATTGAAGAGGGATGGCTTGCCAACCGTGACATGTTTGTCAATAAAGAAACATTCAACATTTACGAAGTGGTGTCTCGACCAAGTGAACAACTTTTTCTAAGTTATGCTTACACGAACAATGAGGGGGGAGCGATGCGACCTTCACACTTGATCCAAAAAGCAGAGGCGATTTTTGCCCAGTCTGTGGTAACGCTTGAATCCAGTTTGCCACTGAAAGATGCCTCTTATATTGTGCATCCCAAGGGGGCTTATCGACATTTAGCTGAACAAATGAGACTTCAACTTGAAGGACAGCCTATTGATGAGTCGTGGTATGCCCTCATGCATTACTATCGGATGAAGGAACCAGAACGTGCGAATAGACTTTTAAACGCAGCAATGCATCAGAATCAGGTGGATAATATCCAAAAAGACAAGGTGAGACAACTCTATGACATGCCTCTAAAAACCAGTGTGTCAAGACTTGAGCAGTTTGTAGAATGTCCTTTTAAGCACTTTATTGAATTTGGAATCAAACCGAAGAGAATCAAACCGTATGAAATTGGTTACCCCGATGTTGGGATTCTTTTTCATAAGTCACTAGAGTATTTTGGAAAAGTCCTTTATCAACAGTCACTCAAGTGGCAAGACTTATCTGTTGAAAGATGTCAAAACATCATGAGTGAAATTGTTGATGACATGGTAAAAGATGAAATTTATCAATCGCGTTTTCAGTACCTTTACTTGATTCAAAAATTAAAAAGAGTTTCTAAGAGAGCTATTACGATTTTAACAGAACAACTTCAAAAGGGTGCTTTTATCCCTCAGGCGTTTGAACTTTCTTTTTCGGACACACAAAAAGGCGTTCCCCCTATATTGATTGAACTATCCAATGGTGAAAAGTTGATGATAAGAGGTGTCGTTGACCGGATTGATATTTTAGAAAATGAAGGCAAATCCTACGTTAAAATTATAGATTATAAATCAGGTTCAAAAGAATTGACCTTCTCAGATATTTACAATGGTCTCCAAATGCAGTTATTGGTTTATATGGATGCCTGTTTGAGAGAACCAGACTTTTTCAGGAAAGAAGCTCTTTTCCCTGCAGGCATATTTTATTATCACATTGATGATCCACTTATTGACACAACAGACGAGGTCATTGAAACGATTGAATCTCAAATTAACAAGGCACTTAGATTAGACGGTATCGCCATTGATGATGAGAAAGTCCTCGAAGCCTTAGATGAGACCCTTTTTGAAAATGCCAAATCAGAAGTAATTCCAGTTGCTATAAAAAAAGATGGTGATTTTACCAAAGACTCAAAAGTTATGGCTGAAGATGGATTTAAGGCACTTTTGAAACACGTTGACCATAAAATGAAAGCTATTGGTGAGCAAATTTCGGAAGGTTGTATTAAAATCAATCCAGTTAAAAACGGGAGTCATACAAGTTGTGATTATTGTGAGTTTGGTGCGATTTGTCAATTTGATCCTCGATTTGAAAATAACCACTACAATGTTATGAAGCAGTTTTCAAGGGAAGATGTTCTTGAGAAAATAGTACAGGAGGAAGATGATGCCAAAGTGGACTGATGAGCAAAAGGCGGCCATTGATATTAGAAAGGCTGATTTACTGGTATCAGCAGCAGCGGGTTCTGGGAAAACTGCCGTTCTCGTTGAACGCATAACGAGATTAATTATAGAGGATCAAGTAGGGATTGACCAAATGCTGATTGTAACCTATACCAACGCAGCAGCTGGTGAAATGCGAGGGAGAATTGAAGAAGCACTGGCAAAAGCACTGGTGACTTACCCCCAACATCGTCGCTATTTGACCCAACAAATTAGAGCTTTAAATCGTGCTCATATCAAAACCTTTCATGCCTTCTGTTTAGATATGATACGCAACCATTTTCATCTGGTAGATGTAGATCCGGGATTTAAATTGATGAATGATTCTGAACGGGTCATTTTATTAGATGAAGTAATGGAAGAAACCATGGAAGCCTTTTATCAAGAAGGCGATGAGGCTTTTATTCAAATGGTTGAAGCCTATTCAGGCAATAGAGATGATTCAAAACTGAGACAAATGCTTCTTTCTCTTTACCATTTTATCCAAAGTCAGGCTTATCCAATGAAATGGTTGAACGCACAACTAGACCTTTATGAAAATGAAAATCATCCGTTAAGAAATCAATGGATTGAAAAAATAGAAGACTTCTTTAAAGCAGAATTAAAAGCAGGAATTAAACTGATTGATTATGGGATAGATTTGTGTTTATCTCCTGGTGGACCTGCACCTTATGCAGAAACTCTTAGCTTGGACAAACAACAATTTGAGCACTTATTAACACTTGAAGGTGAAGCGTTTGCCCTTGCGGTATCTCGTTTTAAATTTTCAACGATTAAGCGATTGAAAAAAGGAGAAAAAGAGGCTTTAGATCATCATCTTGTAGAAGAAGTGAAAGCTGAAATCAGAGACAAGGCCATTAAAAAGCAAATTTTTGAGCCGATTAAACAATTTTATCAATACAAGTCTTTTGAACGCTTTAAGGATGAAATCACTCATCAGGCACCTCTGATTGATGTGATGACACGTTTTATTGATGGATTGATTCAACGTTTAACCCAGCATAAACGCAAAAGAAATCAACTGGATTTTAATGACCTTGAACACTTGGCGATTAAAATTCTTGAATCTGATGAAATTGCAAAGCAATACCAGCAGCAATTTGAGTATGTATTTGTTGATGAGTACCAAGATGCCAGTGGGATACAAGAAACGATTCTATCACGTATTAAACGTGCCAATAATCTCTTTATGGTAGGGGATATTAAGCAGAGTATCTATAAGTTTCGATTGGCAGATCCTAAAATATTTATTGAAAAATATAAGGCCTTTACACGTTATGAAGGGGAGCCTCTTGAGGCAGATGCTATTCGTGTTGACCTTAAGAAAAACTTTAGAACGCGAGATACTATTTTAGGCGTGGTTAATGATCTTTTCAGTCAAATTATGTCTGAACAATTTGGAGAAGTTGATTATGATGAACACGCTAGATTAAATCCAGGGATGGCTTTTGAAAAGAGCGATACACCTAGTGTAGAAGTTCATCTGATTTCAAAATCTGAATCAGATGAATCAGGTGAAGATTCAAGACCCTTAGCCATTGAACTGAGCCAAATGAAAAATGATGAAATAGAAGCACGGGCGATTGCACATAAGATTAAACAGTTGATAGGAACACCTCTTTTTCATCCTAAAAAGGGGACTTTTGAACCGTGTCGTTATAAGGATATTGTTATTCTTATCAGGAGTTCTAAATCATGGACACCTGTTTTTGAAACGGTGTTTCTTGAAGAAGGAATTCCATTCTATGCGGACAGTAACAGTGGCTACTTTGATGCCTTAGAAATTCAAATGATGCTTGCACTCATTAAAGTCATTGCCAATCCTTTATTGGATATAGAATTGTTAACGGTTTTGAGGTCGCCTGTTGTGGGACTAACAGTAGAAGAAATGGCCATTCTTAAATTAGGTGAGGGCTATCTTTATGATGCCTTGCTTCAATGTGAAGCGTATCCTTTTTCAAAAGGGGTTCAAGATAAAATCAAGCGTTTTTGTGGTCAATTAGAAACGTGGCGTCATCAATCAACCTATTTACCCATTGATGATTTTATATGGGAGTTGATGACGACATCAGGTCTTTATGATTATGTGATGGCTATGCCAGGAGGCGGAGCGAGAGAAGCTAATATGCGACTTTTAGTAGACCGTGCGTCTCAATTTAAAAATGCAGATATTGCTTCCTTGTCTCAGTTCGTTCGGTTTATTGAAGCACTTGATAAGTCATCGGGCGATATGGGAGTTGCCAATAGCATAGGAGAGAGTGAAGACGTTGTGAGACTCATGAGTTTTCATAAATCTAAAGGCTTGGAATTTCCAGTGGTGATTTGTGCGGGGATGTCTAGGGCTTTTAATCTACTTGATACACGAGGAGATCTTATGCTCCATGAGTCCCTTGGAATAGGTCTTTCCTATATAGATATTGAGAAGCGGACACGGTCTAAAACGCTACCACAATTAGTGATGAAACAAATGATTAAAATGGAGACCTTATCTGAAGAAATGCGCGTCCTCTATGTTGGGCTTACAAGGCCTGTAGATAAACTAATACTATTTGGTACTTATAAGGATGTAGAGGGGCAAATGAACCTTTGGCATCGTGGACCACAAATGGCTCATCTGACACATGCGAAGTCTTTCTTGGATTGGATTATGTCTGTATGGATTAATCATCATAAAGTGCATGTAGTCCAATATCCTTTAAGTGATTTTGAAACAATGAGTGACCTTAATGAACAAACATTTGAGGCGAGGATAGATGAGTGGTACAATAACGATTATAAGATAGAAAAAATAGAACAGCAGTTGACACTTCCAGAACACAACAATGCCGTTTTTGTTAAAAGCAAGGTCAGCGTATCAGACCTAAAAAAAGGGCTCAATCATTTTGAAGTAAGTCAATTATTAGAGGCACCTGTCTTTATGGAAGCTGAAACACAATTGACTTCCGCTCAAAAAGGGACGCTGGTCCATTTGGTTTTAGAACATATAGATTATCAACGCCAAACAACTTGCCAGCAAGTTGAAGCCTTAATAGCAACCTTAATTGAAAAGAGAATATTAACAGAAGAAGAGGCAAGTGTTGTTGATGTTGACCTCATTGATTGGTTGATTCAGTCTCCTTTAGGTCAGCAGTTAAGAGAGGCTGAACACGTCTATAAAGAAACGCCTTTTGTTCTTAAAGAAGAGGGGCAATTGGTTCAAGGTATTATTGATCTTTACTTTAAAACCGATCAAGGGGTGGTTTTGGTAGATTATAAAACAGATCAATTTGTTAATGATGAGACTTTTGAAGCGTATAAAGAACAACTGCGTTTTTATAAAAAGGCCATTGAAAAGATTACACGTCAAAAGGTTTATGAAAGTTACTTGGTTTTCCTTTCTCAGAAAAGAGTTTGGAAGACACAGCGATTGTAAAGTAGGATAAAGAAATGAGTGGAAGTGTGGAGAGGATAATCATGGCATATGAAAAAGAACTAAAACAGGCGATAGAGGCTTCGCGTTTAGCGGGTGAAAAAATAATTGAAATTTATCAAAAAGATTTTGATGTACACTATAAAGAAGATACGTCGCCAGTGACCAGCGCGGATATAGCTGCTAATAAAGTGATTATAAATCAATTAAAGATTCAATTTCCCAAAGATGGTTATTTATCAGAAGAAATGGAAGATGATCAAAGCAGGAAGACGGCAGAACGCTTTTGGGTGATTGATCCTCTGGATGGCACTAAAGAATTTGTCAAACGCAATGGTGAATTTTCAGTGAATATAGGTTTGATTGATCGGGGCGCATTAGTTCTAGGCGTCGTTTATTTGCCAGTGAAAGATATTCTTTATTATGCGGTGAAAGATCAGGGCGCTTATTGTACTCGAGCAGGTAAAACAGAGCAAATCCATGTTTCAGACCGTGTAGGAGAGTATAAACTTTTAATAAGTCGTTCTCATCCGTCTCTTAAAACTCAACAGTTGATTCATTCTGAAAAGCAAAGTATACAGAAAATTAAAGAAATGGGAAGCTCTATAAAAGGCTGTTTAATCGCTCAAGGGGATTATGATGTCTATTATAATTTTGGACGATCAATGAAATGGGATACCTGTGCGGTCGAAATAGTAGTGACAGAAGCAGGGGGCATTTTTAGACGCTTAGATGGAGAGCCTATTGACTATATGGAAGACAGCAAGGAAAATGATGGCTTTTATATTTTAAATCACAAAGACAATGGCATTGATTTAGAATCCATTAAAACAAAGTAGGGAGATTATGGATAAAGGTTATATACAGGTTTATACAGGTAACGGCAAAGGTAAAACGACAGCGGCATTTGGAGTGGCTATACGGGCAGCAATGTGCGGTAAAAAAGTATTTATCGGTCAGTTCGTAAAAGGCATGGCCTATAGTGAAACGGCTATTGCTGAACAGGTTGAAGCAATTGAAATTGAACAATTTGGAAGCACTTGTTTTATAGATAGAGAACCAACAGAAGAAGATCGAGCAAAAGCCCAAAGGGGTCTTGAAAGTATTTTGATTAAGGCGCAGCAAGTGGATGTCTTGATTTTAGACGAGTTAACGATTGCACTTCATTATAATTTAATTGACATCTCTCATGTGTTGGATTTTTTAGAACGTAAACCGGTTGCTTTAGAGGTCATTATTACAGGGCGATATTGTCCTGATTTGATTATTGAAAAAGCAGATTTAGTCACAGAAATGAAAGAGATAAAGCATTATTATCAACAAGGTGTATTATCACGCCGAGGGATTGATTGCTAATCGAAGGAGGAAGACATGAAACTTATGCGTTCGAGAACACAAGATGTACCTGTACTCTATCAAATTCAGAGATCTGCTTTTAAGGCAGATGTTGAACAGTACGGTCCACTTGAAGGTTCGCCAGGATTAGAAACACAAGTGATTTTAGAATCCAAGTTAGACGCTGGCCATTACTATACAATCTTTGAGTCAGATGAAATCATTGGTGGCATAAGGGTTATTATTGAAGGCAATCATGGTCATATTAGTCGGATTTTTATTGATGAAAATTGGCAAAATAGAGGAATTGGGAAAGCGGTGCTCTCCTGTATTTTTAATAAATATAAGGGAGTGCGTCGCTGGACTTTAGATACCCCTAAAGATCATCAGCGCAATCGTTATTTTTACGAATCAATGGGGTTTAGACCTGTGGGAGAGGTCAAAATTTCTAATCAATTAACGCTTGTTGATTATGAATGTGAAAAACCTATTAGTCAGATCACAACGTCAATTAAGGGAGGGCAATTTGATGTGATTTTAATTGATTTGGATAATACGCTATTTGATTTTAATGCAGCTGAAAAGTATGCTCTTCAAGCTACTTTAGAAAAAATGAACCTTTTTTCACACTATGAGGCTTTTGAATCAGCTTATATACCAATCAATGCTCGGATGTGGCAAGAACTAGAAGAGGGAACGATCACCAAGGAGGCTTTAAAAGTTGAACGATTTGCAGAGTCTCTAAAACAGGTAGGTTTAAAAGCGGACGCTAAACTGATGAGTGAGATTTATGTGAAAGCTTTATCTGAAGCTGGCATCTTATTTGACGGAGCGATAGAAGTGTTGGATATCCTATCTCAAAAATATAAACTGATTGCTTTAAGTAATGGGATACAAGAGGTTCAAGAAGGACGGCTTAAAAAATCAGGCGTTGAAAAGTATTTTCAAGATAAGGCAATCTCTGAAAAAATAGGTGTCAGTAAGCCTCATCCTTTGATTTTTCATAAGGCAATTGAATTGGCGCATTATGAAGGTGACTATTCTAGGGTTCTTATGGTAGGTGATTCCTTACCTGCTGATATTAAAGGGGCAAGCCAACTGGGGATTAAAACCTGTTGGATGAATTATGATTTTAGACGCAATCGAACAGAAATTGATTATGATTATGAAATCAATGTAATCGAAGAATTATTAAGACATGTTTAATAAAAAAGAGCTATTCCAAAATGGAATGGCTCTTTATATTTCTCATATGACCGACTGGATAAACATAGAGGGCATCAACATCTTCCAGATAAGTGGCTTCGTAGATGAGGTCATCTTGTGGATCAAGAGAACCGACCACTGTGTAATCAAGTGATTGGGCGTTGTTTGCAATCAGTAAGCCCAATCCCTGTGTAGTGGCATCAACCCATATTTCAACGGGCTTATCAGTTACAAAGTCTGAAGACGCCATATAGGAACTGTTAAAGGTCTTTAGGTCAGGATTGACTTCAATTTTGACAAAAGTGTTGAGTGGAAAAATAGGATCACTGCTATAGAGGGCTTCAGATAATAGACCACCTGAAAGGCCTCTCAAATCATAAATGATATGGGTATAGGTCTCATGCTCAAGAGCATTGTAAATATTCCCAGAAAGACCGTAGTAAAAAGCTTTTGGATGGATAATGAGTCCTTGATCGTCATCTATTTGAATGTCATTGCTTTGCGTGTCAGACAGATACTTATTTTGATAAATGCGCTGTGTAGTATCATTATCAAAAAAACCCACACTATATTTAGATACATTTTCGGTGGTGATTTCATGACCCCCAATTGCATCAAAGTAGGCATCATACACAGTTTTTATTGTAGATTGATCTTGAGGTGCTAATTGATGGGCACTTGTCGAGGTTAAAGTATCATCTAGGACGCTGTATTTTTCTGTAAAATTCTCATAGAAGCTTACGTTTTTTCTAGTGGCGATGTCGTAGTCACTATGAGGGATATAGACCATTTTGAAATAAAATAGACCAAAGACAAAGAAAAAAAGTAATCCAAGTGTAAGATGATGGTAAGTTATGTGGGATTTGACATAAGTATTAAAAGACGCGTAAGGAATCTTTTGAAATAAAAAGTAAAAAGAGACGAAGAGCAGAAACAAGATAGTAAAAGTCACCACTTCCTTAAGCGGATTATCAGTGCCTCTTAATTGAAAGATATCGAAGATGATGGCAGCAATGATGGCGTTAAAGAGGAAAATACCTAACCCTCCCTTTTCATTTGGTTCAATTTGTTTTGTTTTTTTCTTAGGCCCTAATAGTTCTTCAATAAAGACAACACCTGTAATAGCAAGGACAATGGGAAACGTGTTAACAAAAAATAAATAGCCTCCTGATGTTTCCATAAAAGTAAGTACAAATAAAGAAATAGTAATAAAAACGAGTAAAAAATAGCGTGTTATTTTCATAAAAAACCCCCTTAATTCATTACTATTATAAGTCATTTTTGATGCCTTTTGTGCGATAAGACAATATTTTTAACGATTAAGACAAATTATAGAAAAGAATGTCCTATTTATTGTCTCAATTTGATAAACTATAGGTATAGAAAAAAGTCATAATAGTTAACAATAGACTCAATTTGAGATGGGATTGTTATAATAGAATAGGGGAATGCAATATGAAAATAATAATAAAAACAAGCCAAGATTATAAGGTTTCTAAGTGGGCTGGTGGTGATACCACAGAATTTGTAATTGAACCAGAAGGTGCTATTTACAAAGACAACACTTTTAAATGGCGTGTTAGTCGGGCTAATGTAGTAGATTCAGAATCAACCTTTACGTCCCTATATGGTGTAAAGCGTTGGATTATGCCACTAGATCAACCGCTTCTATTAAAACACCGCCAAGATGATCAACCGCTTTATAGTATTTTGGTTAAGCCCTACGAAGCACATCAATTTAAAGGAGAATGGGAAACTAGAAGTGAAGGAAAGACGGCTGATTTCAATTTGATGGTGAGAGAAGACGTCTATGGCTTATTAAGAGCTTATGATTTGAAGGTCAATCAAGATCAATTCGTTAATCGTATTTTTCCAGAAGTGATGCATGAAAGCGGCATTGATTATTACCATCATTTGTGTTTTGGTTGTTGCTGTTTTGAGGGGAACATTATCCTTAAGATAGGTGATACCAAGCAAAAACTTCTTAAGGGGGATACACTTTTAGTCAAATTGGACTTAAAAGAAAAACAGCACTTTAATCAGATTAAAGTACTGTCTCTTTCAGATAAAAAAGTTAAATTGATTAGCTGGGTAACTTCTTATTTTTGATGTGCAGCTGTAAAAGCATGTGGGAGTGTGAGCGTAAATTGTGTTCCTTTGTTAAGGTCGCTAATAACGCGAATATGCCCGCCATGCTGTTCAATAATTATTTTAGCAATAGATAAACCTAAACCCGTCCCTCCATGTTGATTGTTTTTTAATTTTGTACGAGATTTATCTGCACGGTAGAAACGATCGAAAATATGGGGCAGGTCTTCTTTAGAAATACCAATACCATTATCTGAAATGGTGATAATATTTTCATGGTCTGTGACTTGTAACCTGATTTTAAGTTGGCCACCATCAGGCGTGTATTTGATACTATTATCAATAAATACCCGGATAGCTTGTTTCAATTTATCAACAGAACCATATTGCTTGACGTTTTCATCAATAGATTCCTCAATAGTATGGTCACTATCAATCAAATGCGTTTCTTTAACAATTTCTTGCATCAATTGGCTGAAATCAAAATGAGCCATGTCCATTTTAAGTGTTCCCTTGTCATTACGTGCGATAAAGAGAAGACTTTCTACAAGTGAGTGCATATTGTCTGTTTCACCTAGAATGGCACTGATACTTTCTTCTAGTACATCAGGATCGTCTTTACCCCAACGGTTGAGCATGCCTGCATATCCTTTTATAACAGCAATTGGCGTCCTAAGTTCATGTGAGGCATCGGATACAAATTGTTTTTCTCTTTCATAAGACTTCTGAATATCATCTAACATCATATTAAATGTTTCTGCTAAATCCTTAAGTTCATCTTTGGTTCCACTGACATTGAGACGTTTGGACAGATTATTAGCGGACATGTCTTTAACATCTTCTGTCATAATATGGATAGGCTTTAGTGTTTTATTGGACATGCGATTAGATGACAAGGTAGAAGAAATCAATAAAACGATTAGCATCACGGGGACAATAGGGAATGTTGATCGAATTAAATCACTCTTATCCCTCATTGATTGGCTCAAGACGACGTTGTAGTCTTGACTATCAAGTTGCAGGTGATTGACTTGATAGATTGTAGGCAGCTCAGGGAAATTAAGAATATCGTAATCTTCAATGGTTTGGATATCTGAAAAGGCTATTGAACGTTCATCACTTGTGTAGACCAGTGACTGTTCATTGTCAAAAATAGAAAGCGATAAGCCTTCTGTATTTAAATAGCGATCAATGAGCGGATCATCATAAGCATAGCCATCTATTAAAAGAGAATCAACATAAGCCTGTTTTTCTGCTAGGGTATTTTGAGTATCATAGACCAAATAAAAGGCAAAAGAACCATAAACACTAACGGCAATAAGTGATATTAAAAAGACCAAACGCATCATATACCCCAAGGTTAATTTGAAAGTGATGTTGAATCTTAATAGGGAAGCAAAGCGGTTGAATTGTTTTTGAAAATACGTTGGCTCTGAATCATTGAGTGCCCTTTCAATTTGCCTTTGCTTGATACGTTCTTTTTCAAGTCGCATTTGCTTTTTATCAGATTGACTGTGTTTGACTTTGGGTTTTCCCTTAGGCTTTACCTGTGAACGTTTAGCGGGTGAAGGCTTGGCCTGTCTTGGGGCTACGGGCTTCTTTTTAGAAGGCTTATTCCTTGAATTCTTATTGTTGAAAGCCTTATGAGTAGCGGGTTGAGAGATGACAGTTAGCTTGCCTTCTTTTCGCTGAGGTCGTTTAGGAGGTCCTGTATTCAGTTGTTCAGGTTGAACGGTTTTGACACTGTCTTTACTAATGATCTTCATCTTTAAATAAGTAACCTACCCCTCTAACAGTATGGATAAATTTAGTTTCATAAACGTCATCAATTTTACTCCTTAAATAGCGAATATAGACATCGACGATTTTGGTTTCTCCAAAGTAATCGTATCCCCAAACTTTGTCCAATATTTGTTCTCGAGAGAGAGCGATGTTTTTATTTTCTGCCAAATAGTGAAGTAAATCAAATTCGGTTTTAGTGAGCTCAATAGGAACAGTATTATAGGTAACTGTATATTGATTGCAATCTATTTTTAGATGACCAGAGACAAAAACATTGGCCGGTGTAGTTGATTTCGCGGGTGCTTTTCTAAAAATGCGTCTAATACGCGCCAATAATTCTTCAATAGCAAAAGGCTTAGTCATATAATCATCTGCACCAAAATCAAGGCCCATAACCTTGTCCATGGTGTCATCTTTAGCAGTTAGCATAATGATGGGGATCTCCGAGTTCAGCCTTACACGACGGCAAACTTCCATCCCATTGAGACCAGGAAGCATGATATCTAAAATAATGAGATCAAATGAACTATCAAGTGCCTTTTCAAGGCCACTTCGACCATCATTTGCTGTTTCAACGTCAAAGCCTTCATGTTTTAATTCTAATTCTATAAATCGCGCGATTTTTAAATCGTCTTCTACAACCAATATCTTTTGCATGTTTTCCTCCAGCTTTTTTATTAAATCATAGCATTTAAAACTAGAGTTTTAAAGCTTTTACATCGAAATAGATAAAAATAGCGAGATGAGTGGTCATCTCGCTATTACAAGGGCAATTATTAAGCCATTCTATCTTCTGATGGTTTATCTTCTTGTGGTTGTGTAGGTTCATGAGGTGTTTCCGATGATCTAAATTGGTCAAACGTCATTTTTTTACCATTTGGATTAAGAATGAGAATTTGATATCCAAATAAATAAGGTAAGATGAGTAAGAAGATTGACACTGGTAAGGTAAGAATAATCATCAAAGCTGCAATGGTCATTGGAATATCAACTGCTTTTCTCCCTTTTCTACCAATGATGAATCGTGTTTCATGTACTTTTTTGAAGAATTTTTTCAAATCTTCTCCGAAGTCTCTAGCATTATCTTGTCTTCTTTGACGCTGTTCATAGCGATTTTCATGACGTCTTTGATGGTGGTGTCTGTTATCGTTTGCAGGTCCCATTTTAGGAGCTGTTTTTTCATTAGATTCAAGATAGATGAGGGCTTCAACCATATCTCCATTAAATCTTTCTAAAGCATCTTTGGCTTCTTTATAACTTATGTTAGCGCGCTCCATGAGCATATCAATTTTTTCTAAACTTACTGACATATTATTTCCTCCTTCATATTATCCTTCTTATTTTATTTTATACAAAATAGTTTATTGAACAACCAAAATTAGGTTAAAATTTGGCAAGAATCTTTTTTTATCATTCTTGTCTTAGTTGCTTTGTTTGAACCAATCAGAGACTTGTGTCACAATACCGTTTCCATATTTAAGATTTAATTTGACACCAAAGACCAAAGGAATCAGTGACAAGATTAGAGTGGGTATAAAGAGCTGGGTGAGTAAGATGACTAAGATTACTGCTGG
This sequence comes from uncultured Fusibacter sp., assembly GCA_963666805.2. Lineage (GTDB taxonomy): Bacteria > Bacillota > Clostridia > Peptostreptococcales > Acidaminobacteraceae > Fusibacter. Next base: position 462,738 of record CAXXWR010000003.1, on the reverse strand, counting down.
CAGTTCTAAAAGATTTTCTTTATCATTCTTCCAAACGACTTTAATTTTTAACAACTTGAGTAATAAGTTTCCCACTTGTTGTCCAGCATTTTTTATGTTTTGACCAATATCTTGTGTCGTTTGTTTGTTCGCTTGACTTTGACTTTGGCTTTGACTGTTTTCTGTAGTTTCATTTTTGAGGCCTTCTAAATAGATGATAGCATCTACAGTATTACCTTCAAATTTTTCATAGGCTTCTTTTGCTTGATGATAACTAGCACCTGTCCGTTCGATGATTGAGTCAATAGCTTCGAGATCTGTTTTCATTTGTTCTCCTCCTTTATTGATTATAGGTTCATTATAAAGTTTCATGATTAATGTAGAGACAAAGAAAGGTTAGAAAATAGATAGAAAACGATTAGCCCTTGACAAAGATTGAAAAAACCTTCATAATAAACATGTGATTACAAAGTAAACAAATGTTTATTAAAGGAGGCGCAATGACTGATCGAGAACGCGAGATTCTAAGCATCATTCAAAAGGAGCCGATGATTACGCAAGAACAGTTAGCTTCAAAACTTCATATTCAGCGATCATCAGTAGCCGTTCATATTTCCAATTTAATTAAAAAAGGCAAGATAAAAGGAAAGGGCTATATAATAGAAACAAATGAGCCAATTGTCGTTATTGGTGGTAGTAATATGGATATATCAGGAACACCTGAAAATAAATTGACGATGAGGGATTCCAATATTGGATTTGTTAAAACATCTCATGGGGGTGTTGGGCGCAACATTGCAGAAAATCTATTAAGACTTAATAATGATGTGCGCTTTATTTCAGCTGTGGGGCATGATGATTTTGGAAAAGCCATCTTGGGTGATTTACAGAGACTGAAATGTGATCTTTCAACTATTATGATCCATTCAGAGTTACCGACATCGACTTATATGTGTATTAATGAAGAAAAAGGCGACATGCATGTTGCTATATCCCAAATGCAAATTGTTAAAGCGATTGATACGGATTATTTAAATCATTTTTCACCTATTTTGTCACAAGCAGCGGCGATTGTTCTTGACGCCAATCTTGAAGCGTCTGTGATGCAGTATATTGCTCATCAGTACGCGAATAAAGTGATATTTGTAGATCCTGTATCTACGGCAAAAGCTTTGAGAACGGTTGAAATTCTTAATTATATTGACTATTTTAAACCCAATATACTTGAAGCAGAATTGATTCTCAATAGTTTAGGCGAGAAACAGATTGAAACAGATGATATTGTAGAACGTGCCAAGAATGCGGCAAACAAGTTGGTTCAATATGGTGTTAAGCATGTTGCCTTGAGTATTGGTGAAGCAGGTGTTCTTTATGCCAGTGAAGGCGGTATTAAACACTATCCGAATCAAGAGGTGGATGTTGTTAATACGACAGGTGCAGGGGATGCTTTTATGGCAGGATGGATAGACGCAGTCAGTCGTGATTTGAATCAGGATGATCAAATGGCTTATGCAATGGCTGCAGCAAAGCACAATGTTATGCAAAATGAAACGGTCTCTAAAATTCTCAATAGAGAAGTAATTAATAGTCTTTTATAGACTGAAAATAGATGAAATGAATAAAGGAGAATCTTATGAATCAATTAAAATCTTTAATCGATATTCAACCGGAAGTTCAAAAAGCTTTAGATGAAGGAAAAGCAGTAGTTGCTTTGGAATCAACTATTATCAGCCATGGTATGCCTTATCCTCAAAATGTCGAAACAGCTAGAAAAGTAGAAGACATTATTAGAGAACAAGGTGCTGTTCCTGCAACCATTGCAATTCTTAAAGGACGTATTAAAGTAGGTTTATCTGCAGATGAATTAGAATACTTAGGAAATGCAGAGCATGTTGCTAAGGTATCAAGAAGAGATTTACCTTTTGTTGTTGCTAAAAAACAAGATGGAGCGACAACTGTTGCGGCTACTATGATTTGTGCTGATCTGGCAGGAATAAGAGTCTTTGTTACTGGTGGTATTGGTGGAGTCCATAGAGGTGCTCAAGAAACATTTGATATTTCAGCGGATTTACAAGAATTAAGTCATACTTCAGTGGCAGTTGTTTGTGCAGGTGCCAAATCTATTTTAGATATTGGTTTAACTTTAGAGTATCTTGAAACGCTTGGTGTACCTGTTGTAGGGTATGGCACTGATGAATTACCAGCGTTCTATACTCCTCATAGTGGTTTTGGCGTTGATTACCGTGTTGACTCTCCTAAAGAATTAGCAAGTGCACTTGATGCTAAATGGGCGCTTGGTTTAAAGGGCGGTCTTGTTATTGCTAATCCAATTCCAGAAAAATATGCTATGGACGCAGATACCATTAACAAGGCTATTGAAAAGGCATTAAAAGAAGCAGAAGAAAAAGGCGTTAAAGGAAAAGAATCAACACCATTTTTGCTTGCAAAAGTAAAAGAATTAACAGGTGGCGATAGCTTAGATTCTAACATTCAATTGGTTTATAATAATGCAGTGGTTGGAGCGCAATTAGCGGTTGAATATGCAGCTTTAAATCATTAAAAAACTTTAAATATTCATTGCGAATTGTTAACAGTTTAGATATTGAAAAATCAACAGGTCTCTGATATGATTAATGTCGTTGACAAATCGTTAAATTTCTCTTTAACATTTACATTTATCCCCCCTTTTTAAATGTAAATGTTGTGCAGGTTTATCCAGGAAGTGTGATGGGTAGACCTCTTTTTTTTGTCCTAAAAATGATAAAAAGAGACTCAAAAGAAGGTTGTTAACTCAAATCGTTAACTAAGTTGACGATATAGGTTGACAATGGATTGAAAGTCGATTACAATAATCCTATCAAGTGTGGGAGGACAAATCATGAAGACAAGAGATATGACACTTATTGCATTATTTGCAGCCTTGACGGCGATTGGTGCTTTTCTAAAAATTCAAGTGGGGATGGTACCCTTTACGTTTCAATTTTTCTTTTGTGCCTTTGCAGGTGTCTTTTTAGGTGCTAGAAAAGGTTTTTATTCGCAATTATTATACTTGGGTATTGGACTGATCGGTATTCCTATTTTTGCTAATGGGGGCGGTCCTACTTATATATTTCAACCGACCTTTGGCTATTTAATAGGGTTTGCAGCCTGTGCCACTTTGATTGGGTTCTTGACAGAACGTATGAAATCAGTGACCTTTATAAAACTATTGACGGCTGTATTTGCAGGAATGTTAATGATGTATGTTGTAGGAGTGCCTTACTTATATATGATTGTTAAGCTCTATATGGGAAATGCAGCTTATACCATGAAGACTGCTATAGTTGGCGGTTTCCTACCTTATATAGGGCCAGATATAGTATGGTGCTTTATCGTAACATCGGTCTCTATGTTGGTTTTACCACGTTTGAGAAAAGCAGGTTACATTAGTGTCATTGATAATTAAGTATCATATAAAGAAAGACCCATGATTGTCTGTCATGGGTCTTTCTTTATATGAGCTTAAGAGGGGCGAGTGCCCCCCTGTAAAAGATCTGATTTCTAGTGATGATGAAAGACAAGGTGAACATAGCTTTTCAGTTCCTCATAAAGGGGATGGCCTTCAAGAGAGGACAAGGCATCAAGTGAAGCCTGATAATACCATTTTTGTTGGTCATACCCCGCATTAAAAACATCCCATAAGGAAGAGCCCATTTGATCAATATTGCGGTAAATGCTTTTAATATTGGTAAGTTTATCTGTACATATAATGTAAAGAACTTCTTTAGGTGCATTTTGGATTTGTTTCAAATAAGCGAGTTTTCTTTCTTTCCAAGGCAAAGATTTATCCGATTCCGAACAGTAAGACACATAGTTTGCGATAGTATCTCCGAACTGATCTCTTAGCATTTGTAAAGTAACAGAGGTATCTTCTACTGTATCATGGAGAATTCCTGCACAAATTACTTCATCACTAAAACCATATTTAGCGAGTAAAATACCGACTTCAAGTGGGTGGGCAGCGTATTTATCATTATCCAGTTTGCGATGTTGGTGTTCATGTGCTTTAATAGTGGTATGGATCGCTTCATAAATGGTCATCGTCAACCTCCTTCATTTTTCTATTGTCATTATTTTAGCATAATAGACAAAAAATAGGTAGAAAAAAACATTTTTAAGAGGTAAATTGCTTTCATTGACGAATACAAAAAACCGCAGTATAATGGGACTACTGATTTTGAGATAGGATGAATTAAGATGAATATCATTGGAAATGGTGTTGACATTGTAGACATCAATAGAATTGAAAATATATTAAGTCGAAAACCACAAATGGTAGACCGATTTTTCACGGTTAATGAAAAACAACTCTTTCTGGAAAGGGAGATGAAGGCTGAAACAATTGCTGCCAATTTTGCTGCAAAAGAAGCAGTTGTAAAAGCTTTTGGAACAGGGTTTAGAAATTTGTCATTAAATGAAATTGAAGTGCTTAGAGATTCACTTGGGAAACCTTATGTTGTTTTATATGGAAACGCTAAACAAATAGCTGAACAACAAGGGATAGATTCTCTAATGCTTTCCTTATCACATACGGATACAATGGCTATCGCTTTTATCGTAGCAGTTGGGAGGATTTAAGTTGAAAATTGTAGTTGAAAAGGATATCAGAGAAATTGATTCAAGAGCAACGGAAAAGTATGGTATTCCGTCTATGATTTTGATGGAACATGCTGGGTTAGCTTTAGCAGATGAAGTTAAAAAACATGTTTCAGATCATGGAAAAATCATTTTAGTGATTGGTATGGGGAACAATGGTGGTGATGGTCTTGTTTGTGCGAGGCACTTGCACAGTGAAGGTTACAAAATTGTTGTCTTCATGATTGGCAATGTCAAGAAACTTTCAGAAGATGCACTTCAAAATTATATGATGATAAAACCGCTCAATATCCAAATTGAAAATATCAATGATGCAACAGGAGCTAAAAAATTAAAGAAGTACATTAATTTCAATGACGTGGTTGTAGACTGTATTTTTGGTATAGGGATTGAACGTGATGTAGAAGGGATTTATGAGTATACGATTAATGCCATTAATGAATCAGAAGGAACTGTTGTTTCATGTGATATTCCTAGTGGAATTCACGCGAGTGAAGGCCTTGTGATGAACAAGGCAGTTAAGGCAGACTACACTGTAGCAATGTGTTTACCAAAAGTGGGTAATATTGTTTATCCTGCTGCAGATTATAATGGCGAGGTTGTTGTTAAAAAAATCGGTATTCCTTCTGAATTGCTTTCAGAATTAAGTCTACCTGTTGAGTGGGTGACGGAAGCTTTTATTAAAGATATTATTCCTGAAAGAGAGAAAAATTCTCATAAAGGCGTTTATGGTAAAGCCAATTTGATTGCGGGTAGTTTTGGAATGACAGGTGCAGCTATTCTTTCGGGAAAGGCGGCTTTACGCTCTGGTATCGGTTTACTCAAATTAATCATACCTGAAAGTCTTCATACAATTGTAACGACAGCAGTGCCAGAAGCTGTAACTTTACCACTTGCGGAAACGCGTAAAGGCGTCTTTGGTATTAATCAACTTGAACGCTTAATTAGTAGTTGTGAAAAATCCGATGTTGTTGCAGTGGGGCCGGGATGTGGTCAAAGTGCTGAAATGATTGAAATTTTGAGACAATTAATTACTTTGGTAGATAAGCCTATTATTATTGATGCAGATGGACTTAATACCCTTTCTAAACGGGTACAGCTCCTTCAAGAGAAAAAGAACCAAGTAATATTAACACCTCATCCAGGTGAAATGTCACGGTTAACAGGTCTACCATTAGAACAAATTAATGCACATCCGATAGATACTTCACGCCATTATGCAAGAGAATGGGGTTCTATTATTGTTCTTAAAGGTGCAAGAACGGTTGTAGCTTGTCCTGATGGCAGAATCTTTATTAATTCTAATGGGAATCCTGGGATGGCAACAGCGGGAAGCGGCGATGTGCTTACCGGTATTATTACAAGTTTTGTAGCTCAAGGATTAGGCATTGAAAAAGCAGCGATTGCAGGGGTTTATATCCATGGACTCGCAGGTGATATTATGTCCAAAGTGAAAGGCGAATATGGTTTAGTGGCTGGAGATCTCATTGATGGGTTGACTCATGCCTTGAAAAAGATGACGAAAGAATCGTAATCATAAATAAGATGAAAAGAAGCCACCTTTAGGTTAATTAAAACCCATGGGTGGTTATTTCATGGGTAATTGAGGGGGATTTATGAAAAAGACAAGAGAAGTATGGGCTGAAATTGATTTAGGAGCACTAAGAAGCAACATCAGATCAATTAAAGGCTGTATTAGCGAAGGGGCGAGACTTTGTGGCGTGGTAAAAGCAGATGCTTATGGGCATGGGGCTATTGAAGTAGCGCGCGTCTTATTAGAGGAAGGCGCGACTTATTTAGCAGTAGCGACTTTATCAGAGGCGGTTCAACTTAGAAAATGCTATAAAAATGTTGATATTCTGATTTTGGGGTATACAAGAGATGAAGGCATTGATGATTTGTTAGCCAATGATATTACCCAAACGCTTTATAGTGTAGAACAAGCCCAGTTTTTTAATACTTGTGCCCTTAAGGCGGGTAAAAAATTAAAAGTACATATTAAATTAGATACGGGAATGCATCGTATTGGATTTCCAGCCAATAGTCAGACTGTGGACGATATTGCCCATATAGCGTCATTTGAAGGCTTATATGTTGAAGGCCTTTTTTCACATTTTGCTGTTGCTGACGCAGAAGACAAGGCTTATACCCATGAACAAGCGAAAGCCTTTTTGTCGATTGATGAAGCCTTGAAATCAAGGGAGATTCATTTCAAGATTAAACATATTGCCAACAGTGCTGCAATCATTGATTGTCCTGAGTACCATTTTGATATGGTTAGAGCAGGTATTATACTCTATGGACTCTATCCATCCGACAAAGTCAATCAGTCCAAACTGTCTTTAAAAGAAGTGATGACTTTAAAGGCAGAAGTATCTCATGTCAAGACCGTTGAAAAAGGAGATTGTATTTCTTACGGCTTAACTTATACGGCGACACAGAAGGAGACCATTTGTACTGTACCTATTGGATATGCTGATGGGTTTACACGTCTTTATTCTCATAAAGCAAAGGGACGCATTAAGGGTCAAACGCTTCAACAAGTAGGCAGTATTTGTATGGATCAATGTATGTTTAAATCTGACGATCCTCAGATTGAGGTAGGTGATGAAATCATATTGATGGGTGGGAATACTCCTGAGCTCACAATAGATGATTATGCCAAGGCAATCCACACGATTAATTACGAAGTGGTATGTCTGATTGGTAAGCGTGTACCACGTCTGTATATATATGGTGGAAATGAAGTGGCGTACAAGGATTATTTAAGAGATTAATTGCTTTTTCTAGCGTGATAGGTCATTTTATGGTAAAATATGAAGAACGTCATTTTTGATTTAAGAGATTAAAATAACTCTTAATGTTCATTGGGGTATGATCTGTAAATTGAAGAGTTTCTTCAAAGATGAGATATGGCAGACTTATAGATAGAGATTCAAGCCATAATAATTAACCGGTGACTAAGTCGGATTAGTGACCTTAGACAAAAACTGTTTTGGACAAGGGCATCATTTGATATAGGGTTGAATGATAAAATTGTTTAGCAGTTTAATTTGAATGGAGTTGAAATAAGTGAATATTAAAAGAGGAGATGTTTTCTTTGCTGATTTATCACCTGTTCGTGGATCAGAGCAAGGGGGTCAACGCCCTGTTGTCATCATTCAGAATGATGTAGGTAATAAGTATAGTCCAACCGTGATAGTGGCTGCTATCACAGCAAAGATTGCAAAGGCAAAACTCCCGACTCATGTAGAAGTAGAGGCATCAAAAGTAGGGCTAATAAAAGATTCAGTAGTGCTCCTTGAGCAAGTGAGAACAATTGATAAAACAAGATTGATACAAAAGTTGGGACATTTGGATAATCATGTAATGAAGAGAGTAAACAAAGCACTTATCGTCAGTTTAGAATTAGATAAACAACCATAATGTGTACCTGTATTATACCAATACAGGTCTTTTTTATGTCTATTTGTTTTTAACGCTGATTATGTTAAAATGAGTGATGAAGATTAAATGGAGGATAAAAATGTTGAAGGATAAATTATATAAATACAAACAAGTTGTAATGGGAGCGGTTATAGGCCTTGCTATTGGTGCTGCTTTAACCATTCCATTTTCAGAAGCGGAGGGAGCTGGCACGTCAAGTGATCCCTTGGTAACTGTAAGCTATATGCAAGACCAAATGGCACAAATGAAGGCAGATATTTTAGAGCAAGTGGGGACAGCGAAAGATTCTGAACAAACCACTTCATCTCAAGGCACAAGCTTGTTTGAAATACTTAATGTTGAAAAAGATTCAAAAATATATTTTGGTGATAGTGCAGAATTTATTTTGCGCGTGGGGAGCGCAACGGTTCTTGATCCGAATACAGTGGGAATTCCAGATTTAACTGATGGGGATAAAGTCATGGCTTCGGAAGCCGTTCCAATTGATCATCATATGCTTGTACCAAGTAATGATGGCAGAGGCATTGTCGTGACAGCAGATTCATGGATAATGATTAAAGGAACTTATACTGTGATTAAAAACTAGTTAGTGGAGGCAAAAAAGATGAAGTGGAAACAAAGAGGTTTTCTTCTCATACTCATTATCGCCGTAATATCAACAGGCATTTTACTGTATGAGCGTATCAACACAGAAAGACAAGCAAAAACAGCAGAAATTATATTAGATTATGATGAATTTGTTACTTTTGCCAAGCAATTAGACATGACACCAGAGGCGATGTTTACTAAGATGGCAGAATCTCAAGTATCGAGTGTTGCTATAAAAGAAGATTCTTTATACAGTTTGGTAGAGGAAGGAAAACCTATAACCTATGCGATTTACAAAAATTTGATTAAAGATATTCACTGGAAAGATGATTTTAGTGGTGAGGCTTTAACTTATCTTGAAAACCATACAGGTGATTATGATATGGTGGTTTCTACGTATGATGACGCCTTGTACGCACGTTTAAAGGCAGCTATTATTGCAAGGTACGATGAGGATTTTTATCATTTCTTCGAAGAATCTGATTTAAAAGTAATGGTTCTTAAAGGTGTTCGTGAAGACTTGTATTATGTAGAATATGGCAAGATTAACGATGTGAATTCAGATGGAATTAAAAACCCGAGAACTATTGTATCATCAGCTGTTGAAGATATTGGTTTAGGTTATGATCCAGAGAAAATAGCAGCGGTTAAGGCGTCTGGTTTAGAAATCAATTTGAGACCTAGTAATTTTTACAAGTACAATTCACATATCGTTAAAGCTTACTTTGATGATGTTGATCGATATGGTGCAAAAATAAATGAAGTTATTTTTAATGGCAATCAGATATTAAGCTATCAAAAAGAAACGGGTCAGTACAGCCCAGATTTATATAAGACCCTTAAAGCACGTAATATTCCTGTTGGTCTTATAGAATCAGGTGTACAAAGAGGTTTTTCTGAACAAGATGGCATTGAATATATTGCCAAAGATATGGACTATGAAGTGGTCCGCATTTTTCCTATTATTGAATATATCCAGCAACGGTATGATTATTTAGGCTATTATGAAGGACCTATTGAGATTGAAAACACAATGTATAGGGCTATTACTGAACGTAATATACGTTCGGTTTATTTCAGACCGTTTAAGAAAACGGACTTCACTTATTATGATAATTTAGATGAATACATTACCATGTTCGATCAACTGGCTGACCGGTTAAGTGCGCATCATATTTCACTGGGGAAATCGAGCGTGATGCCTTATAATGGCGTTTCTCCAATCCTTTTAATATTCACAGGTTGGGGGTTATTGGTTCTTGGGTTGATTATACTCAAATGGGTGTTCGGCCTTTCGGACAAATGGCAGGTGATTATTTTAATTATAGGTATGGTTGGGATTATCGGTGCCAATTATGCTGTTCCAAACATGAGCTTAGAATTGTTTGCCTTTTTAGCGGCAATTATTTTCCCGACGTTAGCGATTATGGTCATGTTTGAATACGTCATGGATTTGCTCAAATTGAAAGGACAAATAGCCTTTAAAAAGATCATTTTAAAAGCGTCAATTGGGCTTCTTGGTAGTCTCCTCTTATGTCTTATAGGGGGCTTGACAGTGGGTGCCATTATGTCTAAATCAAATTATTTAGTTGAAATGAGTTTTTATAGAGGCGTCAAGGCTAGCTTGGTGTTACCGATTGTCATCTTCATTGTCGTTTACTTTATTAAAATGGGTTATAAAAGAAATGAAGCCTTAGACCAATCACCGATTGAAGATATCAAACGCTTTTTAAATGAAGATTTTAAAATTTATTACGTTTTGATTTTAGGTGTAGTGGCTGTAGTAGGATATGTTTATATTGCACGTTCAGGTCATGAAACGGGTATTGAAGTACTCAATGGTGAAATTATCTTTAGAAATTTCTTAGAAAATGTATTAATTGCTAGACCGAGAACCAAAGAAATTTTGATTGCATTTCCAGCACTTTGTGGTGTTTTCTACTTAGCGGCGAGACAATATAAAATAGCCTTGTTCCCATTTACTTTGGTAGCAGTGCTTGGATTTACATCTGTTGTAAATACCTTCTGTCATGCAAGAACACCTATTTACTTATCATTTTTCCGTGAACTCATTGCGATTGGGATTGGACTTATCATAGGGATAATGGTCATGTTTGTACTTGAACTTATCCATCGCATCTATGTATCGTATTCAAGGAGAAAAAAGTATGAGTAAAGTGGTTTTGTCTGGATTTTACGGTTTTCATAATATCGGAGACGAAGCGATTCTTTTAACTTTAACAGAAAAATTACGCTCCGAAGATCCAGAGGTTGATATTACTGTTTTATCGAATAATCCTGAAGAGACACAGAAAAAGTTCAATGTCAAAGCCGTTGATCGACACAACCCTTTTAAAGTGGTTATGGCGATTATGATGTGTGATACACTAATTAGTGGTGGCGGCAGTTTACTTCAAGATGTGACCAGTGCAAGAAGTATCCACTATTATTTATTTATTATTAGAGCAGGTTTATTTTTTAGAAAAAGAGTCGTGCTGTTGAGCCATGGAATTGGCCCCCTTAACAGTGAAAAGAACCGTAAACGCGTTTCTAAAACACTCAATAAAGTTTTGGCTGTTTCGGTAAGAGATCAAAATTCCTATGACCTATTATGTGAAATTGGCGTTGACCCTAGCAAAATCACTTTATCAGCTGATCCAGTAATGGCGATGGGTAAAGCAGGAAAGGCTTTGGGGCAAAGTATTTTAAAACAAATAGGCTTAAAAGAAACGGGTCGTAAAAATGTAGGTATTGCTATCAGACAAAAAGATTTTAGAGAAAGAGAGAGACAAGTCAAATTAGTTAAGCTTGCCAATGACTTGGCAAAAGAGTATAATGTGGTTTTTCTCCCTTTCTATTATAAGAATGATACTAAAATCGCAGGGGATATTGCCACTCAAATGGATGAGCACGTCTACTTTGTCACGGAAAAGTATCACTCAAAAGATTTTATGAGTTTGGTAGAAAACATGGATATTTTAGTGGGTTCAAGACTGCATTCTCTTATTTTTTCAGTGGTTGCAGAAGTGCCTTTTGTAGGTGTTAGCTATGACCCTAAAATTGAAAATTTCCTAGAAATGTTGGATAAGGAACCGGTATGTGATATTCTTCATTTTGATGATGCCAAAGTTAATCGTGCGGTACATCAAGTTGAAAGAGATTATGATAAAGAAAAAGCTTTAATTTTAGAAAACAAAGCGATGTTGGAAGAGCGATTAATGGCAAATGATGCTTTGTTTCATCTGATTTTGTAATGGAGGCTCTATGAGTACAAACGGAAAAGAAACTGCCAAGCTTTTTGGTGTGAAAATTGATAAAGTAGATTTTGAGGAAGCTTATATGCGTTTTGATGGCTATATGCGTCAAGATGAAACGAAAATGATTTTTACACCAAATGCAGAAATTATCATGAAAGCGCAGGATGATCCAGAGTTTAAAACAGTATTAAACAAAGGCGATTTGGTTATTCCAGATGGGATTGGAATTGTTATTGCTTCTAAAATCCATCATTTAGGTCTCAAAGAGCGTGTAACAGGCATTGATATGATGGAACGTATTTTAGAATACTGTAATCGTTCTAAAAGCTCGATTTTTATTTTTGGAGGGAAACCTGGTGTTGCTGAAACGGCAGTCCAAAATATAGAAGATAAATTTTCAAATATTAAGATTAAAGGTGTTTTAGATGGTTACTATGATGAAAAGGATGAACTTAAAATATTGGATAGAATCAACGAAGAAAAACCGGATGTCCTATTTGTCGCTTTAGGTGCACCTAAACAAGAAAAATGGATTGAAAAACACCAAAAATTTCTCAATGTAAAAGTGGCAATGGGAGTTGGGGGAGCTGTCGATGTTTATGCAGGCGTGGCAAAAAGGGCACCTCTCATTATGAGAAAATTAGGACTTGAGTGGCTGTATCGCCTCGTAAAAGAACCCTCAAGATTTGGTCGTATGCTCGTGTTGCCAAAGTTCTTATTGAAAGTTATTTTTAGTAAACCTTCACCTCAAAAATAGATTGTGGAAAATTGGTCTCCGCTTTCTGAACAAAGACATCCAAAGTCAGTTTGCTTTTAAATTTTGAAAGGAACTGACTTTTTTATATAGATGGAGAAGGAATTCACAGAAGATGACTTGAAGTTCACGCCAATTTGTTTTAGTATTATAGGTGAAAATGTTGAAAGGAGAATATGTTTAAACATATCATAGGTGATTAAAATGAGTGATAATATGTCAATGGAAGAATTAATGTCAGAATACAAGGATGTTGATGATCTTAGAGCGGGTGATGTTGTTGAAGGGAAAGTCCTTTCAGTGACTGATGATGAAGTAATTGTAAACATCAATTATATGTCAGATGGGATTATTCCTAAGGAAGAAATTGAAAATGCCAATACATCACCTTTCTCAGAAGGGGATACGGTTAAGGTATATGTTATGAAAGTGAATGATGGCGAAGGGAATGTTCTATTGTCTTTAAGAAAAGCTGAAGGCATCATGGTTTGGGATGAACTAGCAGGCTATATGGCTAACAATACCCATTTTACAGTGAAAATTAAAGAAGCTGTAAAAGGTGGTGTTGTAGCTGATTATAAAACAGCACGCATTTTTATTCCAGGGTCGCATCTTTCAGCACAATATGTTGAAAATCTTTCAGATTATGTTGGACAACAATTAGAAGTCGTTCTGATAGAATATGACCAAGAAAAGAAAAAGGTAGTTGCTTCAAGAAAAGTAATAGAACAAGCTGAACTTGAAAGAAAACGTCAAGATATGATGACTCAATTAAGTGTAGGCGATCAATTATCTGGTAAAGTAGTCAGCCTAGCAAAATATGGTGCATTTGTTGATTTAGGCGGTGTAGATGGTTTAATCCACATTTCACAAATGTCGTGGAGACGGGTTAAACATCCTTCAGAAGTAGTAACGGTTGGTGACGTTGTTGATGTGATTGTTACCAATATTGACCGTGAAAAAGAACGTATTGGTTTGAAACTTGCTAATGTTCAAGAAAACCCATGGGATCATGTTGAAGAAAATTATCATGTAGACGATATTGTATGGGGAACTGTTGTGAGAGTGACAACTTTTGGTGCTTTTGTTGCTTTAGAAGAAGGATTAGAAGGCTTAGTTCATATTTCAGAATTATCGACTGAACATGTGGGCTCACCTCAAGAAGTGGTTAGTGAAGGTGATGAAATTGAAGTGATGATTCTCTCAATTAATCAAGAGGAAAAACGCCTTTCTTTAAGCAGAAAAGCAGTGGTTGAAGTTGATGAAGAATCGTATGAACCTTATGAGGAAGAAGAAGCTTCAGCATCAACCTTAAGCGATTTATTTGGTGACAAACTTAAGAATTTAAAATTCTAATAGGATGATTTCTCATGACCTATTTAAAAAGCTAGCAGACGTATAAGCGTTCTGCTAGTTTTTTTATTTGGGCAAGGGCATATCTATGTTGAAAAACGCTAAAGCATAAGTCTAATTTTGTAAAATCATAAAATGCGTGAATGAGAGGCTTTAAAAAGGGTATCTAATCTGTGTACATAATATTTATTACTAAAGAAATAATTAATAGTCACAGAGGAGGTTTTTATGGACCATTTAAAACTAAAACCAGAACAACTGATTAATCGGTGTATGCCGGATTACTTTAAATTTGAAACAACTGAAGAACTCGCTCCTATGCGTGGGATTATTGGCCAAAAACGTGCAAAAGAAGCCTTGCAATTTGGTCTTAATGTCAAACAAAAGGGTTATAATATCTATGTGTCTGGTCAATGGGGAACCGGTCGAAATAGCTTTGTTAATCGGTTAGCAGAAGAACAAGCGATTAAGATGTCACCTCCTTCTGATTGGTTATATGTTAATAATTTCAAAGATACCTATCACCCACTTGCCATTCAAGTGGAAAATGGACAAGGAAAAACGTTTATTAAATACGTGGATCGGTCTATCCGATTTTTAAGAAAAGGTATTATGGAGATTTTTTCAAGTCGAGATTATGAAAATGCAAGACAAAAGCTTTTTGAAGAATATAATGTACATTCCAACAACATTGTAGAACATCTCAATGAAATTGGTAAGGACTATGGCTTTATGTTTTCATTAACAGAAAAAGGAATAGCCAGTATTCCTATGAAGGATGGAGAACCCTTAAATGAAGAATCCTATAATGCTTTGACCAAAGAAGAGTTTGATCAAATCAGTAATAATTCTCAGCGTCTTAATTTAGAAACGATAGACTTCTTTAACCGTTTGAGAATGGAAGAGGAGAATTTAAGAAATAAACTTAAGGCACTTGATGAGCAAATGGTGAGACATTTGGTTAAATTTCATTTGGATTCAGTGCGTGAAAAATATAAATTAAATGAAGATATTAAACGTTATTTAGAAATGCTTGAAGAAGATATTGTGACGCATTTAGATGAGTTTAAAAAAGATACAAAAGAACCAGAAGAAAATAATCCTTTTGCCGCTTTTGCCATGGCAAATCAAAATCCAGATGCTTTTTTTGAACGTTATAAGATCAATCTTTTTATTGATAATTCTGATCTCAATAGAGCACCAGTGGTTTTTGAATCCAATCCAACCTATTTTAACTTAGCGGGAAGTATTGAATTTAGAAATGAAATGGGTGTGATGAAAACAGATTATACAATGATTAAACCAGGGGCACTTCACAAAGCTAATGGCGGATATTTGATTTTATTGGCAAAGGATATTTTATCCAATCCTATGGCTTTTAAAAGCTTAAAACGCTCGCTTTTGGATGAAGCCGTTGCCATTGATAGCCGGATAGCAGCTTCAGGTGCTTTGGTCTCGCAAACGATTGTACCTGAACCGATTCCTATAGATCTTAAAGTCATTATTATAGGAGACTATTACACTTACTCTATGCTAAGTGCCTATGATGAAGAATTTTTAAAACTGTTTAAGATAATGGCGGATTTAGAAGAAGAATTAGATCGTACAGATGTTCATTTAACACAGTTTGCAAGATTTGTATCAACCAAATGTCAAATGGATCACTTACAACACTTTACCAAGGAAGCAGTGGCCACTTTGGTAGAATATGCAACACGAGTGGCAGATGACCAAAATAAATTGACAGCTCATTTAAAAACAATTGGAGATGTTATCATTGAAGCGGATGCGTGGTCAAGGTATTATAAACGGTCAATTGTTGACTCGGAAGATGTTAAAAAGGCATTAGAAGAACGCAAGAAACGTGTCAATAAATATGAAAAGAGAGTGATGAAACTCTTTGAAGATGGGACTTATTTAATTGAAGTTGAAGGGTATAGAATCGGTGAAATTAACGGTCTTGCAGTAGTTGGGTCAGGACAAAACAGTTTCGGTAAACCTTCTAAAATTACAGTATCAACTTATCAAGGTAGACAAGGCATTATTAATATTGAGCGCGAAGCGAGAACCAGTGGTAAAATTCATGATAAAGGCGTTATGATATTAACAGGCTATTTGGGTAAAATGTTTGCACAGGATAAGCCTTTGGCACTTACAGCGAGTATTGTTTTTGAACAACTCTACAGCGGTGTCGATGGCGATAGTGCTTCAAGCACTGAACTTTATGCTTTATTGTCAGACTTGTCGGGTGTGCCGATTAATCAAGGAATTGCCGTGACAGGTTCCATTAATCAACGGGGACATATTCAACCGATAGGTGGAGTCAATGAGAAAATTGAAGGATTCTATCGCGTTTGCCAAATTAAAGGGTTTACAGGCAATCAGGGTGTAATTATTCCAATGCAAAATATCAACAATCTCATGTTAAGTGATGAAGTCGTCACATCAGTTCGAAAAGGAGAATTTTCTATTTGGGCAATTGATCATGTAGATCATGGTATTGAAATACTCATGAATAAAAAGGCTGGAAAACGTCAAAAAAATGGCAAGTTTGAAAGAGGTTCTATTTACGCTTTAGTGGATCAAAGACTTAAAAAATTAGCTGAAACCGCACCAAAGCCTAAAAGGGACGCTTCAAAAAATAAAAAAGAGACTGAGACATCAGAGGGGAAGTAAGCCTAACTTACTTTCCTACAGATGTTGATACTTTTAACCTCTAAGTTTATATTTAGACTTAGAGGTTTTTTTAGTTTTGAAAAGGTGAAACATAAATTTAATAATTTCACTATGAAAATACCGTCAAATACAGGTATAATATAAGGGTAGAGCATGTATAGGGTAAGGAGTATAAAGTTATTATGATAGAATTTATAAATGTATCCAAGAAATATGATAATGGTGTCATGGCATTGAATAATGTCAATTTGAAAATAGAAAAAGGTGAATTTGTTTTTTTAGTAGGAC
Organism: uncultured Fusibacter sp.; assembly: GCA_963666805.2. GTDB lineage: Bacteria > Bacillota > Clostridia > Peptostreptococcales > Acidaminobacteraceae > Fusibacter. The sequence continues at coordinate 445,761 of CAXXWR010000003.1, read as the reverse complement.
CAAGTGGCGCAGGGAAGTCGACTTTTATTAAAGCGATTCTCAAAGAAGTGAAAGCCACAACTGGAAAGGTTTGGGTAGACGATATTGAAGTAAACCGTTTACATCGCAGAAGTGTGCCTATATTACGCCGTAAGGTAGGTGTTGTTTTTCAAGATTTTAGATTGCTTAACAACAGTACGGTTTATGAAAATATTGCTTTTGCAATGGAAATCTTAGGAACGCCTCAGAGAAACATTAGAAAACAAGTGCCGATGATTTTAGCATTGGTTGGTCTGACAGGAAAAGGTGAAATGTACCCTAACCAGTTATCAGGTGGTGAACAACAAAGGGTGTCAATAGCAAGGGCGATGATTAATAATCCACCTATTTTAATTGCTGATGAGCCAACAGGAAATCTTGATCCGGAGACTTCTTGGGAAATTATGAAAATTTTAAGGACTATTAATAGAAGAGGAACAACCATTTTGATGGCAACGCATGACCGAGAAATTGTTAATACCATGCGTAAACGCGTGATTGCTTTAGAAAAAGGTGTAGTTGCAAGAGATGATAAAATAGGAGTATATGGCTATGACGATTAAACCCATTTTCACATTAAAAGAAGCCATTAAAGGACTATGGCGGAATCGAATGATGAGTGTAGCATCTATTACATCAGTTGCTGCAACACTTATTATTTTAGGAATTATTTTTGCTTTAATTATTAATATCAATGAAATGTCACAATCTGCAAAAGACCAGTTCAATTCTATTCAAGTTTACCTCAAGGATGACTTGTCATCAGAAGGAAGGGAAAGCCTTCAAGATGAAATTCAGAGTATTGAAGGGGTTGAAAATGTCAAGTATGAGAGTCGTTCAGATGCTTTAGAAAATATGAAAGCGTCATGGAAAGACAACGCTTATTTGTTAGAAGGACTTGAAGAAAACCCATTGCCTAATTCATTTGTTGTCTATTTATCTGACTTAAGCTATTCTGAATCTGTTTTAACGGCGATGGCGCCCCTTAGTGGAATAGAAGAAGTGAAGTCTTATCAAGATGTGGTTACAAAACTCATCGCGGTGACAGATATGATTCGTAAAGCAGGCATGGTGATTATTTTTATCCTGATTGCTATTTCAGTATTTATTATCAATAATACAATTAAGTTAGCGGTTAATACCCGTAAAAGAGAAATCAATATTATGAAATATGTGGGAGCGACAAACTGGTTTATTCGTTGGCCGTTTTTAATAGAAGGGACAATTTTGGGGCTCGTTGGTGCAGGTATTTCAACGTTGGTTCTCAATTATGGTTATGACTATGTTTATCAGACATTTACGTCAGATTTTTATATGATTATTGCCGCTTATGTGGTTAAGCCTGAAGTGGTAATGCCTGATTTGGTGTTCCTATTTGTTGTTATCGGTGCGGGAATTGGTTCGCTTGGAAGCATTTGGTCAATGCGTAAATATCTTAACGTTTAAAGAAAGGCAGGCAAGATATGAAGAAAAAACAAATCAGTATTCTGTTTTTAGTTCTTGTAATAGTTGCCAGCTCGTTTTCTTGGGCGAACAATGATGAATTAAAGAAAAGACAAAGAGAACTTGATGCCCTCAAAGCCAAAATTGAAGCATTAAATGATGATATTGAAAACAATCAAAATTTACAGCATAAAACCAATTCTCAAATTCAATCGGTGAATACCAATATTCATGCGCTTGAAGATGAGATTACTGAACTTGAAGGTCAGATTGATACAACAAAAACTGAAATTGATGAGAAAACTGTGCAACTTGAAGAGGCAAAGGTAAAAATTGCTGATAAAAATGAATTGCTCGATGAACGGTTGAGAGTGATGTATAAAACAGGTTCAATCGGTTATCTTGAAGTCCTTTTTGGAGCAGAAGATTTTTCAGATTTACTAAGTCGAATTGATATGGTTCAAAAAATACTCTTGCATGATCAAAATTTGCTGATATCATTAAAAGAGCAAAGAGACGATATTGCTAATAAAAAAGCAAATCTTGAGAAGGTAAAAGTTGAACTGGAAACTTTAACGACTGAAAAAGCAGCTAAGCAAGACACTTTAAAGGCTGAACTTGAAAAACTAGTGGCTTATAAGGAAGAACTTAAGAATGATGAAGCTGCTCTTGCTGAAGCAGAAAATCAAATGACCAGTGAGGCTGATCAATTGACGACAGTCATTAAAAATCTAGAAGTCTCTGAAACCTATGTAGGTGGAGAGATGCAGTGGCCTGCACCAGGTCACACGACAATTACATCGCCTTTTGGTGAAAGGGTACATCCTATCACTAAAGTAGTGACAATGCATACGGGCGTAGACATTGGCGTTCCTCTTAATACAACAATTGTTGCAGCTCAATCAGGGACTGTCATTTACGCAGATTGGTACGGTGGTTACGGCAAGGCTGTTATCATAGACCATGGTGGTGGTTATTCAACGCTTTATGGGCATAATAATAAATTATTGGTCAAAGTAGGAGATGTCGTTAAAAAAGGTGATCCAATTACGAAATCAGGGAGTACAGGATTCTCAACAGGACCTCACTTACATTTTGAAGTAAGAATTAATGGCGATTATGTTGATCCGATTCCTTATGTATCAGGAAAATGAGGTGTAAATTTTGAAAAAATCAAACGTTGTAATACTTAGTATTTTTCTCGTATTAATAACAGCATGTGGTACTTTTTTTGTAACGACAATTGCTGAACTTAATATAGGAGATAAGGTGGTTATGCCAAGAGAAAATATGATAGCCTACCAAAGTCTCTACAAAAATTATGAAGAGATTGATAATTTAAAAGATTATGTTGAAGAAAATTACTATAAAGAGATTAGTGAAGACAAATTATATGAAGGTATGAAAAAGGGACTCTTTGAAATTTTAGGCGATCCTTATTCAGTCTTTATGAACAGTGAAGAGTATACTGATTATTTGCAGTCTTCATCAGGAGAGTATCCTGGGATTGGTGTTTATCTTACAACCAGTGAGAATAATCAAATTGAAGTGGTCAGTCCGATTGAAGATACACCTGCAGATCGTGCAGGATTGCTGCCTAAAGATCAAATCATAGGTGTCAACGGTGAAGCCGTTAATGCTGACATGATGGATGAAGTCATTTCAAAAGTAAAAGGTGAGCCGGGAACAGCTGTCAATATTACTATTTATAGACCTTCTAAAGATAAAACGTTTGATGTTGATATTGTTAGAGAAATTGTCGATGTTAAAGTGGTTAAATCGAGAATGATAGATGATCAAATCGGTTACTTGAGGTTGACACAATTTGATAAAGATTGTGCTTCAGAATTTAAAACACATATGGATGACCTCATCGGTCAAGGTGCGAAAAAGGTTGTTATCGACTTAAGACAAAATCCAGGAGGCTACTTAGACGAATGTATAGATATTGCAGATTCGTTACTGGGCAAAGCCAATATCGTTTCAGTGGATGGTAGAAATGGTGAGCATGAATCTTTTGAATCAGATGGTAAGAAGTACAATGTGTCCCTAGCGGTCTTAGTTGATGGGGGTTCTGCAAGTGCTTCTGAAATCTTGACAGGTGCTTTAAAAGACAATCACGCAGCGACAATTATTGGGACGACAACTTTTGGAAAAGGGATTGTTCAAACCTTTAGACCTTACCTTGATGGAAGTGGTTTGAAATTAACAACTGCTGAGTACTTTACACCAAATGGTCAAAATATTCATGGGATTGGTATTGAACCTGATATTACCTTAGAACTTGATGAACATTATAATGAAATTGAAAATCCAACAGATGCAGATGATAATCAGCTTCAAAAAGCTCTCGAAGTTTTAAGAGCAGAATAAGAAGAGGCATATAAAGGAGTTAAAGATGGATACTGAAAAATATCAAAATGATATCAAAAAGATACAAAATAATGTGAACCGTTTATCGCAAAATTTTGAAAAACAGTCTGCTATCGCTCCAGAAGGGTTTTCTAGTGATATGAAACCCTTGATTGTCACAGTCGTTCTTATAGTCGTTTTGCTAATCCTAGGGATAGCAGGCATCACCTTCTGGGCACTGCACTAGAAGTGGTTAGGGGTGACTAATAAATTTGGACTGAGTACAAAAGTGATATTTGTTTAATTTTTATTCATAAGGGTATGATATGCTATGGGGAGTTTGATGATTTGGTCATTAAACTCCCTCTTTTATTGGTAAAAATAAAAGATAAGGAATAAACAATTGACGATTTAAAATAAAAAACATATAATAGATACAAACAAACGTTCGATAAAAATGAGGTGAATCATGAGTGGATTTAAGTTAAAATCTGAATACCAACCAACCGGTGATCAACCACAAGCTATTGATGCGCTCGTTGAGCGCATTAATCATGAAGACAAACACAATATACTACTAGGTGTAACAGGATCGGGTAAAACATTTACTGTAGCAAATGTCATTGAAAGGACACAAAAGCCGACCTTAGTGATAGCCCATAATAAAACATTGGCAGCCCAATTAGCAGAAGAATTTAGAGAGTTTTTTCCAGATAATGCAGTAGAGTATTTTGTCAGCTATTATGACTATTATCAGCCAGAGGCTTATGTTGCGATGAGTGATACTTATATTGAAAAAGATGCCTCGATTAATGATGAAATAGATAAATTGCGACATAGTGCAACATCTGCTTTGTTTGAGCGAAGTGACGTTATTATTGTCGCTTCTGTTTCTTGTATTTATGGTTTAGGTGACCCTATTGATTATTCATCAATGACACTGTCTTTGAGACCTGGGATGACTAAATCTAGGGAAGATATTTTGAGGCGATTAGTTGATATACAGTATACGCGTAATGATATTAATTTTACGCGTAATACGTTCCGTGTAAGGGGCGATGTGGTAGAAGTGATGCCCGCTTATGAATTTGAGAGAGCTTACCGTATTGAACTCTTCGGTGATGAAATTGATCGGATTGCAGAAGTGAATGCTTTAACGGGTGAAATACTAGGTTATAGAACGCATATCACAGTCTATCCAGCTTCCCATTATGTGACTCCTAAAGATAAATTAGAAGAAGCAATCGTAGAAATTGAAAAAGAATTAGAAGAACGCGTGAAGTTTTTTAAAGACAACAATCAGCTTATTGAGGCACAGAGAATTGAGCAAAGAACGCGTTATGATATAGAAATGCTTAGAGAAGTTGGCTTTTGTCAAGGCATTGAAAATTATTCTAGAATATTATCAAGAAGACCGATGGGAAGTCGTCCTTATACTCTGATAGATTATTTTCCCGATGATTTTTTATTGGTGATTGATGAGTCGCATGTAACGATTCCTCAAATTAGAGCCATGTATGGTGGCGATAGAACCCGTAAGCAATCTTTGGTTGATTATGGTTTTAGATTACCCTCTGCAATGGACAATCGACCTTTGCAGTTTCAAGAGTTTGAAGCACTGGTTAATCAAGCACTTTATGTCAGTGCAACACCTAGCGATTATGAGTATTCACACAGCGATGATGTGGTAGAACAAATTATTAGACCGACAGGTTTGTTAGATCCCCCTATAGAAGTCAGACCGACTTCGGGTCAAATTGATGACCTCTATGCAGAAATCATGAAGCGTGCTGAAAAAAATGAGCGTGTTTTAGTGACGACACTTACCAAAAAAATGGCGGAAGACTTAACAGACTACTTTAAAAAATTAGATGTAAAAGTGCGTTACATGCATTCCGATATTAAGACAATCGAAAGAATGAACATTATCCGTGATTTACGTCGAGGGGTCTTTGATGTCTTGGTAGGCATTAACCTTTTGAGAGAGGGACTCGATTTACCTGAGGTATCCCTTGTCGCTATTTTAGATGCTGACAAGGAAGGTTTTTTACGTTCTGAAACCTCTCTTGTTCAAACGATTGGACGTGCTGCGAGAAATGCTAATGGGGTTGTTATTATGTATGGTGACCGTGTGACAAAATCCATGCGTTATGCCATAACAGAAACAGAGCGTAGAAGAGAAATTCAAAAAGCTTACAACGAAGCTCATGGTATTACGCCACAAAGCATTAAGAAACAAATCCGTGAAGTAATTGAAGCGACAATTGCAGCAGAAGAAGTTGAAGCGTATGATGTAAACCGTGTGGACCAAATGACTAAACCTGAATTCAATACTTATATTGAAAATTTGGAAAAAGAAATGTACGAAGCGTCCAAGCTACTCCAATTCGAGCGTGCAGCAGAGTTGCGAGATATGGTTGTAGAATTAAAGTCGTCTAGAAAGAAATCAAGATAATGAGTTGAGGTATATCAAAACATGAATGAAAAAAATATGATAAAAATTAAAGGTGCTAAAGAACATAATTTAAAAAATATAGATGTTGAAATTCCTAGAGATAAGATGATTGTAGTGACTGGTTTAAGTGGATCTGGAAAGTCTTCTTTAGCTTTTGATACTGTTTATGCAGAGGGTCAAAGACGTTATGTTGAGAGTTTGTCTTCTTATGCTAGACAGTTTCTAGGACAAATGGAAAAACCAAATGTTGAGTATATAGAGGGGTTGTCACCAGCTATCTCTATAGACCAAAAGACGACAAGTCGTAATCCGAGATCAACGGTGGGAACGGTTACTGAGATTTACGATTATCTGAGACTCTTATATGCACGTGCAGGAACACCGCATTGTACAGTTTGTGGTAAGGAAATTGCACCTCAATCCGTTGATCAAATTGTCGATCAAATTATGTCATTTGAAGAAAAAACCAGAATTCAAATACTCGCGCCGGTGATTGTTGGAAAAAAGGGACAGCACAATAAACTTTTAGAACGATTGAAAAAAGAAGGCTATGTAAGAGCCAAAATTGATGGTGAAACAATTGATCTTGCAGAAGATATTAAGCTAGAAAAGAATAAGAAACACACGATTGCAGTGGTTGTTGATAGAATTGTGGTTAAAGAAGGCGTTGAGCAACGGTTGGCAGATTCTATTGAAACGGTTTTAACTCTAACAGAGGGAACCATTGTCGCAGATGTGATAGGGAAAGAAGAAATTGTGTTTAGTACCCAGTTTGCTTGTCCAGAACATGGGCAAGGGATTCTAGAAATGGAACCCCGTATGTTTTCATTTAATGCCCCTTATGGCGCTTGTCCAGATTGTAACGGTTTGGGCTTTACAAAGAAAGTCGATCCGGAGCTGTTAGTGCCTAATCAGGAATTATCCATTAGTGAAGGCTGCTTATTACCTATTGCAAATAGCGCAGGTGATAGCTATTATGTCAGTTTAATCCACGCTTTGGTAGAGGAACATAAAGAGTCACTTGACACGCCTTTTATGGATTTATCAGAAGCACTTAAAAAAGAAATTTTTTATGGAACAGGTGATCGTGCGATTCGCTTTCAGTATGAAAGTCGTTTTAATGGAGACTCAGAGTACAATAAACCCTTTGAAGGCTTAGTGGTTAATTATGAGAGACGCTATGCATCGACTAATTCTGATTATATTAGAGGTAAGATAGATGAATTCATGAGCTTGATTGAATGTAGTACTTGTCACGGGAAGCGTTTAATTGATGATGTTTTAGCAGTAACCATAGGTGGTAAGAACATTTGGGAAGTTACAGAGTTATCAGTTAAAGATGCACTTATTTTCTTTAAACAGTTAGATCTTGGGACGACTAAAAACAAAATTGCCGAACAAATTTTGAAGGAAATATTGGCAAGGCTTGAATTTCTCCAAAATGTAGGTCTTGAGTATTTAAATCTTTCTCGTGCAGCAGGAACTTTATCTGGAGGAGAATCTCAACGGATTAGGTTGGCGACACAAATTGGTTCAGGACTTGTAGGCGTTCTTTATATCCTTGATGAGCCAAGTATTGGGCTTCATCAAAAAGACAATGAAAAATTACTCAAAACCTTACGGAACTTAACCGATATTGGCAATACACTTTTGGTGGTCGAACATGATGAAGAAACCATGATGGCTTCTGACTATATTTTAGACTTAGGACCAGGTGCTGGTGAACATGGAGGCTATATTATTGCAGAAGGCCCTGTTGATGCCATTATGCAAAATGAAAATTCCATAACGGGTCAATATTTATCAGGTCGAAAAAAAGTAGAATTGCCTGATTTTAGACGGGTTTCAGAAGTGGGACAGCTTGAGATTAAAGGTGCTTTTGAAAATAATTTGAAAAATATTGATGTGGAAATTCCATTGGGCGTCTTTTGTGCTGTAACGGGTGTATCTGGTTCGGGAAAGAGTACATTAGTCAATGAAATTTTATACAAGGCATGTGCAGCGAAAATTAACAAGAGTAGAATTAAGCCTGGTAAGCATAAAAGCATTAAGGGTTTAGAGCTGATTGATAAAATCATTGCTATTGATCAATCGCCAATTGGTCGGACTCCTAGATCTAACCCTGCCACTTATACAGGTGTATTTGATCATATTAGAGATTTATTTGCCCAAGTGCCTGAAGCCAAAATCAGGGGTTATAAAAAGGGACGATTTAGCTTCAATGTCTCTGGTGGACGCTGTGAGCATTGTAAAGGTGACGGTATTATTAAGATTGAGATGCACTTCTTACCAGATGTCTATGTTCAATGTGATGTCTGTCATGGAAAACGTTATAATAGAGAAACACTTGAAGTCAAATACAAGGGAAAAACGATTGATGATGTCCTTAATATGACAGTAGAAGAAGGGCTGAATTTCTTTGAAAATATCCCGCGTATTAAACGTAAATTACAAACCTTACATGATGTAGGTCTTGATTATATTCGTTTGGGTCAACCGTCAACACAACTCTCCGGTGGTGAAGCTCAAAGAATTAAGTTAGCAACAGAGTTAAGTAAAATTAGTACAGGTAAAACGCTTTATATTCTTGATGAACCAACAACAGGCTTACACACAGCAGATGTACACAATTTGATTAATGTACTACAAAAACTGGTTAATCCCGGCAATACAGTGGTTGTTATCGAACATAATCTTGATGTGATTAAGTCGGCAGATTATATTGTTGACTTGGGTCCAGATGGTGGTGATAAAGGGGGAACTATTGTTGGTATGGGAACACCTGAAGAAATTGCTAGCATAGAGACCTCTTATACAGGTGAATTTTTACGCCGTATGCTTGATTTAGACCATCCACCTAAACATAAGACTATCCAAGCAAAGAAGACAAGTAAAGCAACCAGTGCAAAAGCTAAATCTGAACCTAAAACGAAGGCTAAAGCAAAGCCTAAAGCTAAAGCTAAATCTCAAACAACTTCAACGAAATCCAAAAAGACGTCTGAAAAAACGTCCCAAAAGACTTCAAAGGAAGTTTCAGAATCCTAATTAAAAGCAAGGGAAAGATTTAAAAAATAAAAAGATTTAGAAAAGAAAGAAATAAAAAAACCAGATTAGCAAAGACTGTTAATCTGGTTTATTGTATCCTTTGTAGTTGTTTAGGCCATTGATTATTTTAAATATTTAATTTTTTGAGCACCTAGAAAACCAATTACTTGAGATTCGACATTGTTGTTGATGTGGAAAGCAATCCGGCCTTTGTCATTTTCGAGAACCATGTAGACCACTTGACCTTCAATGTAAAAATGCTTGAAGTCATCATAAAAATAGACGCCTGAATGGCTATAAAGATTATTGCCAAAAGGGAAATCTAGACGTAAATCTATCCCTGTAATGAGGAGATATTTTTCGTTGAAGTGGGCTTTTGTACTTGAATAGGTTAATCTAATCCATATAGCAGAGACCAGTACCCATATAACGAAAATGGTCCAATGAAGTGGTTTTAAGTTAGAGAAATTGAACTGATTTGTTGTAATAGGTAATAAAATCACTAAAAAAGCGAGTATAATATAAGTGATAAATTGAACAGAACCGATATCTTTAATTTTCATTGAAAAGAGGATATCATCTGTACTGAGCTTGTATTTTTTGAGGACGAGTTTTCGCATCAGACATTCAATCCAAGGGAATACGATGATAACCATGGCTGCGAGGTAGTTAATATAAAAGACTTCATTAGTCATGGCCATAGGTAAAAGGGGCATGATTGCAAAATAATAGAGGATCATAGCAAAAAGTCCTGCAAAAAATATGATAGAACGTGTTGTATTATTCATTTTCAATATTCCTTTCTTAATCTAATCTTCATTATATTATATCAGAAGTTACCTTAAAATGATGTTAAAATATAGAGGACGTTAAGAAAGTGTCGCATTTAGAAGGAGAATTTTGTGTCAACATTTGTTGTGAAGGAACATATTAAGGAACAACTTAAAAAACTGCCAATGGATCCAGGCATTTATATTATGAAAGATAAAGATGGCAATATTATATACGTTGGTAAATCTAAACATCTTAGAAATCGTGTGAGCTCTTATTTTAGAGGATTCGATAAACACCAGCCTAAGACACAAACCTTAGTGACCAATATTGCTGATTTTGAGTATATTATAACAGATAGTGAAACAGAAGCACTTATTTTAGAAGCCAATCTGATTAAAAAACATCAACCCAGATTTAATATTTTACTCAAAGATGATAAAATGTACCCTTATATTCAGATTACAACGGAAGAAGACTTCCCACGCGTCTTGTTCACCCGACAGTATAAAGCGAAGGGAAAGAGTAAATTTTTCGGCCCTTTTACAGGGTCAGAGCAGGTGAGACAAACTATAGAAGTCATACAGACGATTTTTCCCATTCGTGAATGTAGTAAGAAAATCACATCTAAAATAGACCGCCCATGCCTCAATTATCACATCGGAAGATGTGCAGGTGCTTGTAACCATCAAATTTCCAAAGAAGAGTATGGCCTCTATATTGATCAAATTATTCGTTTCCTCAATGGTGACCGCGCATGGCTTATTGATGAATTGACCCAAAAAATGCAAGATGAAGCGGCACGAATGAATTTTGAAAGAGCAGCTGAATACAGAGATAAGATTATGGCTTTAAACAGTTTAAATGAGAAACAGAAGGCCCTTCAAACCAATGATAAAAATCAAGACTACATTGCCTTTTATAATTATGATGACCGTACATGTGTTATGGTTTTTCAAGTCAGAGGGGGCAAAATTGAAGGCCGTGAATCTTATAATATTACTGGAGGACATGGCAGTTCTTCTTCTGAAATCTTAAGTTCTTTTATATTGCAATACTATAGTGGGGCTTTAGACATACCCAAAGAAATTTACCTTTCTGATGAATTAGAGGGGATGGAGGGTTACGGTGAATGGCTTAGCAATTTAAAAGGACATAAAGTTATTTTTGCAGTGCCTCAAAAAGGCGAAAAGAAAAAGACCATTGATTTGGTTTCTAAAAATGCTAAAGAGTATATCATCAAGTTCCAAGAGCGCGTTGAAAAAGAAGAAGCCATTGCAAATGTGATTAACAAACAGTTACATGATGTCTTAGGTATGCCGATTAATCTCCCTCTTAAACGCATTGAGGCTTATGATATTTCCAATACCTCTGGTGTATATTCTGTAGGGAGTATGGTTGTATTTGAAAATGGCAAGAAGAAAAGAAGTGACTATAGACGTTATCGAGTCAAAACAGTTGACGGTCCTGATGATTATGCTTCTATGCAAGAAGTTCTTTATAGACGTTTTAGAAGGGGACTTGAAGAACAAAAGATAACAGAGTCCAGTGACTTAAAAGTTAAAGGCTTTTCAATGTTTCCAGATCTACTGCTTATTGATGGCGGTAAAGGACATGTCAATGCTGTTAAACAAGTTTTGACAGCCTTAAAAATTAATATTCCCGTTGCAGGGATGGTTAAAGATGATTTTCATAAGACAGATGATCTCTACTATGAAGGGGAAATGAAAGGATTAAAATCTTATACACAAGCGTTTAGATATGTTTATAGTATTCAAGAAGAGGTTCACCGCTTTGCAATAGAGTATCACAAGTCAATTCGTTCAAAAGAAATGACCCGGTCTATCCTTAATGAAATAGAGGGGGTCGGAGAGAAAAGACGGATAGCATTAATGAAACACTTTAAGTCAATTGAATCAATTCAAAAGGCTGAAATTATTGATTTATTGGCAGTAGAAGGCATTAATCAGAGGGTAGCAGAAGCTATTTATCAATTTTTCAGAGATAAGCATAAAGGGACTTTTGATAGTCAAGAAGCGTCAGAGTTGACTGACTTATGATTAAGATAGAAAGACGTTCAGAGATTAAGGTAGAAAGACATTAAAATAAAATATATGAAATACTTGAAGAGGGCATAGGCTCTCTTTTTTTTGAATAAAATGTCATGATTAATCAAGTATCAATAGAAATCATAATGGAATCCAATATGTTAAAAAGAAAACAAACTGAATCAACTTCAAAAGAAATAAATATTACAAAAACGTAATAAAACAAAGGAAATAGAGGGAGTTTTAAGCGAAAAATCAAAATAAGTAAAAGAATCAAATGCTATTTGTTACAATTGTGTAATAAAAATACGAGAATTAACATTCCGGCAAAGACTTGTAAAGTCCAAATTTCATCAAAAAAGTTATTACATCAATTTAACATTTTAAAAAAGTTGAAAAATGTTGTACACGGTTTTTATTGTATGTTATAATCATCAAGAATATAGGTTAATTAATTAACAAACAATCTTAAACCTAGTGTTTTAATAGGGAATAGGATTTGAAACTTATCAGGGTTCGATGGGAATGGTTGATATGAGGAGGAACGATTAATGGCAGAAAATTATTTAACTGAGGAGAAGTTTAAGGAACTTCACGAAGTGATTGAATCACATAAAGGGATGCAAGGACCTTTAATGCCAGTATTACATGAAGCACAAAGTATTTTTGGTGCAATACCGCTAGAAGTTCAAAAGGTAATCTCAGAAGAATTAAAAGTGCCACTCGCTGAAATTTACGGTGTAGTGACTTTTTATTCTCAATTCACTTTAGAACCTAAAGGCAAGTATTTAATCGGTGTATGTTTGGGGACAGCTTGTTATGTAAAAGGATCACAAAAAATTATTGATAAGATTTCTGAAATGACAGGTGTTTCAGTGGGAACCACATCAGAAGATGGCAAATTTTCACTTGAAGCAACACGATGTATTGGCGCATGTGGATTAGCACCTGTTCTTACTGTAAACGAGGATGTCTATGGACGCTTATCTCCAGAAGATGTTCCTGAAATTCTTGAAAAATATCAAGATTAATTAGTTTTTAATCCAAGTAAAGAACGAAAGAGAACATTATGAGGAGGTATTTTAATGAAATCGTTGGCTGAACTTGAAAAAATCAGAGAAGAAGCACTTAAAAAAGTGAACTTAAGAACGGATAGAAAAGGAACACGTATTGTTGTAGGTATGGCAACATGCGGTATATCAGCAGGGGCAAGACCTGTACTAACAGCACTTTTAGAAGAAGCAAATAAAAGAGAACTTAAAAATGTTGAAATCACTCAAACCGGTTGTATTGGCGTTTGTAGATTAGAACCGATTGTTGAAGTATATGCTGAAGGTCATGAAAAAGTAACTTATGTTCAAATGGATGCAGAAAAGGCGAAAAGAGTCATCGCAGAACATATTGTTAATGGGAACGTAGTGACTGAATACACTATTGGCGCAGTTGAAGAATAAGACGTTATACCGAATTTGAGGAGGAAAGCAAATGGATTTTTATAGAGCGCACGTCCTTGTATGTGGGGGGACAGGTTGTACATCTTCAGGCTCATTATCAATTGAAGAGCAATTTAATAAACATTTAGCTGCTAAAGGTTTAGATAAAGAGGTAAAAGTAGTTAGAACAGGTTGTTTTGGTCTTTGTGAAGCGGGCCCAATTTGTATTGTTTACCCAGAAGGTTCTTTTTACTCAAGAGTAAAGGAATCAGATGTCGAAAGAATTGTAGACGAACATTTACTGAAAGGACGTATTGTAAAAGATTTATTGTTTGTTGACAAAGCAGCAACAGTCACTGATATCAATACATCAATCACTAATGTTAATTTCTATAAAAAACAAAAGCGAGTGGTTCTTAAAAACTGTGGTGTCATTAACCCAGAGGTAATAGAAGAATATATCGCATTTGATGGCTATAGAGCGTTGGGAAAAGCGTTAACTGAAATGACGCCACAAGACGTTATTAAAGAAATTAAAGCATCAGGCTTACGTGGCCGTGGGGGCGGTGGGTTCCCAACAGGTCTTAAATGGGAATTTACAAATAAGGCAGAAGGCGATATTAAGTATGTTGCTTGTAATGCTGATGAAGGTGATCCAGGTGCTTTCATGGATCGTTCAGTTCTTGAAGGTGACCCACATGCCATTATTGAAGCTATGGCGATTGCGGCTTATGCAATCGGTGCAGAAAAAGGTTACGTTTATATTAGAGCGGAATATCCTATTGCAGTTAAACGTTTAGGTATTGCTATTGCTCAAGCCAAAGAAATGAATTTATTAGGTAATGACATCTTTGGAACAGGTTTTAATTTTGATCTTGAAATCAGACTAGGTGCGGGTGCCTTTGTCTGTGGTGAAGAAACGGCACTTATTGCTTCTATTGAAGGAGAACGTGGGATGCCTAGACCGAAACCACCATTCCCAGCTAACAAGGGGATTTTTGGCAAACCAACACTGATTAACAATGTTGAAACCTATTCAGTTGTGCCACAAATTATTCTTAAAGGTTCAGAATGGTTTACATCTATGGGAACTGAGAAATCACCGGGGACTAAAGTCTTTGCACTAGGTGGTAAAATTAACAATACTGGCCTTGTAGAAATTCCAATGGGAACAACTTTAAGAGAAGTTATTTATGATATCGGCGGTGGTATCCCTAATGGCAAAGCCTTTAAAGCGGTACAAACTGGCGGACCTTCAGGAGGCTGTATTACAGCAGACCATTTGGATACACCAATTGACTTTGACACATTAACTGCACTTGGCTCAATGATGGGTTCAGGTGGGATGATTGTTGTAGACGAAGATAACTGCATGGTAGACTTTGCAAGATTCTTCTTAGACTTTACAGTAGATGAGTCATGTGGTAAATGTGCACCTTGTCGAGAAGGAACCAAAAGAATGCTAGAGTTACTTGAAAAAATAACATCGGGCAATGGGACGATGGAAGATATAGATACACTTGAAAGTTTAGCTTATTCTATTAAAGATTCAGCACTTTGTGGATTGGGACAAACTGCACCAAATCCAGTACTATCGACACTTAAGTACTTTAGAGATGAATATGAAGCACATGTTTTAGACAAACGTTGTCCAGCTGGCATGTGTCAAGATTTACTCAGTGTCGTTATTGGAGAAGGATGTATCGGTTGTACAGCATGTAAACGTGTTTGTCCAGTGGATGCTATCAGTGGAGAGGTAAAAGGGCAACACGTTATTGATCAAAATAAATGTATCAAATGTGGGGCTTGTATTCCTAAATGTCCTAAAAAAGTGATTGTGAAACAATAATCCATTTCAAAGAAAGAGGTGTATGAATCGTGAATAAAGTAACTTTAACGATAGATGGAGCTGAATATTCAGTACCAAGTGATTTAACAGTTTTAGAAGCTGCTAGAGAAGTCGGCATAGAAATTCCAACACTTTGTTTCCTTAAAGATATTAATGAAGTGGGTGCGTGTCGTGTTTGTGTAGTAGAAGTTGAAGGAGGAAGAGCCCTTCAAGCATCATGTGTCCTTCCTGTAAGAGAAGGTATGAAAATCACAACGAACAACAAACGTGTTAGAAATGCTAGAAAAACAACAGTTGAGCTTATATTAGCCAATCATAATAGAGAATGTACAACCTGTGTAAGAAGTAAAAATTGTGAATTACAATCATTGTCTGAAGAGCTCGGCATTAGAGATATTAGATTTGAAGGCGAAAAGCGTGAAAGAAAATATGACGATTTCTCGACTTCAATTGTTAGAGATTCAAGTAAATGTATCCTTTGTGGACGTTGTGTGAGTGCTTGTAAAAATGTTCAAGGGATTGGAATTTTAGATTTTGTAAATAGAGGGTTTAATACTAACGTCGGTCCAGCTTTTGATGTCAGTATGAATGATGCGCCTTGTATTTACTGTGGTCAATGTATGACTGTTTGTCCCGTAGGGGCTTTAACTGAAAAATCTCAAATTGAAAAAGTATGGGATGCCATTGAAGATCCAAGTAAACATGTGATTGTTCAATCAGCACCAGCTGTAAGAGCAGCCTTAGGTGAAGAATTTGGTTATCCAATTGGCACGAATGTAACCGGTAAACTGGCAACTGCTCTTAGAAAAATTGGTTTTGATAAAATATTTGATACCAACTGGGGAGCAGACGTTACTATTATGGAAGAAGGGACAGAACTTCTTAACCGACTTCAAAATGGTGGCAAATTACCAATGATTACATCTTGTTCACCGGGATGGGTAAGATATATTGAATTTAACTATCCAGAACTTTTAGACCATTTGTCATCATGTAAATCACCTCAAAACATGTTCGGTGCTTTAGCGAAAAGTTATTATGCTGAAAAAAATAACATTGATCCTAAAGATATTTATGTGGTGTCAGTTATGCCTTGTACATCTAAAAAATCTGAAATTGCTAGACCAGAATTATCAGTTAATGGACTTGCAGATGTAGATGCTTCAATTACAACGAGAGAGTTTGCCAGAATGATTAAAGAAGCACGTATAGACTTTGACAGCCTTGAAGATGGTGAATTTGATTCATTCATGGGAACCTATACAGGTGCGGGTGTTATCTTCGGTGCAACAGGTGGTGTAATGGAAGCCGCTATTAGAACTGTAGCAGATGTTTTAACAGGCGAAGACTTAGAAAATGTTGATTACACAGCAGTGAGAGGCGTAGAAGGTATTAAAGAAGCAAGTGTTAAAATAGGTGACCAAGAAATTAAAGTTGCCGTGGCTCATAGTACTAAAAATGCTGCTGTCTTACTTGATAAAATCAAAGCAGGTGAAGCAGATTATCACTTTATAGAAATCATGGCTTGTCCTGGAGGCTGTGTTAACGGTGGTGGACAACCTATCCAACCAGCGAGTGTAAGAAATGTGATTGACTTACGTGCAGAAAGAGCTAAAGCACTTTATTCAGAAGATGCTTCAAAAGCCGTTAGAAAGTCTCATAAAAATCCTGAAATCAAAAAACTTTATGATGAATATTTGGGAGAGCCTAATAGCCATAAAGCCCATGAGCTTTTACACACACACTATTATGCTAGAGAAAAATATCCACTTAATAAATAGCTAGATAAAGATAAGCACTGACTTATCTATAAACTTTAAATATTGAGGAATCCCCCTTTCTTATAAGAATGGGGGGTTCTTTTTTGATAAGAAAAGATTTAATGTGTGAATCGGTATTTTGAGGTTTTCAATAAGCGCTTAATGCGATAGAATGGTTATATTAGGTACTAAAATAAAAACAAGCGTAAACGATTCGCCCAATGACTGACTAGACCTAAAAGAAAAAAGACTTAAAGGAAATGAAAATGTTGAAAAATGATAATAAAGGAATACTCATCGCAATAGATGGTGTTGATTCAAGTGGCAAAGAAACACAATCAAAGCTTTTGTACAAGCGGTTAAAAGAAGAAGGGTATCCTGTTATGCGGGTTTCCTTTCCAGATTACGAGAGTCCCTCTTCGGGATTGGTTAAAATGTACTTAGCAGGAGAGTTTGGTGAGGATCCTAATACAATAACGCCCTATGTGGCATCTACTTTTTATGCGGCAGATCGTTTTGCTTCTTATACGACAAAATGGAAAGCCTTTTACCTTGAAGGCGGCATCATAATAGCTGACCGCTATACAACTGCTAACATGGTACATCAGGCGGCCAAAATACAAGATCAAGAAGAAAAGAACCTATTTTTGGACTGGTTATGGCACTTGGAATTTGAAGTCTATAAAATCCCGGTTCCTGATAGGGTGTTCTTTTTGGATATGCCCCCTGAGAAAGCCATAGCTTTAATGGCTAATCGTGCTAATAAATTTACAGGCGATACCCATAAAGACATTCATGAAAAAGATGCTTCACATTTAACAATGGCTTATAATAATGCACTGAGTATTTCAGATAAATATGGATGGGAATGTATTGCTTGTGTTAGAGAAGATAAGGTGTTATCTTTTGACGAAATTCATGAAGGCATCTATCAAAAGGCAATAGAACTCATTCATGAAAAACACGGATAAGTTTTGATAAAAAGGTTCAAAAACCAATGGATTGAATTGAAGTATCCAGTGAGACATGTTATAATATATTTAATGATTGTTAAATAATTAACTACTCTTTGCGAATCGGTTAAATACCGTCTAGGAGGCCATATGACGCTGGATACTATATCAAATTTATTGTGTGCAAAAGTACTCACATGTCATTCAGGAATTGAACATGAAGTACACTCTGCTTTTGGATGTGACCTTATGAGTGACGTACTCGCTTATGTTGAAGATGACACGTTGTTGATTACAGGGTTAGTGAATCAACAAGTCATTCGGACAGCAGAAATGTTAGATTTAAAAGCCATTCTCTTTGTGAGAGGCAAGAGACCCGATGAAGAAGTGATTGCTTTAGCAGAAGAAAAGAAAATAGTATTGATGACAACTGACGAACCGCTGTTTACTGTCTCTGGTAAACTCTATCAAGAGGGAATAACAGGAATTGAATTAAGGTGAGTAAAATGGCACAGTATTTTAAAGATGAAAAAAATGTTGCAATGCGCTTAAAATATGCTGTTAAGAAGGATGATTTTTCATGCGCAGGTGAAGCTTCCAGCAAGATCAAAAAAGTGCTTCGAGAACTGGGGATTGATTCTGGTATCGTAAGACGAATTGCTATCGCTACCTATGAAGCGGAGATTAATCTGGTCATCCATTCCGAGGGAGGACAAATAGAGGTATTTATCAAAGCAGATTGCGTAGAAATATACATAGAAGATAATGGTCCAGGGATTCAAGATATCAATTTAGCAATGACAAAGGGCTATTCGACTGCATCGCATGCTGTGAGAGAAATGGGATTTGGAGCAGGTATGGGGCTCCCTAATATGGAAAAAGTATCTGATGAATTTGTGATTGAGTCCACATTAGGAGAAGGAACAAATATAAAAATGCGTATTCATTATTAGAGTAACATGATTGTTCTGGAGGCAAAGATGAAATTATATTCACACTCTGTTATGCTTGAGAAAGACTACTGTAATGGGTGTACTTATTGTTTGGATCGGTGTCCGACTCAAGCAATCCGTGTGGTTAACGGGAAAGCAAAAATTATTGAATCAAGATGTATCGACTGCGGTGAATGTTTAAAAGTATGTCCTTTTCACGCCAAGGGAGCGGTAGTGAGTTCACTGAGTCGAATTGAAGAGTATAAATATACAGTGGCACTTCCAAGTGTGTCACTTTATGGGCAGTTCCCCTTAGAATACGATATGAATACAGTATACAACGGACTTATTGAACTGGGATTTGATGAAGTTTATGATGTGGCATATGCAGCTGAACAATTGAGCGAATATCAAAAGCAAATCATTGCTTCTGCTCAAGAGAATAAGCCTTTAATTTCAACATTTTGTCCAGTGATTACCCGCCTCATTCAAATTAGGTTTCCATCATTAATTAATAATATAATTAAACTGGAATCTCCTATGGAAATTGCGGCGAGGCATGTTAAAAAACGACTCATGAGTGAGGGCTATAAGGCAGATGAAATAGGTATTTTTTATATTTCTCCCTGTCCTGCCAAAGTGACCAGTATTAAAAATCCAATAGGACTTGAAGAATCTTATATTGATGAAGCGATTTCCATTGAGGAAGTCTATTATAAATTAATGAAAATTATTGATAAGGTTTCAACCGATTACCCTCTTCAAAAGTCGACAGGAAAAGGCATTGGTTGGGGACGCGTTGGTGGGCAAAGCTACGCGATGGATATTGATGATTATATTGCAGTGGATGGTATTGAAGAGGTTATCAAGGTTCTTGAGTCAATGGAGTTAGGTAAACTCAATGAACTTGATTTTTTTGAAGGTTATGCTTGTATTAATGGTTGTGTTGGTGGCCCCCTCACAGTTGAAAACACTTTTATAGGCAAAAATCGTATAAGAAAGCTATCTAAAACCTATGGCATGCATGAGCCGGTTCAAATTGAAATGGCATTGACACCAGAAGCGATGGAATGGGATCAGCCGATTGACCCGCTTCCCATTTTAAAACTAGACAATGATTTTAAAAAGGCACTTGAAAAAATGACTCAAATTGAAGAAATTGTACATAATCTCCCAGGGATTAACTGCGGTGCTTGCGGCGCACCTACTTGCCGCGTCCTCGCAGAAGATATCGTGAATGGTCAAGCTACAATTGAAGACTGTGTAGTCTTAAGTGAAGCTAAGCATCGGTCCAAATAGGATGGATTTTGTATAAAATGGCGACTAAAATTATAAAATGAAAAGATAATGGAGAAAAATGATGGAAGTAAAAACACTTATTGAAAAGTATAATTTTAAGCATTTATCAGGGGAATCAATTGGACGTGATATTACCAGCGTCTATTCATGTGACTTATTGAGTTGGGTAATGGCTAAGGGAAAAAACGATACGGCATGGGTAACGGTTCAAACGCATGCAAACATATTAGCAGTGGCTTCACTCTTGGACTTTGCTTGTATTATTATTCCAGAAAATATAGATGTAGAAGATGAAATCGTAGCCAAAGCCAATGAGAAAGACATTATACTGTTATCAACCCCTCTTGATAGTTTTGAGATTTTTAAAATACTTTATGAAGAAGGCGTCAAATAATGAAACTCTTCTATGACGTGCATATGCATTCTTGTCTTTCGCCTTGTGGAGATGCCCTGATGACTCCCAATAACATTGTTAATATGTGCGTGTTAAAAGGACTTGATGTGATAGCCGTTACAGATCACAATCACAGTGGTAACGTGGCAGCAGTGATGTCATTAGCAAAAGAGAGTGGTCTAATATGTATTCCAGGCATGGAAGTTCAGACCAAAGAGGATGTTCATGTTCTTGTTTATTTTAGAAGTTTAGAGGATATAGAGCGTTTTTCAAATGATTTAGATAAGTATCGAGTGAAAGTCCCTAACGATGAAAAACGTTTTGGTAGACAAGTGATCTGTGATGAAGAGGACAATGAAATTGCCACTTATCCTCATGCGTTGATTATAGGCTTGACCATTAGTATTGAGCATTTAGAGCTTTTAGCAAATCACCATCAAGGCGTTATTGTTCCGGCTCATATTAACAAAGGGGCTAACAGTGTATTGGCTAATTTGGGTTTTATGCCAGAAAACTTAAACGTTCAAACGATTGAAGTTTATGATAAGGCACCTTTTCAAGGGATGATGTTTAAACGCTACAAAGTGATTAGAAATTCTGATGCACATTATTTAGGAGATATTTCAGAATGTGAAGAGAGCATTGATGTTGAAAGTAGGACGTTAGAGGCTGTCTTTGATGCACTGTTTACAAATGAAACGGGAGAGGAAAAATGAGAGAATTATCATTACATATTTTAGACATTGCACAAAATTCTATCAAAGCAGGTGCAGAAAATCTTAGAATTGTTGTTATTGAAGATATTGAAAATGACGTATTGACAATTAAAATCAAAGATGATGGGCATGGCATGGATCAAGAAACCCTTGAGAAGGTCGTAGATCCTTTCTATACGACGCGAACCACCCGTAAAGTAGGTCTAGGTATTCCTATGTTTAAAGCATCAGCAGAAGCCTGTGAGGGCCATTTTACAATTCATTCAGCTCTAGGCAATGGCACGGAGATTGTAGGTGTTTTTAAGTACAATCATATTGATCGGGTACCGCTGGGGAATATGCCAGAGACCATTGTGACGATTATCAATGCTTGTGAGACGATGAATCTCATTTATACACATA
This sequence comes from uncultured Fusibacter sp., assembly GCA_963666805.2. Taxonomy (GTDB): domain Bacteria; phylum Bacillota; class Clostridia; order Peptostreptococcales; family Acidaminobacteraceae; genus Fusibacter. The sequence continues at coordinate 423,891 of CAXXWR010000003.1, read as the reverse complement.
GGATTAATCAACAAACTTTTACACTGAATACGAAAGAAATAAAAAAAATGTTAGATGGTGTGCCCATAACTAACATTGATGTGATATCATGGTTAAAAGGTTATATTAAAGAGAGCTTAGAGGAAATAAGAGGAGATATCAAATCAAATGCATTATAAAAAGACAGGATTAAAAGTCATTATTATCACCATTGTATTATGGATTTTATCAGGTTATTTACCTATCGAGACACCACTCATTACAGCACTTGGCGTCTTTGGTATTGGGTCAGGTATTTTTCTTATTTTTTTTGATCAATTTTCTCATTTTGATTGATACTGACGGGCATTTGTAAAAGAAATGTATATTAGAGCGGATAAGTTACTCTTATGGCTAAAAAGAGTAGCTTTTTTTATGTTCAAAAGCGATGAAAAACAGGGCGATTTTGTAAAATATTTGTTAAAAATAAAATTTTCATATCTTTTAGAGCAAAATTGTTATAAGATATATAGGTTAGTTTAATTAATGTTTAAGTTGAACCTAATGAATGCTTTGAGAGATTCGTTAAAATATAGAGAAATGATCCATCCCATTGAAGGATGTGACATTGTTAATCAAGGAATAGGAGACAAAAATGATACAACCAAAAGGAATCATCAACATTGCAGTTATTGCCCATGTTGATGCAGGAAAATCGACACTTGTAGATGCTTTTTTAAACCAAAGCAATGTTTTTAGAGCGAATGAAGAAGTGCCCGATTGCGTGATGGATAGTAACGACTTAGAGCGTGAAAGAGGGATTACTATTTATTCAAAGAACTGTTCGATTATGTACAATGATTATAAAGTCAACATTGTAGATACACCAGGCCATGCCGACTTCTCTTCAGAAGTAGAACGTATTATGAAAACAGTTGATACGGTTATTTTACTTGTGGATTCAAGTGAAGGCCCAATGCCTCAAACAAGATTCGTTCTTAAGAAATCATTAGAACAAGGTCATAAACCTATTTTAATGATCAATAAAATTGATAAAAAAGACCAACGTGCAGAAGAAGTTGTTGATTTAACATTTGATTTATTCGTTGAATTGGGTGCAACTGATGAGCAACTTGATTTTCCTATTGTTTATGGGATTGCAAAACAAGGTGTGGCAAAACACAACATGGACGATGAAGATAAAGATTTATCACCACTCTTTGAAACCATTTTAAGCCATGTTAAACCTTATGATGCACATCCAGAGGAACCCCTTAAAATGCAAGTGTCTTCACTTGATTATGATGAATATGTGGGTAGACTTGGGATTGGTCGTTTAATAAGAGGATCAATCAAACAAGGACAACAAGTCGCTGTTTCACAGAGAGATGGACAAGTTAAACGCGGTAAAGTAGGTAAACTTTACACTTATGAAGGACTACAAAAAGTAGAGGCAGATCAAGCTTTTGCAGGTGATATGGTTGTTATTTCAGGTCTTGAAGGCATTTCAATTGGTGAAACAATCTGTGATGTAGACCACGTAGAACCTATGCCTATGATTGAAATTGAAGAACCAACACTTTCAATGAACTTTTTAATCAATGATTCACCATTCAGTGGTAAAAGTGGTAAATATGTGACAACACGTCATATTAAAGCAAGACTTGAAAAAGAATTAGAAGTCAATGTAGGATTAAGAGTAGATGAACTTGACTCTGTTCAAGACGGTTTCAAAGTGTCTGGCCGTGGAGAGCTTCATTTATCTATTTTACTTGAAAATATGAGACGTGAAGGTTATGAAATTGCTGTTTCAAAACCACAAGTTTTAATGAAAAGAATAGATGGTGTACTTTGTGAACCTGTTGAGCGTGTAACTGCTATCGTTCCTGACGATTACAGTGGTACAATAATTAACCAATTGAACCTTAGAAAAGGTCAAATGGAAATGATGGGCTCAGAAGATGGTCATACTAAAATTGAGTTCTTAGTGCCAACACGTGGTCTTTTAGGCTATAGAAGTGAATTTGTTAATGCCACAAGAGGCGAAGGTGTTCTTTTACGTTCATTTAACGATTTCGAACCTCACAAAGGTGAAATTCCAAGAAGAAACAATGGCGTTCTTATTTCACAACAAGGCGGGACATCAATGGCTTACTCACTCTTCAACTTATCAGATCGAGCAGTGATGACAATTGATGCGGGAACAGATGTTTATGAAGGAATGATTATCGGAATTAACTCGCGTAGAGAAGATATGACGGTTAATCCAACTAAAAATAAAAAATTAACCAATACAAGAGCATCGGGATCAGATGATGCTATTAAATTGTTACCACCTAAAGTGTTCACAATGGAAGAAGCTTTAACTTTCATTGAAGAAGATGAACTTTTAGAAATCACACCAGATGCACTTCGCATGCGTAAAAGAATCTTAAATGAACAAGACCGTGTGAGAGCAAGAAATAGAGTTAATAAAGAAGCCGTTAACGAATAGTCTTAAACAAATTGATTAGACTTTAGCAGCGATAAAAATTAAATGATAGAAAGAGCTGATTTTAAATCAAGCTTTAATAAGGACCTCCTTTAAAAAAATAATTTGTTTTTTGAAGGAGGTTTTCTTTTGACAATATATGTAAATTACTGTATAATATCCATATATTGGAACACAGGAGGCTTTTATGTCATCATCAGAAATGGTTATTATCTTTCCTATTATTTTACTCATTATTTTTATTTGTCTGGCATTTTTTATACATATTATTGATGCAGACCTTCAACTCGTCATTGATTCAAGGGGGATCTTTTCAGAACTCTATGGGATGCAAATCGTAGGTGCTGAAAAAAGTGACGTCACCGTCTCTTCTAATCTGATATCTCAAACAATGACTACTAACCATGAGGAATCTACCAATCAGAGCCAACAGGGGGATTTTTCTCAAGAACATTTTCCTCTAATAGCAGCCTTGAATGCGCCACCTCAAGTCACTTTTTACGGTGTAAGTCGCTACAATATGTTTCTTGTTAAAAACGTACTGACAGAAACACTGGACTTTATTCATAAGAATCATAGTAAAAACGCTGGTAAGATGCCCTCATCAGAAAAAGGAAGTAAAAATGAAAACAAGCCAACCCATTAGATCAAAAAACAATCGAGAAAGACGAAAAGGAGAAAGTGGTTCTATTTCTATTTTTTTAGTCATTGTTGTTCCGATTATTATTGTTGCTTTGCTTAGTGTTTTTATAGCAATGAGGCATCATGTCAATGCCAATAAAATGATGCATGTGACAGCAGATTCCTCTCAAGTCAGATTGTCTCTTAAAAGTGATCTCATGTCGGAACAATATCGTTTATTGGTTTATGAGAATGATGAGCGACTAGATGGCCTTTTAGAAGATATGGCAGGTGAAAATAAGCTCTCAGGACTTTATAAATGGGAAATTGACAGTGATTGCTTGGATTCGCCAGAGTCGTATTATGCCTCAGTTAAAGTTGCGGCACGATATGCTTTTGCCGAAGATACGATTTTGGCACTGGAAAGTAAGGTATCTCAAATGAGTTCGGTGAAAGAGTTGGCAGGAAAAATGAAAGAACAAGCTGATAAAGTATCGGAACTTGGTGAGAAAATGAAGACCAAGGACTTGTACAAATTGGCAAAAAAAATGAAAAAAGCAGATCAAATTTTAGAAAAAGTGCAGAAATTTGATGAAAAACTGACAGATAAAGAAGCTTCTTTTATGGAGACCTATAATGCAATCAAAGAGAAAACAGAAATGGTTGAAGAAGCAAAAGGCCAATTTGATCAAAAGAATCAAGAAATGCGAGCCAAAATAGAAAAAATTAAAAGTCTAGGTAATGATCAAGAAAATTTAACGCGCTCAATAGATGCAAGTGAGCATAAAATTGACCAGTGGGAAGATGAAATTGATACATTAAAACGTCAAGAAAGAGAGGCAGAGAAAGCCCAAAAAGAGAGGGAAAAAGAAGCGGCAGCGGATGGTAGCCCTTCAGGGGCGAAGCCTTCACAGTCAACTAGTCATTCAAGTGTTGATTATCAACCTCAAATAAATGCCTTGAGGGATCAAATTGACCGGGAAGAATCAAGGATTGATGACCTTGAAAGACAAAGAGATCAAGTCAATCAGCAAATCAAAGATAAAGCCAGTTCTTTGACTGACTTTCTTAAACAAACCTCGTGCGATTGGGTTGAAGAACTAAAAGCCCTTAAAGAACTAGCTTTTGATGAATCTGATGAAGAGGACGATGATACAAAAGACCGTGATCAAATGGATAAAGTCGAGGAAGATGACCTTTATACTCACAATGGATCTACTTTTGATAAGAGCCAAGTAGTGGCTTATGACAAAGTGATGATAGATGAATATTTTCTATCAATCTATTCCGATCGCTTGGAAGACAAAAGAGAGCATGGCCCTTTTAAGAGTGAAGTAGAGTATTTGCTCACAGGGAATGAAAATGAAAAAGTGAGCAAATTCCAAGTGAGAAGTGAAATCTTTGGGGTGAGAGAACTCTGCAATATTATGGCGGTGATGATGGATGGTGAAGCACAGACTAAAATCCTTGAAATGTGTTCGCCACTTCCTTATCCCTACAAAGTGATTGCTTATGGGGTGATTAATCTGGCATGGGCAAGTGCGGAAAGTTACTTAGATACTCAGAAACTCTGTAATGGGGATAGTCTGCCCCTTATTAAATCAACTCATGACTTTGAATTAAGTTTGACGGGAATTAAAAATTTGGATACTAAAACAGTTAAGAATAAAACGAAAGCGATAACAACTGGTACAAGTCAAAAGAATAGTGGTAATAAAGGGAGCAATAAGAAAGGACTAGAAGTGGATTATGAAGATCATCTGAGACTCCTCCTATTCACACAAGGTTTTGATAAGACTTTGTTGAGAAGTATGGACCTCATGACATGGTCACTAAGTGATAACGACAAATCTTTAGGAGATTTTGCAAGAGGACATCATATTAAAGTGATAGAAGATGATCGTTTATTATTAGAAATGGACAATTATTATGAGTAAAGCAAAACAAAAGGGAAGTGTGTCCCTAGAAGCCGTGATTGTTTTTCCAATCGTTATGGTTATTTTAATTACTTTAATCAGTATGGCACTTTCACTTTATATTGACTTAGATGTTCAAAATCAATCAGCAGTCGTTGCTAATCAAATGCAGATTGTGATGCAAGAAGACTATAATGATATGACATTTATCAATCGCGGCATGAGGTCTATTATCCTTGAGCAGTGGGGCAATCATGCTCTTAAAAAGAACCTAACCTTGCCGAATAGTCTCAAATCTGTTAGCAGTATAACATCCTTTATAGGCAATGATGGTGTTTTTATATGGCGGATTCACTATACTTATAATCTTCCTTTTTACAATAAAGAATCGACCCTTGTCATTCCAATTACAGGCCTTTTGGCAGGTGATGATGTGACAGGTGAAGAACCCGTCGTATATGTGACACGGACAGGCAAAAGGTATCATAGGAATGACTGTCACCATTTGAGCAAGAGTAAAATACCTATGCCTTTATCAGAAGCGAAAAAAGAAGGTTATACACCTTGTAAAAATTGTAAGCCGGATTCAGGCAATTAATCAACCAAAAGATAAGTATAATCTAAAAAGGTAAGAAAGGATAACAATTATGACAACGATCAATCGACAACGCTCTCTAGTAGAGGGTGTGAATGAAGTTAATGTTTTAAGCCAACTTAAAGGATATGGTTTTCCACTATTAATTGATTATGAAGTGGGAACACAAAATGTAGAAATGGTCATTTATCAAGATGATATGGAAGCGCTTGCAGATATAAAACTTAGAGCAGAAGCGGTTAAAACAGTCTTTGTTAATAGCGTCTTGACTTTAGAACACCTTCATCAACAGGGAATTACACTGAGATCGATTACGCCTCAAAGCCTCTTGGTTGATAAGCGATTAAGTGTCAGGTTTGATGATTTTACACATTGTAATGAAACGGTAAGCATTGAACGTTATACGAGTCCGGAAGAAGTTTTAGAACCTAATAAAGTGACTTCAGCTTGTGACATTTACGCCTTATGTCGTACCTTCTATGATTGTTTTCAGAAAGAACTCACTCATTTACCGCCGCTTTTAGTAGGGGCTTTAGAGGCTGGACTGATCTTAGAGCCGGAAAAAAGACAGAAATCTTTTGAAAAGATTATGATTCAATTAAAATCTATCTAAAAGTATAGAGGGGTGAAGGTGGATAGCGTATAATAGAGTTAGAGCAGTTTAAACTGACTCAGAAATACATTAAGCCTCAATGAAGGGAGACGCTATGACGCTCAAAAAACTACTTTTACCCGTAACAACAATGATTCTTGCTATTGCCCTTATTATGACAGGGGTATATGCCTACCGTATAAAAAGAGACTATGATGTTTTAACGCTTTCGCTATTAGATGAAAACAGAGATCAAGGACAATTAATCATAGATGGTGTTAATTATGGTAATCACTTAACTAGGCATGATTCAGCACAATTTTGGATTCCACTTGATCAAGTGATGCTCTGGAAGACTGAAGGCATTACTGTTTCAAACAGTGGTCAAAGAATTTATATCGACATGGATAAGCTTTACTTTGAACACGAAGATGAACGTATTGAGGCCTTTGTTAAGACACATACCAGTGCAATTAACATGCCTTTACACTTTATAGAAGATAAGCCTTATTTGTCCGCTCAAACCCTAGCAAGACTTTTTGGCTATCAAGTTAAAACTTTTGATGAGACAGGGAGTGTCGTTTTTTATTCTGAAGATGCCCCACTGTATGAAACTGTTTTGAGTCAAGGGACGGATCGTTACCTTATGATAGAAAATAGAAACCGTATTAAATGGGACTCAACAACCCAATCGGTTAAAATGTATGTCTATCAAAAAGGAGAAGGAGATAGCTATACCCGTGTGATGAACGAATCTGGAGATGTATTTGATATTAAGACCGGTCAATTGTCATCATTGATGCCACTTTCAACAGAAATTCAACCTTATCGCGTTGAAACACAGAAAGTTGCTCAACCTGTAAGTTTGACATGGGAAGCCGTTGAATCCTATAATCAAAGTCTCAATAAACAAGATACCCAGTTTGAAAGTGAACTCAATGTGATTTCGCCAACTTGGTTCAACCTTAATGTCAATGGGATACTCATTAATTCAGCAGAAATAGAATATGTTAATAATGCTCATAATCAAGGACTTGCTGTTTGGGGACTTTATAAGAATAATTTTGATCCCGATTGGACCCAAGATTTATTAGGCAATACCATCGATCAAGACTATTCAATCGCCCAGCTTTTATATTATGCCAACTTCTATCACTTAGATGGTATTAATCTTGATTTTGAAAATATTTACCTTAAAGATCAAGACGCTTTATCAGATTATGTTGCGAACATGTCAAAAATTTTAAAGATGAATGATTTAACGCTCAGTATGGATGTAACCCGTCCAAGAGGCAGTGACCAGTGGTCAAAAGTTTATGACCGTGCAGCACTTCAATCTTCGGTAGATTATATGGTCTTGATGGCTTATGATGAGTTTTGGGCTTCAAGTCCACTCAGTGGGCCTGTAGCTTCTATCCCTTGGACTGAACAATCTATTGAATGGTCGCTTGAAACCATTCCGGCTCACAAGTTAGTGCTTGGGATGCCTTATTACACTAGACGATGGGAAGAAAGTAAGCAGGGGAACTCGTGGAAGAAGACAGGTTCGAAAGCCATCACTATTTCAGCTACTGAAAATCTCATTGAAGAAAAGAGCTTAGATATTAGCTATGATGAGGACAATGGCGTCAACTATACCGAGTATACCGAAGAAGGCATACGCTATAGAATTTGGATAGAAGATGTCTTATCTCTTGAAAAGCGTTTAGGCTTAGCCAATCAGCATCGCCTGGCTGGAGTTGCCTCGTGGCGACGAGGCTATGGCAATGATGCATTTGAAAAAAGTGTGACCGAGTGGTTGAATCAATAGTAATAGTTAAACCTTCTAAGGAAGAGGCGTATTCTCCAAACCTTAGAAGGTTTTTTTATGGGTGCGCATTTTTATAGATGATTAATTTGCAAGAATGATAGAGTTGATGTTGCATTTTAAACTACATTTTTTTAGAAAATATATTATTTCACTTGATTGTTGCAAGAATAAGAGATATAATTATCATATAAAGAATAATTGTATACAATAATACTTAGAGAATTTTAATAATAATGTTAAGGTGAGGTGATCGTATGAGAGATGTTGTAAAAGGTAATCAATTTAAAGTAGACTTTTGTACAAGATGTGGTGACGAGAAAAAGGTAAACAAATTCGGTTTATGTAAAGCATGCGATAGCGAAATTGACAGAGAATATGCTTTAATGTATGAAACAAAAACCAAAGAACATTAGAGGTACATAGAAAAAGTACTTTAGATCACGCTGTATAGTCATTTAGTGACTTATAGGCGTGATTTTTTATTGCCTAAAATTTGAATGCTGTAGATTAAATTAACAATATTCAAAAGCAATTCAATTGATAATCAAGTTTGAGTTATAATGGGATGATGCAGAACAAGGCCGTTTATGTGAATTCGTCAGACGAGGAAATCATTTCAGCAAGTATCACATAGTAGTATAATAATGATAATTGTAAAAAAGTTACCGTTTTTGTTTTATAGAAATAGAAATGCTTGGGGGATAAATTATGAAGAATATAAATATTTTTATTCTAATACAGAAAAGTCTAAACCAAATTTCCTTTGATTAAAGGTTAAAAATCAGTAAAGTGATTTTTGCTTGCAATTAACATTTAATAACGATAATGGTATAATTAACATATGAATGGTGAAATGAAGAGAGACAATAGTAGTAAATGTTTCGAGGGGATGACAAAATGGAAATTAAAGATATACTAGAATACTATATAGAATATGAAAATTATAATTTGTTAAATAGTGTCACAGATCTTAAAAAATCAAATATAAAGACATCACAAAATGATGAAGTAAAGACAGATTTCAATAAGAAATATCTTAATAATGGAGACCATCTTTCACAAAATATAGCTGAGCAAGTATACCAAGAATGTTTTAATGTCATAGGCTATAGAATTAGGAATCTTGGACCAAATGCAAAAGAAGTTATTAGAGAACTTAGAAATTTGTGTTCAGGATTGATGAAGCTTGACGAAGAGGAGATTGACCAGAGATTAAATCAATTATTTACACATTTATTTAAAGTAGAAACTGATACTGTTAAGCAACAAAAAAAAGAAATACAAAGAATATTGATGCAAAAAGAATTTTCTATTTTTTATCCTATGTATTGGGTTAATAAAAAATACATACCTTTATGTGCTTATAAGTGTACAATAAGTGGCAGCACTTTGAAAGTGAAATCCTATGCGGTTATTGAAGTGTTACTAAATGCAATTATGAAGAAGCATTATTTATTAGATGAATACTTTAGTAGTATGACTGAAAAAGAAGACTTTTTTAAGGCAATTAATAATTTTAAGAATGATGATATCGTAGAATTATCAGATATTATTATTGGTGCTATTACTAAACGACTTGACGGCATAGAGGATAAACTTATTAAGGAACAAGAAGATTTTTTCATGATTTCATTTAATGGAAGTATTCAATCATATACACCACCTTTTAAAGAAGAAATTGTTCTGACTCAGTATCTCCTAAAAGATCACTCTTCAAAACTCTTAAAAAATTACTTATTAGAAGGTCATCAAAAAGATTATAGATCTGATTTAAAAAATCTTACCCATATGGGGAGTTATCCTTTTGGAATCAATTGTCAAAGTAAGGAACTACCCCTTTATACGGTGAATGAGAAGCAATGGAATATTATGAATTTATATGAACAGTCAGATTTGCAATCAGTTACAGGTCCTCCAGGGACTGGTAAAACAACTGTTTTAAAAGAAATGATTGCAGACACATTTGTTCAGAAAACGCATGCTTTATTAGAGATTTGGGATAAGCCTTGGGATAAATATGATGAAAAAGACAAGGAGATGTTTTATATAGCTCCTTTTAAAGGGGAAAATCTTTTTTCAATGATAATAACTTCAACCAATAATAACGCTGTTAACAATATTGGAGATGAGCTATCGAGAGAAATTAAACTATTCAATTTGAGTGATTTAAAACTATTAGAGATTACTTTTTGTGCTCAAATGGGAAATAGAGAAAATATTGAACGTTTTACGTCTGCTAGCCTTTTTCCATTAATTCAAGCTTTATCCGAAGTAGATAAATTTGAAGAAGATGTTGAAATGATTGAAGCTTTTAAAGAGAATTATTTATTTCTCGAAAAGTTTAATGATGAGCTAATGTTATATGATAAAGCGTGTGTGGCAATTCAGAAACATTTTAATAAAGAATTAAAGTATGAAGAAAGTCAATTATTAAGAGATGGATTTTCTACTCAAAGAGAAACTTATAAAAATGAAATTGATAAAAATGAGGAAATGATTATAAGTTTGAAATTGAAAAGTGATGAACTTAATCAAAAGATGATTATGAGTAGGAAAGAATTATCAACTCTTAAACGGAGATTAAATGATGAAGAGAACATACTGTCACAAATAGAAATGAAAACAAAATGGTTTGTCGTTGGAAAAATTTTCAAAATTCTGAAGTCTGATGAAATCGAACAAGCTAAACAAAGTCTTGAATTATTGAGACAAGAAGTTGACGAAACAGAGCAACTTCTCAATTACTATTCAGAGGAGAATACAGTAGCAATCAAACAGACTGAAGACTCTCAAGCCATCATTGATGCAAGGAAAAGTGAGTTACCTGATATTGATTTAAAACTGATGGTTTTAAATACCTTTATAAGCCAGTATGAACGATTATTAAAACTGATGACAGACTATGACTTACCAGTTTCAAAGATACATTCTCGATATGATTTGTGTAACTGTGACGCAATTTTGGCTAAACGTTTTAGGCTATTTCAGTTGGCACTTAATATTAATGAAATGTATATTCTAAAAAACCGAACTGCCATACTTTATGCACTTAATGAAATTTATAAACCTAACAATTTATTTTCTTCCTGTTATAGAAGTTCATATGTTTATGATGACTACACAACTTATAAATTGCGTAATCTTTGGGAAGTTTTTTGTTTATGTTATCCAGTTATAACTACGACGCTTCATTCATTTGAAAGAAGTAAATTTCATATGCTTCCTCAATTGTTTGATCGTATTATGGTTGATGAATCTGGACAGGTTATGCCTCACTACTTAGTAGGTCCGTTATTTAGAGCTAGAAAAGCGTTAATAGTGGGTGACGTTTATCAACTTAAACCTGTACGTAAGCAATTGTATCCAGGTATTTTTGAGAAGTATGAAAAGAAAGTAGGTCTTAGCAAATCATTTGATTTAGATATAAAAAGTGCGCAGGAATATGCAGATGCACACTCTAAGTATTATGATACTCTTAATGAAAATAAAATTGGCCTATTATTAGAGGAACACCGCAGATGTGAAGAAAATATTGCTAGTTACTCCAATCAATATGTATATAATGGAAAAATGATTTTGAAAAATAAAAATAGACCTTGTGAAGAAAAGTTTTTAGGAAGTAACCTTATATTCATTGATGTAAAAGGGTTCAAAGAAAAAGGTAATAAGAATTTTGCCGAAGCGACTTTTATTGAGCATTTAATTGAAAAGATACGTCTAACTGATTCTGAATCAGAAATTGGTGTGATTACCCCCTATTCTAATCAACATCATTTATTAGAGAGTCATATCAAAGGTGAAAAAGAAGAATGCGGAACTGTTCATAAGTTTCAAGGTAAAGGTAAAGATATTATTATTATTAGTTTAGTAGTGAGCTCACCAAGTGATATGAAAGGACTTTCTTTTATTGGTGCAGAACCTAACTTTCTTAATGTTGCTTTAACAAGAGCAAAACAACAGGTTATCATTGTAGGTAACTATGATATTCTTGAAAAGGCTAATAATCATCTTGCTCACCTTAACCAAGTGATTCTTCAGCGAGGTAAAATTTATTCTTTTTACGATGAAAGTTTTGACATGGAACCTCATCATGCGGAGACAGTTAAATCAATACTAACAGCTGAAACTATTAAAGACAGCCGATATAGCCAGTTGTTTTCAATTTATGAAAAGCATGAGGGCATCTTAACAGATGAGGTTCACTATAAATTATTACTCAGTATTTTGAATAATGCTAAATCGATTGAAATATGTACACCATGGGTTAATACAATTGTGGTTAAAGATATGTTTTTAGAACAATTAGAAAAATTTGTTTCAGATGGCCACAAGTGTAAGATTGTCTTTGGTTTTAAACCTTCAAAAGATACTCTATCAAGTCATAATGAAATCAAGAGAATTATTTCAAGAGATAATGGGTTTAAACATGATAAAGATAAGGAATTTAATATGATGCTGAGGCTTCAAAATATACTTGGAGAATCATTGATTTATAATCCACCTCTTCACTCAAAAATTTTAATTGTTGATAGAGAATATGTCGTTATTGGATCACATAATTGGCTTAGTAAGCAGGGACAACGTAAAGGTAGTAGACGTGAGCTCTCGTGCATTGTTAAAAATGCGAGTATGGCACAATATATTCGTGAGGAATTTTTTAAAGTGAGTAATCCTAAAAAATAATAATATTATTAATATTCAAATAAAAAATCTCCTCCAATAACGATGGATCAGCCCCCCCTAAAGGCCTTCCATCGTTTTTTTATCCATCCAACTTACATTGACTGTCCACCCCCTATTTGGTAGAATTTGAATGAATAAGTTTAAGAATGAGGTCATATGAGAGAAGTTGTCATCACTGATGTTAAATATAGAATGACCATGACTGCGATTTGGTCATTGGGTAGAAAAGGAATCGACATCACTGCCGTTGAATACGATAGTACGCCAGCCAAAGAAAGACTAGGCTTCTATTCTAAATATGTATCAAAAACCAAAGTGATTCCTCATCCTAAAGTTGATGAGGTTAATTTTGTTAGTGCCTTATTAATGATAGGGAAAGATATCTATTCAAGAACGGGTGAAAAACCTGTTTTGATTATACCAGCCAGTGGCACTCACGAAGTGGTCATTTGCCATGAAGAAGAATTTAAAAATTATTTTGTGTTCAATTTAGTAGATCAAACCATCCTTAATCATGCCAATAATACTTTTTTATTGTCTCAGGTGGCTCAGTCGGTGGATGTCCCCATGCCTAAAACGACATGGCTTGAAGAAGATGAAACCATTTATGAATTGGCACATCGCATCGAGTTTCCAGTAGTCATTAAGTACAGAGAAGGTGAAAAGTTATCGCTTAAACCCAACGCGCGTTACGCCATTGTTTCAAGCAGAGAAGTTTTTATCAATCAATACAAACTCATGCATGACATTCAGGTTTCTCCTTTGGTGCAAGAATACATTGAAGGCGATGGATTTGGTGTATCATGTGTTTTTAACGAGGCACATGAACCTGTTGAAATCTTCTGCCACCGTCGCATTAGAGAATATCCAGTATCGGGTGGACCGAGTACCTTTTGTGAAAGCATATGGGATGACCGTATGGTCTCTTATGCTGTAAAACTTTTAAGAGAACTAAAGTGGCAAGGATTTGCCATGGTAGAATTTAAGGGGAAAGCCAATGGAGACATCAGACTCATGGAAATTAATCCCCGATTTTGGGGGAGTATGCCCCTGTCTTTCTTGTCAAAATGTGATATGCCCTTTGCCTATTATAAGTCAGTAATGGGACTTACAACACCGAATGAAGGCAAGCTACGATTCGCAGCCCGTTATAGAAAAGGCACTAAAATGCAATATATATTACAAGATACATTAGCAGCCATTGGGTATTTAAAAGGAGAAAACCGCCACTTAGGCCTATCGCTAAGGTATGTATTTGATCTTTTAAATCCTTTTGTAAAAGATGGTCTGTTTAGATTCAATGATCCTAAACCAGGTCTCATGTATTTTAGGAACGCCTTTGTAAGGAGAAAAAATTAATGATAAAAATAGATTTTCACGTGCACTCTTTCCATTCATTAGATTCAAGGCAAAAATACGAAACGATTCTTGACAGAGTGGAAAAAAAGGGACTAGACGGGGTTGTCATTGTCGACCACAATATTTTAGCACCTAAAGCCCCTATTCAGAGCCTTATAGATGCACGTTATCACCATGTTCCCATTGAAAAAAGACCCCTTGTTATCAGAGGGGCTGAATATTCAACAGAAGAAGGACACCTTATTGTTATTGGCCTTCAAGAACCACTTGAGAACACGTTAAAGCTTGATGGAAAGTGGTATCGCTGTAAAGACGTCATCGAAGGCGCGAAAGCCCAACATGCCTTTATTGTCTTAGCCCACCCTTTTAGATGGAAAAAGAGAAATCCAAGCGATTATTTATGGGAACATATTGATGCAGTGGAAGTTTTCAATGGTAGAACGTGTTTCGTCAGAGGCAACTTTGAGGCTAATCAAAAGGCAGTTGAGGAAGCAAAAAAGAGAGGCCTGCCGATTACAGGTGGCAGTGACGGACATACGCCATTTGAAATTGGACGTACCTATGTCTCATTTGACGTGGATAAAGTCGCTTTTGATCCGCAAAAGTTAAAAAACTACAATGCCAAAGTCCATGGAGAATTGACGCTAGGTATCTTTGAAGTCTATAGCCAGATTTATAAGATGGTGACTCAAAAAACATGGCACAAGATCCCCAAGCAAGTCGTCAAAGCTTTTTATAGTGTGGGCATTTACCTCTACGCAAAGATAAATCCAAAAACCTTTTTAAGAGGAGAAGTAGCGGTATACCAAAGAGAGAAAGAAAAGTGAAATAGACCATCAAAAGATGGATCAGATAGGGTGTTATAACAAGCTTAATTCGGAGGATAAACCATGATACTAATGGATTTTTTAAGATCAATTAATTTACAATATAAACTTTATAAAAAGAGAAAAGCAGGCACTTATCTTTCACCTGTTAGACGGATTGAACATGTCTATCGTATTAAAAGTGAACGCTGGGTTGCCATGACCTTTGATGATGGGCCAAGTGCCCTTGTGCCTGAACCAGCAAGAGGCATTGAGACAGGTTTAACTGACCACCTCACAGATGTTCTCCACCAGTATAATGCCGTGGGAACTTTTGATGTGATAGGCGATACCAGTGACAACTATCCCGATGACAAAGGGGAGCGTCATTCTGCCCAGTGGGGTGGGAAAGCGCATGACCACTATCCAGATTATAAACAAGACCATCAAGGGGGCATTGTCCACCAAAGTGAACTAGGGGAAAAAATAGCATCACAACACGATTTTTCAAATCATGGTTATCGTCATGTCTTATTTGGCCCGATGCCTTTTGTCTATGGAAAACGCAAATATTTGCCTAATATTCAAGCGGTTGTAGAAGACTTGTTAAAGCTACATAATTTGGTTTATGACCAGTACAGAAAAACCCTTAGGCTTTCACGCCCCCCACATTATGTGGACAAAATTAAAGGGGGACATACCTCTTATGATGCTTATGCCTATTTGGGCTATCACTACATGGCAGCGAGTGTAGACGGCGGCGGATGGAAAGCAACAACGGGTGACTATGATCGGGATGTAGAAATAATGGTTAGACCAATTCAAACCATGCTTGAACGTGACGCCGATGCCTTAAACGGGCATATTATTTTTCAAAAAGACGGCTTCAACATGTCGCATGAGACACCAATTGCCCACGCGCTTGAGCCTCAACTTCAGCTTTTAAAGGCATACGGTTATAAGGTTGTGTCAGTTAATCAATTGATTAAGCAATCCCCCTTTGAAGACTTCGGTGAGGGGCATAAATACTTTGAAATGGCAAGAAACCTCGACCAAAGAGGCTATATTGTCGCGTATAAAAACAATACTTTTCAACCGGATCGCCTTTTGACTTATGGCGAACTGGTGACAATGACGACACCGCGTTTTATTTATGAAGAACGCCTTAAATTATTAACACCGATTAAACGACAAGATTTTGAATCCCTTATTGATATAGACAGTGTTATCAAAGAATTCGTTATGGTAAGGCAGTCTCATCCTTATCATTTCCATTTTCAATATGCTAAGTATATGGGCTATTTGAATAATATTCCTAGAAACGTGGACATCAATGATAAAGTAACTGTGGGACTTTTGAAGACTTACCTATCTAATGTCGCTCAAATCAATGGCAGGATTTTACCTGAAATCAAGAAAAGTGATGAGGGTATTTTAAAACGCTATGAAGCCTTACCTTATTTAGAGGCGGTATTGAGCTAATGAAACAACCAAAAATTCTTTGTAAACAAACTTGAAATTCAAGTGACTTCTGGATAATCTATGTTATAATAATGGCGATAGTACCACTGATGGACTATACGTGCATTTTTATAATGAAGTTTAAGTGAATTGACGTTTAAAAAAAGGCTGCTCAGAGCATTTAGTGCCCGAGACAGAAATAGTAGTTATGTAATTATAGCTCTTTTTGTCTTGTGCAAAAGGAGTTTTTTTATGGAACAAAAAATTGGATTTATCGGTGCAGGAAAAGTAGGTCAAACCCTTGGTCATTATTTTATCAGTAAGGGCATTGAAGTTTCAGGCTATTACTCTTTGAGTGAAGGCGATACTGCCATAGCGGCTGATTTTACAGGGACTAAGAGTTACCGATACCTAGAGACCTTACTTGAAGAAAACGGCATTGTTTTTATAACCGTTTCTGATGATGCCATTGACACAGTGGCAGGACAGTGTGCTGAAATCATTAAAGATCATTTACAAGACAGTCATTATAAAGAGACATTATTTGTACATACCAGTGGTGTCCATACTTCAGAACTTTTGACAGCTCATGAATTAGAAGGGTATTCTCTTCATCCTTTGGAATCTTTTCCACAGGCAATGAGAAGAGAAACGCTCAATTTAATGAGTTTAGAGGGACACAGTGATAAAGATGAACTATTTGAAGCCTTACTTGAGGTAGCAGATATTGAATTCTTTCGCATAAAGGCCCATCAAAAAGCTCAATATCACGCAGCTGCGGCGATTGCATCCAACTATTTGGTAACGACACTTGCTTATGCTACTGAACAACTTGAAGCCATTGGACTCACACCAGATATGGCAATGCAGGCTTTATTTCCATTAATCCAAGGTACCGTAGATAATATCAGACGTTTGGGACTCGAGAAAGCTTTAACAGGGCCTATTAAAAGAGGAGACCTGAAAACAGTTGAGAAACACTTAGGACATTTGACAGATGCAACACTTTACCGTGCCCTCGGTGTGAAGACTGTCTTACTGGCTGACCTCCCAGAAGACAAGCGTCAAGCGATGTTACAAAGACTAGAGGAGGAATAACATGTCAAGAAAAACAATCAGTCATTTTTTAAGTGCAAAAGAAAAAGGTGAAAAAATCACTATGCTGACTGCCTATGATTACACGACAGCGTCATTACTTGATAGTGCAGGGGTTGATAGTCTTCTTATTGGAGATTCTCTCGGCATGACCATGCTAGGTTATGAAGACACCCTTTCAGTGACAATGGAAGATATCATTCACCACACCAAAGCAGTAAAAAGGGGTGCTAAACAAGCGCTCGTTATTGCAGATATGCCTTTTTTATCCTACCATACAACCGTTGAAGCAGCGATTTTAAATGCAGGTCGTTTGATTCAAGAAGGTGGGGCACATGCTGTTAAACTTGAAGGTGGCTACGATGTTAAAGATAAAATTGAGGGGATTATTGCCGCCCAAATTCCAGTGATTGGTCATTTGGGATTGACGCCTCAATCGGTTAATAAATTCGGTGGTTTTAAAATTCAAGGGAAGTCAGAAGCCCAAGCACAAAAACTCATAGAAGAAGCCAAATTGTTAGAAAAATTGGGTTGTTTTGCTATTGTGCTCGAATGTATTCCCGCTAAACTGGCTAGTTTAATCTCTCAGCAATTATCTATTCCTACGATAGGCATTGGGGCAGGAGCTGGCTGTGATGGACAGGTTCTTGTCGTTCAAGATATGCTGGGCATGTATGAAGATTTAAAACCGAAATTTGTGAAGCAATACGCGAGCTTAGCAGGTGAAATTAGACAAGCTGCTAAAGCTTATTGTGATGAAGTCAAAAGCAGTGCGTTCCCAGAAGACGGGAAGCATACCTTTAAAATAGATGATGATGTATTAAATAAACTCTACTAGAGCATATAAGAGGTGGCATATGAAAGTCATTCATACTGTAAAAGAATTAAGAGAAAGCGTTTTAAATGAAAAACAAAAGGGACATTGTGTAGCCCTAGTACCGACGATGGGCTTTTTACATGAAGGGCATGCGTCACTTATAAGACGTGCCAGAAAAGAAAATGATTTTGTCGTGGTGAGTATCTTTTTAAATCCTACTCAATTTGGTCCGACAGAAGATTTAGAGGCTTATCCAAGAGACCCTGAAAGAGATAAAGTGCTCTGTACTCAAGAAGGGGCAGATGTGGTATTTATGCCTGAAGTATCTGAAATGTATCCGGAAGGTTACAGCACTTATGTGACCTGTGAAGGCGGTATTACAGAAAAATTATGTGGGGCATCACGTCCAGGACATTTTAAAGGAGTAACTTCTGTAGTCACTAAACTCTTCAATATGGTCGGTCCTGACCGCGCTTATTTTGGTCAAAAGGATGCCCAACAAGTGGCTGTTATAGAAAAGATGGTAAGAGACCTTAACATGCCTGTTGAAATTGTTCCTTGTCCTATTGTACGTGAAGCAGATGGGCTCGCCCTTAGTTCAAGAAACACTTATTTGTCAGAAAAAGAAAGAAAAGAAGCCTTAGTTTTGTCACAATCACTTGAAAAAGCAAAACAAATGCTATATGATGGCGAAAGAAATGCTGAAACCATTATCGCTGAAATGAGAAAACATATTGAAACAGCAGATGATGCGGAGATTGACTACATTGAAATCGTCAATAGCCAAAACCTTGAACGTGTCCATACATGTGAAGGCGATTTATTAATTGCACTTGCAGTTAAAATAGGCAAGCCCCGTTTAATAGATAACTGTAGACTAACCGTTTAGGGCTAGCCGAATTGAGGAGGATTCATTAATGTTAATTAACATGTTTAAAAGTAAAATTCATAGAGCAACTGTCACAGAAGCTAACCTTAACTATGTTGGTAGTATTACAATAGATGAAGATTTACTGGATGCTGCAGGCATTTTACCCGGTGAAAAAGTTCAAATCGTCAACAACAACAATGGCGAGAGAATTGAAACGTATACCATCAAAGGGGAAAGAGGCAGTGGCGTAATATGTTTAAATGGTGCAGCAGCTAGACGTGTGCAACCTGGAGATGTCGTGATTATTATTGCTTACTGCATGGTCGATGCTGAAGAAGCCAAAAGCTTAGAACCAAATGTAGTCTTTTTAGGCGAGCACAATAAAATTGTGGATATTCATCACGAAGAAAAACACGGCGAAATCAAATAACAGTGAACGGAGAAGCATTCATGACTATTGATGAATTGAAGACCATTTATAAAGCAGAAGAGATCGTTCAAAATGCACCAATGAGTGACCATACTTCTTTTAAAATAGGTGGACCAGCAGATTTTTTGTTAATGCCTAGAAGCGTGACACAAATTAAAAAGACGATAGAACGCTGTCAACATTTGAACATGCCTTATTATGTTGTTGGCAATGGCTCTAATATCCTTGTAGACGATGACGGCATTCGAGGTCTGGTTATCAAAATTGGAGATAATCTTAAAGCAGTTGAGGTTAAAGAAACTTTGATTGAAGCAGAAGCAGGTGTCCTGTTATCAACCTTGTCCAAGGTGGCACTTGAGGCATCTTTGGAAGGCTTAGCCTTTGCTTCAGGTATTCCAGGAACACTAGGTGGCGCTATTTTTATGAATGCGGGTGCTTATGGTGGTGAAATGAAGGATGTTGTCAAATGGGTTGAAGTCTTAACGCCGGAAGGACAAATCTGTCGATTGTCTAATGCAGAATTAGCTTTTGGTTATCGTTCAAGTTTAGTAAAATCTAAAGGCTATATTGTACTTAAGGTAGCTTTGGCACTTAAAAAGGGTGACTATCAAGCCATTAAAGCTGAAATGGATGATTTAACCCAAAGACGCGTCAGTAAACAACCGCTTGAGATGCCAAGTGCAGGGAGTACATTTAAAAGACCAGAAGGCTATTTTGCAGGAAAACTCATTGAAGATGCAGGCTGTCGCGGATTAATTTATGGCAAAGCACAAGTGTCACAAAAACACTGTGGGTTTGTAGTTAACGTGGGCGGCGCTACTTGTCATGATGTCATGACGCTCATTCAAACTGTTCAAAAATTGGTTTATGACGATGCGGGTGTCCAATTGGAAAGAGAAGTCCGCATATTTGGTAAAGAATAGAGAAAGCGAAGCACTGCTACATTTAAAGTAGGAGTGCTTTTTTATACATAAAGGCAGGTGATGGCTCTTAAAGTGATTAGTCATAGTGAACGAGCCGTTAAGAAACAGTGAACAAATTCTGCCATCTGTGTAAAAGTTTAAGTTGGTGGTATAATTAGAATAAGTTAGGAGGGATAAAAATGAAACTTATCTCAGATTATCATATGCATTCAAAATTCAGTGGCGATTGCCATAATGAAATAGAAGATATATTTAAAGCAGCTCAAAGAAGAGGGCTTAAAGAAATTGCCATTACTGACCATGGCCCTAAACACGATGGTTATGGCATAAAAGCAGAAGCTTACCCAATGATTAGACAAGAAATTGATGCCTTAAGACCTAAATATCCGGACATTAAGGTTATGCTGGGTCTTGAAGCTAATATCTTAGGAAAAAATGGTGAAATTGATCTTTTTCCAGATATGAAGCCCCACAATGAATGGCTTAATGCCGGTTATCACTTTGGGAGTAATCTCAAGCACGACTTGGGTATACACTTTTTAAACTTTGCCAGTCGTTTTAGCCCAAAAGCCTATAAAAAAGTGAAAAAGATTAATACACAAACGATGGTTAAAGCCATGTATAAAAACAGTATCCATATGATTACTCATCCAGGGGATAAAGGTCCAGTTGATATTGAAGCAGTGGCAAAGGCGGCAGCTGAAACGGATACAATATTGGAAATCAATAATAAACATGGGCATTTGACAGTAGAAGAAATCAAGATATGTCTTAAGTATGATGTGAAATTTGCTATTTGTAGTGATGCACATAAAATAGAAGATATAGGCAATGTAGATGAAGCCATGAGAAGGGCAGTAGAAGCGGGTATTCCAATTAGTCGCATAGTGAATGTCGTAGAAGATTAAGCGAATCTAAGATTAAAAATGGGGGATGAAAAAGTGAATTTTGTCATTATTTCAGGTCAGTCTGGTGCAGGAAAAAGTCAGGCGAAGAAGGTGTTTGAAGATTTAGGGTATTATTGTGTCGATAATTTACCCCCTTCATTAATTCCTGACTTTGTAAGATTGTTAGAAAACAATGCGGAAAATATTAGCCATGTGGCCCTCGTCATTGACATTAGAGGGGGACAATTTTTTAAAGATCTTGAAGATCACTTGGCTATTTTTTCAGAAAGACACCACGATGTTAAGATTTTTTATTTTGAAGCAGGGGACAGTGTCTTGCTCAAACGATTTAAAGAAACCAGACGGTCGCACCCTTTAAATCCTACAGGGCGAATTGAAGAAGCTATAAGTGAGGAAAAGCAAAAACTCTCGTCTTTAAGAGATAAAGCACATTTTATTATTAATACGAGTGATATGAATCAAGCTAAATTAAAATCAGAGATTGCGCGGTATTTAAAAATAGGAGAAGAGATAACGGGTATTGCCATTACGGTGATGTCTTTTGGTTTTAAAAAAGGAATTCCTATGGACTCTGATTTTATTTTTGATGTGCGATTTTTGCCTAACCCTTATTATATTGATGAATTAAGACATAAAACAGGTAATCAAAAAGAAGTTAGCGATTATGTGATGAGCTTTGAAGAAAGTGTTAAATATTATGATCACTTGATGCACTTAATAGACTATGTCATTCCCCAATTTTCAAATGATGGCAGAACACAACTGGTGATTTCTATTGGTTGTACAGGGGGTCAACATAGGAGTGTGACTTTTACCAATAAAATGGCTAAAGCATTGATTCAAAAAGGCTATAGTGTTAACACGGTTCACCGTGATGCTAGAAAAGAGGCCTAATATGTTAAATGTTGTAGCAATAGGAGGCGGTACGGGTCTGTCTATTTTATTGAGAGGCATTAAGGATATATCTCCCAATATCACGGCAGTGGTTACCGTAGCGGATGATGGTGGTGGTTCTGGCGTTTTGCGTGAAGACCTAGGGATGTTGCCGCCAGGAGATGTGAGAAACTGCATACTTGCTCTTGCCAATCAAGAACCCATCCTACAAGATTTATTCCAGTATCGCTTTACAGAGGGCCGGCTTAAGGGGCAGAATTTTGGCAACTTAATGATTGCAGCTATGGTAGGAATTTCAGATAGTTTTGAAACCGCTGTTCAAAAAATTGCCGATATATTTGCCATTACAGGTGAAGTTTTCCCCGTTTCAGAAGAAGACTTGGTATTGTACGCTAAGTTAAGTGACGGCTCAACGGTAGTAGGAGAGTCTAATATTCCTCTTGAAGCCATTAAAAAAGAAGTCTCAATTGAAAAAATATGGATTGAACCAGAAGATGCAAGAACCATTCAGACGATTGTTAATCGGATTCACGATGCAGACATGATTGTTTTAGGGCCTGGGAGCCTTTTTACCAGTATCATTCCCAATTTATTGGTCAAAGAAGTGGTAGAAGCAATCAATGATTCAGAAGCAAATATCTACTACATTAGCAATATTATGACTCAGCCTGGAGAAAGTGATGGTATGAGTGCGGGAGATCACCTCATGGCGATTTATAAGCATACGCGTCTTAAAAACATTGACTTTATTATTGCTAATAATGGCCTGATTGAATCCAGTATTGTTGATCGGTATGCTAAAGAATCTTCATCACCTGTTTTGCTAACCCAAGAGGACCGTGAATGGCTCAAGGCTCAAAAAATTCAAATTATTGAAGATAATTTTGTGGAAGTCGTCAAGGGGTATGTGAGACATGACACCCATAAAATCGGTGAATCGATGCTAGAATATGTGGTTAAAGAATATAAAATAAATTAATTATAAAATAAATAATAGAATTTTTAGAAAATAGACTTTTCAATAAATGTGGTGTCAGCTATAATAAAGAAGACACCACATTTTTTTTAAGCCATAAAAAAATGTTGGAAGACTCAGAAGACTTGACAGTGTGATTTGCAAAGATAAAGGATTATCTTTTAAAAATTCACCTTATATGACCAATAAGGAGGAGAATTTTTATGGCTAAAAGAGTTCCAGAACCATTCAAAATCAAAATGGTAGAAACAATTAAGAGGATTCCTAAAGAGGAAAGAGAAAAGAGACTGGTAGAAGCGGGTTATAACCCATTTGCCTTAAGAGCGGAAGATATCTACATTGATCTTTTAACAGACAGTGGCACGGGTGCTATGAGTGACAAGCAGTGGGCTGCGATTATGCTAGGTGATGAATCTTATGCAGGCAGTCGCTCATTCTACAAATTAGAGTCAGTCGTACAGAACATTACGGGTTATAAATACGTGATCCCAACTCATCAAGGTCGTGGTGCAGAACAGGTGGTTCTTCCTAATCTCATTCAGAAAAAAGGCGATTATGTGCTTAATAACATGCATTTTGATACCACGATGGGTCATGTTATTTTGGCAGGTGGTCGACCAATCAACTTAATTGATGAAAAAGCATTTAATACAGAAAAATATGATGATTTCAAAGGCGACTTTGATCTCGTTAAATTAGAAAACTTTATTAAAGAAAAAGGTGTTGAAAATATTGCTTGTCTGATTATTACGGTAACGTGTAATTCAGCAGGTGGTCAACCGATTTCAATGGCAAATATGAAAGCGGCTAGCGATATTGCTCACCAACATGGACTCAAAGTATTTATGGATGCAGCGCGATATGCAGAAAATGCTTATTTCGTAAAAACAAGAGAAGAAGCTTATAAAGATAAATCTATTTTAGAAATTTCACAAGAAATGTTTAGCTATGCAGATGGACTCATGATGAGTGCCAAAAAAGATGGTATTGTCAACATGGGCGGTTTGATTGGTATTAAAGACGATGAAGATTTTTATAATGCTTGTCGTTCAAGTGTTGTACCTATGGAAGGTTTTCCAACTTATGGGGGACTTGCAGGTAGAGATATGGAAGCACTTGCAGTAGGGCTTGAAGAAGGACTTGATTATGATTATCTTGATTATCGTATAGGTCAAGTCAAATATCTTGGTGATCGCTTACTTGAAGCGGGGATTCCAATTCAATATCCAACCGGTGGCCATGCCGTTTTTGTAGACTGTAAGAAGATGTGTCCTCAGATTCCTTATTATGAGTTTCCAGCTCAAGCAGTTTGTAATGCTGTTTATACTGAAGGGGGCGTTAGACCTGTAGAGATTGGGTCATTCCTATTAGGAAGAGATCCTGAAACAGGAGAACCTTTAGAATCGCCACTTGAACTGATGAGGCTCACTATTCCAAGACGTGTCTATACAAATGATCATATGGATTATGTTGCAGATACAGTGATTAAGGTCGCTGAATATGCTAACCAACTCCAAGGCTTTGATTTTGATTATGAACCGAAAGTGCTCCGTCACTTTACAGCAAAATTGAAACCTGTAAAATAAGGTGTTTATAAAACCACCAAGACAGTGTAAGCATTGTCTTGGTGGTTTTTTTAGCACTATGAACCTAATGAAATCATGCTCATAATATGTTATACTGGAATATGAAATACCATCACAAAAAATAGGGCATTCTGTAGGAGCTTTTTTTGAAAAGAGTATATAGTGCAGGTGGCGTCGTCTATTTGGGTAATAGTATATTAATGCTAAAAAAATTAAATGGCGATTGGGTGCTACCAAAGGGAAAAATTGAACAAGGTGAAAAAAGTGAAGAAACTGCGGTGAGAGAAGTGCGTGAAGAAGCCGGTATAAAGGCAAAGCGGATAAAACCCATTGGAGAAACATCTTATCGGTTTAAAAATTATTGGTCCAATAACCATGTCATTGAGAAAAGTGTGGTGTGGTATTTAATGGAGGCTCTCGGTTCATCGCCCCATCCTCAAAAAGAGGAAGGCTTCGTAGACGCTAAGTTTATTCATAAGGATAATGTCCTTTCACTTGCAAAATACGATGATGAACGTGATATTTTGTCAAAAGCACTTGAAATGATTCATCATATAGAAGGAGATTAGATGTCGTTTTCATCCATATCAAAAAATGAACTCTCACGTATAAGAACTGAGGGGAAATGTTGCCATCGTGCAGCATTGGCTGCTATTGTAAGAGTAAGTGGAGCACTTGAATTTGCAGGTTTTCAAAAAATGAATTTGAGAATTACGACTGAAAATGCAGCTGTGGCGAGACTGGTCTTTATTTTACTTAAAAAGACTTATCAACTACATACAGAAGTGATTATGAAAGAGGGCAATAAACTCAATAAACACCATCAGTATGAAATCTTTATTGAAAAAGCCAATGATATTCTTTTGGATTTGGGTATTTTTAAGCAAGAAGAAGATACGATTCATTTAACAAATGGTTTGCCATGGGAACTCTTAAAGAAACCCTGTTGCCAAAAGGCCTATTTACGAGGTGCTTATATGGGGGGCGGTTCTCTTAGTGCGCCTGAAAAAAGTTACCATCTAGAAATCATTACGCATAATATCACTTACGCTGAAGAACTGACACAATTTATGAATGAAACCTTTGATCTTCGTGTTAAATATACAGAGCGCAAAAACAATTATATTGTTTATATAAAAGAAAGTGAGAAAATAGTCGATTTTCTTAATATAGTCGGTGCACATCAATCTTTATTGGAATATGAAAATGTGAGGATTGTCAAACAAATGCGGAATAATGTTAACCGTGTGGTTAATTGTGAAACAGCCAATCTCAACAAAACCATTGATGCGGCCTATGACCAAATTACACACATTCAGCTATTAGAGAAAAAAATGGGGCTGTCTAATCTACCGGATAAATTGAGAGATGTTGCCCTTTTAAGACTTGAAAATCCAGATGCTTCTCTCAAGGAATTGGGTGAAATGTTAGATCCCCCTATTGGAAAATCAGGGGTCAATCATCGGTTGAAAAAATTGATAGAAATGGCTGAAACACTAAAACAAAAGGAGACCTATAAATGAAAAGGATATTCGCACTTGTACTCATCTTAATACTGGTCGTCATGACAGGCTGTAGCAATATTGAAAATATTGTGGATGGGACACCTAAGGATTGGCAACTTATTGAAGAAAGTGGTAAAGGTTCAACCGTTAATGTTTTAGTTGACAGTGACGATGAGGCCTTTCTTACATGGCTGAAAGAAGATTTTAAAAGCTATGTGAAACTCAATAGTGAGATTACCCTTAATATCACAGAGCAGAGTATGGAAAAAACCCATGAACGCCTCAAACGTGATTTGGAAAATGAAACAGATATGGGTCAATATGATGTCGTTTTTCTCATGGGAGATACGTTTAAATCCCTTAAATCGGATCAGCTACTCTATGGGCCTTTTGTAAGTAAATTGCCTAATGTTATGAGCTATCTCGATATGAATGATGAAGAAATGAAATATGATGAGGGACTTGCAATAGAAGGCGCAGAAGTGCCTTTTGCTAGAAGTCAGCTTTCAATGATTTATAATGAAGATGTTTTTTATGAGGCACCTGAGTCAAGAGCAGAAATGGCTCAAGTGGCTCAAGATATTAAAGGACAATTCACGTATCCTGACCCAAGGAAGACAAAAGAAGGAGAGGCGTTTGTATTAAGTATGGTAGCGCCTTATCTTGATTATGAAAAGGTCAATACGGAAACGTTGGATGATAAAGAGCTATTGGAAATGATTCAACCAGGATTTGATGACCTTAAAGCTTTGAGTATTGATACGGCAAGTTTAAAATCAAGTTGGCAAGCTCTGGATGACGCTTATGAAAACTTAGAACTTGCGATGAGTATGACTTTAGACTATAACTATGCTTATACACAAACGAAAGCCTATGAATATCCAGAAATGACAGGGACATTTGCTATACCAGAAGGGAGTGTAGGCTATACTGATTATGTAGGAATTGCCTTTAATAGTCCTAACAAATCAGGCGCTATGTTGGTTATTAATGACTTGTTATCACCGAGTATTCAAGGGGAAATCTATGATCCTAAAAATTGGGGTAGGTTAACGGTTTATCCAATAGATGAAGTGGACTCAAGTGCACTCACAGAGATTAAAGGTGTCAAATTGCGTTCACCAACACTTGATTACGATGAGCTTTTACCAAGTCGTTATCCAGAAGTATCACCTGCATTAAGACAACAAATCATTTCACTTTGGGAGAAACATGTGATGACGTCTGAACTGGGGAGCGGGTCAAAGGACACAGCACCACCAGCAACAAGTGACAACAATTAGTAAGACGCTAAAGTAAAAAGCTAAAGAAGAGTTTATAGGGCGTTGCTTTTGAAATTTAGAAATCGAGGAATATATGGCGAATTCGGATTTTGTCCATTTACATTTGCATACAGAATATAGTTTGCTAGATGGCTTTTCCAGGATTAATCACTTGTTTGACAAGGTGAAAGAGAAGGGCATGGATACAGTAGCCATTACAGATCATGGGGTCATGTTTGGTGCTGTAGAATTTTATCAAGCGGCAAAGAAGGCAGGGGTTAAACCTATTATTGGCTGTGAAGTCTATACGGCACCTAGAAGCCGTTTTGATAAAGACAATTTTTATGACAAGCAGTATGGTCATTTGGTCTTATTGGCTAAGAATGAAACAGGCTATAAGAACTTGATAAAACTTGTATCAGCAGGTTTTACTGAGGGCTATTATTATAAACCGAGAATTGATTATAGTCTCTTAAAAGAACATGCAGAGGGTCTGGTGTGTCTTTCGGCATGTTTGGCGGGAGATATCCAACGTCTGCTTTTAGAGGGACAATATGAAGGGGCTAAAAAAGTCGCCTTATATTTAAAATCAATCTTTGAACCGGGAGATTTTTATTTAGAATTACAAGATCATGGCATGACTGAACAAAAGACGGTTAACCGCAAGTTGGTTAGACTGAGTGAAGAAACAGGGATTCCCTTAGTTGCCACTAATGATGTTCATTATATTGAAAAGAATGATGCTGCAGTCCATGATATTTTACTCTGTATCCAAACGGCTAAAATACTTTCAGATAAAGAGCGGATGCGTTTTCCGAGTGATGATTTTTACTTGAAATCACCTGAGGAAATGAAGAATCTTTTTCGTGGACAACCTCAAGCCATCGAAAACACAGTTAAGATTGCAGAAAAGTGTCAGTTTGACTTTAACTTTGATGAGATGCACTTACCAGAGTTTGAACTAGAGGGGAAAGATGCCGGACGCTACCTTAGACAATTGTGTGAAGAAGGACTCCATAAGAAATACACCGAAGTAACCCCCGTTTTAATGGACCGTCTCAATAACGAACTATCTGTCATTCACCAAATGGGTTTTGATGATTACTTTCTAATTGTATGGGACTTCATCAAGTATGCCAAAGAAAATGATATTAGAGTTGGACCTGGACGAGGCAGTGCCGGAGGATCGTTGGTTGCTTATACACTTGACATTACAGAAATTGATCCGATTAAATACGATTTAATCTTTGAGCGCTTTCTCAATCCTGAACGGGTAACTATGCCTGATATTGATATTGACTTTGAAGACGATAGACGGTCAGAAGTTATAGATTATGTTATAGAGAAGTACGGACATTCGCGTGTTGCTCAAATTATTACATTTGGAACATTGGCTGCAAGGGCAGCTATTCGTGATGTAGGAAGGGTGATGGACCTGCCATATCAAGATGTAGACCGTGTTGCAAAAGAAATTCCTATGGAACTCGGTATGACCCTTGAAAAGGCTATACGTCTTAACTCAAAATTAACACAAATGATGACGGATGATCCCCAAATCAAAAAAATGATAGAATCGTCTATTAAATTGCAAGGGGTTCCAAGACATGCGTCAACCCATGCTGCAGGAGTTGTAATTGCAAAGAAACCTGTCGATGAGTATGTGCCACTTTATATGCAAGATGGTAATGTTTCGACCCAGTACAATATGATTCTTCTTGAAGAATTAGGTTTGTTAAAAATGGATTTTTTGGGTCTTAGGACATTGACAGTTATCAAAAATGCATTACAATTAATTGAGGAGACTCATCATATAAAATTAGATCTGGGGCAATTGCCAGATCATGATGAAGCCACCTTCAATATGATTAGTAAAGGTGATACCTTGGGGGTTTTTCAACTTGAGTCCGCTGGTTTTAGAAAATTTATGCGGGAGTTAAAACCAACAGGGATTGAAGATATTATAGCTGGGATATCTTTGTACCGTCCGGGACCGATGGACTCCATCCCCCTTTATATCAAGAATAAAAACAATCCGACTGGTATCGTTTTCAAAACGGAAGCTTTGAGGCCAATTCTTGATGTGACCTACGGGTGTTTGGTTTATCAAGAACAGGTTATGCAGATTGTTAGGGATCTTGGAGGCTATAGTTTTGGCCGATCAGACACGGTGAGACGTGCCATGAGTAAGAAGAAGATGGCAGTGATGCAGCAGGAAAGAGAGTATTTTATTAATGGTAAGTGTGATGCTGAAGGTCATGTTGAAATTAAGGGGTGTAAGCGTAATGGCATTAGTGAAAAAGTTGCCAATGAAATCTTTGATGATATGATTGACTTTGCCAAATATGCTTTTAATAAATCCCATGCTGCGGCTTATGCTATTGTTGCCTATCAGACGGCCTACTTGAAAGCCCATTATCCAGTTGAATATTTGGCAGCACTTATGACCAGTGTTATGGGAAACCATTCTAAGCTGGCACAATATATTCAAGATGCTAAAGAACACGGCATTATGATTTTACCGCCTAATGTGAATTCGAGCTTTAAGGGATTTTCAGTTGAGGAGGGAAAAATTAGATATGGTCTCAACGCCATTAAAAATGTGGGACGAGGCATTATCAATGCTATTATTAAAGCAAGGAATACACGTCCGTTTAAAGGGTTTTACGATTTTTGTGAATCAATTGATTCAGGGGAACTCAATAAAAAGGCCATTGAAAGTTTAATTAAAGCAGGTGCTTTTGATGCGTTCGATGCCAATAGAGCTCAAATGTTGGCAGTTTTTGAAAAGACAGTGGATCGGGTTCACCAGCAAAAGCGCAGAACCAGTGAAGGACAGTTTTCTATATTTAATCTCGAAAATGCAGGAATTACCTCTGAAGAGATGGGTAATAAAATGCCAGTGGTGCCTGAACTAAGACTTCAAACAATTTTACAATTTGAAAAAGAGATGTTGGGTATATATTTGTCAGGACACCCACTTGATCAGCATAAACAGAGATTAGAAGTTATTTCCACGTATAATCTTTCTGAAATTAAGAGTTCATATGAAGAAGGAGAAACCCCTTTGTTAAAGGATGAGGCACTTTTTACATTTGGGGGATTAATTGTCAGTAAGACTGAGAAAGTCACTCGTAATGGCCAAAATATGGCGTTTATTACGGTAGAAGATTTATACGACCAAGTGGAAGTGATTGTCTTCCCTAAAACCTATAGAATGTGTGAAAAACAATTGAAAAAAGATCATTTTATTGCAATTAGAGGAAGAATTAATGTTAAAGAAGATGAAGATCCAAAAGTCATTGCTGAACAAATTGTTCCTATTATGGCAGAAACTTTTAGGCCAATAAAAATGGAGCAGAGCTTTGAAAAGCATCATACACTGTTTATACGTTTTACGACGTTAAGCGATGAAAGTATTGATAAAGTGACAGCATATATTAAAAAATATGTAACGGCAATGCCTCAAAGTGAGGAGAAGGTAGATGTCGTTTACTATATAGCTAAGGCAAAAAGGAAGAAAAAGTTAAAGAGTCAGGTTGTGGTGACTAAGAAGCTCATAACAAACATTGAACGTATTGTGGGTATCGACAATGTGAAGCTACAGTAGAAGTTCATGAAGGAGTGAAAAATAGTGAAAAAAATTGGTGTATTAACAAGCGGTGGTGACGCACCGGGAATGAATGCCGCAATTAGGGCGGTTGTTAGAACAGCTATTTATAACAATCTTGAAGTTGTAGGAATTTATAGAGGGTATCAAGGATTACTGGAAGGTGATATAGAACCTTTGACAGTTTCATCAGTTGGTGATATTATTCATCGAGGTGGAACCATGCTCCGTACCGCAAGATGTTTAGACTTCAAAACAGAAGAAGGCTTCCAAAAAGGTCTTCAAATGCTTAAAATGTTTAAAATTGACGGTTTAGTCGTTATTGGTGGCGATGGCTCTTTTAATGGGGCGAAAAAATTAGCTGATGCGGGTTTCCCAACGATTGGTATTCCAGGAACCATTGATAATGATTTAGCTTATACTGACTTTACTTTAGGTTTTGACACAGCACTTAAAACAGTTGTTAATGCGATCGGGAATATTAGAGACACCTCTTCTTCTCATGGTAGAGTAAACATTATTGAAGTCATGGGAAGAAATTGTGGAGATATTGCTTTGCATGGTGGTCTTGCTGGTGGTGCAGAAGCTGTTATTATTCCAGAAATTGATATGGATATTGACAATCTTTGTAGTACCATTATTCGCGGTAAAAAACGTGGCAAACTGCATAGTATTATTTTATTGGCAGAAGGAGTTGGTAAACCTTATGAACTCGCTGATGAAATTAGTAAAAAGACAGGTTCAGATGTAAGAGTGAGTATTATTGGTTACCTCCAAAGAGGAGGAACACCAACACCAAATGACCGTATTTTAGGCAGTCGTTTCGGTGCACATGCCGTTCAACTCTTATTGGATGGTAAACAAGGCCGTGCTGTGGGAATAAGAGGTAATGAAATGATGGACATGGATATTACCGAAGCACTTAATATGAAAAAAGATTTAGATTCAAATATGTATGAATTAGCCAGAATCTTGGCAATTTAATAGATTAAGGGTGTAATATATAGTTATTATTAGGAGGAACTTATGTTAAG
Source organism: uncultured Fusibacter sp. (assembly GCA_963666805.2). Classification (GTDB taxonomy): domain Bacteria; phylum Bacillota; class Clostridia; order Peptostreptococcales; family Acidaminobacteraceae; genus Fusibacter. The sequence continues at coordinate 391,691 of CAXXWR010000003.1, read as the reverse complement.
AAAAACCAAAATTGTATGTACTATTGGGCCAGCGAGCGAAAAAAAAGAAACGTTTACAGAACTTGTGAAAAGCGGTCTTAACGTTGCAAGATGTAACTTTTCTCATGGGAGTCATGAAGAACACTTAGGTCGTATGAACATGATTAAAGAAGTGAGAGAAGAACTTGGAAAGCCTGTTGCGATTCTTTTAGATACAAAAGGACCAGAAATTAGAACAGGTAAATTTAAAGAAGCAGTTTACACATTAGTGGAAGGTCAAGAATTTGTATTGACAACAGAAGACTATCTTGGAGACCAAAACAAATGTCAAATCTCTTATGAAGGATTACCTTCTGATGTTGTTGCTGGAGACAAAATTCTTATCGATGATGGTTTAATTGAACTTGAAGTTGTTTCAAAAACAGACAAAGAAATCACTACAAAAGTTTTAAATGGTGGTGATGTTAAAAACAATAAAGGGGTCAATGTACCGGGTGTTAAAATTAATTTACCAGCGATTACTGATAAAGATGTTAGTGATATCGTATTTGGTATTGAACAAGGTATTGACTTCATCGCAGCTTCTTTCATTAGAAAAGCAAGCGATGTGCTTGAAATCAGAAAAGTATTAGAAGAAAACAATGCACATGAAATTCACATTATTTCTAAAATCGAAAACCAAGAAGGCGTTGATAACTTAGAAGAAATCTTAGAAGTTTCTGACGGTTTAATGGTAGCTCGTGGTGATCTTGGTGTTGAAATTCCAACAGAACAAGTGCCACTTGTACAAAAAAGAATGATTGAAATGTGTAATGCAGAAGGTAAACCAGTTGTAACAGCAACTCAAATGCTTGATTCTATGATTAGAAACCCAAGACCTACAAGAGCTGAAACAACTGACGTTGCAAACGCAATCTTTGATGGTACAGATGCGGTTATGTTATCAGGCGAAACAGCTGCTGGTAAATACCCACTTGAAGCAGTAAAAACAATGGCTAAAATTGCTTATGCGGCTGAATCATCATTAAACTATAAAGAAATGCTTGCTAAACGCAGTGCAAAAGTAGATGAAATGGGTGTGACTTATGCTGTGAGTCATGCAACAGCTTCAACTGCTCTTGACCTTAATGCATCAGCAATCTTAACAGCGACTTCTTCAGGATTTACAGCTAAACGTGTTTCAAGATTAAGACCTAAAGCACCAGTTGTTGCTTGTACTTTAACTGAAGCAGCTTGTAGAAGACTTGCAGTTGTTTGGGGTGTATTCCCAGTCGTTATTGGCGAAGGAAACAGCACAGATGAAATCTTTGATTTATCTGTAAAAGCTGCTCAAGAACATGGCTATATTCAAAATGGAGATTTAGTGGTTATTTCTGCTGGTGTACCTGTGGGTATCTCAGGAGCAACTAATATCATGAAAGTACATTTAGTAGGCGAAGTTTTATTAAAAGGAACAGGTCTTGTTAAAGACGTTGTAAGAGGTCGTTCTTGCGTAGGTTCTACTGCTGATGAATTAGAAGGCAAATTTAAAGATGGCGATATTATCGTTGCAAAATCAACTGATAAGGATATCGTTCCTTTCATGGAAAGAGCATCAGGTATCATCGTTGAAGAAGGTGGATACACCTCTCACGGTGCAATCGTTGCTTTAAGCCTTAAAAAACCATGCGTTGTAGGTGCTAATGATGCGACTACACTTTTAAAAGATGGTGAAGAAATTACACTTGATTCTAAAAAAGGTATTGTATACGCTGGTAAAGTAAGAGTATTATAATCATTAAATATGAGACAAAGAGTCTGCTGAATCAATCAGCAGACTTTTTTTATTATAAAGTAGTATGCTGATGAAGTCGTGTAGTTTATGTTGTCAGAAGCGTGATATAATGGTAGTGAGTGAAACAAAAGAGGGATTAAATAAAGGAGGGCATATGCAGCATAGAGTATTAGGAAAGACGGGACTTAATGTTTCGGCTGTTGGTTTTGGTGGTATTCCAATCCAAAGAATTGAAGGCAAAGAAGTTCCTATGCTAATTGATGAACTGGTGAATCAAGACATTAATTTTATTGATACTGCTAAAACCTACACAGTCAGTGAATCTTATTTAGGAGAAGCCTTAAAAGGCAAACGTCAAAAGTTTTTCTTGGCAACTAAGTCTCCTTCAAAAGATTATGAAGGCATGAAGGCAGATATTGATGCGAGTCTTAAAAATTTACAAACTGATTTTATAGATTTGTATCAATGTCACCTTGTCAAAACAAGAGAACAATATGATCAAATTATGTCAGACAATGGGGCTTATCGTGCGCTTGTAGAAGCTAAAGAGGCAGGAAAAATCGGTCACATTGGGATTACAGCCCACAGTGTCGATTTACTCTTAGAGGTTATAGAGGAGATGCCTTTTGAAACGTTACAGTTTCCTTATAATATGGTAGAAAGACAAGGTGAGCCCTTATTTGAAAAGGCGAAAGCGAGAAATATCGGTGTAATTATCATGAAACCATTGGCAGGAGGCGCAATTGATAAAGCTTCTCTCAGTATACGCTTTATTCTTGAAAACCCTAATATTACAGTGGTGATTCCAGGAATGGAAAAGGTAGAACAAATTATTGAAAATGCAGCTTGTGGCAATGAGCATAATCCTCTTAGCGATGAAGAACGGGCGATTATTGAATCAGAAGCTGAATCTTTAGGCAGTCAATTTTGCCGACGATGTGGTTACTGTATGCCGTGTACTCAAGGTATAGATATTCCTACACAGTTTATCATAGAGGGTTACTATAAACGCTATCATTTAGAAGAGTGGGCAAGTGAGCGGTTTAAAGGTCAAAGTATTAGTGCTGATGATTGTATTCAGTGTGGTAACTGTGAGCCAAGATGTCCTTATAATTTACCAATTATGGACATGCTCCAAGGCGTGACCAATACATTTAGAGATTAAAGCGGTCATTTTTAAAAATGAAATAGAAGACATAAAAAAGGTGCTCTTGCTTAACATATGAATTGTTTGGCAAGAGCACCTTTTAAAATGATGAGGTAAAACAGAAAATCCAATAGGTATTTTCTTAAAAATTCAAAGTTTAAGGTTCTAAGTTAATATATTTATTGGCCATGTTTGGAATAGATAAATTATAGCCATTAAATTCTGTTAGCACTTGACCATCAACTGTTATTTCAACACTGTCTACATTATCAAGGCTTGTAAAGGAATAAAGAATGCTGTCCATCATAAGATTGATGTATTCATTTTCGCTGTTATAGGCATCTTTAAAAGCCTCATTGACATCGAGTATTAGGACGCCATCAACAAGAGTATAACTGTTGAGAGCCACATCAGAAGGAATAGAAGCGAAGATTCCCTTTGAAGGTCTATAGGATTGATTATGACCTGTTAACACATCCCATATGAGCGTAACTTGGTCATCACTTTGATCTGATAAATCAGCCAAATGAATCGGAATAAGCATCATGTAGTCACTATCATGAGAATATCCCAAATAGACATTATCTTGAGTAGTGGGTTCAAAGGTTTGTGTTAAATCAACGCCACCAAAAGACTCTTGGCGGTTATCAATATAAAAACTAACGCGGTCAATGAAGTCAAGCGAACAAAGTGAATTGGTTATGGATTCAACGACTTTATCGAATTTGTCTTCATAGCCCTCTTGTTCTGGCGAATAGATATAAACACTGGCTAAACCATTAGAGACATAAATCTTTGAAGCGTATGGAATAACACTTTCTGTTTTAAGCAGTCCTAAATCATGATTTGGGCCTTGATGGAGTGCCTTGTAAAGTGTTCTCGAACGATTACTTGGATAGTTAATGGTGCGTGTGAGTGGAATCACATATTCATAATCAGTTGTTGGCATATAAAGTGTCATTGTCAATAAGCTTGAATGTTCTTTTTGGGAAGACCATATATAGGTCTTTGAAGTATCAATCATTGAAAATGAACGTGTTATTTGACCTGAAAACGGATTTTCAAAAGTATCATCAGGATCTGCATTGATCGTTAAAGTATATTCCCCAGTGGGTAAGTTAGTGGATAAATTGTCTAAAGTGAATTCATAATGCTTTTTATCAATACTGGGTGAGGTCATATCTTTAAAATTGATAAGATTAGCACGTTTAACGATAGGATCAATGCCATTGCCTTCAAGTTTAACAGTAATTTGTTGTGTAATACTATCGTCAATAGTCCCATCTGATGTGGTAATGTCAAAGGCAAATTCACTTGGGTTAACAGCAGAGCTGCTTTGTTCGGGTGAAATAAGCGTATATGTAGAAATTATCGGGACTTCTTCTTGGTCCTCGACAACGGGCTGAAAAGGATTAAATTCTAATATATCAGTATTGACAGGAACGCCTGAAACCAGTATAAAGAGTATGAAGATAAAAAGTAGATTGGTTAGAAATTTCAGCATTATATCCTCCTATTTGGGTAATCTATATAAAGTTGAATCTATGTGGAAACAAAATCTTGTAAATAACAATAAAACTGACAAAATATATAAGTTAATGCGTGATAATTTAGATAATTTGTCCTATTCATTCTTATTATATGATAATTATGATTGAATTTCCAATGGTTATTATAAAAATAATGTATGAAAATTAAAAATATGATAAACTAAATGTCTATAAGACGAAAAGAGGAAAAAATGAGAGGCAAAAATATGGGGAAATCAAAGGTTGAAAGAGAAAAAAGTCAAGGGTTAAATGCAGGTGGTATATACCCAGTTCATATAGAAGATTTAACAGAAGATGGCAATGGTGTAGGCCGTATTGAAGGGATGACAGTTTTTGTACATAATGCCTTTCCGGGTGACCATGTAATGACTAAACTTATCAAGGTGAAAAAACAATACGCTATAGGTATTATTCATCAAATGATGGAAAGATCAGACGATCATCAAGATGCACCGTGTCCTTATGCCAGACAATGTGGTGGCTGTCAACTTCAAGAGTATGATTATAGTGCTCAAGTGATGTTTAAAGAAAATCAAATTAAGTCAGCCTTGAGTCGTATCGGTGGTCTTGATGAAGTACCTTTTGAAGCCATGCTATCCATGGCAGAACCTTCACACTATCGTAACAAGGGGATTTATCAATTAGCGCCTTTTTATAAGAAGACAAATAAAGGTGAGGCCTTTAAGGCAGAGAGTGATAAGCGCCTAGTTGGTGGAAATAGTCGTGGGAATAATAAGGGCAAAGAAAGTGGTAAAGATAGAAGCAAGGAGAGAAGGAACAATAGAGACAGTGGTAAAGGCAATGGTAAAAGCGGGGATGCAAAAACATCTGGAAAAGTGATCCAACCAGTTGCAAGTGGTCATGAAATGGGCTTTTACCGTTCACGGAGCCATGACATTGTATCAATTGAAACTTGTATGCTCCAATCAGACCTTGCTAATCAAATCATGCAAGTGGTCGATCAGTGTCTAAAAGAGAGTAAGGTCAGTATTTATGATGAAAATCTTAAAACAGGTCTACTGAGACGGATTATGATTAGGACGAACCAAGGGGTTAATTCAGCAGAAAGGGGTGCGATGCTCGTTTTTGTAGTGACAGAAAAGGACAAGCATGTATTCAGTTTGATGGACGAGGTGATCAAACGTGCGCCTATGATTAAAAGTGTCTTTATTAATTACAATAAGACGGCAGGCAATACGGCTCTTTCCTATGACTATGAGCATTATTATGGTGCAGAATATCTAATTGATACAATAGGGGATGTGCGGTTTATGATTTCTCCGCAGTCCTTCTTCCAAGTGAATAATACGCAGACGGAAGTTCTTTATGATAGGGTGGTTGAGTATGTTAAGAAAGCCCTTGACGAGCGTCATCAAGAAAAAAATGACAAGCAAGAAGGCGTTAAGATCTTAGATTTATATTGTGGGATTGGTTCAATCGGTACTTATGTGGCGAAAAAACTCGGTAACGTTGGGGAAATTATCGGTGTTGAAGTGGTTGAAAGTGCTATAGAGGATGCCCGAAAAAATGCTGATTTTAACGGCATTGAGAATACAAGTTACTATGTAGGCAAGGCAGAAGAGGTTATAAGAGATCTCGTTAAAGAAGAGGTGAATCCTGATATCGTTATCCTAGATCCACCGAGAAAAGGGTGTGATCAAAGCTTACTTGAAACGTTAGCAGATACAGGCGTTCAAGATATTGTGTATGTATCTTGTAAACCGTCAACACTGGCGAGAGATGTGAAAATCTTGTGTGAGAAAGGTTATGAAGTGAAGGCTGTGACTGGGGTGGATATGTTCCCTTGGACGGGGCATGTGGAGACTATAGTAGCACTATACAAAAAAGATTAATCGTATTTGCTCATATACCGCTAAAAACCAAGCTTTTTATGTTTAAGACAGATGTCTTGAATAACCGTAATAAAGAACTGAAAGATGAAATTGTTGTAAGACTTGGCTTTTGGATGCAAAATGTAGGGACATAAGAAACTGAATAAAAAATGTGAATCCACTGGTGTGATATCGGTGGATTTTTCTTTGGAATAATTTTCAAATTGAGGTGGGCATATGTTATAACATTTGTTATAATATAAAGTGACGTACTGGAGGTGTATGGAATGGATTTTGCCCAAACAGTAAAAGAAATTAGAATAGAATTGAATATGAGTCAGGAACAACTGGCTAGAGAGCTTCACGTCAGTTTTGCCACGGTAAATCGGTGGGAAAATGGCAAGAACCGTCCCAACATGCTGGCTAAGAAAGCACTTTATGATTTTTGCAAAGAAAAAGGACTGGATGAAACATTGATTAAGCATTTACTGGACTATTAGAAATAGATAGATGAAATCAAGGGAGGATTACAATAGTGATTACAGGTGAATTAAGAAGTAAGGTAGATAAAATCTGGGAGATATTTTGGACTGGTGGGATTACCAACCCACTGTCAGTTATTGAGCAGTTCACCTACCTTTTATTTATAAAGGGTCTTGACGACAAGCAAAAGGAAGAAGAAAGACTGGCTGAGTTTGTCGGTACAGACTTCAACAAAATATTCAATGACGATCAACAAAACCTAAGATGGCATAAGTTCAAGCAAATGAGTGCTACAGAGATGTATGAAACAGTTTCAAAAAAGGTCTTTCCATTTATAAAAACCATGCATGGTGACAAGGATTCAGCTTTTACCAAATACATGGATGATGCTATCTTCATGATTCCGACACCGCAGATGTTAGAAAAGATTGTTACCAATATTGATGGATTACCGATCAAAGAAGGCAATACAACAGATGATACCAAAGGGGATTTATATGAGTATTTACTTTCCAAAGTAGCAACAGCTGGTACTAATGGTCAGTTTAGAACGCCTAGACACATTATCAAAATGATGGTGGACTTGATGCAACCTACACCAACAGATATTATTGTTGACCCGGCATCTGGTTCGGCAGGATTCCTTGTAGAAGCTGGGGAGTATTTAAAGCGTAATAATGAGGATATGTTCACTATAAAAGAATTGAAGGACCATTATCATAGGGATATGTTCTTTGGTAATGACATGGACAGAACCATGCTTCGTATCGGTGCCATGAACATGATGCTTCATGGTGTTGATCGACCTAATATCGAATATCGAGATTCCCTATCAGAAACCAATAAAGATAGAGAAAAATATACATTAGTGCTTGCTAATCCACCTTTTAAAGGGTCACTGGACTATGACAGTGTATCTGCAGACCTATTGAAAGTGACTAAGACCAAGAAGACAGAACTATTATTCTTAGCCCTTTTCTTAAGAACGCTCAAAAAAGGCGGCAGATGTGCGTCTATAGTACCAGATGGTGTGTTATTCGGTAGTTCTAATGCCCATAAATCCATTCGCAAGGAGATTGTCGAAAATCACCAGTTACAAGCCATTATTTCAATGCCTAGTGGCGTATTTAAGCCCTATGCAGGAGTTTCTACTGCCATAATAATATTTACTAAGACTGGTGCAGGTGGTACAGATAAAGTCTGGTTTTATGATATGCAGGCGGATGGTCTGTCTCTTGATGATAAGCGTCAACAAGTCGAAGACAACGATATTCCAGATATTATCAGTCGTTATCATAGTCTTGAAAACGAAAAAGATAGAAAACGTACAGAGAAGTCTTTCCTTGTTTCAAAAAAAGAAATTATAGACAATGGCTATGACCTTTCAATTAATAAGTACAAGGAAGTTGAATATGACAGGGTGGAATATGATAAACCATCAGTAATAATGAAAAGAATTGATGAAATTGATAGTGAAATTACAACATTAAAAGCAGAGTTGAAAACGCTGCTAAATTTAGATTTGTAGGGGTGATTGCATGAAGAAGGTATTAATTAAAGATATTGGAAAAGTAATCACTGGAAATACTCCTAGCAAGAAGAATGAAGAGTTTTATGAAATTTCAGATATTGGTTTTGTTAAACCTGATGGGATTGCTGCATCTGGGATTACTCTGGTTACTGATACTAAGGAATATATATCAGAGAAAGCAAGAAAAAAGGCTCGTGTTGTAAAAAAAGGTACTGTTCTTGTGACGTGCATAGGTAGTATTGGAAAGATGGGGATTGTGGAAAGCGTTGAGCTGGCATTTAATCAACAAATTAATGCTATAGCGCCGAATGATTCTGTACTATCTAAGTATCTAGCGTACAACATTTTATCAAACAAAAGGAAGTTAGAAGCTATTGCAAATGCACCAGTTGTTCCCATTATCAATAAAACTCAATTTGAAAACTTTGAGATAACAATACACGACAAGATTGAAGAACAAGAAAATATCGTTGATATTCTGGATAAGTTAACTAGAATAATTGATCACAAGAAACAGCAATTAGATGAATATGATCATCTCATCAAATCCCGATTTGTAGAGATGTTCGGTGATCCATTCTTAAATGATCGTGGTTGGGCAAGTAAACCTTTGAGAGAAGTTGTATTGGATGACTGTACAATTAGTTATGGAATTGTCCAAACTGGCGATAATCAAGAATCAGGTGTTCCTGTGTTTAGGCCTATTGATATCGTAAACAACATACCTACGAGAGATAGCCTAAAGAAGACAACTGATGACATATCTAACAAGTACAAAAGAACCATTCTGAAGGGGCGAGAACTCTTGATTACAGTTCGAGCGAATATTGCTGATACGTACATTATTGATGACGAATTTGCTGGTTGCAATGTTGGCAGAGGGATAGTACCTATAAGAACTAATGAGGATGTAATTAGTTTGGACTTTCTAAAATATCAATTGGATAATGAATGTATGAAACGTGAATTAAAGGCTAAAGCAAAAGGCATCACACTTATCCAATTAAATATGGAAGATCTAAGGATATGGCCATTAATCATACCAGATAAGAACCTGCAAGACAGTTTCACGGATTTTGCTCAACACGTTGACAAATTAAAGTTTGAAGTACAAAAGTCACTTGACGAAAACAAGAGGTTATTTGATTCATTGATGCAAGAGTACTTCGAGTAAGTTTAAGTTAATTACAATTAGTTAAAAGCAATGATTATTCAGACTTTTATATCTAAAATGGGGGTGAAAAGAAATGTCAAAACTATATTCTGATTGGTTAAAAATAGATCTTCATATTCATACAGATTTTAGTAGGAAGACAAAGAATAATGATTATAGAGGCGTTTTTTCTATCGATTGTTTGTATAAAAATTTAAAAGAACAAGATGTTTCAATATTTTCGTTAACCGATCACAATATTATTAACATCGATGCGTACAAAAAATATTATGAAAAATTTAATAGTGATACAGATCCTTTGCTTCTTGCAGGAGTGGAATTGGATATTTTAGGAAGTTCAACAACTTATCATTCACTTCTGATATTTAACTGTAATGATTATGATGGTGTTAAAGCTATTCATGATAACCTTGAAGCGAAATATACTGAAAAAAATTGCGAAATGCTTAATAGGAAATTAACATTTGATGATATTATTTGTGCCTTTGATGAGTTAGACTATTTCTTCATTCCACATGCAGGAAATACATCAAGTATAATTGATGCTTTTAAGGGTGATATTGCAGCGGCTCAGAAAATGCTAATATTACTCCAAAGTCCAATGGAAAAGGTACAGGAGAAAAGAAGACAAATATACAATGAACATTTTGATGTAAGGTTATCTGAAGCCTTTCGAAATAAAGAGGATTTTGCGTATCTAGAATTCTCTGATAACCATAATATTGAGAGGTATCCATGTCGCCATATGGGAGACCAAGGAGACCATGAGTTCTATTATATAAAAGGTAGTAAGAATTATGAGACGCTTCGACTTTCTTTCATTGATCCAAAATCACGTATAAAAACCACTCAAGAATTTCAGGAGATAAAAAATCCAAGAGATTATTTGAGAACGCTTAATATTAAGGGTAATACACTTTTAACAGATAAAAATTTGAATTTTAGCCCGCACTTGAATGTTATTATTGGGGGACGTTCTAGTGGTAAGAGTTTAATGATGGATATTCTTAAGCGATCTATTGACGTTTTAGAATCAGAAGATAAGTATGATGCAGCGATTGAAGGTGCTACAACTACAGTAAGTTCAAGTTTAGATGCTATGCCTAAAGCAGTGACCCATTTAAATACTGATATTCTACAGATTAATCAAGGCGCAATAGCTAACTATTTTGAGAGAAATGAGCTGTCTAGCTTAGCTAGAAAAGCGGGGAAATTTGAAGAGTACCAGGATGCAAAATCAAAATTTAATGAAATCCATACTGAATTAGATAAAAGGACTTCTGATTTGCATCAAGTCTATGAAGATATTTATGAGATAAAGGCAGACCAAGCAATTATTTTGCATAATAATACTATAGATAAATTGTTAAATTCTGAGTATCACTTAAAGATGAATAAGGATAAGTTGATAGAATTAACTTTTTCTTCAGAAAAATTTGATGAGACAATAAAAGTAGTTGAAGATATCGAAGTATTAATCTCAAAGCTGAATAAAGCTCCAACTATCGATATTGAAGAAACTGAAGCTGCGATAATTAAAGGATTTGTCTGTTTACTTTCAACGTTGAAAAGCAAACAGACGAAGAAGAAATTACTGCATGAATATATGACAAAATTTATTGGAAATGCACACAATATTGTGTCTAATGCGAATGATAAATTAAATGCTGCTGGAAAAGAAAAGGCTTTAGCTGAAAAGGGTAAGCAAGAGATTATAAACAAAGTAAAGGACCATTTTAAAGCTTTTACTGAACTGAATTGGAGTGTAAAGAGTACATTATCATTAAAGTTAGAGCATACAGAGTTAATCGATTTAGATGAGGACAGCAAACTTTGTATAGAGCTTCAGCCAGAAAAGGGAATTAAGGAAAGTATACTTGATGGCATTAAGGGTTATAGCAAGGATGACTTATACTTTTCCCTTGTTGAGCTATTGTATAATGAAACAAGTCTGAAAAATTATGGAGATAATTCAGCAGATAATTTTGGCAAAAAGATCAAGAGTCAAATAAAAACTTTAGCAAGTTGTTTTGATAAACTAACTGACTATCTAGAATATCGGGATGGAACGACATCGAAGAGTAATAGTCCTGGTTATAATTCTGAAAAATACCTGAAAGTAGTGTTAAATAATCCTAAATGCGGATTAGTAATTATTGATCAACCTGAGGACAACCTTGGAAATAAGTTCATTTCTGATCAATTAGTTGAATTAATAAGAAAAATAAAGTTTAAGAAGCAAATTTTCTTAATAACACATAATCCAGCAATTGTTGTCTACGGAGATGCAGAATCTATTATTATTGCAGAAAACCTTGACAATAGGATTTCTTATAAACAAGTGAAGCTCGAAGATATTGAGTCGCAGAAAATAATTTGTGAGACTTTGGATGGTGGAGAATATATTTTTGATAATCGATCAAGAAAATACAATATACAACGATTATTACAGGAGGCTGGGAATGGAAAAAACTAAACTAACAGGACAATATAATTCTGATGAAAATAAAATTGTATTCAATTTTGAGGAAGGACAATCGCTAGAGTTAAATACTGAAAATGACATTGATTTTACAGACCTTGTTAAGCAACTTACTTTTCGGATAGAAAATGAAAAAGAAATTGATATTTTACTGGATGAACCTGATGAACCAAAGTTAAAAATAATCTATGAAACAATAACTGAGATAATTGGAGCATATAATTCAAATTTGAAAGATTTTATTAATGCTCAAGTTGTTGACGAAGATGATGACTAAAGAAAATCACATCAATAAATGTAAATAGAGGGGGAATACCATGTGCTACAACTTTGATTTCCTAAAAAAAGAAGATAAATACAAAGACTTTACATACGCCTGTATCGAGGCTGAAAAGAGCTTGGTGGTTTCCTATGCCAGTACAGCGATTCTTGCACGTAGAGCCTTAGAATTAGCCGTCAAGTGGGTCTTTTCTTATGACCATGAACTAGAAGCACCTTATCAGGATAATCTGGCATCCTTGATTCATGATTATCGGTTCAAAGGGATCATTGATACGAAACTCTTTCCAATGATTAAATATATCCAACAAATTGGTAACAAAGCGGTTCATTCGGCAGCACCTATCACAAGAGAGCAGGCAGTGCTTGCCCTTCATAATCTTTTTGAATTTGTTTCTTGGATTGATTACTGTTACTCGGATGAATATATTGACATTGCCTTTGATGAAAGCCTTCTTGGGGATAATGAAAAAGAGAAGAAGACACGAGATGAGTTAAAAGACCTTTATGACCGACTAGGTGCCAAAGATCGTAAGCTTGAAGAAATTATCAAGGAAAATGAAAATCTAAGACGTGAGAACGCTACAAAGCGTGTAGATAATAAGAAAAACCGTGACTTTAAGGTTGATGAAATTCCTGAGTTTAAGACACGGAAAATGTATATTGATTTAGAAATTGAACTTAATGGCTGGATCATCGGTAAGGATTGTTTTGAAGAAGTAGAAGTAGAAGGCATGCCTAATCAAGCTGGTTTAGGCTATGTAGATTATGTTCTCTTTGGAGATAATGGTAAACCACTGGCAGTTATTGAAGCTAAGAAAACCAGTGTGAACCCTCGTGTTGGTCAGATACAAGCCCAACGTTATGCTGATTGCTTGGAAAAGCAATATAAAGTGAGACCGGTGATTTTCTATACGAATGGTTTTGAATATTATTTATGGGATGATGCCAGTTATCCAGAGCGCTTAGTCTCAGGTGTTTGTACTAAAGAGGAACTAGAATGGCTTCATTTCAAGAGACAAAACAAAGCGTCTTTAAAAGACCCTGTAATCAACGATGATATCACCAATCGTCACTATCAAAAAATGGCCATTACAGCGGTGTGCGATACCCTTGAAAAAGGCAATCGTAAGGCGCTACTTGTTATGGCAACTGGTTCGGGTAAGACAAGAACAGCTATATCAACCGTAGATGTACTGATTAAAAGAGGTTGGGTAAAAAATATTCTGTTTTTAGCAGACCGTACAGCTCTTGTGAAGCAGGCAAAAAAGAATTTTAAGGCATTACTACCAGAATTGTCTTTATGTAACCTTTTAGATAGTAAAGATAACCCTGAGAGCAGAATGGTATTTTCAACTTATCCAACCATGATGAATGCCATTGATGATGTAAAGAACAAACGAAGTGAAAAGCTATTTACCGGTGGTCACTTTGATCTCATTATCATAGATGAAAGTCACCGAAGTATTTATAAGAAGTATCAGGACATTTTCAATTACTTTGACGCTATTTTATTAGGACTTACGGCAACGCCAAAGAATGACCTTGATAAGAATACCTACTCTATTTTTGAACTAGAAAACAATGTACCTACTTATGCCTATGAGTTAGGTGAAGCCATTGAAGATCGTTATTTGGTGCCTTATCACACCATTGAAACTAAGATGAAATTTTTAGAAGAAGGCATTCATTATGATGATCTGACAGATGAAGAAAAAGAACGGTTTGAAGAAACCTTTGACGATGATGTAAAAGACATTAGTGGGGAAGCGCTGAATTCATTCCTCTTTAATGACAACACCATTGATACAGTCCTTCAAGAACTAATGACAAAAGGATTAAAAGTTGAAGGTGGCGACAAACTTGGCAAAACCATCATTTTTGCTAAGAATAAGAAACATGCTGATTTTATTGTAAAACGCTTTAATAGCCTTTACCCTGAATACCATGGTAACTTTGCTAAACCTGTTTATACAGGTATCAATTATGTAGAAAGCACCATGGATGATTTTGAGGTAAAAACGAAGCTGCCGCAAATAGCTATATCCGTGGATATGCTAGATACTGGTATTGATATCCCTGAGATATTGAATCTTGTCTTTTTCAAGAAAGTGCGTTCTAAGACTAAGTTTTGGCAGATGATTGGACGTGGCACCAGATTATGCGAAGATTTATATGGTGTTGGTATTGATAAAGAGGGTTTTAGAATATTTGATTACTGCGGTAATTTTGAGTTCTTTAGAACCAATAAAAACGGTAAAGAAGCCAAAATGATGAAATCACTCACTGAGAATCTTTTCAATATCCGTATTGGCATCATTAAAGAACTACAAATCATGGATTATCAGACTGAGGAATACATTGAGCATAGAAATACTCTGATCGAAGGTATCTTGAAGGAAATAAGGGGCATTGATGAGAGTAAGTTCAATGCAAGAATGAAACTTCAATTCATTCATAAATTCAATCAAGAGGACGCATTTGAAAGTCTATCAGATGCTGATGTAAGAGATCTTGAAGACCACATTGCACCACTTGTACCATCCATTGATGATGACGAACTGGCTAAGCGATTTGATTATTTGATGTATACAATTGAATATGCTGATATCAAGCGTGTCCCAGCTTCAAAGCCTAAGAATCGAGTGGTGAGTACAGCGGAAAAGCTCACCTTTAAAGGCACTATTGAGAAGGTTAAACAGCAAGAAGAACTGATCTATAAAGTTCAGACTAACGAATATTGGGAAGAAGCAGATATTTTTGACCATGAAGAAGTCCGTGAGGCATTAAGAGACTTAATCAAATATCTCGATAGCAAGTCGGGTGAGATTTACTATACTAATTTCACTGATGAGATTATGGAGACTAAAGAAAACCCTGGTGAATATTCAGTCAATGACATGCAAAGCTATCGTAAGAAGGTCAATAAATACTTAAAGGACCACCAGAATGATGTGGTGATCTATAAACTTAGAAATAACAAGCCATTAACAGAAGAGGATATTAAATATTTTGAAAAGATCCTTTGGCAGGAACTTGGTACTAGAGAAGACTATGAAAAAGAGTTTGGTGACGAGCCACTACTCAAATTGGTCAGTAAAATTGTAGGATTAGATCCACAAGCAGCCAACGAAGTATTTTCAGAGTTTTTATCCGATGAGAGCCTTAATATCAATCAAATGGAATTTGTGAAGTTAGTGGTCAATTATATGATTAAGAACGGTAGCTTAGACAAACGAGTGCTCAATGAACATCCATTTAACAAACGTGGTAATGTAATGCATTTATTTGATGGGAAGCTTGATGTGGCAAAACGTATTATTGGAGCTATTGATCAGATTAATGGTAGGTTGAGTGTCTAGAAAGCCTGATACCATTAATTTTACAAATGGGAGGTGAAAATCATGGAGTACTTTCTAATCGGAATAATAACAATCTTAATAGCTGCCTTGATTTTCGTTGTCCTAAGGAGTAAAAATAGAACAACGATATCGAGAGATGTATGTGACAATAGAACAGTTTTTTCTATGATTGATTCACTTGAAGAAGATCGATTTCAAAGTATTAATATTGTTAAAGTAGAGCAGCTACCATTGACGCATTTCATTGACGAAAAAGCGTTGTTTGAGATTAAAGACAACAAGGTTATTGCACGAATTTCTGAAACGATACCTGCTGCTGCAGATAAGATTGCAAAAACAATAAATAATAGAGCTTTAGATAAAGTTGAATTATATAGAGCGGTTATACCTAGTGGAGCAACGCTTGTGGATTCAAGACAAATGAAAGGTGCAGCAAGAGGATTTTATAGGGGTAAAAATAGCATAAAAGGACATGCTAATTTTGTTAAAATGAATCCTCAAAAAATCTCGAAAGTGAGCACTATGGCTAATGGCGCTGCAAACATAATGTCTGTGGGCTCTTTGGTAGTGGGACAATATTACATGACAGAGATTAGCTCAAAGCTCGAAATTATTGGTAATAACATAAGCCAGATTAGTAATTTTCAAAATCGTGAGTTTAAAAGTCGAATTTTATCACTGATTGCAAGAGTTGAAAAAATTTCAAATTATAGTGTGGAAATTTTAGAGAATAATGACTTGAGAAATCGTAAATTACAGACTTTAGATGATCTCGAAGGAGAAGGAACTCAGTTACTTCAGCAAGTGAACTTAACGATTAGCGAACTAATAAATAAAAACCATGAACTGGATTACAAGACCTATCAAGTTAAAGTAGATGAGTTCTGTATTTTAGCCGAATATCAGAGAATTTTAACAAACCTTTTAGAAGAAATTTGTAAGTTGACATACTCATTAGGCAAAGGCGAAATATCAAATGAAATGAGTTATTCTATTTATAACACCTATTTAAACCAATCCAATCAAACGATGGAAATGCTAGGAGTATGGCATGAAGAACAAGTAGGGAACCTTGGTATTGAAGTTGATAAGAATAGAGTTATGAAAAAAGGATTTTTTGCAACTGCTCTAGGAGTTGTTAAGGAAGATTTGAAATACAAGGAGCTTGCAAACGGATTGTTAGATAAAATAAATGACCAAAGATCTGAAAATCGATTGGTAGTTAATAGTACCAATAATTTATACGATGAAGACGTTCAGATCATTATTAAAGATGGGAAATACTATTACTTGCGTGAGTCAACGTAGTAGGACATTTATAGGTTGAAATTGATTAATATAAAAATATGAAAAGACAGGAGGCGAGAGTTCGTGGCAATACCAAAATATCATGAATTTATGAAACCCGTATTGGAATTATTGAAAGATAATCAAGTCCATAAGCGTGTGGATATGTATAAGGTTTTAGCAATGCAGTTTCAATTAACCGAAGAAGAACTTGAAGAGTGGCTGCCAAGTGGTAAACAGTTGGTCTATAAAAACAGAATTGGCTGGGCACTGACTTATCTGAAAAAAGCTAAAGTGATTGAATCACCTGCTAGAGCCAGTTTTAGAATTACTGAACTTGGACATAAAGTACTGACTGAGAATCCAGAGGTTGTGGATCAAAATTATCTCAAAAAGTTTGAAGGTTTTCAAGACTTCATAAACAGTACTTCGGAAAATACCCTTCTTGACAATGATGTTTCTGATATCGGTAGTGACGAGTCACCTCAAGATTTGCTGGATAGAGCGTATAAGACCATATCAAACACTTTGGCTGATGATCTATTAACAGAAGTTATGAACCAATCACCTGATTTCTTTGAAAAACTCGTGGTAGATTTATTGGTTGCTATGGGATATGGTGGCAGTAAGATTGAAAATAGCCAAGTTCTTGGAAAATCTGGCGACGAAGGCATTGACGGTGTCATTAAAGAAGATAAATTAGGTTTTGACAAGATTTATATTCAAGCGAAGCGTTGGGATACTGAAAAGACAGTTGGAAGACCTGAGCTTCAAAAGTTTGTTGGTGCACTAACCGGACAAGGTGCATCAAAAGGTGCTTTTATAACAACAGCAAGTTTTACGAAAGAAGCGAAAGAATATGTAAACAAGCAACATGCTTGTAAGATTGTCTTAATTGATGGCAAATCTTTAGCCGCACTTATGGTTGAACATGATCTTGGTGTATCATTAGAAAACACATATTTGATTAAAAAAATTGACACAGATTATTTTAACGGAGAATAAAACAAAATAATTTCGGCACCCCTCTATCTATTTTCGGCTTAATAGATAGGGGAATTTTTTTATATTTTTTGGTACACCCCTTATGATTTTTCGGATAATAAGTGAGATGAGAATTAAAATGCAAAATGTATAGACCAGACCCCTCGTAAAGTCGGCTTATGAGTAGAGGGGGGGAAAGGAGGTAAACAATGGAGCATGGAAATGAACTAAAACTCATCAACATGAGTGATGCTGAGGTAACAGAAGTGAAATGGTTATGGAAGCCCTATATTCCTATTGGAAAAATCACCATTAAGCCAAGATTATTAGCAGCAGGTGCTGATTGTACCAAAGTAATCGTAATTGATGAAAGTCATAAGGAGCTGACCTTATCAGACAAGAGGATTGAAGAAGCCATTATTGAGACGAGTGCTCAGCTACTGATCATCGATCCCTTACAGGCTTATTTAGGTTCTGGTGTAGATATGCATAGGGCAAATGAAATCAGACCGGATCTTGTTCATAACAACTATAAGGATCAACCAGATATTAAGATTAGCAGTGTGTAACAGCCTATCTTAAAAGAATAAATTATGAGAGATATGAGCATCATCAATCTCCATATTTGCATATGGGGGGATTCAAAACTATACGTTAACTTGGCACTCTTGGCTAAAAACCACTTCACCAGCTCTTAAAGCCGTCTTAGTAGATGTGACATTATCATTGTCAATATGACAAGTCAAGTACTTTGCATTGATCAAGCCAACAAAACTTCCTAGTAACTTTGATGCATAGCCTTTCCCTCTAAAAGCTGATGAGGTAAGTATTTCATCAATATATACTGCTGATTCACCTAGGAATCTCTCCTTCTCACCAGCAATAAGTCCAGCTATTTCTCCATCTAGCTTAAACTGATACAATAGGCCCTGTTCAAGGCATTTGTCCATCATTTCCTTAGAGTTCACCTGCACCCTGTCAACAAAATCAGGTCTTAACTGGTGAAAAATATGATACTGATTATAATACCAATCATAGTAATCCTTTGGAATCGCTAAAGGTAGATCGTATTTTACCATATTATCAATTTTCGCAATAAAACGTTGCTGCCTAATTTTAACATCATAATCATTACAATCAGGACGAACCCAGAAATGATATGATTTTGGATTAAACATCTGGAAATAGGGCTTAATTTGATTGATAATCATATTAATGTTTTGAATTTTAAATCCTGCCCACATATAAACGAATGGTTTATTCGGATTCCCACCCAAATGCCTAATGCCAGCAAGTACTATACCTTCGCTTGTCTTAATAATTTGATTTAGATAATCCTCTTTCTTACCAATTCCAATATATTTTAGTCTTTTTTCAAGTACTAAATCGTCATTAAGAGAAAGAATATCATCCAGCTCTTCTTTTATTTGCTCAATAACAGCTTCTTCTGGAAAGTCATCGAGTTGATATACATAGTTTTTGGCTGAATCAATGAGTTGTTCATACATACGACTTTTCTCCTTATAGTTGAGTTCCTTTCATATCTAATGTAAAACTAGAATTCTGCGTCACTGGCTTTGCTTACCTATAAATAGTCTAGCAGCTTATGCTGAGATAAAGGATTATGTGTTGAAAGAGCATACCGATATAATAAATACAGAATAACTATTGTATTCACGAAATGCGTAGATATCCACGACTTAGAGCAGTTTACAACATGACCATTATTTTTTAATACCTAGCTATTTATTTTGTTATTATTTTAGCATAAAACATACAATGATGCAGTTATAAATAATTGTATATCGGTTCGTTGACAAGATTATTGTTCATGAAGATAGCAAGTTTCCTGATGGTATTTATGAGTGCTTACTAAAATTTGTTTATCAATTTTTCGTAAGTGTCCGTACACTTATGTGTTTACTACAAAAGATTGAAATAATGATGGGGTTATACATATTAGTAATGTTATAATTGTTTTAAAAAAGTTGAAATAGATATTATAAAGGTTAAGAGAATGGATTGTCATGATAGCTTCAAAAACGTCATATCATGTAGCAATATTAAAGAATGTAGATATATGGAGGATTCGAATGAATAAAATATTATTACTTGAAGATGATCAGAGTTTAATTTATGGCTTGCAATTTGCTTTTGATAAACAAGGATTTGAACTTGATATAGCTAGAACAATAAATGAAGCTGAAAAACTTTGGAAAAGTGAAACCTATGATTTACTTGTATTAGATGTATCACTTCCAGACGGGTCAGGGTTTGAATTTTGTAAGAAAGTAAGAGCTCTATCTAAAGTTCCTATAATTTTTCTAACCGCATCAGATGAAGAAACCAGTATAATTATGGGTTTGGATATAGGCGGAGATGACTATATCACTAAACCATTTAAATTAGGAGTATTGTTTTCAAGAGTGAATGCTTTATTAAGAAGAGCAAAAGAATTTAGCACTAATGATACGGAGATTAATTCTAATGGAATACAAATATTAACAACCAAAGGACAAGCATATAAAAAGGGTGAGCTATTAGACCTTACAGCAGCAGAATACAAATTACTTCGCTATTTTATGGAAAATCAAAATATGATCCTTACTAAAGATCAAATATTGGAAAATTTATGGGATGTCGAAGAAAATTATGTTGATAATAATGCATTAACTGTATATATAAGAAGGCTTCGAGTGAAGATTGAGGATAATCCTAGCGAACCGCAAATGATATTAACAGTTCGTAGAATGGGATATAAATGGAATTCTATATAGAGAGGTGAATTATTATGAAAATATTTTCTAATCAAGATGCAAAATTGCTCGCTAAGTCTGTCTTTGAAATGAGTTTAGCTTTGGTTGTGATTTTACAAGTAATAGTGTTGTTACAATACAAAAGCTTTTCATTAGGTATATTGTTAATACCGATTTTTTTTAGCTGTTTGATATTTTTATCAATCTATAAATTTTTAAAGAAAGAATATGAAATAGAAGAGGATGCCGAGAAACAAATAAAGGCTTTTATTGATGGTGACATGGAGGCTAGAATTTTTTGTGATAAGGATGGACAAATCTATAATTTATTTCATTCAGTTAATTCATTGTCTGCAATATTAAATTCACGTGCTATTAATGAAACTCAAGAAAAAGAATTTTTTAGGAATACTATTTCCGATATTTCTCATCAGTTAAAGACACCGCTTGCTGCTTTGAACATCTATAATGGTTTGATTTCTGATGAAGTAAATGAATGGTCAAATATAAAAGAGTTATGTAAAGCATCAGAACGAGAGCTTGATAGAGTTGATACATTGATACAAAATTTATTGAAAATAACAAGACTGGATGCTGGAATGATAGTAATGGAAAAAAATAATGAAAATATTGAGGATATGATGAAAGATATAGAACTCCATTTTAAATATCGCGCAAAACAAGAAGAAAAATCGCTGAATTTATTTGGAAAAGATAATCTAAATTTTTTTTGTGATAGAGATTGGATAATAGAAGCAATTAGCAATATGATAAAGAATGCATTAGATCATACTGAAAAAGGCAACAATATAAAAGTTCAATGGGAAGAGTTTGCAACTATGGTACAAATAAAAATTTCAGATAATGGCAGAGGCATTCATCCTGAAGATATTAATTATATTTTCAAACGATTTTATCGTAGTAGATTTTCGAATGATTCAAATGGTATTGGTTTAGGGTTACCATTAGCAAAATCAATTATAGAAGCACATAATGGAACGATCGAAGTCTTTAGTGAATTAGGTAAAGGCACTACATTTGTTCTTAATTTTTTCATTCCTACTAAATTGTAGTCTTACTGTAGGGCTAGAGTAAGATTCAAGTGGTATTCTATCCACTATAAAGGATATGACTAGGAACAAGGAAGGAGTTTTTATGAATTTGTTAGATATAAAATCTTTATCAAAAACCTATGGAACTGGAGAGAATGCTGTAGATGCTTTGAAAAATGCTAATTTCTCAGTCCAAAAAGGTGAATTTGTGGCTATTGTTGGAGAATCAGGATCGGGGAAAAGTACACTTTTAAATATGATTGGTGCCCTTGATAAACCCACTTCAGGAAAAGTCTTTATTGATGGAAAAGACATTTTTTCAATGAAAGAAGATAATCTTACAATCTTTCGACGTAGAAATATAGGGTTTATTTTTCAAGGATTTAATTTAATCCCAGAGTTAACAGTAGAGCGGAACATTATTTTTCCTGTATTATTAGATTACAAAAAAACAGATCAAAAATATCTTGAAGAATTGTTGAAGACATTAGGCTTGTTAGAACGAAGAAATCATCTTCCTAGTCAGTTATCAGGTGGTCAACAGCAGCGTGTTGCAATTGGCAGAGCGCTAATTACGAGACCATCATTGATATTAGCCGATGAACCTACTGGGAATTTGGACACTAAAAATACTTCAGAAGTTATTACATTACTAAAAGAATCTTCAAGAAAATTTGAACAAACTATTGTAATGATTACTCATAGCCAAAGTATTGCTCAAGTTGCAGATAGAGTGATAAAAGTGTCAGATGGCATTTTGACTGATCAAGGGAGGTGTCGTGAATGAAAAGTTATCTCAGTCTTATCCCGATTTCAGCAAAAATCCGTAAGAAAAACAATAGATTGACGATCATTTGTATTGCAATTTCAGTATTTTTGGTGACCGCAATTTTTAGCATGGCAGAAATGGGAATACGAATGGAAAAAACAAGACTTCTTGAAAAACATAGCGGATTAACATTTCAAGATGTTTTAGCCAGTAGTATGGTGCAAACAATATTGCCGATTATAATGGTACTATTTGTATTGATATTGGCTGCTGGTGTTTTAATGATTTCAGGGAGCATCAATAGTAATGTTGCACAAAGAACTCAATTTTTTGGCATGATGCGTTGCATCGGAATGAGCAAAAAACAAATCATTCGATTTGTGAGACTGGAATCGCTTAATTGGTGTAGGGTCGCAATTCCTATCGGCGTTTCTGTAGGAATAGTGGCCACCTGGATTTTATGTGGGGCTTTACGATACATTGTCGGTGAAGAGTTTTCTTCTATACCCGTTTTTGGGATAAGTCTATTCGGTATTATTGCAGGTACAATGGTAGGTCTAATTACTGTGCTAATTGCAGCCAGAACTCCAGCAAAGAAAGCGGCAAAAGTAAGCCCGGTGGCAGCAGTTTCTGGGAACTTAAGCAATTATTCAAGTGATAAAAATATAATAGGGATGAAATCTTTGAAAGTAGAAACATCACTTGGCATGAGTCATGCTGTTTCAAGAAAGAAAAATTTATTTTCAATGTCAGGTTCATTTGCTCTGAGTATTATTTTGTTTTTAAGTTTTTCTGTTTTTGTTAATTTTGTTGATTATCTTATGCCGCAATCACATGCAACGGCTGATATAGAAATTTCTAGTAATGATTCTAATAATTCTATAGATCCTCATCTGTTAGATGAATTGAGTAAATTAAATGGCGTCAATCATGTTTATGGTCGCAGAAGTGCATTTAATATTAATGCAGAAGTAGGCTTGAATACTTCTAATAAGGTAGATATTATCTCGTATGATAAATATGATTTGGAAGCTCTTAAAAAAGATGGGACATTAAAAAATGGAAGTAATTTATCGAAAGTATTTGGTGACAGTTCTTATGTTTTAGCAACTTGGGACAAAAACAGTAAAGTAAAAAATGGTGATAAAGTTAAAATTGGTAATGATAGTTATGAAGTGGCGGGATTATTAAAATACAATCCATTTAGTAGTGATGGTGATGCTAAAGGCAAAATCACATTGATTACTTCTGGTGAAACATTTAAAAAGATTACACATGAAACGGGATACCAACTAGTTATGCTTCAAGTGGATAAAAACTTAGAAAAAAATAAAATTGAAGCAATTAGCAAGCTTGTAGGTGATAACGGGATAATTAAAGACCGCCGTGACCAGAAGACTACAGGTACTTATATGGCATTTATGTTCTTTGTATATGGATTTTTAACTATTATTGCCATTGTTACTTTACTTAACATTGTAAATAGCATATCAATAAGTGTATCCGCAAGAATAAAGCAGTATGGAATGATGCGAGCAATTGGGATGGCAAAAAAACAGATTACAAAAATGATTACTGTAGAAGCTTTAACCTATGCTGTATCTGGTAGCATCATTGGATGTTGTCTAGGTATAGGCTTAAATAGGATTTTATTCAATAAACTTATAGCTAATCATTTTACATATGCTGTTTGGGAATTTCCTATCATACCAATTGTAATTATTATTGTTTTTGTCATCGTTTCTGTTTTAGCTGCAATGTATGCTCCTTCTAAAAGAATGTCAACTATGGAAATTACAGAAACGATCAATGAGTTATGAACGACTAGCATACTATTTTAAAAAAATCTCTTATCAAAGAGCTAGACGAAAAGTACCCAGAGCCGATAGTAGAAGTCTAAAACTTCCACTGTTGGCTCTTTATGATTTATTAAGATAAATTGATTCATCAGATGATAAATTGAACACCGAGTTTTCACATTTAATGCGCATTTCTTTAAATACATTAATGGAGGAATGTATTTTTATTTTAAAATAATTGTTGATAAATTCCTTATTAAGTGTTAAAATTAAAAATAAAAGGAATAATAAGTAATAATAAGGAGCGTTTATTATGGAAAGAGAATATTATACCGTTGAGCAGATTTCGAAAATGCTGAGTATTCACACAAAAACTGTACAGAGATACATTCGTGAAGGTCGGCTTCATGCAACAAAAATCGGGAAAAGTTGGCGGGTTTCAGGACACGATTTAAGTATATTCACTGGGGAAAATGAAGATGTTTTCACCAAGGCTTCCGATATCGTGAACGAAGATTCTGTCAAGGCATCTGCTGTAGTTGATGTTAAGGTATCCTATAAGGAAGAGGCAAACCGACTCATAAATACGCTTATGGCTACGATGAATGTAAAGCCACCGGAGTATGGGAAATCTTCTTTACATGCACAGTTTTTAGAGAATGAGTCTATAGTAAGGTTTACACTTTGGGGAAATATTCAGTTTATGGTAGCTACCCTGAGTTCAATTGAGGTGTTTATTGATCAAAAAAAGGAGGAAAACAGAAATGAGTAGTGTTTTTAAGACCATAGAAGGTAGAGATAAAATTCGTGAATATTACAATCATATTTTAAGTGCCTTTCCGATAGCACAGAGTTATGTGGATACATCCTTTGGCAAGACTTTCGTCTTAGAGGTAGGAAACAAAGATAATCAGGCAATGATTCTCTTGCATGGTTCATGCAGTAACAGTGCAGCATGGTTTGGAGATATGGCAGCCTTGGCTAAGCAATACCATGTTTATGCAGTGGATATATTAGGAGAGCCTGGCAACAGTGAGGATAATCGCCTAGATATTGAATCAGATGAATACTCACGTTGGCTTAGCGAAGTTATAGATGAACTTGAAATTAATAAGGCAGTAATCATTGGAAATTCAATGGGGGGATGGATGGCACTTCATTTTGCCGCTGCTTATCCTGAACGAACAGCAGCCTTGGTTCTTATGGCTCCATCAGGGATTATTTCCCCTAAACAGGCATTTATTGAGCAGACTGCAGATATTGTGAGTGATTCAAGCAGTGTCAAAAAAACAATAGATGATGTAATGGATGAAAGTCCAATGCCTAAAGAAGTAATTGAATTTATGACGCTTATTATGGAAAATTTTATTCCGATTACAGGGGAATTGCCTGTTTTGACAGATGAGCAGATGAGTGCAATAAACATGCCTCTTCTTTATATTGCTGGAACACATGACGTGACAATGGATGTAGAAGAAGTTGTGAAACGATTAACTCGTCTTGTACCACAAACCAATGTTAGATTAGTAGAAGGCGCACACGTTATTATGACTGCTGCAGATCAAATAAATTCATTTTTGGCAAAAGAATTATAATGAATCGCCTGCACAATCCCACATATCATACTTTCAAAGTTAAAGAGTTAGTGCTATTAGTTGTTTGTGCTGATATGATACTGATGGCATTATAATGATACATAAAATGCCTAATGATACATTAAAATCGCGTAATCCATAAAGTTTACATGAAAAAACAGCAAAAAATCCTGAATTCATAAAATGAGAATTCAGGATTTTTTATTACTTATTTTCAGAGGTAAAAATACACGCCTTAAATTCAGGCATTGCATCAGCTTTAGTAAAATTGAGCCACTGTACAAATTTTTTTGTTGCATTTTCAGAGGCTAAACAAATTGGTTAGGGTGTTCTTGCATGTATTCCCAGAAGACATCTAAAAACAAAGGGACGGCCGGATTTGTACTTTCTTCTTCCCAAGCCAAGGATAAATCAGCGGAGATATTGGAAACATCTAATAGAGAGTATGTGAGATCACTGTTTATGTAACTTTTAGTGCGATGAGGCAAAATAGTGATACCCAAACCAGATTCCACTGCATAAAGTAACTCTTCATAGAGGTTATAAGTTCCAGTAATTCGAGGCGTAAATCCAAGCTGATTAGTTATTTGTAGAATTTGCTGATGCATGGTAACTGCACGTTCTGGATTAAAGACAATAAAAGGTTCTTCCGCCAATTTTGAATAGTCAATCGCTATATGAACTGCCGCGGGATGATTTTTGGGGGTTACAAGGCAATAATGATCTGCTTGTATTTTTTTATTAAACAAAGAAGGAACAGTCATCATATCCAAAGACATAGAACAGTAAATATCATATCGATGGGCAAGAGCAGATTGGACGATTTGATAGGCATCTTGACGATAGATATTGGTTTTTATATTTGGATAGCGTTTACGGAACCGATTGATAATAGAGGGTAAAAAGACATGAGAGGGTGAAGCGAGATGGGCTATGGATAAGCTCATGGCATTTTCCTTGTTTTGTTTTAGCTTATTTTTGGATTGTTCCATAATGCTTACTATGTTTTTGGCATCTTGTAAGAACATTTCACCAGCAGTAGTGAGTTCGACGTTTCGGGTATTACGGATGAATAAATCAACTTCCAATTCTTGTTCTAATGCTTTAATTTGATGGCTGATACAGGGCTGAGATACATAAAATTCTGCAGCTGTTGCAGTAAAATTATGATGTTTAGCGATAGATATAAAATAATATAACTGTGTTAAATTCATAGGTGCCCTCCCTTTGTACTGAATTAATAACGAAATTTTATTATTAATAAAAGAAAAACGTAATTTCTCATCGTAAATAGACTATGTTATTATTATAACAAGTTATGAAAACACTGTAAATAAGCAATTGTTGATCAAAATATAGCCATTATATATTGATAAGATAGCCTTATAAATATGACTAAACAACTAGAAAGAAGATGGTTTTCATAAGGTTATCAAAGGGTTAAGACTAAATAGTGTAGACGGATTTTGGAATATTTTTTGTTAAAAAAATAACGAAATTAAATGATACGTTTAAAATATTTGAATTGAAAGCTTGGAAAGATAGAGGCGTTCAATAGGATGAAATAGAAGAGACGCAGTGGGGATTTATGGATGGAGAAAAGAGAAATTGAGTAGCGGTACAGTTGGCTAAATATTTGGAAACGACCTTTCCAAATATTCAAATATAAGAGTTAGGAGGAGAAAGAGTATGAAATTTAAACATTTACTTAGTCCGATGAAGGTGGGGAATATCACGTATAGAAATCGGATTGTCAGCGCACCGATGGCATTTAGCCTCGTTGCACAAAATCCAATGGCTCGTGAAGTATCTTATCGCAAGTTAGAAGCTCCTGCAAAAGGTGGTAATGCGTGTGTCATTTTAGGTGAGACAGATATAAATTTCACAGATGCTATTCGTATACCAGGGTTTCGTCCATTTGATTTTGCTAAACCAGAAGAGGACATGGAGACTTTTGAAGCAATTAGTATGTATGCAAAACGCATAAAACAACACGGTGCGGTTGCTCTAGCGGAGTTGGTTCATTGTGGACGCGAAAAAGTACCATTTGGTCCTGGTGAGGAAGCAATTGGTCCTTCTGAAACAACTAATCTCGCGGGTATAAAAGTAAGAGCAATGAATGAAGATGATATGCAACGTGTTGCAAATGATTTTGCAACAGCAGCAACTTACATGCAAAAAGCTGGATTTGATGGTGTTTTAGTTCATGGTGGACATGGATTTATTTTTACTCAGTTTCTTTCTCCAATCATGAATCAGCGTACTGATGAATATGGTGGCTCTTTAGAAAACCGCGCGAAGTTTCCTATCCAAATTTGTAAAGCGATTCGCGAAGCTGTTGGTCCAGATTTTCTATTTGAGTTGAGAATTGACGGAACGGATCATCAACCTGGTGGTATTAAGGCAACAGAAACAGGCGAATTCATTCAGATGGTAGAAGAATACCTTACCTCGGTGCATGTTACTTGTGGTATCTATGAAGAATCCGTAAAATCTGGAACAGAAAGTAGCATGTTCCACGCACATGGATTAAATATAGAGGAAGCGGCTATTGTAAAAAAATATACAAAGTTGCCTGTAGGAGCAGTTGGCGGAATCAATTCACCTGAACAATGTGAAGAGGCTATTGCAACTGGAAAAATCGACTTTGTTATATTAGGACGTCAAATGTTAGCAGATCCAGAGTTTGCGAAAAAAACTATGGAGGGAAATGAGGCGTTGATTCGTCGTTGTTTACGCTGTTATAAATGCTTCCCAGGTTCACCAGAGGAAGGATATACAGACTTACCTTATACGAGTCAAGAGTTGGCATTGATTGTTGGCCATTGCTCTATCAATCCTAAAGCGCATCTTCCTTTTGATCCTGAGACCTTACCACCTTCAAAAGAATCTCAGAAAGTGCTTGTAGTTGGTGGTGGTCCTGCAGGACTTCAAGGGGCTATTACAGCAGCTGAGAGAGGGCATAAAGTAACGCTTGTAGATAAAAGCGATAAATTAGGTGGATTGCTTCACTTTGCAGATGTTGATGTTGATAAAGATGATTTGCAGGAATTTAAAGAGGTTTTGATTAGAGAAGTGAAAAAAAATAAGGTGGACATCCGTATGAATACAGACGTGACACCAGAGTTTATAAAAGATTTTGGGCCAGATGCAATTATACTAGCTACAGGATCTAAACCATGTATACCGCCTTTGAAGGGAATAGAAAACGCATATCAAGCAATGGACGTCTATGATGAAAAGTGCGAGGTAGGTAAAAAAGTTATTATGATTGGCGGGGGATTAGTCGGTTGTGAAGCTGGACTTCATCTTGCTAAAACTGGACATGAAGTGACTGTTATTGAAATGCTAGATCGCTTGGCAGACGAGTCTTATGGTATGTATCGAGAAGCGTTAATCTGGGAAATGGAAAAAAGTAATATCTCTATGATGCCAAAGACCAAGTGCTTGGAGATTCGCAAAAATGGTGTTACTATTGAAAATGCAGAAGGTGTTCAAGTATTAGAAGCAGATACGATAGTGTTTGCATTAGGTATGAAAAAAGTTGATTACACTGAGTTAAAGGATGCAGCAGGCGATATTCCTTGTTATGTCGTGGGTGACGCTATTGCTCCTGGAAAAGTAGATCAATGTACAAGAAGTGCTTATATGGCAGCAATTGAGATTGCGAAGTAATGAAGTTCTCAAATTGAACCCATAAAGATAATAGTAATATAATGAAAAAATAATAGATAGAGTGAAAAAATCCTGAAATTCGATAATAAGAATTTCAGGATTTTTTAGTATCTATTCAATTAGGCTATCTTTAGAAGAAAAAATGATTTAATCAAGACAATGACGAAAAATTTTAAAAAGGAATAATTAAAATTAAAAGTTTTACTTGTAGATTGAAACAATCAAGGGGCTGATAGAGAGAGAAGGACTGACTTCACTGTTGAACCATGCCATGATAGCCTTTGATTTGATATGCTTAAGAGACTTATCATTTTGTAAGAGTAAACCTGCCAATAGATGCCAAAATGTTATTGTGTGGAACAGGTATATTGACTACAATACAGGTGAGGTGAGAATATGTATAATTTAAAAGAATTAATGCAAATGTTGAAAATACCAGAGAGAACACTAAGAAGACATTTAAAAGAGGGGCTTTTAGTCGGTACAAAAGTTGGCGGTATATGGAAATTTACTCAAGAAGAAATAGAAGGTTACATTGGCAAGGAAAAAATACAGAAACATATAAAAGATGAAGGATTAAAAGATATTATGGACTATTATAGACTTCATGTTGAGGATAAAAGTGAAGTTGTTTTTATGCTAATAAAAAAGTTTAATGATATTACTACAGTCAAGCAATTTTTAGAGGTTACTAAACGCTTTAATCATAAATTTTCATTGAATTCTAATAGAAATGGGAGCTATACTTGCATTGCCTTTAAAGGACAGCCAAACGATGTAATGATTTTAATGAAATGGAGTGAGGAATTTGAGAGAGATATATGAACTTATAAATGAAAGATTAGATGATATAAACTTTGCTCAAATAGTTAATGGATTTACGCGTTGTTCCTTTTCAATATTTGATGATGAAAAGGCTATTATTAATGGAGAAACGATAGATAAACCAAGTCAGTTCGTTGCCAATTCTGCTGCCGAATATAAGGGGGATTTAGTAGCGACATTTTACTCGGCGTTTTTGCCAAAAGAGTTAAATAAGGCAACTGCCTTAATTGTACATGAGATGTTTCACGCTTTTCAATTCGGTAAAATGGATTATAATGATTTGCTTATGAATAATAGTGAAAAAATGGGTGTTTTCTATGAATATACAATAGATAATATTACCTTAAAATATAATGAGGTTAGATGTTTGATAGATGCATATTTAAATGGAAGTGAAGAGGACTATAAACGATTTCTATCATTTAGGAGTTATAGACAAATAAGGTATCCGAAAGAAATCATGTACGAGAATGCAACGGAGTTCATTGAAGGTTTTGCTACATATGTGGAATGGAAAGCATTAGAACAACTTGACGAAAACGTATTTGTAAAAGTAGTTGAAGAAACTATAAATTTATTAGAGAATATTGAGTCATACTTTTCTATTCGTGAACTTTCTTATAGGGTAGGCGCGTTGATGGTACTCACATTGGACCAATTAAAAATTGGCTTTGAAAATGTTATACAAGGCAATTCATTTATTTCTGATTCTTATATCTTTGATTATGAGGAGCCTGAGATTAAAAGTGTAGCAGATATCAATAGTTTTGTGAAAAAGAAATCTATGGATAATAAGCGATCTGTTCTTCAATTTTTTTCGATGGATTATTGTAAGATAGATTTTGATGAAGTGATTGGCTATAATCCAATGGGTACGATTAGAAGTGGGAATACGTTATTAGTAAAATTTTTAGTCATAATAAAAGTTGGGGGAGTTGAGCGTCATTTGAATGGAAATTTCTGTTTAATCTGTGATGATAATAAAGAATTTATTGAACTTTATAAATCAATTGATGAAAAAGTATAAATTGCTTTATGATTTGGTGGGGTTCCCATCACTCTCCTCTTTTTCGCATGAGAAATAAAGTGCACACATTTGAATAATTACAAATTATTATTGGACAATCTGTGCATATGAAAAAATGAAAATACAAGATCTAGAATAGATAGATCTAATCGGTATTGTTTCGTAGAGCCTCTATGTAACAGTGTGAAGGTTTATGGTATAATTTTTGAGTGAGTTATAAAATCTACATAAAGGTGAAAATATGAAATTAGGGATGAAATTAGGTGCGGGGATGACAGCAGAAGTCTTTGTACTAAATTGTGAAAAAGTAGTGAAATTATTTTTTGAGTCTATTCCGAAAAGTTGGATTCAATATGAGTATTCATTGGCATATACTGTGGGTAATGTATATTATAATGCTCCAAAAGCATATGAAATTGTTGAATATTCCAATAGACAGGGAATTGTTTATGAGCGTGTTAATGGAAGTGAGTTAGCTGATTTACTTATTGCAGATTTTAGCAAAGCCAAAACTTTTGGAAAGGCATTATCAGATCTCCATATAAATATGCATGAAATTACAGTTGATGAATTTCCCTCTCAGAAGGATAGACTGAAAAATTCAATGAATAAAGTTTCGTCCATTCTCGGAGAAAGATTAGAACGTCTTATAGAAAGATTGGATTCTGTAACGTTTGATAATAAGATATGTCATGGTGATTTACATCTTAGTAACGTGATGCTTGATGAAGGGGTTTATCGGGTTATTGATTGGATGAATGCAGCGAAAGGGACTCCGATTGCAGATGTATGTCGAACTATTCTTATGCTGGATACACCCTATTCGGTAGAATGTGTTCCATATGATGTTAAGGCACACATTAAAGGAATTCTGGAGGACGTTAAAACAGCATATTTAGAGCATTATTTTTCTCGTTCAGGTGCCTCGGCATCTGAAATGCGTATCTGGATGCCATTAGTTGCTGCAGCGAGATTAAGTGAACAAGTTCCTGGTGAAAAAGAATGGTTATTGGAGATTGTTGATCAAGGACTCAGGGAATTAGAATTATAGGTGGCAATACTCATGTGAGGAAGTATCATTCAATATTCAATTGAAAATAGCGATATTTATAGAGTGAATTCCAGAGTGAAAAAGGCGTACAGACTGCTTATTTTTCAAGTATTTTTGAAAATAAGTGGTCTAATTTGTTTTTTGAGAGCAATGAATATAAAAAAATATATAAGGGTGGTTAACCATAGTAAAGCACGTGTAGATGAAGGAGATGAGACTTTAGTGATGAAAGGGGATACTTATAGAGTTGAGGGGATTACTTCGTGATTTTAGAAACAGGTCATATTCAGGTCATATAACCTTGATATAGTCTCTAATATAGAAAGCGAATAGGACATAGATAGTAGAGTCAGATTCATTAAAGGAGAGAGAGGTAGAGATATGAACACGAATACAAATTATGGTGTATATTATTATTCAAAGTCTGGAAACACTAAAAAATTGGCAGTAAAGATTGCTGATACAGTAGGATGTATGGCGAAGACAATAGATGAAAAGGCGAAAGGTCGTATAGACGTACTTTTCTTAGGTGCTTCTGTGTATTGGGCAGGAATTGATCCTAAAGTAAAAAAATTTATACAGGGTTTAGACGCTTCAAAAGTAGGAAAAGTGGTTATATTTTCGACTTCTGCATTGGCAGAACGAGGCAGACCTGAAATTCAGAAGCTTTTAGAACAAAAAGGCATTGCTGTTGCAGAAAAAGATTTTTATTGCCGAGGTGAATTCACACTTCTACACAAAGGAAAGCCAGATGAAAATGATTTAAATGATGTCGCTATATTTGCAAAGGAAATGATGGTGGGATAAATGGTGGAGAAAGATTTTAATTTAGAGAAGTATTTATCGAGTGGTGTTGAAAATATTGTAAAAGGTGCTATAAAAGCAACTCTAAAAGATCCTAAACAAAGTATTTTTATGGCGAAATATGCGATTTCCAGCAGAGAAGCAAGTCAAAAAAGAAAGCTTGCCAATGAACAAGGAGAAAATATTCCCCCCTTTTTAATTGCAAGTATTACAAGTAACTGTAATCTCCATTGTGCAGGTTGTTATGCAAGGTCTAATAATGCCTGTTCTGATGAAAATGCTTTTTCACAACTCTCCAAAAGAGATTGGGCGAAAATATTTGATGAGGCAAGAGACCTCGGCGTCAGTTTTATTCTTTTAGCAGGTGGAGAACCCATGATTCGAAGAGATGTTATCGAAGCAGCAGGAGCAATCCCAGAAATTATTTATCCTATTTTCACCAATGGCACAATGATTGATGAAAAATATCTGGAATTATTGGATAAACACCGCAACCTAGTGCCAGTTATCAGTATAGAAGGACATGAAGATAAGACTGATTTAAGAAGAGGGCAAGGGGTTTATGGCGAAATTACAAAGGCAATGGATGCTTTAAAGGAAAGACATCTTGTATTTGGTTCTTCTGTTACTTTGACCACAGAAAATAGGGAAGAAGTGACTTCGGACGCCTTTTTACAAACTTTAGAACAAAAGGGAACGAAAGTTGTGTTTTACGTGGAATTTGTTCCAGTAACACCAGAGACCAACCATTTAGCACCAGGAGATGAAGAGCGAGAATGGATGAAAAATAAGTTACAGGAAATCAGAGAAAACCATCCTAATATTATATTTATTTCATTTCCAGGGGATGAGAAAACATCAGGTGGGTGCTTGGCAGCTGGAAGAGGTTTCTTTCACATTAATTCACATGGGGGTGCAGAACCTTGCCCGTTTTCGCCATACTCTGATATTAATGTAAGAGATACGTCATTGAAAGAAGCAATGCATTCAAAATTATTTCAGAAGCTACAAGACCAGAGTATTCTTATGGAAGAACATGCGGGTGGATGTGTATTGTTTGAAAAGAAGGATCAGGTAGAAGCACTCTTATAAGCCAGTTAATCCTATTAGTTCTTGAAGAGAAAAAGACAAGGTGACTTACGATGTGATTATTTCGCAGCGTGCCTTGTCTTTTTATGTTCAATTTAAAAAATAAAATTGACAAATGAAGGCAAGAAATGACAGGCTAAGATTTGATTTTCTTTGTATAATTGTCCTAGAAAATGAAAGGAGAATTCAATGAACAAGACAAACACATCTTATTTTGTTTTAAAGGGAAATCATCAAGAAATCGGACGTCAAATGGCACTTAAAGCAAGGAAAAAGTCAGGTGTTCAAAAAGCACCTGAAACATTTACGGCATCTGAACTCAAGGAGGCGCTGACGCTTTACAATCAATATTGCCCAGGGATCGTTGATGAGTTGGAAGCTTATGCCGATGCTTGTCATGTTTCAATAAGAGATATCGCTTATACATGGATGACGTATTTAATACCGAGGTGTTCAGGACTTATTGTGACCGGATCGTTGATGACAGATGGACATACCAGACTCATAAGAAATTATGAATTTGACTTAGAGCATGAAGACTTGACTGTATTTGAAACCAGACCCCAAGGGCAATATGCTCACATAGGGGGAAGTATTGTTCTTTTTGGAAGAAGTGAAGGAATCAATGAATGTGGACTGGCAGTCTCAATGTCATCTTGTGGATTGCCAGTAAGTAATATCAGTGAGATGAGGCCACCTCAAATTAAGGGATTACAGTTTTGGGCAGTCGTTAGGAGTATACTGGAAAATTGTAAAGATGTAGATGACGCATTGACCTTGGCTAAGAAAATGCCAATTGCCTATAATATCAATCTCTTTTTAGCAGATGCAAGTGGTAATGCCTGTATCATAGAGACGATGAATGGGGAACTGACTTATAAACGGATAGATTCAAGGGGTTTTTTAAAATACTTATATGGAACCAATCACATCGCAATCCCTTCATTTCAACATTTAGAGCCCTATGCAATGAGAAATTCACTTGTAAGATTCCAAACCCTTGAACAGTTCATGAAGAATAAAGAGGAGCTAGATGAGAGTGACCTTTGTGGGTTATTTGTCAAAAAATACCCTGAGGGCATGTCTATTCCCTATTATGAAGCGGCCTTTGGAACGATTAAAACCGTTGTCATGAATACCGAAAAAAGAACGTTTAAAATTCATTGGCTCCTTGAAGAAGACAATGGATGGGAAACTTACCAATTGGGGAACAATAATAAAGACCATGTTCTTGAAAAGTCTTATAGGAAAGAAAGACCGGATGCCTCGTTTTTTGAAATCGTAAAATTATAAATATTAAAGTCTTAAAAACTGACCGAACGCCTTTCTATTGCAGTCAATCAATAGAGGGCGTTTCTATTATTGACGGTAAATTTTAATAATGACATAATAATAGTGAAAAACAAAGCGATGCTTACCAATTCTTTATACTTTCTTTATAAATACCTCTTATGCTGAATATATCAAAAAGAAAAGAGGTCAAAAAATGGATAATATATTGACAACCGATAATCTGTGTAAGTATTACAAAAAACAAAAAGCCAATGATCATGTTTCGATTACTGTTCGGAGAGGCACGATTTATGGTCTACTCGGTCCTAATGGAGCGGGAAAATCGACCCTACTTAAGATGATTACAGGTATGATTCATCCTTCTTCAGGTACGCTTTATTTTAACGGAAAACCTTGGGAAAGAAAGGATATCGAAAAAATTGGTGCTTTGATTGAAGAACCACCAATCTATGAGAATTTAACAGCCTTTGAAAATCTGAAAGTGAGAGCGCTTTTATATGACATTCCAGATACTAGAATTAAAGACGTGCTTAAAATCGTAGGACTCACCAATACGGGGAAGAAAAAATCTGGAAAGTTCTCTATGGGCATGAAGCAACGCCTTGGAATAGCAATGGCCCTTTTAAATGAGCCAGAACTTTTGATTTTGGATGAACCGACCAATGGTTTAGATCCTATTGGTGTTCAAGACTTAAGGGAACTTATTCTTTCTTTTCCTCAAAAGGGGATTACGGTTATCTTGTCTAGTCATATTTTATCAGAGGTGCAACAAATCGCAGATGATATTGGCATTATAGCAAACGGAAAATTAGGGTATCAAGAAGCTATTCAAGAGAATCAGAATCTAGAGAGCCTTTTTATGGATGTTGTGAGAAAGTCAGGTGATTACCATGATTAATGGCATTCAATCTGAATTCTTAAAACAAAAGAAACGCTTAGCGTTGAAATTACTCTGGATGGCACCTGTGATAACCATTGGTCTTGTTTTAGTACTTATGGGCGGTCGTTTCTTTATGGAAGGGGCATATAACTGGTGGTATACAACCATTTTACCTGGAACGCTTGCTATGATAGTAGCATTTACAGTATCAGCAGAGAAAAAACATAATCAACATGGCTTGTTTTCAGTTTGCCAAAAGAAGGAAATCTTGTGGACCTCACAGATTATTATGCATAGCTTATTACTTTTGTTTTTGAATCTGATTTTCTTTGTTTTAGTGAGTGCAAGCGGATGGTTTTTGGGACTTGCCTTGCCTCATAAAGCATTACTCCTAGCAAGTCTTACATTGACCCTTACTTATATGTGGCAGATTCCAGTCATCATGTGGGTAAGTGATAAAATAGGGTCTATTGCAACGATTGCTCTTTTCCTTATTTTTAACATTGGCTTTGGGTTGATCTTTTCACCCTCTAAATTATGGGTAGTTCCATTTGCTATTCCATCAAGATTGATGTGCCCGATTATTAGAGTCTTTCCAAATGGTTTGCCTATGGATGCTTCTAGCCAATTAGGAGACCCTTCTGTGATTCCAATTGGGATTGCTATTACAGCGCTCTTATTTGTAGTTTTTTCAATAATGACAGCGTTAGGGTTCCGGAATAGAGAGGTGAAGTAGATGCGTTTCCGTTCAATGTTAAAATCGGATATTTATAAATTTTTTCATACACCTGTATGGATTTGGCATCTTGTGATTCCACTTGTAGGTGCAGGCGTGTTTGTATGGTACGATTCATTTAATGCGATGAAAGAGATGGACCAGGTTTCTTTGTATATTGAAACACTATCGGTAGTATTTCCAATTGTGATAGGGATTATCATGGCGATGGTATCACAAGTCGAGGAGAAAGCAGCGGGTTATCAGCTTTTATTGACAGTCCCTAAATTAAAAAGTCTTCCCCATTTATCAAAGCTGTTAGTATTACTGATTTCTGGTCTAATAGCGACGTTAATAGCGGTGGGGGGATTTGGGCTAGGTTTTCGAGGACTTGGCTCGACCCTATTGAGCTTTATGTTTTTTATAAAACTGGCGATTATTTTATTTGTAAGTATGCTGCCCCTCTATCTTATCCATTATCTAGTGAGCTTTATATTGGGTAATGGGGATAGTGTGGGACTTGGTATTGTGGGGGGTTTACTTTCCGCACTACTACTAACAGGTCTTGGCGACAAAATATGGTATTTTTTACCATGGGGACTTGCTTCTCGCTTTTCCATGAATTTTTTTATAGTCAGTTTGTCAAATGGTCAGTCTCTTCAGTCTCTTGGCATCAAACAAGGTATAATGGCTTTAATTTTGATGCTAGTGATTCTCGTAGTGCTGAGTGGGATAATGTTTAAAAGATGGGAAGGCGGAAAATCAGAGCTTTAAAGGAGACGTTGTATGGGTCATATACTTGTAATAGATGATGATAATGCCATTTGTAACATGGTTGAAACTGCACTGACAAGAGATGGTCATTTTGTAGTGACAAGACATGCAGTCAAAGAAGTAGGCAAGGGAGATCTGAAAAATGCAGATTTAATCTTGTTAGATATTATGATGCCTGA
Source organism: uncultured Fusibacter sp. (assembly GCA_963666805.2). Classification (GTDB taxonomy): domain Bacteria; phylum Bacillota; class Clostridia; order Peptostreptococcales; family Acidaminobacteraceae; genus Fusibacter. The sequence continues at coordinate 353,544 of CAXXWR010000003.1, read as the reverse complement.
AACCGATGGCATTACCTTTTGTAGAGAAAATAGGCAGGTGATTGATTGTCCTGTTCTATTTTTGACAGCGAAAACAATGGAATCAGATGTTGTGGAAGGTTTTTTAGCTGGCGGGGATGACTACATTAAGAAGCCTTTTGGTATTTCTGAATTAAGAGCTAGGGTAAAGGCACATATTCGTAGAGAACACAGAGAGAAACATCAGACCTTACTTTTAGGAGATGTACTGTTTGATTTGTCAGAGAAATCTTTAAAATTAAAAGAGCAGGTCATTCCTTTGACCAAAAGTGAATATGAGATTTGTGAATTGCTAGCCAGAAATAGAGGACAAGTATTTTCTTTAGAGGCAATATTAGAAAAAGTATTTGGATTTGACTCAGAAAGTGATGTATCAGCGATTCGAGTACATATTAAAAACATTCGCAGTAAGATTAGTAGTCAGGGTGAATGTCCGATTGATACAGTTTGGGGAGTAGGTTATAAATGGAAATGATGCATGATAAGAAGAGAAAACAGAAAGAACTTTCCATATTTAGCTTGTTCATGCGACATTTAGTAGGGTTTTTATTAGCCATTCTCCTTCTGATGATTGTTGTATTTATAAGTTCGTTTATCTTCATGGACAAAGGGATTCTTATAAAGGCTAATGAGGCAGAAAAAACCTTATCAAAAGTAGAAGATCGCTTAAAAAATGAGTTTGATAGCAGCTTACTTCCTGAGTATTCATCCTATATTAGGGTTGATAATAAAGGCAACATGTTGGAAGGTAATATGACTAAAAAAGAGATCGAAAAAACCAGGCGTTATATGTCGGAAGGTAAGAAACCTTACTTTCAATTTTACAAGGTGATTGTCCAGCAGAGTGGGGATATAATCATTGTAAAATATGAGGTATTGGCTCATTTCAGTAATCCCTTGCTAGCGAAAATTATTCCATATCCAGAATTTGAAGGAATGATTCTCATTTTAATCTTGATTGTAGTATTTGCTGTTATTACAGCGATGAAGTTCAGTCGGAAACTCAAAAGAAATCTCATTCCAATTGTCACTGCAACTGATAAAATCAAGGCTCAGGATTTAGATTTTGAGATTGAACCAACACAAATTATTGAATTCAATGCGTCTTTAAAAGCGATTGATCAATTGAAAACGGCATTGACACATTCGCTTGAAAAGCAGTGGAAGGCTCAACAACAAAAAAAATCACAACTTTCAGCATTAGCGCATGACATAAAAACACCATTGACAGTGATAAAGGGAGATACCGAATTACTTTTAGAAGATGAAACAGAACAGCATAAAATGGGATTTCTTGGTGATATAAGGGCGAGTACAACGACGATTGAAAAGTATTTGGAAGTGCTCATGACAGTTGTTAATCGCGAGTCATTATCGGTGAATATGATTGACATCAAGATTGAAGCCTTCGTTGAAGATATGATGAGCGACGTTTTACCCTTATGTAAAATGAAAAAGATTTCATTTAATATTAAAAATAAAGTGACCTGTGATTTTATCCATGCAGATCCCGACCTTTTAAAAAGAGCACTCATTAATATTGCTGATAATGCACTACGTTATTCAGGTGTTAACAGTACGATTGAATTAATGATTAGAGAAAATGAGACCCATGTTTTTTTTGAAATTGAGGATGAAGGAAAAGGATTTTCACTAGAGAGTTTAAAAAGAGCGACTGAAGAGTTTTACACGGAGGATATTTCTAGAGGAAATGATCACTATGGTTTGGGTTTAAACTTTGCGGAGCATATTTCTAGGTTACATGGTGGTGAGTTAATATTAGCGAATAGGCAGGATGCAAATGGGGCAAACGTTTCTTTTAGCATAAAAAAGTAGGCTTGTCTCTCAAGAAGTGATGTGAGATACTATGATTAATAATAGCGTGAATAGTGAGGCAATGATGAGAATCGGAGATTTTTCAAAAAATAATCAGGTGGGGATAGATACGGTAAGACATTATATGTCATTGGGATTGATACTAGCCCAAAAAGAAAAAGGACAATATACGTTTGATGCGTCATGTCAACAGCAAATGGATGAGATTTTCACGCTCAAAAATATGGGCTTTACCCTGAATGAAATCAAAAGGATTTTTCACTATAAACGTCTGGGCAATATGACCAATTATCAAAAGAATGAGTATTATCGATTGCTTTTTAAGAACCGTTATGCCATGGTTATCAAGGAAATGGATAAATTACAAGACTATAAAATAAATCTAGAGACAGAAATAAAAGCCTTGTCTGAACATGAAGATGAAAAAAATTTCACCATAGGTGTAAGTTTTAAAGCACTTTCAAAATTGAGATGTCTAAAGTGCCAGAGTACACTTACACTTTCAGAAGGTACCATTGTAGACAACCAAATTATAGAAGGCCATTTAACGTGTGGTTGTGGTGAGAAATACAACATTCATAAGGGGATTGTGATGATGAGTGAGGGCATTATGGAAGTGGATGGGCCATACACTCAAGATTTTATCGTTCAATATCTCAATACAACAGATGAAAAATATTTGGAAAATATCTATCAATCGATTGATTGGGTCATTAAAAAAATAGAGACTGAAGCTTTAAAAGATAAACAGATTTTAGAGGTGGGGTCAGGTGTTGGCTTTATGTTACGCAATCTTTATCATCTCTTGCCAGATGAGGCTTTATATATAGCGGTTGACCACGATGTGAATCGGCATATTTTTTTGAAAAATATGTTAGAGAAAGCAGATGTTAAAAAAGATATTCTTTTGATTTGTGGTGACTTTAAAGAGTTGCCACTTGAAAAAGAAAGCATTGATTATGTAATGGATTATTCAGGGACAAGTAATTATAGTTTTGGACATACACACTTTTTACTTGATAAGATTGATTCTTATGTGAAAAGAGAGGTCAATTTAATAGGTACTTATATATTGTTCAAGAATTTTAAGAGCAATAGTAAAATTGATAAAAAGTATCAGAATAACTTTAGTATAGGCTACGTTCAAGAAAAAATTAAGGCCTTGGGTTATCACTGTATTGATGATAAGTTATCAGGTCAGCTAGAGAAGGGTGGTATCTATGAAGATTATTTTGTAGAAGGCGAAAAAGTCTATGATTATCTTTTCTATGGCAAAAGGTTGGGTTAACCCAACCTTTTATTTTTTTTGATTTAAAATGGAGACTAAAACCAGATTGACATGGGCTTTAAACCACATTGTAAACTCTAATTATAGATAAGAGAGGAGAACAATATGATTAAAGCTAATAAGACAGAAAAACGAAATGTGTTTTTATTTTCTATCGGTGTATTTCTATCTGTTTTTGGATCAAAGATATATACTTTTGCCATAGGACTCTATGTTTTAAAACTGACTGGTTCAGGGATGAATTTTGCCATCAACTTAATGTCTGGAGTAGTAGCAACCCTTATTTTTAGCGCGATTGGGGGCGTCGTATCAGATCGTTTAGATAAAAAGAAATTGATTATTGCCATGGACTTGATGAATGGCATGATGTTTTTAACCGTCTTTATAATCAGTCGATATGAGATGTTGAGTATAGAAATAGTTTATTTAAGTACCTTTTTGACGACTGGACTTACCCAGATTTTTGGTCTTGCTTTTGATACCTCAAAACCTAATATGGTAACGAAAAAAAACGTGTTAAAGGTCAATTCAATTGATAAAATCATCAGTTCAGTTGCAACGATTGGCGGTCCAGCTATTGGTGGTGTGATTTTTGCTATGGTGGATATTGAGCTTTTTATCCTTATTAATGCCATTTCATTTATAATCTCTGCCGTGATTGAAGGTTTTATTCAGTTTGATTTCAATAGTAGTTCAGTCCCTCATCCAAATGAGACTTTTCATTTTAAAAAGGCGTTACAATTGGGGTTAGATTATATTTTGGTTCACAAAGATTTAAGAACAATCATCCTCCTTTTTACAACCATTAATTTTTTTATGAGTTTAGCGATATCTGTGCCTTTACCCTATATTATTAACGAAGTTATAAAGCTTTCAGCTCAAAAATATGGTGTGATTGAAAGTTCTTTGGCAGTGGGAATGATTATAGGTGCTGTTTCAATTCCTTATGTGATGAAGCAATTTGATCAAAAGAAATCACTTAAAGTGTCAACTTTTCTATTATCATTAATCATGATCATGTTAGGTGTGCCCTTAATGGTGCATATGACTTCAACAAGGTATTTTCCATCTGACTTTTACTTTATTTATTATAGCGTGATGATGATTCTCTTGGGGGTCAATATTGCTTTTATTGAAATTCCATTCATTTACTATATGCAGACTGCCATTCCGGAAGCATTGAGAGGAAGGGTAATGAGTATAGGATTTGCAGGTGCTAAGATGATAGCGCCTTTGGGACTAATTTTAGCTGGCTTTTTATTAGACCGGGTAGCAGCGTTTGTATTGCCACTTGTAGGAGGCGTGATTTTATGTATGGTTGTAATTGGGGGTGTTAAGTTTGAAAAACTGAGATGATCTATTGTTGATAGACCTATAGACGTAAAAGGTTAAGATATTTCTCAGACGATTGATGACGAATCTGATATACTTAAAGTAGCTAGAAAAAGACGACACTCATCATTTATCCAGTTTTGGTGTAGGATTGTAGAAAACGTTAATAGTAAGCAAAGTATTGAGGAGATTTAAAAATGATTAATATCATTAGCCTTTTTATGTTTATATCGTTTTGCGTCGGTGGATTTTTATTCATATATATCATGAATAACGGTAAGATGCATTATATGAAGTATTTAGCAGCAGCGGTTGCCTGTGTGATTATTTATATATTTGGGTATACGCTTGAACTGCATTCTAATAGTTTAGAGAACGCATTGTTTTGGAATGGCATTCAATATCTTGTCATTCCAATCATTTCAACGCTGTGGTTAATTACGGCATTGCTTTATGTTGGTCTCATTAAAAGAACAAATTCTTGGGTGATTAAAAGCTTATTTGTCATTCCTATAATCACCTATGTTTTAAGATACACCAATCATTTTCACTTTTTGTATTATACAGGTTATACATTTGAAATTTGTGGTGAATTAGGCATACTTAAACTGGAGAAAAACATTTGGTATTATGTACAACAACTTTATGAATGTGCAGAAATGTTTGTTGTGATTATGATTTTTTGGATTTATAGTTTCAAGGAAAATGTAGGCGAAAGGTATAGATACCGGTTATTATCCCTAATCAGCGCAGGATCATCGATTAGTCTAATACTCATTTTACTTGATCCCAAGGGATGGGGACTCGATTATACTGCTATTTTATTTCCAATTATTCTTTTTACTTTATCTTATTTTATTTCCAAACAGGATTTTTTTGAAATCAGTTCCATGGCAAGAAACCAGTTTTTTGATCAAAGCAATGAAGCGATGCTTATTTTGAGTGATAAAAATAGAATTGTTGATTATAATTTTAAAGCGATTGAATTTTTTGAGCGCAATGGAATAAATTTGACGAATGCCGAACTTAATATGTTTCATGATAAAAATAGACCTTTAATTGAGGCATTAGGTAGCCAACAGGTAGAGCAATATCAGGAAAAGATTGATGGTGATTTTCGATATTGGGAAATTACGTCTAATATGATTATGGGCAAACGTGAGAAACGATGTGGTGTAATTAAAACCATCAGAGATATCACTAAAGACTATGTTGAAAAAGAAAATCTAGAAAAGATGTCAAAAGTCGATGAACTCACACAGCTTTATAATCGAAGGGAATTCAATGACTATGCTTCTAAATTGTTAAAAGAGTCAGAAGAAAGGGATATCTCACTCGTCATGTTAATGTTCGATATTGATTATTTCAAACTCATTAATGATACATTTGGCCATCAAATAGGAGATCGCGTTATTCAAAGAATTGCTAAAGAAGCCAGCGTTGTTTTTAGAGAAGATGACTTTATAGCTCGAATTGGTGGTGAGGAATTTGTTGTTGTATTGAAGGATATTACCGAGAGTGAAGCACAGTTACTAGCTAATCAATATAGGCAAATCATTGAGCATTTACGAATTATTCCATCGGATTCTAGTTATCAGTTTACGATTAGTATGGGCATGGCATCCTATTCAAAAGGGATGTCCTTGGAAGTCTTGATTAATCATGCGGATAAAGCTTTATATAAGGCTAAAAATTTAGGCAGAAATAGGGTGGTTAAGTATGTGTAAGGTGACTTAACGCTCATTATAGAAGAGGCCTCTTTTTACAATGCAGAGAGGATTTTAAAAGGATTTTTCTTAGCCGAGAAAAATCTTTTTTTGCTAAGTGAAGCAATGTATATATTGCATATGTAATATATGTTTTGCATTTTGGACAGACTTTTACTGCTTATGAAAAATCGACTTATCAAGTAGTTCCTTTCTATGGTAATTTATAGAGCATATTTTAAACGTTTGTCTATAAGACACTAAAAAGGGTATAGACAAATTAAAATAGAAAGAGTAAAAGTGGATCAAGAATAAATATTGAAATCATAAGGGGATTCTATGAACAATGTATGGCCGAAAATTAAAATAATCATATTGAGTTTAGCCATTATTTGGCTTTATTGGTTGAGCAAAGAAAATTATCTTTTCTTTCATAGCATAGTCGAATTTTTTAGTATTTGTATAGCCTTCAGTGTTTTTGTGGTCACGCTCAATTCTATCAAATACTTACAAACAAGTTATTTATATGTCGTCGGTTACGCTTATTTATTTATTGGTATTCTGGATTTTCTTCATACAATGAGCTACAAAGGGATGGCTATTTTTACAGACTATGATTATTATGCCAATCAACTTTGGATTGGTGCAAGGTATTTTGAAAGCATCATTATACTTATCACAGCCCTATTAGTGGGTAAAAGCATTAAGATTAAGGAAGGTCATTTTTTACTTGCTTATATTGGCGTAATGGCTTTTCTCTTGTATAGCATATTTTTTTCCAATATTTTTCCAATATGTTTTATAGAAGGTCAGGGACAAACAACATTTAAAATTATCAGTGAATATATAATTATTGGCATTCTCATAGCAGCAAGCCTTGTTTTTTATCATAAAAGACATTATTTTAGACGAAATGTTTTTAACGACTTGTTCTTATCAACTGTTTTTACGATTCTTTCTGAAGCAGCCTTTACCCTTTATACAGATAATTATGGTGTGACGAATGCAGTTGGACATATGTTTAAAGTCGTATCTTTCTATCTCATCTATAAAGCCATCGTTATGACAGGTGTAAAGGAGCCCTTCGCCATTATTTTTAAGGAGTTAAATGAGACGAAAGAACAATTGATGTATCAAAATCATGAATTACAAGGCATGGCATACTATGATGGTTTAACGGGTGTTCACAATAAAAGGTATCTACTGGATCGGATAGATGAAGAAATTATTCGCTTTGAAAGAGACAATTGTCCATTTGTACTGATGATTATTGATATAGATGATTTCAAGAATATCAATGATACCTATGGACATACTGTGGGGGATGATGTCTTAAAAACGATTTCGAGAATATTGATTAAGGAGGCAAGGGCTTCTGATGTTGTTTCACGATACGGAGGAGACGAGTTTATTATTTTGTTACTTGAAACCCCAAAACAACAAGCCATACCTATTGCAGAAAAAATGATTAAAGCAATAGACCAACAAGCAATTGCTCAAAATATTCATGTGACGGTGAGTATTGGACTAGCCACTTATGAGAATGGGTCCGCTAAAGACCTTATTGATGCAGCTGATAAAGGCCTATATAGAGCGAAAGAAAATGGCAAAAACCAATTGGCAAAATAGAAGGGTTAATCTTATAAATCATTTTAGGGGTAAATCTAAATAAATGCATCTGATGTCACTCTATCATGGCGACTCAGTTTCATATACAACTGCACCTGAATCGTCAAAACCAATCAGTTTCATATGAGTCCAATAGCCATCTTGAGCAGACCAATTAAAATAAAATAAATGGTCATATAGATCGTTTTGAATGTAAAATTCACTGTCACTAAGACGGAGCTCTATTTTAGTGATGCTGTCGTCATTTGCAATGCCATAGATTGTCCCTGAGTTTGGTGAATAGGCAAAACTATAATCAATGGGCTTATCGCTTTCATTTTCAAATCCAGTAGGTTGATTACCTGCCGACCATAAAAATAAGAGATTGCGCTTAACTGTATTACACGATATCCATTTGTCATAGCGACAAAGTAAATGTTTGTAAGAGCCGTGATCAATGATTTTGACAATTTCAGAAGGCCCATAATGCACTCCTTTTTCAGAGGCTTTATGGGCACTGACCGCTGTTAAACGAAAGCCAGATAGGGCTAAAAAGAGCGTTACTAAAACGCCGATTAGTATGAAATTCCGAAGTGTTTTAAAAAGTCTATTCATAGGCGTCTCCTCTCGGTAAGTCGAAATAAAATTCATAGTGACGATGATAATAGTCATAATGGATATGAAGTTCCTTAGCAGCTTTATTGAAGCCATTGATTTGAACTATATTGTGTCTTATAAAACCGCCAGAAGAGCTACCACCTCCAAAATAGTTATTGCCCAATTCATCGGTAATATCACCAAGCGTTGCAGTTGTCCAAAGATTAATAAAGAGGTTGTCACTATAGGTTTTATAAAATATAAATAGAGTTCCCTTTTTATCATAAATAATATCAGTAATTTTAATGATTTCATCGTCAATTTGACGGGATTCATTTGGTTTTAAATGATAGACAATCTGGTCTTGATTAATAAAACTTGAAGGACTATTTAAATTGATTGATAATAAAATCTGCATGATAATAGCCAAAAGGACGATGACACTTAATGTTTTCACAAGCATATCTGATAGTTTCCAAATCCAACCGACAAGTGGTCTATGCATTTGGTTTAACTCTCTACCTATATCCGAGGGACTGCCCATCTGAATAATTGCCTTATGTATAGCCTCTTTTGGGGGCAATCCATCTTGTATATAGTCATATGCTTGGTCATCAATATGACCTTCAAGTTCGTTCCGAATGGCCTGACGGTCAAAGGGAAATTTTATGAAGGAAAGAACGTCTTGTAAGAAATCTTCTTTTTCATTGGGTATAGACATGTGGTGTGCCCCCAATGACTTTATTAACAGATTGGGTAAACTTTTCCCATTGTTCTTTTTGTTCTGTTAATTGAAGTTGCCCCATTTTAGTAATTTGATAATACTTACGATTTCTACCAGTTTCGCCTTTTGACATATAGGATTTGACATAGCCTTTATTGAGAAGTTTGTGAAGTACAGGGTAAAGTGAACCTTCTTTGAACTGAAAGGTTTGATCGGAACGTTGTTCAATCTCTTTAATGATTTGATAGCCATACATATCTTTTTCATCAAGCAAGGTTAAAACTAATAAAATGGCACTGCCGCCAATGAGATTTTTATCGATTTTCATAAATGAACTCCTTTTACTTTCTATGATAAATAAAAAAATGACATACATAGACCTTCTAGGCATATTATACTTAGAAGGTCTATGTATGTCAAATGATTGATGTTTTATCAGAAACCCAATTTAAAAAATCAGAGGGTTTACAATATTAAAAACCTTTTTACATTTAAACAAAAGGGAAAGTGATATAATAATAGAGTAAATGGTTATGAATCCAATTAGATGTATAAAGGAGATATTGGTATGGAAAATTTTAGATTTTGTGTAGGAACAGAAATTCTTTTTGGAGAAGGACAAGTTGAAAAGTTGCCCAATGTCTTAAAAAGATATGGTAAAAAAGTACTTTTAGCCTATGGTGGAGGTAGCATCAAGCGTATGGGCTTATATGATAAAGTAATAGAACTTCTTGGTGATTTTGAAGTCTTTGAATTAAGTGGTATTGAGCCTAATCCGAGAATTGAAAGTGTTGAAAAAGGTGCCGAAATTTGTAAGCGTGAAAAAATAGATGTTATCTTAGCTGTGGGTGGTGGTTCGACTATTGACTGCGTTAAAGCGATAGCAGCTGCGACTTATTATGATGGAGAGGCATGGGATCTTATACTGGATTCTTCAAAAATTGAAAAGGCTCTACCTATCTGTACGATTTTAACACTTGCAGCAACAGGTAGTGAAATGGATGCAGGTGGTGTTATCACCAATTTGGCAACTAAAGAAAAATTAGGATTTGGTCATCCAAGTGTTTTACCTAAAACGTCTATTTTAGACCCTAAAAATACGTTCAGTGTCCCTAAGAGTCAGACAGCAGCAGGTGCTGCGGATATGATGTCACATATCATCGAAGTCTACTTTGGTCACGAACACACTGAAGTTCCAGATCGTATAAGCGAAGGCTTACTTAAAACAGTGATTAAAAATGCGCCTATTGCACTTGAAAATCCAGAGGATTACGATTCACGTTCAGAACTGATGTGGACCAGTACACTCGCTATCAATGGGATTAACTCGACAGGTAAAAATCATGCTTGGTCTTGTCACCCGATTGAACATGAATTAAGTGCTTATTATGATATTACTCATGGTGTGGGGCTTGCTATTGTTACACCTCATTGGATGAGACACATTCTTAATGACAAAACGGTAGATAAATTTGTTGACTTTGCAGTTAATGTATGGGGATTAGATGCATCTATGGAAAAATATGCTTTGGCTAATGCAGGGATTGATCAATTAGAAGCATTTTGGAAAAGTTTATCAATTCCAATGCATTTAAGTGACCTAGAAATTGATGAGACTCATTTTGAAGCCATGGCAGAGCACAGTGTTAAAATCGGGCATTTAGCGTATGCCTATGAACCACTTAACAAAGAAGATGTGATGGCTATTTTAAAAGCATCACTATAGATTAAAAAGAGGCTATTAAGTCGTTTATTCTTATGAAAACCTCACTGACAGTTGATGTCAGTGAGGTTTTTTTGATGAAGAAAGAAAATTGAGGGTTGACAAAAACGACACGAGTGTCGTATAATTTAAAAAACGACATGCATGTCGTTAAATGTTAGGGAGGCAATCATATTGAATAAAGGTGTTAAAACGAGACAATTGATTATAGAACAAGCTGTTCCATTATTCGCCCAAAAGGGATACACAGCAGTGACAATGAAAGATATATGTGAAACAACTCAAATGAGCCGCGGCGGCGTTTACAGATATTTTTCTTCAACCAAATCAATTTTTATTGAAATGCTAGAGAATGATTTAGTAATCAATCGGTCTATTGTTGTAGAGAGTATTAAAAAAAGCGTTCCTGCTGAACGTATTTTGGATGTTTATTTTGAACATGAAATGAAGAATTTGATGAGTGAAAACAGAGGCATTTACTTTGCTATTCATGAGTTTGCATTTGCAGAACCTGATCAAAGAAATCGACTCAACCAGCGTGTTGAGGAAAGCATCGAAATTATTAAAATGATATTGGACTATGGACAAGAAACAGAAGCCTTCAAAGCTTTTCAAAGTCAAGAACTTGCAACACACATCATTTATTTTATGGACAGTTTAAAGACGTCCTCTTCAATAGTGACGCTCTCTGAAAAAATGATTTTAGATCAAATTAATCTAATGAAGGAGCTATTAAAATGAAAATAACTATTTTTAATGGGAGTCCCAAAGGGGCCCATAGTAATACGCAGGTCATTGCTTCGGCTTTACTTGAAGGCGCACAAAAGGCAGGTGCTGAGGTTGAAACCGTTTTCTTAAATGAAAAAAACATCAATCACTGTACAGGTTGCTTTACCTGTTGGTATAGAACACCAGGCAAGTGTGTTCATCGAGATGATATGGATGAACTTTTACAAATGTGCTTAGATTCAGACATTGTCTGCTTAGCAACGCCAGTTTACTTGTGGAATATGACAGCCTATCTCAAGAACTTTTTAGATCGAATGATTCCAATAAAACGGCCGAATGTAGTAGAAGATGATGGCAATTATGACATGGCAAATGTTAAGGTTAAGTTGCCACAAATTGTGGTGATATCCAATGCAGGATTCCCAGGAAATAATAACTTTGAAACCATGAAAATGGCAATGCGTTCAATGAATCCTATCGTTGAAATTTATAGAAATTGTGGGATGCTTTTAAGAAGTCAAAATCCAGAAGTCAAAAAAGTGGTTGAAGATTATTTAACGGTTGTTTCAGCAGCCGGTTATGAATTGGCGAGTGGTTTATCTGTTTCAGATGAAACCATGGCTAAACTCAATATGGAATTAATGCCTGTCGATCAATATGTCAAGTATATTAGTCAATAAGGCTGTAAAAAATGATAGAGAGTAAGTGGATAAAAACGAGCCCATTGATGGGACTCGTTTTTTTATAATGCTGTAAAAGTGATAGATGAAAGCTTAAAGCCTATTTTTGAAATTGAATAATCAGGAACTCATTATATGGTATAGTAATGATATGAACACATGTGTTATGAGGAGGATATGTATGAAGCAGCAAGCAGTCAATCCCTATTTGCCAAGTTGGGAGTATATACCTGATGGTGAGCCTTATGTTTTTGGCGATAGAGTATATGTCTATGGATCACATGATAAATTTGGAGCACCTATTTTTTGTGTGAATCATTATGTTTGTTGGTCAGCACCAATAGATGATTTATCAGATTGGAAGTTAGAAGGTGAAATATATAGAAAAGAACAAGACCCGCATAATAAATGGGGGTTGCACCTTCTATTTGCGCCTGATGTGACACAGGGGGTAGATGGGCGCTATTATTTGTATTACGCTTTTGATTTTAAGGGAGAGATTGGCGTAGCTGTTTGTGATACCCCTGCAGGGCAATACACCTTCTATGGGCATGTTCATTTTAAGGATGGACATATTTGGGGAAGTAAAAGTGGAGAGCAATTTCCATTTGATCCGGGCGTATTAACTGATGATGATGGTCGTGTTTATCTGTATTCTGGATTTGCGACCAAGGTACCTTGGATAGCATCTGGCTTTCGGTCATTGAAAAATGATGGTGGCGTTGTACTGGAATTAGAATCGGATATGGTGACGATTAAAGAAGAACCTAAGTTGCTTTTTCCAACTCAAGGCCATGAAGGGGCTTTTACTGATCATGCCTTTTTTGAAGCCAGCTCCATACGTAAGATAGAAAACCAGTATTGTTTTGTGTACTCATCAGAACACAATCACGATTTATGTTATGCTATATCAGATAGTCCAAGGGGACCCTTTCATTATGGTGGGGTCTTAGTTGATTTGGGCGATTTATATCTTCACGGAGAGACTGATGAAGCAAAGGCACTTAATTATTTAGGCAATACTCATGGGGGTATGGTTGAAATTAAAGGAGAATGGTATATTTTTTACCATCGACAAACCAATAGAAGTTCATATGCGAGACAAGCTTGTGCCGAAAGACTAAAAAGAAAACCAGAGGGTGGGTTTTATCAAGCAGAGGTAACCAGTTGTGGTTTAAATCCTCGTCCTTTAAAAGGCATTGGGAGTTATGAAGCTCGGATTGCTTGTCATCTCTTTTCCAAAGAGGGCACAGGTCGATATGACTGCAAAAATCCTAAGAAAGTATTTAAAAATCATCCTTATTTTACTCAATCTAAAGGGGATAGACAGTCAAAAGGTGATCAGTATATTGCTAACATGCGTGATGGGGCAGTTGCTGGATACAAGTATTTTGAAATAAAAGATACCAATTATATTCAAATTGAAATTTCTGGTCCCGCCAAGGGAACCATGCAAGTATCAGAAGATATTCATTTCTCAGTCATTAATAGTGAAATTCAAATTGACAATGACCGGCAAGATAAGCGGCAATTTGGAAGCCATTTATCAATTCAATCGGGAGTTAAGGCGTTGTATTTTAGATTTAAAGGGGAACGTTTTCTTAATTTTATAGCCTTTGAATTGAAATAGATTGAGTAGGACGTGCTTAAAAATAATGACTTTGCCTAGAGGCATATGAAACAATAGGAGCTATTTATGCCAGTTAAAAAATATGATAAACCCAATAAAACGATTCAATGTATCAGGATGCTAAAAATTCTAAAGTCTAAAAAGTACCTTAAAAAATCAGAAATTGCCTATTTATTGGGAGAAGAGACGACTAGAAATATCAATAATTATAAGAATACCCTATATGATGCAGGCTACCCTATCGCTTATAAACCGGGAAGAAATGGGGGGTACTATTTAGAATTCGACATGATGCTTCCTCGCATGAAAATGAATGAAGAGGCGCTTAAGTCACTTAGCACAGCCTATGAATATGTGATGAAAGAAAGTCATATGCCCCATAAGAAGTTAGTACTTGACTATTTGGGAAATGCTTTTTTAGAAAATCAAGCCACTTATAATCATGAAGATTTGGCACTCTTCGGTCATTTTCCCTTAAAGATGCCCTTAGATGAAATTGAAAAACGTTATTATACGATTCAGACTGCAATTGATTCAAAGCGTAAAGTCAAAATACTTTATAAAGGTTATAAGGGCAATCATTATAGAGTGATTCAACCGTATAAACTTTACAAGTATGTCAATTGGATTGTCTTTGCTTATGATGAAAGCATTGTTAACTCACATTACTCTCCATTTACCAGTTTTAAACTTCATAGAATGATAGACATTGAATTATTGGAAGAAACTTTCACCCCGCGTTCTCAATTCAGTGAGGAAATGTATTTTGATCAGGTGGGCACTAAAACAGAAGTTTACCATGTGAAACTTAAAATTTTTGGGCCAATAGGCAGAATGCTTGATGAGAGAGTTTATGGTCAAAATCAAAGTGTCACCTGTCTGGACGATCATCATCATATCTATCTCTTTGAAGCGGACATGAAAAATGAATGGGTTATTTTAAAATTTATTCTTTCTTTTGGGTCAAAATGTCAAGTGATAGAACCTGCCAAAATGAGACAGGCAGTCCTAGAAAATGCCAAAGAGACATTAGACTGTTATGAAAAAAACGAAAAAAAGAATAAATATTATTTTACTGAACAATCTTTATGTAACAATCCAGGATATCATCAAGTTATACCGATTGAAAGGAGAACAGATGAGATGCTAATAGCAGGTAAATATAATGAAGCACTTGTCTATACGAATATCATAGATGAAGGTGCAGTGAGTCAAATTAAGGCACTTTGTGACATAGAAGCCTTTAAAGACTCTAAAATAAGAATAATGCCTGATGTACATAAGGGAAAAGGTTGCGTTATAGGATTTACAGCTGATTTAGGAGAAAAAGTCATTCCCAATATTGTGGGGGTGGATATAGGTTGTGGCATGTTAACAGTCAAACTTGGCAAAGTGAAGATTGATCTACAGAAGTTAGATACATTTATACAGAGTAATATTCCAAATGGGAAAGGGATCAATCAAGAAAAGCAAGTTGATTTTATGTTGCGATTGTCTCAACTCAAAATGCTAAAAGATTCAAGACAGGAACTTAAAAAGTGGAATAGAGCGATTGGATCCCTTGGGGGTGGCAACCATTTTATAGAAGTTAATGTAGATGAGGCTGGTCATCATTACTTGGTGATTCACTCGGGATCCCGCAATTTAGGACATGTTGTTGCGACTCACTACCAAAACAAAGCCATTGAATACCATTCTGGATTTAACGAAGACTATATGAAAAGACGGCAGGCACTTATTGAAGACTATAAGCGTCAGGGCAAAAGAAAAGAGATTCAAGAGGCTATTCAAAATTTAAAAGCAGAATATTTCATTGAAAAGGATTTACCAGATGAAATGTGTTACTTAGAGGGACCATTGAGACAAGAGTATCTTAATGATATGTTGATTTGTCAAGAATTTGCAGCACTAAATAGAGAAACAATGGCTAAGAAAATATTAAATTTTATTTTTGGTAAAGATGATTTTGAAATGTTTCATACAATCCACAATTATATTGATCTTGATGATTATATTGTGAGAAAAGGTGCCATTAAAGCCCCAAAAGATAAAGAGGTGCTCATTCCTATCAATATGAGAGACGGCTCCATCTTAGCTGTAGGGAAAGGCAATGCAGATTGGAATTATTCTGCACCTCATGGAGCAGGTCGATTAATGTCTAGAAGCCAAGCGTTTGAGACCATTGATTTTGATGATTTTGTTGAAGAAATGAAAGGTATTTATTCAACCTCAGTTACTCAAAAAACTATTGATGAGTCCCCTATGGCTTATAAGTCCATTGAAGATATTATGGGTCTTATTGGAGACAGCGTAGAGATTCTAGGTGTATTAAAACCCCTTTACAATTTCAAGTCACAACATTAAATGAACCGAATAAGTTAACATACAAATAATAGAGGAGGCATGAACAATGAAATTAGCAGAAGCCTTAATGATGCGTTCTGATTTACAGATTAAACTTGATAAATTAAAACACCGTGCAATAAACAATGTTAAAATACAAGAGGGTGATAGCGTTGATGAAGATCCGAGTGTGCTTATGGAAGAAATTGAAACCGTTATTAATAAGATAAACACGCTGGTAAAACAGATCAATGCAAGCAATTCAAAGACTCAATTAAAAGATGGCAGAACCTTGACAGAGGCGTTAGCGGATAGAGAAGCAATAATGTTACAAAAAAATACAATTGAAGCTATTGTTGAATCCGCGGTTATCAAAAGAGATCGTTTTACAAGATCAGAAGTAAAATATATTAATACGGTCAATGTTAGAGAATTGCAAAAGAAGATAGATGATTTATCAGGAAAATTCAGACGTTTAGATACTCAAATTCAAGAAATGAACTGGATGACCGAAATAGATTAATGAAGTAGGTAGTCAAATGTTAAAGGCGAGTATAACCCGGTAACTGGGAAAGTTGCACTCTGGTGGCGATGTTGGGCAGCATTTTTTGGTTCGAATCCAACGATTACTTATTAAGCCCTGCAAAGTGACATGAGCATAATTGAGCGTTACATTTTATAACCCTATACTGATTTAGCAATTGATGAGGGTGGGCAGTTGGGAAAAAAGAATAAAATATCAAGTCAAAAGGCACAATCAAGTTAAACCCTTGATTGTGCCTTTTGACTTGAGTACGGTGGTCATATACACGTCATATTCATATGGTATTTTAGGGTATAAGTCCAAGTGATAGCGGTATATAATAGAGGAGAGTATTATTTTTATTTTAGAGGAGATTACTGAATGTTTTCACTATTAGTTGTTGAAGATGATGAAACATTAAACAAGATGATATGTGCCAAGTTGAAACAAGAGAAATTTAATGTTTATAGAGCCTATAATGGTGAAGAGGCACTTGACGTCATGGACCATAATCATATTGATTTAATTATAAGTGATATTATGATGCCTCAAATGGATGGCTATGAGCTAACGGAAGCGATTCGATCAGCCCACTATTCAGTGCCTATTTTGATGGTAACTGCAAAAGATCAAATTGAAGATATGGAAAAAGGTTTTAGGGTGGGAACAGATGATTATCTCATTAAACCGTTTAACATGAAAGAATTGGTTCTTCGTGTATATGCACTTTTGAAGCGGGCGCAGATTGCCTATGATAAGCAACTAGTGGTAGGTGAGGCTATTTTAGATTATGATGCACTAAGTGTAGTTATTGGAGATGAAGCATATATTTTACCCCCTAAAGAATTTTATTTACTGTTTAAGCTATTGAGCCATCCGAATCACATCTATACCCGACTAGATTTGATGGATGAGATTTGGGGACTAGATACTGATGTCGATGAGCGGACAGTAGATTCACACATTAAAAAATTAAGAAGAAAATTTGAGTCTTACCCAGATTTTGAATTGATTACTGTAAGAGGGTTAGGTTATAAAGCACAAGTGAATGACAAAAGATAGGGGGAAAAGTCTGGGATGACATCTCAAAAAAGTAAAATATACAGGAAAAAATTAAATCAGTATTTGGCTCAAAGTGTCATTATGACTATCTTTATCTGTTGTATACTCGCAATGGTTTTAGTGGGCGTTTGCGTGACGATTTTTTTTCATCAGGCACTAAGTCCGTTGATGATAGGTGTGATGTGTCTTTCAATTTGTATTGTAGCTATTTGTATGACGGGATTGGTTCTCTTGTATCAGAGTCAAAAAATGACCCTTCCTATTACCAAAGCCAGTGAAGCTGTTATAGCGATTTCAAAAGGAAATTTTAAAGCACGTGTTCCTGAAATGAAGTTTAAGCGAAAGGGGTATCCTTTTGAAAATGAATTGGATGAATTGATTGAAAATGTGAATAAAATGGGGTTGGAACTTGAAGGAATGGACTACATGCGAAAGGATTTTATGAGCAATGTATCACATGAAGTGAAAACGCCAGTTGCTGCTATTACAGGCTTTTCTGAAATTCTTTTAGAGGGTGATTTGAGTCAAGAAGAACAAAGCGATTACCTTAATTTTGTGCATAATGAGTCTGTACGATTGTCAAATTTGTGTGAGAATATGCTTCGATTATCGCGCTTGGATTATCAAGAAATAGTAGTTGATAAAGAAGTCTTTAGATTAGACGAACAAATCCGAAAGTGTTTAATTGTCTTGTCAGAAAAATGGCAGGAAAAGAATATTGAATTTGAAGTTAATTTGGATGATGTCACTGTGAAGACTGAAAAAAATCTTTTAAGGCAAGTATGGATGAATTTAATTGATAATGCAATCAAGTATTCACCTTCAAACGGGAATGTTAAAATTGATCTTAATTTAAAAGCAGACAGGATTATTGTTTGTATTGAAGATTCTGGTATTGGCATTAGTTCAGATAAACAGGGTCGGATTTTTGAGCGTTTTTACCAGTGTGAAGAATCTCATAAAAAACAAGGGAGCGGTCTAGGGTTATCAATTGTAAAACGCATATTGGAACTTTTAGAAGGGGAGATTGTATACGAAAGTGAGATGGGTCAAGGGACTAAAGTCGTTGTTCAGTTAAGCCGTTCTATAGTCAATAGCTTTTAACCTTCAAGTTTTCTTGTATTGTATGAGTTGACTTGTTATAATGCTATGAGATAAAATGAAAGTCTTAGCGCCGATGTGCGTACTTATGGAGGGAAAATGACGGAACTACTAGCACCAGCAGGAAATATGGAAGCATTAATAGCTGCGATTTCTAATGGTTGTGATGCAATCTACTTGGGCATGCAAAAATTTGGAGCCCGTGCTTATTCATCTAATTTTGATTTAGAAACATTAAAGGAGGCGGTGATTTATGCCCACCTCAGAAATGTCAAAATATATGTCACTATGAACACCATTGTCTTTGAAGATGAAATCCCAGAAATGAAGGCGCAAATGGATGCCTTAAATGAAATAGGTGTGGATGGCATTATTGTTCAAGATTTGGCAGCCTTTAATTATATTGTTAGCCATTTTCAAGATATGGAAGCCCATTGTTCAACACAGATGGGGATTGATGATTTAGAGGGAACAATGCTCTTTAAAGAGATGGGAGCTAAACGGGTGGTCTTGTCACGAGAAGTACCTATTGAAACAGTGAAAGCCATCAAAAAAGAAGCACAGATTCCGCTTGAAATTTTTGTGCATGGGGCACTTTGTGTGTCCTATTCAGGCAACTGTCTCATGTCAGGATTAATAGGGTATAGAAGTGGCAACCGAGGAAGATGTGTGGGTTCTTGTCGTAAACCTTATGAACTGATTGACACGACAAGTGGGGAATCTTTAGGAAATCACTATATTTTATCCACAAAGGATTTAAATACAATAGACCATATTGAAGCGTTGAAAGATATTGATTCACTTAAGATAGAAGGCCGTATGAAAGAGCCTGCCTATGTCGCCAATGTTGTTTCTAAATACCGTAAGGCACTTGATCATACAATTACAGAAGAGGATAAAGACGATTTAAGCAAAACGTTTAATCGCACCTTTACAAAAGGGTACCTTTTCCATGAAGATAAAAAAGAAATCACCAATATCCTAAGACCCAATAATAGTGGTTATGAAATTGGTGAAATCAGTAACCGTTACAAGGGCATGTATGAAATTAGACTCTCACGTCCTTTAAATCAAAATGACATTATCAGAATTAGTCATAATGATGAAGACGTCAATTTAACAGTAGTCAAACTTTATAACCGTGAAGAAAACCTGATTAACCATGCAGATGTTGTTTGTTATATTAAGGTAAAAGAAAAACTATCTAAAGGGGATAAAGTTTATATATCAAAAGATTATGCTTATTATAAAACGCTTGAAGACTCACTTGATCATGAATTTAGACGTTTTAAATTAGATATTAAAGTATATGCTTACGCTGGAGCAAAACTCACCGTTGACGCAGAGGGGTTGGGTTTCCATTACCTTTATGAAAGTGATGACGTTATAGGAGAAGCAATCAATAATCCAGCGTCAAAAGATCAAATCGTTAAGGCTTTTTCTAAGCTCAATGACACGATTTTTGAACTGGGGCATGTTGCTTATGAAGGGTACAATGCCTTTATCCCAGCTAAACTTTTAAATAGGGCAAGACGCGAAATTGTTCAGGCACTTTATGACCTTAAAATCACAAGTCAGAAAAAGAGAAGACGGGAAGTTAGCGTAAAAGAAAAAATAGATTTTTCGCTTAAAGACGATATTCAAAATAAATCCCGTAAGCCCTATCTCACTGCTTCTGTAGTGACTCAGGCTCAATATGATATTTGCCAAGCGAATGGAATTGATGACATTTATTTTGAAGACAATACCATTAGAAGAAATCAAAACCATTATACAGACAAGAACGGTCAGTTGCTCATTGGTGGTTATGGGGGCATATACCGTTACAGAGACACCAATACATTTGTAGCGGATTATTCGCTTAATGTAGTCAATTCAGAGGCTTGCTTTGAACTTTATAGATTAGGTGCTAAAAGGGTGACGCTTTCTTATGAGTTGAACAAGCAACAAATTCAAGAATTGGTGACATCTTATAAGTTGGTACAGGGGGCTAATCCTCACCTTGAAATGATTGTATATGGCAAGGCACCCCTGATGTTTACTAAGTATTGTCCTATGAAAAAGTTGGATCAGTGTGACGTTTGTAGAACGAAAACTTACGAGTTAAAAGACGAGCATGGGACTTTCCCAATACTTTCACATAAGGACTGTACAAGTACGATTTTAAATGGAAAAACCTTAAATTTACTGGATGAAATGCCAAGTATTAATGGGGTTGAAGCCTTTAGATTAAATTTTACGGTGGAATCAAGAGATGAAGTAGAAGCTGTCATTCGTATGGCAAAAGGCAAACTTGGTGGCAAGATTGAAGATTCTGTTTTTAATCAAGAAGAAGACACGAGAGGGCACTACAATAAAGAAATTATGTAAAGAAATTTATGAAAAATGGCTGATTCTAGTCATTTTTCATTTTTAAGAGACAATGGAAATTTAGCCAATTATAAATTAAAGAGATAAAAATATAAAAAATATAGAAAGAAAAAAATTAAGGGTGGTATTAATTATGATGAAAGTAAACGAAACAAAGTGTATAGGATGTGGTCTATGTGTCAAAGACTGTTTTCCAAATGATATTGAGATTATTGAAAAAAGGGCAGTAATTCATAATCAAACGTGTATCAAATGTGGGCATTGCATTGCTGTATGTCCTGTAAATGCTGTTTCAATGGATGACTATGATATGGCAGAAGTAAAGGAATATGACGAAAGCACATTTGATATTGAACCAGACCGCTTATTGAATTTTATTAAATTTAGACGAAGCGTTCGACAATATCGATCAGATAAAATTGAAAAAGAGATGCTCGTCAAAATTATAGAAGCAGGCCGTTTTACACAAACAGGTGTTAATCGACAAGATGTGTCTTATACAGTTGTACAAGACAATTTAGAAACTGTTAAATTAGCGATTTTTGAAACACTTAAAATGATGGGTGAACAGATGTTAGCTTCAGATAGCAATAGTCCTACAGCAAAGCGATATGCAGCCTTGTGGTCTGGTATGTATGAAGCCTATAAATCGGATCATGAAAAAGGGGATCAACTCTTTTTTAATGCACCAGCAATTATAGTAGTAAGTGGACCATCAACTGTCAATGCTGCTTTAGCTTCATCGAATATGGAACTCATGGCAAATGCCTTAAACTTAGGCACTTTTTTCAGTGGTTTCTTTGTTGCAGCAGCTATGAATAACCCCAAGATAAAATCGTTATTAGCTATTGACCCATCAAATGAAATCGTAACGTGTATGGTGCTTGGTCACCCAGCGGTTTCATTTAAAAGAACTGTCCCAAGAAAAAAAGCCAATATTGAGTGGCAATAAAATAGATGATGAAGAGATGCTGTTTGAAGACGAAGAGATGAGTTGAATAACAGCATCTTTTATGAGTATAATGAATAAAATAGGGATTGTGCTTTCACTGAAAATCATGCAATGGATTTTGGAGGAGAAGAATGAATAACATTTTCATAGAAGGGCTACAAGGTTCAGGGAAAACGACATTATTGACGATGTTAAAAACGGCTTTACCTCAATACCACGCTTATCGAGAGGGGGACTTATCTCCTGTTGATCTGGCTTGGTGTGCTTATATGACGCCAAAAGAATACAAGTTAATTTGTAAGCAGTATCCTTCGTTGATTAACTCGCTTGAAAGCCATATTACCTATGAAAATGGAAAGATTATAATCGCTTATACCAAAGTAATTACAGAGCACAAGGATTTTCATAAACAGATGGAAGCGTATGAAATCTATGATGGTAAATTGACATTTAATCACTTTAAAAAAGTGATTATTAATCGTTTTAAAGCCTTTGATGGACAGGGAAATTTATTTGAATGTGCCTGCTTTCAAAATATTATTGAAAGCTTATTGCTTTATTATCAAATGTCTGATGCTGAAATTATTGATTTTTATAGAGAGGTATTTGAAAGCTTGAAAGACAAGTCTTTTAAGCTGATTTACATAGAGTCATCTGATGTGAGTCATGTGGTTCAGACTGCTCGAAGAGAAAGAATTGACCAGTCAGGTAATGAAATATGGTTTAATCTCATGCTGGCTTATTTAGAGAACTCTCCCTATGGGAAATCTCAAGGTATTAAAGGCATAGAAGGATTAGTAAGGCATTTAGAGCATAGGCAGTTATTAGAAATTAAAATTATAAAAGAGGTCTTGGGAAATTGTGCTAGGGTGATTCAGTCTCGAGCTTTTTACTTTCCAGACCTTATCAAGTGGTGTGAAAGGGAAGGTGATGATAATGGGAAATAATCGACATTTTAATCAAGAACTTTATACTCAATACAATATTCAAGTTTTGAATCAGCAGGTACAAGTTTATAAAATGAGAGATGACATGATTAAATCCGATTATCAGCTGAATCCTCAAGAGATGAAACCCTTGATTGTTCTACATGCTGATAGAGAAGAGGGGAGAGTTATTTTAGAAACGTGTTTATCTTTTGATATTCAACCTTTTGATTTTGCTGTTATTAACGACACTGTTTGGGAACGGGATATGACACCTTGGCCTGCACCCCCTGCCTTTAAAAGGGGACAGCCTTTTTTAGGTGGTGCAAATGATTATCTTAAAAAATTGGAAATGAAAATACTGCCTCAAATTATTGATATACTAGAAGTTAAGCCTTCTTATATAGGGCTTGCAGGCTATTCATTAGCAGGGTTATTTTCTCTTTATACTGCTTATCAATCATCTGTTTTTGAACGTATTGTCTCAGCATCTGCTTCATTATGGTATCCCGAATTCATTGATTTTACTGAAAATCAAACGATTTCAGCTCAAATCAAGAGCGTCTACTTGTCCTTAGGAGATCAAGAAAGCCACACGAGAAATCCCCTGCTTAAAACAGTAGAAGAGAAGACGCTTCGATTGTCAAAACGACTTAATGCTCAAGATATTCAAACTATTTTTGAGAGGAATTCAGGAGGGCATTTTAAAGACAGTGAAAGGCGTCTTGCTAAAGGCATTAAATGGATTCTATCAACTCCAAGTCATTAGGTTATTTATTTGAAGGTGTTGTGGGTATATAAAAGGTGTTGATAAGAATGAGTCGCATGTCTTGATAGACCCATTTAATCTTGATATTATAAAAGAGATGACAACGACCAATAATGCAAGTAGGATAATAAAAGTAACTCATAAAAAAATAGGAGGCGTAAATTGAGATTAATTTCATGGAATATAGATTCATTGAATGCGGCACTTACAAGTGATTCAGCTCGTGCCCATATGACAAGAAAAGTTATTGATACCATTTTAGAAAAAGATCCTGACGTGATTGCACTACAGGAAACCAAGTTACCAACCAATGGACCAAGTAAAAAGCATATTGAATTACTAGGGGAATTTTTTAAAGGTTATGAATATACGTGGAGAAGTTCAAGAGAACCTGCTCGAAAAGGTTATGCCGGAACGATGTTTTTATATAAAGATAAATATGATCCTAAAGTTGATTATCCAGAGATAGGAGCACCAACTACTATGGACTTAGAAGGCAGAATAATCACCCTTGATTTTGGTGATTTTTATGCCACTCAGGTTTATACACCTAATGCTGGTGATGGCCTTAAAAGACTTGAAGATAGACAAGTCTGGGATGAAAAATATGCCGACTACCTTCAAAAATTAGATCAAGAAAAACCAGTTTTAGCAACAGGAGATTATAATGTAGCTCACCATCCTATTGATCTTGCTAATCCAGATGCTAATCGCCGTTCTCCAGGTTTTACAGACGAAGAAAGACAAGGCTTTACAAATCTTTTAAACCGAGGCTTTACGGATTCTTTTCGTCATGTGCATGGTGAAATCCCAAATGTTTATTCGTGGTGGGCACAAAGGGTAAAAACCAGTAAAATTAATAATTCGGGTTGGAGAATTGATTACTGGCTCGTGAGCAATCGTTTGGCTGATAAAGTGAAAAAATCAGAAATGGTTGATTCAGGCGAGAGACAAGATCATACACCAATATTATTGGAGATTGATTTGTAGTGATTGAGTGGTTTCTGGGATTATCACGCTAGGATAGAGGAAGCATTATAGAAATTAAAAGCTGCCATTTTGACCCTATAAGGTCTAAACCGGCAGTTTTTTATTTTTTGAAGGGTCAATTTATCAGAGCCAATAATAATAGATTATTTTTTCTTTGAAATTTATTCTAAGGAATAGGTAGTATGAATCCAATCGCAGCTTTTTAGATAATCGTAGAGTTTTTCAGTAAAGAGTTGAATAGATTCTTTACGGCTTACTTTTGGATATTTTGACGTGACTTGAAAACAGTGCTGTTCTGGTGGCCTTGGCGTGACATGACTCACCTTTAAAGAGCCTATTTTGATAAGAGAAGCACTTACGGATTTCGGTACAATAGTCCATGCATTAGGATTATGAATTAAATAATCTTTAATCATACTGCCTGTATTGACCGTTACATAGGGACGTTGCCCCATATGCCAAAAATTATTATGCCAAAGGACAAATTCGGGATTCCATGATAAATAGACTTCATCTTTACGTTTTAGGTTGGCGACATGAACGTCTGCACCGTAAGGACTATCCCAGTTTGACAAGAGGACCATATTTTCTGAATAGAGATGTTTCACAATGATATTTTGCGATTTTACACGACTAAAAACAAACCCAATATCAATGATTTGGTTGTTTAATAACTCATGAATTTCACTAGAATGATGCGTTTTCACTTCAAGTGATAAATTTTTCATAGAGGATAAAATATCTAAATAGCAAGGGATGAAAGTGTGATTGTTGATACTGTCAACACTACCAATGGTCAATATTTTTTGTTGGGCGTTTTTTTTGAGTGAAAGGATATCTCTTTCAAGTGCCATCATTTCTTGTGCCAAGATGAGCAGTTGTTCACCAGCAGGTGTCAATTCAACTTGTTTTTGCCCTTTATTGCGGTGGAAAATAGGTGTGCCCAATTCAGTTTCAAGTAATTTTAAACGATTGCTGATTGTAGATTGTGAGACATAGAGATTTTTGGCAGCACTTGAAAGCGTTCCATCTCTTACTACTTGCAAGAATGTATCCACATATTGAAGCATATAATCCTCCTCAAATATCTATTATATTAATAATATACTTCGAAATTATCTATTTTTCAATATGTAAACATAATGTTAAGATAGTTTTAACAGATCTGTTAAATCATTGTTCAAAGGAAGTGAGCTTATTCATTCTTTATCGAGAGGCAATATTATTGACAAAAAAGACAAGCGAACTGCATATGATCAATATGCATCTTTAATCCCATATCCAACGACAATAATAGGGGATTGTTTATTTAGATTAGCGGCATTATCATCAGAGTTTATAACCACTAATCGCAAGAAAATGATTGGTTCAGCACTCACAGTTATGACACCGGCAGGGGATAATTTAATGGTTTATATTGCCTTAAATGAAGCCCAAGAAAATGACATCTTAGTTATTAGCAGTCATGGTTACAAAGAACGTGCTATTTTAGGTGAAATTATAGCTTCTTACGCTATTCAAAGAGGTGTGAAAGGGATTGTATTAGATGGTGCGGTAAGAGATATTGAAGCATTAGAAAAACTTGATATTCCAATCTACTACACTTCTATTTCGCCCAATGGACCTTATAAAAATGGGCCAGGTGAAATCAATACACATTTGACTATTGGTGGTATGCTTGTGTCACCTGGGGATATTATTATTGGTGATGCAGATGGCGTGGTAGTTGTTAAGCCAGAAGAAGTAGAAGCACTTATGTTGGCACTTGACAAGCAAGAAGCCTACGAAGAAAGCCTAATGACCCAAATCAAAGCTGGACAGTATTTAAGCTACGATTGGGCATATGAAAAATTAAAACAATTAAATACGTTTATAATCAATGGGGACGAGGAGGACGAATAATGACGTTAGAATTAGATTTAATTCAAACGCTAGGGGTAGCAGTGTTAGTTTTTGTTTTAGGAAAAGCCATCAAAGATCGTACACCGTTTTTTCAAAAGTTTTTTATACCTGCACCTGTTATTGGCGGACTTATATTCAGTGTGTTAATTTATATTGGAACCGTATTCTTTAATTTAGATTTAACCATGGATAAAGTCTTACAGAATTTCTTTATGAATATTTTCTTCACATGTATTGGTTTTACTGTTAGTATTAAGACTATTGTAAAAAGTGGAAAAAGAGGTGCTATATTAGCCGTAGTTGCTGTAGGCTTCTTAGTTATTCAAAATGTAATCGGTGTTTCATTAGCTTCTTTATTTGGACTTAATAAACTACTTGGTGTAGCAATGGGTTCAGTTGCGATGTCAGGTGGCGTTGGTTCCGGAGCGGCTTTTGGTCCAACGTTTGAATCTTTAGGTGCTGCGGGCGGTACAACAGTTGGCGTTGCAGCAGCAACTTTTGGTCTCTTAATGGGAAGTTTAATAGGCGGTCCTGTTGCTAAAAGAAGAATTGATAAATTGCATTTAAAGAGTACAGCTAAAGAGGATACTTCAAGTGTCAAAACGGAAGAAACTCATAAATTGAGTCAAAAGAAAATGCTTAATGCGGTATTATTTATCTTATTCGCAGCAGCGATTGGAACGATTGTCTCTAAGCTATTATCTCTTACTGGATTAACTTTCCCTTACTATGTGGGATGTCTATTTGGTGGGACCATTATCAAGAATTTGGCAGAACAAGGTGTCTTTAAAATTGATGATCGCGAAATTGAGATTACAGGACATATTGCCCTTAACCTTTTCTTATCATTAACATTGATGAACCTTAACTTGGTTAAATTAGCAGCACTTGCTTTACCGATGCTTGTTATTCTTATCGTACAAGCCCTTGTCATGATTTTATATGCTTATTTTGTGACATTCAATACAATGGGGAGAGATTATGAAGCCGCTGTAATGGCAGCAGGTCACTGTGGTGTAGGCCTAGGTCAAACACCAAATGCCCTTGCTAATATGTCATCCGTCATCGAAGAGAATGGACCAGCACCCGAAGCATGGTTTATCCTTCCAGTGATTACAGTTGTCTTTATCAATATTTTTAATCCTATTATCATTACAGCATTTATTAACTTATTAACTTAATCAATAGAAGTATTTACCACCCCTAAAAAAGAAAGAGGGTCTTGTCATTACTCTGAGCAAGCAGAGGCGTGACGAGACCCTTTTTGTTGAAATCATGACTTATGGCACTATTAGATTTTTTACAGAAGCCCCATAATAATAATACAATGTTAAAGATTTGTATTTTAGGGAGGTTTCTATGAACATGAAAGGGTTAAAAAAGAGTTTAACTGTCATACTCATTTTTTTATTGAGCTTAAATAGTGGGCCGATTGTCTTTGGACTTGAAGCTTTTAAAGATATTGAGGGTCATCCATTTGAGACAATAATCATGAGGCATTTAGAATCGGGAGATATTAGTGGTTATAGTGATGGTCAGTTTAAACCAGATCAGAACATTACCATTGCTGAAACGATGGTCATGCTCAATAATATTTTAGGGCTTCAGCATGTCAAGGGAGAAACGCTTGAAGAAGGCAAAAACTGGTATGATTTAGATGCCGAAAATGCAAACTATTATGGTTATTTAGAAGGTATAAGAGCACGTATGGATGAGCCAGCGTCACGATTAGATTTCTTAAAAATATTAAATGTTTTACTAGATATTGATGAAGAACCTCTTATTGAAGCGCCTCAGACCTTTGAAGATATTAAGAATCTGACAGATGAAAATCAAAAGATCGTTAATGCTTTTGCCCAAAGAGGATATATTTCGAGTGATTTTGATAATTTATTTAATGCTCAGGGGACGATGACAAGAGCTGAGTTTTTAGACATGACTGACAATGTAACGGGATACGTTATTAAGACGCAGGAAGATACGTTGCATATTCCAAAAGATGTCAAAAAAATAACTATTTCTGCAAGTAATATTATATTGGAAGGATTAGATACCGATGCAGAGCTATATATCGCTTCAGGTGTCGAAGGAGATGTAACAATCAAAGACAGTCTATTAAGAGGAAAAGTGATCATGTCAGGGGGAGCTCCAGACCATCAGTTGGTCATTGAAAACTCTGATTTTGGCACCTTAGTAGTCACCAAGTCCTATGAACAACCTAACATTGCTGTCAAAGGAAATTCAAAGATTGGAACATTTAAAACGCGATGTGAAAGTGAGGTTCAATTACTTGATCAGTGCCAAGTTGAAGCATTTGAATCAGAAGCACCAACGAAACTTACGACACAAGAGGGCGTTAATATTAAATCTTTAATGGCCAATGCTCCTGTGAATATTGAAGGTCAAGGAAAATTAGAATCTGCACGTATCAATGCTAATGTTGAAGTGCGTATGAATGGACAAGTCATAGAAAATGGTAGTGTTGATAACCCTACTGACAATTCTGACAAGGATTCTAGCAATCATTCAAGTGGAGGTTCACAAACCCCTTCTACGCCACCTGAAGTAACAAAAGATACGACACCACCGAGTGGTTATAGTGTGCATTTTGATGCCGCTGAGATTAATCAGAGTAATCTTTCAAGTCTCTCCTTTACAATAAGTGATGGCGAAATCAATGCAAACTACGACTATGAAATAAGTGACGGCGATCATCATACCATAAGTGGTAGCGGAACAATATTGAGTAATGCTGAACAGATTACTGGTGTCGATGCAACCAGTCTAAGCAAAGAGGGAGATATTTTACTTAAAGTGAAGCTGACAGATACAAGCTTAAATGAAGGTGAAGAAGTGACAGATACAAAGGTGCTTAATTTGCCACCGTCAGACTTTTCAGTAGCCTTTGAGACAGCCTATATCAATTCATCTCATCAGACAGCAGTTGATTTTGCTCTCAGTCATATAGCAGAAGATGTTGTAAAGTGTATCTATAGTATAGACGATACAGATGTGGGGACAAGCCCTGTGACAGGTTCAGTCACTATCGATTCACATACAGGATATGTCGATCAAACCATCAGCCCAATTGATGTGACCAGTCTTACAGAGGGGACTTTAACCCTTACTGTGAAATTGGAAGACCAAGGTGGATATCAGAGCAGTGATAAAACGGCAACGATTTTAAAAGATACAATGCCACCGAGCGGCTATCAATTAGAAATGGTGACAAATCCAGTTCTAAAAGACAATGAGAGTCATTTTACTTTCCAGATTAAGCAGAATGAATCGGGTGCAACTTATTACTACACAATAGATGATAGCGATGATACCACGACTGCAGTTACAGGATCAGACCAATCTGTTGAAGAGACGGTTAATCTTTCTGACATCAATGTTTCAACATTAGCAGATGGAACATTAACATTAAAGCTTTATTTAGTAGATGAGTATGGTAATCAGGGAACAGAGATTAGTCAAACTGTTAATAAAGATACAAGTGTACCAGAAATAACAGGACTCACTAGCAGTAAAGTGACACCAACCACATTTTCATTTACAGTGACATCCAATAAAGATGCAAGCCTTTATTATAAGGTTCTACCGTCGAGTCAATCCCCAGCTAATCAAGAACAATTATTAGGTGAAACGCCTTTGCAAATCACCAAAAATACAGGTCAAACAATCAATATAACAGGACTCGAAAACTATACTGATTATACCTATTATATTCTTTTAAGAGATTCTATTGGCAATGTAAGTCAAGAAATTAAACAAGTAACATGCAAAACAGCGGCACTAACCTATGAGGTTTACACTGCTCAGACAATTTATGTTTGTGGACTTTATGACTACAAAGGTCTCAAAAATGAACGCCCTTATTATGAGTATAAGGGAAAAGATGTAGGCGGTTCCAATACAACTTTTACAATATTTTGGGAGCCTGATGATACCCAGTGGCAACTCCTTAACGGTAATGTACCCTCTTGGTATGATCCTATAGACTATTATATTAATTCAAGCGCATTAACACCACCCGAACAGACATGGATGATTACATCTGGTAATCAAGAGAGCAACCCCGGAGATAAATATAAAAAAATTGACCTTAGAAAGCATTGACGTGATAAAAAGATTAAGGTCATAACAATAAAAAGATGGTCTTGCAAAACTAAGAAATGAGTTGAGCAAGACCACCTTTTTATTTTAAAGAAATGATAGAGTCGTTTGAATTTTATATGAATCATTATTTTCGTTGTGGATAGTAACCCTTATCACAAATAATATAGCGCAGTCCCAAATATGGGGGCATATGTTTAATGGCTTTATTCTGACCAGTATTTTGAATCATAGAAGGACCCATTGGTACAAAATCAAGACTTTCATGGATCTTACTATAATAGGGTATCGAACACGTTTTGAATTCTTCACCTATTTTTATTTCAATGTTTTTGGCACTTGCAAGCATATTTTCTGTCCCTTTACTTTCAGTGGCTTTTGAAGTCTGTGCATATAAAAGATGGTTATGGGATGGCATCGCTTGAGAAGGTATACGGAAGTATTTACTTCCAACGTACTCACCAAGATGGTAGTATTTATTATCAACACCGATTGGGAAGCGATTTCTTAAGTCTGGAAGTTTAAACGTATCATCATCGGATGATATACCATGTGAATAATAATAGGAAACAATATTATACAGTGGATCATGGTCAGCCCTATTAAGGAATTGTCCATCGCAGTCATACCATCCTTCTGGTGTAAAGGAACCAGCAAATAGCATAATAGACCCTATAGCAAAATTGTCTTCATTTTGAGGTTCTAGAGGGGGAATTTGATCCTTACTAGGAGAAGAATTCATATCATTTTTCTTATGAGGTGGATAGATTCCATCGACACATATACAGAAATTAATCTTTGTATGTGGGGGTTGAATCTTGACTGCCTCACCACCAAGATCTGTTTGGCTAATGGCGTGTTCACTAAAGGTAGCATCATCTCCAATTGAATCAGTATAAATATTGTTAAGCTCTGATGATGGACTTATATCTTTTGAGCCATTTTTGATGTAAGCCGATGCCAACATAGCACCTTCTGCAAGTGTGCTTGCTTCTGTTGATGAATGATTAAGTGCATTAAGTTGATGTTTATGTTTTGGCAAATTATCAGTACGGATTTTAAAAGAATCATGTCCTCCTGAGAGGCCTTCATGGTTTTTTTCAGCACCAAGGGGGTATCTATTCTTGAGATTTGGAAGGGCAAATTTCATCCTGCCATCGCCGCCGTATTTCGTGCCGATAATTGAGAAGAGTTCAACATAGTCATTAATGTTTACTGTTTTTCCGTTGCAAAAGAGCCATCCTTCTGGTGCATAGTTACCTGCGAACATTGATATCATTCCTATATAATAGTCTTGTCTTGGCATATAAGTATCCTTTCTTTTCATTATTTTCAGATGAAATTCATTTTCATGGATGAGGAGGGTAGGAGCCATCTATACAAATACAAAATTGTACTCCCAGTACTGGCGGTAAACAATGAATGAAAGACGAGGATGGTATGCTGGCACTTATTGAATAGTTATCCATTTGAACGCAGTTAGCCTCTTCATAAGGGGCATATAGGGGGCTAGGATTTCTACTGGGCGTTAATGTAATATAATGGTTTTTAGGTTCATTAAAAGTCCCTTTCTGTACCGAAAAAACCATTTTGTGGTTATGGTCGGGAAGATTTTCAAGATTAAAAGGAACGTCCTCGGATCCTCCCTGAGTCCCTAAGTCACCTTTCTCATTGCAACCTCTTGGTAGTCGACCGTTTAAATTGGGAAGATTAAAAAAAGTTTTGCCATCTCCACCATAAGTAATTCCTATTACTGCGTATAAGACTTTATAAAGATATATTGGCAGTTTTTGGCCGTCACAGGCGGCCCAGCCTCTTGGAATATAATTTCCTGAAAATATTGCAATGGTACCCGCGTAACTGTCACTTGTCATGTAATACCTCCTAAAATTATTATTTTTATACTTTTACTTTATCAAAGTCGGTCTTTTATAACATGTGAAGAAAGTAACCTTTTTATAAAAAATCGAATCATATTACATTCGAAACGTTAAAATGATATGATAATAAGAGAACATACATAGTGTCTACAAAAGAAGACATAAGAAGACGCGCTACTCAAATCGACATATGAAAGTGACTGATGGCTAAAAACAATAAATAGCTAAGGATTCTAAGAGGGGAAAACGGTTAATATGAAAGATAAAGGTTTAATTGAAGCAATGAAACTTCAAATCATAGAGCGTCTGGCTGAAAGTCACGTGAATCGTAGAGAAGAACAGGATCAATTTTGGAGTCTATTTGATACAGTTCTTGAAGGACAAGGTCAGCTTTGCTTTATTATTGGTGAAGCAGGGATGGGAAAAACGACTTTTTTAGACTCTTGCGTTAAAAGTCTTTCTAAAAGTCAAGTGAATTGTGTAAAGGGTAAATTTATCAACCATGAAAGCAAGCCCTATACGGCAATGGCAGAAGCCGTTGAACAAGCACTCAAACTTCTTTTAACCCTTCCTGCTGACCAGTTAAGGGCGGTGAGAAAGAGTATTAAAACAAGTCTAGGATCGGATATAGATTTTCTAGCATCCTTAACCCCTTATATGGATCAACTGATGGGAAAAGATTATGTGACATCAAGTAGAGCATATGTCATCCAATCATCTATGGTTGGTAAGGCTCTTTATGACTTTTTTACAGCTATTTCAGATTATCTTTATCCACTTATTATTTTTATAGATGATCTCCAATGGGCAGATCAAACAGCAGTAAGAATACTTGAATATTTTTGTAAACATTATAAGGAGTCCAATTTTTTGCTTACCATGTCTAGTCGCACTCATGACCATTCTACTTGTGACATTTTAGAGGCGGCGATAAGCTGTACTTCTAACCACACTATTTATCTAAAGCCATTATCGTATAGACAAATAAAGTGTATACTGAAAGATCTCATTAAGGAACCCTTAGACCATCGAGAATTACTTTGTCAATTTCTACAGGGGTCATCACTTGGCAATCCATTTTTCTTAAAAGAAATGATTCATTTATTATTGGCAGAAAGGAAGCTTAACTATGATTTTAGAAAAGCCCAATGGCAATTAGATGTAAACGGGTTAAAAGCTTTGAAAAGATTGCCTGATATACAAAGTTTACTCATAGAAAAAATCAATCAGTTAGGTCAAGAAGAATGGCAAGTGTTAAAACGACTGGCTTGTTTAGATGGCAAAGGATCAGAAGATTTTCTTTTGTCACATTTGCCAATGTCTAACCCCCTTTTTAAGAAGACACTTAAACAATTGATTGATGATGGTCTTATTTCAAGTATAAGGTATGAGCAAGGAGGCCCCCTTTTATTGCCAGTCATTCAGATGCATGATATTGTATTAGAGTATGTCTATTCACAAATCGCTGAGTCAGAAAAAGAAAATATACATACACAAATAGTAAAACAGCTTTTAGAAAAGCATATTAATCATGACCTTGATGACAATATAATGACGCTGAGTTCTCAACTTATGCGTGCTAATTTATCGGTGCTTTTTTTAGAATCTTATGAGTGGCAAAAGGTACTCATGGATATTGGACTTTTGGTCAAAAAATTAGGCCTTATTGAGGAAGCTTATAAGCTATTCAAGTTGAGTGATGCTTTAAAAGAGGAAGATAAGAGCGTGTTTATTGAGCAAGGTGATAGTCATGCATTAGATCCATTCAATCGTCAGATAGAATTCGAACTCGGAGAATGTGCCTTTTTACTTGAAGATTATCAGAAGGCAGAAGTGCATTTTTCTCATCTTATGCATACGGCTCAGACCTTACAAGAAAAAAATCAAATCCAGTTAAGGTATATGGATCTTTATATTTATAGTGGACAACCGATGAGGACCATCGAGTTGGGGTTAGATATCTTAAATCATCAAAACGTACACTTAAGGGTGGAGCGTTTCCAAGAAGAAATGAAAGATTATCAGACTTTTTTTTCCCAGTATTCAGTCAATGATTTATTAAAGCGTGAAACACTTGAAGATACAAATATTTTAACACAATTGACAACGCTGACTAAAATGGCGCCTGCCGCTTACTTTACAGACTATCAGTTGTTTGTTTTGATATTGCTTAAAATATCTGAACTATCAATTATCAATGGTCATTCAGCTTTTGCGCCTATTGGTTACGTGGGTAATAGCTTTGTTCAATATAATGAATGGCGTCAATTTGAGACGGGAAGAGATATGATGGCGCTTGGACAAAAGGTCTTGAGTCAAACGCTTGAGCCATCAACTAAACCCATTGTTTATTATCTCATGGGTATTTTTTTAAAACATCGGTCGCAAGCAATTAGTCAAACCGTAGAAGCACTTTATATGGCGATTAAGGCTAGTATGCGTTCTGGACAGTATATTTATTGTGGCTTTTCAGTGATTGGTATTATCAATTCAAAATACATGATGGGAACGCCTTTGGACGAGTTGAGTGCTGAAATGATTGCTTTTCAGCATAAGATGCCTTGGTTAGATCAAAATACAAGGCAGTATATTGAAGAAACGTATGACAATCTTTTTAATTGTTTGAAAGAATGGCAGCATGAAAAAGGTCATTTTAACGCTTATCAAGATAGGGGGATTCCAAACACGACCAAACAATTAACTCAGGAAGTTTTTAGACTGCAAAGACTTTTTTTAATGGGTCACTTCCAAGAAGCTCTAAAGGTTTGTGACAATGTTTTAAAGGCTTTGGATTTATTAAAAGGCTATATTTTATATCCTGATTGCCTTATGTTTTGCATCTTAACACTGAGTAAGCAACATTTTTATAACGCCGATGAACTAAAAAATGAATATCTTCAAATAATGAAAAAGCTATTGAGCGAAATCGAAGAATGGATGACACTTTATCGCCCTAATCATTATGTGAGATTTTTATTGGCGAAAGCAGCAATCAGTCAAGTAGAAACACCTGACAAAAGACTAGATAATCTATATAATGAGGCCATTGAAGAGGCCAAAAAATATGATCAGGTCCATCTCCTTGCTTTAAGTCATTTATTGGCTGCAAATTATAATTCTAACAAGCCATTAGCCATCTTTTATGCTTCTGAAGCTATTAAATATTTTAGGCAATGGGGGGCTTATACGGTAGCAGAAAGGATTCAAAATCAATATGCAATAACAGATGAAAGTCTTTATCAATCTTCGATTGTGAGGGTGAATGATCACTCTAAGGACTATAAGTCTATTCAGCTATTAAATGAAAGGCTAATAGAGCAAATCAAAGACTTAGAAGACTATGATGTGTTGCGTCTCATTCTAAAAAAATTGCTTCATTATCAAGGATTTGTTTATGGGGCTATTTTAAAAGAAAATGGTGATACTATGTACCTGATAAGTGAAATCTATACGGGACAAGAGATGATAGTCTATGAGGATCCTTTAAATATCAATCTCGTCAGCCATCTTTCGCGAAAAATGATTCGATATTGTGCAAGAACGGGGGATACCCTAGTGGTTAATGAAGGCGCTAAGAATAACATAACCATCAATGACAATTATGTTGAAGCTCATAAAGAACTTACTTTTATCTGTATACCAATCAAGCAAGAAGGTGTATTGACTGGACTTGTTTATATTGAAAAACAGGGAGAAGATTATCTTGACCAAGATATAATTGATCAGATTAATATTGCTTTAACCCTTATTAATATCAATAAGACATCCGATGACGTTAATCAGATTATGGAAGTTGATTTAGAAGATAGACCTTCTTTAACCCCAAGAGAAAAAGATGTTTTACACTTGTTAGCTAAAGGTCTCTCCAATTCTGCGATTAGTGAGTCCATGTATATTACCCTAGGAACAGTCAAAAATCATTTGAGTAATATATACAGTAAATTAGAAGCAGAGAGTCGGATTCAAGCGGTTTTAAAAGCCAAAGAATATGGCTTTTTACAAGATATTCAGAAATGAATATGCTCATAAAATTGTGTTATAAAATGAGTAGGTGTAAGCATCTACTTGTTTTTATTTTTGGTCGATTAGGCATAAAAAAAAGACTTCTCAGTTTTGATTGAAAAATATCCAATCAAAGCACTTGAGAAGTCTTTTAATTTAATCGTAAGTGGGCAATGGAGTCATCTAATCAATGATTCTTTTCCCCCATTTAAATACTTCACTGTAAAAACCTGAATCAAGACTAGAAATACAAACTTTTTTACCATTGCTAGAAGAGGATGAGGCTTGTATGAATTGACCATTACCAATATAAATCCCTGCATGGTTAACAGAACCACTGCGATTTGTTGTAAAAAATACAATGTCTCCAGCCTGTAAATCATTTTTAGAAATGGTAGTGCCTTGTTTGCTTAAGAGGCTTGAACTATGAGGCAAATCTATGCCATAAGCTTGTTGATAACAATATCTAACAAAACCTGAGCAGTCAAAACGATTGGGACCAGCAGCCCCCCATTTGTAAGGTGAACCTAATTTTGACTTAGCGATTGAAATGAGTTTTGAAGCGGCTTGACTTTGAGCAAGTGCTTCTTTGTCAAGGCTGATAAAATCACCATAGACATAACCATTGTCGCCATCAGGAGTTGTAATTTTGAACCAGTTATCATCTTCAGCGTAAATGTTAACTTCAGTATTGCTAAGACGTGTGATGACTTGGCTATCATCGGTAGAAGGTTCATTTCTAACATTGACATTGTCGCCAACAATGTACCCTACACCATAGTCTTTAACGACTTCCGCATAATCAGATGAAATATAAGCGTCTTCACCGGCATAATCAATTTGGAACCAGCCATCATCTAAAAGCGAGGTAGAAACCAGTGTGTTTTCATCTAATTGGCCGAGAATTTTAGAATCTAAATCAGTTGATTCTCTAACGTTTAATTTGTCAGCGGTTATTTCCACTGATTGGTAAGTTGTTGCATAGGTCATTGATTGAGTAAGCAGTAGGGTAAGCATTCCCCCTATTGCTATTTTTTTCATATTCATGTTTTATTCTCCGTCATTTTTACCATTTTAAGGTAAGTGTTTTAATTTATAGTGTCATATTGCGAGTTTTTTCACTTTCAAATTGAGAAAGGTGGTCAAAAAGTAGGATGAGCCTACCACGATATAGACCACAGCTATCATTAATAAGTGAATTGTTAACAGCTGAGAACATATTGACATCAAGTTCTGACAGCTCTAAATTCTGAAGTAACATTCCTCTTTCATAAGCTTCATCAAAGTAACGATTGTCGCCTATAGGAATGGCTTCTCGTCGTGCGCGTTCATTTTCTTGACGTTTTTCATATCCAAAATGATTAGCGGGTCCAATTTCGGAGAAATCATCCATTTCTTTTGTACGTAGCTGCACTTCAACATAACAGCGTGCACTGATATCATAAAAAGTAATATGGAGTGATTGATAACCATTTGGCATTGGATTCATCACATAATCACGATAGTAAGCACTTACTTCTGCATCCAGTAAAGGAGATTGTGCTTGGCTTTCAAGTGAAGAGATTTCAGCGGTAAAGCCTCGTTCTTCTAAAAAGTCAGGTAAAAGGTTAGCCATTTTGTAAAGATAAGCTTTTTCAGCTTCTTCACGATTTTCGCCTTCTTTCAAATGACATTTTGGAAGTGAAACCACTAGCCTATAAGCAATCAGGTCTCTAAAGCGAGTTAGATATTGTTTTAACTCTGGAAGAGACGGATAGGATTGATGGGCAATATAATAGTCATAAATATATTCGACAATATAGCCATTAAATTTAGCTTCGGCTCTTATAAGTGATTTAATACGGCCTTTAAAAGTAAAGGCGAGAAAAGGATAGGTTTCATCTATCATATGATAGAACTCAAGAATACGCTGTGACTGAGAAGTCAAGAAAGCACTGTGTTGCCAGAGTTCTGCAATTTGAAGTAGGAAGTGACAATGTACTAAATCAATTTGATTACGGTTTGCTTTGGAAGATTGTTTTAAGTCTTCAGCATATCGATAAAGGATTTTAAGAACAGTATCACCCGAGTATAAGTAGTCGTTTATTTTTTTCATGGGCACACGCTTTCAGTTGTATTTCTTAGTTGACATAATAAAATTATATCATAAAACTCAATAAAAGATAAAAGCAAAATATATTGATGCTTAATAAAATGATATAATGAATATCATTTGACATTTTAGAAAAAGACATTAATAAAGAGGAGAAAGAGAATGAAAAAGAAAATAGTAGGTGTTTTATGTGCTGTAATTGTAGTCGTTAAGCTAGTGACGGGTGGGTTATCAGAAGATAATTTGCGATCAGCATTATCAGATGCCAATGAACTGAGTCAGCTTTTACAGTCGGCTATTCCTTTAGATGAGGCTGATCTTCATTCAGTAGGAACTTATACGGGCGAAAGTTACGATTACGATGGTAAAACTTATGATGTTGTTGAAGTAGAGGGGGGCGATCGTTCTGGAGAAAGACTTTCAAATGTCGCTGTCGATATTGGTTATGGAGACCGACTTTATTGGGGGCTCACCAATGAATACGGTCAATTGGTCTATGTTTTTGCTGATGAAATAGTACTCCAAGACGATGAGAGAGAACCAGTCAATAAAAATGGGCGTTATTATGATGATGAAGCCTATGTGCCGGGTACGGAGTCACCTGACCTCGACCAAGGACATGTGATAGCGGATTCATTAGGTGGTGTTTCAAATGCTTATAACATTACGCCACAGGATAGTACTTTAAACCGTCATGGAGATCAAGCCTATATGGAGAAAGCCATTAGAGAGGCAGAGGGATGTAGTCATTTTTACGCGGCAATTAGCTATCCAGATACTCAGACGCAAACGCCTTCACATTATGACTATCAATATGTTATCCAAGGCAGGGTGATTGAAGAATCTTTTGATAATAAGAGCCCAGAATAGAGAATCTATTTGGATATTTTCAATAAAAAGACTTGCCGAAGTTAAAAGAGTATGCTAAAATTCTTAACAAACCATTGAGTAAGAGGAGTAGTTATCTTAATGACCATTTTAGAGAAGAGCCGGTGGGTGAAAGGCTTATGGTAACAGGTAATGAATGGGCTTATGAGGGCAAACCGAAATGATAGTAGGGGCGACGGAGAGAGACTTCGTTACAAAACAAGCACATGTTAGTGTGTATGAGTGGGCATTTTTTAAAATGTCAATATGGGTGGCACCGCAGGAGATTATAACTCTTGTCCCAGATAATGATTATCTGGGACGGGAGTTTTTTTATTGCTCATAAAGAGTAAGTTATAGCAAAAACGACCTTCTCAGAATAGAAGATTGAGTCAACAGACAAGATTGATTCAAAATAATGAGAAGAAGGAGTTTTAATATGAAAAAGGGACAAACAGCCTCAATGGCTATGGGTATTGCATTTGTCGGTTTTATCACTCAGTTTGGAGGCGGATTCGCATCGGGAGCTCAAATTTATCAGTATTTTATTAATTATGGCGTTTTTGCATTGATTACGCCCATTATTGCTCAAGCCATTATGGCACTTGTTTATTACTATGGTATGCAGTATGCCTATGATCATCAAACCTATGACTATCGTCATTTTTCAAATGCTTTTTATGGCAAATTTAAAGGCGTTTTTTCAAATCTTTACGATATTGAATACATTGTCATGGTGTGTTTAGCACCTGCAGTTGCTTTTGCAACAGGTGCGTCAGTTCTTAATCAGTTATTAGGATTACCTTATTTATTGTGTACTTTTATGATTGGTGTTGTGATCTTTTTGGTAACGATTTTTGGAACTGATGTGGTGAGAAGATGTTCATCGGTCTTATCAATTGTCGTTATTGTAGGATTAATGGTGGTTTTAATTCCTAATATTATTGTTCAGAGAGAGCTCATTATCACAGCAATCCAAAAAATGATGTCAGGTCAAATGCCAGTGACAGCAGTAGGTGAAGGCGGCATTGTTTCAGCAGTTAAACGTGGGGCTATTTATGGTATCTTTCAGCTGACAGCTATTGGTCTTATGTATCAACATGTGAAAGGGGTTCACAGTAAAAAAGAAATTAAAAAATCAATGGTTTATATGTTTGTGATTAATACGGTTGTCATGGAATTGACGATTATTGGTCTTTTGGCAGTTGCCTATTTACCAGAACTTGCAGGTGTAGACGTGCCAATGTTATTGATGGTTCAAAAGGGTGTAGGTGCTATTTTCTTGACACCTCTTATCTCAATTCTTATGATTTTGGGAGCTGTTTCAACAGGAGTAACTATGATTGCAGGGATTGTAGAGAGAACCGTTAAACAATTTGAGAAAAAGCGACCGATGAAAAGAGTCCATTATATTATAGCGTCTTTATGCTTTACACTTCTAGCATTTGCTATTTCTCAATTTGGTCTCATTCCACTTGTTGGACGTGGTTATTCTTATATTGGTTATGCCACTATTTTTGTTATTGTTATACCATTTATGCTTCATTTTTTATACCGTACATTCAGAAGGGAGTCATTACAATATGAGACTAAATAATTATGAACTTAACTTACCGCGCTATTCAATTGGACAAGCAGTTTATCGTGACATGAAGACCATTTGTAGACCTTATGGGCAAAAAGCCGTTGTAATTGGCGGTAAAAGAGGCATGGAAGCGGCTCGTAATAAGCTCAATCAAGCAGCAGACCACGCAGGCATTAAGATTTTAGATTATGTTTTATATGGTGAAGAGTGTACATTTGATACAGTTGAAAGACTTAAAAAGAATGAATCCTTTTTAGAAGCAGACATGGTATTGGCTGTTGGTGGCGGTAAGGCACTAGATACCAGTAAATGTTTATGCGAAATGACGGGAAAAGCTCTTTTTACCTTTCCGACGATTGCTTCCAATTGTGCGGCATGTACGACGGTGTCTATTATGTACAATGAAGATGGCACTTTCTTAAAACCTTATTTCTTTTTAAAACCTCCGATTCATGCGTTTATTGATACGACAATCATAGCAAAAGCCCCTTCAAAATATATGTGGGCAGGGATTGGTGACACTTATGCCAAATACTTTGAGGCAAAGATTTCATCAAGAAATGAAAAATTGCCCCATTACACAGCCATGGGGGTAAATACTAGCCGTATGTGTCTTGAACCTTTACTTGAAAATGGGCTAGAAGCCTATACCAGTAATCAGAACGGTGAGTGTACAGAAGCCCTTGAAGAAACAGTCCTCGCCATTGTTGTGACAACAGCGATTGCCTCTATATTTTTAACGAGAGATTTTACACCTGATTACAACAGCGGTCTGGCTCATGCAATCTTTTATGCGTTGACTTCTGTTCCTGTTATTGAAGAAAGACATCTTCATGGAGAAGTTGTAGGGTTTGGCGTTTTAATGGCTTTATTGGTAGATGGTGATAAGGAATCCTTTGATAAAATTTACACACTCAATTCAGCACTTGGATTGCCTACTCAACTTTCTGATATTGATATGACTTATGAGGCGTTTAGCCATTTGTTTGAGCCTGTCAGTCAAATGGGAGACATTAAGCATTATCCTTATCAAGTCACGCCTCAAATGCTTGAAGAGGCAGTGAAGAAACTTGAAAATAAGAAAGCAATAGCCTGAAGCGTGAAAGTGGATAAGAGCCATTAAAAAGATTGGGAATTTGTCA
Source organism: uncultured Fusibacter sp. (assembly GCA_963666805.2). GTDB lineage: Bacteria > Bacillota > Clostridia > Peptostreptococcales > Acidaminobacteraceae > Fusibacter. The sequence goes on along the minus strand of CAXXWR010000003.1, from coordinate 311,048 downwards.
GAAAATTTGATAAAATAGAATTAACTTAAATATTTCGTTATTCGAAAGATTTAAAATATCAATGAAATAGTTGAATACATGAATCAAGGAGGAAGTATGAACAAGATTGGTATTGATTTTTTTAAAGAAGTTGATTTTATTTCTCAATTAAAGGGACAAGGTGATTTTCTGAGCTATGTAGTCTCGCGTGCAGAAATTGAAAAAAATGACTATACGTCGAGTATTTATTTATATGATATTAAGAACAAAAATCACAGAAGACTTACGAGTGGCAAGAAAGATGGTGCTTATCTTTGGCTAGATGATGAAAATATTGTTTTTAGAGGTCAGAGAGGTGAAGTAAAAGAGTCAAAAGCCCCTGAAACTGTTTTTTATAAAATCAATATAAGGGGTGGAGAGGCAGAAGTGTATCTAACACTCCCTTACGCTGTCCAAAAAATTGTTTTTTTAAATGACAAGGAATGCCTTTTTACAGCAGCTTATGTGAAAGCAACTGATAAAATTAAAGCATTAAAGGGTCATGAGAAAGAAGACTACTTAAAAAGTCTCGAAGATGAAGAAGATTATGAAGTTATTGAAGAGATTCCATTTTGGTTCAATGGTGATACGTATCTCAGAGGAAAGAGAACAGCACTTTATCACTATGATACAGAGACGCAAAAAGCTGTTAAATTAACAGAAGATCAATTTGATGTACAGCGATTTACTTATGATGAAGCGTATCAAACGGCTTATGTTTCAGGCGAAACTTTTGAAGGCATGGCAGGACTGTACAATCATATTTATGAACTTAAAGGGAATCAATTGGTTCAAATAACACCAGCAGAAGATTTTTCTTATGGTGAGTGGATTCAAGTGAGTGAGAATGAACTTGTCGTCAATGGTTCCGATTTAAAGGAATATGGCATTAATGAAAATGGCAAGTTTTATCTGCTTAATAAAAGTGATCAATCACTCAAGTTGTTGACACCTGAATTTAATCAAGCGATTAGTAATGCTATTGGCAGTGATCTTAGAATTGGCAATATTTATAGTGATTATCAAAAGCTTGATAATAAGGTTGTTTTTCCAGTCTTAGATCATTTTACAAATAAACTTTTAAGTCTTGACTTAGAAGGCAATATTGAAACATTTATTGATACAAAAGCGAGCTTAGATGAGTTTATATGTCATCAAGGTGTTTTTTATGGGATTTGCTTAACCAAAGATGGGGCTCAAGAGATTTATAATTTAAAAGAAATGACACCTCTATCTGACTATAACACCAGTCTTTTATCTGAATATGATGTGAGACCCAGTGAACATTTTGTCTTTAAAAATAGGGCAGGCATTGAGATTGATGGTTTTGTGATTAAACCTTCAAACTTTGATGACAAGCAAAAATACCCAACGATTTTAGATGTTCACGGTGGACCGAAGACTGTTTATGGAGATGTACTCTATCATGAAATGCAGTACTGGGCAAATGAAGGATATATCGTTATTTTCTGTAATCCAAGGGGATCTGATGGTGGCGATAGTGATTTTTCAGATATTAGAGGTAAATACGGAACAATAGATTACGAAGATATCATGGATTTTGTGGATGAGACTCTTAGACGTTATCATTTTATTGATGTTGATAAGATGGGCGTTACAGGTGGCTCTTATGGAGGCTTTATGACCAATTGGATTATCGGTCATACGGACAGATTTAAGGCGGCAGCTTCTCAAAGATCAATAGCCAACTGGACTGGTTTCTTTGGAACAAGTGATATTGGCTATTACTTTGCACCGGATCAAGTAGGAGCAACTCCTTGGTCAGATATTGAAAAAGTGTGGCAACAGTCACCGCTTAAATATGCAGATCAAGTAACGACGCCAACCCTCTTTATTCATTCAAAAGAAGATTATAGATGTAATATTCCAGAAGGCTATCAAATGTTTACAGCCCTTAAATTCCACGGGGTTGACTCTAAACTGGTTCTGTTTAGAGGGGAAAATCATGAACTAAGTCGTTCAGGTAAACCTAAACATCGTATCAGACGTTTAAAAGAAATTACAGACTGGATGGATCAATATCTTAAGGGTTAAAGGGTCTGTATTTGACAATTGACGGAGTCTCATGTTATCTTGTAGAGTATGCGTCAGTTGGGCTGACAAAGATGATGAGATAAAAGGAGATTAATGAATGATACCTAGTTGTCCAAAATGTGCTTCTGAATATACGTATGAAGATGGCAATTTAGTGATTTGCCCTGAATGTGGGCATGAATGGAATCCAGATACTAAAGAAGAGTACCCATGGAAAGATGTAAATGGGAATGAGCTTTATGATGGTGATTCTGTTGTAGTTGTTAAAGATTTAAATGTAAAAGGAAGCCCCATTAATTTAAAGATGGGTGACAAGATTAAAAATATTAAGTTAAAAGAGTGCGAAGATGGTCTTCACGACATTGACTGTAGAGTTGACAAGATTGGCAAAATTGAGATTAGCTCTAAATACGTCAAAAAATTGCAATCTAAATAATCAGCGTCAGCAAAGGTGAGAAAATAGGTGATTTATCATGTTTCAAAAAGAAGACAACACATTTAATGAACTAAGAGAAAAAACAGTCATGAGGTGGCTTGAAGAAATGACCACTCATGAAGATTTAACAATAAAAGATGGTAGTAAAGTGACTTTAGCCTATATAGAATCCCTTAAGCATGAGATCGGTAAACTTGAAAGACAAAGTGCACTTAAAGATTTCTATCTCAAAAAAGCAAAAGAGAATAAATAAAATTAAATTGAAGGGCGAACTTAAGTGAGAATGCCCCATAAAAAAGAGAACCTTTTTGAAATTTCAAATGGTTCTCTTTTTTTATGGGGCAATTCTAAGGACTATTGATCAATGAGTGATTTGAGGGGGAGAAACTGCCCGTGAGTGCCTTTATAAATGAGATAAAAGCCAATGTAGATTTCATTAGTAATCATCAATAAGCCAGGAATGAGCTTAATAGCTGGCATAAAAAGTGAAATAAAAACACCTATCAAGCCCATCATTCCCCAAATACTAATATATTTTGGAAGAAGCTTTGTTTTTAACAGCATGTAGTAGAAGAGCAGGCCGCTTGAAATATAAATAAGTGGATAAATATATGCCCAGTAGACATCTCTCAGTTGGAAGGCTACATTGAGAGAGAGCGTCGTAGAATCTATGATTAATGTTCCCTTGCTCAGTATGTAAATCGAGAAAACGGGCACAAAAGCAATGACGATACAAAGGGCAGTTTCAATTAATCGCAGTGAAAGATACAAAGTACTGAATATAGGAAAACGTATTTTGAGAAAATGAAAGAAAATGGCAGCAATAAGCAAGATGCCAACGGCATTAATGACATCGAGTGCAGTTGCAAGGAATAGGGGAATTTGATTGTTCATTAAAGCGAGAGCGGGTTGAGGGTAGCTTAAAGCTTGGCGAATAAAGATACCGGCCATAATACTGGAAATCATACAAATTAAATAGGCGTATCCAGCCCATTTTTCATATAAGTGTTTTTGAGTGTATTGAGCCATTTAAAAACCTCCTATAAAGATATTATTTCGCTTGATATCAAAGCCATAAAATTATAAACTGAACTAAAGCGTACAATTTATAACTAAACTATACGGTATAGTTCAGTTTATGTCAAGGAGAATTTTATGTCAACTCAAGAACCAAAAAGAAAAAGAGATACTTCAAAAAAACGACAACATATTTTGAATACTGCGATTGATGTCTTTTCAAATAATGGATTTGAAGGGACAAGTATGGATAAAATTGCTCAAGAGGCAAAGGTGTCTAAGATTACTATTTATAAACATTTTGAAAGCAAAGAAAATCTTTTTTTGGAAATTGTATCTGAATTTTTAAAAGACAGTTCAAAAAAGAAACCCTTAACTTATCAAACGGATCAATCATTAGAGTCACAATTGATGGCTTTTATTGAGGCTGAAATATTTTTGATACAAGAACCACGTGAGCGTGCTAAATCTAAACTGTTAACGTCTGTTTATTTGTTTAAGGTAGATTTTGTTCTCAAAACTATGGCAAAACATCCCTTTCATGTTGATTTCATGAATTGGCTCAATATGGCAAAAGCAGATCGAAAATTAGAATTTGAGTCAGCTCAATTAACAGCTCAAATGTTTTATGGACTAATAGAGGGGTGTATTACGTGGAATGCCCTCTTGACAGATGGTCAATCCCTTAAGACTTCTGAACCCTTAATAAAGGAAATCATACAAGTCTTTTTAGCGCGGTATGCTTCCAAAACCGTGTAAATTTCCTTAAAAGTCTACTCTGATTAATACTTTTAATCTCTTAAAAAGTTTAATGATAAGAATATTATTTTTTTTGTAACTTTTTTGTCTTTTCATTTGTATTGTGGGTGAAAGGCCTTTGAAAAATAAAAATAAGGAGAGCTCATGAGACAATCTATTGAAGGAGTGATTGAACATTATCGTAACAATCTTTTTGCTATTGCGTTCAACTATTGTAAGAATGCTCAAGACGCAGAGGATATTGTTCAGGAGACGTTCATTCAATATTACAGTAATCGAAAAGAATTTGAGGATGAGACGCACTTACGCGCGTGGCTAATCAGAGTAACAATTAATAAATCTAAAAATACTTGTCTAACTTTTTGGCGACGTAACAAACGGTCTTTAGAAGATTTTAAAGAAAGTTTAAGATTTGAAACGCCTAGTCATGAAACACTCTTTGATACTGTATTGAATTTACCCAGCAAGTATCGAATTGTGATTCATTTGTACTACTATGAAGATTATAGCGTTAAAGAAATAGCAGCGATTTTAAAGTTATCTGAAAGTAATGTTAAAGTAAGATTATCACGCGGTAGAGCGATTCTCAAAAACATATTAAAGGAGGAATGGGAAGATGACGAATAAAGAAAAGTATAAGAAAGCCTTTTCTAAACTGGAAAGCTCCCATGACTTTTATTTGGAGGAGAATCAAATGAAGACATTAGTCAAACAAAGAAAAATGAAAACTCTGGCATTGAGTTTAGTAATATGCTTACTGGTACTAGGAGGTGCAGGAACAGCCTATGCAACTGATTTTGGTGGCATTCAGCGGACAATACAGTTATGGATTGAAGGCGATCAAACTGATGCGACCCTTGTCTTTAATGGTGATGGGACTTACGATATCACTTATGAAGATGAAGAGGGAGAAATACAAGGTCAATCAGGAGGAGGGGTTGCTTTTAATCTGGACGGATCAGAAAGACCTCTAACATCTGAAGAATTGATGGAAAATATTAATGCACCAGATGTTGTTTATAATGACGACGGGAGTGTATGGGTTTATTATTATGATCAAAAAATTGATATTACTGACAAATTTGAAGATGATGTTTGTTATGTAAAGCTGATGAACGGTGAAGAAACCCTTTATATGACGGTAAAATATCAGAATGGTTTCTCTATAGGCCCTGATCGTTATATGAAACCTTTTGAATTTAATTAGAATACGCAGGTTGAGACATTATAATGACATAGGACTTGTTATAAAATAGTAAAAGTACCGCTTATCATGAGAGATAAGTGGTACTTTTTTTATGAGTCATTTGATTCAATTATTTTCGATAAAAGAACGAACAATCTCGTCTTGAATTAAAACATCAATGGATTGATCAAAGGGAATATCTGGTTTTACAGCGTGTCCTTCTATAGATTGAGAATCTGATTTGATTTTGCGATCGCGTAAAGGCAAGTTCAGTTGCGTTTGAGTGTGATTTAAAGTAAAAGAATCACTGCCACCGCCTGCACCTGATGTGTCTTGTCCTATAAATAGAAACCGATTGTCCTCATTGTTAAGTTGCATCCACCTTGTAAAATAGTCGCCTCCAGATTGCACGATGCTATTGATTCTGAATAAGACTTTTCCCTTCCAGGCATGTGAAAGTGTGATGGTATCCTCAATTTCAGAAAAGGAATCAGTACCTTGACTTCTAATACCCGTTTCAGCATCAATGACGTCGTATTCAAACTCGAAAGGATCAGTTACATTAAGCGCATGTGAAAGGTAGAGCACTTGATCAAAATAGCCTCCAGACGTATCTTTAAGGTCGATAATAAGAAGATCGGGATTATTTTCTAAAATATTTGCCATTACTTGGTCGAGATCTTCTTGGGTCCAATGATAAAAACTCCGCGGATGAAGAACTGCAATGGGATGGTCATGAGACGTTCTAAAATAGTACATGAGCTCTTCGTTATTATAGTTGACATCATCGGGAATGTCTTCGAGAGAGGGAATAAGAGAATGTGTCATCAAAAATAATGGCAGTTCATTGTCGCTATTAGACTCATTATAGTCAGTATATCCTCCGCAAGAATACCAGTCTAAAGTTAATTGAGATACATGATGGTCTGGGGTCTGTATGACGAGGTTGACAGGTGAGTATTGAGAGCGTAGAGGATCGAATGCGTAGTCTATTGCTAGCCTTCTAGCAGCGTGTTCGAGACTTGATGCCGTGGTGGAGTTGGGTCTGATTAGACTGAGTCTAGTCACCTCATCAGAAACGGGTTTTCCATTCCAGGAGATAATTTCATCGCCAACGTTTATGAGACCCGCTATTTTCTCATCGACATACTGAATCATATATTTATCATCGAGCGTCTTAGTCGGAATAAAACCAAGGGTGACTGTTTGCGCTTGACGGTAGTCACCGACAAAGAACAAGCCAACATGACCATCATTAAACATTGAAGTAAGATGAATGAGTTCATCTCGAAATTGATTTTTATCTCCAGTCCAAGTGAGTTGTTGGGCATAATCCATCTGATCTTTCAGAAAGGAATCCCGTGAACAGCCTAATTTATCTTCTAAGTAAATGTAACGAGTGGAAAAAAGTTGACAAGCCTGAATATAGTCTTCGTATTGAGCTTGTCCAATTTCAGATCGAATAGAATCTTGAGATTGATTTGATTCAATAGGCAGTTCTTCATTGGGAGGAAGAGGTGTATTGTCGGGTTCTGTCGTTAAGGATTGCGGCTCCGATTCGGATGGGGTGCATTGAGTGAGGAATAAGAGGATGAGCAACAATGTAAGGCCTAATTTTACTTTTTTCATAATAGAGTCCCCCTAAAAGTTTTTTATTCATTATTTTATTATACGATTTTTGTAGAAATGATAAAATATGAGTAGACAATAAATCAAATATTTTATAGGGAGAGGAGGTATTTTGGAAACAAGCAATCATCAAATGACTGATTTATACCTTGACTTATGGGATAAATCAGTTTAACTTATAGTTAGCCTTATACATGATTAGAAATAATGATGGGTAATGGGCGGTTATTTCAATAGCGGATTACAAAAAAATAAGTAGGTTTTAATAGAAAGGGAAGAGGGCATGAAATTTAATATGAAATTTAACAGTATCAAATTTAGAATGCCACTCTATTTTTCTTTATTTGCAGTGATCTGTGTTTTAGTGACAGGCAGTATTTTTCTATTTATTTTCAGACAAAAGTTAGAAGAAAATATTGTCAATAAAAACATGGTTATTTCAGAAATGGTTTCTAGTGAACTTCATATTTACTTGGAAAATGCAACTGAAACGGTTGTGACCGCCGCTAATTTTTCTACTCAAAGCAATGGTGATCTGAACAAGATAAAAGATGAAATTTTTAGAATTTATGATAACTTTGACTATTTTGATTTGATATTTTATATGAATGAAGATGCGAAGATGGTCTTTTCAAAACCTTCAAATGAAAATGTACAGGATCGTATTTATACAGATCGTGACTATTATTGGGCTGTTATTAAACATGGCCAGCCGACGACCTTATCTCGCCTGTTGGTAAGTAGTGTTCTTAAAAAACCCCATTTTATTATTGCCGCTCCGGTTAAAAATAATGAAGGGGTTACTACTGGTCTAATTGGTGCGGGAATAACCCTTGATAATATAGAAGAAATCGTCAACAATGTTGATGTGGGCTTCAATGGAAAACTTTGGCTTTGTGACAAACAGGGTAATTTATTTATTCATCCAGATTATAAAGTTGAAGAGTCACTGATTCCCATTGATGTACTTAATATTTCTCAAATTAGCAATGGCATGAAAATTCAACAAGTGATTAATTCAAGAGAAAATAAAACCATTAAATACAATTCGGGTGACCATTCTTACTATGGTTCAGTATCATTTGTTGATGACGGTGACTGGATGGTCGTCGTTGAACAAAATAAATTGAGCGTTAAAAATCAGATTTTCGATTCTGTTCAGCGGTTGATGTGGATCTTAGTTTACTCGGTTGTTATTGCCATGATTTCGGGTATTATTATGGCCAATTGGATTACGCGACCTATTCAACAATTGGTGGGACAAGTTAGACTTTTACCGCATTTTATTAATATTAAATCTGAAAGAAGAATAAAACCAATCAGTGGGCGTAATGATGAAATCCATGAACTGTCTTCGGCTTTTCAAGATATGGAAAACCGCTTAGTAGACAATATTGATGCGCTTGAAGAAGCAGTCATTAGAGAAAACCATATTAAGCAGTACCTTAATAACATACTCGCCAGTGTCCATAGTGCGATTATTGTAGCGGATTCAGATGGCAGAATAACCATGATGAATGCAGTTGCTCTCAAAATGACAGAAATAACTCGTGATAAAATGTTTGATTATACATTGCATGAATTACTAGATAAACTGGAAATTGATATATATGACAAAATACGATTGGTTATAGAAGATGACGCACTTATTAAAGATGCAGAAACAACTATGAGGATACCGTCGGGGATTGTACTTGATATTTCTTATACGTGTTCAAGAGTAACTGATGAGAATGGCATTAATATTGGAACCGTTCTTCAAATAAGAGATATTACAGAACTTAAAATTATTGAAAGAGACTTAAGAGAAGAAGACCGTATTCATACATTGGATGAGTTTTCAGCTTCAATTATTCATGATATTGGCAACCCTCTCGCGGGGATGTCAAATTTAGTTGAACTGCTTAAAAATCCTGAACTCAATGGAAGTAGCCAAGACGAGGTGTTGGATATTCTCAGTGAAGAAATTAGGGACCTTAATCTTTTAGTGATTAATTTTCTTGATTTAGTGAGGAGCAATGATGTAGAGAGGGATCGCAAAAATTTAGTCAAAATTCTAAGAAATTGTATTGAACTTTTTAGAAATGAAATAGAGTCTGCAGGGCTTGATTTGGTGATTACTTTACCAGATGAACCAATATGGGTTATGATAGAGGCAAGAAGCATTAAACAAGCTTTGATTAATATTATTAAAAATGCCATTCAAGCGTCAGAAGAAGGCGGAGAAATCAGTATTACGATTACTTCAGAAGAAAAAGTCTATCGTTTAGAAATTGCTGATCAAGGTGAAGGCATGGATGAAGAAACCAAAGCAAAACTTTTCCATCCCTTCTATACAACCAAGGAAGACGGCACAGGTTTGGGACTATTTGTTGCTTATAATGTTTTCAAAGAAAACAACTGTACGCTGTCTGTTGAATCTGAACAAAATGTGGGGACACGCTTTAGTATAATATTCAAAAGGGAGAATTAAATGACGGTACTTGTAATTGATGATGAAAAAAGCATACGTATGTCCTTGACACTTGCGCTTAAAAAAGTGGCTAACCAAGTTTTAAGTGCTGAAAATGGGAAGAAAGGCATTGAACTTTTCAGAAACAATGAGATTGATTTAGTCTATTTGGATATAAAGTTACCCGATATAGATGGTATAGAGGTTTTAAAACAGATCAAGCAAATTAACCGCAAGGCGATTGTCGTAATGATGACACACCTTATTGAAGTGAAGTTAGCGGTTAGAGCAATGAAATTAGGCGCACATGATTATTATACTAAGCCCTTTTCTATCGAGGAAGTTCTCAATGCTTATAACCAAATTAAAGAATATGTTAATAGTAAGGTCGATATAGATTCAAATAATGAAAGCGATATTTTTATTGGGAACGAGGAAAATATTTTAGAGATTAAGTCTCGAATTAAGCGAATTGCTACGATTAATTTTCAAACCAATGTCTTAATTACAGGAGAGAGTGGTACGGGAAAAGAATTAATAGCACGGTCTATTCACAAAAACTTCGATGAAAGTAAACCTTTTATTGCTATCAACTGTGCTGCGATTCCAAAGCATCTACAAGAAAGTGAGCTTTTTGGTCATGAAAAGGGTGCTTTTTCAGATGCGAAAGCCAAAAGGACAGGTCTTTTTGAATTATCTGAAGATGGCATTCTTTTTTTAGATGAGATTGGTGATATGGATTTGGATCTTCAGGCTAAGTTATTGAGAGTACTACAAGAACGAAAATTCAGACGAATTGGCGGCAACGAAGAAGTGGCGTTTAATGCGACAATTGTTGCGGCGACTAATAAAAATTTAAAGCGTTCTATTGAGAAGGGACAGTTTAGAAGTGACTTATACTATCGATTAAATATTATTCCTATTGAAATTCCACCTTTAAGAGATAGAAAAAATGATATCCCAGTATTGTGCAGACATTTTGTAGCATTTTACAATGACTTGCTAGATAAAGAAATTATGGATATTTCTAAAGATGCAATGGATATATTTCAAAAATACGATTGGCCTGGGAATGTAAGAGAATTAAAAAATATCATTGAACGGTTAATGATTCTAAGTGATGGTAACTTATTAACCGCTGATGAAATGCCTTATGAATTAACGAATGAAGACTATAAAACAAGTCGCTCTGATTTATCACATTTAGAACAGGCGGAACAAGAAGTGGTTTTAAGGGCTTTGTCGGAATACCATTGGAACATTACTAAAACGGCAGAATCGCTTGGTATTTCAAGACTTACACTGCGTAGAAAAATAGATAAATATGGCCTTTCAAGTCATGAAAATTTGGATAGAGGATAGAAAAACTGTTATTTTTTTATCAAATTTTAGTGGGGTAAAAGAGACGCAAAGATTAAACAATTGAATCGAGTGGTAACAAAGTTTCCGGAGTGGTAAAAAAATTACCACTTTTTTTAATTTTTTGAGACTGTTTTTTTTGGGTAAGAGATACATAATTACTATTTAAAAAAAGTTTTAAAGAATTTAATAAAATAATAATATAGCCTTAATAATTGGAAAACCACATAAGATAGTAGGAATAAGGCGAAAAAATAAGCAAAATTTGCGAGCTGATTCAAAGTTGGCACGCATATTGCTTATATTATAGATGTGATTGTTAAAATCAAATTAAAGAAAGGGAGTATTTATATGTCATTATCATTAGAAGGATTAAAAATCCTCGATTTGACCCGCGTATTAGCAGGCCCTTATTGCACCATGGTCTTAGGAGACCTTGGAGCAGATGTTATCAAAATTGAGCAACCAGGAAAAGGCGATGATTCTCGTCAATTTGGTCCTTACGTGAACGGAGAAAGTGCTTATTTTATGAGTATTAACCGTAACAAACGTAGTATGACACTCAATTTAAAAAAACCAGAAGCCAAAGAACTTTTCTTTGAATTAATCAAAGAGGTTGATGTAGTGGTTGAAAACTACAGACCAGGCACTATGGAAAAATTAGGTTTAGGTTACGATGTTTTAAAAGAAGTTAATCCTAAAATCATTTATGCTGCAAGTTCAGGATTTGGTCATACGGGTCCTTACAGTAAAAGACCTGCTTATGATGGTGTGGTACAAGCCATGGGTGGTATCATGAGTATTACAGGTCAAAAAGGTGGAAAACCAACTAGAGTAGGTCCATCAATGGGCGATATTACTGCTGGTCTTTTCACAGCAATTGGTATTTTAGCTGCAGTTAACTACAGAAATGAAACAGGCGAAGGCCAAAAAGTGGATGTTTCAATGTTGGACTGCCAAGTTGCTATTTTAGAAAATGCACTTGCTAGATACTTTGCAACAGGTGTTTCACCAAAACCAGCAGGAAATAGACATTCAACAATCGTTCCATTTGAACCATTTGAAACAAGTGATGGTGAAATTATGATTGCTGTTGGTAACGACAACTTATGGAGAAAGTATTGTACTGAAATTGGTCATCCTGAAATGACAGATGATGAAAGATTCAAGACCAATCCATTAAGAGGCGAAAACTATGATATATTAAGACTTACTTTGGGTGGTATCATGCAAGAAGATACTACGGAATCATGGTACAAACGTCTAACAGAAGCAGGTATTCCATGTGGCCCAATCAATAATATTGAAATGGTTACGAAAGATCCTCAAGTGAAAGAAAGAGACATGATTGTTGAAGTTGATCATGAAATCGCTGGTAAAACAAAATTACCAGGAGTACCTATTAAAATGAGCGAAACACAAGGTACAATTAGAAAAGCTGCACCAGTCTTAGGAGAGGATACTGAAGAAATTTTAAAAGAATTACTCAATAAAGATGATAAAGCAATTGAATCGCTAAAAGAAGCAGGCATTTTCTAAATAAACAGATAGAGATAAAAAATAAAAAGAGATAGAAATAATGAAGAAATTGATGCAATAGATTAATGAAGAAATTGAAGCAATAAAGGGTTGGTATTTTCTTAGAATTCAAAAAAATATGAAATTCGGAAGGAGAACACTATGGAAATCTATGGTTTGGGCATCGTTGCAATATGCATGTATGTTGGATCGTTTATAGGTTATGCAATTGGTAATCTTTTAGGCGTCTCAGGAAATGTTGGAGGCGTTGGCTTCGCTATGTTAATTTTAGTTTTACTAAGTAATCACTTTGAAAAAAAAGGTGGTTGGTCTGAAAGAACTCAAAATGGGATCTTTATGTTAAGTGCACTTTATATTCCAATCGTTGTTGCAATGGCAGGAAGACAAAATGTTGTTGCTGCCTTCTCAGGTGGTGCGGTAGCATTTTTAGCAGGAATTCTTGCAACTGTACTTGCGCTTTTATTAGTACCGGTAATCGCAAAATTAGGTGCTGGTAAAGATTTGGAAAATAGGGGGTAGAGAAAATGGTATTAGATATTATTAACACGCTGTTTACGAAATATGATCTAGTCGGTTCATTAGCTGCAGTTGCCATTATTATGGTATTTTCTTACTGGTTTGCTGATAAAATTGGTCAAAAAAGAATGGGTTCGGCTATCGCAATCGTTATTGCTTTAATCGGCGCATTCATTGCAGGTAAAGTAACTGGTGGAACACATGGTTTATCTGATGTAACGTATTTCTCTGGATTCGCTTTATTAGGTGGATCGATGTTAAGAGACTTTGCAATCGTTTCAACTGCTTTTGGTGTTAAACTTGAAAACCTCAAAAAAGCTGGACTTGCAGGTGTTGTAGCATTATTCGTAGGTGTTTTCTTATCATTCTTTGTAGGTGTTATTATTGCAGTAATCTTTGGTTATACGTCAGCAGTTGACGCAGCTACAATTGGTGCAGGAACAGTAACATTTATCGTTGGACCAGTAACAGGTACAGCGTTGGGAGCAAGTTCAGATGTTGTGGCATTATCTATCGCAGCTGGTGTTGTTAAATCAGTTTTCACAATGATTTTAACACCACTTATTGCTAAAAAAATTAAACTTAACAACCCAACAATGGCAATGGTTTACGGTGGCTTAATTGGTACAACAAGTGGTGTTGCTGGTGGTCTTGCTGCTACAGATGCTAAACTTGTACCTTATGGCGCAATGACAGCTACATTCTTTACTGGACTTGGTAGTTTACTTTGTCCTTCAGTCGGTTACATGATTGTAAAATTATTCTTAGCTTAAAAAGTAATCTACATGAGTTTTTAAGTAATACAGTCCGTTTTTAATAGCAATTATTTTTATAAATAATCAATAGATTTCGTCGATTTAATTCAGTCGATTAATTCAATAAAGAGATGGCTCAATATGTAGTCATCTCTTTCAATGACAAAATGGAGGTCTAAATTGAACGAGAAACAACAAAAATTAACGAAAGAAAGAGCTAAGATTCTTGCTGGTGGCGGTGAAAAACGTATCGCTAAACAACATGAAAAAGGAAAATTAACCGCAAGAGAAAGACTTGACTTACTCTTTGATGAAGGCACATTTGTGGAACTTGATATGTATGTAAAACACAGATGTACTAATTTTGGTTTTGAAAAAGTTGATGCACCTGCAGAAGGTGTTGTAACAGGATACGGTAAAGTAGATGGCCGTCTTGTTTATGCTTATTCTCAAGATTTTACAGTTGTGGGTGGTTCTCTTGGAGAAATGCATGCTGCTAAAATCACAAAAGTAATGGATAACGCATTGAAAGTAGGCGCACCGCTTGTTGGTCTTAATGATTCAGGTGGAGCAAGAATTCAAGAAGGTATTGATGCCCTTAAAGGATTTGGAGATATTTTCTTTAGAAATACAATGGCGTCAGGTGTTATCCCTCAAATTACAGCAATCATGGGACCTTGTGCCGGTGGTGCTGTCTATTCTCCAGCTATTGCAGATTTTATTTTTATGGTAGATCAAACATCTCAAATGTTTATTACAGGACCACAAGTTATTAAAACTGTAACAGGTGAAGAAGTGACTGCAGAAGCACTTGGTGGAGCCATGACTCATAACTCTGTAAGTGGTGTATCTCATTTTGTATCAAGTGATGATGAAACATGTATCTCTGAAATCAGAAGATTACTTAGTTATTTACCATCAAACAATATGGAAACTGCACCCGTTTTTGCAACTGATCATGATGTAAATGAACTTGCAGAACAACTTAATGACTTAATGCCAGATAATCCAAATAAACCATATGATGTTTTTAACATTATTACAGCAATCGTAGATGATGGTGATTATTATGAGTATTTCCAACACTATGCTAAAAACATCGTAACATGCTTCGCAAGACTTAATGGTCAAACTATTGGTATTATTGCGAACCAAGCTAATTACTTAGCAGGTTGTCTTGATATTAATGCATCAGATAAAGCAGCACGTTTTATCAGAACGTGTGATGCCTTTAATATTCCAATTCTTACTATTGAAGATACACCAGGTTTTTTACCAGGAACGACTCAAGAATACGGTGGAATCATTCGTCATGGTGCTAAAATGCTTTATGCTTATTCAGAAGCAACTGTTCCAATGATTACTTTAATCGTTAGAAAAGCATACGGTGGAGCTTATATTGGTATGGGTTCTAAACATTTAGGAACGGATGTTGTCTTTGCTTGGCCTACGGCTGAAATTGCAGTTATGGGACCAGAAGGTGCAGCTAATATCGTTTTCAGAAATGATATTAAAAATGCTAAAAATCCTGCTGAAACAAGACAAAAATTAATTGACGACTACAAGGCTGAATTTGCAACCCCTTATAAAGCAGCTGAAAGAGGATTTGTAGATGACGTGATTGAACCAGCAACGACAAGAGGCAAATTGATTGATGCCTTTGATATGCTTGCTTCTAAACGTGAATCTAGACCTGCTAAAAAACATGGTAACATTCCACTATAATCATTTTGATGCCTTTATAGTAATTAAAATGAGAGAAACTTAAAGAGGTGAAAAAGTGCAAGTATTAGAAAGTTTTAAACACGCGGATACCTTTGCGCAAATGCCGTTGAATGATAGATTAGTTGCGACATTATACGTTATCCTATTAGGTATGGGGATTACGTTTATCGCTTTAATCCTTATCTGGGGGTTAACAACACTCATGTCTAAAATAGTAGCAGGTGTGGACAATACTCAGAAACCTGTAGCGGCAACTGCAGCAAAATCAACAGCCAATGCAGCGACTGCAACTGCAGCAGTTGAAGATGACACTGAACTGGTTGCTGTTATTACAGCAGCGGTAGCAGCAACACTAGGAACATCATCTAGCCAATTTGTTGTTACTAATATTACACGCACAGTGGACCAAACACCCGTATGGGGTCGTGTCGGTCGTACAGATGTCATGCAATCAAAAATTTAAATTAACTTTTACGGAGGAATTCAAATAATGAAAAAGTTTAATATAAGTGTAAATGGTAAATCATATGAAGTTGAAGTAGAAGAAGTAGGTGGCGTAAGTGCTCCAGCTTCAAGACCAGCGGTGAAAAGACCAGCTGCAGCACCAGCACCAAAGGCAGCACCAGCACCTAAAGCGGCACCTGCACCAGCAGGAAGTGGTAGTGTAGCAGCACCAATGCCTGGTACAGTTCTTGATATCAAAGTAGCTGTTGGCGATACTGTCAATGCAGGCGACGTATTAATGATTTTAGAAGCAATGAAAATGGAAAATGAAATTATGGCTCCAACTTCAGGTAAAGTAACAGCTATTAGTGCAACTAAAGGTGCATCTGTGAATTCTGGAGACGCGTTAATTACAATCGGCTAATGGCCTTTTATAATTAACGAAAAGTAGAAAGGAGATGCACAATGTTACAAACCTTACAGGATTTTTACTCAACTACAGGGTTTAGCGCAATTACCCCAGGTAATGTAGTAATGATTTTGGTTTCTTTTGTTTTGCTATATTTAGCCATTAAAAAGGGATTTGAACCATTATTACTTGTACCTATTGCTTTTGGTATGTTTTTAACCAACTTACCACTTGCTGACCTTATGAAAGAACCTTCCATAGCTAAAGATGGGTCTGAACAAATTGGAGGATTACTTCATTACCTTTACCAAGGTGACCATTTAGGTATTTTCCCACCTATCATTTTCTTAGGGGTTGGAACTATGACTGACTTTGGTCCACTGATTGCTAATCCTAAATCACTACTTTTAGGGGCAGCTGCTCAATTTGGTATTTTCGTGACTTTCTTTGGTGCGATTGCTTCTGGCTGGTTTACACCACCACAAGCAGCATCAATTGGTATTATTGGTGGAGCTGATGGCCCTACAGCGATATTCTTGTCTTCTAGACTTGCTCCAGACCTTATGGGGTCAATCGCAGTAGCCGCCTATTCTTATATGGCACTTGTACCGGTTATTCAACCGCCTATTATGAAGCTCTTCACAACCAAAGCAGAGCGTCAAATTAAAATGAATCAATTGAGAACCGTTTCAAGACTTGAAAAATTAATATTTCCAGTGCTAGTGACTTTAATCGTGGTTTTAATTGTCCCTGCATCAGCAGCCTTAATTGGGATGTTAATGATGGGGAACCTGTTTAAAGAATCAGGCGTTGTTAACCGATTAGCAGATACAGCACAAAATGGACTTATGAATACAATCACCATTTTCCTAGGCGTAACAGTTGGAGCCACTGCAACAGCAGAAGCTTTCTTAACTAAACAAACAATGGCTATTGTTATCCTTGGTGTTATTGCATTCGCAATTGGGACATCAGCAGGTGTCTTACTTGCTAAACTCATGAACAAAGTGACCAAAGATCCAATTAACCCACTCATTGGATCAGCAGGGGTATCAGCGGTGCCTATGGCAGCGAGGGTATCACAAGTAGTTGGTCAAAAAGAAAACCCATCGAACTTCTTATTAATGCATGCAATGGGTCCTAACGTTGCAGGTGTTATTGGTTCGGCGGTATCAGCAGGAGTACTGTTATCCTTATTCGGCAATTTTTTCTAGAAATAGCCCCAAAATGAAATTAATAAAGGTGTATGCTACCCACATACACCCCCTAACAAAAAATATATAGATAAAATAAATGGTACTTAACCAAAGAATGACTCTAATAGATGACCCATCTTTTAGGGTCTTTTTTTATGTGTTTGGCATTTACCCTAAGATAATAATTTGATAAGATAAATAGCATCATAGAAATTGAGTGCTTTAGGAGGCAATTTATAAAATGAAAAAGAGACGATTGGGACTTGTCCTCGTTATGGTTCTAGTTTGTGGGGCTTTATTATACTTTTTATTTTCACGTATGCAGTCAATCTCGAAAGTAGATAGTCAGGCTCATATAATTAATAAAGTGGATTTAAACGCATGGTTAGATCAAGAAGTGGCAGAGGATGATTCTATCAACCATCCTATAAGTGAGTCTGCGATAGAAGGACAGATAAATGAGTCTGTAATAGAGGAACAGAAGGAGACCATAGATACAAGTCCTTCTGAAACAGAAAGTGAGGGAGATGTGGAAACACCTATTTTTGAAAGTGAAATCATTGATGAAGAGTTAAAATTAGCCATGTCGGGGAAATCATATCATGACAATGATACAATAAAGTATGAAGATTTAAGATGCATTAATGTGGCTTATTATGGTTTTGATGGTTTAACACATCAGGGAAAATTAATTGTGAACCAAGCTATTTCAGATAAAATCATTACCATTTTTAAGGGATTATATGAGGCGCAGTTTCCAATTGAAAAAATAGAGTTGATTGATCAATACGATGGCGATGACCATCGCTCAATGGTGGCCAATAATACATCAGCTTTTAATTTTAGAACGGTATCAGGAACAGATCGCTTATCTAACCATGCTTATGGGCTAGCCATTGATATTAATCCACTCATTAACCCCTATGTTACCCGTGATGGCGTTTCGCCTAAAGAAGGCGAAATTTATGCCAATAGGGATCAAGAGGTAAAAGGCATGATTCATAAAGGGGACATTTGCTATAATCTCTTCATTGAAAATGGGTTTTCATGGGGTGGAAACTGGATTAATAGCAAAGATTATCAACATTTTGATATTAAAATTGATGGGATTAATCAGTAATGAGTATTAAATGCTTAAAGTATTGGATTATATTCATTATCCGGCAATCTGAATTCTGAATAGGTCATGACAGATTGGGTTTGAAAACCACATGAAGTATAAAGTTCAAGTGCGTGACTGTTTTGTGATTCAACTTGGAGATGAATGTTTTGGACCTTTTGGTCAATTAGATATTGAATACCACATAAGAGTCCTGCACGACCATAACCATTTCTTCTATGTTCAGGAAGAATTCCAAAGCCGTAGATTCCCCCAATAGATTGGTCGTATTCTAAATTAATTTTACCAATAGGCTTGTCATTTAGACAGATAAAGAAGATATAAAGGCCTTTTTTAGCTTCAGTTTCAGGGTAAACATAATTACTTTCACTTACTTGTTCATTTTCTTCACCGAAATAGATTGCATTTTGGATGGCTAAGTCATGAACGTCTTGATCAGTGGCTGCTTTTAGACTGATTGAAGGGGGGATGATGGCGTTTTTGGGGAGAAAAATTTAGAGGGTCTAACGACATTTCATATTCTGAGAAGGCATATTGGGCATTTGTTTGACAAATAAAGGCTAGTCCAGCATTTGAATGGGGATCACATAAGAGCAGTATTTTTGAAGCTGGCCTTGATTTGGACTCCGTGATGGCTAGTTTAAATAAATGCTTAAAAATACCTTGGCGGCGATAGTCAGGATGCACCATACCGCAAATTTCAAGAGGTTCATTGATAGAGCCAAAATGGCAAATACCTAAGTAACCCACTAATGTTTGACCGATGTAGTATAAAAATTCATTGGGATAAGATTGAAGCGAAGAAGGCAGGTCTTTTCCTCTTGCTAATTTGTAATCAAGTTCTAGCTTGAGAGAAATAGGCTCGAATGAAAGACACCTTGTTTCTAAGTCTTTAATAGCATTGACTTCATCTTCTTGTAGAAAGTGTTTGATATGGATTGAATGATGTTTTGACATGTGAACCTCCTATACTTTTGATAGATTTATTATAGAAGATTCATTTTATAACGTCAATGGATGAAAAAGGAACTTGACAATTTTCATAGATGTAACTATAATGGTTACAAGAGGTGGTGTTTATGAAGATTAGTAGCCGTTTTACGGTCGCAGTGCATACCTTGTCTCTACTTTCAATGAATCGTAATACAGTCTGTACTTCAGAATGGATTGCAGGAAGTGTGAATACGAATCCAGTAGTGATTAGACGGATTATGTCTATGTTAAAAAAAGCAGGTTTAATCAGTGTAACACATGGTAAAGCAGGTGTAACGCTTAACAAACCTTTAGAAGAGATTACACTATTAGATGTATATCATGCAGTTGAAGTGGTCGAGGAGGGAGAACTTTTTCAGTTTCATGAAAATCCCAATCCATCTTGTCCAGTAGGTGCGAATATCCAAAGTGTATTAAATGTGGTCTTGTTAAGTGCTCAAGAAGCAATGGAAAGTGTTCTTGAAGCAGTTACTCTAAAGAACTTGACAGAATCGCTCAGTGAAAAAATTGACTCTTAAAGCTCAATTTTTTTTAATCGAGATGTAACTATTACGGTTACATCTATAGATCTGTTAAATGATTGTTAAATAAAATGAAAAGCCATAAAATAATGGCGACTAAAGGAGGCAATATTATGAAAATAGGTGTTATTGGTGCAACTGGTAAATCAGGAAAATTAATTGTAAAGGAAGCTTTAAAAAGAGGTCATGACGTAACGGCTATTGTTAGAAATCCATTGAAAGTAGATGAATCGAATGTTGCTGTTTTAGAGAAAAACATTTTTGATTTAAAAACAGAGGACTTAAATACATTTGATGTTGTTGTTAATGCGTTTAATGCGCCAGAAGGTCACGAAGAACAACATGTGACTGCAGGGCAAGTATTAATTGACGCTTTAAGTGGTGTTGAGTCTACGCGATTAATCGTGGTTGGCGGGGCAGGTAGTTTATACGTTGACGAAGCCAAAACACTCCAATTGTTTAATACACCAGATTTTCCAGAAGCGTATATGGCAACTGCTAAGAATATGGGTGTTAACTTAGACAATTTAGAAAAAACAAGACATCTTAACTGGTCAATGTTATGTCCATCAGCCTTTTTCGATCCAGAAGGTGAAAAAACAGGTGAATACCAGTTAGGTCAAGATCACTTATTAACCAATGCTAAGGGAGAAAGTTACATTAGTTATCAAGATTTTGCACTTGCGATGCTGGATGAGATTGAAAATCAAAACTATAAGAACAAACGATTTACAGCTTGTTCAAAATAATTACAAGGTTTAAAAAGACACTTGGTTAAGTGTCTTTTTTTTGCTTAAAAACAAGGGAAAGTTTGATTATCACTGTCGTGGGAATATATATAGTGTACCATTGGAGAAACAATCCGTGATATTTTCTTTAATTTGTATTATAATAAATAAAATATAGTCTGAAGACAGTGTTGAAAGGAGCAAACGATAGATGGATAATCAGACCACAAGTAAGGTGAATACCAAGAAAGGTTTAAAGACATTTGAAGGGGTTTATGTACCGACCCTGTTAACCATATTAGGGGTTATACTCTATTTAAGGATGGGATGGGTAGTTGGAAACGTTGGCCTCATTGGTGCTTTAATGATTATCATTTTGGCCCATGTCATTACTTTGGCGACCTCTCTTTCCATGTCGTCCATGTTAACTAATATTAAAATCGGTGCCGGTGGTGCTTATGCCATTATTACCCGTTCTCTTGGTCACGAAATGGGAGGCGCTATTGGGATACCACTCTATATTTCTCAAACGTTTTCAATCGCCTTTTATATCACTGGCTTTAGTGAATTATGGGTTTCATTTTTCCCTCAACACTCACAGGTGCTAGTCGGTATTATAACGTGGCTGGTCCTATCAGGTATCTCTCTCAAAAGTGCCAAATTAGCCTTTAGGATCCAATATGGTATTTTAGTGGCAGTGGTTCTTTCGCTTTTCTCATTTTTATTAGGACCTGATTTGAATACAGGTGAAATTGTTCTAAGAGGTTCTTATGCATCTGGAACATTTTGGATGACATTTGCTATTTTTTTCCCCGCAGTTACAGGAGTTCTAACAGGGGCTACTATGTCGGGAGAACTTGAAAATCCAAGACAAAGTATTATCAAAGGAACGTTAGGAGCTGTTTTCACAGGCTTTGTGGTTTATATAGTGGTCGCTTTTTGGTTTGCACATCAAGCAACTCAAGACATGTTACTTAATGATCCTTCAGTTATTTTTAAAATTTCAAAGATCAATATTCTCGTCATTGCAGGTGTAATGGGGGCAGTGGTTTCATCGGCACTTTCCACTCTGGTAAGTGCACCGAGAACTTTAGCGGCTTTAGCAGAGGACCGCGTTGTTCCTTTGAGTACATTTTTAGCGAAAACCAATAAAAATGGAGAACCGTTTAATGCGGTGATGGTTTCTTCAATTATTTCAGTGATTGTTATAGTCGTGGGTAATTTAAACAGCTTGGCTGAACTACTAACCATGTTTTTCTTAACCACTTATGGCATGATTAATCTTGTCGTTTTTTTAGAACAAATGACAGGGATTATAAGCTATAGGCCAAGTATGAAAATGACAATTTTAGTACCTATTGTAGGGCTTTTGGGTTGTCTATCCGTAATGGTTCTTATTAATCCTATTTTCACAATAATCACTTTTGTAACCATTGGTATTTTATACATTTATCTTAAAAGTAAAAATTTGACCTCGCCGTGGGGGGATGTAAGAGGTGCTGTCTTTATTTCGATTGCAGAATGGGCAGCTCAAAAAGCGGCATCTATTCCATATCATCCAAGATTATGGAAACCTTCTATTGTCATTCCAATTGAAAGGCCAGAAGATTTTAAAAGGGTTTCTAAAATCGTCTCTAACATTGTTTATCCATCTGGACGGGTTTATTATTTGACGACAACGGAAGCTGTTGAAATTGATGAGGACCAGAATGAAAAGATAGAAGCTGTTTTAAAACCACTTAAGGACAATAATGTTTTTGTTCAAGAAACGGTGATTACGTCCACTCAATTTGAGTCTGCTTTATTTCCTGCTTTGCAGTGTATGGAAAGTTCCTTCTTATCACCTAATGTTGCTTTCTTTACTTTTAGTGATGATAAGTTAAGACGTGAGAGACTTTTAAGAATGATTAAGTCTATGCAGGGGCTGAATTTGTCTTATTCATGTCTTTGGTTACACCCTAAACAAGGGCTAGGAATGGAGAAAAGTATCAATGTATGGCTAAGAGACAAGAGTCCTAATAACGATTTGACTGTCCTATTTGCTCTACAATTATCAAGAAATATGGGGGCACAAATTAATCTTTGCCGTGTTGTTCGACTTGAAGAAGAAAGAGAAGAAACCTATAAAAGTATGGTAACTTTTATAGAAGATGCGAGACTGCCTGCTAATACAAAAATCACTGTTTTTACCGGTGCTTTTATGCAACATTATACCCAATGCCAAACAGACTTGAGTATTATGGGGATGCCAACCAATGAAAGGCTTCTAAATGAACTCATTGAGCGTGCCCCTAGTAGTATTTTATTTGTTTCTTCTAGTGGATTTGAAGATGTACTCTTATAAATAAAAGTGAATGACAATTAGGCGATTTTTGTTCAATCTATAGAGCGAATAATCCTTGACAAGAAGGATAAAAGAATGCTATTATTTTCTAAATGATAATTGTTATCAATTGAAAATATGAGCTCATGAGTTTTAAATTTATCATGAGATGGCTTTATAGATAAAGGAGTGGTAAAGATGAGTTGTAGTTGCTCAACCCAAGAACGCTTAAGTGTGAAATTGATTAATATTGTTAAACATAATGAAGAAACCTATAGCTATGATTTTCAAAAGGATATGATGATGGATTGGTATGAAGGAGACAGTTCAAAACTCTTTTTACAGTCAAGCGAGGGGGAAGAAGGTCGGAAATTTTCCCATGCCTCATTACCCGAAGAAGAAATCATCCGTTTTACAACACGTATTCGACCGAACCCAAGTGCATATAAGAAAACATTGTCCAGTTTGAAGATTGGAGATCGGGTTGAAATGACTCCTCCTTCAGGTCATTTTAGGCTTATTCGTGAGGATAGACCAATTGTTTTAATCTCTAATGGGGTAGGAATAGCTGCTGTTCGCTCTCTGGTTAAAGCTTTTGATAAAGACGACTACGGTATCCCCTTTATGTTACAAATCAATGTTGACCATTCTGGGGAGATTTATGATGATGAATTTGAGGAAATAGCGCGCCGTCAATCTCACTTCAAATCTGTCTATACTAAAGGGAGAAAAGCTTTTTATCAAACGCTTGATTATGAACTTCAAAAGTTTGTTTTTTCTTCTTTTGATCATCCTTGGCTCTATGTTGTGGGCAGTGATGAATTTGTAGAAGATACGATTCAACATTTAACCAGTGTGGGCTATGGTCGTGAAGATATTCTTACTGATGGTAATAAGTCAGCAGGTGGAACATGTGGTTGTAGTTCAACTGGTGGCTGTGGTTGTGGCTCAAATATCATCCAAGCGATTGCCTTTTAAATTTTATCAGCAATAGGGTGATAATGAATCTATTAATATAGGAAGAAAAAAATTAAAATAGTTTAATGGAAGAACCTACTTTTATCAAAAAAGTAGGTTTTTTTGCGTAAAATTCTTGTTATTTTTGTGTCAAGCGTTTTTTTGCCTTAAAAAGTTGCTTTTTTAAAAATTGAGTGTATAATAAAAACTTGTTACATGAAAACTTAATAAATGCGAGGTTAAAAAATGGAAAATATGGATTTATCACTTTATGCAATTCCAGCTATTATTTTACTTGTAGGAATTATTTCATCAAAATTGAGTGAGTGGCTTAAACTCCCCGATATTGTGATGTATTTAATAGCTGGCGTTATTATAGGCCCCGCTGTGCTAAATATTGCAAATGTAGAGACCTATTCAAGTGTCAATCAATTTATTTTGACTTTTGGGGCGGCTTTCATTTTATATGATGGTGGTCGTGAAATTAAACTTAAAGTATTACGTGAAATAAAAGGAACAGTTTTTCTTTTAGCAACCCTAGGGGTGATTTTATCTATGGTGATTGTTGGTGGTATTGCAACACTTGTATTTAAATTACCTTTGATATATGGTTTATTAATTGGTGCTGTAATTGCTTCAACTGACCCTGCGGCACTTGTTCCAATTTTTAAAAATATTAATATTAAAAAACGTGTAAAACAGACGATTATCAGTGAATCAGCCTTTAATGATGCCATTGGTGCTGTTTTGGTTTTGACGATGCTTTTGATTATTCAATCAGGTGATTTTTCGCTAGGTGAAGATTTAATTGATTTAATTAAAATGATTGTTTTTGGTGCTCTTGTTGGAATTGTTGTGGGTATTATTTTCTCAAGTAGTGTTTCAGATAATAAATTTGCACTCTTTACAGAATTTGCTCCCATTGTTTCTTTGATAGCAGTGCTTGCTTCTTATACATTGGCTGAGGCTATTGGTGGAAGTGGATACATGTCAGCCTTTATTGCAGGTCTAATCTGTGGCAATAAAAAATTGTTCCATCTCTATGTTCCAGATCAAGAATATATTGTTCAAACCCATGTAAGAGAAACAGTGGCAACCATTATGAAGATAGCGATTTTTATCGTTCTAGGGATGCATGTTGATTTTCAAGCGATTTCATTATACTGGAAACAGGCTCTTATTGTTGTATTAGGTCTTGTTTTTATTGCACGTCCTATTTCAGTTTTTATTTGTACCAAAATGGATTTCAAACTCAAATGGGAACGTAATGAAATGTTGTTTATGATGTGGGTAAGGGAGACCGGTGTTATTCCAGCTGCCTTATCGAGCATGATTGTAAGTCAACATGTTGAAAATGCGGAAATTGTTTCAGCTGTTGTCTTTATGACAATTGGTATTACTTTACTGGGGCAAGCAACAACGACTCAGTTGTTAGCCAAAAAACTTCATTTGATTGAAGGCGAAAAATAATAAAATAGTTTATAAATACACCATCATGACGTGATTATACCATCGACATTGCATAGATGTTTAGTTATAATCGAGGGAGCATGATGTATTATTAGGCACTCTCATGAGTGCCTTTTTTGATGAAGAGGAGATTATATGAAGATGACTTTCAACCAATTGGGAGTGAATCACTTTTATACACAAATTTTAGAGGATCATTATATAGTTGAGCCAACCCCTATCCAAGAACTTGCAATTCCAATTGTTTCACAAGGAAAAGACCTTATTGCAGAGGCACAAACGGGGACCGGAAAAACATTGGCTTTTTTATTACCGACGTTACAAAATATTGATTTATCAAATGAGTCCGTTTCTGTCCTAGTGATTGCACCAACGCGAGAACTTGCGATTCAAATTACAAATGTCGCTAAGATGTTTATTGATATTTCTGTTTTGAACATTTATGGAGGACAAGACTTTACGGCACAACTGCATGCCTTATCAGGTAAGATAGATGTCATTATTGCAACACCTGGTCGTTTATTACACCATTTAAGTCGTGGGAGACTAGAGTTATCAAAATTACAATCGCTAGTGATAGATGAGGCTGATAACCTATTCAAAGGAGGGTTTATGGAGGAAATAGATGAAATTATGACTTATCTTCCAGCGGACAAGCAAACCTTACTTTTTTCTGCAACCATTGATCGTTCTGTCAAGCAGTTTGCTAAAAAGCATCTCAAGACGGTTGAACGCGTTACTGCACCTAAGCAAAAAATAACACTTGATAATATTGAACAGCGTTTGATTCGGTCATCAAACAGACAAAAAATAGGCGATTTATTAGAAATTTTTAAAAGGGACCACCCAGCGAGAACGATTATATTTTGTCGTTCACGTCGAGGGGTTGATACGTTGTGTGAAAAATTAATTGAAGAAAAAATGTCTGTTGAGAAGTTGCATGGTGGATTGAGCCAAATGGTGAGAGAGACGGTTATGGATGCTTTTAGACAAGGTGAGATTAAAATTTTGGTGACAACAGATGTTGTTTCGAGAGGGATTGATGTCACAGGCATTTCTCATGTGATTAATTATAATTTACCAGATGCACCTGAAGATTATGTACACCGTATTGGACGTACAGGAAGAGCGGGATATTCTGGGGTTGCCTATACCTTGTTAACAGGAAAAGATGAGCAAAGAATGGTTAAAGTTGAGGAATACATTGAGATGAAGATTCCCAAATACTCACTCAGAAAAGAGCGAAAAGACTTGCCGGTTCAGGAAACCAAGTAATCACTAACTATCTTGTAAGGAGAAGGGGTTTTAGTCGCTTAGAGTAAGTTGACATAACTTTTAATTAGTGTTAGTATAAACGTTGTATTATTTTTATTAATGACAGCAGTCATAAATAGGCTGTGAAAGGCTTTTTAATAAATTTAATCATGATTCAGAAGGTGTTAATTTGTTCACGTATTTTAAGGTTAACGTACCGCATATTGTAAATGTAACGGCGGATTTTTTAATCTGTCGTTTTTTGCGTTTACATTGCGTGAGCACTCAAGACAAAATAATGATAAAATATAGAGTGAATATAATAGGTTTTGTTAAACGAGAATCAGTTAACACTTACTTTCTAGCGGAGGAACAATGAAAAGAAATCATATATTAAAGGTTTTCAAACGTGACTTATTCAATACTGTTCGCAATCCAATTGCCTTAATTATAATTGTCGCTATTTGTATTATTCCAGCACTTTATGCATGGGTTAATATTATTGCTTGTTGGGATGTCTATGAAAATACAGGTTTTTTGCCAGTAGCGGTCATTAACAATGATAATACTGTTCTTTTTAACGGTGACCTCATCAATATTGGTGATGATGTGATAGACGCGTTAAAGGACAATGATAAAATTGATTGGAGATTTGTGAGCAGAGAAGAAGCCAATAAGGGACTCATTGAAGGTCGCTATTATGCATCTATTGAGATTCCAAGCGCTTTTACAAGTGATTTTTTGTCTGTGATGTCAGATCATCCCGTTAAGCCACACATTGTATATCGAGCAGATACAAAGGCCAATCCAGTAGCAACCAAGATAACAGATACAGCCAAAAATACGTTGGTTCAACAAATTAAGGGGAATTTTGTTTCAACAGTGAATGAAACGATTTTTCAGTCTCTGAATGATGTTGGAGAAGATGCGGATGGCAAAAAAGAAAATTTGATTAAGTCCAAGGATGCGATTGTCGCCATTAATCGAAATGTTGATATGTTAGATACAACCCTTAAAAATGTAAATATAGGGTCTAGCAATTATCAGACGTTTATGACTAATATGCAATTTTTAATGCCATCTATTCAGCAGAGTATCAATGTTCTTAAAGAAAGTAAAAAAGATAAAGAAGGAATACTTAAAAGTTCTCAGTCAGTCATAAATGATACGCTAGATCATTTAGATGGTAACTTAGACCAAGCGATTCAGTCTAATGCGCGTATCCATGACTTAGTGGCAGAACTGAATGATGCAAACCATGATTTGACGCAAAATCAAATGGATAACATCATGTTGGAGTCGCTCTATCAGCTTGATATGCTCAATAATTCTATAACAGCGACGATTGAATACTTAACAGACATTCAACAGATTGATTTTAATAAAGACATTGCAGATGCTCAGAATCAGTTAATTGAGCTTAGGGATAGTCTGGTAGAACTTAGAACGGAACTGGTTAATCTGCAAACATCACTGACCAGTGCTTCACAGTCTCTTAGTGATTTGAGTAAAACGTTAACAGATTTAATGACGTATTTAGAAGATAATGAAGACAACATTAACGATACACTTGACAGTACCATAAAAACGTTAAAAGAATTGGATGCGTCTACACCAACTTATGATTTTTCTGATGTAATCAAACAATTAGAAGAACTTCAAGCCAGTGACCCAGTCGGGAGTCTGCTTGAAGAATTGAGTTCTCTTCAAACATCTGTTGATGACCTAAAAGTACAGGTGGATGAAGTTAATAAGAGTATTTCTGGTGTAGTGGCTTCTATTGATTCAGTAGTGGCTCAGCTTAATAAAAGTATTGAGTTACTCGATAAGGCTAAAGACGATACGGGTAATAGAGACGCGAGAATTTACGTGATTAATGATGACTTAATGGATATACAAAGTTATATTTCTGACCAGCAGCGGCAACTAGGGCAGATTAAACAGAATCTTGATAAAGGTAATGGCATCGCTAAAGACCTATTAGACCAAGTCAATGATACGGTGGATCAAACGTCAACAGCATTACTTAAGGCTCAGAAGAATTATGCTTCAGGTGCCAAAGAAGATATCAGGGTTATTTTTAATAATAGTATTATTGTGACACAAGATGCTGAATTAATGATTGATTCACTTCAAAAATTGACAGATCAGATATCAGATACCGTTACTTCTGCTGCCAAAGGGGGGCAGATGACATCAGATATCGCTAAGGAGCTCAATGACTTGCTTGATGATACACGAAGTGTCGTGAGTTTAATGGGTGAGAGATTTGAATTGATTGATAACAGAGATATTAATCTGGTAATTAATCTATTACAAAGTAATCCAGAATTTATGGGAGACTTTATGTCTAATCCCTTTGATTTAAAGACAGAAACGATCAATGCAGTTCCCAATTATGGTTCAAGTATGGCACCTATTTATTCGACCCTTGCTTTGTGGGTAGGATGTCTTTTCCTTAATTCAGTTTTAAAAACACATCCAGGTGAATTTGAAGGTTCTGAACAGATTACAATTAGAGAAAAACATTATGGAAAGATGCTTTATTTTAACACTTTAGCTTTTATACAAGGGACAGTTATTTCCATTGGAGATATTTTTCTTTTAAAAATTCATGTGATGAGTGCTGCTATTTTTATTCTTTATTGCATGTTGTCATCTATCGTTTTTTCAACAATTACCTATACTCTAAAATCGACGCTTAGTAATTTAGGGAAGGCATTATCCATTATTTATATGATTTTACAACTAGCAGGGAGTGGTGGAACCTATCCTATACAAGTTGATCCCTTGATTTTTAGAATTCTTCAGCCCTTATTCCCATTCACTTATACTGTTAATGGTTTGAGAGAGGCTGTGGCTGGACCTATTGCAATTAATGTTCTTTCCAATATTATTGCCTTGGTTATTTTTGCAGTTGTCTTTAATTTGTATGGCTATTTAACGATAGAAAAACTCTATCCAAAGGTTAGACGATTTGAATTAAAAATGAAAGAATCAAAACTGGGTGAATAACATGAGAGAAGTTGAGGAGTAAGCAGATGAAACGAATCCGAAAGTGGGTTAAAAAATTGAAATATATTGTATGGGATCTTGGCATCAAGCCCATATTTGTTCTCTTGTTCCATGATTTTAAAACCATTCGAACTAATTTTGCGGCACTTCTTATTGTAGCCGGATTGTGTTTTATTCCTTCGTTATATGCGTGGATTAATATCTATGCGTGTTGGGATCCCTATGGTAATACTGGAAACTTGCCGGTAGCCATTGTCAATAATGATGAGGGGGCTGCTTTTGAAGGGAAGATTATCAATGTAGGAGAGAGCATTGTCGATGAAATGCAAGAAAATAAAGCGATTAACTGGCATTTTGTGGATGAATGGCAAGCCAATAATGGGCTTAATACAGGTCAGTATTATGCAATGATTGAAATTCCAGATAATTTTTCAGAACGATTAATTAGTTTGACGACAGCGACACCTCAAAAACCGGCTATTATCTACCGGTCAAATGAGAAACTCAATGCGATTGCTGCTAAAATTACCAATGTGGCAAAAGAAAAGCTTGTTAATAACGTGAAAAGTAATTTTGTACAGACGGTTAATGATGAGATATTAACAACTTTTAATGACAAAGCGGAAGAGAGCGACATTGATGATTATTCGCTAGATGATGTCAAAGAGAGTCTTGAGAAGGTGAATAAGGAGCTTATAAGGCTAACGGAACACCTTAAAATAGAGAAAACCAATAGTCAAATGTTTAAAGACCACTTAAGTGAAACCAATCATCAAATGGAAAATCTTTTAGAACAAATGGATAGTATGCAAACGATTGTTGAGGCAACGTCTCGATTAAATTCAGCACAGGATGAACTGTTGACAAAGAGTGTTACAGCACTTAATCAGGGTATTTCAGATATTCAAAGTTTAAATACACAAAATCAAGAATTGATTAATCAATTGATTGCCATTAACAATAATACAATGGATGATGATTTACAAGCGATAATGTATGATACCATTGATATTTGCGATCAACTGGTTCAGCAAATTGAAGCCGATAAGATTCATTTAAAAGACATGGACCCTAACGAAGAGAAATCTTATATTAAAATGACAAAAAGCTCTTTAGATTATTTGGAAAAACTTTTAAAAGAAGAAGAAAAACAACTCTATGTATTAATTGGAATTGAAGACAAGGATCAAAGTAAGGAACGAATTGATGAAGCTTTAAAGACTTTAAAAGTCATCAGTACAGAATTATCGGTTAGAACGGTTAATTTATCCTCGTATTTTTATGGCAGTGCACTACCTGCGATGAATACACTTTCAGGTAATTTAGGAGAATCTTTGGACGATGCAGTAGAGTTAATTGATGCATCCAAAGTGGTCGTTCCACAATATAATGCTTTGTCTGCGTTTATGATTGCATCAACAGAATTGAATAATAGTGAGCGAGATCAAATGATTGATATCTTAGACGATGTCAATGTTCAAGTAAAAGAGGCATTGGATAAAGTGAATGATATTGACGATGAAAAAGTCAAACGATTGATTGATTTGGTTAGGAACCATCCTGATGAAATTACAGATTTCTTAGCTGAACCCCTTGATGTTGAAGTGGAAGATTTGTATGAAGTGGATTCATTTGGTGTTGCCATTTCTCCTTTCTATACAACTTTAGCAATTTGGGTAGGCGTATTACTCATGAGCTCTTTATTAAGTACAGAAAGTCCATTGGGGAACCGTTATAGTATGGCTCATGTTCATATTAGTAAGATGATTCTTTACTTGATTATTTCTTTGATTCAATCGACTATCATTGTGATTGGTGATATACATGTCCTGGGGGTTGTACCACAGAGTACACCGTTGATGTTTTTATTTGGTGCATTGACGTCACTAACCTTTGTGGCAATTATCTATACCTTAGTAGCAGTGCTGGGGAATGTTGGAAAAGCGGTGGCGATTATCATTATGATATTCCAAATTGCAGGGTCAGGAGGCATTTATCCCATTGAAACGAATCCTGCTATTTTTGGAATGCTTCAACCTTTATGGCCATTTACTTATGCAATAGGTGGTTTTAGAGAAGCCATTATTGGTCCTTATGGCCCCAATGTAGCTATGTACGTTAGGACGCTTCTTAAAATTGTAATCATTGTTTTACCATTTGGGTTGCTTAAACGGCCATTTCATAAATTGATTCATTTCTTCGAGCATAAATTTGAAGAAGCGGATTTAAAATAGAAAAGTCAAGAGACAATGGCTTGACAGATAGACAAAAGCAGGTTAATATTAAGTTAATTTAATAAAACAGTAGAGGCGCACCAATGAATAGTAAACGTGTTGATGTATATAGGTACAAGTGATGGACGTTGAAAGGCAAAGGTGCCGAAGTGAATACCCCCTAATTAGGGTAGGAGCTGGTTAAAGGATTAATAGTTTTTTAACTGTCATAAGTGGAAGCTTATGGAGTGCTATCTGTGACCAATTGAATGATTATTTTGTTGTCCACAACTAGCACAATGCTAGTTGTTTTTTTATGCAATGAATTAACTAAAAAAAATGAGAATAGGAGAAAAAAATGGCCTTATTTACAGGATCAGGTGTAGCGATAGTGACACCTTTTAAAGCAGATTTATCAATTGATTATGACCGATTAAGAGTATTAATTGACTATCAAATTGAAAATAAAACAGATGCCATCATCATTTGTGGTACGACAGGTGAAGCATCAACTTTAACGGATGATGAACAAATTGCATGTATCAAGGCAGCTGTTGATTATACCAATGGCAGGGTTCCTGTTATTGCAGGAGCAGGCAGTAATGATACAAAACATGGTATTAATTTGTCTAAGCGAGCAGAAGAAGCAGGGGTAGATGGGTTATTGCAAGTAACTCCTTATTATAATAAAACCAGTCAAAAAGGACTTTATGAGCATTTTAAATCATTAGCGGAAGCGGTTAACATACCTATTATACTATACAATGTTCCGGGGAGAACCGGTATGAGTATCGCGCCTAAAACGGCACTCAAATTATCTGAAATTGATAACATCGTCGGTATAAAGGAAGCCAGCGGCGACTTATCTCAAATGGTCGCTCTGGCACACTTATGTCAAGGTAAACTGGATATCTATTCAGGTAATGATGATCAAGTGGTTCCTTTATTATCACTGGGAGGGGTAGGTGTTATTTCTGTAGCAGCCAACGTAGCCCCTAAAAAAATGCATGATATGGTATCACTTTATCTTGAAGGGAAACATCAAGAGAGTTTGGCTCTTCAATTAGAATTGTTACCGCTTATTAGTGCACTTTTCTGCGAAGTGAATCCCATGCCTGTAAAAGCAGCCCTTAATCTATTGGGGGGCAAGTTGAGCGTAGGACCTTGTCGGCCACCTCTCACCAGTTTGGAAGACTCTAATCAACATCTGCTAGAAAATTTGATTCAAACACTTGAACCTAATATGAATCAATAAAGTTAGGTTATATTAGAATATCTGCTTATGGATAGCTTAGAAAAATGAGAACTAGATGATAATACTAGATAAAGAGGAGGCTTCGATTTCTTTAAAGTAATCTTGAGAAAGTTCAAGAAAGTACTGGTTGTATTGAGAAATATAACGATCCTTATGATGAATTAAGTAGATTTCTTGAGTCAGAGGTTCCCCCTCATCATATAAAGGAAATATATTAATGTCTTCAGGTATATTTCCTTTTTGATTGAGTAGACTTGTTTGCGTGGCAAAGCAAGCAGCAAGACCTAACAAACCAATAGAGGTTGTAATCTGAAGATAACGACTTGTAGTGTAGACGTTGGGTTCAACATGAGCATCGTCAAAACACTTTTGAATTTTTTGCCCCATCCGATTATTAAGCATACAAAAAGGTAATTTAGCAAAGTCTTTGATATTAGTACCTATCATGGCTTTGTTTTTTAATGCAGATAAGTCTTCACCATAGTATTTTTTGAGGAGCGTATCCGTTACACATAAGTAGAGGTGGTCAGACATGAGTGGGATTTTAGTAATTTGAGAATTATCTTTAACACTGATGACAATAGCGAGATCAATTTCGCCATCGAGAACAAGTTTTTCTAATTGATTTGAATTGGCATCAGTGATGCGGATTTCCACATTGGGGTAACGTTTTGAAAAGGAATCGAGTATAGAAGGAAGGCATAAATCCATTCTAAAGCGACTTGATCCAAATAAAAGAACCCCACGTTCTTCTTTACGAATATCATTGAGTTTGTCTTTTAAGTTTTCGCTGGTTCTCAGTATTTCTTGAGCAAAATGAAGAACTTGTTCTCCAGCATAGGTTAATGAAAGGGTTGGTTTTCTATTAAGTAATGTTATGTCATAGTAGTTTTCTAGTCTCTTTATATGATTACTCAAAGTCTGTTGAGAAATGTATAAGCGGTTAGCAGTTTGAGTAATGTGTAGATCCTTTGCAACTTCTGTAAAATAATACAAGCTAGTAATATCCATTGGTTTCTCCTCACAAAAAAAATTTGTTAAAAATTCAAAAAAGCTCTGTTTGTATTGTACATAATTTAATAATACAATAATTTTGTAAGAAAACAAGCAGTTTATGTAATAAAATAGACCGTTTGTGAAATTTATAAAATGTTCAAAATAGGGAAGGTGAGTGAGAGCTTATGTCAGTAGGGAAACGCATCTATTTAAAACGTGAGATGCCGGATATGGAAATTGTTAATCAATTTAAAGAAATACCAGCATCCAATACTGCGGATTGTATGGAAAGAAACAGTGCCATGAATCCAAGAATTCATTTAGTAAGCAGTCCTAAGGCGCAAATGATGGCAGGTCCTGCCTATACAGTTAAATGTCGCGCGGGAGATAATTTGGCATTACATGCAGCGTTAAGTAACTGTCAAGAAAACGATGTTATTGTTGTTTCTAATGAAGAAGACGATACACGTTCACTTATTGGGGAAGTAATGATGGCTTATCTAAAATACGATAGAAAAGTCGCAGGCATCATTATCGATGGTCCAATAAGAGATATTGATGAAATTGCTAAATGGGATTTTCCAGTTTACTGTACTGGTACAACACCAGGTGGTCCATACAAAGAAGGTCCAGGCGAAGTCAATGTGCCTATCGCTTGTGGTGGTATTAGTGTTAATCCTGGGGATGTTATTTTAGCAGATCCAGACGGCGTCATTGTTATTCCAAGAAAAGACGCTCCAGAAGTACTTGAAAAGGCAAAAGCTTATAAAGAAAAAGATGAAGCAAAACTTGCTGCAACAAAAGCATTAAAATCTAACCGTCAATGGGTTATTGATCGATTAGAAGAAAAAGGATTTGAAATTATAGACGATGTCTATCGCCCATAATGATAGGTTTTGAAATTATTCAACAAGCATAAAAGGAGAAATAATCATGGGATGGAAAGTGTTATTACCACAAGAAATAATGGAAGAAGGCGAACAATTTCTTATTGATGCAGGTCATGAATTAATCCGAGGAAGAGGGTTTGAACCTGCTGATGTTTTAGCGGATATGAAAGAACATCAACCAGATGCAATGATTGTTAGAATTACACCAATCAATAGAGAAATTATTGAAGCAAATCCAAATCTTAAAGTGGTTGTCAGACATGGTGCGGGATTTGACGCATTAGATGTTAAAGCCTGTCATGACAATAACGTACAAACTTTATATGCACCTGTTGCTAACAGTACATCAGTTGCTGAAACTGCCATGTTACTTATTTTAGAATGTAGTAGAAATGTTCTGAATTTAAGAAAAACATGGGTTGAAGATTACTATAAAGCAAAATTGAAAATTAGAAAAAACACTATTAATGGAAAAACACTTGGACTCATTGGTTGCGGTAATATTGGGTCAAGATTAGCTAAAAGAGCATTGGGAATGGAAATGAATGTATTAGCTTATGATCCATTTAAACCGGCTTCAGAATTTCCAGAAGGTGTTGAAGTCGTTCGTGATATCAATCGTATTTTTGAAACAGCGGATTATGTATCGCTTCATGTGCCGAATACACCTGTAACACATGACCTTATTAATAAAGAAACATTGAGTAAGATGAAACCATCAGCATTTTTAATTAATACAGCAAGGGGAGCCTGTGTTAATGAAGATGATTTGTATGAAGCTTGTAAAAATGGTACGATAGCAGGTGCTGGCTTAGATGCTATTAAAAAAGAACCTGTTGATCCTAATAACAAGTTATTAACACTTGATAATGTTATTATTTATCCACATATTGGTGGAAACACAAGGGAAGCAGCCCATAGAGCTTCTTATTTCTCTGCAATGGGAATCCAAGAAGTATTTGAAGGGAAGCAACCAACCTGGCCCATTAAAGATATAGACTATGCAACAGCAAAACAGTATGAAGATACAAAAGTGCCAGATACAAAAGAACAAGGTATGTTTGATTATTAGATTCATTAATTAGTATAGACGGAATACTAAAAAACGACGGGGGTAAGTCTAAATGGATAAGAAACGTATTATAAAACTTCTGCTAGTGTTAGCAGTGGTTGTTGTCATTTGGAATATTCCAACGCCAACAGGGTTGGAAACTGAAACATGGCATATTGTAGCAATTTATTTAGGTTTGTTATTAGGTCTTATTATTAAGCCATTTAATGAACCCATTATCACTTTAATTATTGTTGGTTTTGCACTTATGTTTATGGATTCATCTATTTTATTAAGAGGATTTAGTAATAAAATGGCATGGTTCATCGCAGTTGTTACTATTGTTTGTACTGCCTTTGTAAAGACGGGACTTGGGCGTCGATTGGCTTACAAACTCTTACTAAAAGGTGGAAAGTCAACACTTGGACTTGGTTATATTTTAGTTTTTACAGATTTAATCTTAAGTCCAGCTACGGGTTCAAACTCATCAAGAACAACAATTATCTATCCAATCTTTAGAAACATTGCAGAAGGAACAGGTTCAACACCTGATAAGAAGCCTAGAAAATTAGGTGCTTTCTTAACTGTATTAATGTATGCAAGTTCACAAGGGACAGCAGCACTATTCCTAACAGGTATGGCAACCAATGCGATTACTGTATCTTTAATTACTGAAATGATGAACATTAATATCACATGGGGAACATGGATTATGGCATCTATTGTTCCAGCAGGATTGTTCTTGTTACTTGCACCACTTGTTATTTATAAAATTTATCCGCCAGAATTAAAATCATTAGATGAAGTAAAACCGATTGCAGAAGCGGGACTTAAAGAACTAGGTCCAGTTTCATCAGCAGAAAAGAAATTAGCGGTATTATTCGTACTCGCTATTCTTGGATGGATGTTCGGTGGTAAAGTACCATTCTTAAACTTAGGAATGCAAGTTGTAGGTTTTGTTTTCTTAGCACTCACATTATTACTTCGAGTTTTAGACTGGAATGATGTAATGGAAGCCAAAGGTGCTTGGTCGATCTTTATATGGTACGGTGCCTTTTACGGGATAGCATCATCATTATCAACAGCAGGCTTCTACACATGGCTTGCAGATTTATTCTCAAAAGTATTAGATTTGTCACAAGTCAACGGGATACTCGTTACCTTTATTTTAGTGATTAGTAGTTTGGTTGTACGTTATTTCTTCGTATCCAACAGTGCTTTTGTTGCTTCGTTCTACCCAGTACTTTTAACGATTGCAATGACAACAAAAGCCAATCCAATGGTTATCAGTTTATTACTTGCATTCTTTGCTAGTTACGGTGCATTATTAACGCACTATGGTAACGGTGCAGGACTTATCACATTTGCTTCAGAGTACGTGCCTCAAAAAGACTTCTGGCGCGTCGGTACGACAATGGTGGTCATGGCACTTGCCATATACTTCATCATCGGATTACCTTATTGGAAAGTGATCGGAATTTGGTAGAATTAACTGATGTGCCAATGCACATGGGTTTATAGGAGGTCAAATGTTAGATTTAATTATCAAAAATGGACATGTGATTGATCCCTTTAACGAGATCAATGAAGTCAAAACAATTGCAATATACAATGGAAAGATTACTCAGTAT
Organism: uncultured Fusibacter sp.; assembly: GCA_963666805.2. Lineage (GTDB taxonomy): Bacteria > Bacillota > Clostridia > Peptostreptococcales > Acidaminobacteraceae > Fusibacter. The sequence continues at coordinate 273,136 of CAXXWR010000003.1, read as the reverse complement.
GAAGAAGGGGAAGAAGCCAAACATGTGATTGATGCCAAAGGAAAATTTGTTTTTCCGGGTTTAATTGATGCACATGCACATATGTTCCAAGATGGTACAGAAATTGGAATATATCCAGATGTGGCGTATTTTCCGACTGGGGTTACAGCTGCTATTGACTTTTCAAGTGGTGTAGCCAACTATCCAATCTTTAGATCTTCTGTTATTGCAAGAAGTAAAGTGACAATTAAAAGCTTTCTTCAAGTTTGTTCGGCAGGACTCGTTACCACCAGTTACCATGAAAATATTAACCCTAAATATTTTAATCCTGAAAAAATTGATCGTATTTTTCACGAAAACGAAGACAATATCTTGGGCTTAAAAATCAGACAGAGTGAAGAACTTGCACAAGGTTTAGGCATTGAACCTTTAAGAGAAACGGTTCGCATAGCGGAACAAGTAGGTTGTCCAGTGGAAGTTCACTGTACAAATATTCCGGTACCTACAAGCGAAGTACTTGATATTCTTCGCCCGGGAGATATATTTGAACATGTTTATCAAGGTGTGAAAAATACAATTCTTGATGACAACGGAAAATTATATGATTGTGTGTTAAAAGCGCGAGAAAGAGGCATTATCTTTGATACAGCTGAAGGTAGAAAACATGGAGATTATGATGTAATGCTATCAGCAATGAAACAAGGATTTATCGCAGATATGTGTTCAACAGATTTGGTTCTTGGCAGTATGTTTAGAAGACCTATCTTTTCATTACCTAACCTTATGTCAAGATATATCTGTATGGGCATTCCAATGGAACATGTTGTTAAAATGTCAACTCAAAGACCGGCAGAATTAATGAAAATGGCTGGAGAAATCGGCTGCTTATCAGTAGGAGCGAGAGCAGACGTTGCTATTTTCGATTGGATTGACTTTGAACAAACCTATTGGGATTGGAAAAAGACACCTTTCAAGGCCGATAAATTGTTAAAACCAGAAATGACAATTAAAGGCGGTCAAATTATGTATTGTGCACCAGATTACTGCTACGAGTAAGAGGTCACCAATAGATTTAGCAACATCTTGAACAAAGATGATTCTTAACACAATATAAATACACCCTTATAATATAGAAAACCTTTAAATGGGCTCTAGGCCTGTTTAAAGGTTTTTTTATAATCAAAATGGCTAAATACATACAATAATTTTTTTTGAAATGTAAAAATAGTTTAAAGAACAAGGATTCAATGATAATATGGTAAAATAGTCTTTAGAACAAAGTTCCTAAGTATCTAAAAGACTGAAATCAATAGGATTTTGAGACAATAAAATGATGGAATTTAAAGTAAAATTAAAGGGAAAAAATATATATTGAAAAAAAGGAGGAATGCTATGTTAGAAATATTTCAAACTCAACAAGGAAGTGTAAAATCGCTTGAACGTTTTCAAGCGGGAGCATGGGTTAATATGGTAAGACCCAGTAAGGATGAAATTGAAAAAGTGGCAAGCCACTATAAAATTGATTTAGATGATGTGATGTCGGCACTTGACATGGAAGAAAGTTCAAGGATTACCTATGAAGAAGGCTATACGCTTATATTGATTGATATTCCTATTACAGAAGTGAGACATGGTTCAAATATGTATAAGACAATTCCGTTAGGAATTTTATTAACAGAGGCAACGGTTATCACTATTTGCTGGCAAGAGACGTCTATTTTAAGAGATTTTATAGAGAATCGTATTAAGGAGTTTAGTACCAAGAAACAAATGCGATTTATTTATCAAATTCTATTAAACTCTGCTGTCCTTTATCAGCGTAATTTAAGAGCTGTTGATAGAATGCGGATAGCAATTGAAGAACGCGTGTCAGGAGATGTGAAAGATGAGGATCTTATTGAACTTCATGAGTTAGAATCTTCATTAGTATACTTTGCGACTTCTCTTAGACAAGATAGCTTAGTCTTACAGCGACTTGTTAAAAGTAAGAATTTTGGTCAATACCCAGAGGACGAGGATATATTGGAAGATGCTAATATTGAGTACCAACAAGCGATTGAAATGACTAGCATATACAGAGATGTAATAGATGGAACAAGAGAGCTGCTTTCATCTATTATTGACAATAGGTTGAATAATGTCATGAAGTATTTAACCTCTATTACCCTAGTGATGGCAATACCAACTGTTATTTCAGGTCTTTATGGGATGAATGTAGGAGACAGGTGGGTTCCACTTGCCAATATACCTTATGGATTTGCTATTATATGTGTCTTTATTTTTATTTGCTGTATTGTTGCTTATGCCTTGCTAAAGAAGAAAAAGATGTTATAAATGAATAAAGCGAGCATTATTATAGAGATAATAGTGTTCGTTTTCTTTTTTGAGAGAAAAATAAAAGCCTTTTTAAAGCGTAATGATAGATTTCTGATAAAAAATAGAATTATATGATATATATATTGTTACAAAAAGATAATACTGTTAATATGAAGACTCAAAATACACAAAGAATGTTGCTGAGATAAGTTAAGCAATAGAATCTGTGACAAAATGACGGGGGGAATATTTTGTTATAGAAAGGGGGGCGTGTAAACCACGTCATGAGTGAGTATAGGAAATCATTTTAAATTTTAGGGAGGTTATATAATGATAAAAAAAGCGGTTACATTAGCAATGACGGTTGCGCTTATGGGTACAATGACAGTAACCAATACTTATGCGGACACAAGTTATACGGTTAAAGCGGGAGATACTTTAGGTGGTATTGCGGATCACTACAATATGGATTATAAAATGTTAGGGGATTATAATCAATTAGACAACTATAATTTAATTGAATTAGGTCAAAAAATTTTAATACCAAGTGAATCAACGGCTGAACTCTCACAGCCAACAATGCCAGTATATATAAATACAACAGGCGGCGATATTGCGGGATTTCAATTTGATGGTGTTCAAACCTTCTACGGTGTTCCTTATGGTACAGCAGAAAGATTTCAAATGCCAAAACCTGCTCAATGGAAAGGCTTGAAAACAGCTTTAACTCTAGGTGCTGTTTCGCCCCAAAGAACGGAATCCGATAGTACAAATATTACTGATTTTTATAGTTTACAAAATAACGTATTAGAGAATGAAAAAGATTGTCTTAACTTGAATATTTGGACAAATGGCTCGAAAGAGAAAAAGCCTGTAATCGTTTGGTTGCATGGGGGTGGTTATTCTGTAGGGTCTTCTGCAGAATATGAATACTATGAAGGCGATCAATTAGCTAAAAAAGATGCTGTCGTTGTAAGTGTTAATCATCGATTAAATGTACTCGGTTACTTAGATGTTTCTGACTATGGTGATCAATATAAGTATTCAGGCAATGTAGGAATGGCGGATATTGTTTTAGCTTTACAATGGGTAAGAGATAATATTGCTAAATTTGGTGGCGATCCTTCAAATGTTACGATTATGGGACAATCAGGTGGCGGAAGTAAAGTCGATGTTCTCATGGGGATGCCAGCAGCTAAAGGATTATTCCAAAAAGGATTTTCGCTTTCAGGTGGTTCTGTAAATGACGGAATAGCTCAGGAAACTGCTAAAGAAAATACTCAAAAACTAGTTGATCAATTAGGTTTAAACCAATTACCTAAAGACGAAATTATTGAATCGTTGTCAACGATGACTTATGAAGAGTTAATGACTGCCGCAAAAGAGGCTAATATATCAACCAGTCCTGTTGTTGACGGTGAATATTATCCAGATGGGACTTATGCTATGTCTAAAGACATTCCATACATGATAAGTAGCGTCTTTTCAGAAATGAATAGCAATTTTTCCAATGTTTTTATTGCTCAAAATGAAAATCAATTTAATCAAATGGCACTTAAAGAGATGACAGATGAACAGGCGGCAACTCAATATCGTACAAAATATGGAGATTATGCAGAGGACATTATGGCAGCTTTTAAAAAAGCTTATCCTGATAAAAGCTTAGCTGAAGGTTTATATATTAATCCAAGAAAGGGTGGCTTTGGTGACCCTCTTGGCCTTGCAGAAGCTATGGATTCATATGGTGGAAAAGCCTACGTTTGTGTGGCAGCTTATGATTTTCCGCATTTTGGAGGCGTAACGCCCGTTCATACTCAAGGCGACCTTCCCTTATGGTTTAATCAACTAGAAGATATTAAACCTATGATTGCAGGAGATGTTGTAAAAGCCACTGAAGTTTCCGATGAAATGTCAAATGCATTAATTCAATTTGCCAAAACAGGTAATCCAAGTACGAGCACTTTGAAATGGGATAATTACACACCTGAAAATGGTGCGACAATGGTATTTGATAGAGAAGCAGAAGTAAGATATCATCATGATGATGCGTTAACTCAACTTATAAATGAAGCAACAGCAGCAAAAGGCAATCGACAATAAAAGGCCTTGTAGAATGCTCCAACTTACTTTTTTCTAGAGCTAATGGCTTGACAGTACTATAGAACGTTATACAATAAATCGTAAGGTGATGAATAGGATGAAATCACCTTACGATTTGTTTTTTTTGATAGCTTAAGTGATTACAAATGAGTCTTGGAGACTAAAAGAACTTTAGTATAAGATAAAAGAGAAATAATAGGAGTAGAGACGACATGCAAAAAATGGATGAAACGACAATAATTAAGGAGGCTCATAAGTATCTTGATAAGTACTATGGTTACGATGAATTTAGAAAAGGACAAGAGCCCCTAATTGAACATATAGTAAAGGGGCAAGATGTCTTGGGCATTATGCCAACAGGTGGTGGAAAATCAATTTGTTATCAGATTCCTGCTTTGATGCTAAGCGGTGTCACTTTGGTTATTTCACCTTTGATTGCTTTGATGAAAGACCAAGTAGATAGTTTGAAACTCAATGGTATTGAAGCTACATTTATTAACAGTTCCTTATCATCACGTGCTTTTGTTGAACGCTGTCAGGGAATGCGTGAAGCGCGTTACAAATTAGTTTATGTTGCCCCTGAACGACTTTTAGCAGACGATTTTTTAAGATTGGCAAATGATATTAATATCAGCATGGTCGCAGTAGATGAAGCCCATTGTATCAGTCAATGGGGACATGATTTTAGGCCTTCTTATGCCAATATACCCCAGTTTATTAAACGCTTGGATCAGAGACCTATTGTGTCAGCATTCACAGCGACAGCAACGGCGAGGGTTATAGATGAAATTGACCACCTGTTAGAACTCAATGATCCTTATATGGTGACAACTGGATTTGACAGACCCAATTTATATTATAGTGTTTTAAAGCCAACCAACCGTTTAGACCATATTAAAAAATGGATTCCCAATCATTATCCGGAGGATTCTGGGATTATATACTGTTCAACACGAAAATCAGTAGAGAGTTTAAGTGAGAAATTAAAACGGGCAGGATTAAATGTTGCCGCTTATCATGGTGGCATGACAAGCGAGGCGCGAACTGAAATTCAAGATGATTTTATGAGAGATGAAATTAACACTATTGTTGCGACCAATGCCTTTGGTATGGGGATTGATAAGCCTGATATACGATATGTTATTCATTATAATATGCCAGCTAATATGGAATCTTATTACCAAGAAGCGGGGCGTGCAGGACGAGATGGGGAAGCAAGTCAATGTCTCTTAATGTATTCTCCATCCGATATTGTTAAACAAAAAATGTTAATACAAACCAATGATCCTTCTCCTGAACGATTGAAAATTGCGTCTGAAAACTTGCAGATTCTTGTGGACTATTGCCATACAGATGACTGCCTTAGACGTTTTATTATGAGCTATTTTGGAGAAACAGCAAGTTTTGATGCCTGTGGTGATTGTGGTAATTGTCAGAGTAATCAAGAAACGATAGATATGACGCTTGAAGCGCAGAAGATTATGTCCTGCGTCTACCGCATGAATGAACGCTTTGGACTTAATTTAGTAATAGGTGTATTAAGAGGGTCTAAAGTGAAGCGCATCATGTCTCTTGGTTTTGATAAATTGTCGACGTATGGGATTCTTAGTGAAATGTCAGAAGGGGCACTGAGAGAGATGATTATGAATCTCATTGCACGAGACTATTTACTGATGACGACGAGTGAATATCCTGTTTTAAAATTGACCGATCGGTCTTGGCAAGTCTTAAAGCATGGCGAAAAGGTTATGATGAAGCGTGACCGACTTGAGAAAGCTAAAAATCAAAAGACGAAATCACAAGCCAAAGCGGTCTCTAAAGAGGTGGCAGCTTTTACAGATGCGGAAAAAGACTTATATGATAAACTGGCTGAGAAGCGAGCAGAACTTGCTAAGACAGCTAATTTGCCACGGTATATGATTTTAGCGAATAAGGCAATTGAAGGGTTGGCGTCTGAAAAGCCACAAACTTTAGAGGCAATGCTAGAGATTAAGGGAATTGGTGAGAAAAAACTTGAAGCTTATGGACAGGCATTTTTAGATGTGATATTGAAGGCTTGAAACTGAAGCTAGAGCTAAAAATTAAACTCAAAATCTAAAACTTAAAACCTCAGCATTTAAATCATGCTGAGGTTTTATTTGACCCCAAATGGTGTTATTGATCCTTTGATTTAATCGATTGTTTGATTATAGCGGTCTATCATGTAAGAAAGTCGAAGTAAGAAAAGGGTTTGAGTATCTTCAAGATTCATTTGAGTTATGTCGCTGATTCTTTTAAGACGATAGACTAAAGAATTCCTGTGAATAAAAAGGGATTCTGAGGTATTTTTGATACTTGAACCATTATCAAGATAGGCAGACAGTGTTTCATAAAGCTCTGAATGGTTATCATAGTCATATTGTCTTAATAGAGTCAATGCAGGATGGCAGTACTTGCCAAGTGATTGAGGCTGTTCAAATTCTGAAAGAATAGAATAGGCTTGATAGTCAATATAACTATAGATCAATTGTTGAGGATACAACTTAGAGCCGATTGCCATAGCAAATGATGCTTGTTTAAAATAACTTTGTAAATTTTTAATTTCTGAAAAACAATTACTGATGCTGATATTAATAGATTCTTTATCAAAGATTTGATTGAGGTAATCTAGTGTGTCTGAATCAAGGCCAATAGGTGATTCAGAAGGAATAATTGCAACAAGACCATTCATATGATAAATAACGTGGATAGGATGAAAACTAAGTTTCAAACGTTTTTCCATTTTTTTGAGATAGGAGTGACCAAGATGGTGTGACGGCTTAATAAAGAGAGTGACCATTCTATTTGGAAAATCAAATGATGAAAGTTTGGGCAGAATATCGTGACTAGGAGCACCTATAAGCAAATCATAAAAGAGGTCTTGTAAAAGATCGACTTTTTCAAAGCGTTCTTGAAAATAAAAATCAATAGAATAGCTGAGAATGTGGCTAATGGTTCCCATCATGTCAAAGTGTTCATTTTCAATGCGATGGTCGCCTTCTATAAGCAGTAAGAACCCCACTTGAATATTATGATGAAAGACTTTTGATGAAATTTTGCGGAAAGGTGATCGATTGCAGGTAACTTCAATGGGTTCAAAGGTCATTGTTGCTTTCTGAATATCTTTAAGAGCTTTAACCTGCTTAATAAAATCATAACTACAGTAACCTTGCTTGATATTATTAACCCAAAGCGTATCAATGACAGGAATTGTAGTGGATGTAGCGAGAATTTTAAAATTCATATCGCAAAAAACAAGTGAATGTCCAAGCCGAATAGACGCTTCGTCAAGCAGTGTTTCAAGGTCATGTGTTTCACGTGCGATAGCAGTTAATGCTTCAAAAAGACCTGTGTTTTTATTGTGTTCAAGAAGAGCTCGGGTTTCATTAAATACACTGAACAGTTGATTTTCAGTGACACAGGCATAGTTATGTATCTGTGAAAAAATTATCTTATTATCTTCATTTTTTTTATCAAGTGCCAGTATGCATTGCTCGGGAAGAACAGACTTTTGATAAAGTTGGCTATCATAACCAAAATAAAGCGTTTGAGGTGAAAAGTCTTTTTGTCGATTATCAATCAAGGTAATATTTTGAATTTCAATGGATTCATCAATATGATAATCAGTGATAAAGTAATCCTTAGACAATAAATCGAGTATTTTATTAAAAGTCATTTATGAGTCTCCTTTATGAGCAATTTATTTGATTAAAGGTATTATAGTGCACGGTAACTAAATTGTCAAAAAAATATCATTCACCATAGACGTTGTTTTATTTTTAACAAAAACATATACTGACGATGACGATATAAGTAATTATAAGATAAGTAAAGCTTATCGAGGAGGTAGAATGTATCCAAAATTATTTGAAGCGGGGAATATCGGCAGTGTGACAATGAAAAATAGATTAGTTATGTCACCTATGGGGGTAGGTCTTGCCAACCTAGATGGTACACCATCTGATGACATGATTGCCTATTATGAAGCGAGAGCAATCGGTGGTGCAGGTCTTATTATTCCAGAAATCACAAGAGTAAATGATGTTCATGGTGCAGGTCTTTTGAGACAGCTAGCAGTCACAAAAGATAAGCATATTGAACCGCTTTCAAGATTAGCAGAAGCTGTTCATAAACATGGTAGCAAAATTTTTATTCAGTTACATCATCCGGGACGCGAAACTGTATCAGCACTGATTGGCGGTCAACCAGTGGTGGCACCATCTGCTATTCCTTGTAAACACTTGAAGCAAGAAACGCGTGCTCTTGAGACAGAAGAAGTGAAACAACTTATTCAACAATTTATAGATGGAGCGATGCGCGTCAAAAAAGCAGGATGTGATGGCGTAGAACTTCATGCAGCACACGGCTATTTATTGCATCAATTTTTATCACCTTATACTAACAAGAGAACGGATGAATACGGTGGTAGTTTTGAAAATAGAATGAGAATGATCGTAGAAATTATAGAAGGGATTCGCGCGATTTGTGGCGAAGATTTTCCAATCGGTGTCAGACTCAGTGTTGAAGAATTTTTAGATCAAACAGGTGTGACGGAAGAGTATATCCACATTCAAGATGGCGTTAAAATAGCCATGGCTCTTGAAAAAGTGGGCATTGATTTTATAGACGTCAGTGTAGGCCTTTATGAAACAGGGATGACATGTGTTGAACCGATTTCATTCCCACAAAATTGGCGACATGATTTAATCAAAGCGGTTAAAGAACATGTGAGTATTCCCGTTTTAGGTGTATCTGTAACGAGAGAACCTCAAGTGGCTGAGAAAGCCCTTGAAGAAGGTATCCAAGATTTTATCTCTATGGGAAGAAGCTGGATTGCAGATGAAGAGTGGGGACTCAAAGTTCAAGAAGGACGGGAAAAAGAACTGAGAAAATGTATTTCGTGTCTCAGATGTTTTGAAAGCTTAAACGCTAACAGCGGACAAGGGCTTCCTGCAGAGTGTGCCCTCAACCCTCGTTTTGCCAAAGAAAAAGAATACAGTGATATTGCTTTCGATCTGTATGATAAACATGTTCTTGTGGTTGGTGCAGGTCCTTCTGGCATGTGTGCCGCTGAAACACTTGCTAAAAGAGGCGCGAAAGTGACGCTATTTGATAAACAAAAGACACTAGGTGGAACGGTTAATATCGCTAAAAAACCACCTCTTAAAGAAAGAATGCAATGGGTGGCAGATTACTATAGAACGTCTTTTGAAAACTTAAACGTCAATGTAGAATTGGGACAAGAAGTGACGGTTGATCAAATGATGGCTTATCAACCGGATGCAGTGGTTTTGGCAACAGGGTCTGTCTCTATTATTCCTGGCAAAATTCCTGGTGTTCATGGGGACAATGTTTATACTGTTGAATCTATCTTAGCCAATGATGTTCAATTAGAAGGCAAAAATATAGCCGTGATTGGTGCTGGACTTACAGGTCTTGAAACAGCTGAATATCTTGTTGCTGGAAACAATAAAGTAACGGTTATAGATATGCTCACTCAACCAGCACCTAATGCTAACCCAACTAATGTAGGGGATGTCATGAGCCGACTTAACAAAGGTGACGTGACGTATAAACTCGGTCATGGTCTAAAAGCCATTGAGCCAGATAAAGTGATTATTGAAAATGTTGAAACACATGAAATGGTTGATTGCCCAGTTGATGCAGTTGTTTTATCATTGGGTTATCGTCCAGATCAATCCTTACTTGAAGGGTTGAAAGCCAAAGGCGTTCCTGTGGAACTTGTAGGTAGTGCTATAAAAGATGGCAATATTGCACCTGCAACACGTACGGGATATAAAGTGGGCAGAAGTCTTTTAAGCAAAGCAGCTAAAACACCAAGTTTCTGTGTTTCACCAGAAGAAATTTCAGAATTTGGTAAAGTCTCTTTGATGGGGAATCAAGAGGGAATCTATATGGCCTATCTTACTGATCCAGAAGCTATTCAAAAGATTTTGCCACCCCCTCTTAAACCGTTTGCTATGCCAGTGGTTACTTTGTCAGTTTGTCATGTGAATGACCCAACCTTTGCAGATGATTATTATGAAGCCATCCTAGGCGTCTATGCCATGTATGGCAAAAATTTAGGACTTTACCCAATTGGACTTGTTCTTGGCGGTAACGGTGCAGAGATGGCTGTCCAATGTGGTCGGGACAATGGAAGTATTCCTAAAAAACTGGGGGCAGAATTCTTTATTAGAAAAAATGGAAATCATGTATCAGCACATGTGACGAGACGTGGAACAGAACTCGTCAATTTAGACATGACTTTGGGCGATTACAATAGTCCTCTCATGGGCCCACTTTATCAATTTCCACAAGCAGGGAAGCAAGTATTTGGCGGTGGGTTCTATTTCCATCTTGACCGTGAGCCTGATGAGAACGGTGTGTCACATTTCCAAAATGGTGCTCTTTTAATGAACCAATGTGAATACAACTATGAAGCTTGGGTACCTGGAACTGTGGATTTAGAACTTAAATCAAGTCATGATGACCCATGGGCTGAACTCCCTATTAGAACCATTATTGGGGGTGCCTATTCTAAAAATAGTTTGTTGGTTCATAAATTGAATTTACTTGAAACATTAGAAACAGATACACTTGTGCCTTATCTCTTATCGGCACGCTATGATAGAACAGCTTTTATGGAAACAGGACGATTATAAAAGATAAAGAACAGGACTAAGGAGGATTGAAAAATGGAAAATGTATTTGATTTAACAGGAAAAGTAGCCGTTATTACAGGTGCTAGTTCAGGATTGGGTGCTGATGCAGCTCTAGCGTATGCAAAAGCAGGTGCAAGGGTAGCCTTGCTAGCAAGAAGAGTAGAAAAATTGGAATCGGTAAAAGGTGAAATTGAAAGTATGGGTGGAACAGCTCTTGCAGTTAAATGCGATGTGACTGATGAGGAAAGTGTAAAAATAGCCGTTAAAAGGGTATATGAAGCCTTTGGGAAAGTGGATATCTTACTGAACAATGCAGGTATTGCCGTGCGTGGTGGCGTAGAGTCTATGAGTGTTGAAGAATGGGACAAGTCCTTTGACACTAATGTTAAGGGTATCTTTTTAATGAGTAAATACATTGTGCCACAAATGAAAGAACAAAAATACGGAAAAATTGTCAATATTGCATCTGTTAATGCCGTAATCGCAGATAAGATGGATATGTTTATTAGACATTCTTACAATTCATCAAAATCAGCTGTCTTAGGACTTACAAAAGGAATGGCTGCTTCATATGCCCGTTATGGGATTACTGTTAATGCTATTGGTCCCGCTCTTTTTGAAAGCGAAATGACTTCAAGTACTCTTTTTGCTTCAGACCAATTCTTAGCAGGCTACAATGCCGCTAATCCATCAGGCAGACCAGGGGAAAGAGGCGAACTTAATGGAACTGTTCTTTACCTGTCTTCTGATATGTCAAGTTATGTGCAAGGACAATTCATCATTGTTGACGGTGGGGGTGCCCTTGTATAAAAAGCCTTGATTTTTAAGGTTTATTAAAGTGAGATAAAGCTAAGCGAGTAAAAAACAATAAAGAAAATGCCAGAGAATTGAATCTCTGGCATTTTTTAATTTTCCCATAATGCCCCGATAGTCATCAATGAATCTTCTGAGAGAGGTGCTTTAATAGAAATTTGATAAAAAAATTGAAAAAAGTTAAAAAATAGTGTAACTTTTTAGGTGGTAAAACCGTTATATAGGTAAAGGTAGGTCATATGAAGAATGATGTTATTCACCAAGCATTTGAAAAATATTATACAGAGCTTTATTATTATGCACTTAGCTTATGCCACAATGAACATATGGCACAAGACCTAGTGAGTGAAAGTTTTTATAGAGCCTTATTAACGGCGGAGTTGCCTCATGAATCTTTTAAGTATTGGCTATATCGGGTTTTAAAAAACTGTTTCATAGATGAAAAGAGAAGAGATAAGCACAAGGTAGTCGTTACAAAAGATTGGTTTAATGAAATCAAAAGCACTTCATTAGAAGATGACCCAGAGGCAAAGTATCTCAACGGAGAGGATTCGCAGGCACTTTATACATATTTAATGGCACTAGAGCCAGTTATTTATCGTGAAGTGGTCTACCTTTACTACTATGCTGATTTATCGGTTAAAGAAGTGGCACTTTTCTTAAAACTAAGTGAATCTAATGTTAAGACACTGCTTTTTAGGGCGAGAAAAAAATTGAATCAAATCATAGAGGAGGATGCTAATGGATTTTAAAACACTGTCACAGCGTTATGATCAAGGAATTGCAACTGAAGCAGAAAAGCAAGAATTTGAAAGGATTCTCGAAGAATATGAATTAATTGAAGGCTATAGACTTGATCGGCTACTGATAAAGTATGAAGATCAGATGCCTGATGGTCTTGATGAGAAATTGATATTACCGGAAGAAAAAAAAGCATCTGAAATGAAAAAAATCAAAAGAAGAATCAAAGGTATGATGGCAAAAGTCGTTTTCATATCAGTCATCTCTGTGGTTTTGCTTTATTTTCTTGTCTTTTTTGTGGCTAGACATGTTGAGGATTCTTTCTACTATAATCCTAATCAGAGTACAGTTTCAGATGGGCATCATGAGGATTATTTCTTTGATTTAACGGCTTATACAGAAGTCAATGTGCCTGAAGTGACAATAAGATCAATGACATGGGCTGAACCCAAAGGCTTTGGGACCTATGACCTCAGTTATGAAATTGAAAATTTATTGACTAAGGAAACCAATACTTACAAGATGAAATTACAACGAGGGAGGCTCTATACAAATGGGCTTGTAGGCATAGACAGCAATGAAAATGCCATTGATATCTTTTACGGGTTTGAGAATATTATGTTTCCCAAGCAATATGATGATGTGAGTTGGGATGAGGAATCAGATCCATTTATAAAAGACAATAATCAAAGGACTTTGACTGCTTTGGAGCAGTTGAATCCCCTCAATTACCTTTCAATGACTATGACATTTGATCATGATTTATCTATGGAGGAATTTGAAGCTTTACGAGAGGCCAATCCCAATCTTCGCTTTAAGTGGGTAGGGGTTAGAACGGTAGAACCAGGGACAACATGGAATAATAATGTTTCTATCAGGTTATTAGGGTTTAATCCTGAAAGCGGGCACGATGAGCTCAGTGTTGGAGGAATCCCCAGTCAGGAGAAGTATCCTATTTTTTATTTAGGCCGTATCAGAGAGTCCTTAAAGATGTCTGACTTTGATACTTATTCTGATTATTTAGCAAGAGGGGATGAAATCCATTTTACTTCCCGATTGCAGTATCTGGTTGATAGAGAAGAATTCGTCAATATCTTTAGTAGTTATGGTGAATTCCAGTCTGCCTACTATAAAGATGTTCTTGCTTATATTAAAGACAAGGGTGTCAAGACGTATGGCGTTATTGTTCATGGTAATGTGAACGACCTCAATACCCTTGTTGAGAATCAGCCCTACAAGACAATTTATATCAATAAGGCTTTAACTTTAAGCCCAGATTACTATACCTATAATATTGAAGAATAGTATGCGTTCAATTCAAATCCCCTGAATCATCTTAGATTCAGGGGATTTTTTTAGGGAAAAATCACTGACTATTAAGTTTGTTGGCTTCTATAATTTTTAGGAGTAAAGCCCACTGCTTTTTTGAAAACATTAATAAAATGACTTTGAGAGTGAAAACCAAGAAGTTGGCTGATTTCAGAATACTCATAGTCGCTATAAATCAGTAGTTTTTTAGCTTCTTCAATTCGCTTAGTATTAATATAGGCATGGAGCGATTGTCCTGTTTCTTTTTTAAATAGAAAAGAAAGATATTTAGGTGTGAGATGGACAACTTCAGAAAGCACTTGAAGGGTGGGCTTTTCATGAAAATGACGTTCAATATAATCGAGACACACTTGAATCGCTTGGGAATATTGGCGATTTTTTTGAGCTCTAATATCATGAACCTGTTGAGTAAAATCTAAGCCCATTTGTTCGTTAAGTCTACTGAGTTCAGCTGTTGTTCGACAAAGTTCCATTTGACGAATATAGAGATCACTTAAAGTAAAGGCAGTTTCATCATCCAATCCCCCTTCAATGGCATAACGTGTGACTAGGGTTGTATTGGCTATACAGCCATAGAAAAGCTGTTTTAGCGGGTGGGTCGACATATTACCATACACGATTTCTGGCATGGCACGATAGGTCGCTTCTAGCCGCTGAACGTCACCTTCTCTAACACATTCAAGGACAATTTTTTCTTCCTTGTAAGACGAATGCGTCATAGAAGCATAACGATTTTCTGCGATATCTTTGGCAAAGGTATAAACGAAAGAATCCTCTTGATGAATCAAAGGGCGGGTGGGAAATTCATCGTTTAGGTTGATGTGAGGGTTGAGAATCAAGGCCATGGTTTTAAAACAGGCGACAAAGGCTGTCCATGACAGGGTAGGCAGTTGATGAATTAATTGAAGTAGAGCCTGATGAGGAATATTCTTTTGAAAGGCAAAAGCAAATCGTGAAGATTGATCGTTGGCATTTGACATAAGAACAGGGCCACCAAGGCAATGGTAGGTTTGGTGTTTTCTTTCAAAAGTAATTAAATAATACATTTCATGGTCACTATGTAATAAAAGTAGTGGCTCATCCTGATGCATTTCAAGCAATTGAATGAGGTGAGTCATGAGTTCTGATAAGACTTTTTTATCAAGGGCATTAAAATGCTGAATGCACTTTTTATCCGATGTAAAAAGCCATAAAGGAATACGATTATAGTCAAAAAGAGATTGTAATAAAGTATGCTCGTAGTCTTCTAAAACAGCCATTGATTTCCTCCTTATTTAGTTTTATCATACCGAATAGCCCTTTAAAATACAAGAAAAATTAATATTGATAAGGAAAAAATGATATTGAATAAAAAGTTTCATTGTTAAACTATTTTTATAATAGTTAGATAATGAAAGGTGGGGAATCAAATGAAACTGAAAATACGTGAAAAGGTTTCTTATGGATTAGGCGATATGGGGAATAATATTGCCTATGGCGCAATGGGGTTTTATTTAGTCTTTTTTTTAACAGATGTAGCAGGCTTATCACCTCTTTGGGCAGGTTATGTTTTTTTAATTATTCGGGCATGGAATGCAGTATTTGATTTAATTATTGGGGTACTTTCTGATAAAACAGAGACGCGGTTCGGAAGAAGACGTCCTTATTTGCTCTTTGGTGCAATTCCCCTCAGTATTTCCTTTGCTTTACTGTGGCAAGTACCAAGTACGGGGCTAGAAGGGAAATTAATTTATTATACACTGGTAGGTATTTTATTTAGTACCATGTTTTCACTGGTTGCTATACCTTATAATGCCTTGTTACCTGAAATGTCTCAAGACTATGATGAAAGAACCAGTATATCAGGTTTTAAAATGGGACTCTCTTTTGTGGGATCACTGTTATCGGCTATGGGGGTTACATTAATTGTAGACACCCTTTATTCAGGTAAAAGTCAATATGATGTTAGTTATCCAGTCATGGGAATTGCCCTGGGTCTTATTATAGCAGTTACTATCTTGATTTCATTTGTAGGGACTAAAGAAAGAGTAACCGTCAAATCACTTGCAACGAAAAAGCCTTTTATACAAGAATTTAAATCGCTTTTAGCATTAAAAGAATACCGAATGGTCTTGGTTGTCTTTATTGGTAACATGGTTGCTTTTGATGTTATTATGGCGCTTTATATTTATTTTATGCGATATGCACTTGAAATTTCAGATGATATTAGTTATTTATTTATGGCTATTCCTCTTATTTTTGCCGTTATTGCCACACCTATGTGGGTAAAAATTACTGAAAAATGGGGAAAACAAAAAACGTATATTGTTTCAGCCATTTACTTCATTATTCCACTCGTTTTTTGCCTCTTTATTCCAGCGGGCAATATTCCAATGGTCATTATTGTAGTCAGCCTAATTGGTGTGGGAATTTCAGCTTCACAAACGCTTAATTTTGCGATATTACCAGATGTGGTAGAAATTGATGAACAAAAGAATGGACGTCGGAGAGAAGGTATTATTTACGGTGCAACAATGTTTTTATACAAAGTAGGTTCAGCGGTTGTTGTTGCCCTCGTTACATCATCAATGGGATGGTTTGGTTATATTGAAAGCAGTACAGAGGTTCTATCACAACCAGCCAGTGCCATTATGGGGATTAGGGTCTTGATTTGTATTGTCCCTGCAATGTGCTTAATCTTGTCAGCAATATTTGTCAAGAAATTGCCAATTGGAAAAGCAGCGTTTGAAGATATAAAGGCATCAATTCAATAAAAAGCATTAAAGGAGTCGTTATGAATCAATCAGTTAATCATCAGCTAGAAAAAAAATTTAAGGTAGCAGACTATTTAGAAGAGGCAGAAGCACTTGTGGCTCAAATGACACTTGAAGAAAAAGTGGGACTTTGTTCCGGTGAAGACTACTGGACCCTAAAAGCCATTAAGCGTTTAAATCTTCAATCCATTTCTATGATGGATGGCCCTCACGGTTTAAGAAAACAGATTGGTGAATCTGATAATTTGGGTATTGGTGAAAGTGAACCTTCCGTTTGCTATCCAACTGCCAGTGCCTTAGCGTGTAGTTATAATCCCGACCTGCTTTACCGTGTAGGTGAGGCATTGGGAGAAGCTTGTTTGCAAGAAGGGGTATCCGTCATTTTAGGGCCTGGCGTCAATATGAAAAGAAGCCCACTATGTGGGCGGAATTTTGAGTATTTTAGTGAAGATCCTTTGGTAAGTGGAAAGTTAGCAGGGGCAATTATAAGAGGAATCCAATCCAAGGGCATTGGGAGTTCACTCAAACACTTTGCAGTCAATAATCAAGAAAAAAGAAGAATGAGTGTAAGTGCCGTTGTTGATGAAAGAACGCTAAGAGAATATTATCTAAAGGCTTTTGAAATAGCAGTGAAAGAAGGCAATCCCGATACGGTGATGTGTTCTTATAATAAAATTAACGGTGTCTACGCCAGTGAAAATGATTTTTTATTGAAAAAGGTACTGCGTGAGGAATGGGGATATAAAGGCGTTACAGTATCGGACTGGGGAGCTGTTCACGATAGGCCCTTGGGTGTTGAAGCGGGATTAGACTTAGAAATGCCGGGAAATCAAGGTTACAATGATAAGAAAGTATTAGAAGCAGTGAAACAAGGCAAACTTTCTCAGACGGCTCTCGATCAAACTGCAATTAATGTAACGGCACTTATTTTAAAGGGAATGGCACATCAAGAATCGGGGTTCCGATATGTTCCTGAAAAACACCATGAATTGGCACAAGAAGCGGCTTGTGAGAGTGGGGTTTTGCTTAAAAATGACGAGGCGCTCTTGCCTCTTAATTCACAGAAAAAGTGGGCTATTATAGGGGGATTTGCTCAACAACCAAGGTATCAAGGGGCAGGAAGTTCTAAGATTAACCCGATTAAAATTGACACACCACTTGAGTGGTTTGAACACTATAATGTGGATATAAGCTACGCACAGGGGTACCCATTAGGAGGCAAAGGCCAAAGCAAAGAAGTATCAGAGCAAGTGCTTATTGAGGAAGCTGTTGAACTGGCTAAACGAAGTGAGGGCGTCTGTCTATTTGTAGGTTTGACAGAAGGCTATGAATCAGAAGGATTTGACAGAGAAAATCTCAAGATGCCTGAAAATCAAAATCGGTTAATCCAAGCTGTTACAGCAGTTAATGATCAGGTGGTGGTTATTCTTTCAGGAGGTGCGCCCTTTGAAATGCCATGGCATGATCAAGTAAGGGCTATTCTTTTGATGTACCTTAGTGGGGAGGGCGGTGGAAAAGCAGTGGTTGATTTGTTATTAGGACATGAAAATCCCAGTGGTAAATTGGCTGAAACGTGGCCTCTCGCTCTAGAAGATACACCTGCTTATGAAGATTTTCCAGGAATGAGGGAAGAAGTTCTCTATAAAGAGAGTTTATATGTAGGCTATCGTTATTATGATTCTTATGAAAAACCGGTCCTCTTTCCTTTTGGTTACGGCATGTCTTATAGCACTTTTGCTTACTCCGATTTTAAGGTAAGCGTAGGAGAAGATGAAAAGATTAATATCAGCTATACGATTAAAAATACGGGATCAGTGGCAGGTAAAGAAACCAGCTTTATCTTTGTCCATCAATGTGATTCACAATTTTTTAACCCTGTTCATCAATTGCTTGCATTTGACAAAGTTACTTTAGAAGCTCAAGCCTCAAAAGTAATTTCATTGTCAATTCCTATATCTGATTTAAGGCATTTTGACGTGGATAGTCAGTCTTGGCAATTTGAATCAGGAGATTATATTTTTAGTCTAGGAGAGAGCAGTCGTTCTATTTTAGATTCAGAGCAAGTACATCTTGAGTTGAAAAACACGGCGAGACAAACAAGAAAATCAGAGGCTGAATTAAAAGCCTATTATGAAAAAAATCTTGTAAGTCAAGTGGCTTTAAGACATGATATGTTTGAAAAATTGTTAGGCAGATCAGTCAATAAGACGGATCAAGCGGTCCAAAAGCCCTTTACTAAAGAACATACTTTGGAAGATTGTCAGCATACTTTTATGGGAAAAATCGTTAATCTTTATGCCGGTAAAATTGCAAAAGAGGTGACCAAAGAAGAACCTGAACAAGAAGGAATGATCCTTTCAACGATTAGAGAAATGCCTTTCTTTGCCATGGTGGCATCGGGTGATGATATGTTATCAGAAGAAATGATGTATGGGATTTTAGATGTATTAAATGGACATATCATAAGAGGTATTAAGCATTTTATATAAGTCGTCCTTGGAATATTGCTTTTTTAAAAATAGTTCGTTAAAATATAGGCAACTATAAAAATATTGACAAAAGACAGCCGTCAAATCCTTGTAGTGGATGACGGCTTTTTATTATTTTTAAGCACTTAAAATTAAAGCGAAAGGAGTCCTCACTGTGAATGAACATATTTTGTTGCTAGAAGACGATACAATGATTGCATCTGGATTGGTTTATGCTTTAGAAAATGAAGGGTACGAGGTGGTTTACTGCAAGTCGATTAAAGAAGCGACTCAAGCTATGAGTCAGTTGTCTTTCCAGTTGGCTTTATTGGACATGCAATTACCAGATGGTTCAGGTAAAGACTTGGCAGATATCCTGTTAGAGCGTCAAACGCCGATTATTTTCCTAACCGTAGTGGATGATGAAAATCAAATTGTAGAGGCTTTTGAAAAGGGCGTAAAAGATTATGTGACAAAACCCTTTAGAATAAGAGAGCTATTGGCAAGGGTTAAGCGTTCAATCCATGAAGGGTCATCTGACGCTTCTAAAATGATGCGTTTGGGACGCCTTAAAATAGATACTCAGTCTGCCAAAGTCTATAAGGGAAGTGAAATCATAGAATTAACAGCACTTGAATATAAACTCTTACTCATTTTTTCAAACAATCCTTCTAGAATTTTAACAAGAGGGCAAATCCTTGAAAGTATTTGGGATGAAGGAGGCGCTTATGTTGAAGATAATACTTTAACGGTTTATATCAAGCGATTAAGAGAAAAATGTGGTGACGCCATTCGTATTGAAACGGTAAGGGGGATGGGCTATCGTGTGGATCAATAAAAAGGATGTCTTGCAGTTATCTGAATCTATTAGGCAGGCAATCGATGGAGAATCTGTTGATTTTAGAGACAATCATGAAGGGGCTTGGTCTTTGCTTAAAAATGATATTCATACGCTCAATCAGCTTAAAAGTGAAGAAGGCCATCAGCTAGAACGGGAAAGAAATCATATGTCAGAATCACTTGCTGATATTGCCCATCAACTTAAAACACCTATAACGTCAATGCTTTTAATGGCTGATTTATTAGAAGATGCACCTCCTGAAAAACAAGTGGAGTTTATCCATAATATCAAATCAGGATTGTCGCGTATGGAGTGGTTAGTGACGGTTCTTCTTAAAATGGCAAGGTTGGATTCAGGAAATGTCACTTTTAATCGGCAACGGGTTCAATCAAATGATTTGATTGAAGAAGCGATTAAGCCGCTAGCTATTTTATTAGAAATAAAAGAACAACGGCTTGAAGTGAGCGGACAAGTAGGCTATTGGTGTGATAAGAGCTGGACGGTTGAAGCTATTAGTAATGTGATTAAAAATGCGTCAGAACATTCACCAGTTGGTGGGCGCATTACTATTTTGTGTGGAGAGAATCCCATGTATACTTGGCTCTCAGTAGAAGACTCAGGCAATGGTCTATCTCAAGAAGGGCTAAGAAGTCTTTTTCAACGCTTTGAATACAGTGATAATATTAAGGGGTTTGGCATTGGATTGCCTTTGGCACTCTCTATTATGCGGGAACAAAAAGGAGAAATTGAAGTAGAAGCAGGGGGGAAGGGACGCGGTGCTTGTTTTACAATGAAACTTTATAAGTGAAAGAATTGTCACTTAAGATAGAATTGAGAGTCACTTTAAAGTCACTTTAAGTAGCTATAATAAGCTTATGAGAATAGAAGGAGGGCTTTAAATGGTGATTTTAGAAGTAAAAGCATTGACTAAAGTATATGGTGAGGGGGAAACTCAGGTCATCGCGCTTGATCATGTGAGTTTTTCGGTTGAGAAGGGTGAATTTATAGCAATAGTAGGAGCGTCTGGATCGGGGAAATCAACCTTGATGAATCTTATAGGGGGTATTGATAATCCTACTTCGGGTGAAGTGATGATAGACGGGCATTGCCTGTCAATGTTAAATGAGTCTGAGCTTGCCATATTTAGACGTCGCAATCTGGGGATGATTTATCAATTTTATAATTTAATTCCGACCTTAACAGCAGCGGAAAATATTGCACTTCCAAGACTACTTGATAAAAGACAGCCTGATCCAAGCAAATTGAATCAAATTCTTTCGATGATTGGACTGAGTGAGAGAGCACATCATTTGCCCAGTGAATTATCAGGGGGACAGCAACAGCGCGTATCAGTAGGGAGAGCACTTATTAATGACCCTGCTTTTATTTTGGCAGATGAACCTACGGGTAATTTAGACAGTCATTCGAGTCAAGCCATTATGGATTTACTCAAAGTGGCAAATCGCAAATATAATCAAACGCTTTTGATGATTACTCATGATGAAAGGATAGCTCTTCAGGCGGATCGTGTGATAACCATCTCAGATGGAAAACTGCTTTCGGATGAGGTGATGAAGTGATGAGAATAACAAGTCAATTGGCCTATAAACAGTTAAAACTCACACGAGGGAGGAGCATCAGTCTAATACTTGCAATTGTCTTTTCGACAGCTTTAACGACAACGGTAAGTCATTTTGTAGTGAGTGGTAATCAGATGTTGATTCATTTCTTAGGGACATCATATGGCGATTACAAAGGGGCTTATCTTGCTTTACTATTGATACCTGCTGCCCTTTTAAGTGTGTTAATAATCGCCATGTCGATTGTGGTGATCTCTAATGTCTTTAAAGTGAGTACCAAAGAACGCATTGAACAATTTGGCATCTTAAAAAGTATTGGAGCCACTAAAGAACAAATTTTAGAAACGGTTATTTTTGAGAGTATATGGGTTTCTTTAATAGGGATTCCCATAGGTTTAGGGTTGGGGATTCTGCTTGCCCAATTGACCATTCATGTGACGGGCTATTTTTTAGAAGAGCTGAATCAGCTTACTCAGATTATGATTAATCAATTTGAATTTTCATTTTCTTTTGTTTTTTCTTTTAAAGCCATTCTTTTTTCAGCACTATTGAGTTTTGTAACGGTTATATTTTCAGCATGGTTACCTGCACGACAAGTATCAAAGCAATCAGCGGTAGAAAGTATTAGGGGGCAGGTCAATTCAAGTACGTATGAAAAGAAAAGAAGAAATAAAAAGTGGGGTGAAAAAGTAGCCTTTTGGGGACCAGAAGCGATGATGGCTTCAAAGAATATGGAGCGAAGTCGAAAACAATTTAAAGCCACTACCATTGCGATGTCTATAGGTATTATCCTTCTCATTAGCTTGAGCCAGCTGACGTATCTGGGCAATAGTATTGAGGCTTATATGAAAAATGATGCCCCTGAAAATATGATTGTAGATTACGTTTCTGCAAGAAAAACCATCACGACAGGGAAGAATCATGAGCAAGAAACGGTTATAAAAAGCCCTCTCAACAGTCAACAGGGTAACATCATTGCCAATGAATTGAGCCAATTAAGTGAGACACCTGTTTTTGGTATGGGCAATGACATGGAGACTTATAAGACACATTTGAGTCAAGATCAATTGTCAAAAGAGATGCAAGTTTATCTGAATGAGACAGAAAAATTATCCATCAACAAACTGGATGTAGAGATTATAACGATAGACGAATTGCATTATGATTCCTTGTGTAAGACTTTAAATATTCCTCAAGGGTCCAATATTTTGATTAATGATTATGAGTATAATGATTTTGGAAAGTTAGTGAATCTTGAGCCTTATGGTGAAAACATTAATCAGATGACTTTGTTTAAGGCTGATGGTAGTGAAAAGCAGATAGCGATTCAGGGCATTTTAAATCGAGATCAGATGATGCCACAACTTTTTTATCCCAATAAAGGGACTGTGCGGATTATTGTGCCGCAAGCAATGGTGAGAGCTTATACTTGGTATGCTCTTATTGAAGACGATTATATAAGCGATTTTACCCAAAAAGCCAACGGCATTATGGACACGCATTTTCATGAATCAGAGGGTTCAGATTACATGGCGTCAGGGTTCAGCACACGTGTTTATCAAATAGATGATTATATGAAGGTCATGAATATTGCGGTGATGATTGCTTCGGTTCTACTCTATAGTTTTTCAGCTGTATTGTTACTTATTGGTTTTACCAATGTAGTGACGACTCTGTCCACGAATGTTCTTATGCGAGCCAAAGAATTTGCAATTCTGAAAAGTATAGGGATGACGCCAGAAAGTT
The DNA here is from genome assembly GCA_963666805.2 of uncultured Fusibacter sp. Taxonomy (GTDB): domain Bacteria; phylum Bacillota; class Clostridia; order Peptostreptococcales; family Acidaminobacteraceae; genus Fusibacter. The sequence continues at coordinate 249,787 of CAXXWR010000003.1, read as the reverse complement.
TAAAAAAGATGATTAATATTGAAAGCTTATTGTGCAGTTTAAAGGCACTTGCTTATGGAATTCCCATGGGGTTGCTTCTATCCTATTTGATTCAATTACCCGTCAGACTCCTTTTACCCATTGCTTATCGCATACCATGGATGACGTTATTGATTTGCAGTGTGGGAATTCTAGTCATGACACGGACGATTACGACTTTTGCTATCAAACGCTTGAAAAAGCAGAATATTATTGAAACCATAAGGGCTCAAAGTGGCAAATAAGCGGATTGATCAGCAGACAATAATCAAATAACATATCGAGTAATATCGATATGTTATTTTTAATGTAAAGCGATGAATGCATGTAATTCGTCTTCAAATCAAGAGTTTAATTCAGTCTTAATTTTCTCAAGAAGCGACTGACAACCGACAATGATATCATCATAAGTCACTTGAAAATCTCGAGTATACCAAGGATCGGCGACTTCTTTGTCACTACCTGTGAGGGACATGAGAAGTGAGCACTTGTTAAGAGCGTCTCCCTCGAAAAGGTTGATCATGTTACGGAGATTGGCAGAGTCCATTCCAATGATGTAGTCAAACTGATTATAGTCATCAGCTTTTAGTTTTCGAGCATGCTTGCCTTCAACAGAAATGCCTTTTTCATAGAGCAGTTTCTTTACGGGAGGATAGACTGTATTACCAATTTCCTCCAAACTTGTTGCTGCTGATTCAACATGAACAGCATGTTCAAGTTTATTTTTTTTCAGTAAATCTTTCATCACGAATTCAGCCATTGGGCTCCGACAGATGTTACCGTGGCAGACGAATAAAATATGAATCATAGTTATAAACCTCCTTTATAAAGTGGGCTATGTTTCCCCAACTTTTAGTATAAATGATAAAGAGACGAAAATGTCAATAAAAAGAGAAAAAACGGCTTAAATAAGACGCAATTAATGTTTTGAAAATAAAACCTAGTACAAAAAAAACAACAAAGAGCATAAATTTTTTTATAAAATCAGTTGACGAATTTTTCTAAAAGACGTATGATAGTAATGTAAACATAATATGAACAGATTGTTACTGTCGGCAGGCAAGACTGTGTTATACAAGGTATCTTTGGGGTGCCCGTGTATAGCATTTTTTGTTTTCTGAGATGAATAAACTGAAATGCATCATTCATTTTTTCTTTGTTGATGACAAATAGGATCAGGTATGATTAATTAAGAAAGAGGATTGCTTCATGAGAATAACGAAAGTTTTCAATAATAATGTAGTAGGATCAATTGACCAATTTGGAAGAGAACTAGTTGTCATGGGAAAAGGAATAGGATTTCAAAAGAAAAAAAATGATGTTATAGACGACGATTCTGTTGAAAAAATATATAAAATGCCAAGAAGTGAGGCGAGTCAATTTGAAAAAATAGTTGAAGAAATGCCTTACGAACACATTGCCTTGGCTAATGAAATCATAGGTGAAGCGCGAGAAAAACTGGGCAGAAAACTGAGTAAGAACATATACATTACATTGACTGACCACTTAAGTTTCGCGATTGTTAGAAAAGAACAAGGTATTGAATTTGAAAATGCACTTTTAAGAGAAATTAAACGATTTTATCATCCAGAGTTTCAAATTGGCTTGCGAGCTATTGAATTAGTGGAAGAAAGAATTGGTATTAAGCTATCCGAAGATGAAGCAGGGTTTATTGCTCTTCATATTGCTAATGCTGAAGTAGATGGTAATATAACTTACACCATTAAATCGGCTGAAATTATTCAAGAAATATTAGATATTGTAAAAAATCATTTTATGATTGAAATAGATGAAGAGAGTATCTCTTATGATCGTTTTATTACCCATTTAAAATACTTAATTTACCGATTAGTGAAAAAAACATTTGTTGAAACTGAAGATAAAGAATTTTACATGACGATTTTAGACCGATTTCCAGAGGCGACGACTTGTGCTAAAAAAGTAAAAGCTTATTTGGACGAAAAATTGGGGTATGAAATTTCTGAAGAAGAGCTCATGTATTTGACGATACACATTGAAAGAATTGTTAGACGAGATAGCTCTTTAAAAGATCAGTCATAAAGATAGACTAATAGGAACTATTATTTAATAAATAAGGAATGTTACGTTAAGTCGGCATAACCATCCACTACAACAGAGAATGTTGTAGTAGGAGGTTATGCCTTTTTTATTGTTTTAATATGATTCAGATTATAATGTGCACATTTATAATAAAAAAAACTTTATGAGATGGAGGTAATACACATGGCAAGTAAGTATGATGGACTCGCTAGAATCATCATTCAAAATGTGGGGGGCAAAGACAATATTATTAGCCTTACTCACTGTATTACAAGATTACGTTTTAAACTAAAAGACGAATCGAAAGCGAATACAGAAGTTTTAAAAAATACAGATGGTATTGTCACTGTAATGCAAGCGGGGGGACAGTATCAAGTAGTTATAGGGAACCATGTTCCAGATGTTTATGAAGTAGTTTGCAAAGTAGGACACATTTCTGGAGAAGCGGCTAGTGATGACGATGATTCAGAAAAAGAACAAATGAGTGTTGGAGCAAGATTAATTGATATTATTTCAGGTACATTTTCACCTTTATTAGGTGTTTTGGCAGCAGCCGGTATTTTAAAAGGTCTATTGGCACTTTGGTCGTTTATAGCATCACTAAATAGCCTTGATATTTCTACATCTGGGGCTTACATGACATGGTATTCTGTAGCAGATGGTTTCTTCTACTTCTTACCAATTATCTTAGGGTATACAGCAGCCAAGAAATTTAAACTCAATCAGTTTACAGGTATAGCCCTTGGTATAGCCCTTGTTTATCCACAAATGATTAACTTGCCTTCAGGAGAGGTGTTAGGAACAGTCTTTGCTAATAGTGACTTCGCAATGAATTACTATAAGACTTTCTTCGGGATTCCAATCATTATGCCAGCAAGTGGTTATGCGACATCCGTTGTACCGATTATCTTATCTGTTTTTGTAGCATCAAGGTTACAAAAATCGCTTAAAAAAGTTATTCCAGATGTTGTAAAGACATTCTTAGTACCATTTTTTATTTTACTCATTATGGTACCAGCAACTTACCTTGTAATTGGTCCAATTGCAACTATTTTAAGTAGTATTGTCGGTATTGTCTTTACTTTCTTATATTCTATTCCAGTAGTGGGTGGTCTTATTGCAGGTCTTACTCTTGGAGCATTATGGCAAGTACTTGTTATCTTTGGTCTTCATTGGGGTCTTATACCAATTGCCTTGATTAACTTTTCAGCATTGGGTTATGACTTTGTTCTTTCGCCTTATTTTACAGCATCATTTGCTCAATCTTTTGTTGTATTGGCAATTCTTCTTAAAACGAAAGATCAAAAACTTAAAGGCCTTGCTATTCCTGCTTTTGTTTCAGGTATGTTTGGTGTTACTGAGCCAGCTATTTATGGGATTACATTGCCAAAGAAAAAACCATTTGTCATTTCATGTATCGCCTCTGCTATTGGTGGTGGGATTATAGGCTTATTAGGTGTTAAAAGTTATATGATGGGTGGACTTGGTGTATTTGGTTTCCCTTCGTTTATTGATTCATCAACTAATAGTATCTATAGTTTAATATGGGGAGTTGTTGCTGTGGTAGTTGCTTCAGTGATTGCTTTCTTATTAACAATGATTACTTACAAAGATGATGCTGTTGAACCCGTAGTGAAAGTCAACACAGTTAAAAATGAAACGTTAGTAGCTCCTATTAAAGGGAAAATGATACCTTTATCAGAAGTGAAAGATGAAGCGTTTTCAAGCAAAAGCATGGGAGAAGGTATTGCAATAGAACCTGAAGATGGCAATGTCTATGCACCTTGTGACGGTGAAATTACAACGATGTTCCCAACAGGGCACGCAATAGGTATTTTATCTGACGGGGGTGCAGAGATACTCATTCATGTAGGAATTGACACCGTTAATATGGATGGTAAAGGTTTTGATAAGCAAGTTAAAACAGGTGATAGAGTTAAAAAAGGACAGCTTTTATTAAAATTTGATATAGATCTTATTAAGCAATCTGGATTTATGGTAACAACACCGGTTATAATCACTAATACTGACGCCTATGTAGATGTTATTCCTAATGATGCAGAAAACGTCAATAAAGGTGAAACACTTATAACGGTTTTATAGATAAGTAATAAGAGATTTAAAGTGTAATTTCAAATGAGGAAGGAGACAATACTAATGAAAACATTTAAAAAGACTTTTATGTGGGGCGGTGCAACAGCAGCGAATCAATTTGAAGGTGCATGGGATGTAGACGGCAAAGGGGTGTCAGTTCCAGATATGTGTACAAATGGAACACACAAAATTCCTAAACGTATTACTAAAGAAATTGAAGAGGGAACCCTCTATCCAAGCCATGAAGCGATTGATTTTTATCATCGCTATAAAGAAGATATCGCTCTGTTTGCAGAGATGGGTTTTAAAGCCTTTAGACTTTCCATTGCGTGGACAAGAATATTTCCAACTGGTATGGAAGAAAAGCCTAATGAAAAGGGTCTAGCATTTTATGATGCAGTTTTCGATGAATGTCATAAATATGGCATTGAACCTATTGTCACCATTTCTCATTATGAAATGCCTTATGAAATGGCTAAAAAATATCATGGTTGGTCTGGCAGAGCGTGTATTGATCATTTTATGAGATATTGTGAAGTTATTTTTGATCGCTATAAGGATAAAGTAAAGTATTGGCTAACTTTTAATGAAGTCAATGTAGGGGCAGTACCTATGGGGAATTTACTTTCTTTAGGAATTATTAATGAAGGCACAGAAGATTTTATGCATGCTGTAGACGATCCACAAGCGCGTTTTCAAGGTTTACACCATCAGTTAGTGGCAAGTGCTAAAGCAGTGAAGTTAGCTCATGAAAAATATCCTAACTTTATTATGGGGAACATGATTTGTTTCATTACAATGTATCCTAATACTTGCCACCCTGATGATATTTTAAAAGCACAAAAAGAAAACAGAATGCTCAATTGGTTCTGTTCAGATATTCAAGTAAGAGGTAAGTATCCAGCTTATGCAGAACGTTATTTTGAAGAAAACAATATTAAGCTCAATATAACAGAAGAAGATAAAAAAGATTTATTAGAAGGCACAATTGATTTTTATACACTGAGTTATTATATGAGTAACTGCGTTTCAGAATCTCCAGATAAGGAAGCGGTAAGTGGCAATATCATGGGCGGTCTTAAAAATCCTTATCTTAAAACAAGTGATTGGGGATGGCAAATTGATCCAAAAGGCTTACGTTATAGCCTTAATGAAATTTATGGACGTTATGAAATTCCAATTATGGTTGTTGAAAATGGATTAGGAGCGTATGATAAAATAGAAGAAGATGGTAGTATTCAAGATGACTATCGTATTGACTATTTAAGTCAACATATCGATCAGATGAAAGAAGCGGTTAAAGATGGCGTGGATTTATGGGGTTATACACCTTGGGGTTGTATTGACCTTGTCAGTGCTTCTACTGGAGAAATGGCTAAACGTTATGGTTTTATTTATGTTGAAAAATATGATGATGGCACAGGTACACTTAATAGAAGAAAGAAAAAATCATTTGATTGGTATAAAAACGTAATTGCAACTAATGGAGAGGAGTTATAGACATGAAAAGTTTTACGTATCAAATTACAGATGAGGTAGGTCTTCATGCAAGACCGGCAGGGAAATTGGCAAAAGAGGCAAAGCAATTTCAATCAAAAATCACTTTATCACTCAATGGTGATGCAGCAGAGCTAACACGGCTGATTTCTGTCATGGCTTTAGGTGTAAAAAAAGATGATGTTGTAACTGTGACCATAGAAGGACCTGACGAACAAGAAGCAGCACAACATCTTGAAAAGTTTTTTAATGAGACAATATAAAGGATGATGGTGTAATGACTATAATAGAAGGAAAACAAATCAGTAAAGGCATTGCCATTGCCCCCATTTGTATTTATCATAATGAAGCAGTCGAAGTTGATTATGGCACTATTCAAAACACTGAACTTGAAATAGAACGTTTTGAAAAGGCTAGACAAACAGCGATTGAACAGCTTAATAGCTTAGTAGATCAAAAGCTTCAAGAAGGTATTAAAGAAAGTGCTGATATACTGGGTGTCCATGCGATGATGCTTGAAGATGATGATTTTATTGATTCAGTTAAAACGATCATTAATGATTCTTTTGCTAATGCAGCCTATGCAGTAAAGCAAGCAGGTGATAAACTAGCGGACATTTTCAGTGCAATGGATAATGACTATTTTAGAGCAAGAGCAGCAGACATGAAGGATATTAGTCAAAGAGTTATAAAAATTTTGACTGGTAAAGATCAAGTTAAAGAATTGGTTAATCCAAGCCTACTTGTAGCCAAAGATTTGGCACCGAGTGAAACCGTTCAGATGGATCAATCTTTAATGAGAGGCATTATTACTGAACTTGGATCAAGCAATTCTCATACGGCTATTTTAGCTAGAACGATGGACATTCCAGCGGTGATAGGTGTAAAATATGATGAAAGCTGGCAAGGTCAGTTAGCAATAGCAGATGGTGACAAGGGCGTTTTAATTATTAATCCGGATGAAGCGACACTTGCAACTTATGAACATGCACTTCATGCTCAAAATGAAGAAAAAAGTCAATTGGCTGAATTAATAGGACAAGAAAATGTAACACTAAGTGGTAAAAAGGTAAAAGTTTATGCTAATATAGCTAATCCTTTAGATTTAGAACATGTTCTTAAAAATGATGCAGGTGGCATTGGTCTTTTTAGAAGTGAGTTTTTATATTTAGGTTCTGAAGATTATCCAACTGAAGAAGAACAATTTGAGGCTTATAAAAAGGTTTTACAAGCCATGCAAGGTAAAAATGTCGTGATTCGTACGCTGGATATTGGTGCTGACAAAAAAGTTGATTATTTTAACTTAGAGCATGAAGACAATCCAGCACTAGGTTACCGTGCGATTCGAATTTGTTTAACACAGCCTGAAATTTTTAAGACACAACTGAGAGCACTTTATAGGGCAAGTGCCTTTGGTCATCTATCTATTATGTATCCTATGATTACTTCTGTAGAAGAAGTGAGACAGATTAAAGTAATCTCTAAAGAAGTTAGGGATACCTTAAAGGCTCAAGGAATTCCTTTTAATGACGTTGAGCAAGGCATTATGATAGAGACACCAGCGGCTGCTATTATCAGTGATCAATTGGCAAAAGAAGTGGATTTTTTCAGTGTAGGAACCAACGATTTAACCCAATACACGTTGGCGATAGACCGTCAAAATACGCATCTTGAGCCCTTCCTTAATCGACATCATGACGCTGTATTGCGACTGATTGAAATGTCAGCTAAAAACGCACACGACGCAGGTATTTGGATTGGTATTTGTGGTGAGTTAGGTGCAGATACGCGTTTAACTAGCCGCTTTATTGAAATGGGGATTGATGAATTATCAGTCTCACCAAGTGCTGTACTTCGTGTCAGAAAAGCGATAAGGGAAAGTAAATGATAAAAATTATTTTTTTAGATATTGACGGCACACTCATCAATTATAAGCAAGAAATTTCCAATCGAACAATAGAGGCAATTCATGAAGTGAAAAAGAAAGGGTATTTGCTTTCCATTTGTACTGGGAGGGCTTTAGATACCATTCCTTCATTCTTAAAGGAATTACCTTTTGATGGCATTATTGCCTCAGCAGGTGCTCATGCTGTTTGGAAGGGACAAATACTTTTTAGAGACCAAATGTCTCAAGACCTTTTATCCCGCACGATTGATGTATTAGAAGCCCATCATGCACACTATATTTTAGATGGCCGAAATGGCAAGTTTGCCAATGAAGAAAGTATTAATCAGTTTAGAACGCTCTTGAGTGACAAGGGAATTGACGATAGTGATTTTGCAATTCAAAAGGTTGAAGATCCTAGAACGATAGAAGGGGTTGAAAGTGGTATGTATTATCATGCCGACATTGATGTTAAATCAATGGGAATGGCTGTTCCAGAAGGCATTCAAATCACACCTATGAGTTTTGCAGATCGCAATCAGTTCAATGGCGAATTTACTCAGAAAGGCATTCATAAGGCCTCTGCTATCTTAAAGGTCATTACTCACCTTGGTATTCAGCAAGATGAAGTGATGGCGATTGGAGATGGTCCTAATGATAGAGAAATGCTTATGTTTGCAGGGACCAGTGTTGCTATGGGTAACGCTGAACAAGAGACGAAAAAACTTGCTAGTTATGTGACACAATCCGTTGATCAAGATGGTGTGTATCATGCATTTAAGGCATTTAATCTGATTGATTAGTTATTGCTGTTGATATTTTTTAAAGAAATTGCAAATGATGTAAATGAAGCTGAGCCTTAAGGGGCTCAGTTTTTTTTCAGTTCTAAATCAAATGCATTGTTGTAAATTGATTTTTTTTTATTTTATGAACAATTGAATCTCTTTCTAATAGGACCAATTAAACTTGAAGAATTTTAAGCAAAGTGATATATTTTAATTTATTTGAATGTTTTTGAGCGTTTAAATAAATGAAGCCGTTCACCTTCTAAAGGTGATATTAACGAGAGAGACTAATCAAAAGAAAGGCGACATTATATGGAAATTGTAAAAAAATATGGCGAAGAAATGAAGAAAAGAGCCAATACTAAGCCGGAAACTGTTCTTAGCATGATGAAGCTAGGGATGAAGGCGGAAGGTTTAAGAACCAAATATTTAGCGGATAAAGACTTACCTAAAGCGTATCGCTACTTAAATCATTTGGCGGTAAAAAAAACAGAAGAAGCTTTAGAACATCCTGAGCAATCCGCATGGACAAATATCTTTGCACCTGTGGAAATCTTACAGTGTTTCAATCTAATTCCTGTTTCAATTGAGTGTTTATCTTCTTTTATATCAGGATTCAAATGTGAAGACTACTTTATGGATTATGCAGAAAACATGGGGATTGCCCAGACGCTCTGTGCCTATCATCGTAATTTTATTGGCGGTGTAGATAGTGGGGTTTTGCCCATTCCGTCTTTTTCAGTGACCACTTCAATGGTATGTGACGGGAATATTAATACCTTTAGGTATCTAAGTCAAAAAAACCATTTAAGTCATATGACCTTAGATATCCCCAATACTTATTCAATAGAAGCAAGAGATTATTTGGTCGTGCAACTTAAAGACATGATTAAACGCTTAGAAGTAGAAACTGGGAAGACTTTTGATATTCAAGCACTCAAAGCTACCTTAGAGAGAGAAAATCAATCTAAGGCGGCATATAAGCGTTTTTTAGAGCTTCAAAAAGAGCATCAATATCCAAGTACGTTAACATTACAGATGTTTATGCTATTTGCAACGCATTTATACATTGGGACGCCTGAAGTACTAACCTTTTTTGAAATGCTTGAAGAAGAGATTAAAGCTTATCCTCCTAAAACAGCTCAAAGCATTTTTTGGGTACATCTTTTTCCTTATTATCAAGAGACCCTACAAAGTTATTTTAACATTAGCGCTGACTATCAGATAGATCTGTGTGATATTAATCTTGATAATATGGAAGAACTCGATGTAGAACACCCTTTAGAAGCCTTAGCGAGTAAAATGATTAATAATATTTATAATGGTTCTTTTAGTCGCAAGATAGAAGCCATTGAAAAATACGTTGATGACTTTAATACAGATGCCTTGATTCATTTTTGTCACTGGGGCTGTAAACAATCGGCTGGTGGCGTGATGCTTCTAAAAGAAAAGATGACCGAAAAGGGCATTCCGATGCTTATCTTAGATGGTGATGGCATGGACCGGAGGAATAGCCATGATGGGCAAATTAAAACACGACTTGAAGCCTTCTTGGAAATTCTTCAATCGCAACAAGCTAAAGGGAGGATTTCATAATGTTTGGTTATGTATGTAAGTACACACCTGTTGAAATGTTTGAATCTTTTGGGATAGAGATTGAAAGAATTGAGCCGAATGTGGTCAATTTTTGTCAAGCTGATATGCTCATGCACCCCAATATTTGTTCTTATTCAAAAGGGGTTCTTGAAGCAGCAGAGCAAAATCGATATGAAGGGATTATTTTAACTACCTGCTGTGATAGTACACGCAGACTTTATGATGTATTGACTGAAAAATATCCAGATAAATTTATCTATCTTTTAGATTTTCCGAGAAAGGTCAATGATCTTGCTATAAAGCTCTACGAACAGTCTATTGTAGAGATGATGAAAGCTTATGAAGCTTTTAGTGGTAAAACATTTGATATAGACCGTTTTTATCAAGTTTGTGAATTGAAAAGACAAGCATTTAAGAGAGAAAAAAGTGAAAAAGAGCGAGAAGCCAATCCAGAAAAATCTCCTATTAAAATTGGGATTATGGGAGCGCGTTCTCATCCAAGTGTTGTTAAATTGCTAGAAAAAGCAAATGTAGAATTGGTTTTTAATTTAACGTGTACAGGTCTTGAAAGACATTTTTCTAAAGATCAAACCAGTAGTCTTTATCAGTATTCAGGGGCACTTTTGCGTCAATTTCCCTGTATGAGAATGGAAGATATATCCGAACGTGAGCAAACACTTAAGGCCTTTGAAGATGACTTATCAGGTATTGTTTATCATACGGTTCAATTCTGTGACAATTACTCTTATGATTATGTACAAATGAAAGAGACCTTTAATAAACCTATTTTAAAAATAGAAACAGATTACACGATGCAAAGTGCAGGACAACTGAGAACGCGAATCGAAGCGTTTGTAGAGTCATTAGAAGTAACGGCACATGTAGCACGTCAAAGACAGAAAAAACATAAAGGTGGCAATGAAAAAATGTATGTATTAGGAATAGATAGTGGCTCAACTTCAACGAACGCCGTTATTATGAATGAAAAAAAAGAAATTATAGCATTTGATGTTGTGAGAACGGGTGCTAAAAGTGGTGAAAGTGCTGAACATGTTCTTAAAAGTGTTCTTGAAAAAGCGAACTTACAAAAGAATGACTTAGAAATGATTGTATCAACAGGTTACGGACGTGTGAGTATTCCTTTCGCCGATATGAATGTAACTGAAATCAGTTGTCATGGTAAGGGGGCTAATTATTTTAACCCACAAATTAGAACGATTTTAGATATTGGCGGTCAAGACAGCAAGGTGATTAAACTCAATGATAGGGGAGAAGTTACTGATTTTGTTATGAATGATAAATGTGCTGCTGGAACAGGTCGATTTTTAGAACTTATGGCAAGATCACTTGAAATGGAAATTAGTGAGCTCGGTCCAGCTTCTATGAAATGGAAGGAAAATGTAAGTATCAGTAGCATGTGTTCTGTTTTTGCAGAATCAGAAGTCATTTCGTTAATTGCCCTCAATAAAGACAAGAGTGATATCGCTCATGGTGTTCATCAATCAGTGGCATCAAAAGCCTTTTCGCTTATAAAGCGTGTTGGACTTGGCGGTGAATATATGATGACTGGTGGCGTGGCAAAGAATCCGGGTGTGGTATTAGCTGTTGAGGAGAAAATTGGTGAAAAGTTATTTATCGCCGACGAACCAGAGATTGTTGGTGCGGTTGGTGCAGCACTTTTTGGCTTATAGTGAGATGAGGTGTATTTTGAAAGGTGAAAATGAATAATAGTAGCCTTTCTAATAAAATTAAATCAATCTATTAAAGAAACTAATTAAAGGTTTTTTGAAAGTATAAATACAGAAAATTCTAATAACGTTTAGCCCTAGTAATTTCAATAGGTTTAAACGTTATTTTATTTTTTGAACCTAAGGACAAAATAAGGGTATATATCATAAAAATAAGGGCTGTTGTTTGACATTATTTGTTATACCATATAAACTAAAAGAGTTAATCATTATTATTAAAGGAAGTGAAAAGTGTATGGAGACAAACAAAAAAACTGAATCTAAGAGAGAATTGGCGAAAAAATTAAAAAAGGCGGAAGCCGAAGCCAGAAAAAAAGCAATTAAAAACAGGAAGCCATTCAAGGGTTTACAAATTAGACCTACAACATCACTTTTCGATGAAGCTGGAAGACAAGAACCTGGAGAAAATAACTGGTCAGGACATGGTTTTGACGTTAATCCACAGGTTACTTTTGTTTCAGCAATTGTGCTTGCACTGTTTATTGCTTTAACGTTTATTTTCCCTGAATCAACTGAAAGTACTTTTGATCATTTAATGGACTTGATTACAAAGAATGCAGGTTGGTTTTTAATTATGTCTGCGAATATTTTTATTTTAGCAGCGCTTTATTTTGCTTTTGGGCGATATGGTAATATTGTCATTGGCGGAAATGATGCAGAACCCGAATTTACTAAATTCGGTTGGTATGCAATGCTGATTAGTGCTGGTATGGGAATTGGTTTGCTCTTTTGGAGTGTTGGAGAACCAATTAGCCATTTTCAGAACCCATCACCAATCTTTGGCAATATAGCACCAGGGTCGCCAGCAGCAGCTCAAGCGGCGATGATTACAACTTTTTTCCATTGGGGTATTCATCCGTGGGCGATTTATGCTATCGTAGGGTTAGCCTTGGCCTTTTTTGCCTATAATGAAGGATTACCATTGACCATAAGATCTGTATTTTATCCATTGATTGGGAATAAAATTTATGGTTTTTGGGGCAATTTAATTGATATTTTATCTGTTTTAGCGACGCTTATAGGATTGGCAACATCATTAGGCTTAGGAGTTGCTCAAGTCAATGCGGGACTTAATTATTTATTTGGTATTAATATAGCACTTCAAACGCAAGTTATATTGATAGCTGTAATAACTGCCATGGCGACGACATCCGTTGTTATGGGGCTAGATAATGGGGTTAAACGCTTAAGTGAGTTAAATATGATATTGGCGGCTGTTTTTATGCTGTTTATTTTAATTGTTGGTCCAACGGTATTTATTCTTAGTGGTTTTTCACAAAATATCGGTGGTTATTTATCACATATTGTTGAAATGAGTATGTGGACTGAAACATTTAGAGACACCAATTGGCAAGGCGGATGGACGATTTTCTATTGGGCTTGGTGGATTTCATGGTCTCCATTTGTAGGCATGTTTATTGCACGAATTTCAAAGGGAAGAAGTGTCAGAGAATTTATTTTAGGTGTAATGTTAATTCCATCACTTTTATCCTTCTTCTGGATGAGTGTTTTTGGAGGTACAGCCATAAATCTTCAAATGAATGGTGTTGGAGATATTGCCAGTGCTGTTTCTGAAAATGTGGCGATTGCTTTATTTGCAATGGTCAACAATTTACCTTGGTCCAATTTATTATCGGTTATAGGGATAATACTTGTAACAGTATTCTTTGTTACCTCATCAGACTCGGGCTCACTGGTAGTGGATCACTTGACCTCAGGTGGTAAACTCGATTCTCCCATTCCTCAACGTGTCTTTTGGGCTGTCATGGAAGGGGTAGTTGCTGCTGTCTTATTATTAGGTGGTGGTCTAGAATCACTTCAAACGGCAGCTGTACTAACGGGCTTACCTTTTGCAGTCATTCTTTTAATACTGGTCATTTCATTAAGAATGGGTTTACAGCAAGAGTTTGAAATTGAAGAGGCTGTTAGGAAAAAACTGAGACAAGTTGAAGAAAAACATTTCATGGATGAAGCGATTAATTTAGCTGTACAAGATGAAGCACTTGTTGATTATGAAGAAGTAGTTGAAGAAACCAAAAAGAAATAAATTGAATATAAGAATCAAATGAATAAAACCACCTTGAATCTTTCAAGGTGGTTTTTTAATGGCTAAATGTGTATAAGCGGATTAATAACTAAGGTGTGGAGAACTTCTGTCATTATTGGATTAACTTAATATCACCTAATAAAGGAATTTTTCGGGCTTGGCCTTGAACAGCACCAATAAAACCGATAACCCATAAAACAAATAAAGTAAGACTTCCAAGAACAGATATTATCATAGAAAGAAAAGCGAGAGGCAATGCTGAAAAAATGCTAATCACAATAGATAATATAAAGAGGATTAAGCCCTGATTAATGTGAAATTTTGTATAAGGGGAATCCTTAGTTTCTGGCATGATGAGGGGGATAATGAATAAAATAGATAAATAAGAAATAATGCCCCAAACTTTGTTTTTTTGAATATCTTCTGCATCGTAGGGGTTGTTATCTAATGACATATTAACCTCCAATCTAAAAAAATGTATGATCACCATAATTGATAATCATTATCATTATATACTTTTTGACTAACAATTTCAACTCAAGGAAAAGGAGTAAGTATTGAAGTGATTTTATAGGCTTTTATTGTCGGAAAAAGATTGGTTCTTTTCAATGGCTTTCGATGACATGTGGTGTAAAGTAGTGATGAGCTCATGAACGTCTTCTGATGTCATATCTTGTGACAAGATGAGCGTCCATTCTTTCAAAACCTTTTCAATAAGGGGGACGAGATTGCGACCTTCTTGAGTGATGTTGATTTGGTATGCACGACGATCTTTGATATTTTTGACACGTGTAATATAACCTTTTGACTCTAAACTTTTCATGGCTCTGGTTGTTAAGGCGTCATCTATTCCTATTTTATCCGATAGGTATTTTTGATTGACCCCATCTTGATCATCTAAGTGAATAAGATAAATATATTCAGAAGAATTTAAGTTATATTCTTTTAAAGCCTTATTAATATAAATTTGGAATTGGCGGTAGAGGACTGAAATCCAGCGGCCTATACTCTCTAGAGGTTCCTTTTTCAAATGTGTCACTCCTTTAATTGATAGTGATTTTATTATACACCTGATTACTTGACATATCAAGTAATCAGAATTATAATAGTTGACGTATCAAGTAATTATAAGGACTATTTTATAGAGCGATTAGATAAAGGAGGACATATGGCTGAAAAAGTCAATCCCTTAGGGACTGAAAAAGTTTCCCATCTTTTAATGAAGTTTTCTATTCCTGCTATTATAGGAATGGTAGTTAATGCATTATATAATATTGTTGACCGTATCTTTATAGGGAACGCCACTGATCTGGGTTACAATGGTTTAGCTGGAATTACAATTGGATTTCCAATCATGATTATTTTACTTTCAATAGGTATTTTATTTGGTGTGGGTGGAGCCACTCTTTTTTCGATAAAGTTGGGAGAAGGAAAAGTTGAGGAAGCCAGTCAGGCTATTGGAAATGCTTTTAGTCTACTTTTAATAAGTGGTGGTCTTTTTCTTGTGCTAGGTCAAATTTTTTTAGCACCCTTGTTGAGCTTATTTGGTGCCAGTCAAACGGTTTTACCTTATGCGATGGCGTACATGCGGGTGATTTTTTTCGGTGCGATTTTTCAAGTGACTAGTATGGGGATGAATAACTTCTTGAGAGCAGATGGTAAACCCCAACTTGCCATGATAACGATGTTTCTAGGAGCCGGCATCAATGTTATTTTGGATCCTATTTTTATTTATGTTTTTAAATGGGGGATGTCTGGTGCTGCTTTAGCCACAATCATAGCACAAGCTATTTCAATGACTTGGATTCTGTCTTATTTTTTGAGTAATCGGACTAAGCATCCTATCCAGTTGAAGTATATGAAAATCAAAGAATCTGTTGCTGTGAAAATTATATCGTTAGGTATTCCAGGCTTTTTAATGCAACTGACTAATAGCGTTCTTAATGTTGTCTTAAATAGGAATCTCTTGTTCTATGGTGGGGATATGGCTGTTTCTGCAATGGGAATTGTCAACAGTGTTCAAACGTTTATATTAATGCCTATTATTGGTTTAAATCAAGGGGTACAGCCTATTATTAGCTATAATTTTGGTGCGAGACAGTATGATCGCATTAAGAAGGCAGAGCAATTGGCAATGGTTTCAGCGACACTGATTGCCCTAATAGGGTGGTTGCTGACGCGTTTCTTTCCTTCTCAGATTATTACGCTTTTCAATCAAGATTCGCAACTGATTGAACAGGGGAGTTATGCCTTAAGAGCATGGTTCTGGTGCCTCCCTGTAGTAGGTTTTCAAGCCTTAGGGGCTAATTTCTTTCAAGCTATTGGGAGAACGCGATCGGCGATGTTCTTGACCTTAACTCGTCAAGTTATATTCCTTATTCCAGCCATTATTGTATTTTCGCAGTGGTGGGGACTCAAGGGAATCCTTCATGCAGCGCCATTTGCAGATGCTTTTTCAGCAATGATTACGGCTATTTGGTTCTTTACAGGTATACGAACTTTAGGCGAAAATGAAAGAAAGGTATAGAAAAGACAGACTTATGAGTATAAGACTGCCTTTACAAGTTCTTGTTTTATTAAATTGTTAAATTTCAGTTTCACAAGCACCATTGGCCATATCGACAATGCCTTGTACGCCATAATGGACCATACTTTCTACGGCTTTGTCAGTATAAAAGGCCATATGTTGTGTCATAATGACATTTTTGAATTGTCTCAAATAGGCCATTTGGTTATTGGAAAGAATATTAGTTCGGTGATCAATGTGAGAAATACCTTCTTCGCCTTCAACGACATCAAGACCCAGAGCACCTATTTTACCGCTTTCAATACCAGCTATAAGTGCCTCGTTATCAGCCAGTTCACCACGAGCACAGTTAATGATAATGACGCCCTCCTTCATTTGATGGAGGGTTTTTTTATTAATCATATGATAAGTCGAATCAAAGAGCGGGGTATGAAGACTGATTACATCACAGCGTTGATAGAGCGTATCAATATCGACGTATTCTGCGATTTGGGCGGTGTGCTCATTGGGATAAAGATCATAAGCAAGCAATTTTGCACCAAAACCTGTGAGGTTTTTAAGAACAGTATAGCCTATTTTCCCAGTGCCAATAATACCGATTGTCAAATCTTTCATTTGTCTTCCTTTTAGGCCATTGAGTGAAAAGTCATTGACCTGACCTCGCCAAAGCGCCTGTTTATAATTTCTAAGGCACATGAGCATGAGCATGACGGTAAAATCAGCAACGCCATCTGGCGGATAATTAGAGTGACAGACTCGGATTCCCACTTTTTTAGCATAATTAACATCAATATTGTTATAGCCAATTGTTCTAACAGAAAGGTATTTAATCCCTATTTGATGCCAAATATCGAGAATATCTGATGTAATTTGACCTTGACCTAGCGTGGTGACACCCATACATCCTTTAGCATAGGCGGCTGTTTCAATACTGGGGACTTCTTGAGACTGTATTAATTCTACAGGTAATCTTTTTTTGATTTGCTCAAAATAGGCACTTTCATCCTCTCGGGTTTCATAAACATAAATCTTCATAAGATGTCTCCATTTCTTCTTGTGATGTATATTGATACATTAATAACGTATTAATTTTATTGTTGTTTTAAAAAAGTATAAATTAACCGATGAAAAAATAGTTGTATTTCAATGCCTTAAACAGTTCTGAAAAAACGTGTTTGCGGATGAATATACTTTTTATGCATAATTATATAATCTATATAATGCCACATTCTTTGCCCTAAAATCAAGTCTTTTGACTTAAAAAAGAGATAAAATATTAAAAAAATGAAATAAAAATAAAAAAAAGACAAAAATGAATACTGAATTTTGTCCTTTTTATACTTTAGTTTTTAAGTTGAGTCTGTGAAATATTAGCTTAGTGGGTGCTGTATTGGGCATATTTTTTGGGAGATATGCCTACAATTTTAGTGAAAGCCTTAAGAAAATTACTATAATCTTGATAGCCAATTTTATCGCATACTTCTGAAACAGAGTACCCTATATTCAGAAAAGCTTTAGCCATGCTAATACGTCTGGCAGTGATGTATTGATTGATAGTTGTTCCTGTTTCAGCTTTAAATAAGCGACAAATGTAAGATTCACTTAGGTAGAAATGGTCGGCAATCGTCTTGATACTTAGATAGTCGCTAATGTGAAGATTAATATAATTAAGGATGTTGGAGACGTGCTGATTATAGTGATAATGTTGTTGGTCTCCCGATTGATCGCTTTCTTGTGAGTGAAATAACTGGGTGATATAGACCATCATCTGAATAAAAGAAGTTTCTTCAATAATATCGCAACCGTAGCCATTTGAATTAGTGACTTTGTGAAAATAATAGATGAATCTTTGTTGTTCTTCTGAACTCAAATGCACTTTATGACAAAAATGGTCAGAATGATTGGAAAAATAACTGTCTAAAGGTGTTTGAGCAGTTGACAGTTTTTTTAAATAGTCAGGGTAGACATTAATGACAATACGCTCTAAACTGCCATTATCTGTCAGATCTAAATAGTGGCTTTCATATTGATTAATAATGAAAAGATCACCATCATTGATTTCATAATACTTATTATCAATTAAAAATCGCTTTCCCCCTGAAATAGAGTAGTAAATTTCATAGCAATCGTGGATATGCATCCCCATGGGCTTTTCTTCTCGATAGAGGCGAGCAAGGGTATACTTCTGATTTTCTATAGCGGCTTCAATAGATTTTTGGCAGGAAGAGTAAGCTTTCATTGGGATCTCCTTTATAAAGTAGGTTAGATCATAAACTGATTCAGTGTCTTCATTATAAGTAATTTGTTCAATATTTTCAATAAAGTCATCAAAAAGTACAAAGAATTCGCTTTTTATGTATGATAAAGTGAGATGAATTGATAATATACTTAAAATTTTAAGGAGGACTATGATGTTTTCAAATCAATATTTTTCATTAGAAGGCAAGATTGCTTTAGTAACAGGCGCATCTTATGGTATTGGTTTTGCTATTGCAAGTGCCTTATCACAAGCGGGTGCAACTATTGTATTTAATGATATTAATCAGGAGCTTGTCGATAAAGGGCTTAAAGCATATGCTGAAAATGATATTAAAGCACATGGATATGTTTTTGATGTGACAAATGAATCGCAAGTGAAGGACATGATTGAGAAAATTGAATCTGAAGTAGGCGTGATAGATATTTTAGTGAACAATGCAGGCATTATCAAACGTGTACCGATGACTGAAATGAGTGCTGAAGATTTTAGAAAAGTCATTGATATTGACCTTAATGGTCCTTTTATTATGTCAAAAGCAGTGTTGCCTTCTATGATTAAAAAAGGACATGGTAAAATTATTAATATTTGCTCTATGATGAGTGAATTGGGTCGTGAAACCGTTTCAGCTTATGCAGCTGCAAAGGGTGGACTCAAAATGTTAACGCGCAATATTTGTGCTGAATTTGGAGAAAAAAATATTCAATGTAATGGGATTGGTCCAGGTTATATTGCCACACCTCAAACAGCACCATTAAGAGAAGATGGGCATCCGTTTAACACCTTTATTACATCAAGAACACCTGCAGCGAGATGGGGAACGACAGAAGACCTAATGGGACCTGCTGTTTTCTTGGCATCAGATGCTTCTAACTTTGTAAATGGTCACATTCTTTATGTTGATGGTGGTATTCTTGCTTATATAGGCAAGCAACCTTCATAAAATAGAAATGCCCTAAATAGAAAAGCCTTTGAGACCATTGATAGCGTGTCTCGAAGGCTTTTTGTATTCATGAGGTGATGAGTGGAGAATCAGTCCTATTGGCGTTTTCCTTGGTTGGCAACCTTATTGATTTTTGCTTCAATTTCTTCAGCATTTCCAAGGTAACGTTTACTGACAAATTGACCCTTATCATCAAATTCATAGAGAAGAGGTACACCTGTAGGAATATTAAGGCTTAAAATTTCATCATTTGATAAATTTTCAAAATGTCTTACCAGTGCCCTTAATGAATTACCATGTGCAACAATAAGCACGCGTTTACCACTAAGCATATCGGGATAAATCACATCATTATAATAGGGAACAACCCTTTCAATTGTGTCTTTCAAACTTTCGCCAAGTGGTAACTTGACATCTTTTTCTTGACGGTATTGTTCTTGATATCGAGGATTTCTCATATCTTTTTCTTCAAGAAGTGGGGGCGCTGTATCAAATGAACGACGCCAGATTTTAACTTGTTCATCGCCATATTTCTCGGCAGTGTCTGCCTTGTTTAAGCCCTGTAAGGCACCATAGTGTCTCTCGTTAAGCTTCCAACTTTTGACTACAGGTAACCAAGTGCGATCAAGTTGGTCAAGGGCTAAGTCTAAAGTGTGAATGGCACGTTTGAGATATGACGTATAGCATACGTCAAAATCAAAGCCTTCTTCTTTCAGTATTTTACCAGCACTTGCGGCTTCTTTTTTACCTGTCTCAGACAGATCAACATCAGTCCAACCTGTAAATAAATTCTCTAAATTCCAAATGCTTTCGCCATGTCTTAATAATATAAGTTGCATTGCAAGGCCTCCTTTGCCTATGAGAAGATTACTATAATAGTATTTTTAAATTGCCAGTAATCTAAATTAAATGGATTAATAGTAATTGTTGTCATAATAATTATTATTAAAGTATAATACCCTTTTTTTATTCATTATAACTCCATTGGTCATAAAATAACATTTAAAAGGGGAAAAACTGCTTTAAAGAGGGGAGGAAGGTCAATCATCTGGTACCATAGTCTCAAAAAATGTAAATTAATAGTTAACTTTAATCAATCGCTTTTATATAAATGCTATAATAATTTTGCTAATAAAAAATGAATTAAAAAGGACAAATAGATGAATAAAATATATGAAATTTTAGGGATAGCCCCTACAAAAGATGTAGGGCTTTTAAAAGAGGCCTATAGGAATCAATTGGTAACGGTTAATCCAGAAGATAATCCGGAAGGTTTTAAAGCACTTAGGGAGGCTTATGAAGAAGCATTAAATTTAGCCAATCAAGTGGAAGAGACATCAGGACCTATAGCGGAATGGATTAGTGAAATTGAATCAGTTTACAACAAACTTGAGTCAAGAAAAAGCAAATTATTATGGGAAGCCTTGTTTGAAGCAGATATCTGTACAGATTTAGATACCTGTGATGAAGCGAGAGAGGCTTTTCTTGTTTTTTTAATGGATCATTTTAGACTTCCAAGTGACATCTGGCAATTGATAGAAGAAACCTTTAAGCTTGAAAGTCACAAGGAAGAACTCTATGAAAAATTTCCTAAAGAATTCATTGATTTTGCTACAGAAGATTTAGCCAATAAATCTTGGTTTGACTTTAATCTCATTGAGGGAGAAGCACGTGTGCCAGTTGATGATTATATTCAAGCCTTTATTCAATTGAGAAAAATGAATGACAATCGACAATATGAAGACAGTGAGTCGGCACTTGCTTTAATTGAGAATGCAGGTTTAAGCCATCCTGCTGTTAAAAATGAATTGATGCGATATGCCATCGCAAACGAAGAGTCTGATCGGGCACTTACAATGGCTAGAGAATTAGATCAAGAAAATACTGACGATGCTTATATCACTTATTATGTTGCGTTTGTTTACTATTCAACTCAAGTCTATGACCGGGCGGTTGCCTTGTGCCAAGAACTTATTGATGATTTTCCAACACACTATGGTGCTCACATGATTTTAGCAGCTTATGCACTTGATCTTGAAGATTTTGAGGGGGCTAAAAAGCGTTATTTGGATATGATTCCTCACTTCACAAATGATGAGGCCATACTCAATGGCATAAAAAGAGCTAATGAAGGCATCATTGTAAAGTTAGAGGAGAAACTAAAGCTTTCACCTGATGATGAGAAAAGTAGATTTGAGCTAGCTTGGTGCTATTTTCAAAATGATCGTTTTGAAGAGGCATGGGACCTATTAGAGCCTATTCAAGTCACTGAAGACAATCGTTATGAATATCAAAATATAGCGGGAAGACTATTAATGGAGCTTTACCGTGAAGAAGAGGCATTGCCCCATCTTAAAGAATGGTTGGAATTAGTTAAAGAAGAAAGATTAAAAGATGAGGCGGAACAAAATCCTAAAATCACTGAAAAACTCCCCATTGCTTATTATTTGATATCACGCGCTCTCTTTAAAAAAGCCGTTGTAAGTCAAGATGAAGTTAAGGCCAATCTTAAAGCCGAAGCGATTCAAATGATTGATCAAGCAATTCAGGCTGAAAATAATCAAAATGATCAGTTAATCAGTATGCAACAAAAGGCCTATATGTATTTTGCTTTTGAAGATTATAGACGCTGTATTGATGTTTGTGACCAAATGATCCAAGTAGACGCAGATTATTATCCGGCCTATATTTATAGACAGAAATCTGCTTTTGAATTGGATATGAATAAGCAAGTGATTGATGACTATTATGAAGCCAATCGACTGTATCCAGGAAACGCTGAACCTTATATTAATGCTATCAAGGTCTATATGCGTTTTGATATGACAGATGATGCCAAGGCAGTGATTGATGAGGCCTATAGCAAAGGTGTAACGTCAATGGCTATTGAACTTGAACAATATAATGTAGAGAGAGTTTGTGCTAAGACGAATGAAGCGCGTCAGCGCATCTTTGATAAGATAAAAGACCTTTATTTAAGAGCGCTTAATCAAGAGAGTGATTTGATCTTTCCAGCAGAGTGTTTACATTATATGGCACTGATTAGGCTGAACTCAGGTGAACACGAAGAAGCTCTTAAAATAATTAACGAGAAAATAGAGAAACATGAAACAGCAGAAAGTGTTTATTTGAAAGGGGTTATTCTCCTTGAACGTGAGCAATATAATGAAGTCATTGATATAATGGAAGACTATAAAAGTCAGTATTCATCAGAAGACAATGGGCTTTATATTCTAGGGAGAGCCTATCAGTATCTCCGAAAATACGATCAGGCAATTGATAATTATCAGGTTTATAAAGAAAAATTTAATGATAGTGTTCCTGTAAATGAAAGACTGGCTGAAGTGTATTTAGAACGTTTTAGAGTTGATCGTGTGAAAGATTACCTTGATAAAAGTATAGCTTATGGCCAACACCTATTAGAGTTAGAAGAAAGCGAACGCGCTTATTATTTAATGGGTGAAATCTATGAAGAGGGAAATCTTAATCAACAAGCGATAACGAGCTATAAAAAATCCAGTGAGTTTCAACCTGATTCACCTTATCAGTATTGCCGCATTGGTAATATCTATAAAAGGCTTAATATATTCGAAGAGGCAGAAGCTTATTATAAGCAATCAATTGAAAAAGCAGATGACAATTACCTTCAACCCTATTATCAATTGGCACTGGTTTACAGTCGACATAGGGAGGTTGACAAATCTGAAGCAATCTATCAAGGGTTGGCAGAACGTTTTAAACTTACTAAACAAGATTATAATGATTTAATTGAAATGTTTTTAGCCAATGAAGCATGGGAAAAAGCAGGTTATTGGCGCAACAAGCAGTTACAAGAAGAAGCTATAGATCAAATTGATTACTATATAGAGATGGGCTATTTATATCATTCTATGGGAGATTTAAGGGCCTATCGTAAATGTGTTAAGAAATTACGCCGGATTAAGCGTAAACATTTAGAAGTGAATCAACAAGTTAAAATTATTAATTTTCTGGCAGATTTTTATTTTATGGTCAAAAAAGACTTTGAGGAAGGCATGCGATGGTATCAAACAGGGATTGATTTAATCAAAGATAGCCCTGACTTTTATAATAATTATCTCCATGGCATTGTTTATGATACCTTAAATGCCCACCGGGCAATGGGGCAAAAAGAGGCACTTAAAACTAAAATGGATGACATCTGGCAATATATAAAAGGTCATTATTCGAGTGAAGAAAACTATTTAGGGGGAAATTATTCTCGAAAGCTCTCCCTTTACAATATGGCTTATTGGTCTCTTTATTCAGGGGATGTAGAAAAAGCTAAATATTACTTTGAAAAGATGAAAGACGCACCTCTTTGTGCATTTTGTCAAAGAGAAAAATGTATGGAAGAATATGATATTGAAGGAAAAATTGCTGAATACGAAGGCAAGTATGCCAAGGCTTTGGTCAGTTATAAAAAAGCATTAATGGCAGGACCAGACCGTATAGAGTATCTGTTTGAAGTTGAGCAGATGGAAGACAAAATGAAAGCTAAGGAGTAAGCAATGATAGTAGGTATAGATTTAGGAACAACCAATAGTTTAATCAGTTATTTTACAGAAGAAGGCCCAAAGATTATTCCGAATCGCTTAGGGAAACATTTGACCCCTTCTGTGGTCAGTATTGATGAAGAAGGTCAAGTCTATGTCGGTGAGATGGCAAAAGAAAGACTCTTGCTTTACCCAGAGACCAGTGCGAGTGTTTTCAAGCGATCAATGGGAAGTGATAAACCATTTGAAATGGGTAAAGAAACCTTGAAAGCGGAAGAATTGTCTTCTTTTGTCCTTAAGAGTTTAAAGGAAGATGCAGAGGCTTATTTGGGTGAGCCCATCACAGAAGCCGTCATTAGTGTCCCCGCTTATTTTAATGATCAACGCCGAAAGGCAACGATAAGAGCAGGGGAACTTGCAGGTCTTAAAGTAGAACGATTGATGAGTGAACCGACAGCTGCAGCTGTGGCATATGGCCTTTACCAAAATAAAGAAGACTCAAAATTCTTAGTCTTTGATTTAGGGGGAGGAACTTTTGATGTGTCTATAATAGAGTTGTTTGGCTCTATTTTAGAGGTTCATGCAGTAGCAGGAGATAATTTCTTAGGAGGAGAAGATTTTACAGAAATAATTGTCAAACGCTTTATAGAAGAAAATCATTTAGAGGTCAGTGATTTAGACGCAAAAACCCTTAGTCATATTAGAAAACAGGCAGATTTATGTAAAATGGCCTTTTCTGAAGTGAATCTTGTGACCATGACATGTCAAATTAATCATGAGAAAGTACAAATGGATCTGTCAATAGATGACTATGAGAAAGCATGTCAACCCCTGTTTGATCGTATCAAAGAGCCTATTAAAAAAAGTTTGGCAGATGCCAAAATTAAAACTTCCCAAATTGATCAAGTTGTTTTAATTGGAGGGGGAAGTAAACTGCCACTTGTGAGAAAATTTACAAGTAAGTTGTTTAAAAAGTTACCACGGACAGACATTAATCCCGATGAAGCGGTAGCCCTTGGTGCGGCTATTCAAGGTGCGATGAAAGAACGTCATAAAGATATTAAAGAAGTAATTTTAACGGACGTTTGCCCTTTTACATTGGGGACTGAAGTCGTTAGAAAAATAGATGAAAATCGCTATCGTGAAGGCTACTATTGTCCGATTATAGAAAGAAATACAGTGATACCAACTAGCCGTACTGAACGACTTTATACAGTGAGTGATAATCAAACCATGATTCGCATTAAGGTTTTACAAGGTGAAAGTCGATTTGCTGAGAACAACTTAATGCTTGGTGAATTAGAAGTATCAGTGCCTAAAGGCGAGGCGGGGAAAGAGTCTGTGGATGTGACTTATACCTACGATATTAACTCTATTTTAGAAGTTCAAGTAGAAGTGAATTCAACAGGTGAAAGCATAAAGGCCATCATTAAAGGACAAAATGTCAATATGACAGATGAAGAAATAGAACAGAGAATGGCTGAATTGGCCTACTTAAAAATCCATCCTAAAGATCAAGAAGTGAATAAGCTCTTGCTTCTAAGAGGTGAACGGGTCTATGAAGAGTTAATGGGGGAAAAGAGAAGAAAAGTTGCTTTTGAACTTGAAAAATTTGACGAATCCCTTCATTCAAGAGACAAAGCTAAAATTGAAGCAGCACGAGAAAGACTTTCTAAAGTACTTGAAGAAATGGACGAAAGTTACTTGTATTGATGGTTACAAGTAACTTTATAAGTGTTTAAATGAGAGCGGGGTGGGATTGAGTGTTGACGAATAAGCAGATAAGTTATAAAATCAATTGAGAATAATTATCAGATATGGAGGCTTATATGGGCATTTCAAAAATGACAGAAGGTATATACAAATTATCAACGAATATGGAATCAATTTTATTTGAAGGTGTTTGGGAAATTCCTCACGGTGTTTCACTTAATTCATATGTTGTCAAAGGAGAAAAAACAGCACTGATAGATGGATTTTGTGGATGGGATGGCGTTCCTGAAACATTCTTTTCAATGCTAGATCAAATGGACGTGTCTTTAGATTCACTTGATTATATAGTGATAAATCATGTAGAACCCGACCATTCTGGGTGGATTGAAAACATCAAGACGTTTAAAAAAGATATTACAATATTGTGTACAAGAGCGGCAGAAAAAATGTTAGGTGCATTTTATGAAGGTGATATGACGATTCAAACGGTAAAAGATGGTGATGTTTTTGATTTAGGTCAAGGCAAATCGCTTGCCTTTTATTGTACCCCTAATGTTCATTGGCCGGATACTATGGTGACATTTGAGGCACAATCGGGTACCTTGTTCACATGCGATGCTTTTGGTTCTTTTGGGAGTGTTAAAGGAGATGGCTTTGATGATGACCTGACAGAAGAAGCGATTGAATTTTATGAAAAAGAGGCAGTGAGATATTATTCAAATATTTTGGCTACTTTTTCAAATTTTGTAGAAAGAGCGATTGAAAAGTGTGAAAAATTGCCTTATCAGATAATAGCACCAGGGCATGGTATTGCTTGGCGTCAAAATCCAGATAAAATTATCAATGATTATAAACGTTATGCAGCGTATCAAACAGAGGTAGATAAGAAAAAGATTACCCTTTTATGGGGCTCTATGTATGGTATGACTGCACGTGGTGTTGCTTTTATTGAAAAAGAGTTTGAAAAGTATGATGTTGAACTTGCAAGCTATGAAATTCCTGAAACGTCATGGGGAACAGCTCTTGCGTCAGTTTGGGAATCTTCAGCGGTTATATTGGCTATGCCAACCTATGAATATAAAATGTTTCCACCGATGGCGGCAGTACTAGAAGAACTAGGTAAGAAAAAAGTTCAAAATAGATTGCTCTTTAGAATAGGCTCTTATGGCTGGAGTGGTGGTGCAGAAAAAGAGTTGAGAGAAATATTAGACCGTTATCAAATGAACTGGCAGAAGCTAGATAGTGTTGAATTTAATGGTGCACCCAATCAAGACGCTTTTGATGCCATTGGTAAGTCGATTAAAGTTTTAATATCACAGTTAGAGGAACAATAATTTTTAAACAGATGAATAGTCAATTGAAAATGAGCACGTAAAAACGTGTTCATTTTTTTTATTTCATTGTATAATAAGTACAAGGGTTGAAAAATGTAAACAATGGGGGGAATATGAAAATTAAAAACATATCAGTTATTTATTTTAGTCCAACAGGACAAACAGGACATGTAACAAGAACAATCGCTAAAAAACTGTCAGAAGCTTTGCATTTATCAATGTATAGTTATGATATTTCTTTGGAACCGCAAAGAGAAAATATGTATCAGTTTGAATCGGATGAACTTGTTATTGTGGGCTTTCCAGTTTATGCAGGACGATTGCCTAATAAAATACTGCCATACATAAAACGTGCAATCAAGGGGCAAGGGACTTATGTTTTACCAGTTGTTACTTATGGCAATCGAAATTATGATGGGGCTTTGCTTGAATTACATGATGAGCTTAGTACCAATGGATTTGTTCCAATAGGAGCAAGTGCTATTGTCTGTAAGCATGTTTTTTCCCATAAGATTGCATCAGATAGACCCAATGATGAAGATTGGCAATTGGTTGATCAAATGGTTGAAAAAGTCATTGAGAAGATGACAAAACAGACTTTGAATAAAAGGCTTAGTATTGATGGTCAAGAAAAGCGAGACATCTACTATCAACCGCTGGGGATTGATGGTCAGCCTGTAAGATTCTTAAAAGCTAAACCCAATACCGATAGTGATAAATGCTTGAAATGTGGTCGGTGTGTGTCCATTTGTCCAATGTCGGCAATAGAAGAACTATCACCACAAGTAGTTAGCGGGACTTGTATTAAATGTCAAGCCTGTGTATCCATTTGTCCAGTCTCGGCTAAGATCTTCACAGATGAGGCATTTTTATCCCATGTTAAAATGCTTGAGGCAAATTACCAAGCACCTAAAGATTCTTATATTTTTGTCTAATGAATCAAGTTCTGAAAGTGATAGGGTGGATGAGCGTGTCATTGAATTCTTGATTTGTTGGTGCTATGATGTTTATAGATTGACAAATAGAGGAGAACAAAGTAATGACTGACCATAAACCAACCTATAGAGTAATCAGTATATTAGAGAAGATATCCAACCACCAAGATGGATACACTTTAAGTGAATTAACTAAATTAACAGATATTCCAGTAGGGACGATTTCACCGATTCTAAAGACTTTAGTTCAATATAGATTATTAGAATTTGATGCAAGTACCAACCGTTATATGATTGGAATCCAAGCTTATTATTACGGTTCTGCTTTTACCAGTCGAAATTCGACACTTGAATGGATTCGAAAAGAAATGCAAGAAATGTCACGAGAATGCAATGAAACTTGTCAATTGGGTATACTCAAAGAAGGTCAAATCTTCTATCTTGTTAAAGTTGAAGGACAAGAACCTATTCGGGTAGTTTCAGAAGTTGGAAAAATGTTACCAGCCTATACAACAGCTTTAGGGAAAGCTATTTTATCCAAATATGATGACTCAAGTGTCAAACAATTCTATGCAGATGGGCTAACCGCCTTAACGGAGAACACAATTACTGATATCGACGTCCTATGTGCTCAATTAGATGAGATCAGAGCGACTGGTTTTGCAACAGAAGAAGGGGAAAGTGGTGCACATACAAGTTGTGTTGCAGTCCCTATTATGCAGGATGGAGAAATCGTTGCTGGGTTAAGCGTTGTTTTTCCGAGTTTTAGAAAAACGCCTGAAAAGTGTCAAGAAGTGAAAGCCTGTTTACTGAGTCATAAAAAGAATATCGAAAAATTATTGATTAATCATAACTTATTATAATAACCATTAAATGAAGTGATTAAGCCTGTAGAAGAAAAAGTACTATAAGAAATTATAGTGCTTTTTTTATTTTTTAATCAAAATTCATCAAAAAACATTTGCAATTCGTATATAAGAGTATTATCATATATACGAAAAGATAATTATTTAATCATATATTATATGTATTAGGGGGTAATTTAAATGTCATTTAGAAGTGAAAAGACTTTAAGAGGAATTGAAAATCAATATTACCGTGCAACTTACAAGTCAATGGGATATTCTTCTGATGATCTGAAAAGACCAATCATTGGAATCGCCAATTCTTGGAATGAAGGTGTACCGGGTCACTTTAATTTAAGACAAGTAGCTCAAAGAGTACGAGATGGTATCTACAGAGCAGGTGGTACACCTGTAGAATTTGGAACCATTGCTTGCTGTGATGGTATGGCCCAAGGGCATGACGGCATGCATTTTATATTGCCATCAAGACAGGTTATTTGTGACAGTATCGAGACGTTTGCACAGGCACAACTCTTGGATGCCATTGTTTTATTGGGTTCATGTGACAAAATTGTACCGGGAATGCTTATGGCAGCAGCGAGACTTGATATTCCATGCATTTTATTACCTGGTGGACCAATGGATGGGGGCATTGTATTTGACGGGAGACAATCAGACCAAACTTCTAGTGCAGAGGCTTTAGGCATGTTAAGTGCAGGGACAATTACTGAAATGCAATATAAATCATTGGAAAATTTAAGTTGTCCAAGTTGTGGCTCTTGTTCTTATTTGGGAACAGCCAATACCATGTGCTGTCTATCAGAAGCCTTAGGCATGACACTTCCAGATGGTGGAATGATTCCAGCAACTTCTGCTGATCGTTTAAGAATTGCAGAAGCAACAGGTATTAAAATTGTTGAGTTAACTCAAAATAAAGTCACTGCGAGACAAATCATTACTGAAGAATCAATTAGAAATGCAATTAAAGTTTGTCTTGCAATCAGTGGCAGTACCAATGCGGTTATGCATTTGACTGCTATTGCGTATGAAGCTGAACTCGACATTGACGTCTTAAAAGAGTTTGATGACTTAAGCCGCCAAATACCTCAGGTTGCCAAAATTAATCCTTCAAGTGAGTACAACTGCATTGATTTCCATAAGGCAGGTGGCGTACCTAGGGTAATGGATGCCTTACAAAAACAATTAGATTTAGGAGCAATGACTGTAACGGGTCAGACGTTAAAAGAGAATATTGAAACACATGTTTATCCTTATCCAGAAGATAAACGGGTTGTGAGAACAGCTGAAGAACCGTTTGGTTTTCAAGGTGGAGTAGCAGTATTGAGGGGGAATTTAGCACCAGATACAGGTGTTACAAAACCAGGGGCATTTGATAAGAGTCTCTATCATTTTATTGGAGAAGCTATTTGCTTTGACAGTGAAGAGGCAGCAGAAGAAGCAATACTGGCAGGTGAAATTCACGATGGTCACGTTGTGGTTATTCGTTATGAAGGTCCAAAAGGCGGACCAGGTATGAGAGAAATGTTTAAAGCAATGAAATATCTATACGGTAGAGGACTAGGAAAAACGACTGCGCTTGTAACAGATGGTCGATTCTCAGGTACTAACAATGGTTGTTTTGTTGGACATATCTCCCCTGAAGCTGCTGAAGGTGGTCCTATTGCGATTGTCAGAGATGGCGATAAAATTGAAATTAACGTGGATCAAAGAAGTTTGAATCTCTTGGTGAGTGATGCAGAAATCGCTGAAAGGTTAAAATCTTGGCAAAGACCAGAACCAAAATTTAAAAGGGGCTATTTGGGAATGTATTCTAAGTTTGCACAATCTGGATCTAAGGGTGGCATTATCAAAATAGAAGACTTATAAAAAATAGGGTGAGGTGTAAAAATGAGCGTATCAGCTTTAGGGGCAATACTTGCATTAGTGATAGCAATTGTATTGATATTGAAGAAAGTACCGCCAACCTACGCGATGATTATTGGGGCAATTATTGGTGGTCTTGTAGGTGGTGTTGGGTTAACACATACGGTTACGTACATGATAGATGGCACTAAAAACATTGTTTCAGCAATTATAAGGATTGTTACTGCGGGGATATTGGCAGGTACACTAATTGAATCAGGTGCGGCAGCCAGAATTGCAGAAGTAATTGTTAAAAAGTTAGGGACTAAAAATGCTTTACTCGCTATGACTTTGGCGACTTGGATACTTACGTCAGTAGGGGTATTTGGAGATGTTGCTGTTATTACAGTTTCACCAATTGCTATTCAAATTGCCCAAAAGACGGGGTATCGTAAATTAGGGATTCTTATTGCAATGATTGGTGGCGTAAAAGCGGGCAATGTTATGAGTCCTAATCCGAATGCTATTGCTGCTGCAGAAACATTTAAAGTCCCTTTGACGTCCATGATGGCAGCAGGTATTCCAGCCGCATTAACTGCTATTGTAGTGACAACGCTAATTGCGAGAAGATTAGCACATAAGGGAAGCGAAGTACTTATAGATGATGTAGAAGCGAGTAAGAATGAAGTATTACCCAGTTTATGGGCGTCGTTTGTAGGGCCATTGGTTACAATTTTATTATTACTTTGTAGACCACTATTCAATATAACGATTGATCCGTTAATTGCTTTACCTGTTGGTGGACTTGCCGGTATTATTGCAATGGGTAAAACAAAGCACACTATTGAATACTTAAAGTTTGGTTTAATGAAAATGAGTGGTGTAGCCATGTTACTTGTAGGGACAGGGACTCTGGCTGGTATTATTGCCAATTCAACACTTAAAGATGTGATTATTACAGGACTGGGCACTTTGGGTTTACCTGCTTTTCTGTTGGCACCTATTTCAGGTATTTTAATGGGAGCAGCTTCCGCATCATCTACAGCGGGTACAACTTTGGCTAGTCAAGTTTTTGGTGATGTTATTCTGTCTTATGGAGTTGCACGTTTAGCAGCAGGTGCCATGATTCATTCAGGGAGTTTTGTATTTGATGGTTTACCTCACGGATCGTTCTTCCATGTTAGTGCAGGTTGTATCAATATGGAAATTAAAGAAAGACTAAAACTCATTCCTTATGAATCTCTGATTGGGTTTGGTATGGTGACTATGTCGACTGTTTTATATGGGGTATTACGCGTCGTTGGATAAAAAAGTAATTAACTTTATGGGATGACGCCATTAATAAAGAGAGAAGGTTATTCATGAAAGCAGAGTTTTTCACACCAGCGTTGACCATATTTGATCACGCTGGACAAATTGATTATGAGGGTAATCGACGTTTGATTAAGCATTTAATTGATAACAATATAGATGGCATTGTACCTCTTGGAAGTACAGGTGAGTTTACAAGTTTAAGCTATGAGGAGAAAAAATCTTTTTTAGATTTTTACCTTTCTGAAGTAAGTGGACAAGTAAAAGTGCTCCCAGGAACAGGATGTCAACGCTTTGATGAGACGGTTGACTTGTCAAATTTTGCCCTCAAAAAGGGTGCAGAGGCAGTATTGGTCATTGGGCAATACTATTATGGAATGACTCAGGCTGATGTTTTTCATTATTATGATAAGCTGGCAAAAGAAATTGATGGGCCGATGTACCTCTATAATTATCCTGAGCGAACAGGAATGGATTTTGAACCAGAAACAGTTCTCAAATTGGTGTCGAGCAATGCCAATATCGTAGGCATGAAAGAATCAGTGGGGAGTTTTGCTCATACACGAAACATTATGGCGTGTCTTCAAAAAGACTATCCTCATTTTAAAATGTATTCTGGTTTTGATGATCAATTCTTAGACAATATTGATTATGGTGGATGTGGGTCAATAGGTGCTATTTCAAATCTCTTGCCAGACTTATGTTCAAGTTGGGTCAAAGCAAAGAATCAAGATGACTTTGAATCCATTGTTAAAATCAAACAAAAGATTCATCGATTGATGCCACTCTATCAAATTGAAACCAACTGTTCTGGTCTCTATAAAGCCATATTAAAGGCTAGGGGTCTCAATATCAGTACAGTGACTCAATTTCCATTTGAATCAGTGTCGAAGGCATCGATTGACCAAGCCTTAAAACTTATTGAGTCGATAATGACTGACTAAATAGTAATAATATAAAACGCCTATCTAAATGATAGGCGTTTTTGCATTGATTTTGGGTGAGATATTTTTTTAATTAGAGTGAGGATCATTTTATAAGGATTTTGAATGTAAGTTGTGATTATCGAGATGTGTTTGCCAATTTTCAGCATAGACTTGGGTCTTGCTACAGAGTTCTTTAGCTGTTTCTGGATCTTTATAATCCGTCGATTTTGCCTGAGTTAATTCAACTATCTCTGGCAGAATGTGAGGATTTTCAAGCATTGGACATGGTCTTAACATATCATCGTTAAAAGGTTGACCTTTATAATAAGCCTTGAAGAGTGGTGATTGAAGTGCTTCTAAAAGGCTTTGTTGTCTGATATTTGCATTAGAATAATGAATAAAGACACAGGGTTCTACATCACCATTGGCATTGATATGCAAATAACGTCGTCCACCGGCAATACAACCCCCTACATACTTAGCATCGTTTTGGAAATCCATTGAAAAAATGGCTTTTGTTTGTCGGAGTGATTTGACGTGCTCAATCATATATTCGCGTTGTTCAGGTGACACCATTAGTTCAGGTACTGCATTTTTACCAACGGGCATATAATGGAAAAACCAGATGAATAACGCACCTGCATCCATAATTTGATCAAAGAAGGCTTCACTTGTGATATCTTTGTAGTTTACGCTGGTATAACAAGTTGACAAGCCAAATGGAATCTTATGAGCCTTTAGTTTAGCCATTGCAGAAATGACTTTATCATATGAACCATCACCTCGTCTTGAATCATTAGCTTCTTCAAAGCCTTCAAGGCTGATAGCCGGTACAAAATTTTTAACTCTAAGAATTTCATCACAAAAAGCATCATCGATAAGTGTTCCGTTTGTAAAGGTTAGAAAAATACAGTCATGATGTTTTTCGGAAATTTTAATAAGGTCATCTTTTCTCACAAGAGGTTCGCCACCAGTATAAATGTAGACATATGTACCCAGTTCTTTTCCTTGAGTAATGATAGAATCAATTTCGTCATAAGAAAGATTATATTGGTTTCCATATTCTGAAGCCCAGCAGCCTTTACATTTTAAATTACAAGCAGTTGTTGGATCTAACAGAATAGCCCATGGAATGTTACAATCATATTTTTCTCTGAATTTATCTTGTTCTTTAAAACCGTAAAGATTAGCGTTCAGAATAAAATTTTGGAAAAATGTTTTCCTGATTTCAGGATCAATATCATAAATTTTCATAATCAAGTCATACCAATTGTTTTTTTCTTCGAATGACTTCTTGATGGCATTCTTTTGTCTTGGAAAATAGTCTTTAGGTATAAGATGATCGGCAAGTTCGATGAGTTTTGGAAAATTTTTTTCTGGATCTTTTTCGAGGTAAGAAATGGTTTTGTTTAAGCCCAATTCTTTTAAGCTTTTTTCTAGTATCATAAGTCCCTCCATTATTATGATTTATTGGACAAGTGTTGAAATATCCTCATGTGTGTATTATACTGATTCTATGATAAGTATTCAATTGCCAAAGTGGCTTAGAATGTGTAATATTCAACAATTATATAAAAAATGAGGTATAAAATAATGGATCGTAGAATTCAAAAAACAAAAGTGGCTATTAGGGAAGCTTTTATTGATCTAATTTTGGATAAAAAGGACCCTAAAATAACGATTACTAAAATTGCTAAGTTTGCCAATATAGACAGAAAGACTTTTTATTTGCATTATGATTCAATTGATGACGTCTTCAAAGAGTTGGCTGAAGAAAAGTTAAATGAAATATTGGTGATGCTTGAAAACAATAATTATTATGATGACATTACCAATTTTATTGTGATACATGATGCCATTGAAGAAGTGTTAGAGGTAGATGTTGATTTCTATCGTAAAATTGCAATGGATTCCAATTATCATCCTTTCTGGAAACAATTAGAGTCCTTAGTAAGGCATGCGATTCTTACCGTTTATGGCGAACATTTAAATATACCACAAGCCTTGCTTCCCATTTATAGTGACTTCTATGCGTCCGCATTAGTCTCTGTTTTTGTCAAATGGTTAAGTGGTGATTATGAACTAGAACTTTCAGAAATGGGATCGGTAGTGGGCAAAATTATGTTTCAGACTTTTGAATATAACAATATACGCTAAGCAAATGAAAAGAAGACGCGGTACAATAGACATATCATCAATAAGACAATAGAAGAGAGGAGACCTGTGATGATATTTGGAAATATAAACAAAGACGATGAATTTCACTTTTATCCGGAGGCAATACAAAAAGGACTCGCATTTTGTAAACGCAGTGATTTAGAGATATTAGAAGTAGGCACTTATGAAATTGAGGGTAGGGATATTTATGCGATGGTTCAAGAAATAACCACTCAACCTATAGAAGAGAGAAAGTGTGAATCTCATGAAGATTACATTGATATTCAGTTTCTATATGCGGGTGAAGAACTGATGGGAGCTGCTGTTCTTGATGATTCACTTGATGTTAAAGCAGATATGAGACCTGAAAAAGATGTGATTTTTTATGAGAAGCCTCTTTATGAGAGCTTTTTAAAATTGACACCGGGGAGTTTTGCGATATTTTTCCCAACCGACTGCCATCGACCAGGTTGTTGTGTTAGTGAACCCACTGCTTGTAAAAAAGTCGTTGTAAAAGTGAAATACAATCTCGTTAAATAGAGACACCCCTTTTTTATTCGAGATAGACCGCATTGCTCAAGCAGTGCGGTTTTATTAGTATAAAGATAATATCATTATAAATAAAAGCGTTTATTTTTCATAAGAAAGGGTATACATAGGACAATGTTAGAAAGTTGATAAATGGTTTAAAGGTTGGGCAGGCCTTAATACTTTGATCATTATATAAGAGTGTAACTATTCAATTGCAATAATCAAGGAGGACGACATGAACAAGATCATATTTATTTCAAATAGGCTGCCAGTAACAGTCACTCGGACTGAACAAGGGTTAGAATATCATAAAAGTATAGGTGGTTTAGCAACAGGTCTTAAAAGTTATCATGAAAAAGGTGATGGCTTATGGGTTGGATGGCCCGGCATACCAGCAGATGATTTAACCGATTCTGAGAAAAAAGAAATTAAAGAAACATTGATAAATGAGTATAAATGTGTGCCAGTTTTTTTGACGCAAGAAGATATAGATAAGTACTATTATGGTTTTTCAAATGAAACAATATGGCCGCTTTTTCACTATTTTACGAACATGACCGTTTATAATCGAGACAATTGGGAAGCCTATGTTAAGGTTAATCAGTTGTTTATGGAGGCAGTGAATGCATACATTGATAGTGAGACCATGATTTGGGTTCACGATTATCAGTTAATGTTATTGCCTAAAATGATTAAAGATGAGCACTATGAAACGAAAATTGGCTTTTTCCTTCACATCCCATTTCCATCATTTGAAATATTTAGGTTGATGATTACCCGACAAGAACTCCTTGAAGGGGTTTTAGGATCAGACCTGATTGGTTTTCATACTTTTGACTATGTGCGTCACTTTTTAAGTTCTACAAGGCGAATTTTAGGACTTGAAAATGAAATGAATACAATTTATCACGAAGAGCGCGTGATTAAAGTGGATGTTTTTCCAATGGGGGTTGATTATGACTGGTTTTCAAGAAAAATTGACAGCCCTGAATACAATGCTCAAGTGAAAGAGATTGAAGACAATCTAGGGGATGACGTCCGTATGATTTTGTCAATTGACCGCTTAGATTACACCAAGGGCATTAAAGAGCGTATTAAGTCTTATGGTAGGTTACTTGAAAAATACCCTGAATATATTGGAAAAGTTAGATTGAATTTAATTGTTGCGCCTTCACGTGTAGAAGTAAAAACCTATAGCGATCTTTTACATGAAATTGAAATTCTAGTGAGTGAAGTCAATGGGAAGTATGGGACTTTTTCATGGATGCCTGTTTGGTTTTATTTCCAATCTTTCCCACAAGAAAATTTAATTGCTTTTTACAGGCATGCAGATGTCTTGTTGGTGACCCCACTTAGAGATGGGATGAATTTGGTAGTTAAAGAATATATTGCAGCGAGAACAGACTTAAAGGGTATGGTTGTTATTAGTGAAACAACAGGTGCTGCAAGTGAATTAGGTGAAACGGTTATTGTCAACTCCAATGATATTAATGCCATTGCTGATGGTCTTCATACAGCACTCGAAATGCCAGAATCTGAAAAAATGGATATCAATAAAGTCATCCATAAGAGGGTTCAAAGATATACTGTTGAATTTTGGGCAGAACATTTTATTGAAACCTTACAATCCACTGAAGATGAGATATTTAAAACCATTTCAGGCGTTAATCTCTTGCCTAAAGTGAAGGATCTTAAAAAAGATTATCTCAATGCAGATAAACGTTTGATTTTCTTAGATTATGATGGGACACTGGTTGGTTTTAAATCCATTCCAATCAAGGCAAAACCGGACAAAGCTTTACTTGAAATGATTAAAACCCTAGTAGCTGATGAAAAAAATACAGTGGTTATTATTTCAGGAAGAGATCATTATACATTAGGTGAATGGTTCGATGGAATCAATGTCAACTTAATTGCTTCTCATGGCTTATGGTTAAAAGAAAATGGTTATGAGTGGAGCCTTAAAGTGAATATGGACAACGCGTGGAAAGAAACAATAGCACCTATGTTGGATATGTTCTCAGATAGGATGCCAGGATCAATTGTTGAAGAAAAAGACTACTCGCTGGCTTTTCATTACAGACAATGTGAACCATCATTAGTTGAAATCAAATTGGCGGAAGTGAAAGAAGCCATTGGGTCAATGATTGCTTCTAAAAACTTAGAAATAAAAGCGGGGAACAAAGTAATTGAAATTAAAGATGCCAGCATTAATAAGGGGCTGGGAGCTGATATTTTCTTACCAAGAGGCAGTTATGATTTTATCATGTCTATTGGCGACGACAAGACAGATGAAGATTTATTTGAAAGATTACCAGAAGATGCATATAGTATCAAAGTAGGGATAGATGATACAGTTGCTAACTATCGTCTTAAAAGTCATACAGATGTTCGAAAATTATTAAAAGCACTTATTGAATCAGATAAGGCATAAAGAGGGAACTTTTTATACTTAATTTGCGTCCTACTAAAAGGAGGTGGCAATAATGAAATATAAAAAGTTAATAACAATAGTCGTTGTTTTGATCATTGGGATGTTGGTAGGCTTTGTACTCAGCCAGTATTTTCTCAATGAATCTATTGGAGATTCTCAAGCACTTAATGAATCCATGCGTGAGGGACCTCCGGCAGATGCTTCAATCATTCCTGGTAATCAAACAAGTGGCGACGATTCAAATAACGACCAAGCAGTTAGCTATAAGCCAAGTGATAACGATTCTAGCACTCCAGAACAAGACCAAATTGATACGGATCAATCACTTATTTATGAGAATGATGATTATGGTTTTGAAGTCAGCTTACCGATAGCTTGGGAAAACTTTCAAATTATTACCGGAGAATGGGAAGCGGATGTTTTTAATCAAGCGGGTGAAAAGTTAGATGAGAAAGTAACAGGACCGAAAATCAGCATTAGACATCCAGATTACACAGAAGATAATCCTACGCAAGATATTCCTATCCTTGTGTTGACACATGAGCAGTGGGATGAGATGCAAGATAATGAATCCCATACAGCAACGCTTCATATTGGTGCTGCACCGATAGGACCAAGTTTATTGGCAAGCAATGATGATTATGTATTTGCTTTGCCAGCACGCTATAATTTTTACGGTTATGACAAAACAGAAGAAGTAGATAACCTTATTAATGAAGGTGCTGTAAAGGCCATTGAAAAATAATTAGGTTTGTATTCTAAACGCAAAAGTGGAAACGCTTTTGCGTTTTTTTATAGCCATTTATGCCTTCAAAACAACCAAAAAGTACTGAGGGATAAAAATCAATCAATAATGCTATAGAATAGAATTGGCTTGAAATATTCATAGACTAGGAGGGATTTATTTTGAAATCAATTAGAGCGAAGCTTATTGCTGTTAGTATGTTTGTGTTGATTGTGCCTATGTTGATAATGGGAACTTTTAATTTCTATTGGAGTAGAAATGAACTGGGAATCAGAGGGCGAGAGATTTTACATAATTCCGTTGAACAAACAATGATGATGATTTCTCTACAGGAAGAAGCGGTTAATAAAGGGCTTATTTCAGAAAAAGAGGCAAAAAAAGCGGTCATTGACAAGGTAATGGGAGAGTTAAATACGGATGGCACGAGAGATTATACTGGTAAAATTTCTATTGGCGATAGAGGCTTTATCACCATTTATGATGAAGAAGGGAATGTCATCCTACACCCAACGCTTGAAGGCGAAAATCTTTGGGATAAGACCGATTTAAGTCAAGATAAGATAAAGTATGTTCAAGCGATTATTAACAATGCCAAAAATAATGTTGAATATACTCAGTATAAAGAAAAAATATGGCAAGAAGACAAGGTGTCAGACTATATTGTGTATCAAAAGTATGACGATGATTGGGGATGGATTGTAACAGCCGGTACGGATGAATTAGATTTTGACGATGGGGCTTTATGGGTTTTAGAAGTTTCAATATACGTTGCAATTATTTCTATTTTGGTAGGTCTAGTAGTAGTCTTCTTTTTTGCCAATCGTTTATCAAAACCCATTATTGAGATTACACGCTCAGTACAAAAAATGGCGGATGGCGATTTAAGTATTGAAGATATCCAATTGAAAACAAAAGATGAAACCAAGCAACTGGCAGATGATTTTAATCTTATGAAGCAAAATATGAATGAAATGGTGACTGTTTCTAAGGAATCATCAGAAAGGGTCAATCATTTTTCAAAAGAACTCCAAAATGTGGTCAATGAAACAAGCCATCAGATTAACTCTGTTAATCATATGATCGTGGAGTTATCAGGTGCTATCAGTGAAGAAGCAATGAGTTCTGAAAATATGGCAAGCGGTATGTCTTCTTTATCTGACAGTATTGAACATATAGATATGATATCTGGGCAAATTGTAGATGAAGTCGTGAAGGCTAAAAAAGTCAATCAAGAAGGCGTTGAAATTCTTAGTCAATTGGATGGTAAAACATTAGAAACGATTACAGAAACCAATGAAATTCAAAATGTCATTGGTCAAGTAAATGAAGCCATTAAGCAAATATACCAAATTACAGATGCAATTACGGGTATTTCTGAACAAACAAATTTATTGGCTTTAAATGCTTCTATTGAGGCTTCTAGGGCAGGTGAAGTAGGAAGAGGATTTGGCGTCGTTGCAGAAGAAATTAGGAAACTGGCTGAAGCAACAGCGGGTTCTGTCAAGGAAATCAAAGTGATTATTGATGAAATCGTTAATTTATCACAATCTTCTGTTGAAAAATCTAGAACAGTGGGAAAAGTCATTGGTGATCAAAGTGAATTGGTCAATAATACCAATGCTCAATTTGATAAAATTGCAAAGACATTTGAAACATTAGCCACTATTATTACTGGAGTCACTGGAGAGATTAAAAGTATCAATACAATGCAAGAAAAGCTTTTAACAGATGTACTCAATATTTCATCCTCTACGGAAGAAACATCGGCATCTTCTCAAGAAGTGACTGATTTGACAGAAACACAAAATGAAAATATGAAAATGCTTGAAGCGAAAATGGATCAGTTGACAAGTGTTTCAAATGATCTGTATCAAAATGTGAGTCGTTTTAAATTATAGGTTTTTATTGTAAAATTCATAGATTTAATGGAATTCAATCTGTTCAATTATTACCATTGCATAATGGGGCTGTCTAGCTCATTATGCAATTTTTTTTGTTCATTTTGAAATATTTATTTTCAATGACGGAGAGGGTATAAAAATGCCTCTCACTTCTATTAAGGAAGAAAGTAAGGGGATTGAGTGCTCATCAATTTAAGATTTACGGGCTTTATTTTATTCGTTTATGCATATAAAATAAAAATTGCAGATGAACACTGGATGAATTATAAAGGTTTGATTCTATATTTGTGAAGAAAATAGAATTGAAAAAACTTAATCTTATGAAAATCTTAGGAATTTCTCATGCTAAAAATTATAAATAGGAAAGAATATTTGGATACAATAATAAAATACCTTATGTATGCTTGAAAGGAGTAATCCACTATGAATGATAAAATTCTTGTTGTAGACGATGAACCCGATATAGCGGATTTAATAGAAATTTATTTGCAAAATGAAAATTACAGCGTATTTAAGTTTTATTCTGCAAGCGCAGCATTGACTTGCATAGAAACCACAAAGATTGACCTTGCTATTCTGGATGTTATGATGCCTGAAGTAAGTGGGTTTGCCCTTTGTCGTAAGATTCGAGAGAACTACACTTTCCCAGTCATTATGCTGACAGCCAAAGACGAAGAAATCGATAAAATCACGGGTTTAACCTTGGGGGCTGACGACTATGTCACAAAACCATTTCGTCCCCTTGAATTGATTGCCAGAGTAAAAGCGCAGCTGCGTCGGTATCAAAAATATAATTCTCCTAAACAGGAAATAGAAACAAAAACAGTTATGTCTTATTTAGGTTTAGAAATAAACCTCGCAACCTATGAGTGTTTGCTAAATGAAAAGCCTATTTCATTAACACCGACAGAATTTTCTATACTCCGTATTCTGTTGGAAAATAAAGGAATAGTTGTCAGCTCGGAGAAGCTGTTCCATGAAATATGGAAGGATGAATATTACGATAAAAACAATAACACAATTACTGTTCATATTAGGCATTTGCGTGAAAAAATAGGTGATACAGCTGATGAATCCCAATATATCAAGACCATATGGGGGGTGGGGTATAAGATTTAACCGTCCCATGCCATCTCGAAAGTGAAAGATAAATAAAAAATATATACAGTGATTTCTGTATTGCTGTTATCCAATTAAAATACAGTAAGAATAGAGGTGAAAGCTTTGAAAACAAATGATATAGAAAGAAAATTAAGAATGAAACTTTACATAATCTTAATTCTCTATACCTTAATGGGTTACATCTTCACAATACTATTTGACTATGGCTTCAGTCAATTTTCAAACACATTTTTTCCGTGGATTCATCTTAGAATTGAGATCATCTATTTCTTATATTTGGTCATCGGATTTTGTTGTATCTTTCATCATTACTGGAAAAAACCTTGGGGATATTTGCAGGAAGTCATCAATGCCACTCAAACCGTCTATCAACCAAATGACAACACGATTGAACTGTCGGAACCCCTAAAAGATATGGAAAAACAGATGAACCAAATTAAAATGGCTGTCCTGCTTAGCCAGCAATCCGTAAAAGAAGCCGAAAATAAAAAGAATGAATTGGTTATGTATCTTGCACATGACATTCGTACACCCCTTACTTCTATAATCGGCTATTTGAGCTTACTTGATGAAGCATCGGATATGCCCGTAGAACAGAAAGAAAAATATATTGGAATTGCTTTGAAAAAATCTATGCGATTGGAAAAACTTATTAATGAGTTTTTTGAGATTACACGGTATAATACACAGCAAATTAAACTAACAAAATCAAATGTTGACTTATACTATATGTTTGTACAACTCATTGATGAATTTTATCCGGTTTTATCCGCTAAGGGAAATTCCGCTATACTTAATGCAGAGGAAATGCTGACCGTTTATGCTGATTCTGAAAAACTGGCGAGAGTATTTAACAATATTCTCAAAAATGCAGTCGCATATAGCTATCCCAATACCGAAATTATAATTTCGGCAAAAGAGGATAAAGATGCGATTATCGTCACATTTGAAAATCATGGGGCAACTATCCCGCCCGATCAACTATCTTCTATTTTTGATAAATTCAGGCGGTTAGACGATGCACGTAAATCAGATACCGGAGGTTCAGGATTGGGGTTGTCTATTGCAGATGAAATTATTCGGCTACATGGTGGTGAAATCTCGGCTCAAAGTGAAAATGATACCATTAGATTCACTGTACGCCTGCCAATTTTGTCTTAGGAAAACATCAATGAGATATTAGGATTTTTTTAGGAATTTCTCCTGTTCATATTAAAGTTTGAAACGTCCTTGTCCAGTACAATAGAACTGAACAAGGACGTTTGTCGTTGTAATTTAAAAAAGGAGAAGTGACATGGAGCTGACAATTACAAATCTTAAAAAGCAGTTTAAGGATAAAACCGCAGTTAATGATGTTTCCTTAAGTCTTACGCCGGGCGTAGAGGGATTGCTTGGAGAAAATGGAGCCGGTAAGACAACGCTTATGCGTATGATTGCGGGTATTCTAAATCCAACCAGCGGAAAAATTTCTTGTGATGGTAAGGATATTCATACGATGGAAGAAGCATATAGAACGCTATTGGGTTTCTTACCACAGGACTTTGGCTTTTTTCAGGATTTTACAGTCAAAGATTATTTGGAGTATATAGCTGCACTGAAAGATGTTCCGGCAAGAGAAACCCGAAAAAAGATTGATAACTTGCTTGATATTCTCACCCTTTCCAATGTGAAGAGCCAAAAAATCATCCAATTATCTGGTGGAATGAAACGGCGGGTAGGAATTGCGCAAGCAATGCTGAATGATCCTAAAATTCTGATTATGGACGAACCCACAGCTGGTCTTGACCCAGGAGAACGAGTACGCTTTCGCAACTTTATTTCTGAATTTTCACATGATAGAATTGTACTTATTTCAACACATATTGTTTCAGATATTGAGTATATTTCTACGAAAAATGCCATTATGAAA
The DNA here is from genome assembly GCA_963666805.2 of uncultured Fusibacter sp. GTDB lineage: Bacteria > Bacillota > Clostridia > Peptostreptococcales > Acidaminobacteraceae > Fusibacter. The sequence goes on along the minus strand of CAXXWR010000003.1, from coordinate 206,089 downwards.
GCTGGAAAGATTGTTAATGTGGGAACAACAGACGAACTGGTAAAACAAGTCGTTGGAAAAGTTTGGACTTGCACAGTTCCTGCTGACAAAATGCCAATGTATGAAATGCAACTGCAAATTATTAATCAGCGAAGTGAGGAGAATAACCAGATATCTATCCGCTATCTAGCAGAAGAAGCAAAAACGAACGATTCTTTAATGGTTCCTCCTCGCTTAGAGGACTTATATTTATGGTTGTTTCCACAAAAAGAAACCCGTGAGGAGGAAAAGTAAATGATGCGTATTTATTGGCTTGAAGTAAAACGTGTACTTAAATCACGTCGCACGATTGTTTTATTGTTAATGGCACTGATAATGTCAGCAGTTATGGCATGGTTACCTGTTATGTACGAAGACATTAATCAATATGACCAAAAGGGTAACAAAGTAGCAGAGCTAAATGGTCTGGATGCGATTGCTTATAAAAAGTCCCTACGCTCTGCTAATAATGGAGAAGTTACTATCCAAAAGCTTAAAGAAGCACTAATAATTTATCAAGATGCAGTTCAGCCATATGGAGAGGACAGTATTTATAGCGGAGAATTTCCGATAGACCTTTACATGGAAAAAGTATTTCCGGTAGAAGCACTCTTAGGAAGACTGCCTGAAACATTTTCTGATCCTAAAACTGGTCAGGGAAAAAGTTTGATGGAAATTTCTCCTGATCAATTAGACGATTTTTATGAGCAAACGGAACAGCATTTGAAAGACATTATGCAGATGGAGCAAAAGGAACACCCTGTCGCACGGGAACAAGCACTGGCAGAATATGCACAGGTACAAACACCCTTTCAGTTTTATCCCGGATATTCAAGGGACGCTTTTGATTACATTGCCCTTTTTATCTTTCTCCTTGTCATTATATGTACTGCTGCTACTACGCCCACATTTTCCAATGCATATCAAACGGGTTCGGATAGTATCTTGCGCTGCACAAAATATGGGCGTACCCGATTAGCAATCGTAAAAATAACGGCTGCACTTACTATTTTTGCCGTAGTGTTCATTGTATGTATTTCACTGCATTTACTCATATCAGATCTTTCATTTGGAATGGAGTGCATGAAAACATCCATGCAGATGTTATTTTCTGTTATTAGCCTGCCGGCGTTTAATTTAGGAAAGCTTCAAATTGTCATAGCATTTGGAGGGCTTCTTTCTTTACTGGCAATGATTAGCTTTACATTATTTTTATCAGCTAAATTCAAGGATTCCATTTCTGTTATCTTGGTTGCGATTGCAATGTGTCTGCTTCCGATATTTACCTATTCTTCTGAAATAAATTGGCTTACCTTTATCTTACCGTCCGGTGGAATAGGGATGCAGAACAGCTTGCTTTACCAACTGACAAACTTTACCTACTTACATCTTGGTAAAATAAGCGTGTGGTCGCCTTACGTGATAATAGCAGTGGCAGTAATTGAAATTCCCATATTCTTTTTCCTTGCGGTAAGAACTTATTGCAAGCATCAAGTTGCCTAATAATACAGAACACTTGTAATCATTAATAAAAATAAGTGTCAGCCATTAAATAAAAAAATGGTTGAGTGATCCCGCCTTTTTGAGTCTTATTTTGAATGGATTGTAGATGAGTGTATAATAATGGGTAAGTAGAGGATAGTAAAATGAAATAAAGAGAGTATAAAATTCTGTTGTTTATGAGGGGATTTTTATGACAACGACAAAGGGGGATTTTAAATGAAAATTGGTGTTGTAGGTGTAGGTAAAATCGTACGAGAATTTTTAGAGATGCATAGGGAATTAGAAGAGATTGAAGTAGGTGCTTTGTGTGGCTTGCCCAGACATGAAAAAGCACTCAAAGACTTACAATCAACTTATAATATTGATGCTGTTTTTATGTCCTATGAAACGCTCTTAGAGACTGATATTGAAACAATTTATTTGGGAATTCCTAATCAATTGCACTTTGAGTATACTATGAAGGCACTTGAAGCGGGGAAACATGTCATCGTTGAAAAACCAATGGCAACTCAATATGAAGAAGCCTTGCAGATGGCAAAGTGTGCCAAAGAAAGAAAACGCTTTTTATTTGAAGCAGTGACCACTCAGTATTTAGAAAATTATCAGCAAGTGAAAAACCTTTTACCCATGATAGGTGATTTAAAGATTGTAACACTAAACTATTCCCAGTATTCTTCACGGTACGATGACTTTTTAAAAGGCATTATTCATCCTGCTTTCGATCCTAAGTGTGGTGGCGGTGCTTTAATGGATATTAATTTCTATAATCTCAATTATACAGTGGGATTATGGGGCAAGCCAGATAAGATTACTTACAAGGCTAATTGGGATAAGGGGATTGATACATCAGGCGTCTTATTACTGGAGTATCCCCATTTTCAATGTGTTTTGGTTGGGGCGAAGGATTGTAATGGACAAAATGGTGTGACCATAGAAGGAACAAGAGGTTATATTTATCAAGAAACATCGACCAATATTTGTGGACCAGTTTCACTTTGTCTGCAAGGTGAACCTAAACAAGTGATTAATAAAAACCATAAACGTCATCGTATGGTCAGTGAGTGGGAACATTTTATAAAATGGATTGAAAGCGATAAGTATGAGAGATGCTATGAAAAACTTGAAGTGAGTTTAGGGGTAAGTGAGCTCTTGACACAAGCTAAGAGCGGACATTAAAATAGTCTAGGACAAGGGGCCAAAAAGAGAGAAACTGACGGGATGGTAGTTAAGACATGAAAAGATACACAGTGAGTGAATTTTGTAAGATGGTAGGGTTGCCTTATAGTACCTTAAGATATTTCGAAAGGATTGGTTTATTAGAACCTGAAAAAGATGATAAAAATAATTATAGGCAATATGCAGTTGAAGATGCTTTTAGAATCAATCGGTTTAAATTTATTCGATCATTGGGTTTTGAAGCAAAAGAAGCCATTCAAATTATAAAGGCTGATGATCTCAATAAGCTGAAGCAACAGGTAGCCTTCAATAAAGCTAACTTAGAGGAAGAATTAAAAATGCTCAGTTTGAGAGTGGATGCCATCTCTCACTATCTGAGCCATTTAGACTTTATTGAAGATTTAAGTCATTATGAAATTGTAGCTTTAAATAAAATGCTTTTTCTTTCAGCATCGCAAGGACATGATTTTAGTGGAGGTGATTATCAAACTGTTTCTAAATGGGTAAATCTTTTACCCGTGGCAACGTATGGAAAGCAAATGTCAGCAGAGGATTTCATAAATGAAAATGCTCTTGGGATTAACTATGGCATGTGTATAGAGGCGAAAAATAGTCAATATCTTCAATGTGATGATTTTGACAATCAGACCATCGTTTTTGAAGCAGGGATGTACCTTAAATGTATTGTTGATTGCTCTATTTATCCAGAAGTTGATGGTATCTTTTTTCAATCAATTAAGACATTACTAAAGAATCTTTCAAAGACAATCAATGGAGATATTTATATCGAGGGAACCGGTTATAATAAAAAGGGTAGAAATATACAGATTGTATATGTTCCTATTCAATAGAAATGACGAAAAAATATTTTATGCTTGACATAGAATATTTTTTTTATTAATATATACATAGATTTACAAGGTATCGGATTACGAGGTATTATTTTCAGAGAATGGTAGAAGAAAGGATTAATCATGAATAAAGAACTTTTAAAAGGGACAACGGAGATCATGATTTTACGGATGTTAGATAAAGAACCAATGTATGGTTATGGTCTTATTAAACAATTTGAATTGATGAGTAAAGGAACTTTTACGTTTAAAGAAGGGACGCTTTATCCTCTTTTACACCAGTTAGAACGCAAAGGTCATATTGAGTCTTATTGGGATACTGGAGAAGGACGAAAAAGAAAATATTATCGCATAACAGAAGATGGCCGAGGTAATTTAGAGGAAAAAAAGGATGAATGGGTACGCTTTAGTGAAACCATCAATGCTATTTTAGATTAAAAAAATAGAACTAAGGAAACAAATCAATTTTGGAGGAATGACCTTATATGGAAAGAGAAGCAAGTTCATTTTCGCAGATGAATTCCAACCATCAGACGGAATCAGCGGAAAAAAAGAGAGAACCTGTACATATGGATTTTATTAAAGAAAATGAATGGGTTCAACGTTTTTTAGACCGGGTAATGGTACAAATTTATACAGAAGAAGAAGCAGAAGATATTAAAGTGGAATTATTGGATCACATTTATAGTTTGGCTCAAGACTATCAAGAAGCAGGTTATGGAACAGACGTGGCTGTTCACAAGGCCTTGTTACAGATGGGGGATCCATCTGAAATCGGTTATAGTTTTACCGATTATGATGCTATTAAGATAAGACATTGGAAAAGACTTGGCTTAAAAGGACTCAGTATTGCCATTATGGTTATTGTTTTTATTTGGGTCATCATGATAGGTGTTAATACAACGGCCACCGAGAGTCAGTTAAAGGAAGAAAGCGTTAGCCAGTCACTGACACAGGAAGAAGATCAAGGCAGTTTAGCTATTGATACAAGTCAACGTGTCAATCAAACAGAAGTCTCTGGGGCACTTTCACAGAGTATAGTAAGAGTCTTCATAGCACTTTATGAAGCCTTAAAATCTAATCTCTTCCTCGTTGTCTATTTTTTATATTTTCCATTATTATTTAATGCCACCTACAATCAAAGGAGACTTCAGGGAATCCCCTTATCTAAACTGGACGTTAACGAAGATCCCCTTATGATTCTGTGGGATTATAAACGGACTTTTCCGTGGGAGTATTTAATTTTGACGGTTATATTTACGCCACTTGTGATTACTTTCTTTTTTATAGCAGCAACAGATGGAGCCAATATACTCATTGGTATTGGGATTGTGGCCATTTTGATTTTTGCTTTATGGCTTTTTGTGACCAGTGAAAAATTCCGAATTCCTAAGTACGTGGTTTTGGAAGATGGTTTGTTGGTTAAAAGTAGACTTTTAACATGGACGTCTATTGATAAAGTCTCTTGGATTTCAGATCATCGTTCTAAAGACAGGTCACATTATATGCTCGTATTAGAATTTCAGACGTCTGTTCAAAATAATAGGTCAAGGCATAATCAAAAGAACAATTTTTGGACAAGTCATAATGCCATCACATTTAAAAAGCAGATTAGGGTCAATGCCAATCAGGTGACCCAGCTGAGAAAAATTCTAAAGGAGAGAGTGTAAGATGACGGTTAAGCAAATACGTATTAAGCAACAAATGCTTGCGCAAAGAGGGAAGATATTATTATTGGGTCTTGCTACAAGTTTATTAGTACTCCCCTTTGCTTCTTTTACAAGCAACAAGATCAAACTCATTCATTTTCTAATTTGGACCTTTATTGTTTTACTCTCTTGGGGGATTTATGCTTATAAGAAAAATCAAATAAAGGCTGATGGACAGAGTACATTAGAAAGAGAGGCTTGTGAATATGAGGAACAAGTTGTTTTTAACCATTGTAGTCGGTTAATCAATAGTGGCCATATGATATCTTCTGAAAAATTAAATATTAAAGGCTATTTGATAGAAGGCTTTTATGGGTGTATTTATTTTTTTGTATTCATGATGTATGCAGATGTACTCGGCTACCTCAGTTTAGCTGTTATAATAATGATTATTGTTCAAAGTATGATGTTAGTTGTCGCACTGCATCTGATGTTGGTGATTCCTTTAAAGTATGAGTGCCTCTTTTTAGAAGACGGCGTTCTTACAGGCAACACCTTTTACAAGTACCAAGACATTTCAAAGCATCAATATATTAGACTTAAGAACCATGATTATTTTTTAGAAATGAATAATGGTGACCTCTATCTCAGCCTCTACGTGAATGGGCAAGATAAAAAGATTATGGAAGCGCTCATTCACTAGGTGATATATTTATAAATGAGTCAATGTACTTTTGTCAGACGTTACAATTCTGGCGGAAATAGCATTGGCTTTTTTGATGGCATCTAACCAAGACTGTCCAAGGGCATGCTCTGCGATGAGGGTGCCTATATGTGAATCGCCAGCCCCTATTGTATTGACGACTTCGGGAACTGGATATGCGGACACGCGATGAAGTTGAGGGTCAGAATCTTTGTCAAAATAGTAGGCGCCATTGTCTCCGTCAGTAATAATAAGGGTGTTGTGACAGAGTGCATTAAGCTTTTGAGCGCCTTCTAGGAGACTTACTTCTTGGGTATAGTCTAGAAGTTCACTTTTATTAAGGTGGACAATGGGCTTAAGCGCCCATACTTGGTCCAATTTTTGTTTTTCGATGAGATGGATTCTTGGGCCGGGAGCGAAGTAAACGTGTAAATGGGGGTGCTTTCTAATAAAGTCGAGCATGGCTTGACCCGTTTCTTCTTCAAGGTCGATCCCGCAGAAGTAGACGGCATTAAATGTACTCATGTCATAGTCTTTTAACCACTCTGGGTTAAAAGTGTATTCGACCCCATGATGGCTTACAAAAGTCCGTTCGCCAGAGGGTTCGATAAAGCAGTAACAGCAACCACTTACTTGATCCTTAATCGTTTTAATAGGCTTCATGTTTTCGCGTTGAAGTGCTTCGTGGACATAGTCTCCGAATAGGCCACCGCCAATCGCTGAACAGAGGACATATGGCAGATCATATAATTTTAGCATGTGTGCCACATTATAGGCGCAGCCGCCCACAGACATGGATTGGCTAAGGACATTGACATCTTGGGTTGACTGGGGGAGCCTTGGCACATTGACAATAATATCAAGGGTTGTAGACCCCATAACAAGGATGGTTTTCATAGTGTACTCCTTTTTAAATATACTTTGCTTTTGCCAAAAACATGAGATGATAGACTTGAGACAATCATCTCTAAACTCTTTTATAGATGAATCAATTTATTTCATCATTATGTAAAAACAACCTTAGACGCCTATGGAATCTAAGGTTATTGTTCTAACTATAAGGCTTGAATTTCAATCGCTAAAGCTTTAGCTAATTGGTCAGGGCAAGACGTCGTTTTATTACCACATGTAATACCCGATAGACGTTCAATAGCGTCTTTGGCTTCCATCCCCTCAACGAGTAAGCTAATAGCTTTTAGATTGCCTGAGCAACCGCCATCAAAAGACACATTCTTAAGTTTGCTATCATCTATTTCAAAATGAATCATTCTTGAGCAGACGCCTTGTGTTTTAAATTCCATGATTGTCCTCCTAAGTTGTAATAATTATAAAGATGAATGTATTATAACACAGGAAAGGAGAGACTTAAATCCCCATTTATTAGCTTTATTTATTCTGTTGTTAAAATATTTCGGTTATAGAAGTTTAAGCGTGACGAAATAAGGATATAAATAATGGGGTACTGATATAATAGTGAAATATGAGTACAAAAGCATACTTAATGGTGTGGACAATGAACCGTATTTTTATTGATAAAGCGAAAGGAGTTTAGTATGTCATTATTATTTGAACCTTTAAATTTAAGACAGGTGACACTTAAAAATAGAATTCTCATGGCACCTATGTGCATGTATTCTGCAAAAGAAGATGGTCAGGCAACAGAGTGGCACTATGTTCACTACGTCACAAGAGCAGTAGGTGGCGTTGGGCTAGTGATGCTTGAAGCAACGGCTGTTGAACCTGAAGGCCGCATTGGTGGGAAAGACCTTGGCATTTGGAGTGATGACCATATTGAAGGTCTTAAACACATTGTTGATGGCATTCACGCATCAGGAGGAAAAGCAGCTATTCAGTTAGCGCATGCAGGTCGTAAAGCAAGGGTTGATGGGCCGTCTTATGCACCAACTGCATTGGCTTATGATGAGACTTATAAAATGCCTCAAGAGATGACTTTAGAAGATATCAAGCGGGTCATTAATCAATTTCAAAAGGCAGTTATTCGAGCTGACAAAGCAGGTTTTGATGTGATTGAAATTCATGGGGCACATGGCTACCTCATCAATGAATTTTTATCACCTTTAACCAATAAGAGACAGGATCATTATGGGGGAAGCCTTGAAAATAGAAGTCGATTTTTAGGTGAGATTTTAGAGGCAGTCAGAGGCGTTTGGCCAGAGGATAAACCCATCATTGTAAGAGTGACAGCTGAAGATTATGATGAGGCAGGTAATCATCCAGAAGACCTTGGTAAAATGATTAAAGCTTTAAAACACAAGGGCATAGATATGGTCAATGTTAGTTCTGGTGGCCTCATCCCTGTAGCACCAAAAGTTTACCCAGGTTATCAAGTTAAAATGGCTGAAATCATTAAAGCTATTGCCAAAATCCCAGTTATAGCAGGTGGGTTGATTACACAAGCTGAAATGGCTGAAGAAATTTTAAGAAATGGAAGAGCTGATATGGTTTTCCTAGGTCGCGAGCTTTTAAGAAATCCTTATTGGGTACTCAATGCTGCACAAGCAGGCCATGATGATGTGAAGTGGCCGGAGCAATATGAACGTAGTAAAAAATAACTAAAAACCTATAAAGATTCAATTGTTGGTTTAGTTAGCCCAACGCTATTGAATCCTTATAGGTTTTATTTTTAGACGTGATAGAAAATAGCAATTAATAAATGAAGTGTTCACCCGACGAGTCTAGACTGAGGCACTTCATTAGATTAACATTTCAAAAGACATTTTAATATCAAATTTTATTTTTTTAATAGGATTATCAAGAGCACCTTGAATCATTTGATCGAGCTTTGAGAGGTGTTTGTATTTGGACAATTTGATTTCATCAGCAATCTCTTGTTGTTTCTGATATTTTTCCTTAGCGCGTTTGACTTTATATTCATTTTCAATAGAAGCCTGCCTAGCACGTGCCATAGATGCCACTTGAATATCTTGAGGAGAAGGATTATGGGGGGCGAGGGCAGCTGCCTGAACCTTTTTTAGATTTTGAATCATTTGTTCAGAAGTAGCGGCTTTTGGAACACGCATAGAGACATTTCCACCACTGATATACTTTCGCCCATCGGGACCATAGGTATAAATATATGAGGGAGAGCTTGCGACACTGCCACCAACAAGCATATGTTTATGCTCATGAGCTACAACCATGTCTTCATAGGCCTTTAATTCTTCAATTTTACGTTTTATCGCAGCATCTTCGCTTGTTTCAATTTTAACAGTTGATATGTCACCTTGTGTAAATTTTTTTCGTGAATTTTCTGTTGTTTTATCGAGTATTTTTTTGACATTTTCTAAGGGACTATTATGAGAAAGAAACTGTTGAGACTGATGACTGCGTGTCATTGTATTTTCAACCATTACATCACTTCTTTCTTATTCAAGAAAAATATTTTTATAATATACCCAATATATACCCAATATGGAAGTCAATATGCATAAGAAGATGATTTACAAAAATATTTTCAGCATTCAATGTTGACATTGCACCAAGTGCAACCCTTATAATAGCCAATAGTTGATAAAAAAATAACAATTATAGTTATAGTATTAATCAAAACTAAAGAATGAGGGGTAGTACGTGTGTTAAAACAAACGAAAAAATGGATGAGTTTGTTACTGGCGATTTTAATGGTCGTTTCAGTGACAGCATGTCAAGACAATGATTTAGGAGCATCAGAAGGAGATTCTAATAATGCTCAAGTAGCTAATGATATACAAGTGGCTAATGATCAAGACAATTCAGGGGATGATGAAGTAGGTCAAATGACTTATGTACCTGGTGTTTATACTTCTAAGCAACAGGGCAAAGATGGGGATGTAGAAGTTATTGTAACTTTTGATGAACATTCAATCGTCTCAGTTGAAATTGGTGAAAATAACGAAACAGAAGGTATTGCAACAGAAGCAATGAATAGAATTCCTGATGCAATCGTATTCAACCAAGATAATGAAGGTTCAGCATTTGGCTTATCACTTGCATCAGGTACGATGGTTGGACGTATTATGAACGATTATGTTGATTCAGAAAAATAAGACATTAAATTAAGACAATAAAAAGCGTAAATGAATAAAGGCGGTTCCACATCTCTTACGGTTGTAAGAGGCGTGAAATCGCCTTTTATTTATGATAGAATGAGTGTAATAAAATCACTTGTTTTTAAATGTTTAATATAGTAATCCATAGGAACATCACATAAGGCAGATTCAAGACCTTCTTGGGTTAAAGGACAGTTAACCAAAAGATTTTCAAGTTCTGAACACTCATTGGCACCGAAAAAATCGCCTCTGATTTGAATGCCTTTAATACGCTCTTTTTTAATGTCTAAATAGAGTTGAACTTTACCACAGCCTTCAATGCGTTTTTCTTTCTTAAGGCTGTAACCAGGTGACTGACCATAATTCCAGTCCCATGTAGAGTAACGATCTGCCATTAATTTTCGAATAGCCGTTTCATCTTCAGGGGTGAGCTTGTAGGGAATCATTTGATTTTCTTCAATCATGTGATTAAGAATGACTTTTTTAAAGTGGTCTAGGCTTAAATCATCTTGAAGGGTCGCTTTAATATTGGTTACGCGACTCTTAACAGAAGAAACACCTTTGGATGCCAATTTGTCCTTTGAGACATTAAGGGCTTGTGAAAGTACGTTTAGATTAGAATTAAACATGAGTGTACCGTGGTGCATCACACGTTTTTCTTTAATATATTGGGCATTGCCAGAAAATTTTTTACCGTCAATGGTCATATCATTTCGGCCAGAGATAGCGGCATTAACACCAATTGTTGCAAGGGCTTTGACGACGGGAACACAGAAGGATGACAAATCAATTGTTGCATTTTCCTCTGCATCTTTGATAAAGGTGAAATTGACATTGCCCATGTCGTGATAGACGGCACCTCCGCCAGAAAGGCGTCGAGCAACTTTGATTTGGTGTTGATCGACAAAAGAGGCATTGATTTCATCGAGTGTGTTTTGGTGTTTACCTATAATGATGGCGTTGTCATTTTGCCAAAGCATAAAATAGGTATGGTCACGAGATAGTGAATCAAAAACATATTGTTCAAGTGCTAAATTATAATAGGGATCTGTTGATGAGCTTACTATATAATACATAGCCATTATGAGGCACCTCCCAGTGTTTTCAAACGTAATGAATACGTCCGATAACATCATTATAATAAATTGATCTTTAAATCTCAAATGAACCTTTTTTAACACTTGACAAATGTTCACATCGATTGTCGGATACATAGCCTGGGATTGGGATAATATAGTGATAGAAGGAGGTTAACTTATGGAATGGATGGAAAGCATTAAGCATGCAGTATATTATATTGAAGAGCATCTACAAGAGGATATCTCAATAAGTGATATTGCTGAAGACGTTTATTTATCCCCGTACTATTTCCAAAAGGGATTTTCAATGCTTTGTGGAATCACGGTTGGAGAATACATCAAGAAAAGGCGTTTAACTTTAGCGGCAAGTGAACTTATTTCATCAGATGAAAAGGTGATTGATATTGCCTTAAAGTATGGTTATGAATCACCGGATTCTTTTACAAAAGCTTTTTCAAGATTCCATGGTGCGACACCTTCTGCTGTTAGGAAAGAGGGGGCACTTATGAAAGCCTATGCACCTCTTAAAATTAAATTTATATTGGAAGGCGGTACACAAATGAATTACAAAATTGAAGAAAAATCAGCATTTAAAGTCATGGGAGTTAAGCAATATTTTACTTATGAAAACTCTAAAACTGAAATTCCTGTTTTTTGGAGTGACTATTACACCAAAACAAGTCAGCCTTTACTCTGTGGTTACTATGGCGTCTGTGTGAATGATACAGAAGACAAAGATGGTTTTGACTATTATATTGCCGACCCCTATGATGAAAGCACTTTTGACGCATCGGTTTGGGAGGTTAAAGACATTCCTGCACATACATGGGCAATCTTTCCGTGTAAAGGAGCCATGCCTAATGCCCTACAAAGTGTCAGTCAACGTATTTATTCGGAATGGTTACCAAATTCAAAAGACTATGTTTTAGCAGAGGGTTACGATATTGAAATGTATTCAGATATTTCAAAGTATCCTAAGGGGAACCAAGATGAAAATTATTACTCAGAAATATGGATACCCGTTAAGAAAAAAGCATAATAGTACGGATGAAAAAGCCACCCTTTTTATTCAATAAAAAGGGTGGCTTTACTACATCTTATAGGAGAGATGTGATAAAATAGAGTGGAAAATAGAGAGTATGTCAATTCATACAAAATAAATAAGATAAATTGGGAGTATAAACATGCAATCAGATTTTGGATTTGTAAAAGTTGCGACAGGTGTATTTGATGTCAATGTAGGTAATCCTGAAGCAAATGCCAATAAAATAATAGAAGTGATTCAAAAAGCGAATCAAGAAAAGGTTGAAGTTTTGACCTTTCCTGAGTTGGCGATAACAGGATATACCTGTGGTGACCTATTCTTACAACCCTATTTGACTCAAGCGGCTCAAGAGGCACTTTTAAGAATCAGTGAAACGTTAGAGACAATGAACAGTCAAATGATTGTCGTTGTAGGGATGCCATTAAGACAAAGAAGTTTACTTTTTAATACAGCTGTTTTTTTACAAGGGGGTAAAATTCTTGGTGTGGTGCCAAAAGTCTTCTTACCGAATTATTCAGAGTATTATGAGAAACGCTGGTTTTCACCTGCAGGGGCTAGAATGGGAAATAGCATTGAAATAGGTAATCAGAAGTATCCTTTTACACCTAATCTGATCGTTGAAACACCAAGAGGTGCCAGAATAGCCTGTGAGATATGTGAAGATTTATGGGTCAATATGCCTCCAAGCAGTCGACATACTGTTTTTGGTGCCAATATTGTGGTCAATCCATCCGCTTCAAATGAAGTAGCAACCAAAAGACATTACCGAAGAGATCTGGTCAAAATGCATTCCGGTCGCTGTTTATGTGCCTATGTTTATGCTTCTTCTGGAGAGGGAGAGAGTACAACGGATCTTGTTTTTAGTGGACATCAGCTTATTGCTGCTAATGGGACTATTGTTAAAGAAGCGCGTGATGAGTCGGGTTTACTAACCGCTCTCATTGATATAGAAAAACTTGAAAATGACCGCATTAAAATGAACAGTTTTGCAGAATCAATGCGCTTGGAAAATCAAGGTGTTCATGATTATCAGTTTATTAGTGCCCAAGAAACCCTTAGCTCACCACAGCTACCAGAGTGGATTAATCCTTATCCGTTTATTCCTTCTGGAGAAGAAAAAATATCTCGATGTAAGGAAATTTTGAGACTTCAAGCCAGTGGATTGGCACAAAGACTCAAAAAAACAGGAATTGAGAAAACAGTGATTGGGATTTCAGGAGGATTAGATAGTACTTTGGCCTTATTGGTTATTGCAGATGCTTATGATCGTATTGGTTTGTCTTATAAAAATATTATTGGGGTCACTATGCCAGGGTTTGGAACCAGTCAGAAGACCAAGTCTAATTCAGATCGCCTCATGGAACTTATGGGGATTACGTGTAAAACGATTGATATAAGACCCGCTTGTGAGCAACATTTTAATGATATAGGCCATGCGATGGATGTTTATGATGTGACGTATGAGAATGTACAGGCAAGGGAACGAACACAGATTTTAATGGATCTTGCCAATCAAGAGGGCGCTTTAGTGATTGGAACAGGGGACTTATCTGAACTTGCCTTGGGCTGGTGTACTTATAATGGGGATCATATGAGTATGTACGCAGTTAATTCAGGTGTGCCTAAGACCTTGGTTAAATATTTGGTTTCAACTTATGGAGAGATGCATGCCCATCTTAAAGACGTATTGGATTCAATCTGCCATACGACAATTTCACCAGAATTGATTCCGGCAGAGACAGAAGATCAAATGCAAGATACAGAAAAAACGATTGGAAAATATGATTTGCATGACTTCTTTTTATATCATTTTGTGAGAAATGGATTTTCTAAAGCTAAAATAGAGGTTTTGGCACGAGTTGCATTTAGTGATGTTAATCCTGAGGAAATTAAAGAGACGTTGGATAACTTCTTTAGACGATTTTTCAGTCAACAATTTAAACGGTCATGTCTTCCAGATGGTCCGAAAGTAGGTACTGTTTCCTTATCACCTAGAGGAGACTGGCGTATGCCATCAGATGTTAAATATCCTTATTAGAGAGAAACATCTATTGACTAATAAATGAGTAAGGTGCTGTTGAGACTCTAAACAAAGGGGTATAAAACAGCACCTTTTTTAAAGAGAGGAAATCAATTGAAAGAGCAAGTTTTGAGAATGCCACCCCCCCATTCATTATCTAAAATAATAGACTACATATGGTATGTTTATAGACAAGACCAAGACGGAGTTGAAGATATTATTATGCCAGTAGGACATATGAATATTATTATCAATAGAGGTAGTCCTTATTATTATAAAGACCATCAGCAGTGGCGTCCTGCACCACGAGTAGCGTTTATTGGACAGATTGAAAGGGCACAAAGGGTAAGGTACGGTGAAACAATAGATCAGATGGGAATTGCCTTGAAACCCATTGGCTTTAAGAGAGCATTTCGGCAATCTCCTAAAGTCATAGCGGATATGGTTTCTGACCTTTCAACTTTGGATACACACTTAACTTTTTTAATGAAAGCCGATCAACAGTTAAGTCCGGCTAAAGAATGGGTATCTTATGTTTATGAGCTCTTAAAACCGTTGGGAGAAAAACCTTTAAGTCCTGAAGAAGAGTGGGTTGATCAGGTTGATGAATGGATAGAGACACATCCGGAAATGACAACCGTTCAATTGTCAGAGCATATGCATGTGTCAATGAGTACTTTAGAGCGGCAATTTAAAAAATATTTTGGTATAACACCTAAAAAGTATATTGATATCATTAAGTTTAAGCACTATATGATTGGCAGACCTCAATCGGCTTATGAGGTTTTAGGTGAGGCTTATTATGACCAGTCACACTTTATTAAAAAGAGTAAAAAATATACTCAAAAGACCCTAGGGATGCTTGAAGAACCCATTGAAGAAATTACTTTAAGTGAGTTGCTAGAGGGAGAATCGTTTTTGAAAACGAAGTAAAGATGATGATTTTTTACAATACAAGTGAGTCATTGAAGTCTACACTATAGCTATAGTATTAATGAAAAGGAGTGAAACATATGTTAATTATTACAGCTATTATTATTTGGTTAAATGTAACTTTACTGACCGTACTTGTTCCTGGTGGTCCTATTGAAAATCGAGATTTTTCTAACCTCAAAGGCGTTACCTTCTGGGGCTTTAATGTTTTTCTCATCACCTTAGGACTGACCTCTTATTTTGCATCTTATGCCCTTTTATCAGGCGCTTCATATGCTATTATGTTAGGTAAAATCCTTGCCGGGCTCTATGTAGCGGTTTATTTATTGGATCTTGGAAAAGTATTTCCTAAATCTCCTACTAAGATGTCTAATACGTTGATGCTCATGGAAATTGTCAATACATCTTTTGCTATTTTACTCTTCATCTTTTTATCTGTTCTATCAATGTAGGTGATTAGAACGTTAAGGATGAAAGTCGATATTGATTATCAAACCAACTGATAGAAGTAGTGAGAAGGATCAAGTGAGGTAAGTTATGTTTAATAAAAGTAGACCAATAACACTTTTTTATTTTTCTGGAACAGGCAATACCCTGCTCCTTGCAGATGTGATTCAATCAACATTTGAATCAAGAGGTTTTTTACTGACACGCCAATTGATTAAACCCAATATGACGATTGAACTTGAGGAAAATAACGATATAGGAATTGTTGTCCCTGTGGCTGTTCAATCGACGTATCCTATTATATGGGACTTTGTTAAGGCTTTACCTGATGGAGAAGGAAGATCGGTATTTTTAGCAGATACACTTGAAATGTATTCTGGTGGTATAATAGGCCCTATGAAAGCCATGTTAGAAGAAAAACATTATCAATGTATGGGTGCAAAAGAATTTAGGATGGGAAATAGCATGGAAACACATCCTTGGAAAGCTAAAATAGAAGGAAAGAGCTTGCCTAAACGCTTAAAACAGGCAGAAGTCTTTGTGGCTGATCTCATAGAAGGAAGAACAAAATGGGCTAATGACAGTGCTTATGCAGAAAAGATGAAGTCCATTGGTGAGGGCCGTGACATTTGGACGAAGATGAGTCAAAAAATTAGCGTAGAGGAGTCTGAATGTATTTTGTGTGGTGCTTGTGAGAGAAATTGTCCAATGCAAGCTATTACAATGAGTCATAAGATTACAATTGATCACGATAAGTGTATCTCGTGTATGAGATGTGGCAATTATTGTCCTAAAAGTGCTTTTAGATTATCTGGTAAGAAATTTGTACAGAAAAAAGTGGTGAGTGTCAAACGATTGCTTTAATAAAAGGCAACAAGTGTATAATGAAAAAAATCCCCGAGAAATGTCAGATAGACAATAGACTCGGGTTTTTTGATTTTTATTTAGAAGGCGTAATGTTGAGAAAAGAAGAATGGTGAGGCGTAATGGTTCCTGTTTTAGCAAAATCTCCCCAGACTTTTCTGAGGATTTCTCCCTCTGATTGAATAAGATCTAGAGGAATATCTTTTAAGAGTGAAGAGTCAGACCACACTTTTTCATTCCAAAAAAGTAAAGGCAGTTCAATGGTGTGAGTTGCTCCTAAACCATTGGTTTTTGAGCCAAAAGAGTAGCTATATCTATAAGCTTTTCCTCCAGATTGATTGATCCAATTTGAAAAGTTTTTGCCTCTTTAAAATAAACCGTATTGCTGGTTTGTTTTACTATCAAGTGATGGAGTAATCCACCGATGATTGGCCATTTTGAAAAACGATTTAGGGGTTCGATACCGGGGATAAAGACGGCTGTCTCTTCAGTATTATAACCGACTAAGACAGGTACTTTTTTAGCCCGTTCTTTCCAAGCTTGTTCAATTTCATTTTGTGGAGGCATAGGCTGATACCCGTATTGGACACCAAAAGGCATACCTGATTGTAGCCCAAAACCTTGGGCATTTTTGAGCATTTTACGTTGAATATCCAAAAGTTCAGTAGTAGAACATTGATCTGAGACTTCAGGTAGCAAGGTAAAGAGTTGTTGGGTGATGGCTTGTTTATTTTCTCTTAATCCAAAAGGAGCACTTTGAATAATAACCTTGTGGAAAAGGGGTTCAGTTTCTTTTATAGCCATGAGATGGGCAATGAGGTCTCCACCCGCAGATTGACCGAAGAGGGTCACATTATTAGGATCTCCCCCAAAGAAGACAATAAAATCTTGAATCCATTTGAGAGCACTTATAACATCATAAAGTCCCAGATTGGCGGGAACAGGAGCATTGTCACCTAAGAAACCCCATAAGCCTAGACGATAAGTAACATGAACGACGATCACTTGGTTCTCCTCTGACAAGGGGGTACTGTCAAAGCTAATGACATCTCCACCACCGCCAATATAGCCTCCACCGTGTATCCATACCATAACAGGAAGATGTTGACCTGAAAGGGGTTTCCGAATACTTAAGAAGTGACATTGGTTGGTCATTTGAGTCATGGCTAGGGGATCATGACCAAAATAGCCGTTGAAAGCATCGTCACTATTTTGTGGACAAATGTAGCGGTTGTAATTGTCTTGAGAGAGAGGGGCATCACTGCCCCGCATTAAAAATGGCCGGTTGTCTTTAAGGTCTACTTTTTCAGGTAATTCTTGAAAATTAGCTTGTGCATATTGAATGACGGGATATAATATAGTCCCTTGATTGATGATTCCTTGTATAGAACCATAAGGTGTTTCTAAAAGCATTGATATACGCCTCCTCTTTGAGTACCTTATAAATCTTTATCTAAATTTAAATGGTGACTCTGTTTAAGTTTTTTCAGCCCTTCTTCCTTAGAAATAAGGTTAAGATTAACTTCGGTCATAATTTGTATATCGGTGTCGCGAAGTTTATATTTGGAGAAAGGAATCAGGGAAATAACAACGCCAATAGCAGGAAAAATCGTCATAAAAAACCAAAGCATCTGAGGGACTGATTCAGGTTGAATAGCGCCAGCGCCTTCTATAAATCCTGCAGAATCTAACAGCATTAAAGTGATTGCACTACAGAAGGCAGCTGTCATTTTGGAACAGAATGTCTGAAGTGAAAAATAAAGTGCTTCAACTCTTCTGCCTGTTTTAAAGTGACCATATTCTACGATATTAGGCGTAAATGTAAAGATTAACATGGCTTGTGAACCAATGAAAATACCTCTTATTAGCATCATAATACAAAAGACAATAAAGTTTGAATACCCCATAAAATAGTGGATGATACCCAGAACTGCTGAACCGATTAAACTGATCATAAGTAAATGGTACTTGTCTACCTTGGCTTGAAGTGCAGGCAATAGGGTTGCCACAACAAAGGTTGGAATAAGCACCAACAAGAAGACCAATGTCGTAAGCGCATCACTGCCCAAACAGTATCTTGAAAAATAGGCCAATATAATTAAGATGGCATTGGTCGCTTGACTAATGATAACGCCTAAAAAGAAAATAATAAAGAAGCGATTGGATTTAATAATGCCGATGACTTCTGTGAATTTAAAGTGCCCCCCTTGGCTAGGGTGAACTTTTTCTTTAATGACCCGATGAAGGGGGAACATCATAATAAAGCCAATCACAGCAAATAGAATTCCCGTTTTAGCCCAGCCATAAGTCATGTACATAAAAGGACCTGCAACCGCAACAAGGGTTACTGCCAATATGCCACTTATATTTCTAACCCCCATGATGACATTTCTTTCTTGCACATCTTTGGTTAAGACATTTACCATTCCAAATTGAGGAATGTCAGCCATGGTAAATGCTGTTCTATAAACTATATAACCTATTAATACCCAGATAAACTTAGCGCGTGGTGATAAGTTCATTGGGAGGGTAAATAAAAATAGAGCAGAGAGGGGGAGGAAAATGGATGCCATTTTAATCCAAGGTTTGTATTTCCCTGATTTAAGATGGATATTATCAACCATTGTTCCGAAAATGGGATCATTGACAGCATCCCATATTTGAGCAATAGCAGCAATAAAGGCAACTGAAGCTGCTGTGATTCCTAAGTCTGTTGCAAAAATACTAATATAATTTGTTGCAAATTGATAAAAAAGTGCAGTACCCCAACAAAAAAGCATAAAACTAATGAGTTCCTTTTTAGATAATTGTGAACGCATAAAATTCTCCCTTTAAGTGGGTAGTCGACTACCATATTATTTTGTGCACATGATCTAATTATATCTTACGGGAAAACGTTTACATTTCAAGTCAATAGGCATATAATTTTTGATAAGGAGGTTAAAATGAAAGTAGACATTAAATTTATAGCCAAGAAAGCGGGCGTCTCAACAGCAACCGTTTCACGTGTACTGAACAAGTCTAAACCGGTAAGTCAAGCCCTAGAACAGCGGGTCTTAAATACGGTTATTAAGTACAAGTACTATCCCAATACTTTTGCAAGAGTGCTTGTTAATAAGCGATCGTTTATGATTTGTATTCTTATTGAAGACAACATTAATCAGTTTCAAGCGATGTTGTTACCGGTTATTACTGAATTTTTATCTCATAGGGGTTATCAGGCGGTTATCAATCTTGTTGGCAAAGCCGATCAAGACAAGATTAATGTCTTTGAAGAACTTGAAGCCAAACAAATTGATGGTGTCATCGCCCTTTTTTACATTCCCCCAGCCTTAAGCAAAAGAATCTACAGCAAAGTAGACTTACCGTTTATACAGTCAGAACCGATTATTAAAAATGTTAGTTATTATGATATTAACTGTGAGGCAGCCTATAAAGCCACTCAACACTTGATTAAGTTGGGACATCGAAAAGTTGGCGGTTTTTTTTCTAATGCCCCTCAAGGACATTACTTATTTGCACGTTATGAAGGGTTTTTAAAGGCACTTAATGAAGCTGAGATTCCCAATCATAGAAAATGGTTCTTTTTTAATGGACCAACGATTGAAAACAGTTATTCTTTGGTGAACCAATTGTTGAGTCTAGATGAACTGCCGACGGCCCTCTTTTGTGTGTCTGATGAATTAGCCATTGGAAGCTTGATTCATTTGGGACAAAGAGGTGTTAAAGTTCCAGATGATTTATCACTTATGGGTTACGATGGATTGCCTTTAGGCAAACAAATTCATCCGCAATTGTCAACAGTTAATCAACCTTATATTTTTTGGATTGATAAAATGGTCGATGAGCTTATTGGGCAAATTGAAGGGATAAATCCTAAAGAAGGCGAAATCAATGTAAAAGAAATTGACTATCCCTATCTCTTTGAGGGAGGGACATGTAAGGCAATCGACTTTTCAAAATAGTGCTTGACAAGTGTGAAAAATTTAGCTATCCTAATAAAGAAATTAAAATAAATTATGAGGTGACTATTTAAAATGAAGTTATAATCTTATTCTAAAAAATTAAAGTGTGAAAACAGTAATAACAACGGGAGTGTTGTTTCTATTGGAGACATTTTAGTGTGAATAAGATGATTGTAAATGGTGGCTTTATCATATATATAAGTCAAGTGATAACATGGGCTTAATTGTCATGTTTCTCTTTTTGCTGGAATAACAAGCTTTCTTTTCATTCAAAATGTTTTGGGTGGTAGAAAGCTTTTTTTATTGCTCAAAAACACTTCCATCAGAAAGCGAGGACTAAATGGCACAAATACAAGTTAATCAATTATCTTTTCATTACTATACACATGGTGAAGATATTTTTAAAAATGTTAATCTGTCACTTGATACAAAATGGAAAATTGGTTTGATTGGTAGGAATGGAAGAGGTAAAACCACTTTTTTAAAATTGCTTTTAGGGGATTATCAGTATGAAGGCAAAATCAATGCAACCGTTAAATTCGAATATTTTCCAGTAAAAGTAAAGTGCGAAACACTTTTAGCGAAGACAGTGGTGAGAGAAGCCATTGCACCGTTTGATTTGTGGGAGAGCGAAA
This sequence comes from uncultured Fusibacter sp., assembly GCA_963666805.2. Classification (GTDB taxonomy): domain Bacteria; phylum Bacillota; class Clostridia; order Peptostreptococcales; family Acidaminobacteraceae; genus Fusibacter. The sequence continues at coordinate 185,152 of CAXXWR010000003.1, read as the reverse complement.
TGGAGACTGCTTTGGAAGCTCCTATTGATGTGGAAAAGTATGGTGATTTGCAAGAAAAATATGAAAATAATGACGGCTATACGATCAATGAACAGATTGAGAAAGAAATGAATTTAATGGGGTTAGAATTACAAATGCTGGAGCGTCCATTTTCAAGCTTAAGTGGTGGTGAACAAACTAAACTTTTACTCATTGCACTTTTCTTAAAGAAAAATCATTTTTTATTACTAGATGAACCAACAGATCATTTAGATATTGAGGGGCGTCAAATAGTAGCAGATTATCTTAAACAAAAGACAGGTTTTATTGTCATTTCTCATGATCGTTTATTTCTCAACCAAGTTATCGACCATGTCATGAGCATTAATCGCAATGATATCATCATTGAAAAAGGAAATTACGAAACATGGGCACTGAATAAAAAACGACAAGATGAATATGAACTTGCTAAAAGAGAACAATTGAAAAGTGAAATTACACGATTAAGCAAGTCTGCGGTCAACACCAGTGGTTGGGCAAATCAAGTGGAAGGGTCTAAAAAAGGTAGTGGACCAGTTGACAGGGGCTATATAGGTGCTAAATCAGCTAAAATGATGAAACGTGCTAAAGTCATCAAAAATCGTGTAGAGAAATCAATTGAAGAAAAGTCTCAACTCCTTAAAAATATTGAACAAAGTCCAGATTTGATACTCAGACCAGAAGACACTCGGAAAAATGATCTTATTCAGGTAGATAACTTTCAATTGTTTTATGGTGAAAAAGCAGTCTTTAAGCCCATTCAGTTTAAGTTAAAAAAAGGCGATAGGTTGTGGATTAAAGGGGAGAATGGTTGCGGTAAATCTACTCTTCTTAAGTTTTTAAGTGGACAAGAGATTAAGTTTAAGGGTCGATACGATCTTTGTCATAACTTTTCATATGTTTCTCAAATGACGGGGCACTTAAAGGGTAATCTCAATGATTATATAAGGCAAATTGGAGGAGAAGATGCCCTTATTAAAACGACTCTCCATGAACTAGGGCTAAGCAATCAACAGTTTGATAAACCGATTCATTGGTGGAGCGAAGGACAGAAGAAAAAACTATTATTGGCAGTGAGTATTTGTCAAAAAGTACCGCTTTATATTTGGGATGAACCTTTAAATTTTATTGATATTATTTCTAGAGATCAACTTGAAAGGATGATCTTAAAGTTTCAACCGACGCTTATTTTTGTAGAACATGATGAGTGGTTTGGTAAAACCATAGCAACACATGAACTAAAATTGGAAGCAAGTGATGAATGAAAACAGAATTTAAATATAGACAAATATAGCATTTGTCTAAAAATATATAGACATATTTTAAATTCGTTGGTATAATACCTGAAGAGAGAAGCATCAATTAAAGAAGAAGGCTACTGAAAGGAGGAGGTACATATCAGAATTTTACTGTTAAACGGTTATGCTTGCAATCAATGGATTTGGGATGCTTTTTTATTAGATCATCCGCACCATTGGACTATTGATAAATGTGATTGGCCTAAGGCATTATTGAGTCAGTTTCATACCTTGGATGATTATGTTGAATGGTTAAATACAGCGATAAGAAGACCTTTAAGTGATTATGATGTTATAATAGGTCATAGTATGGGGGGCTTAGTTGCCTTAAAAGCTGCCATGCATTCGAAGATTAGTCATATTATTTTAATAGAAACATTTTTAGAACCACCTACGCCATTTTTTCAAAATCTTTTATACACAAGTAATAATCAAGGTCTTTCTTTTAAAATTGAAGACATGTTAAAAGGAGAAAAGAAATACTATTCTCAGAAATTAGGTAACGAAATCAATACGATTAGCATGAGTCACGTGCTGAACGATGTTGATAGTAGGATTCATTTAATCTATGGTGATCGGGGAGTGAATGATTTAGAGGAAGTGATTTTAAATTTAGGACTACCTGCCTTTGATTCAAAAATGGATATTTCAACGGTCAGAAATAGTTGTCATTTTCCAATGCTTGAAAATCCCACTGAACTGGATTATTTGATTCAAAATATTGTGACAAAGTGGTTTGAGTAACGGCAAACTACTGTTGTATGAAAGGAGAACGACTATGCTTTGGGAAGTTAAACAAGAAGATATAGCAAGAGGATATTCGGAGGAAGAAGATGCTTTTAAATGCGTTATTTGTGAAACGTGCTTTGAAAAAGGTGAAATTTTTTTAATGCAAGGTCACTATTATGACGCCGAAAGAGCAGCCCAAGCGCATCTTAAAGACAAACATGGGTCCATGTTAGATTATATTTTAGAACTCAATAATTCATATACAGGATTAACCCCTATGCAGACGCGCATTATCTCTTATATGGCATCAGGTATGACAGATAAAGCTATTGCAGCAGAACTTAATGTTGCCAGCTCTACTGTAAGAAACCACCGCTATAAACTAAGAGAAAAAGAAAAGCAGGCCAAGGTTTTTTTAGCCTTGATGACGCTTTTATCGGAGACCACTCAAGCACCTATTCAAAAGATGACAAATGATAAACTGATAGACAATCATGTTACTGCCACCATGATTGATGATCGCTATGATGTGACTGACAAAGAGAGAGAAAAAATACTGAATAGCTATTTTACTGAAATGGGTGCACTTAAACAATTTCCTGCAAAAGAAAAACGAAAAATTATTGTTTTAAGACAATTAATAAAGCAATTTAAAAGTGGCACAGAATACAGTGAAAGAGAAGTCAACCAGATTTTAAAACGCATTTTTGACGATTATGTTACTTTGAGAAGGGCACTCATTGAATATGGATTCTTAGAAAGAACATATGATGGTAGTAAATATTGGATTAAGTAGTTAGGGGCTAGGGTTACAAAGACATCCCTCCATTAAATAAAAAGGTTTCCAAGTCTCTAAAAAAGGGTATTGTAATAAGTAAGTTAAATAATTTCACATTTAGTAGTATTGGAATTTGTACTTTTATATAATAGAGTATAAAATCAAAGAGTTGGGGAGAGAGAAAGGATGTGGAAGAGGATGAAATTATTACAACGTATCAAAAGTATGAAGACTAAAATGTTGCTTACCTTTATACCGATTATTGTCGTTTCGACACTTGTTATTGCAGGCATTGTTATGTCAGGTGCCATTAATGGCTTAAGTGAACAAATTAATAATCGAATTGAAGCAACATTAGGGCAGATTAATGGATCGATTGAGAATGAGTTTACGGCACATACTCAAATTGCAAATGCGATTTCAATTATCTATGAGACAGAAGGCAACCAACTTGATAAGTCAAGTTATCGCCATTTATTAGAAAACATTTTAGCAATGAATCCTAATACTTATGGCGCGGGGATTTGGCTTGAACCTTATGCGTATAATTCCCAAACACAGTATTTTGGGCCTTACGCTTATAGGGATGGTGGGGACGTTGCTTATACTGAAGATTATGAGTCTCCAGAGTATAACTATCCTGAAACAGATTGGTATAAGGTAGGGAAAAATGCAGGCGATACAATTGGTTGGCAAGATCCTTATTATGATGAAACATTAGGGGTAACCTTGGTGACAGCCTCAGTGCCTATCATTGTAGATGGTCAATTTAAAGGGGTAGTAACAGCGGATTATGACCTGTCGACTATTCAAAAAATAGTGTCTGATGTCACCATTGAAAAATCGGGTTTTGCCTTTTTAGTGGATGGTTCAGGTCGCTATATTGCACATAGAGACAGTGATAAAGTGATGAAAGGTTTGATTTCAGAAGATGCTTCAATGAAAGGCATTGCTTCAGAACTTTTGGAAAATGATAAGGGTACAGAAATGGTTGATTATAACGGTGACAGCTATGAAGCCTCTTTTATAAAGATAAGTAGTACAGGTTGGAAACTGGTTATTATGGCACCTACTCAAGAACTATTTGCTTCAACATATGCCATGGTTTATCAGACCATTATTGTACTAATAGTCGTTATTATCTTAGCGTTTATTTTTATTCAACTATTCAGTGGCCGTTTTTCAAAGACCATTATCAATGTTGTGGATCACGTTAAGTATATGGCAAAAGGTGACTTTACGCATCCTATTACCATTGAAACCCAAGATGAGTTGGGGCAATTAGCGCAACATTATAATGCTGTTTTAGAAGACCTAAAGCATCTGGTAGGAAATATTCGTTTAGATGTCTCAAGAATGGCTGAAATGTCTTCAACCCTTTTGGAAACTTCTCAACAAGCGGCTGTCTCTTCAGAGGAAGTGGCAAAGACAATTAATGAGATTGCAGAAGGGTCAACAGAACAAGCAAGAGATATTGAAAATACAGCAGCTCATGTTAACCAATTGGGGAATCTTTTAGACGATGAAGTCATTTATTCTCAAAAGCTGAACGAATCCGTGTCACTTATAGAAAAAGAGAAAGAAGACGGTTTTTCAATTTTACATGTACTCGTTGAAAACACCAATAAAACGAACCAAGCTTCTAATGAAATTTACCAAATGATAGTGAGTAATAATGAAAGTACAGAGAAAATTGAAAAAGCAAGTGTGATGATTCAGAGCATTGCAGATCAAACAAATCTCTTAGCACTAAACGCAGCTATTGAAGCAGCGAGGGCAGGTGAAGCGGGTAAAGGTTTCGCAGTAGTTGCTGAAGAAATCAGAAAGTTAGCTGAGCAATCTAATAGCTTTACAGAAGATATTAAGACAGTTATTCAAGAACTAAAAGTGAAGTCAGAATCCGCAGTAACGAGTATGGATCAAGTTAAAAATATAGTGAGTTTACAAACGGATAATGTTAAAACAACAGAACTTAAATTTGAATCGATTGCAAAAGCGATTGATCAAATAAAAACAATTATTGATAATTTAGATGAGTCAACTCAAATTATGAGTAAAAATAAAGAACAAATTATTGATTTGATTCAAAACTTATCAGCAATTTCAGAAGAAAATGCAGCGGCAACTGAAGAAGTTTCTGCTTCTATGATGATTCAATCCGCAACAATAGAACAGATTGCTAATGCAGAAGGAGATTTGGCTAAAATAGCAGATGAACTTGATCATATGACACAATCTTTTAAGATATAAGTCAAAATAAAAAAGTACAGGTATTGACGCCATCATTCATGCCCCTTAATTCAAGGGGCTGATTGATGGCGTTTTTTAATGTAAGTAATTTTGACAAGAGGGAATGAATCATATAATATTTAGTGGAATTGATTATCAATATCAATTAATAACGTCTAATAGAAATTGAGGTTATCATGAAATTAAATGCAGTGATTGAAACTTTTAATATGACACATGTTTTGCCATATCACGTCATAAAAGCGTGCATTGCACCAGGTACCAAAGCAACAAATCAATATACCTATAGAGGTGCTTGTGGGATTGTGATTCCCGTTAGTGGCAAAGCTGTTTATCGTTTTGATAACAGAACATATAGATTAGAGCGTGGCAAAATCTTGTTTGCAGGCTCTGGTTTTCCTATTGATAAAGAAGTGAAAGGCGATCAAGACTGGCAATATTTTTTGATCCATTATAAACCGAGTCGAAAGGATTCTATGCTTTATACTGAACATTTTGAACTTGAAGTTTGTAAAAAGAGAGCATTGATGATTGTTAATGAAGCTGAAAAATTAGAGCGATTATTAGAAGAAAAGACATCTCTTAGCCAATTAAAGAGTAAAAATACCTTGTCGATGCTCATAGAAAATATAATAGATTGTGCTATTTGTTTTAGTAAGGATGACACAGTTTTAAAAGTAGAAAGAATTATCAAAATAATTCAAGAAAATTACCATCTCCCCTTGTCTAATGAATGGCTTGCAGATTATGTTTCTTGGGATATGAAAAAGATGCATTACTATTTTACCAAGACGACAGGTACAAGTCCTAGACGCTATTTAATCCATTATAGGATGAGTCAAGCTAAATTCTATTTGTCAGATAGCAAAATGACTGTAGCAGAAATTGCCCAGATGGTTGGCTATGAAGATCCTTTTCATTTCAGTAAACTCTTTAAGAAACATCAGGGAATTTCTCCAAGTGAATATAGAAGGCGATTAGAAAAAAGTACATGGTAAAATTCGAAAGTAGGCTATGTTCAAGGGATATAGAATATGTTATCCTCTTAAAGTAAATGATAATCAATATCAATTAATGGAGGCGTTATGAAACGAAAACTATTATTAGTCCCTATTTTAGCAGCAATTATTGTAACGGGGTGCGGTCAGACAGATACCGCGAGTCAATCCTCAAATGAAGAAGATATCTCTGGTCTTGAACCTGTTCAAGAAAGTAAAGAAGCAGAGACGGATAACGATGCAGATATTGAATTAGCTTCTGAAGCAGAAACGGCTTATGACTATACAGACGAAGCAGGAAGAGTCATTCATTTTGATAAAGCCCCTGAAAGAATTGTAACGACCTATCTCCCATTGTGGGAGTCGCTTATCTTATTAGGTGAGTCACCTGTTGGTGCAGCCAGTGCAGATAATTACATTGCAACATGGGATGCTTTTGAAGGCCAAGATATTGGAGAAGTTGTAGACTTGGGTAATGGCGAAGTCAATTTAGAATTATTAACAGAGCTAAAACCTGATTTAATTATGGATCAAACTTATGATATTTCTAGCTACGACATTACGAACTATGAACAAATTTCATCTGTTGCTGTTTTTGGCCCTAAAGCTAAAACAGACTGGAGGTACAATTTAAGAGAAGTTGCTAAGGTGACCAATCAAAGCGATAAAGCGGATCAAATTATTGCTGATGTTGAAAAGCAATTAGATAACGCTAGAGCTAAAATTAAAGATCAATATCAAGATAAAACGGTTATGCAAATGTCGTTAATGAGTATTGACAAATTTTATATCCTTTACAGACCTGATTTATATGATTCTGAAAAGGGATTAGGCCTTACACCACCAGAAGGATTTACAAGTGAAACCAATTATGTACAAATTACAATGGAAGCCCTTGTAGCAATGAATCCTGATGTCATCTTTGTTAATGTGTTTGATGGTGATGAAGCTATGTTTGAAGAATTTCAACAAAATCCTGTATGGCAGACATTATCAGCGGTTAAAGAGGGTCATGTTTATCGGTTAGATGGTTCGGGACATGCTTTAAGTGCCTTATCAACCATTCATACTGTCAATCAAATAGTGGATACATTGATTGAAGAATAATATCATCTTAATAAGCTCATACTAAGCATGACTAAAAGAGGAATTGCCTTCATATCATAAGAATGGCAATCCCTCTTTTTATTAGGTGATAGAAAATAGGATACTTAGAGAATTGAGGTCGTCATTCTAATGAGACACTAGATACAATTTAAAAAAGAAGATAAAGGATTTTAAAATGAAGACAGAAAGAAATAAGACGAAAAAAATGCTGATGTTCACAAGTCTACTATCAATAGGCATAGTAGGTCTGGTGGTCGCTTTCATTTTAGAAATAGTGACGGGTGCGGGCGGTTTTAAAATAGAGGATGCCTTACAGGTTTTATTTAACTATGATTCAAACAGTCCTCAACAAGTCCTCTTGTTTGAAATGCGTATTCCTAGGGCAGTTGTTGCAGGATTAGTAGGAGCAAGTTTAGCTGTCTCTGGGGCACTGATGCAGGGGGTAACACATAATCCCATGGCAGACTCCGGCTTAATGGGATTGAGTTCAGGCGCTGTTTTCATGGTGGCCTTAAGCTACACCGTTTTTAGAGGTGTTGGCTACTACACCACTGTTCTTATGGCATTTGTAGGGGCTGCTTTTGGAGCACTTGTTATTTATGCCATAAGCTATATGACACCGGGTAAAAACCAACCTATGAAATTGGTTCTTGCAGGGGCAGCGATGACCGCATTATTTAGTGCTCTTAGTCAAGGCTTAACCATTGCCAACAACGTCGCTCAAAATGTTAGCTTTTGGACTATGGGAAGTGTTGCCAATGCTTCTTGGCTTTATGTAAAAGTGGGACTTATCACTACTATCCCTGCCTTTATTCTTGCCCTTTTAATCAGTAAGAGTGTGACTTTGATGAGTATGGGTGAGGAAGTGGCGAGAGCGCTGGGGGTTCGCATTAATTTAGTGAGAATCTTGACGGTCATGATAGTGATTGTATTGGCGGGTGTATCGGTTGCATTAGCAGGACTCATCTCATTCGTTGGAATTATTGTTCCCCATATTTTAAGACGATTTGTTGGACTAAACTATTCATTCCTAATGGCTTTATCCATGGTTTATGGAGCCGTTTTAATGATGCTTGCAGATGTCTTATCCAAATGGGTCATTGCGCCTGGTGAAGTACCAATTGGTGCCCTCATTGCCTTAATTGGTGTTCCAGTTTTCTTAATTATCAGTAGAGAATCTGGAGGTGTCAAACATGTTAGATAGAAAAGCAAAAGTCAAGTTAACAATAAGTATCTTAATGATATCTTTACCCCTGCTTATTCTTTTAGCACTTAGAGTCGGCTATTCGGATTTATCTTATCAGGAGATTGTTCAAATTTTATTGGGGAGAGGTGAATCAACCCAACGTTTAATCCTGATGTCGTTTCGGATGCCTCGGATAATGATAGCGATTTTAGTGGGAGCAGCATTTGCTGTTTCAGGCTGTATTTTACAAGGCTTAACTAAAAATCCTTTAGCAGATCCAGCGATTATGGGGGTAAATGCTGGTGGGGGACTCATTGTTGTCCTCTTTATGATTGGTGTGGGGACTTTGGATTTTCATTCTATTTTTGTGATGCCGATTTTTTCATTTGTTGGTTCGATGGTTGTAGTGGGACTGATTTACACTTTATCACAATCAAAGTATAAAGGGATGAACCCTAATCGCTTCATTTTAAATGGGATTGCACTTAATGCGGGCATCAATGGACTGATGATGATTCTCGTACTCAAAATGGATCAAGATCAACACGATTTTTTAGCGCGATGGCAGGCAGGTAGTATTTGGGGGGCACATTGGGACCTTGTGATAGCTGTTCTTCCGTGGATTGTTATTGGAATAGGTCTCGCTATTATTTTTTCCCATCAGTTGGATCTTTTACTGCTTGGGGATGCAACCTCTATGACTTTAGGTCTTAATGTCAAAAGAGCTAAGCGGATTTTACTTATTATTGCAGCTTCTTTGGCTGCATCTGCAGTTTCGGTGAGCGGTAGTATTGCATTTGTAGGTTTAATGGCCCCTCATATTAGTCGTAAACTTGTAGGCAATCGTCAAATGAATTTAGTTATTACTTCGGCACTCGTCGGCGCTATTTTGGTTCTTTTTGCGGACATTATTGCTAGATTTATTGTTAAACCCGCAGAATTGCCTACGGGAATTGTGGTCTCTATTATTGGAGCACCTTATTTTATTTATTTATTATTTAAATCAAAATAAAGCTGTAAAATATTGCGTAAAAGACAGATACTCAAACGGTGCGCTTGAGTCTATAAAGGAGGTTAGTCATGAAAAAAATAGCTATATATGGTAAAGGGGGGATTGGTAAATCAACCACTGTGTCCAATCTTTCTGCTGCCCTAAGCCAGTTAGGATATAAGGTGATGCAAATTGGTTGTGACCCCAAAGCAGATTCAACACGTAATTTAACACATGGGAAATGTATTCCTACAGTCCTTGACACACTGAGAAGTAAAAAGATAGCGACCCTTGATGATTTGGTTTATCGTGGCGACTGTGGGGTGCTTTGTGTTGAAGCAGGTGGACCTAAACCGGGAATCGGTTGTGCAGGAAGAGGCATTATTACAGCTTTTGAAAAATTAAAAATGCTCGAAGCTTATAGTATCTTAGAACCAGATGTCGTGATCTATGATGTTCTAGGAGATGTAGTGTGTGGAGGCTTTTCAATGCCGATTAGGAATGGCTATGCAGATGAGGTCTATATTGTCACATCAGGTGAAATGATGTCGCTTTACGCGGCTTCAAATATTGCCTATGCCGTTAAAAATATGGGCAATAAAAATTATGCTAAGCTGAAAGGTTTTATTCAAAACAGCAAGAATATCGATCAAGAAGATCAGTTGGTTGACCAAGCAGCAAAAGAGAATGAAACACTCGTCTTTCATCGTATGAGGAGAAATCCAATTGTTCAAGAGGCAGAGGCAATCAATCAAACTGTTGTTAAAGCTTTTCCTCAAGATGCTATGACTCAAGAATACTTGATTTTAGCACGAAAAATGATGGAGGCTTAAATGAGTGGAAAATCGAATCAAGAAATGACCATTGCTTTAGATTATATTGAGGATGACCAGCAAATTCCACTTTTTAAGACACCTGTTTACCAAGGCAGTCATTGCCCTATGCATGTTGTTTTGGCAATGCTTAGAAAAACGGAAAACATATCAAGCCTTGTTGTTGGGACTCATGAATGTGCGTATTATAGCCGATTGGTTATTACGAATGACATAAAAAATAAGTATACCTTTCATTATACCTATGTTCTTGATGAGAACGAAGTTGTTTTTGGTTGTGAAGAGGGGGTGCGCAGTGCTCTTGAGGAAATGATAAATGAAGGCGCACGTAAAATTGTAGTAATAAAAACCTGCGTTCCAGAGCTCATTGGTGAAGATTTTGAAAACTGTATTTTGGATTTGAAAGAAGAGACACCAATCATGGTTTTAAATCTTGCCCATTTTAAAAGTAATGGTTATGGTCTAGGTTATGAAGCTTTTTTTAAAGAGCTTGCCCATTGGATGATTGATTCTGTAAATAGCACCTCAATAGATACATCTATGCCTATTTCAAAAGGCATCTTAAATCAGCAAAGAGAAATGGATAATCCTCTCATTTATGTTTTGGGAGCGGTATTTCCTAAAGAACTAATAACCTTTTTTAAAAGGTCATTACCCAAGATCATTCATATTAATAAACCTCATAAGTATAGTCATTTGGACTTAGAGGCTCGAGGCATTTTATTGATTACTAGCCCAGAATGGTCCGCCTTTGCTTCGGAAATCAATCAAGCATGGGGATGGCCGATAATCTCTTTATTTGATGTCTATGATGCCCATACGCTTGAGACCCAATATCGGACTATTTTGGATTATTATGAGGCTGAAATCGTAGATGATACTGCATTGTCTAAAGTATTTTCTGAAATGTGTCAGCTTGAAGCTACTTATCAAAAGAGGATAGAGGGAGACAAGGTGACGGCTTATATTGGATCATCTGATATAGTGACCAGTAGTCTAGCTTACGCTTTAAATCAGCTTGGGATTGAGGTGAAGGCACTTCATATTGAATGGCTAGGCGAGAATCAAATCAAGTGGCAAAAAAGGTGTCAAGAGATTGGATTAAATCCACAAGTGACCTTTTTTACAGAAGATCAAGGGCTTTATCAAAAACAGACGATTACAATCTGTGGTGAATCCACTTTAAAAGTGCCCCGAAGAGCAATAATGGAACTGGAGGAAAATCAAGGTTTCGCTAAGATTGAAAAAATGTTAGAACTTATTAATTGTGACAAAAGGAGGGCGTAATGGGTTTATATAAACAGATACCGCCACGGTCATCAAGAATGGGCATCCTATCTGTCTTAATTCAAATGGAAGGATTAGCTATTTTAGAGTATGGTTCAATGGGACATACGCTCTATCAGTACAAGGATGCTCATATGAATAATATTCCTATAAAAGCAAGGTGTTATTCAACTCATTTAAAAGCCTATGAAATCGCTTTAGGAGAGACTCAGAGGCTTCACGAAGCTATTGAAGCTCTGATTGAGAAGCCAGAGATAGAAGCAATTGCCTTATTGCCTTCTTCCGTGGGTGAAATGATAGGGATTGATTTAGAAGGTGAGATTGCCCAAGGTGGCAATTGGTCAAAATCTGTATTTACCGTTCCCAAAGGGGGATTTGAATATACTTATGAAGAAGGTGTAGAAGCTGCTGAGCAAGTGCTTAGAGAAAGGGGGCTAAAGTGAGCCGAATTAAATTGGAATCAGTTGAAGTAGGGTATGGAGGACCTGCTATTGTTTCAGATTTTAACTATACTATACCTAAGGGAAAAATCACGACGATTATTGGAGCCAATGGATGTGGTAAATCGACACTATTGAAAGCCATTGCTAGAATCATACCTTATCAAAAAGGGGGAATTTATTTAGATGCCATCAATATGGCAAAAGAAAACCCTAAAGTATTAGCCAAAAAGATAACGATGTTGAGTCAAAAAATGAACCCTCTTGAGGGGCTTACTGTGAAAGAATTAGTTGGTTATGGAAGATATCCTTACCGAAAGGGTTTGAAGGGATTTGACAAGGAAGATGAAATGGCAATTGCATGGGCAATTGCTAAAACAGAAATTGGTGAAATTGAAAATGAAGATATTGGAGCCCTATCAGGAGGGCAATTACAAAGGGTCTGGATTGCAATGGCCCTTGCTCAAGAAACAGACATTATTTTATTAGATGAGCCAACGACATATCTTGATATGGCACATCAACTTGAAATTTTAAATTTGCTCAAAGACTTAAATGAAAAGGACAATCGCACTATTGTTATGGTTTTACATGATATTAACCAAGCTGCTCGTTTTTCAGATTGCATAATTGCTATGAAGTCAGGACAAATTATTGAAGAGGGGAGTGTTGAACGGGTGATGAATAAAAGGGTATTAAAAAACGTCTTCAATATTGATGCCTACATTGATATAGACCCTCTTTCAGGTAAACCGATGTGTCGCTCTTATGAGTGCTTGCCTCCTAAAAGACATGAAAAAAACATTTCATAGTAGTATCTCATGCATCAAGCATTGTATTGAAAATGTGAACGAATATTTACAATATTTTAAGGATGTTTAGGGTAAGTATGTAAAGAGTGGATAGGTAATTATAGAATTTAAAATATCCACCTCAGAAGACGGTAATGTAACACGATGAATAGAGAGGTGATTAGATGATGAGTCATTACAAACTATCAAATGGTGTTGAAATTCCAAGTATTGGATTTGGAACATGGCAAACACCAGATGGAGAAACAGCAATAGAAGCAGTTAAAACGGCACTTACAAATGGCTATACACATATTGATACAGCAGCTATCTATGGCAATGAGGTGAGTATCGGAAAAGCGATTGCTGATTCAGGTATAGCACGTGATCAGTTATTTGTAACCAGTAAATTATGGAATTCAGAAAGAGGTTATGAAAGCACTTTAAAGGCCTTTGAAAAAACATTGAAAGATTTACAACTAGATTATTTAGATTTATACCTTATTCATTGGCCTGCAAATGTGAAGCAATTTGAAAACTGGAAGCAGATTAATGCAGATACATGGCGTGCCATGGAAGAACTTTATAAAAAAGGTAAGATTAAAGCGATTGGTGTCAGCAATTTTCATAAACATCATTTAGAAGCTTTAATAGAAATGAGTGAAATTAAGCCAATGGTTGATCAAATTGAGTTTCATCCAGGATTTACTCAAAAAGAAACTGTAGATTTTTGCAAGGCAAATGATATTCTAGTAGAAGCATGGAGTCCGCTGGGAAGTGGTCGTCTGCTCAATAATGAATTTTTAAATCAAATGGCAAAATCATATGATAAATCAGTGGCACAACTTTGTGTGAGATGGGTGCTTCAAAAGGGTGTACTCCCTCTGCCTAAATCGATTACTCCTGAACGTATTATAGAGAATAATAAAGTCGGTGATTTTGTTATTTCTGAAGATGATATGAAAAAGATTGGTGACATGCCTGTAACGGGTGAATCGGGGATGAATCCTGATGAAGTAACATTTTAATCATGGACAACTGAACAAAATAAGTTGCTTTAAGTTGCTTATAGAACAAAAAAACGGGTTAGACTGGTGTCTAACCCGTTTTTGATATACCATCATTGTATTGAAAAAGTGTATGGCAAAATCAATACAATGAGTGGAAACTATTCTATGCCTTCGATCCAAGTATTAACAGCATCTTGATTATCTTGAACCCAAGCTCTAGCAACAACTTCTGGATCTTCATCGCTGTCATTAATTCGTGACATTAAATCAGCAAGTTGATCACTACTAAGTGAGAAATTGTCTAAGAAAGCAGCGAATTCTGGAAGGTCTTCTTTAAAGCCTAATCGGACAACTGATTTAATATATTCAGCATCACCGAAGTCTTTGTTAGGATCATCTAAGAATTTTAAATCCCATTTACCAAACATCCAGTGAGGTTGCCATCCGGTTACAACGATAGGTTTTTCATTGGCAATAGCATCTGCTAAAGCTGCTGTCATAACAGGTCCACTTGACGTTTGTAAGTTGAAATCTAAATCGTAATCTTCAATAGCATTATTGGCCTGTCCCATGATGCCAGCACCAGAGTCAATACCTACAATTTTACCATCAAATTCATCTTTATGAGCATTTAAGTCTTCAATACTATCAACATCGACATAAGCAGGAACAACAAGTCCATTTTTAGTGCCTTCGAAAATAGTTGAATACGCTTCAATTTTACCATCAAATTTTTCCATATAATTGGCGTGTGTTGAAGGTAACCAGCCATCAAGATAGGCGTCATAGTCACCACTAGCAACACTAGCATACACAGGACCGGCATCAACCATAGTTGTTTCAACGGTATAGTTAAAATCATCTTCTAAAATAACTTTGACAAGGTTAGTGATAGCGATACAATCTGACCAGTTCACAACGCCAATTTTAACGGTTTTTGAAGTCGGTTGATTGTCCTTATCTGATGATGAGTCACTTGCTGGTGCATTGCCGGAAGCTGAATCTGAACTTGATGCTGCCGGTGAACAACCTGAGAGTGCAATGGCCATCATCGCAATGATGAGTAAAGGTGCAATTATTTTTTTAATATGTTTCATGTAAATCCTCCTATATATAATGAATTAAAATTAACTTAATTTCTTGAATTGCCGTTTCTTTTTGAACGGTGTCACCCAGATTTTTAGTTTCAAGCAGGTATTGCATAATGGCAAGTGCTTGAGTATCTGTCAAATTGTTGACATTTTCTGATAGGGCGTTGTAACGATTGACATCTCTATCGTTATTGTAAAGTGCCAATACTTTTTCAATTTCTAATTTTTGAGTTGATCCCAAAGCGTCATTTTCAAGTGACTTTAAGACAGCGATGGTATCACGTTTAGTGAGCTTATGAAATGCAGTTCCAGCAAATAGTTTTGATTTTTCACGACTATAGTCAGCCCAAGAGTAGTCATTAATGAGCGTTGTTGTAAAAAAACGTATTTCACGAGAGGAGATATGTTCTTTTTCTTTCTCAATAAAAAGGAGCAGTGAAATACTCTGAAAATCAACTTGAGTAATAATCATTCGCTTACTCCAAGCCCTAAATTTTTCATTAAATATTTCAGACGCTTCGATAATATTGTGTAATTCATCGTAAAAATTAAGTGCTTTGCCTTTTTCAGACGGTGTTTTAAGTCTTAAAATAATCTCATAAACATCTTTAATCATCTTATTATTTCCTTCTTTCCCCTAAAGATTGGGTCATTCTATCGAGGATCATAGCCAAAATGACAACAGCAAGTCCCGCTTCGAACCCTTTTCCTATCTCAAATTGGGTAATGCCCATGAGGACTTGGTCACCAAGCCCACCTGCACCGATCATAGAAGAAATAACAACCATTGAAAGTGCTAACATAATCGTTTGGTTGATTCCTGTCATTATTGTAGGTAAAGCAAGTGGTAACTGGACGTCAATTAACATTTGGCGTTCTGTAGAGCCAAATGCTTTACTCGCTTCAATCACATCAAGTGGAACTTGTCTAATGCCTAAATTAGTTAATCTGACAACAGGTGGCATAGCAAAGATAATCGTTGCAACAGCACCTGGCACTTTCCCGAGTCCAAAGAAGAGAACTGCTGGAATAAGATAGACAAATGCAGGCATGGTCTGCATGAAATCGAGAACAGGTCTTAATATATTGGCAAGTTTGTCACTTCTTGATGACTGGATTCCTAATGGAATCCCAATCACTAAGGTTAAAATAACAGACGTGATAACCAGAGCGAGTGTTGACATGGTCATTTCCCATAATTGCATAGTATCAATTAATAATAACCCAATTGCGGTGAAAATTGCAAAGTTTCTTCCTTTAATAAGATAACTAATAATAGTAAAGAAAAGAATAAGTACAATGACAGGAATGAATAACAGTACCCATTCAATACCGCCAACTATACCATTTATAAAGGTATTGATGGCACCAAATATAATATCTAAATGAGTGTTTAAAAAATTTGTAAATGCTTCGACATAAGGTCCTATATGAAATTCAAACATCTAATGCTCCTCTCCTAAGATACCTGCTAAAATTGAACTTTTACTGATAATGCCAAGTAAATGCTCTTGTTCATCTAAAACAGGAAGTTGATAAGAAGCACGAATACTATCAGCTAACATATCATCAATTAAAGTATCCGGAGTTACAGTAGAAGCCTGCTTAATAGCAGGTAAGATACTGTCTTCTCCCTGTTTGGCTAGCTTAGCAATATCTTCTAAATTAATATAGCCTTTAAAGACACGATTTTTATCAGTGACACAGGCAATGGTATAATCAACCTTATCCATTTCTCGAATGACTGTTTTGGGACCGGCAGATAATTTAGCAACATATTTGGGTTTTCTCATGATGCTTGAGGCGGTAATGACACGTGCACGGTTGACATCTTGAATAAATTCTCTGACATAATCATCAGCAGGATTTTTTAGGATTTGCTCGGGTGTGTCTGTTTGAACGATTTCACCATCTTTCATAATAGCGATACGATCGCCAAGATAAAGTGCTTCATCCAAGTCATGTGTGATAAAAATAATGGTTTTCTGAAGTGTAGATTGCAAGTTGAGAAGTTCATCTTGCATTTCTTTTCTAATCAATGGGTCGAGTGCACTGAAGGCTTCATCCATTAAGAGGACTTCTGGCTCATTGGCAAGTGCCCTTGCTAGACCAACACGTTGTTTCATACCCCCGCTGAGTTCATCTGGCATTTTTTCTTCATAACCTTTTAAACCAACGAGATCTAACATTTCATAGGCCTTGTTTTTCATACTAGATTCTTCTTCACCTTGAATTTTTAAGCCATATTCAACATTTTCTCTTACTGTACGGTGGGGCAATAAAGCGAAATGTTGAAAAACCATTGAAAAGAAATGACGACGGTATTCTCTGAGTTCATCTTCATTTACTTTCAATATATCTTTTCCATCGACTAAAATTTGACCCGCAGTAGGTTGATGAATGCGATTAAAACATCTTAGTAGCGTGGACTTACCACTCCCCGAAAGTCCCATAATGACAAAAAATTCGCCTTTATTGACGGTGAGTGATGCATTGTTAACTCCAACACTCAATTTCATCTTCTTGAGTATTTCATCTTTACCTTTACCGGCTTCAAGTGCTGGGATGGCTCTTTTAGGTTTTGAACCAAACACTTTATAAAGGTTTTTGACTTCAATTAAGCTCATATTTTTTCCTTTCTCTTAATCATAATTTGTTTATTAAAACAGATAATCCTTCACTCAATAGTAGTGATATTATCATGAATAACTGTTGTGGCTCATTTTGATAATATATCACAATATAAAACAATATTCAACTAGGGAGATATAAAAACATATGTAAATGAATATTGAAGTATATAGAAAAATATAGTCTGCAAGATTGGAATGACTGAATTTTGAATGAAACTATAAAAAGGGGGTAAATATTTAAAAAAAATAATGGGGGTTCTTAATAAATGGTGAAAAATAATGAAATCAAAAGACCTAAACACGGCAAAATTGCAACTAAGATCACCGTGTCTGTCACGTTTTTAATTGTTATTGTAGTTGCCATTTTTGCAATAGTTATTGGGGGATTAGTTAGATTTTATGTGGGGGATTTGTCATCAAAGTACGCACAGAGTCAAGTCAATGCTAGCATTAATGAAATTGATCAAAATTTTAAGTCGGTTGAAAGTATTGTCCAGTCATTAACAGGGGACATCAGGGTTAATATTGATGTGGATCGTGCGAAAAAGGATATTACTTATTTAAGAGATTTAACAGACGACTATGAACTTGTATTTAGAGAAGTGGGTTTAGAAACCAAGGTGACCAATTCTATTTATGTTTATTTTAATAGAGACGTCTTTGGCGATGTTGCAGATGCATGGGTCTATGGAGATGACTTTAAAAGGCAAGATCAGATTGGCTATGATTATTATGATACTTATCATGAATGGTTTAATCGACCAATAGATGAAAAAAAGGCAATTTGGACGTTCCCTTATGTTGGAACAACTGAAGCGACTAAGAACAGTTTAATTTCATCTTATGTTAAACCCATTATAAAAGATGGGGAAGTATTGGGTATTGTTGGAATGGACTTTGACCTTAAAGCAATTAGTGAAGAATTATCAAAGGTTCAACTTTACGATACAGGATATCTTTATATGATTGATCCTAAAGGAAACGTTATTATACATAAGAGTTTCCCTTGGATAGATACAGATAATGATGGCATTGGTGATCAATCTCCCAATGTTAATGATACAGGCGATTATCAATTTTTAATTGATGATATGGCGTCTAATGATAGTAATGTTCGTCAGTATAAGAGAGACGATGGTGTAAGCGTAACTGCAGCTTATGGTCATCTTAATAATGGATGGATTATTGGTTCAAGCATACCAGAAAGTGAAGTGTTTTCAATTTCAAATCTTATTGTAATGATTATTGTAGGGATTGGGATTATAGCCGTTTTAATTTCTACAGTTATTGCCCTCCTAATTTCTAAATCAATTTCGCATCCTATTATTGAAGTGGTAGGAGCTGTTAATAAAATTAAAGATGGCGATTTTACAGTTAAAGCTGAATCAAAATCAAATGATGAAACCAAAGAATTGGCTGACTCTGTCAATACGATGGTGGAACATATTCGCTCCTTGATTAACGATAGTAAAAATGCAGCGGGTAAACTAGTAGATGCATCAACCACGTTGGCATCTATGGTTCAAGAGACAAATGCCACAATAGAACAGGTTGGAACAACCGTTTCTGAAATTTCTAAAGCGACTCAAGAGACTGCTGGTGAAGCAGAACGGAGTACCCAAGTGGTGAAGATTATTGATCAGAAATTTGATTTAATTGTAGGTAACAGTGATCAAATGTATCAAACCACTCAAGAAGTAAATGAAAGAAAAAATAGTGGTCTTGAAGCCATTCATTTATTAAAAGATATATCTGAGAGCAGTGAAAAATCGAATGAAAAGATATCACATGCGGTTGGTCAATTAGATTCGAGAACCAAGGCGATTACCGATATTATCTCAACAATTAATTCTATTGCCGAACAAACCAATCTATTGGCATTAAATGCTTCAATTGAAGCGGCAAGAGCTGGTGAAGCGGGTAAAGGTTTTGCAGTTGTTGCTGAAGAAATCAGGAAATTAGCTGAAGATTCTGGTAATGCTACTGAAGAAATTAGAAATATTATTAATACGATTCAAGTAGATACACAAGAAACTGTTAAAATCATGGGAGAAGTCAATAAGATTTCTAAAGATCAAAGAGAAGCTGTTTATAATGTCAATGACATCTTTGAAGTTATCTTTGGCGCAATTGATGGTATTGTTTCAGGCATTGAAACTATTTCTAGTGAACTTACTGAGATGAACAGTCAAAAGGATAAGATTGTGGAAATCTCAAGTACTTTATCAGCTGTTTCAGAGGAAACTGCTGCGGCGACTGAAGAAGTGAATGCATCTATGACAGATCAAATGCAAGCGATAGAAGAAGTTTCTAAAAGTGCAGACGTCTTAAGTCAATTATCTAAAGACTTGAGCAGTCATATTGAAATTTTTAAAATTTAAGTGTAAGCGTTTAGAATTATGAATGATAGCCCTTATCTTTTTTAAAAGAGATAAGGGTTATTTTTATGCTGAAATGTAAGCAATAATTTGTTAGAAAAAGGTAACAAAATTGACGAAAAGATGGATGTGGACTAAAATAATATGACTGAAATAATATAATGGAGGTGAAGAATGAAATTTATTAATGAATTAAGCAAAAAAAACCATCCGCGGGTTTTAGGCATAAAAGAAGTTTTAAAATTCTTTGGACCGGGTTTGCTAGTCACTGTTGGCTTTATAGATCCTGGTAACTGGGCATCTAATATTGCTGCAGGTTCTCAGTATGGTTATAAGCTTTTGTGGATGGTTACCTTATCGACCATTATGCTTATTATATTGCAGCATAATGTAGCGCACTTAGGCATCGTAACAGGTGATTGTTTATCAGAGTCAGCAAGCAAACATCTTAAGCCATGGGCATCTAAAGTGATATTAATTACAGGTGTTTTGGCTGCTGTTTCAACTGCTTTAGCAGAGATTTTAGGAGGGGCAATTGCCTTGGAACTCCTCTTTAAAGTGCCCATTAAATTAGGATCTTTAATGGTATTGGCACTTATTATTTATATGTTATTATCGAATTCATATTTTAAAATTGAAAAATGGATTATTGGTTTTGTTTCTTTAATTGGTCTAGCCTTTTTATATGAGCTCTATTTAGTAGATGTGAGCTGGCCTCAGGCCTTTTACGGTTGGACGCATGTGAGCCTGCCGCAAGGTTCAATGGTGATTGTTATGTCTGTTCTAGGAGCTGTTGTTATGCCACATAATCTCTTTTTACATTCAGAAGTTATTCAAAGTAGACAATGGAATTTAGAAGATGATGAAGTGATTAAGAAACAACTTTCTTACGAATTTTTAGATACGCTTTTCTCAATGATTATAGGCTGGGCGATTAACAGTGCTATGATTATTTTGGCAGCAACAACCTTCTTTAAACAAGGCGTTGTTGTTGAAGAACTTCAACAAGCTCAACAAATGCTTATTCCATTAGTAGGAAATATGGCGGGTATTATTTTTGGAGTAGCGCTTTTATTTGCGGGCATATCTTCTACAATTACTGCTGGTATGGCAGGGGGATCTATTGTTGCAGGGATGTTTAATGAACCTTATAATATTAAAGATACACATTCAAAATTGGGCGTTTTGGGAATCTTAGGACTTGCTACAGTGATTATTTTCTTTATCAGCAATCCATTTGATGGTCTTATTTATAGCCAAATGCTCTTAAGTATTCAGCTTCCAATTACAGTTTTCTTACAGATCTATTTAACGTCGTCAGAAAAAGTAATGGGAAAATACAAAAACAGTACATTGACTAAGGTCGTTCTTTGGGCGATAGCCATTATCTTAACCGTGCTCAATGTGATGCTTTTTGCGAGTTTCTTTTAATCATAAAGAGAGGCTTATAAGTGTATTGAGTTAAGGCATAATAAGAGACTAAAATCTTAGAATATCCTATAATATTCTAAGATTTTTTTATTGCGAAGATTTTTTTTAAAATGTATGGAATTTATAAATTAGATACATATACCTATACAATAAAAAAGGGATAAAGTGGTATAATATTATGGTTGTTGGAAAAAACAATAGAATACATATAAGGAGTTAGTGTATGAGACAAAAAGCAATCAGTTTATTATTAATAATCATGATAGGTATTCAGTCGTTTGGACTTGTGTTTGCGGAGGATGTGCCTGCGGCAGTTAAAATTCCACCTTTAGATTATTCAGAAATTATTTTTAATGTTGATACACCTTGTGGTTTGAATTTTTCATTGCCTGACAATGCAGATTACTTTACTTTATATTACAGTGAGGAAACAAAGGAGGGCGTTTATTCAAATAAGATAGATTTAGAGATACACAAAGAAGATTTTAATTCATATTACAATTCAAGTAATAATTGTTATCAGTATTTATCCCCATCAACTTATGAAGATTACCTTAAAAACAATATTGATAGTATTACTTTTATTATCCATGTATTTGATTCTAATAGGAAGATGATTGGAAGTGCTATATTAAGCCATCTGGGTTTACAAAATAGTATTCATCAAAATAGTCAATGGATATACTCGGGTGATAAACGTTCACATGATTTATACGCTATTATAGATCATGATGTAAAATTAGAAAAAATCGTCTTTCCAAGCGAATTATCTGGATCATACCTATGTCAAGATGGTAGGAAAATTCAAAATGGAGACACGATTATGGGAAGTACTCAAGATAATTTATCATTTGTATATATAGATGGATTACCAATTGAGTTGAAAAGTAATAATACTTATGAAATATATATTTATGAAAGGAAACAGTCAAATAAAATTGTTCTCAATATTATCAGCTTAAAAGTTCTAGATAAAGTAGTTCCACCTACACCAACAATACCACCGACTTCCCCTCAATCAACGCCAAGGGTTACTATACCAGAAGTTACAACGGATGTGATAGTTAATGGAGTCTCGATGTCAGTCGGTTATGGGAGCTATTTTAATAACAATGTAGGCGAAAGCATGGCCAAAATCAAACTAGATACGGATAAAGTGATTGATAAAATTGATAAGGAAAATTTAGCGGAAGTGAGTGTTAGCTTTACAGGACATAAGGATCACTATCAAAGCGAAATGAATGTGGCCTTAATTGATGACTTTGCATCAAAGGGTGGACAGTTCACAATGAAAACCAGTGCATCAGATTATCTTTTACCCATGTCGGCACTGAGTATGGAAGACCTAATGACAGATATTCCTGATTATGTGGGTCTTGAAGATGTGTCTGTATTTGTAGAAGTAAAAGAACCTGACAAATATATGCAACAAAAAATCGATAACCACTTTAACTTACCGGGAGAATCGGAAGATAAGTATAAGGATACTTCCTTAGATAAAAAAGAACTGTTAGTCAATCCAGTATCTTATAATGTCTACACTATTTACAATGGGAAAGCAAACGACATTGATTTATTCAAGCAATTTGTGACACGTTTGATTCCTTTAGAAAAAGATATGGATGAGAGTCAGATGACCACTGCGATTGTCATTAGATCGAATGGCACTTATTATTCAGTGCCATCAAAAGTGATTGAAAAGGATGGCAAAAAGTATTTAGAGATTAAGAGTTTAACCAATGGCATTTATAGCGCACTTGAAAATAAGGTGACTGTAACAGATATGGCAGGTCATTGGGCAAGAGAAGCTGTAGAGCATTTGGGTTCAAGAATGATTTTATACATTCAGCCTGATGGGGCTTTTTATCCCAATGCGCTGACCCCATCAAATGATTTCTCTGAGGCTCTTATGAGAACGATGGGACTTGATACAAGTGAAGATTGGCAAGAAACAATGTCACAATTGAAACTAGGGGACAAAAGTCTTCTTAACCAAGATACAATTTCAAGAGAACAAGCGATGACTCTTATGGCAAATGCCTTAGCAACAACTTCTGATTACAAAGCATTGACAGATGAAAAAGTGAAGAATATTCTTTCAGATTATGCTGATGGAAGCAGTATAAGTGCTGGTAATCAAGAAGCCGTAGCAACTTGCATTGAGTATCAACTTATTTCAGGGAATGCCAATCATCACTTGTTGCCACAAGGGCAAGTAACAAATGCTCAAATGGCAGTGATGTTGGATCAATTATTATCACAACTATAGTAAATCGCTAAAAGAGGCCTAACGGTTGAAGTGACTACTGGTTACTTCAATATGTTAGGCTTTTTTTCATATAGTCATGGTTTATTCACATTTCTTTTTTAAAATAAAATAGAATGATATTTTTAAAAATGAATTATAAGGAGTTTACATGGC
Source organism: uncultured Fusibacter sp. (assembly GCA_963666805.2). Lineage (GTDB taxonomy): Bacteria > Bacillota > Clostridia > Peptostreptococcales > Acidaminobacteraceae > Fusibacter. The sequence goes on along the minus strand of CAXXWR010000003.1, from coordinate 161,481 downwards.
ATATCAAGCAGTTATTTTTGACTTAGATGGAACACTTTTAAATACTTTAGAAGACTTAACCAATAGTGTCAACTATGCACTTAGTCAATACAATTTGCCCCTTCAAAAGGCGAGTGATATTAGACGGTTTTTAGGAAATGGCATCAAGAAATTAGTTGAACTCAGTTTGGAAAATGGAGAAAATCACCCCAAATTTAATGATGTTTTTAATACCTTTAAAGATTATTATAGTGAACACAATAATGATGCAACAGGACCTTATGAAGGCATTAAAGCCTTACTGACACAGTTAAAAGAAGCAGGTATTCCTATGGCCATTGTCTCTAACAAAATAGATAGCGCAGTTCAAGAACTTCATCAGGATTATTTTAGTGAATGGATTGACTTTGCAGTGGGTGAACGGTCTGATTTAAAACGCAAACCTGATCGTTCAATGGTTGATTACTGTGTTTCCGAAATGGGTCTATCGAGAAATGAAGTCGTTTATATTGGCGATTCGGAAGTAGACATAGCAACAGCAAAAAATGCTGAAATGGATTGTATTGCAGTAACATGGGGATTTAGAGATAAAGATTTTATTGTGGCACATCATCCTCAGTACATTGTAAATGAGCCATTGGAAATTTTAGATATTGTAAAGTAAAAAGAGTATAAAAGTGTGTTTTAATTTATGAGAAAATAAAGATGAATTTAGGGAGATAATGATGTCAAGTAGCATGATTACTAAGCAAGCAATTGCACATACTTTTAAAGCGTTAATGAGACATTATCCAATTAATAAGATTACTGTAAAAATGATAGTTGATGAATGTGGCGTGACGCGTCATACTTTCTATAACCACTTTCATGATATTTATGAATTATTAGAATGGATTTATGACAATGAGGTAATAGAAGAATTAGATCAAACGTGTAATATTGATCATTGGCAAAAAGGCATTTCTTTGGTTCTATGCTATACCTATGAAAATCGAGTGATTTGTTCAAACACTTGTCGGTCACTTGGACGAGAGCATTTAGAACGCTTTTTGCACCAAATATTTGAGACTATGATTGAAGGGGTGATTAGTGATATTCATCAAGATGCAACTCACCAGCACCCAAGGCAAAAAGAAATTGCTTCTTTCTATGCCTATGCTATTACAGGAGAATTTTTGCAATGGATTATAGGGGGCTTTTCTGAAAACCCTGAAACAGTTAAAGATCGCATAGTCTATATGCTGAACGGCACCATTAGGCATTTAATACAAACTAAAAAATAATTTAAAAGCAGGATGACACACTTTGAGCTATTTGTGAAGATTTGACACAGATAGCTTTTTTGTTCATTGTTTGTCCTTTTTGAGGCGACTATAATGCAATTATAGACGATCTTAATGACCGATTTTAATAAAAAAAGGAGAATGACATATGAACAATTATGAAAGAATTAATCCTGTAAAACCTAACAATATTGATAAGCGACATGCTTATTTACTCGGTGGTGGTATCGGTTCACTTTCGGCAGCCGCTTTCTTAATTAGAGATGGGCATATGCCAGGTAAAAATATTACGATTTATGAAAAAGCATCTGTTTTAGGTGGTTCAATGGATGGTGAAGGAACTTGGGAAAAAGGATATTCTGCAAGGGGAGGACGTGAAATAGAAGCGCACTTTGAATGTTTTGATGAGCTCTATGGTTTTATTCCTTCATTAAATGACCCTAATAGAACCGTATTAGATGAGTTCAGAGAACTTAACATTGCAGAACCAATTGAATCTCATAGTCGTATTGTTGAAAAACAAGGTCAAAAGGTTGATTTTTCTTCATTTGGACTTTCAAAAGCCAATGCTCTTGAACTTGGTAAATTACATTTTATGACTGAAGAAGCACTTGGCGATACAACGATAGAAGCTTTTTTCAGTGAAAGCTTTTTTGAAACAAACTTTTGGTTCTTCTGGGCAACTATGTTTGCTTTTGAACCTTGGCACAGTGTTGTAGAGGTCAAACGTTATGAAGAACGTTTTATGCACCTTATTGATGGTATGAATTGTTTGAAAGGTATTTTACACACTGAATACAATCAATATGATTCACTCATTTTACCTTTAATCAAATGGTTAGAAGCAAATGATGTTCATTTTGAATTGGGAGCAGAAATTACGGATATTGATTTTGATTTTAACGGCGACCAAAAAAAAGCGACTGCTTTTCACTATATAAAAAATAGTGCAGAAAAAACTCAAAACGTGAATGAAGACGATGTTGTACTCTTTACAAATGGTTCTATGACTCAAAACACCACAAGAGGGGACTATAATACACCAGCTGTAATTAATCGTTCATCAGATAAAGGTTGTTTTTCAGTTTGGGAGAAATTAGCACTTAAATCACCTGATTTTGGTCACCCAGAAAAATTTGTAAGTGATATTGATAAAACAAAATGGATGTCGTTTACAGTGACTCTTAAAGATGATGACATTGTATTCCCTCATTTGTTAGAGTTAACCAATGATAAACCAGGCATGGGTGGACTTGTAACCATTAAGGATTCAAGCTGGTTTATGTCATGGGTTATTCCTAAACATCCTCATTTTATCAATCAACCTGATAATGTAAAAGTACTTTGGGCTTATGCACTTAACATGGATACAGATGGAGATTATGTCAAAAAACATTTTTCAGATTGTACAGGTAAAGAAATGTTTGAAGAACTTTTGTATCATATGGGACTAGAAGACAAAATACCTGAAATTTTAGGTCATACAATTAACGTCATTCCAGCCATGATGCCTTATATTACTTCTCAATTTATGCCAAGAGTTAAAGGTGATAGACCTGATGTTGTACCTCAAGGCAGTCAAAACTTTGGGTTCTTAGGACAATATACTGAAATCCCTAATGACTGTGTATTCACTGTTGAATATTCAGTTAGAAGTGCAATGATGGCAGTCTACAAATTACTTGATTTAGAAAAAGAAGTGACTGAAGTCTATCCAAGTCAATATGATGTAAGGGTTTTAACACAGGCAGCTAAGACTTGTTTGGGTGTTGATAAACTTGACTTAAAGTCTCTCCCTATTGGAACTTTACTAAAAGGAACAGAGATAGCAAAATTAATTTAATACTTTTAGATAACTAATCACTTTCAGATAAGGTTTGAAGATAAACACATGGCTTGATGAGTCATGTGTTTATTTTTTTTGGGTCAATTGTGGGTAAGGGTAAAAAAGATTATACTGGAAACAGAATACATCAGAGAAGATGGAGGAAAAAAGATGGATCATAAATATCGTAAAAATAATGAATTACCTTACAAATGTGACGCACAGTTAATAGCAGACCAGAAACAGTGTAAACGATTACTTTTTGAATTTAATCATACACCCTATGATGAGTTTGATCAGCTTAAACGTTTAGCTCAAAAACTACTAAAAACAGATCATGATATTATGATTACACCCCCTTTTTTTTGTGATTATGGAGAGAATATACACGTTGGTAAGCATTTTTATGCCAATTATAATTGTACTATTCTTGATGTGGCACAAGTCACCATTGGAGATAATTGCATGTTTGCACCTAATGTTGCGATTTATACAGCGGGACATCCTATTCATCCGCGTTCGCGTAATAGTGGTTATGAATATGGTATAGCTGTAAAGATTGGTAATAATGTTTGGATAGGAGGCAATAGTGTTGTTTGTCCAGGTGTGACCATTGGAGATAATGTCGTTATAGGGGCGGGGAGTGTTGTTACAAAAGATATTCCAAGTAACCATGTTGCTGTAGGTAACCCATGCAGAGTGATTCGTGAGATTAATGAAGAAGATCAACACTATTACTATAAAGAACGTCTTTTTGATGAAAGTGCTTGGCAAGAGGTCGTCAATAGTAACCAAAAGTGAGTGTCTACAAGGCCAAGGCATGTAAAAAGGAATGTAAAGTTGTGATTTCCTATTTAATGATTGAATAAAGTACGGCATTTTATGACAAGAGAAGCTGTTTTTTATAAAAAAATCGAGATTAAACCTAAATTTAGAATATATAGACATACTTTTTCATGTATACAATATGATAAAGTTCGTTGAATGGGTATGGAATAATTTATCCTTTGTAAAGCTTGTGTTATGATACGGTGAAACCGGTTGCCAATGGAAAAGTCACTTGTTATAATTTTAAATGCTTTATAAAGCCATTTCTTATTCAAACGGAATTAGTTGTAAAATCGTTTTTTGACTTATTTTAAAGTTTCAATAGCTTGTTTCAAAGGGCTGTATTTTACAATTAATCATAAAAACAACAACGATGATTAAAGGTTTGATCAATCGAATTTAGGAGGACACAATGAAAAAAGCAATTTCATTATTATTAGTATTAATAATGGTATTAGGTGCATTTACAGGATGTGCAGGAAACAGTGGAAATGATAAGTTAACAGTCTATTTTGTACCTTCAAGAGAACCGGATGAAATTATTGCAGCAACTGAACCGCTTAAAACACTCTTAAAAGATGAATTAGACAAAGCAGGATACAAGTTTGATCAAATTGATATTCAAGTAGGTACAAGTTATGAAGCTGTAGGTGAAGCTTTATCAGCGGGTACTGCTGATATTGGATTCATTCCTGGTGGAACTTATGCACTTTATAGTGATGATGCAGATGTTATTTTGACAGCAACACGTGCTGGACTTTCAAAAGATTCTTCTAATCCAGCAGATTGGAATGATGGAAAGGCAACAGAAGCTGTTGAAGATCAAGTCACCTATTACAAAGGTTTAATTGTTGCGGGTCCTTCTGAAAAAGGTCAAGCCATACTTGCTAAAGTCAATGCAGGACAAGCGTTAACAAAAGAAGATTTAGAAGGCCTTAACTGGGGGGTTAGATCCTCATCGTCATCGTCTGGATACATTTATCCAAGTATTTGGTTAAATGACAACTTTGGTCTTTCAATGACTGACCTTCCAAATGTTGTTCAAACAGACTCTTATGGTTCGACAATGGCAAGACTTGCTTCAGGTCAAATTGATGTTGGAACTATCTATGCTGATGCAAGAAGAGATTATGCTGACAAATGGACAAGTGAATATGAAAGAACAGGCTCTATTTGGGAAGAAACAGGTGTGATTGGTGTTACTGATAATATTTATAATGATACCATTTCAGTTAGTAAAAATTCAGAAATCATGACTGATGCATTTAAAGCAGCTTTACAACAAGCGTTTATTAATATTGCAAGTACTGATGAAGGTAAAAAAGTGATTGCTATTTATTCGCATGAAGGTTACCAAGTTGCGAAAGATTCAGATTATGATAGTGAAAGAAAAGCTCAAGAACTTTTAAAATCACTTCAATAGGTTAACATTAGCAGGAGTATTAAAATAAGTGTCTATCTTGAGAAGCCTAATGGTAACGGATAAGGCATTGAGTGAACAAAGAAAGGCTCATGAAATCATGAGCTTTTTTCTTCCAAAAAAGTATTGAACAGAGGAGACCAATTGAATGATTTCATTTAAAAATGTAGACAAGGTTTATCCTGGTGGACTACATGCACTTAAAAATGTGACTTTAGATATTGAGCAAGGTGAGTTTATTGCTATTATCGGATTATCAGGTGCAGGTAAGTCAACATTAATCAGAACAATCAATAGAATGCATGATATTAACGGTGGCATTTTAGAAGTCAATGGGCAGGTCGTTAATAACCTTAAAGGGAAAGAACTTAGACGATTTAGAAGAAAAATTGGAATGGTATTTCAATCTTTTAATCTTGTTCCTAGAACAAGTGTTATTAAAAATGTGCTTACGTCAAGAGTTCCTGATTTGCCCTTATGGCAATCAATTTTAGGCTTATATTCAAAATCAGATAAAATAATGGCTTTAGAGGCACTTGATAAAGTGGGAATTTTAGAAAAGGCCTATATCAGAACAGATCAATTATCAGGTGGACAAATGCAGCGGGTTGCCTTGGCGAGAACTCTGGCACAGGATCCTGAAATCATTTTAGCTGATGAGCCTGTAGCATCACTTGATCCAATGACAGCCAAAACAGTCATGCAAGATTTTAAACGTATCAATAAAGATTTAAATATTACAGTTATTATCAATATTCATCATGTTGATTTAGCACTAAAATACGCAGATCGGGTGATTGGTATTAAGGCAGGAACCGTTGTATATGATGGTGGTGCAGATGGTGTCAATACACAAGTGCTTAAAGAAATTTATGGTGAAGCACTAATGGATGAAGAACAATTGGAGGCGTAAAATGCAGTTTATCAAACATTGGTTTATTCCTCAACCGATTGAACTTGGTGATGGGAAAATTGTTCAGCCTCCTAAGAAAGTGACGCCTTATGTGGTGATGATTCTTCTCATTATGACGATCATTGCGGTTGAAGTGACAGGATTTAATGTGGGCGTTATTTATGATGGTAGAAAAGAACTGGTTAAAATTGTCTCACGTATGTTTCCACCAGACTTATCCTATATGAATAACGTATGGAAACCCTTGTGGGACACCATTATGATGTCTTTGTTAGGATCTGGAGTAGGTGCTATTTTAGCCGTTCCCTTTGCGATCTTATCCTCTCAAAATATCAATACTAATAAAATCCTACTACAAATAATTCGATTTATTTTAAGTATTCTTAGAACGATTCCAACGTTAATTATTGCATTAATAGCTACTTATATCTTTGGGATAGGCACATTTGCAGGGACACTTGCCATAGGCATATTTACCTTTGCCATAACAGCAAAGATGTTATACGAACAAATTGAAACAGTTGATATGAAACCTTTTGAAGCACTTGAATCTATGGGAGCAACTAAACTTGAAGCTTTCTTAGCATCTGTTGTACCCCAAATATTGCCTACTTTTTTATCAATAGCACTTTATGTTTTTGAAGTAAACGTAAGATATGCGGCCATTTTAGGCTATGTTGGTGCAGGTGGAATAGGCCTCTTATTAGATGAAAAATTGGGATGGAGAGAGTACAGTAAGGTCGGCATGGTTTTAGTCATGCTGTTTATCACAGTTGTTATGATTGAGACATTAAGTAGAACATTGAGAGAGAGGTTGTCATAATGAGTGAATCGGTTAAACAGATATTAGACCAAGAGCCTAAGCGCTGGGTAAGAAATCTTATGACGGTCATTGTTTTAATGGTATTATTCTTAACGGCTTCGAAGTCAGTGGAATTTAATGGGCTTCATGATAGTGGTCTTAGTATTGCTAAAAACATTTTCTTTGGAATCTTTACACCTGACACTGGGCTCTTATTTAATTTAACACGCCAAGGTGTTCCTTATCTATTGTTAGAAACACTAAGTATTGCTTTTTTAGGAACTATATTTGGAGCGATTTTGGCTATTCCATTGGCCTTTGTCTCTGCAACTAATATGGTTCCCAAGTGGGTGAGTTATTTAGGGGCAATTGTAATTGTAGCGATTAGAACTTTTCCTGCTTTTGTCTATGGTTTGGTTTTTATTAGAGTGACGGGGCCAGGACCGATGACAGGTGTCTTAACACTTGCAGTTGAGTCGATTGGAATGATTGCAAAACTTTATATTGAATCAATAGAAGAGTTGGATGGTGGTATTATTGAAGCATTGGATGCTTCTGGCTGTAATACCTATCAAAAAATCAGATATGGGATTATTCCTCAATTAACCTCTAACTTCTTATCGACAGTTATTTACAGATATGAAATCAATATTAAAAATGCTTCTATATTAGGTCTTGTTGGTGCAGGTGGAATTGGTGCACCGCTTGTATTTGCTATGAGTGCCTATAGATGGCATGAGGTTGGATCAATCCTCATTGGATTGATTGTAATTGTGATTATAGTCGAAATGTTTTCTTCTAAATTGAGAAATCGATTGGCGAGAGGCTTCTAAATAGAATAAAGCCTTATAAAAGGTGCGTTTGCATACTCAAAATAGAGTTTGGCAACCGCACCTTTTTTATAGTCTATTCTTGAAGTTTTACTTGAGCAGAGGCTTCATTTTGATGAGGTAAGATTACCTTATAGTAGTGCTTTTCATCAACCTGACAAATGGGTTGGTGATTTTTAATATAATCGGCAACCATTTCTGAAGTGGTTATAGCATATTCTGCCACGACAGGGCATTGGGCGTAAAAATCATAATGACCTGCACCAGTTGCTCTATAATTATTCATAACCAGTTTAAAGTGATCTTGAGGTTGAATTTCTTTTCCTTCAAACTGAATAGAACTTACACGGTTACCCACGGGTTGATTTAAGTCGATGGTATAATGGATTCCTGAAAAATAATCATAATTGTAATGGGCAGTTTTAGGTTTTAAAAATGCCTCTGCATAAGAGATCTTTTCATTAAGCACTTTAAAATAACTTGCTGATTGTTCAAGAGCCTGTTTGAGTACATCACCACTAACATCCAATACAGCCAGTGTATTGGGATAGATGTAGGTTGAAATGATATCTCTAAGAGTCAAAGCTTGTCTAATCCCTTTAACGTCGTTGGCAAGTGACGTACATGAAATATCAGCACCACTAAAGTCCAGTTGAACTTGATTTAAAAAATTGGCCAAATAAGGCGTTTCAAGTGCCATTTTCAGATGTTGGTCTGCTGCAAGTGGGCGACTGAGTTCACCAATTTTTTGATCTAGCCAAGTTTGAACCTTGTCGTTAATAGGTTGAATCTTTTTAACCAATTCATTTTCAGGGCTGACAGCTTGTGGTTTTTTACTGATACAAGCATAGTTAAAAGTGCCGTCTGCTTGAGGGGTAATGGTAATTTCGATATATTCGGTAGCGTTGTTAACCGCTTGAATGACTTGAGTTCCGTGAACGACTTGATTGTAAATTGAAAGATGCTGGTGACCTGTCAATAAGAGATCAATGTCAAGGTTTTGGCATAGTTTGTAAGCAATATTTTCCGAAGTGTGAGAGACTGTTTTACCTGTTTCAAGATCAACTTCAAAGCCACCATGATAAATACCGATGATAAGATCAACTGCTTGTGATTGAAGTTGTTCAACGCTATTCTTAGCAGATTCAAAAGGTGAAGTCACTTGATAAGGGGTGAGATTATCGGCTTTTTCCCAAACGTTGACATAGTCAGTGACAACTCCGAAAAGACCGATTTTGATTCCGTTTGGAAGTGTTACAATATGAAAAGGATCTGTGAAAGAATCATCGCTATTGGTTTGGACATTGCCACAGAGAACTGGCGCATTTAAAGTATTGACGTAGGTTTTTAAATAATCAATACCATTGTTAAAGTCGTGATTTCCAAGTGTGACGTAGTCATAACCAATTACATTCATCACCTGAGCGACAAGACTGGCATCGTTTGCAAAATCATGAAGATAGGTGGTAAAAGGCGAACCTTGAATCGTGTCCCCTCCATCAATCAGAAGTGTATTTTTATTTTTTTGGATTTCATGGGCAATTGAGATGACTCCCATGGGTTTCGTTTCAAAATCTGAATAATCCGTGGGTAATAAATAGCCATGGGTATCAGTTGTAAAATATATTTTAATGGGTTCCATATTTACCTCTTTTTTTCTTTTTAATCAGGGGTGTGGCACAACTATAAGCATTATACCATATCTTTTTACCTGAAACGAAGATGCTCTAAACAGGTTACAAAATGAATAATGAATTTTTTTGAATGATTCATTAAATAATTGTAATATTATTGGATTTAGGTGTATAATAAACCAACATATTGTTGGTAAAAGGCATAGAGAAGTGAGCCTTAATTTTATAGATTAAAAGGAGACGATTATGACTAAACATGCCCCTTTTCGCTATGATGTTGTTGGTAGTTTTTTAAGACCAGAAGTCCTTAAAAAAGCACGCCAAGCATTGAGTGATGGCAAAATAACAAGAGAAGAGTTGACGAGAGTAGAAGATAAATGCATTGAAGAACTTGTTACAAAACAAAAACAAGTAGGGCTACAATGTATTACAGATGGAGAATTTAGAAGAAGTTCATGGCATTTGGATTTTATGTGGGCGGTTGACGGCATTTCACATGAAAAAACCAATACGGGCATTCCTTTTCACGGTGAAACAGCTTTAATTGACGATACGTTTTTATCAGGTAAATTAAGTGTAGGTCGGCATCCCTTTGTAGACCATTATGTGTTCTTAAAACAGTTTGAGGATGATAAGACAGTTGCGAGAATGACAATGCCTTCACCAGCACAATTTTTGTTCCAAATGTTAATGCCTATGAATGCGGAGCGTACAGTTGCTATATATTCTGATGAAGAAGTATTAATTCAAGATATAACAAAGGTTTATAAGCAGATTATCTTAGATTTATATGGGGAAGGTTGTCGTAATATTCAATTTGATGACTGTACTTGGGGGGTTATTGTAGATCCTAATGCCGCTTTTATTTTAGGAACTGATGAAGCGGGCGTAGACGAAATCATACAAAAATATATTAGAATTAATAATTTAGCGATTGAAGATAAACCGAGCGATTTGGTTATTAATACACATATATGTAGAGGCAATTATCATTCGACTTGGGCGACAGAAGGCGGATATGGTAAAGTAGCACCCACCTTATTTAGAGATGAAAATGTAGATGCTTTCTATTTGGAATTTGATGATGAAAGATCGGGTGGATTTGAACCGCTTGGCCATGTTAACGGTAATAAAAAAGTTGTACTTGGATTAATCACATCCAAATCGCCTGAATTAGAAGATCAAGATCATATTATTAAGAGAATCAAAGAAGCTGCTCAGTATTTACCTCTTGATAGGTTATGTCTAAGTCCTCAATGTGGTTTTGCTTCAACGGAAGAAGGCAACCAGTTAACCGAGGAAGACCAATGGTTAAAGATTAAACGTGTGAGAGAGATTGCTGAATTGGTTTGGAATGATTAGGTACTTTTATAAATAAAGAGAATAAGATGAAACCAGTTGTCGGATGACGGCTGGTTTTTTTAATACATAATTGTAATGAGTTTATACTTGTAATCATTACAATTATAGTATACCATAATAATATGTTAAGGCTAACCTTAACTTTTTAAAAAAAGACTCGATACCTTTTACGGAGATTATAGAAAGATGGGTACATATGAACAGAGCTGAAGAAGACTATTTAAAAGCAATTTATAGTTTAAAAGAGAGTAATCCATCATTGACTTATATTTCCAATAAAGAAATTGCTGACTATTTTGATCACACGCTACAATCAGTTAATGAAATGATTAAAAAATTGGTTAAGCAGGAATTGGTCGAGTATAAACCTTACAAAGGATCAATACTTACTGATAGAGGGAAGCAACTGGCAGAAAGAATGATTAGGGTGCATCGAATATGGGAAACTTTTTTAGTTGAGAAGTTAGGTTATCAATGGGAAGAAGTCCATCAAGAGGCTGAAGTACTTGAACACATAACTTCGTTAAAGCTAGAAGAGAGATTATTTGATTTTTTAGAGCATCCGTCTAAGTGTCCCCATGGCAATCCGATAAGTTATAGGGAAAATTCGTTAAGTCAGGAAAAGAATATTAGTTTGTTAAATATAGAAAAGAATAAAGAATATCGCATTTCAAAACTTGTAGATAAAGATGAAGTATTGCGGGCTATGAATAAGTTAGCATTGAAGTTGGATGATGTAATTGTTCTTGATACTTATGATAATATTAATGAAAATTTGATTCTTCGAAAAGATGGTCAAAAACTCTATATTGGATTTAAAGTGGCTGCTTATATTTATGTAAAAACCAATAATTAATATCAAATTAATGTAGTGAAAGATAGAAAAAACAATATAAAAAATGAAATGGTAAAAGGAGAAAAATATGAATATAAAAGTGATGAATAGTATTGGGAAGCACTCTATTAGAAAAATAAGTTTACTGGTATTGGCGATTGTTTCAATTATTGTCCTTAGTGCGTGTTCTGCTCAAAGTGATGACAATGATAATTCAGATCATAAAATAAGGGTAGTTGCGACAACGACAATGTTGGCTGACATGGTAAATGCAATGGGTGGCGAATATGTCACAGTTGATGGACTTATGGGACCGGGAATTGATCCTCATTTATACAAAGCCAGTGCAGGAGATGTAGAATTGATGCAAAATGCCGACCTTATTGTTTATAGCGGACTACACTTAGAAGGAAAAATGGGTGAAATATTTGAAAATCTTAAAAGTATGGACAAACATATCGTTAAGATTTCAGAAGGTTTACCTGAAAGTGAATTGATTATTGATGAGGCAACAGGTGCTCATGATCCGCATATTTGGTTTAATGTACAACTATGGAAAGAAGCATCAAATAACCTTAAAGAAGGACTGATTACACTTGATCCAGAACATGAAATGGATTATACAGCAAATTATGAGGCTTACGTTAAGACATTAGATGATTTAGACACTTATGTAAGAGAACAAATAGAAACTATTCCTGAAAGTTCAAGAGTTCTCGTAACCGCACATGATGCTTTTCAGTATTTTGGAAAAGCATACGGTGTTGATGTTAGGGGATTACAAGGAATTTCTACTTCATCAGAAGCTGGAACTGCTGATGTAAAAGACTTAGCTGATTTTATTGTACAAAATAAAATAAAAGCTATTTTTGTAGAATCAAGTGTTCCTAAAAAGAATATTGAAGCACTTCAAGAAGCTGTAAAGGCACAAGGATTCGAGGTGGAAATAGGTGGAGAATTGTATTCAGATTCTCTTGGCTCACCGGGGTCAGATGCAGAAACATACGTTGGGACGGTCAAAAGTAATGTTGATACTATTGTAGGTGCTTTAAAATAGGTAGCTTGATAAAAGCAAAATAAGGAGGGATTTTATGACGAATCAGTATGTAGTCGAAGTAGAAGACATGACAGTTGCCTATCAAGTGAAGCCAGTGTTATGGGATGTAGATTTGAAAGTGCCAAAAGGGGTTCTCATGGCTATTGTAGGGCCTAATGGTGCAGGTAAATCAACAATGATAAAATCAATGTTAGGTTTAATTAAGCCCATTTCAGGGAATGTTCTCTTTAATGGTTTGCCTTATGAAAAACAGCGTAAATATATAGGCTATGTTCCCCAAAGAGGGAGTGTAGATTGGGATTTTCCTACCACGGTTTTAGATGTTGTGATGATGGGCAGATATGGTCATATTGGTTGGATAAAACGGCTTAGAAAAATTGATAAACAAATGGCTTTAGAAGCACTTGAAAAAGTATCAATGTTGGATTTTGCTGATCGACAAATCAGTCAACTGAGTGGAGGACAGCAGCAACGCGTTTTTTTAGCAAGAGCATTGGTTCAAGATGCTGAAATATATTTTATGGATGAACCTTTTCAAGGCGTAGATGCTAAAACGGAAAAAGCGGTTATTAACATTCTTAAAGAATTGAGAAAAAGAGGGAAAACCGTTATTGTTGTCCATCATGATTTACAAACGGTGGTAGAATATTTTGACTGGGTAGCTATTCTGAATACACAGTTAATTGCTTGTGGGACAGTTGATGAAGCTTTTACACAAGAAAATATTGATAAAGCTTACAGAAATGTCGGCAAAATATTGAAAGGTTAGGTGATCGTTATGGGAATGATACAATGGTTAGCCAGCGATTACACCTTAAGAATTGTAGCTTTAGGTTCAGCAATGATGGGGATGGTAAGTGGCGTTGTAGGGTCTTTTGCCATACTAAAAAAGCAAGGCTTGTTGGGAGATGCTGTTTCACATGCTTCTTTACCAGGCATTGCAATCATGTTCATTTTGCTACAAACTAAAAATACTGAAATGTTCATGATTGGTGCTCTTTTGTCGGGTCTTTTAGCGACGGGGTTGATTATCTTGATTGATAAAATGACTCGAATTAAAATAGACAGTGCAATGGCATTGGTACTATCTGTTTTTTTTGGAATCGGTCTTGTTTTATTGACTTTTATCCAAAAAATCCCCAATGCTAATCAAGCTGGATTGGATAAATTTATTTTTGGTCAAGCCAGTACAATGCTTAGAAGAGATGTGTGGATTATAGGTTTTGTTGGGATCTTATTGCTTATACTTGTAGGTGTATTTTGGAAAGAGTTCAAGATTGTTTCTTTTGATTCAGAGTTTGCGGACAGTATTGGATTTTCAAGTCGAAAAATATCTTATTTACTGTCAATAATGATTGTTTTATCCATCATTATTGGATTGCAAACGATTGGTGTTATTCTGATGAGTGCTATGCTTATTGCACCAGGGGTCGCTGCGAGACAATGGACTAATAAGTTATCTGTAATGGTTATTTTGGCAGGTTTCTTTGGTGCGTTTAGCGGTGTCTTAGGAACAATTATTAGTTCTTCTGTAGGAAAAATGCCTACCGGACCAAGTATTGTATTGGTAATCAGCATGATTGTTATTTTGAGTATGACGTTTTCACCTAATAGAGGACTTCTATGGCGGCTGTTAAGACAAAAGAGACAAATAAAAGAAATTACAGATGACCAGGTGCTTATGAATTTATATGATTTGGCACTTAATCATCAAGAACCTTTTCAGAGTCATCACATTTCAGCCATTAAACCCTTAAGTTTAAAAGGCAAAAAAGGTGATCTTTTTATGGAGAAAACGATAAGACATTTACAAGATAAAGACCTCATTAAAAAAGAAGCATTTGATAAGTGGTCATTAACTCAAAAGGGGATTGATTACATGGAAGATCATCCGATGAGAAAGGAGGATGAGTATGTCACCACAAATTGAGATACAGTTGATTGCAATTATTGTTGCAGTATCTTGTACTTTACCAGGCGTGTTTTTGGTACTAAGAAAGATGGCAATGATGTCAGATGCGATTACTCACACCATTCTACTGGGGATTATTGTGGCTTTTTTCATAGTTCATGATTTAAATTCTCCTTTTCTGATCTTGGGAGCTGCCCTTGTAGGTTTATTAACGGTTTATTTAGTAGAATTAGTGACAAGAACAAAACTGGTTTCAGAAGATTCTGCGATAGGGATTGTTTTTCCACTCCTTTTTAGTGTGGCTATCATTTTGATTAGTCACTATGCTGGTAGCGTTCATATTGACACAGATGCCGTTCTTCTAGGAGAACTTGCCTTTGCACCTTTTAATCGCCTTAAAGTATTTGGTATAGATATAGGTGCAAAAGCGATTTATACAATGGGAACGATTTTGGTGATTAATTTACTTTTAGTAGTTATATTTTTCAAAGAAATAAAAATTGCCATTTTTGATGCCCCACTTGCAACTGTTTTGGGTTTTTCTCCTGCCATTATACAGTATGGTCTGATGGCATCTGTTTCAATTACAACAGTAGGTGCTTTTGAAGCAGTGGGGTCAATTTTAGTGATTGCTTTTATGATTGGACCTCCTGTAACTGCTTATTTATTAACTGATAATCTAAAAAAAATGATAGGATTGAGTGCGGGAATTGGTGCGCTTAATGCAGTTCTGGGTTATCAAATCGCATCAATTTTTGATGTTTCAATTGCTGGATCAATGGCGATGTTTACAGGTATTTCCTTTATGCTCGTATTTATATTTGCACCTGAAAGGGGGCTTATTACAAATTTGAGAAGGCGTCGAAGGCAGAAAAATGAGTTTACTCAAAAGTCGATGCTTTTTCATATATTACATCATGAAAATAAAGACAATGCATCTATTGAAAGCGGCGTCAATACTATTTATGAGCACCTTAATATCAATAAAGACTTAATGGATAAATTACTGAAAAAAATGATGGAAGACGATATTTTAATTATTGATGAGGAGACTTATCAATTAACTGAAAAAGGAAGAGCATATACCATTGCAAGCTATGAAGCGATTATAGAAAGCTTCAAATATAAACCTATAAAGGATGAGAAACGTATCAATATGACTTTATAGGAGGGATTAAGATAATAAAAAAACCCGTATGAGAATTTAAATTGACCCGACCGCCAAAAGTGAGACCTAGAATCAAACTTAGGGGCGGTCGGGTCAAATCTCATACGGGATTATTTTATTGAAGAATAAAATCGGCCTTGTTTTGAATTTGATAGGCTTCAAAATAAGATTCTTCAAGTGGAATCCATTGATTGATAAATGCTTTTAGTTTTTCTGGACCATTTCGTTCTAAAATTCGTCTTTTTTGTTCTTCAGGATCAACATCACAGAAAATATAAAGATCAGCATAATCACCAAAAGAAGGATGCATGCTGTAAGACCCTTCTACAATTCTTATGGGCGCATTATCAATGCGCTTAATTTCACAATAACATTGTTTTTCACAATTAAAGACACGGTATGTAAAAGAAATAGGATGACGAATTCTACCAAGAATTTCTTCATTAAAACGCTCATAGTGGACATTACCGCCCGGTTGATTTAACCGTTCAGAGGTTTTGAGTGCCATAGGGACATAAAAGTCATCCATATGAATCACTTTGACATCAAAGAGTTTACCAAGATCATTGGCAAGAGTTGTTTTTCCTGAGCCACAGCGGCCATCAAAGGCAATAATCAAGGGATTGATAGTCGTCATTTTTGTATAGATGGATTGCAATACGGGTAAAAGTCGTTTTAGGGTATAGGCTTTGTCAAGAGTGTCTGGACATTGATTACTATTTCTTTGAGAGCACTCTATTTGTTTGATAAGCTGCAACAACGCAAAACGATTAAGCATGATTCTTCGCCTCCTAAAGCATAAAAAAGTTTCAAATGATAGATCTCATAATTGTGATTATAACGATGAATGACTCAATTTGCAAGGCGTTTCTCCATAATGCCCTATAATTAGCTTAAAATTTATGAGTTGCTTTAAAGTTTCTGTTACAATAAAATATGATCAGTGGGGGTGAATAGGGATGATTATATCTGAAAAAGAAAAGGTGATTTTTGATTCGCTTTATGATGGGGTATTGATTGCAGACTGTGAAAATAAGGTTGTTTATGTCAATCCATCCTATTCAAGAATTACCAAAGTTGAAATTGATACAATTGTTGGAGCAGATTTAGAAAAAGTAAGACCTGGGGCAAGACTGCCTAAAGTAATTAAGACAGGACAAAAAATTCTCGGTGCAACCCGTAAAGAAGAAGATGTCGAATATATCGTCAATATGGTTCCTATTATTGAAGAGGGGGAAATCCTTGGTGGGGTTTCTATCCTCAATGAGTTATCAGATATTTATAAGTTATCTGAACAACTCTATCAGACCAAAAATCAGGTGAAGAAATTGGAAACTTACTTGAAGGGTGTTGGCAAGGCTCGGTATCATTTTACAGATATTATCAGTGTAGACGAAAAATCGCAAGCCACCAAAGCACTTGCTCAAAAAATAGCACCTAAAGATTCAAATGTTTTATTATTTGGAGAGAGTGGTACAGGTAAAGAGCTCTATGCCAATTCAATTCATAATGAAAGTGAGAGAGCCAATCATCCCTTTATAGCTGTTAATTGTGCTTCTTTTGACAGTCAACTTCTTGAAAGTGAACTCTTTGGTTATGAGGAAGGGGCGTTTACCGGGGCTAAAAAGGGTGGAAAATTAGGTCTTTTTGAGATAGCCAGTGGTGGGACTTTATTTTTAGATGAAATTTCAGAACTAGATTATAACTTACAGGCTAAATTATTAAGAACCCTTCAAGAAAAAACAGTAAGAAGAATTGGTGGTTTTAAAGAAATCGCTGTTGACGTGAGGATCATATCGGCAACTAATAAAAGTCTGGAGTTAATGTTGTCTGAAAAACGTTTTCGAGAAGATTTATACTATAGAATAGCTGTTTTTCCAATTATGCTTTATCCGCTTAGAGAGCGAATTAAAGATATTCCCCAGTTGATTCATTTTTTTATGGATCGAATGGCCAACCGCATGAAAAGACAATTAAAAATGTCTGAGGATGCGATGGCAATATTATGTGGCTATTCATGGCCGGGAAATATTAGAGAACTTAAAAATACAATAGAATTTGCAAGTAATATGACTAACGACTATTTGATTAAGCCTGAAAATCTACCAAGTGTGATTCAAAAGGAAGCCATTAAGATGAACTTAGCAACCTTTAAGCCCTTATCTGAAATTATAAAAGAGGCTGAAATTCAAGAAATACACAGGGTAATCGCTCATTTTGGCCATTCTGTAGAAGGGAAAAAACAAGCGGCTAAGGCACTCGGTATATCGTTAGCAACCTTATATAATAAACTGAATTCATAATAATTTTATCAATTGGTAAAGCTCACCTATGGTGAGCTTTTATAGTATGCACATAGATAGCTTAAAAACGATGCATAGGGGAGTTGAAAAAAATTCTAAAATATTAGAAAGAGCCTTTAAAAATTCTAATATTTTAGAAATGTTGATTATTGGTGGTCTATGGACGAAAAAAAGAACATAATGTATTTTTGATTTCTAAAAAATTAGAAATTTAAAAAGAAGCGGATTTGAATTGATCTCTTTTTATAGGTCATAATTTGGTTAAAATCAGTGATATAAGCACTTTATAATTCTACTGTGAAAGTTGGCATCTGATTTGCTTAATATAAAGATGCATCAAAAAAATTTGGAGGTAGGTTATTATATGTTAGCTTTGCTTGGGTTTTTAACAATTGTTATTCTTTTAGCCTTGATTATGACTAAAAAGGCTTCACCCGTGGTGGCTTTGATTGTGGTACCAACAGTGATGTCAATTATTGCAGGATTTGGGGCGAATATTGGCACTTACATTTCTGATGGGATTAAATCAATTGCACCGACAGGAACCATGTTTATTTTTGCCATCTTATTCTTTGGTATTTTAACAGATGCAGGTACTTTTAATCCGATTATTGATAAGATTTTAAAAGTAGTTGGTAAAGATCCCGTTAAAATTACAATTGGAACAGCAATTCTTGCTATGCTCGTTCATTTAGATGGTTCAGGAGCGGTTACTTTTCTGGTGACAATACCAGCAATGTTACCGCTTTATGATGCCTTAAAAATGAAGCGTACAACACTTGCAACAATTGCCGCACTGGCAGCAGGAACAATGAACATCTTACCATGGGGTGGTCCGACAATAAGAGCGGCGACGTCTCTTGAAGTGTCGGTAACAGAGCTTTTTAATCCATTAATCGTACCATGGATTGTAGGGGTATTATTCTTATTATTTGTAGCCTACAGATTAGGTAAAAAAGAAAAAGTGCGTTTAGGAAATGAAATAGCAGGAGAGGTAGTAATCGAAAAAGTGGTTGATGAAGAAAAGAAAAGTCTTGAAAGACCGAAACTCTTTATCATCAATATTCTCACCATTATTGCTGCAATTGCGGTGTTAATTTCAGGAAAATTCCCACCAGCTGTTATTTTCATGGTTGCTTTTGCATTCTCGTTAACGGTAAATTATCCTAATGTGGCTGATCAACGTGCGAGAGTTGATGCACATGCAAAAGCAGCACTTATGATGGCGAGTATTCTCTTTGCTGCAGGGGCATTTATCGGTATTATGAAAGGTTCAGGTATTATTACTGAAATGGCAAATGTTGCTGTTACGTTAATCCCTGCGTCATTAGGACGTTTCTTACCGATTGTAACAGGGGTAATCGCTATGCCAGCCAGCCTTATCTTTGATCCTGATTCATTCTATTTTGGCGTTTTACCCGTTCTTTCCGGTGCGGCTAAAGGGTTTGGTATAGCAGGTGTTAACATTGGTAGAGCAGCTATTTTGGGACAAATGACAACAGGTTTCCCTGTTAGTCCACTCACTGGATCAACCTTCTTGCTTTTAGGTCTTACAGGGGTTGATTTAGGGGATCATCAAAAGAAAACAATTCCTTATGCATTCGCTTCGACCATTATTATGCTCATTGTTGCCTTAATAATAGGAGCTATTCAAATATAGAAAACAAAAGCAAAACGAAGTTGAATAAGGAAAAAGGGAGGACTATATTATGAAAACGGTAAGAATTGGTTCTGGGGCAGGTTACGGTGGAGATAGACTTGAACCTGCATTGGAACTTATTGAAAAAGGAAATTTAGACTATATTATTTTTGAATGTTTAGCGGAGAGAACGATTGCTATTGCACAAGGTCAAAAGAGAGAGAATCCTGAAAAAGGATATAATGGCCTATTGGAGTATCGTATGGAAAAAGTTCTACCGCTTTGTAAGAAACAGGGTGTAAAAGTTATCACCAATATGGGAGCGGCTAACCCACAAGCGGCTGCTAAAGTTGTGAAGAAAATGGCTGAAGATATGGGGATTAAAGGCATTAAAATTGCAGCTGTTTTAGGTGATGATATATCTGATAGAATCAATGACTATTTAGACTATGATGTGTTAGAACTTAAAAAGCCTTTAAAAAGTATTCAGTCATCTATTATTTCAGCTAATGCTTATCTAGGATCTGAGGGAATTTTAGAGGCACTTAGAAATGATGCAGACATTATTATCACAGGTCGTGTTGCTGATCCATCATTGACACTTGCGCCTTTGATGTATGAGTTCGGATGGACATTTGAAGACGCTGATTTAATCGGTAAAGGCATTCTTGCAGGTCACCTTTTAGAATGTGGTGGACAAGCGACAGGAGGCTATTATGCAGATCCTGGCATTAAAGAAGTCCCAGAATTATGGAAATTAGGATTCCCAATTGCCATTGTTAATGAAAATGGTGAACTTGAAATAACAAAAGTTGAAGGATCTGGCGGATTAGTGACAACTGACACGTGTAAAGAACAAATGATTTATGAGATACATGATCCTTCAAAATATATTACACCAGATGGTGTTGCGGATTATACAGGTGTTGAGATGACCCAAATCGCTAAAGATAGAGTAAGTCTTAAAGGTGCAACAGGAACTTTAAGACCTGATACCTTAAAGGTAAGCATTGGCTATCAAGATTGTTATATTGGTGAGGGCGAAATCTCTTATGGTGGTTTTAATGCTTTTGAAAGAGCTAAATTAGCAGGTGAGATTGTTAAAAAAAGACTTGAACTTGTAGGTGTTCCAATTGAGGAATTAAGAATTGATTATTTAGGTTTTAATTCTCTTTATTCTGGAGAAATTGGGGGTCAATTATTACAAGATCCAAATCAACTAAAAGAAGTTAGGTTGAGAGTATCAGGTAGAACGGTTAAAAAATCAGATGCCACTCAAATTGCTAACGAGGTTGAAGCACTTTATACAAATGGCCCAGCCGGCGGTGGCGGTGCAACTAAAAAAGTAAGTGCTATTGTTTCTATTGCATCAATATTTATGCCTCGCGAAGACATAAATTGTCAAGTTAAGTATGAGGAGGTGTAAGCATGAAATTACGTGAAATCGCACATTCAAGAACAGGAGATAAAGGCAATATTTCTAATATATCACTTATTGTATATGACATGAAAGATTATGACTTAATACTTGAAAAAGTGACACCAGAAGTGGTTAAAGAATGGTTTAAAGAAATCGTTCATGGAGAAGTTGTTCGCTATGAACTTCCTAAAATTGGTGCTGTTAACTTTGTTATGGACAAGGCCTTAGGCGGTGGGGTAACCAGATCTCTTGCTATTGATAAACACGGTAAAAGTTTGAGTTCTGCTTTACTTGAATTAGAAATAGATAAATAGTAATTTGCCAAATAAATCTGAGATAAAAAAGACATTCCCTTAATAGTTCACAAAGAGAAAAGAGGTTGTGATGTGCCTTCATCATGGCCTCTTTTTAGACTTTGAATAGTGAAAATATTCAGAATTATGATATAATATCTCTATTATTGAGGTTTGCGAAATCGTAAACAACCTAAGGAGATGACAGAGATGAATAAAAATAAACTGGTTGTAGTAGGTGTAGGGCATGTAGGGTCTTATGTCTTAGCTGATGCTATGAAAATGGGCCTTTTTGCAGAAATTGGTGTGATTGATATTTTAGAAAATGTTGCTTATGGAGAAGCACTTGATCAAGCTCAGGCAACGGCTTTAACTTATATGAATAATGTAACTGTAAAAAGTGGTGGTTATGAACAATGTAAAGAAGCGGATGTCATTATTGTGGCAGCGGGACCAAGTATTTTACCTAATCCTGATGACCCTAAAGGTGAGCCCGATAGGACATTACTCACCCGAACCAATTGTGAAGTTATTAGAGAAGTTATGACTGGCATTACAAAATACACGAAAGAAGCAATTGTCATTTTTATTACTAATCCACTAGATACCATGTTATATATTGCGGAGAATGAGTTTGATTATCCGAGTGGGCGCGTTTTTGGAACGGGAACGATGCTAGATTCAGCACGACTTAGGAAACTATTTGCAGAGGAGTTAAATGTTGATCCCAAATCAATTACAGGCTATATGATGGGCGAACATGGTAAAACGGCTTTTCCCGTCTTGAGCCATTTAAATGTATATGGCATACCTTATGCTGACTTAGACCAACATTTTAAAGTAACTGATAAAATCAAGGATCCAGAACAAGTTAGACAATCAATCGTCTCAGCAGCTTATGACGTTTTTAATGGCAAAGGTTGGACCAATGCTGGTGTTGCTCAAGCTGCAGTGACTATGGCTAAGTGTGTTTTATTGGATGAAAGAAGCATATATCCCGCTTGTACCACTTTGAGGGGAGAGTATGGTTATGATGGCGATGTTGCTTTTAGTATGCCATGTATTATTGGTAGAGAAGGGATTATCAAACGGCTACCAGTAAGTCTTAATGCGTGGGAAAAGGAACAACTTGAAGCGTCGGTTCAATACATTAAAGAGACGATGAAAGATGCCAAGACAGGAAACCGTTAGGCTAGTCCGTTTAAAATAGGAAGTCAAATATGACACTTCAAGTTAGAGTAGTCCTATGATATAATGCTGATAGCATTGATACATTTGGAAATACAAAGAAAGGATTATTCGCTTTGAAATATAAAATAGCTATTGCTGAAGATCAAGAAGAGACAAGAAGTCAAATTCATACTTATATTAATAAGTATGGTGATGAGAATAATATTGGTTTTGAAGTTGATTTGTATGAAAATGGTGCGCAGATTGTAGATGCATATACATCTCAATATGATATTATTTTCTTTGATATTGAGATGCCAGAAATAGATGGTATGGAAGCTTCCAAAATCATCCGACAAAAGGATTCCGAAGTCGTAATTGTCTTCATTACTAATCTTGCACAGTATGCAATCGAAGGCTATTCAGTTGGGGCGCTTGATTTTGTGCTGAAACCCATTAATTATTATGCTTTTTCCATGCGGATGGAAAGGGCACTTGAACGTGCCAAAAAGAAAGAATCAAAAGTTATTATTTTGAACACTGTAAATGGAATTGTCAAGTTTAATTCAAATGATTTGTATTATGTTGAAATAGAAAATAGAATGCTTCATTATCATACAAAATTGGGTGAATATGTTCTAAGAGGGACAATTAGTAGTATTGAAGAACAACTGGCTGAATATCACTTTGTTAAATGTAACCAGTGTTATCTGGTTAATTTGAAGTATGTTATTAAAGTAAAAGATAATTTTGTTTATGTAGGTAAATCCAAACTTGAAATGAGTCGACGCAGTAAATCAAGTTTTATCAAAGCGCTTACAGATTATTATGGTGAAACCATGATGTAAGTATTCTAAAAGTGTAGAGGTGGATGTTATAGCGTAGTAGTTGTTGACTGCTACGCTATTGTTTTATTCAATAGGGGGGATAAATCCTCCTTTTTTAATGTTGTTTGGAGAAGTTGAACGTAAATGGGCGGATTATTTTATCAGTCCCTCTTTAGGGGCATCAATCCTCAGAATTTTAAGGAGGCCACCGTTTAAACACAGCAAAAAGCCGAATAGGTTACATGTATTGAAATTAGTAACTAATTGAATTATTTTGTATAAGTAATGTAATTTAGTTTTTTCAATTAATATTCTAAGGGGGATAGTTAGTCATTAGAATTTAAAATCAAAATCAAGTTTGGTTTAATTGGTTAAACGGACAAGTGATTAGAGTCATCTATTTACGAACATTTAAATATCCAATCAAATGGGGGAGCACGTATAACACGGGGATATCTTTTGCGACATTAGAAACGATTTTAGGATGAGCAGAGGATGTTTGAATCTTATTTTGAAATGGATTATGGTATCTTTGTAGGAGAAAGTAATTTACCAGATGGTATAGGATTAGGAAGTCGATTTGATTTATATAAACCTTACAATAATAAGACTGGTTTCTATTCTGATAAGCATAAGAAATAAATTATTTTTTAGAAGAAACAGCCTTTTTTAAAGCGTTACGATGGCTGTTTCTTTATGTAATAATCTGAGAGGAATTTTTAAATGAGAAAAATCAAAAACATGAATCAAAACTGGGTGTTCAAAAATGCTAATCGCCCACCAGAAAAAGTTGATGTACCACATACTTGGAATGCGTTAGATGGTCAAGATGGAGGCGATGATTATTTTCGTGGCACAATGGTCTATGAGAAGGCTTTTGATTATCCAGAGATTAACAAGCAACAAAAGGCAGTCTATTTAGAATTTTTAGGTGTAAATGCATCTTGTGAAGTCTATTTGAACGATGGTCTTGTTACCCAACATCATGGCGGATATTCAACTTTTAGGGTTAATATTACGGATTCACTTAAAGCTCAAAATCATTTAAGAGTGAAAGTTGAGAATACAGTGAATGATAAGGTTTATCCACAAAAAGCGGATTTTACTTTTTACGGGGGCATCTATAGAGATGTTAATCTTATTGAAGTTGACGCATCACATTTTACATTGGACCAATTGGGAACACCCGGGATCAAAATCACCAGTGATGTTATAGGTAAGGATGCTGTTATCACCGTTGAGACTGAAGCACAAGTGGATAAAGCTATTATTGAAATTGATATTAAAGATCAAGAAGGAAATAGCGTTGCACAGTCTAAGGGCGGTTTAATTCAGAAGATTGACCTCAAATCTGTGAATTTGTGGCACGGCATTGAAAATCCTTATTTGTATACAGCAGTAGCATCACTTGTTGTTGAGGGAGAAATTAAAGACCAAGTGTCTTCAAAATTTGGTGTAAGAACTTTTCATGTTGACCCTCAAAAAGGATTTTTCTTAAATGGCAAATCATTCCCATTAAGAGGGGTATCGAGACATCAAGATTTTAAAGGCTTAGGCAATGCGATAAGCAAAGTACATCATGATAACGATATGGCACTTATCAAAGAAATTGGAGCGAATACAGTTAGATTAGCACATTATCAGCATGACCAGTACTTCTATGATTTATGTGACGAAGTAGGCATGATTGTATGGGCTGAAATTCCTTATATTTCTGAACATATGCCTAATGGAAGAGAAAACACAATTAGTCAGATGAAAGAATTGATTATACAAAATTATAATCATCCATCTATTGTGACTTGGGGCGTATCCAATGAGATTACCATTTCAACTAAAGATAAAAAGGATATGTTAGATAATCATCATGAACTCAATGATTTGTGTCATGAAATGGATCCTAATAGACCGACAACACTTGCTTGTTATGCAATGTGTAATCCTTTTTCAAAAGTAGCACATTTGACAGATTTAGTAGGCTATAATCTCTACTTAGGATGGTATGTACCGGGCCTCTTTTTAAATGATATTTTTATGAAAGGCTTTCACTTTTTATATCCTAATATGCCACTAGGATATTCTGAATATGGTTGTGAGGGAATGCCTAATCTTCATAGTGAAAAACCAAGAAGAGGTGACCATACAGAGGAATATCAAGCGATTTATCATGAATACATGCTTGAATGTTTTGAAAGACATCCCTTTTTATGGGCAACACATGTATGGAATATGTTTGATTTTGCAGCAGATGCCAGAAATCAAGGTGGAGAGCCTGGTATGAATCATAAAGGGCTTGTTACTTTTGATCGAAAGACCAAGAAAGATAGCTTTTATTTATACCAAGCATATTGGACTAAGCAACCTATGGTTCATATATGCAGTAAACGTTTTGTTGAACGTAATCAAAAAACGATTAAAATAAAAGTTTATTCTAACCAGCCAAGAGTTACTCTCTATCAAGACGGGAAGATAGTTGGAGAGAAAACGGCTAAACATGTCTTTGAATTTAAAGTGAATTTGGACAAAGAAACGGAAATTGTAGCTGTAGCGGGAGCTCAAAAAGATAAGGCTGTTTTCAAGTATGTTTCAGTGCCAAATAAAAGCTATAAATTGGATAAGTCAAAAAGCAGCAGTTCTAACTGGGTAGGTTAGATTTATGGGTTTAAGCTATTAAGTATCATTGAGTAAGGGAAAGGGGATATAAATATGGAAAAAACGGTTCATGATCATCAAGTCAATCGATCTAAACCTTGGCAGTTGTTTTTGTTTGCATTTAATAACGGCGCTACAAATTGTTATTTTATTCTAACGATGAATTATATTGCTTACTATGCAAATGGGGTTTTAGGATTGACCCTTATGTTTGCAACAACAATGGTTACGGTTATGAGAATCTTTGATGGGATAACAGACCCTATTATTGGTGCTATCATTGATAAAACACAGACTAAATTTGGTAAATTTAGGCCATTTATGATTTTAGGAAACCTGATATTAATTGTCAGTGCTGTTTTAATTTATTTTGCAACGCGACTTATTCCAGAGTCAGTTGTTTGGTTAAAATATGTGCTCTATACTTTATTTTATTTATTATTTGTCATCGGTTATACTTTCCAGACTGCTTGTACGAGAAGTGGTCAGACCGTTATCACAAATGACCCTAAACAAAGACCAATGTTTAATATTTTTAATACAGTTGCTTCTTTATTAGGAATGGGACTCATTCAAGTGGTGGCAAGTTTATGGGGTGGCCGTGTTGGATTCGGGACAGCTGAATTCTTTAATTTGGTCGTTCCAATGGCAGTCATTATCTCATTTATTTTGACAATGTTAGCAGTTATAGGTATATCAGAAAAAGATAGACCAGAATTTTACGGAATGGGCGGACGTGTTCAAAAGAAAGTGAAGATTAAGGACTATTTAGAAATATTGAAAAATAATCGTAATTTAAAACTCTTAATTGTAGCAGGTGCGGGTAATAAATTAGCAAGTTCGATTGCACAAAACACTTCAGTAGGGATTATGTTATTTGCTATTATGATGGGAAATTACAACGGTCTTTACTTACCTTCTTATATTTTGGGCTTCGTTGGAGCAGCACCGTTTTTCTTGATTAATCTTAAAATTTCTCAGAAACATGGTCAAAAATTATCAATGATGGTATGTAATGCGATTGCTTTGGTCATGTATTCAGGCGTACTTATTTTACTTTTGGTTTGGGATTATGGCAATACAGCAACACTTTTATCATTTACAGATATTAATATCTATACAGTCATCTTCCTTATTTGCTACATGATTGGATTTGGATCATTTTATTCGACTGCAGATATGGCTATTCCAATGGTTGCCGATTGTTCAGACTATGAAATTTATAGAAGTGGAAACTACGTTCCAGGTATGGTAGGGACTCTATTTAGCTTGGTCGATAAATTAGTATCTAGTTTATCAACTACTTTTGTAGGTGTAGTTGTTTTAGTGGGCTTAGGTTTACAGACGCTTCCAGATACAACGACACCTTATATTGAAGGCGTTGATAAAGTGGTTATCATTCTCTTCTGCGTCATTCCAATGATTGCATGGATAGCGGCTTTAATTTCAATGAAATTTTACACCCTATCAGGTGTGAATATGGCAGAAGTACAAAGAGTCAATGCAGCTCGTAGAGAAGCGATTGATCAAGGCGTATCGTTAGAAGAAGCAATGGCAACCATCACTTCACCAAATGATATTTAAGCCAATTGCATTAGAATAAAGCGAATGTATTAAAAAGAAATAGCTTATAGAAAAGAGGGATAGAAATGAAAATGACATGGAGATGGTATGGTAAGGGAAATGATCAAGTGACCCTATCTGATATCAAACAAATTCCTGGTGTAGAAGGTGTCGTTTGGGCACTTCACGATATACCAGCAGGAGAAGTATGGCCGTTGAGCCGAATCGAAGAAGTGAAAGCACAAGCAGACGAGTATGGTTTTAACATTGATGTCGTTGAAAGTGTTAATGTTCATGATGATATTAAAATTGGTTTGCCTACACGAGAAGCTTTAATTGATAATTATATTGAAACCATAAGAAATTTATCAAAAGTAGGGGTTAAGGTGATTTGCTATAACTTCATGCCAGTTTTCGATTGGACGAGAACGGATCTTTATCATCCAGTAGGTGACGGTTCAAATGCCCTATATTTTGAAAATGATTATGTTAAAAATGAAAGTGCAGAGTCAATGATAAAAAAAGTACTTGATGGTGCAGGTGACATGACTATGCCAGGATGGGAACCAGAAAGATTGGTAAAAGTAACTGATTTATTTGAAGCATATTCTCATGTGGATGAGGAAAAACTCTTTGAGAACCTCGTTTATTTCTTAGAAAAAATCATGCCTGTTTGTAAAGAAACAGGCATCAAAATGGCGATCCATCCCGATGATCCTCCTTTTTCAATTTTCGGTATTCCGAGAATTGTCAACAGTGAAGAAAACATAGCAAAACTATTGAAAGCAGTTGATGAACCTGAAAATGGTTTAACCCTTTGTACAGGATCACTTGGGGCAAGTCGTCTTAACGATATTCCAAAGATTATTCGTCGATTTGGAGATCGTATCCATTTTGCCCATATTAGAAATGTAAAAGTCTTTGATAATGGTGACTTCATAGAAACATCACATAGAGAAAAAGATGGAAGTGTGCCTATTATAGAGGTCCTCAAAGCGTATCATGAAATGGGATTTGAAGGTTATATTAGACCAGACCATGGAAGACATTTATGGGGCGAAGAAAAAAATTGTAGACCGGGTTATGGCCTTTACGATCGCGCACTTGGCGTGATGTATATGTTAGGCGTCTGGGATACATTAGACAAGGAGGAAAAATAATGAGTTATTTAGGAGCAGATTTAACCGGTAAAGTAGCAGTTGTAACAGGTGGAAGTGGTATTCTTGGAAGAGATTTCTGTAGAGCACTTCTAAAAGCAGGTGCAAAAGTAGCTATTTTAGGAATTGATGAAAAAGCAGGTAATGAAGTTGTTGAAATATTTAAAGGTGAAGGTTATAAGGATGTAATTTCAATTATATGCAATGCCCTTGACAAAGCAGATGTCGAAAAAGCAAGACTTGAAATAAATGAAACGTTTGGAACTTGTGATATTTTAATCAACGGTGCAGGCGGGAATCACCCTAAAGGCACGACTTCAAAAGAATTTTTTGAAGATGTTGATGATATTGTGAATGAAGATGTTGTTTCATTCTTTGATCTTGATAAATCAGGAATAGAGTTTGTTTTCTCGCTTAACTTTATGGGAACTTTGATTCCAAGCCAAGTTTTTGCGAAAGACATGGTAACAAAGGAAAGTGCATCAATTGTTAATATTTCTTCTATGAATGCCTTTACACCACTTACTAAAATTCCTGCATACAGTGCTGCTAAGTCAGCAATCAACAATTTCACTCAATGGATGGCTGTTCATTTTTCAAAAACCAATATCAGAGTCAATGCTATTGCACCTGGGTTCTTTGAAACAACACAAAACCATGCTTTATTGAGAAATGAAGATGGAACTTATAGTGAACGTGCTGAAAAAATACTCAGAAATTCACCAATGGGTCGTTTTGGCGAACCAGAAGAGTTAATGGGAACGTTAATGTTTTTGGTTAATCAAGAAGCGTCAAGTTTTATTACAGGCGTTGTTATTCCAGTAGATGGCGGATTTAACGCTTACTCTGGTGTATAGATTTTAATGGATGACCAAAACTGATTTGAAATAAATTCATTCAGATAAAAAGAGATAAATGATTGCAGCTAATCGTGTTATTCTATAGAATAATAGGTGACGTGTAATCATTTATTTTTTTAGCTTATAAGAATGGTAAGGAGATATCTATGAGTCAATCAATAATGTCCCTAATGATTAGTGTGATCCCCCTTTTATGGGTGTGTTTAGCATTTGCGTGGCCTTTAAAGAAAAAAGAGCATTTTGGGATTCGACTATTGGCGGTATTTATCATATGGAGTGCTATTTATTCAAGTTTTAGATTTTTTCAAATTCCAAGTTTTCTTGACATTGGTCTTTATTATGTAATGTTATTTATAGGTCTAAAACTGATACTTAATAACAAATGGAGTGATCTAATTTATGTGACGATTTGGAGTGTTTTTATCTATCGGTTAATCACCAATAGTTCTCAAATCTTTTATCATAGTTTTTTAATCAATTTTCAAATCACGCACAATAAGATCATAATCGCTTACTTTATATATTCGGCAATTGCAGCTGTGGTGATTGCTTTGACTATTGGACGTTTTATGCCAAGAGAAGACCGATATGATATAGGACCAAGGCAATTTATTTCAACCCTTTTGCTAGTTGCCCTATTTGAATTTTTTGATTTTTTATTGTTGTATAATGGGATAGATAATTTTTTATCCAATTATCATTATTTTATTCTAGGGATGCAGTTTTACTGTGTAACCATTGTCTATATCCAACAAATTCTCTTTAATAAGAGTGCCCTTAAAACAGAAAGAGACACACTTGATTATCTGTGGCATCATCAACAAAGTCAGTATAATATTTCAAAAGATAACATTGATTTGATTAATCAGAAATGTCATGACTTGAAACATCAAATCAAGTATTTTAGACATCATGAAATGAAGAGTGCCTGTGATGAAGATTTAACTTTTCTAAAGTCCATTGAAAAGGCAATTGATATTTATGATGCCATTGTTCACACGGGCAATGAAGTGTTAGATACGATATTAACTGAAAAAAGTCTGTATTGTCAAAAAAATTACATTAATATTAGCTGTGTGGCAGATGGCAAAAAACTCGATTTTATGGCATCAGCGGATATCTATTCTATATTTGGGAATGCTCTTGATAATGCGATTGAAAGTGTGATTAAAATAAAGGATGTAGATAAGAGATTAGTCGACGTTTTGATTTATCAAAAAAACAATTTTTTAGTGGTCAATATTATTAATCCTATAGAAGAACATCCCGTATTTGATGGTGAATTACCAGAAAGTACAAAACCTAAAAATGGCTATCATGGGTTCGGTCTTAAAAGTATTAGACATACCGTTAAACATTATAGTGGAACCATGAACGTTGATATAAAGGAAGACAAATTTAAACTGACTATTTTATTTCCGCTCAATGAGCAGAATGAAGAAGATTAATTGATCAGGACTGTAATCAAAATGTAATATATATTATTGTGTCTATGCTTGAAATAAGAGCGGATTAAGCATATGATTACTATGATAAAATAATTCGTGAGGCGAAGTAAATATGACAGAGGGTAAAATATCCAAAAGTATTATTCTTTTTGCATTGCCTATTTTTTTAGGTAATCTTTTTCAACAAATGTACAATGTTGTTGACTCCTGGGTAGTGGGAAACTTTGTAAGTGCGAATGCACTTGCAGCAGTGAGCTCATCAGGGAGTCTTATTTTTTTAATTGTCGGTTTTATAAATGGTGTGTTCGTTGGGGCAAGTGTCATTATTTCTCAATACTATGGGGAAAAAAATCGAGAAAAATTATCAATCGCTATTCATACGACCATTGCTTTTGGATTAATTGCAGGTGTTTTGGTCACTATTGTAGGGATTTTTTTGTCGCCGACACTTTTAAGATTGATGGGAACACCTGAAAGCGTCTTTCCTAAATCAGTGCTTTATTTCAGACTTTATTTTGCAGGTGGAATTGGCATGGTAATGTACAATACGTGCATGGGCATTTTTCAAGCGATGGGCGATAGCAAACGCCCTTTACACTACCTTATTATTGCGTCTGTGGTAAATGTTATATTGGATCTATTCTTTGTAGTGGGACTTCATTTAGGCGTAGCGGGTGTTGCCCTAGCAACGGTTATCGCACAATTAACAAGTGGAATACTCGCTTTGGTTAATTTGACACATACCACTGGTATCCATCGTGTAGATTTGAAAAAGGTCAAAATACACAAACCGACTTTGATTAAAATTTTGAAACTGGGTATCCCAACTGGTGTTCAAAATTCAGTGATTGCCTTTGCCAATGTGATTGTTCAATCCAATATTAATAGCTTTGGAGATATTGCGATGGCAGGGTGTGGAAGCTATTCTAAAATTGAAGGATTTGCCTTTTTACCAGTGACCAGTTTTACAATGGCATTGACGACTTTTGTAGGTCAGAATATAGGTGCTAGGAAGTATGAAAGACTTAAACAAGGGACGCGTTTTGGCGTTATTACAGGTGTTTTATTAGCAGAGATTATAGGTCTTGCCATGTGGTTATTTGCGCCCATTCTGATTGGCTTTTTCAATGATAACCCAGAGGTCGTTGAGTACGGCGTTTTGCAGTTAAAGACAGAAAGTCTTTTTTACTTTCTCTTAGCCCTGTCTCATTGTATGGCGGGTATCTTAAGAGGGGCTGGAAAAACGACGATTCCTATGATTGTTATGCTTGTCTGTTGGTGTGTCATACGGATTACCTATATTACGATTACAGTTCGTTTTATTCCAGATATTAGGGTCATTTTTTGGGCGTATCCTCTAACATGGACTTTAAGTTCAATTTCTTTCTTAGTTTATTATTTTAAAGCCAATTGGATGAAGCCACCGATAGAATCAGCAGTGTAGAAATTATCTGATAATTTCGTCTGTAAAAGACAAAAGTGAGCGGACATAGATGAACGAAAGGAAAAATATTGTGATAATATTAACGAGCCTAAACAATTAAGAGAGGGGAGTTAATGAATGAAAACAATGTTTAAAAAAATGAGTATGTTGGCTTTAATTTTTGTGATGGTGATCAGCATGACTGCTTGTGGTGCAAGTGCATCAGGAGACAGCGCGACTGATAACAATCAGCCAGCAGACAGTAAAGAGGATGCAACAGCATCTCAATCACTTTATACACCGGGAACTTATCAGGCATCTGCCTCAGGAAAAAACGGGGATGTAACAGTTGAGGTTGTATTAACAGAGAATGAAATTCAATCTGTTAAAGTACTTTCTCAAAATGAAACAGAAGGGGTATCAGATTTAGCAATAGAAAAATTACCTCAAGAAATTGTTGAATCTCAAAGCTTAGCGTTAGATTCAATTTCAGGTGCAACGCTTTCAAGTGAAGCGATATTAGCAGCTGTTGAAGCCTGTATTGTTAAAGCAGGTGGTGATGTAGAAGCACTTAAAGTAAAAGCAGATAATCAAGATTCAGTTGAAACGAAAGAATTAAACTATGATATCGTTGTTGTTGGTGCGGGTGCAGCAGGAACAGCAGCAGCACTTGCAGCAAGTGAACATGATCTTAAGGTATTATTAGTTGAAAAAACAGCTGAACCTCTGGGAGCGGGTACACTTGCAGGAGGACTTTTTGCTGCAGAGAGTGACCTTCAAAAACAAGCTGGTAAAACAGTGAGTAAAGAATGGTTATATGATGAATATATGAAATCATCTTCAGGTTATATGAACTCTATTCTAGTTAAAACCATTATTGATGAATCAAGCGAAACGGTTAATTGGCTTATTGAAAATGGCTGTAAATTAAACTTAGTAGATGCAGGTACAGGGGCTAGTTTCGAGCATATTGGAATGCCAGCGACACTTCATGGTTATGCTGAAGGCGGCAAAAAAGCGATTTTGGCGTTATTAGATAGTTATCAAAACAATGGTGGAGAATTGATGTATCAAACACCAGCAACTGATCTAATCTTTGATGATGAAGGTCATGTTAGTGGCATTATGGCTAAAAATGCTGATGGTGATGTATTGAAAATTCACGCAAAAGAAGTGATTTTAGCAACAGGTGGTTTTGGTGGTAACGAAGAAATGCTCAAAACCTACTTAGGTAATAACTATACTTTTGGCGAAATTGCAAGTAACAAAGGTGACGGTATAAAGATGGCTTGGTCAGCTGGTGCGGATGAGCTTGGTATTCATACAACCCAATATTTCTGGGAAACTTTTTTACCAAAAGATACAGCTGTTTTAGCCAATGCACTTGGAGGAGAATTCTTTTCACTTCATGATTTCACTTTTTATCCTCATTTAAGAGTTAATCAATTTGGTCAACGTTTTTGTAATGAAACAACAGCAAGTAATTTTGCAATTCACGGAGCTCAAGTTAGTATGCAACCAGAACAAGTAGAATATTTGATTTTAGATGACAGTGTTTTAAATCAAATTGCAACAGAAGGTTATGCTTCAGTTGAAGAGCATTATGGCAAATGGAAAAATAATAGACAATTTTATATGGAATTTAATGAACCGAATGATACGGATACTTTAATTGAACAAGAAAATACGCCAAGAGATTATAGACCATTACTTGACGGGGCACTTGATTCAGCTGTTGTCTTTAAAGCAGATACTTTAGAAGAACTTGCTCAAAAAATGGGAACAGATTTTGATACTTTTAAGGCATCAGTTGATCAATACAATAATGCAATTAAAGCAGGCGAAGATGATCTTTTCTATGCAGATACAAATCGACTTGTTTCAGTTGAAAAAGGACCTTACTATGCCATTAAATACCATGCAAGAAATTTAACAACTTTAGGTGGCGTTAAAATCAATGAGAAAATACAAGCAGTAGATGAACATAGTCAACCAATTGAAGGTTTATATGTTGCTGGTGCAGATGCGGGCGGAATGTATGGTGTATCTTATGTAGATTTTGAAGGGGGTACTTTAGGCTTTGCTTATACTTCTGGACGTCTAGCAGGATCTAATGCAGCTACTGAAATTGAAGCTCATAATGAAGGTACTGATAAATAGAAATAATAAAGGGAAATAATAGCAATATTATTTAAAAAAGAAGAAAAATAGGTAAACCGCTGGATTGATTTCAGCGGTTTATTTATGTAAAATTATAAATGAACAAATGAATTATGTTGGGGGATACCATGATTAATATTTTAGGGCTAGTTGAAATGTATAATACATTTAATAAAGATACAATCTATCATTTGGTTGCTAAATGTCTACTTGAAAATCTCGATAAAGTGGATCAAATGACGCATACTGAGATTGCCGAATTGTGTAATGTTTCTCAGTCTACTTTATCGCGATTTTATAAAATGATGAGTTACCCTTATACGGTGTCTAAATTGCCAGAAATATTGAAGTCATCTAAAAAAAATTTTCAAGTGAAGGGAGCCTATTATCATCAGTCTTATCAAAGTAATGCTTCAATGGTGGATCAATATTTTGATCATTTTTTAGAAAGTATTTCTAAGGTTAGAAAAATTTTTACAGATGAAAAATTAGAAGGTTTTTTGGAAGCACTAAAACATTCTTCTGAAATTGTTTTTATAGGGACGCCTATGTTACAAACAGTTTGGCGATTACAAGTGGATCTTTTTTTAGCAGGATATGAGACCACTGCCTATTTAAGTCCTACTGACCAATCAGATGCACTTAGTGCTATTGGAGATTCAAGCATGGTGATTTACCTTAACTTTGCGGCCTCGCCTGATGACTTTGCTATTGATCATATCAAAAGTTTAAGAGACAGAATGGGATCTTTAGTGGTGATTTCTAATTGTCAGAGGCATTTGTTATTAGAAGAAGCTGATTATTCTTTTCATTTTGATGGCAGTGAGTCGGAGCAAGATTACTTATTGATGTCCATGATTATTAATGTTTTATCGAGTTATGTTCATGAATATTTATAGAGAATAGGGAGAATGGAATGAATTTTAAATCGCAAAAGACATTAGACTTTGAAGAAATAGCGAATCATTTGCATGATGGTATCTATATATCAGATGGCGACGGAATCACCTTATTTATTAATAAGGCGTATACGGAGATGACGGGAATAACACCCGAGATGGTAATTGGCAAACCAGTCAAGGAAATATCCGAAAAGTACATGTTCTACAAAAACGGTGTTACTTTAAAAGTTCTCGAGGAAAAAAAGAGAGTGGATTCAATTGGTGAGAGCATGATTAATCATCAAAAAATGTTGATTACTGGAAAGCCTATTTTTGATGAAGAAGGTCAAGTCAAATTAGTGGTCATTAACAACCGTGTTTTAACAGACCTAGAATTAATGGTAGAACAGCTGAATCAAACGAAGGATAAACTCCAAATATACAGTGAAATCAGTAAGAAACAAGATATTGAGCTAGATCATTTTCGTAAAAATCAAAGAGATTCACAATCGTTTATTGGAAAAGGGGGCTATTATGATTCTCTCAAGCAGTTGATTAACCAAATTGCACCGACGGATGCCAGCGTTTTTGTTACAGGCCCCACGGGGACAGGAAAAGAGGTTGTTGCAAATGAAATTGTTAGATGCAGTAATCGATATGACAAGCCCTTTATTAAGATTAATTGCAGTGCCATACCGTCTAATCTGCTAGAAAGCGAACTCTTTGGCTATGAAAAGGGAAGTTTTACAGGTGCCAATAAGGAAGGTAAAATGGGCCTGTTTGAAATTGCTAACACGGGGACTGTCCTACTAGATGAAATTGGCGATATGCCCCTTGATTTACAGTCAAAAATGCTAAGAGTTTTACAAGAAAAAGAAG
This sequence comes from uncultured Fusibacter sp., assembly GCA_963666805.2. GTDB lineage: Bacteria > Bacillota > Clostridia > Peptostreptococcales > Acidaminobacteraceae > Fusibacter. Next base: position 124,958 of record CAXXWR010000003.1, on the reverse strand, counting down.
TAAAGCGAATAGGCTCTTATAAACCCATTCCTGTAGATGTGCGTATTATTGCTGCCACCAATAAGAATATTAAAAATGAGGTTAGCCAAGGCAAGTTTAGAGAAGATTTATACTATAGACTTAATGTGATTCCGATTAAACTCTTACCCCTACAAGAAAGGCAAGAAGATTTAGAAATCTTTACGCAAGCATTTTTAAAGCAGTTTAATAGTCAGTATAAAAAGCAGCTGATTATAAGAGATGAAGAAATGGCGATTTTAAAACGGTATGCATGGCCAGGTAATATTAGAGAACTCAAAAATATTATTGAAAGACTTGTTGTTATATGTCATGATCAAGAAGAAGTGAGAATTCATTTGAGCAGTATGCTAGCGATTGAACCCACAGAGGTTTATCTTGGATTTGATAAGTCTTATAAAGAAATTGTCAACGCGTTTGAAAGAGAACTTTTAAAATCAGCACTTCATAAATATAAAACAACGACAAATGCAGCGAAGCATTTGAAGTTAGATCAGTCAACCATTGTGAAAAAACGTCAGAGACTAGGATTATGAAAAAAATCATAAGAGTGTATGAAAAAAGTCATAACCTATGAAAAAATTCATACCTTATGAAGAATAGACGCATACATGAATGAGAGAATGGCCTGTTGTAGAGGACATTCTTTTTTTATGCTCTATTTGGCATACAATTTGCAATTATATATTATCGACTCAAATAAAGGAGGAGAGAAATGGATAAATCACTTAAAAACAAAACAATAATCACTGTAGCGGTAACAGGGGCATGGCCAAGTAAAAAAGACAACCCTAATATTCCAATTACCCCTGCAGAAATTGCAGAAGATGTTTATGATTGCTGGAAAGCAGGAGCTGCAATCGCTCATCTTCATATGAGAGATGATGAAGGCAAGGGAACAATGGATGTTGAGAAGTTTAGAGAAACAGCGCGCCTTATTAGAGCTAAAAAGGACTGTGACATTATTCTCAATTTTACAACATCAGGCGATTTAAACGCAACAGATGAAACCAGACAATTGCATCTTAAAGAAATTGGACCAGAAATGGCATCTTATGATTGTGGTTCAATGAATTGGGGGCATAATGCGCTGTTTATTAATCATCCTCAATTTTTAGAAAATTTGGCACAAACAATGAAAGAATGTCATGTTAAACCTGAAATTGAAATATTTGATGCAGGTATGATTTATAATGCTGAGTATTATTTGAAAAAAGGTGTACTCGAAGGACCGCAACATTATCAGTTCGTATTAGGGGCTGCAGGGGGTACAGCAGCAACAGTTGACAACTTAGTCTATCTTAAAAATTTGATTCCTGAAGGTTCTACATGGTCAGCATTAGGTATCGGCAAGGGACATCTTCCTATTCTTTATGCAGCAATTGCTATGGGCGGACATGTTAGAGTTGGAATGGAAGATAATGTATTTTATTCTAAAAATCAACCTGCTGAGAGCAATGCAGCTTTTGTTGCGAGAGCAGCAAGAGTGATTAAAGAATTTAATAAAGAACCAGCGACACCTGAAGAAGCACGTGCGATTTTAGGACTTAAGTAGACCGTTAAAGGAGGCTGACATCATGATTAAAAAAATAGCAGTCATAGGTGCAGGGACAATGGGACATTCAATTGCAGAAAATTTTGCAATCTATGGCTATAAAGTGAATCTATATGATACAAATGAAAGTTATCTTAAAAAATTGCCTTCAATAATGGCGAGTGAATTAAAAACTTTCGAGGAAGAAGACCTGTTAAATGGGGATTCAATAGAAGTGATACTTGAAAGAATCCACTTATCTACTGACTTAAAAGCATGCACAATAGATGCAGATTATGTGATTGAAGCGATTCCTGAAAAAATCGAACTCAAACAATCTTTGTTCCAAAAACTGGATTCATGGTGTCCAGAAGAGACGATCTTTGCAAGTAACACGTCGAGTCTCACACTTGGAGAGATGATGGCAGTTGTTTCAGATAATCGAAAAGGTAGAATGATGATTAATCACTGGTATAATCCGGCATTGATTATGCCTATTGCAGAATTATCTTTTTTTGGGAACATGACTGAATCTGTATTCGATGAAGTAGCAGCACTCTATGAGAGTATTGGTAAACAGGTTATCAAAGTATTAAAAGAGGTTCCAGGACTTGTGGCAAATCGTATTCAGCAGGGCGTAGCACGTGAAGTGTTTTCGCTGATTGAACAAGGGGTTGCTTCGCCAGCAGATATAGATAAGGCACTTATATTTGGCCCCGGATTTAGATATGCTACAACAGGACAACTTGAAATAGCTGATTTTGGTGGACTTGATATATGGTGTACAGTAGGGGATAACTTATTGAAAGACATGGACCATTCTCAAGCAGCTAATCCTATTTTGAGAGAGAAAGTATCAAAAAATGAATTGGGATTTAAATCTGGAAAAGGTTTTTTTGATTATGATTCAGAAGAAGCGGATGCTATTAAAAAAGCTTATAATAAACGCCTTATTCATCAATTAAAGGCAAGCCAATATTATATGAAAAATAAAAAGTAAAGGACATATAATTTGGGGGAGAAAAAAATATGTACTAATTTATTACGGGAGGAATTGTCCAATGCTTTGGAAATTATCTAAAAAGTTTCAGTTTGCAGCAGATCGCTTTATTCCAACATCGTTTGTTTTTTGTGTTATTTTAACGTTTATTGTGAGTTTACTCGCAGTGGCATTTACACCATCAAATGGATTAGATATTGTGACTTATTGGTATGACGGCCTTTGGTCAATGCTTGTTTTTGCATTCCAAATGACCATTATGGTTGTTCTCACAAGTGCAGTTGCAAAGGCACCGATTATTGAACGTTTCCTATCTAAAATTGCTAAAATCCCAAAGTCATCAACACAAGCATATATTATGTTGATTGTAGTGACTTGTATAGCAGCTTATATTAACTGGGCTTTTGCAGTTATTTTGGCACCGATTTTATCAATGTATTTATCTAAGAATGTAAAAGGGTGTCATTTCCCATTTATGATTGCTGTAGGTTATGCTTGTATGCTAATGGTCCAACCGATATGTCCTTCTATTTCAGTTGTGGCGTTATTAGCATCACCAGATCACTTTTTAGTCGATCAAATCGGTGTTATTCCTGTATCACAAACTGCTCTTAATCCAGTGGGGTTAATTACTGTAGCAGCATTATTTATCATTACGATTATCGTTGCTATTTTTATGCGACCTTCAAGTGAAGAAGTTGTAGAATTTACAGGTGATATTGAAACAAAAGTAGATATGACTAAACCCAAAAATGAAACACCAGCTGATAGTATGAATAATAGTCCAATTTTAAATATTATTTTAGTGATTGTTGGTCTAGTCTATATGGTTGCTCATTTTGTAGGGGGCGGATCACTTACACTTAACCTTGTGATTTTTATTTTCTTGATCTTGGCATTATTGCTTTATAAGACCCCTCTTGGCTTTGTAAATGCAGTTCAAGAGAACATGCCACTTGCTACGCAAGTAATGATTCAATTTCCGTTTTACGGAGGGATTATGGGCATCATGTCATCATCTGGATTAACACAAGTTTTAGCAGATGGATTAATTGGGATTGCCAACGAAAGAACCATCTATGTCTTCTCCTATTTTTCTGCCTCTATTGTCAATTTATTTGTACCTTCGCAAGGGGGACAATGGATTGTTCAAGGACCAGTACTCACACAAGCTGCACAAGCCTTACACGCACATATTCCAACAATTGCAACTTCATTCATGTTTGGTGATGAAGCGACTAATTTGCTACAGCCCCTTTATATTATTCCTGCCTTAGCCCTCGTTAAGATGAAACTTAAAGACGCTTGGGGAATGATGGCATTTATTTGGTTTATATGGTTGATTGTAACGGTGATTTGTCTTCTTGTGTTGCCACCGCTTTTCTTCTGATGAAGTAAAGTATGAACCGTATTGAAAAGCAGAAGTAAAAAAGAAATAAAAATAAAAAATAGATAAAAATAAAAAAATAGATAGTAATGACTATATTAATAGAATGATGAACACTTAAAAGTAAAAAGGATAGAAAACCTCAGAGCCAAATAGGGAGTTGGTTCTGGGGTTTTTTTAGACCTGTGAATCAAGATTTCGGAATCTAAGCATCTAATGATATAATAAAAATAGAATGATAAGCATCAAATTGATTGAGACTAGACAAATCATAAGGAGGTTGGCAAGTCATGAGCCAAGTATTGAAAGGTATTGAAGTGGCAAGAGCGTATAAGGAAAAACTCTCAGAGCAGGTTTTGAACTATAAAAGTAGAGGAATTACGCCAGCACTTTGTATTGTTCGTGTGGGAAACCGCGAAGATGATCTAGCCTATGAAAGAGCTGCTATAAAGAGAATGAATTTAGTTGGAATTGACTCGAAGGTTATTGAATGTCCTGAAAATATTAGCCAAGGTGAGTTTGAAAAGGTTATTGATGAAATTAATGAGGATAAAACCTGTCATGGGGTATTGATGTTTTCACCACTCCCCAAAACGCTTGATGAAGAGGTTATCAAAAGACGTTTGGATCCACTAAAGGACATAGATGGTCTTAATCCAGTAAACGCAGGTAAAGTCTATATGGGCGACCCAAGTGGTTTTGCGCCTTGTACGGCAGAGGCAGTAGTAGAAATATTAAAACATTTTGAAGTGAACTTAGAGGGAAAAAATGTGGTTGTTGTAGGCAGAAGCTTAGTTGTCGGTAAACCCTTGTCTATGTTACTGCTTGGTGAAAATGCGACGGTGTCGATTTGCCACAGCCGAACTCAAAATATGAGAGAAATGACTCAAAGAGCGGATATTATTATTGCTGCAGTAGGGCGTTCTCAAATGATTGATAAAACTTATGTTGGTCCACAGACGATAGCCATTGATGTGGGAATCAATGTTGACGAAGAAGGTAAAATGACTGGAGACATCAATTTCGAATCAGTTAATGAAACGGTAAAAGCCATTACACCTGTTCCGGGTGGTGTTGGCTCTGTGACAACAACGATTCTTGCCAAGCATGTGTTGAAAGCAGTTTCGCTACTTGAAAAAGAAGGGCGTATATAAGTCATCGTTGAGGGGGACATATGGAAAATATTTTGCTAAAAAAAGCTTTACGTCAAAAATTAATGGCAGAAAGAAAGCGGATTTCACAAGAATCAAGGCAGAAGATGGACACTAAAATCACCGATATTTTTCTTAAATCAGAGCTCTACCAAACGTGTGAAAAAGTGCTAATTTATGTTTCTACAACAGAAGAAGTTGATACACATGGGATTATTCGTCAAGCCATTAAAGACCAAAAAACAGTGGGCGTTCCTCTTGTTGATCGAGAGACTAAGACCATGTCTTTTTATCAAATTGATGATTTGAATGATTTAAAAGAAGGCTTTAAAGGGATTCTGGAACCTGTTCATAAAGATAGAGTAGTTGAAATAGACAGTCAGACTCTTTGCGTCGTTCCAGGATTGAGTTTTAATCATTCACATTATCGCATTGGTTATGGTGGTGGTTTTTATGATAAATTTTTGAGCCAGCATCCCATTTTAACTGTTGGCCTGTGTCGTTCGACATTTTATGATAGTGATGAAATTCCTGTGGATCTTCACGACCAAAAGATAGACAGTGTCATTACAGATAAAGGATTTGTTTAATTTTATTTCTTTTGTTTAAATTTAAGTGATTAGGGTATTACTATATTGGTAGAACTTTTTAGCTCTCTAATCAATTAATGATAAATACTAAAAATAGGAGGAAGACATGTTTAATTTGGATGGAAAAGTAGCAATTGTAACAGGTGCATCAAGTGGACTTGGTGCTGATGCCGCTAGAAATTATGCGGAAAATGGTGCATCAGTAGCTTTACTGGCTAGAAGAAAAGAAAAACTAGATCAATTAGCTGAAGAAATAAAAGCAGGTGGGGCAGATGTGATAGCTGTTGCCTGTGATGTAACGGATGAAGATTCAGTTAAAGCGGCAGTAAAAGAAGTTTTTGACCATTTCGGTAAAATTGATATTTTACTGAATAATGCAGGTGTTGCCGTAAGAGGTGGCGTAACAACTTTATCAGTCGAAGAGTGGAACAAATCGTTTGATGTTAATCTCAAAGGGATCTTTTTAATGAGTAAATACGTTGTGCCTCATATGCAAGAACAAAAATACGGCAAAATTGTCAATGTTGCTTCTGTCAATGCCTTTATGGGTGACAAGCAAGATACCTTTATTAGACATTCTTATAATGCATCTAAGAGCGGTGTTATTGGTCTTTCAATGGGGATGGCAGCATCATATGGTAAAGACAATATTACAGTTAACAGTGTTTGTCCAGGCCTTTTCAAAACAGAAATGACTCAAAATTCACTCTTTAAATCAGATGAATTTTTAAAAACATATAGTGCTATTTGCCCAATGAACCGACCAGGAGAAGAAGGGGAAGTCAGTGGTCCTATTTTATTCTTTTCAAGTGATGCGTCAAGTTATGTAACTGGCCAATATGTGATTATTGATGGTGGTACAAGTTTAGTGTAATCAAAAAACACTTTATTATTAAAAAAAGACGGTTTCCCAAAGAATGGGACCGTCTTTTTCATGCAATTATTTTTTATGAAATCATTTGTGCATAGTATTCAACCACTAAATGGTCGCTGATTTCGATTGGAATTTCTGTACGCTCAGGTTCTCTTATTAGAGTTGCTGAATAAAAATCATCACTATGTTGAATATACGGGAGTTGATAGTTTTGATTGGTGATATTCACTTCAAAATGAGCATTGTGACGGTATTTTTCTCTGATAGTAATAACGTCACCTACCTTGACAGGGTAAGAAGGAATATCAACCTTTTGACCATTAATTAATAAATGACCATGAACAACCATCTGACGTGCTTGTCTAATAGAACTTGCAAAATTCATTCTATAGACCAAGTTGTCAAAACGACATTCAAGGTCTTTAACAAGCCGTTCCCCTGTTATATCTGAACTCGCTTTTGCCTTTTTCACATAGCGTTTAAATTGTTTTTCCATGACTTCATAGTAACCTCTAAGTCTTTGTTTTTCCAATAGCTGTGTCCCGTAAGGAGAAAGTTTTTTTGAATCTCTTGCTTGACCGTTACCAGCACGTTTCATTGCTTTTGGATGTCCAGTGACATTGAGGTTGAGTCTTCTACATTGCTTAAATCTTGGGCCTCTCATGCGCGCCAAAGAATCACCTCCAATTATATTAAATGAGAATTATTATCATTTGTAAATGATAGCATGTTTCAATTAGCTTGTCAACTGAAATCAATATTTGTTTTGGAGATGCTTGTAAATCTATGGTTGTAAGTGTTGCAGCAAGAGTGTAGCCACTCTAGGATAGCAGATTCTTACCTAAAATGATTGCCAGAGGAGCCCAATAGATTTTTTACCTGCAATGGAGTCAAAAAACAGACAGGTTGCTTGAGCTTGCGCTAATCCTACACAGATATGGAGTGGAAGGAGATGTTCCTCTCTTGGATGACAATATCTAGCATGAGGTGCTTTTTCCCAATTGATAAGTGCTGATTCACTTTTGTTTTTTTCATAGTGGTACACACAGTGGTCAAGTAGCCATCCCTGAAAAGCTTCATTTTTTAAATCAGGTGATGGATTAGGATTCATGTCAAAGGCACGAAGGTTGTGGAAAGAAAAGCCTGATCCGATAAATAAAATATTTTCAGAAAGAAGGGGTCTGAGTGCTTCTCCTAGTTTGAGATGTGTCCGAGCATCTAGCGAGTGAGATAAGGAAATTTGGATACAGGGAATTGAGGCATCAGGATATATTTTCATAAGGGGAATATACATGCCGTGATCATAAGGTTGCTGGTCGTCTAAATGATTTTCAATGTTGGCTTCATTTAAAAGACTTGCTATCTTTTCGGCCAATTTTGGGTGACCATTTGCAGGATAGTCTAAGTGATAGGTTTCTTCTGGAAAACCATAATAGTCATAAATGAGAGGGGGATGATTGGCATGTTGAATGGCTATGGGGTCGGCTTCCCAATGGGCACTAAAAACGACAATAGCTTCTGGCTTGCGAAGATCATTCTTTAATTGACCTAAAAAGTGATTCAATTTTAAGTGTGAGGGATCATTAATTAAAGGTAAAGGACCACCGCCGTGTGACAAGTAGATGATTTGTGCTTTTATATCTGTATTCATTTTAAGAACCTCCTATTTGTTTAATATTATAGCATGGATATAATCTCTTTGAGTAAGGTCAGAAAGAAGCGTTGCAAAAGCAAGCTAAACAGGATATTATAAAAGAGATACTGTAAGAAAAAAGTTCTTATTAAGAGGTTGAAGATGATTGAAAAAAAGATATATAAAATGGCTATTATAGCAGGAATGATTTTACCAATCATAAGCATTTTAGGGAATATCTTTGCTGATTTCCCCCTTATTATTAATTTAAAGTGGTTTGCCATTGAATTGATTTCAATCATGGCCTATTTTTTTAACAGAAATGAAAAGTACGTAGAGATAAGTAAGTTTATCTTTTTTCTCGTTATTATTGTAATAATTGTCCCTTTTGGCTATATAGATTCTGGTGGTTCAAACAATAATTCTATTGGCTACATTTTTGTACTCCTGATTTGTGTAGTTTATCTCTTTAAAGGGAAACAACGTTACTTTTTTTCAATTTTATTATGTGGTATTTTTATTATAATGCAATTGGTTGAATACCATTTTCCACAAATTATGAGAGTATACTCCACTGAAAGTCAGTTTAGAGACCGAATGGTACAGATTCCTTTATTGCTATTTTTCAGTTTTCTTATGATTCGTCATTTTTCAGCGCATTATGAAGAGAATAAAGATAAGTTAGAAAAGGCAAATAGAAAATTGAGCTATCTTGCTAATTTTGATGCACTAACGGGACTTGGAAACCGTCATTACTTTGACATGAAAATTGCCAATGTTGCCAAAACACATGATAAAAATCATACTTATCTGGCTTTTTTTGATATAGATAAGTTTAAAGATATTAATGATACATTAGGGCATTCGGTTGGTGATGAAATGCTTAGTGGTTTCTCAAAAGCCATTGATGAATTAATTGAATACCCACATTTGTTAGCACGGTGGGGTGGTGATGAGTTTGCCTTTTTATACGTTGGTGAGGAAGAAGACCTCAAGGCGTTGTTAGAAAATTTTAGACAATGTTATGCTGAATTAGCTGATCAATACGGTATTAAAACCAATATTAGTATAGGCGTTGTCAAATGGGGAAATTCGGACTATCAACATTTATTTGCACGGGCGGATAAGGCACTCTATGAAGCTAAAGAAAACCAAAGTGAAAAAATTGTTTTTGACCATTAAGTGGAGTTGTAATGAATTTTTCATGCCCCCTTTTTTAAGTTTTATTTTTTCGTATAACGAATAAGACATCAAGGAAAATGCATATAATAGAAGAAAAATGTACTAAATGTTAAACGAAGATACAAAAAAAACACAAGCTTCCAAAAAAGATGACATAATAAGTAATAGGATGATAAACTTATTTTTAAAAAATTGGTATTCTCTTAGAGGCTAAATATTAATCATCTAGGAGGTTTATCATGAAAAAGACGGGGTTTATTTTATTAATGTGCTTGATTCTTATATTTGGAGTTACTGGATGTAATTCAAGTGAGACAGCGCAGGGAGATGACAAGGTGAATACAGGAAATGAAAATCAACCGGTTAATCAGAATGATTCTGAAGCGGTTGATGAAGAACAAGTAACGGATGCAATTGGTACTTACGTTACAGTGACAGAAAGTTATGATTGGGGACCAGCGATCTCAAAAGTGCTTATTAATGTGGGAAAAGCGTGTGACTTAGAGAGCGTTGACAAGGATGATTTCAAAGTGACATCTATTAGAACGTACAAGGCTTTTGACTTTACAACTAATTCAATGCCTGATGAAGCGACTCGCAATGAAGTTGAAAGAAGCGTAACAGATATGTATATGTCTGATGATAAAGGTAACCCATCACCATCGGGGACTTATTTAGCGCTCGAAATGCCAGTAGGACCTGCTTTAGTAGAAGGATCACCTTATAACTATGATTTTACAACTGGACGTAATGATTTTGTAGAAACAACTTATAGTATCCAGTACAATGGCGGAAACCTTACTGGAACAGATGGCAGCGCAGTAGCATTATCTTCAGTAGAAGAGTCACAATTTGAAAACAATGTTAATGTGATTGCTGACAGCTTTAACAATAATCAGCCTTTTGAATATGAAGGTATATCTTTATTATATGCAGATTATATCCCAGAGACAGCTTCTGATGAAGCTGGAACTAATCCTTTAATCATTTGGCTTCACGGAGCAGGTGAAGGTGGAACCAATACGCTTATCAATATTATGGGCAATAAAGTTGTCAATTTGGCAACAGATACTGTTCAGTCTTACTTTGGTGACACAGGTGCCTATGTCTTAGCACCACAAGCACCAACAATGTGGATGGATTTTGATGGTAAAGGAACTTATAATAATAGCGTTGAATCAAGTGATGGTCACTCTTATTATAGTGAAGCTTTAATGGCACTCATTAAAGACTATGTTGCTCAACATCCAGAAATTGATACATCGAGAATTTATTTGGGAGGCTGTTCAAATGGTGGCTATATGACAGTTAATATGGCTATTCAAAATCCAGATTACTTTGCAGCTATATACCCAATCTGTGAAGCATACGATGTTTCTTGGTTAACAGAAGATCGTGTTAATGCCTTAAAAGATTTGCCAGTATGGTTAACTGCATCTAAGGATGATGGAACAGTTGCTATTTACAAAGGAGAAGCAAGTGCGGACTTTATGAGTTATAACTTAGAACTAGATTCTGATGGTAATCCAATCCCACTTGATAATTTTTCAAATGCCCTCTATAACAGACTTATCAAAGCTGGATCTCAAAATGTTCATTATAGCTTGTTTGATAAAGTTGTAGATACGTCAGGACTTTATAAAGATTCAGAAGGCAATCCTTATCAATATATGGGACACTGGTCTTGGATCTATGCCTTAAATAATGAATGTACTGATACTGTAGATGGACAAGAAATAACATTATTTGAATGGTTAAGTGAACAAAATAGATAATCAATTCAATACGCTATAAGCCTATAAAAAGCCTTCTTTGCCTTTAAAGCAGAGAAGGCTTTTTCAATGTTATTTTGGGTATATGTTCTTATTTTAAAGTGCTGTTATTTAATTGACAATAAGTATCAATTGGGGTAAACTATTAATGTTAGTTAAAGGTAACATTAAAATAAGGTTAAAAAATGTTACATATTTCATAGCAATTGAGAAAGGATAAGTGACTTATGGGAAGTAGTGAATCTACAGAAATGTATTTAGAGACTATTTTGTTATTAGAGCGGAAGCATGGTCACGCACATATTTCAGATATTGCATTAGAATTGGGTGTATCAAAACCAAGTGTTTCAAAGGCAATGAAACTTTTGAAGTCAGAGGGGCTTATTGTTAAAGAAGCTTATGGTTCTGTCAATCTTACTTCTGAAGGATTAAAATATTCAGAGCGAGTTTATCGCAATCATCAACTCATTACTGATTTTTTAAAGGAATCATTGGGGCTGACGCATGATGTTGCTGATAGAAATGCATGCCGAATGGAACATGTTGTAGAGGAAGAAATGTTAATTGCAATGGAAAAGTACCTAGAGGGTGGCAACTAACTAGGTTTTTTATATGAGGAGGTTTTTATGGAATCAGTATTAAAACACAAAGATTATAGTGCTAATGAAGCAATCATTGGTTGTCAAAATAATTTAATGAGTTTGGACCAAGCCGGTGAAGATACAACGTATACTATTCGTTCAGTTGAAACAGAAGACGAAGAAATTAAAGGCTTTTTATTTACATTGGGCTGTTATGAAGGTGAAGATATTACAGTGATTTCAATCCTATCTGATGATATTGTGATTAATATTAAAGATGCAAGATACAGTATTAATAAAGAACTTGCACGTGCAATAATGGTTTAATGAATCCTTAAATAAAAAAAGCCGTCTATCCGACGTCTTTTTTTAAAAAATATAAAGTTAACCACGGCTAACATTGTGGTTAAATATGATTATAATTTGATGGAGGGAAATATGAAAATTGCACTTACGGGTAACCCAAATAGTGGAAAAACAACGCTTTTCAATGCGATTACAGGTCGAATTGAACATGTTGGAAACTGGGCGGGTGTAACTGTAGACAAAAAGGAAGGACCGGTAAAAAAGACACTGAATGATTCGGGGGTTGATATCACAGTGGTAGATTTACCAGGCGCTTATTCTATGTCGCCGTTTACTTCTGAAGAGAGTATTACAAGAGATTTTGTAAAGAACGAAGCACCAGATGTTATTATTAACATTGTTGATGCAACCAATCTTAATAGAAGTTTATTTTTTACAACACAGTTATTAGAACTCAATATTCCAGTAGTGATTGCACTTAACAAAAGTGATTTAACAGCGAAGAAAAAAACTAAAATTAATACGACATTATTATCTCAATTATTAAAATGTCCTGTTGTTGAAACAATTTCGACACAATCTAAAAATGAAGGACTCAAACGTTTAATTAAAGAAGCTGTTAAAGTAAATGGCGATCAACAAGAAGCTCCGTTTACAGGTGTAGGAGATCAAGCGACAAAAGAAGAAGTGCTTACAGCTGATAAAGAGCGTTATGCTTTTATCGCTAAGCTGATTAAGCAAGTTGAAAAGAAAGTTCAACAGAGTAAAGACACAACTTTACAAGATAAAGCCGATAGAATTATTGCCAATAAATGGTTTGGTATTCCTATTTTCATTGTAGTCATGTGGGCGGTTTTCGCTATATCTCAGACTTATGTAGGTACTTTTTTTGCAGATATTTTAAGTGGCTGGATTGACACATTTGGTGGCTTTGTATCGAATCAACTGGGCAGTGATGTCGATCCGTTCTTATCAGCACTATTAGTTGATGGGATTATAGGTGGTGTAGGTGCGGTTGTTGGTTTCTTACCACTGATCATGGTGCTTTTCTTCTTACTTGCTTTGTTAGAAGATTGCGGTTATATGGCAAGAGTTGCCGTTGTTATGGATCGTTTCTTTAAGAAAGTAGGTCTTTCAGGCAAGTCAATTATACCAATGATTATTGGAACCGGATGTGCGATTCCAGGAATCATGGCGACAAGAACCATTAAAAATGATCGACAAAGAAGAACAACTGCTATGTTGACACCGTTTATGCCTTGTGGAGCAAAACTTCCTATTATTGCTTTGTTCTCAGGGGTATTCTTCAATAATTCAGCTGTTGTAAGTGTTGGCATGTATGCATTGGGTATTTTACTCATTATCATTAGTGCTTTAATGATTAGAAGAATTACTGGTGAAAGAAAAAGCAAATCATATTTTATTATGGAACTTCCAGAATATCGTATTCCAAGTCTTAAACGAGCAGTTGTTTCTATGTTTTCTAGAGCCAAAGCCTTTATTATAAAAGCTGGAACAATTATATTAGTATGTAATGCTTTAATACAAATTATGCAAACATTTAGCTGGAGTAATGGCCATTTCCAAATGGTTGCCGAAGGTGCAGAAAATACAAGTATTTTAGCAACTATCGCATCACCATTTGCAATTTTATTATTACCACTTGGATTTGGTGTATGGCAATTAGCAGCAGCAGCTATCACAGGCTTTATTGCCAAAGAAAATGTAGTTGGAACATTGGCTGTTGTTTATGGCATCACAAACTTTATTGATCCGGACGAACTTGTCTTAGTTGGAGGCGGATCAGATGTTGCAACAATTATGGGAATTTCATCAGTTGCAGCACTTTCATATTTAACATTTAACTTATTTACACCACCATGCTTTGCAGCGATTGGTGCAATGAATTCAGAACTTGAATCACCGAAGTGGCTATGGGGGGCAATCGGATTCCAGCTTTCCATGGGTTACATTGTAGCATTCATTATTTATCAATTGGGTACACTGATTACAACAGGTTCCTTAGGACAATACTTTATTCAAGGATTAATAGCAGTGGCTATTTTCATTGGAACCTACATCTATTTAATGATAAAAGGTGACCGCAAAGCAGAACTAGCACATGCTTAGGAGGTAGATTTTATGGCAAATATCATTGTTGCAATTGTTATTGTTGCAATTATTGGATTAGCAATTACCAAAATGGTCATAGATAAAAAAAATGGTGTTAAGTGTTCAGGTTGTCCTTCCTGTCCATCTAACAATAAAAATAATGCATCTTGTACTTGTCAAATTGATATTGGTGAGTAATTTGATTTAATGCTTATACCAGCTCCCTCGTGTAGCGATACAACGAGGTGGCTGGTTATTTTTATGCAATAAATGTTGAAATGAATTGCAAGTTGCCTTAAACTTGTTTATGATAAATAAGAGTAGCCTTTATAGAAGCATTATAGAAAAGGGACATATGAAATTGATGCAATGCATCATCGTCTTAGAAGAATGGGAGTGAAAGCAGTGAAATACAGAATTAATCCGAAGAATGGTGATCAACTATCCGTATTAGGATTTGGGTGTATGCGGTTTAATAAAAACGAAGAAGAAGTTGTGAAACAAGTTGCTTATGCAATAGAACAAGGCGTTAACTATTTTGATACAGCTTATGTTTATCCTAACAATGAAGTAACTTTAGGTCGTGTATTGAAAAAATTAGGCAAGCGTGAAGCAGTTAAAATTGCAACAAAGTTGCCACCATACTTGGTAAAAAAGAGAGAAGATCTTGATAAAATATTTAATACTGAACTTGAAAGACTCCAAACGGATTATATTGATTACTATTTTATGCATATGTTGACAGACCTCAATGTTTGGGAACGTATGGTTAAATTAGGCATATTAGACTGGATTGCAGAAAAAAAAGCAAGTGGACAAATTAAAAATATTGGTTTTTCATATCATGGTGGAAAGGATGAATTCATTAAAATCATAGATGCTTATGATTGGGAATTTTGCATGATTCAATACAACTATTTTGATGAGCATCATCAAGCTGGACGAAGTGGATTACAATACGCCCATAGTAAAGGTTTACCAGTGATGATTATGGAGCCTTTAAGAGGTGGCAGCTTGGTAAATCATTTACCCAAAGCAGTTATGTCTATTTGGAACCATGCTGACATTAAAAGGTCGCCAGCGGAATGGGGCCTAAGATGGATTTGGAATCAACCAGAAGTGAACGTGGTGCTTTCGGGGATGAATAGTATGGAGATGATTCAGGAAAATATCAAGACGGCCAGTTCAGTAGAAGCCGGTCACTTAAAAGATGAAGAATTACAGCTTTTTGATCAAGTTGTTGATGTGATGCAAAAGACTATAAAAGTACCTTGTACAGGTTGCGGTTATTGTGTTCCTTGTCCAGTTGGTGTTGATATTCCAACCTGTTTTTCATGCTATAATGAAATTCCTATTGAAGGCAAAAAATCGGCAATTGGTCATTATCTTATGCAGACATCTATGAAATCTGAGCCACATAATGCCTCGCTTTGTATTGAGTGTGGTAAGTGTGAAAGTCATTGTCCACAAAAGATAGAAATCAGAAAAGAACTTAAGAATGTACAGAAAAATCTTGAAGGTTTTTATTATAAACCCGCACGATTTATCATTAAAAAATTTATGAAATTATAGTGAATGCCCCCCATGTAATTGAACCGACCCCCAAAAGTTAGACCTAAAATCTAACTAAGAGGAGGTCGGTTTTTTAGTGTCAAAATAAGAGCGATGACTGATAAAAAAGATTAAAAGCCTTTCTATGATGGTAAAAAATTGACAAAGAGGTTGATAACGTATAAAATGTTAACGACGACACAGTCGTCGGAATTTTAAAAATGAGGTGAATATATGAAAGTTGTTTTTTTAACCTTAGGCTCCAGAGGTGATGTTCAACCCTATGTAGCTATTGGAATCTCTTTGATTGAACGAGGTCATGAGGTGACCATTGCTACAGGTCACACCTTTCAGACTTTTATTGAATCACAAGGTATTCATTTTGTCGAAACGCATGCAGATTTTATGAAGATACTTGAGACTCCTGAGGGGGAAGCTATTTTTAATGGAGGGAAGATGTCCATTTTCAAAATCATGAACTACATGAAAACAACCATTAATCCATTATTTAGGGAGACCTTTGATGATTTTTATCAAGCGTGTCAGGGAGCAGATATCATTATTGCCCATCCTAAGGCAATGGTTGCTTATGACATAGCAGAAGCCTTAAAAATACCTTGTGTCAGTATGCCGCCAGTACCGATGTTGTATCCCACACAAGCTTTTCCTAACTTAGCAGTATCCCCTAGTGGAAATTTTGGACCATGGCTCAATAAGTTGACTTATAAAGTTTTGCTATTTTCCGAGTCCTCTTCTATGGAAATTATAAATGATTTTAGGGTAAATACCCTTAAACTTTCAAAAAGAAAAATGGGTAAGTACAGCCATTTTGACCGACAAGAGGTTATATATCCCATAAGTTCGGCCTTATTTAAAAATGTTAAAGATTGGGGTCGACATCTTACGCTTACTGGTTTTCCTTTCTTGCCATTAAAGGAAAGTACTTTACCGTCATCTATTGAAAGTTTTATAAATGAGAAGGGGAAACCGTGGGTCATCAGTTTTTCCAGTATGCCTGCCAGCGGACTCGAAGCTATTATTGAAGAAACGCTAACCTTAAGAAAGGAAAATGCCATATTTATTGCAGGCAACAGCAAGATGCATTTCACCAGTGATCGGATTAAAGTTATTGATCGTTTACCTCATAGGCTTATTTTTAAAGAAGCAAAAGGAATTCTCCATCATGGTGGTATTGGAACGACAGCAGAAGCACTCTTAAGTGGTAGGCCTCAACAAATTATTCCTTTTAATGTCGACCAGCCTTTTTGGGCGAATCGACTTCATCAATTGGACTTAATGGGGCCAGTTGTAAAACCACAAGACATGACTGTAGATCAACTCAATACAATATTAAGTGACATGTGTCAAGAAACGCGGATTAGCAAAGCACAAGCATTTTCAAATGAAATCCGTCTTGAAAATGGGATTGAAAATGCAGCCATAGCCATCGAAAGGATACAAACCAATGCCCAAAAAGACATTTAATCAGTTACCAGAAGAAAAACAGCAACAGATTATTAAGGCAGGACTCCATTTATTTTCAGAACACCACTATAGTGTGGTTAAAGTATCACATATTATCAATGCTTCAGATATTCCAAGAAGTAGTTTTTATGACTATTTTACAGATAAAAAAGATTTTTATCATTTTCTACTTGTAACTATTTCAGAAGAGAAAGCGCGACATATGGCAGCTTTTGATGTGGAAAGCTTAGAAAATGTCTATGACAAAATGCAGTATATGTTTAAAGCAGCTGCTGAATTTGCCTTGAAGCACCCCACTTACGAAGCCCTTTTTAACAAAGCTTTAGAAGAACCAGATGCAATGATAGACCTGTATGGGGACTATTATTTAGACTCGAGTGCTTGGTTTGAAAAATGTCTTTTAGAAGGCATTGAAAAAAAACAGGTTAATCAAGAAATCAATGTGGTTTTTATAGCCCAATCCCTTAGTAATCTAACATCAGCGTGGTTGTCTAATCCCCATAATAACCTTGATAAGATCGAAGAAGTATCAGCTCAGTTGATTCAATTCATTAAAAATGGAATTAAGTGTTCTCCAGAAGAAGGATAAATTTACTTTATAGCGAATACTATACATGAAGGTCAAAAAAGCATCATGGGGATATGTCGTCAACTCACTGTACGAGAGGTTAATGATAAGGGAGGCTGTTAAATGGCGAAATGGTGGCAAGAACGTGTAATTTATCAAATCTATCCAAGGAGTTTTTACGATTCTAATGGTGATGGCATAGGGGATATTAATGGCATTATTTTAAAACTGGATTATTTAAAAGAACTAGGTGTAGGACTATTGTGGCTTAGCCCTGTTTATGATTCACCTCAGGCGGATAATGGTTATGATATCAGTGATTATTATAATATTTATCCGCCTTTTGGGACGATGACAGACATGGAACGTCTTATTTTAGAAGCAGAGAAACGCGATATCAAATTGGTCATGGACTTGGTTATCAATCATACCTCTCATCAGCATGAATGGTTTCAAAAGAGCCGTGCAGGAATAGAACCTTATAAAGATTATTACATATGGCGAGAAGGACAAGCACATAAAAAGCCCAATAACTGGACTAGCTTTTTCGCAGAAGATTGCTGGGAATATGATGAGATGCGCCAGGCCTATTATCTTCATTTATTTGCAAAAGAACAGCCAGATCTTAATTATCAAAATCCTAAAGTGATAGAAGAAGTTAAAAAAATCATGACATTTTGGCTAGACAAAGGAATTGCTGGTTTTAGGTGCGATGTTATCAATGTTATCTATAAAAAAACGCTTAACAATGGCAAGAAAAAACTGATTTTAACAGGCTCTGAAAACTACTTGTTTCAAGAGGGCACCCATCGTATTCTCAACGAAATTAATCGAGATGTTTTAAGTCAGTATGACTGTTTCACTGTAGGAGAAACTGTTTTTGTCACTCCTGAAGAAGGCAAAAAACTCTGTGATGAATCGCGACATGAACTGGATATGATTTTTTCTTTTGAACATATGGAGGCTGATCAGTGGATGGTAAAGTGGTTTCACAGAAAGCTGAATCGGAAGAAATTTTTTGAGACCATTAGCAAATGGCAAAATGCCATGGAATGGAGTGCAAATTATCTTGAAAACCATGACCAAAGAAGACTCGTATCGCGCTTTGGCAATGACAAAGTCTATCGTGAGGCATCAGCCAAAGCATTGGCAACCCTTTTACTTTGTCTTAAAGGTAGCCCTTTCATATATCAAGGTCAAGAAATCGGTATGACAAACTTTGACTTTAGAGACATGTCTCAAATTCAAGATGTAGAATCGCGTCATGTCAATGCCTTTCTTGAAAAATGGCACTTACCTTATAGTTTAAGGTGGAAAATAATTAAAGAGGGGTCAAGGGATAATTGTAGAACCCCTATGCAGTGGAGTAATAGTGCCTATGCGGGTTTTAGTTCCAGTCAACCTTGGTTGGGTGTTAATCAAAACTATAAAACAATCAATGTTGAAGCGGCGATGAAAGATGAAGAATCCATTTGGCATTATTATAGAAGACTAATTGAACTTCGCAAGACTTCACCAGTACTTATTGATGGCGATTTTAACGCACTTTTAATCACTGATAACGTGTTTGTTTTTGAGCGGGTAAACGACAACCAAAAATGGCTAATCATGATTAATCTCTCTTCTTTCTCAAGACATTTACCTTATTCAGGACGTTTAATTTTATCAACAGAGAAACGACACCTATTTGATGGTCAAATAGGGCCTTATGAAGCAGATATTATTGAAGTGGATAAATAAGGAGATGCGAAAATAATGGAAAAACGAACCTACAGTAAACGTAATCATTTTACTTTTGGACTCGGAACAATTGGCAGAGATATGGTTTATACCTTGGTGAGTTCTTATCTTATTTTTTATTTAACAGATGTCATTGCCTTGGGCAAAGATTTATTATGGTGGATAGCTGCTATTATGTTGGGTGCACGTGTTTTCGATGCCTTAAATGATCCGATAATGGGCGTTGTTGTTGATAACACGAGGACGCGGTTTGGAAAATTTAAGCCGTGGATTGCAGTGGGCGCATTTTTATCAGGTATATTGACCATTCTATTATTTATGCCCAAAACGGCGACAGGCTATCAATACGTCGCTGGTTTTGCCCTCGTTTATCTGCTTTGGGGGATTGCCTTTACTATTAACGACATTTCATACTGGTCTATGTTGCCTTCGCTGACCTTTAATCAAAAAGAACGTGAAAAGTTAGGAGCATTTGCAAGAATTTGTGCCAATATAGGTCTCTTTTTTGTAGTCGCGGGGATTGTACCTATTACACATTGGATAGAGGGTCAAACGGGGAGCTTGCCCCAAGCCTACTTTATTTTTGCCATCGGGATAGTCGGCGTGATGTGGGTGGGACAATTGATTACGCTCTTTGGCGTTAAACAACCTCAAAATGTATTTAATGAACAGTCCTCAACATCAGTAAAAGAACTATTTCATATTATTTTAAAAAATGATCAACTGCTATACGTGGTTATTTCAATGTCACTTTTTATGATTGGTTATGTGACGACTACAGGTTTTGGCTTATATTTTTTTAAATATGCTTATGGCAATGAAAGTATGTATTCTATGTTTGCAATTATACTAGGTATATCACAATTGTTCGCACTAGCTGTTTTTCAGTTTTTTTCAAATAATATGACCCGTGAAAAACTTTATAAGATGGGGACGATTTTAGTCGTTTTAGGCTATATCCTATTTTTTATTTCACCGATGGATATGCGTATAATTGGCATTGCAGGTGTGATGTTATTCTTTGGTCAGGCATTTATTCAATTGTTAATGTTGATGTTTCTTGCAGATTCAATTGAATACGGTCATTGGAAATTAGGCAAAAGAAATGAAAGCGTTACATTCTCACTACAACCCTTAATCAACAAAATGGGGGGTGCAATAGGGGGGAGTATTGTCAGTGTTGTCATTATTTTATCAGGAATTGCAGAGGCAAAGACACCCGATGATGTCACACAGGGTGGTTTATGGCTCATGAAGATTGGTATGTTTATTATCCCTTTGATTTTTATATTAATGGGCTATGTCGTCTATCATTTTAAATATAAAATAGATAAGGCAACTTACGATCGAATTATAAAAGAGTTAAAAGAAAGAGGCGAAATAAAAAGAGACTCATAAAGAAGCATAAAAAAAGAAAAACGCTAATTAGCGTTTTTCTCCTATTTTTTGACCCATCATGACGCCCATAGTACTCGCCATCATAAGGCCACGTGTCCATCCACTTGAATCACCAAGGGCATAAAGACCTTCAATATTGGTTTTAAAGTGTTCATCAATGAGAAGGCGATTAGAATAGAATTTGATTTCAGGGCCATAAAGAAGAGTTTCGTCTGATGCAAAGCCAGGTACAACCTTATCAAGGGCTTCAATAAAATTGAGAATATTGGTCATGGTACGATAAGGCAATGCAGCTGTAATATCACCAGCAACAGCGTCTGGAAGTGTTGGCACTACATTAGAACGGTCTAACTCATGTTGCCAAGTTCTTTTACCAGCCATAATATCACCGTAACGCTGAACTAAAATTTGACCATTACCTAGCATATTGACCAGTTTAGCAGCCATTTTACCATATTGGGTCGGTGCATTAAAGGGTTCGCTAAAAGAATGAGAACTCAATATGGCAAGATTAGTATTATTAGATTTTAAGTTTTTATAGGAATGACCATTAACAATGGCTATATTTTCATCATAATTCTCTTGAGAGACAAAACCACCTGGATTTTGGCAGAAGGTTCTGACCTTATCCTTAAAAGGTGCGGGGTAACCGATTAGTTTGGACTCATAAAGCACTTTATTGACAGAATCCATGACTTCATTGCGGACTTCAACACGAACACCAATATCAATAGAACCCGATTTTTGAGCAATGTCATGGACTTTACACATTTCGAAGAGCCAGTCAGCGCCTTTTCTTCCAGCAGCCACCACCACCGTATCTGAATAGATAGAGAAAGCCTCTTTTTTCTTAAAGGCATCCCTGAGAATAGCCCCTTTAATACATCGGTCTTCAACAATTAAGTCAAGTGCTTCTGTTTGAAATAAAATAGTGACACCGTTTGCCAAGAGATAGTCTTGTATATGCTGATAAATATCATGGGCTTTTTCAGTGCCTAAATGTCTGATGGGACAGTCTACTAATTTTAAATTAGCAGAAATCGCCTTACGTCTGATTTCTTTAATTTCATCTATATATTCAATGCCTTCAATCTTCGTGTCTGCGCCAAAATTTAAGTAAATTTGATCGGTATAGTGAATCATTTCATTAATAATCTTTTTTCCAACCAGTTCGGGTAAGTCGCCGCCGACTTCACTACTGAGTGAAAGTTTACCATCTGAAAAAGCCCCTGCGCCAGAAAAACCTGTTGTGATATGACAATAAGGACTGCAATTCACACATTTTTGGGTTTTGTCTTTAGGACAATGTCTTTTTTCAATAGGACTGCCTTTTTCGACTAAAACAATCTGCCCTGTGTAATTTTGTTGGATCAATTCATAGGCTGTAAATACACCTGCTGGGCCTGCCCCAATGATTAAACAATCTGCTTTCATAATAACTCCTTTTACCTCTTATAAATCTTTGATATAACCCCTATAGGGGTTAATAATCCTTAAACGCCTGATTGCCTAAGTGATTTAAGTTTTTTCAAAAAAATAAAAAAGACTATAAATACTTATGGCTGATATGCCAAATAAGCATTTATAGTCTAACATTTAAGGTGTTAGGTAGAGACTTTCGTTCCATATCAACGAATTATATAAATGAACATTTATTGCAAAACATATAATATTGTTCGGCAATTATATTTTAACAAATGATTTCAAAAAAGCAATGGAAAGCAGCCATTTTTTTAAAAAATAAAAAAATAGCACCCCAAAGGGGCACTATCTTAGAATGATTAAAGGGTCTAATATAAGTTACAATCAAAAAATGATTGATGATAGACTAGTGAGTACAATCATGATGATCGCAAGTTAATTGACTATCAGTTAATGAGCCTAAAAGATAAGCATTAACGACATCATCAACAGTTCCTGAACAGCCTCTTAAGACATCAATATTTTGTGCTTTTAAAACATTTACAGCACCTTGTCCCATATTGCCAGCAAGCATGAGACTAACACCCATATCTGCAAGTGTATAGGCAATATCTGATTTACAGCCACAGCCTTCTGGTGAAGCCAATATTTCTTTCTTTAGTATATTCTTATTATCGTCTATTTCGATAATCGTATAATGTTCACAGTGGCCAAAATGGCTATCAATTGTATTTTCTCTTGTTGGTAAAGCAATTTTCATCTTTAAAATCCTCCTTTAAATAACTTACTATCTATAGTATAAATCTTTTTGGGAATATGTCAATAACAACAGCGTGATTTTAATTTTTTCCGATTGTTTTCTTTCATTCTAATTAAGAAATAGACCCAAAAGACACAGCGTGGAGTAGCCTAAAGTGAATGATAATAGTGAGATAATATTAGTTTTAAAAAGAAAGGTATACTTGAGTAAATATCATGTCTATAAGTTGAAATTAAAATGCTCAAAAGGTATAATGGACATAAATAGAACTAGAAATGGAACGTTTAAATGAGTAAGAAAAATAAATTTAATGACAAATATTACATTATGAACTGTGATATGCCTTCTGATATTTTCACAGTGAAAGGGATTAAAAGAGAATATAGGTTATTAGCGAAAAGGTGGCATCCAGATGTTTGTTCTGAAAAAGAGGCTTTTTTTATCATGTCTAAAATCAATGCGCTTTACAAAGAAGGGATGGCGTTAATTGGTCAGAATCGCTTCTATGAAAAAGAGCGTTTAATTTATAGGGGAAGGGGCAAGACTGATGACGATAGTTCTGAAAATTCAGCGACATATCGAAAATCTCAAAAACCCCAAAATCCGAATGATAAAGAGACTCATAAAGCAGATGATGAAAATGTCAACTATGAAAACTTCCATAGAAAGAAAAGAAAAGTCGTTAAAAAGAAACTTGAATTGACCACGACTCAGGGCAAACATGTTCGTTTTAAATATATTAAACGTGTCATGATTGAATTAGGCTTTATGTACGTTTCCGAAGAATACATTCTTTTAGAAATCACAAAACTCAAAAGACGGATTTTTATGGATTCTATTAATATTATCAATAAAAATGAAGAGGGCTATTTTAAAATAAATTTACCGGATATTGTTGATAATTTTGAAACGGATACTCATGGGTATATTGTTCTTAAAAAAGAACGCGGTATTGAGCCTATTGTTGTACTTGAAACAGTCATTGGTTATGTTAAGCCTTTAGGATGTCGTAAAATATGCGAAGGTATATTTTATGATTTAACAGCGCTTAAATACATGGGACTTACTTCAACAGGTATCAATAAAGATTTATGGTTTATAGACGTCAATACTGGGAAACTCATCAATTATGGTCTCTTTTTCTATTTGCATGAATTTAACGCCCATTTAGCGCGGGCACCTAAAGTAATCTCTGAAATCTTAATGGACTTGAAGCCCAAAGATACAGAAACCATGATGATTGATTTGGTAAGGATAGCTATGATTCAATTAAACCAAAGTTATGATTTGAAAAGAGACGATTTTCATCAGTGGCTAGAAACGTTATCTGCTAATTCTTTAGAAGTGACGCTTGCGGAGAGTCAAGTTTTTAACCGAGCGATTGCCTCTGTCACAACGCCGGGCTTTAATTTAGAACGTTATTATCAAAGTATTTGTTAGACATTTAATGAGAATAAAAGACAATAAGGAGAAATAGATGATCAATAAAATTGGAGTAAGAGGACATGACTATGGGGCGTTAATGCCAAAAGCACTTTGTGAGACGCTTAAAAAAGATGGCTATAAGGCACTGCATTTAGCATTTAAGAAGTCCTTTGGAGAGATGGAGACCTATTTAGTAGAAGATCAGGCCAAGACCTTAGGAACCTTATTGAAAAAAGAAGCCGTTAAATTATCAGTGTTGGGATGCTATTTAAATTATTCTCAATTTGATGAAGAGAAGCGTCAAGCTAATCTCCAAAAGTGTTTTAGACATTTAGAACGGGCACATGATTTTGGCGCAGCGTGTATTGCATCAGAAACATTTACCTTGAATAGTGATAACAAGCGTCATCCAGAAGATTTAACAGAAATAGGTTATAGTCGTGTGGTTGAAAGTTATCAGCAAATTATGGCTAAAGCTGAAAAAGAAGCAGTTGATTTTGCAGTAGAACCAGTGGCACTTCATATTATTAATACCCCTCAACGCTTACAACGCTTAAAAGAAGATCTTAACTCACCTCGCTTTAAAGTAATCTTTGATCCCGTTAATTTGATAACACCTGATAATTATCAAGACCAAAGAACCATAATAGATGAAATGTTGACCTTGTTTAAAGATGAGATTGTCGTCCTTCACGCCAAAGATTTTGTCATTGAAAAAGGGTGTAAAAAAATAGTAGCCCCTGGTGAGGGACTTTTAGATTATGATTATTTAATGAAGGGTATTAAGGGACTTAAACAGGGCGTAGATGTGATTGCAGAAGGTAACCCAAGAGAAACCCTCAATGAAACATATAGTTTTTTAAGTGCATATGAGGCTATATAAAGCTATATGAAGAATGTTTACAAACCTTTCATAAAAAGGTCATTAAAGCTCAATGACTTTGAAGTATTATAATAACAGAGTTATCTTATTTGACAAACGAGATAGATTGACAATGGAGAGGTGATTGTGTTGATGTTTTTAGATAAATTGACAGATCGAGAAAAGGATGAATTTTTAACCTTTATTCGTCCCATAATCAAAAATGAAAGTGTTCAGTTGATGGATACCTATAAGCATCATCATGAAATGACTTGTTTAGAGCATTCTTTTTTTGTTGCCATAGGAAGTTATTATTATGCTAAAAAGATGGGACTTGATATAAAGAAAATCGTCAAAGGTGCTATTTTACACGACCTTTTTCTATACGATTGGCATTATCTTGAAGACCGAAAACGCTTTCATGGGATAAGACATCCTAAGATAGCACTTCATAATGCGAGACGCATGGTCAATCTTGATAAAATAGAAGAAGATATTATTGTGAAACACATGTGGCCAATAACAGTGGTTCCTCCCAAATATATGGAGTCATGGCTTGTCTGTGCGACAGATAAGTATTGTGCTGTTGTAGAATCTATGGCAAATCAAGATAAGCTTAGAGGGAAAATACGGTCCATTATTAATGAAGCACATAAGGCTTAAAGCAGATGAGACTTTGCTAATTAAATAGATACAAGCCAATATAAATTCAATTCAAGTGGTTTTTTTGTTACAAGATGGGTATTTTATGAGTATAAAAATACGAGAGGAATAACATCTATGATAATAAAAAAACCTTTTTTTATTTATAAAATAGTAGTATTGCTAGTACTCTTGATAACCTTGGGATTTATGATGCAAGTGGCTTTTTCAGAAGCCCTAGACATAGATGGCAATGATTCAACTCTTCATGTTGAAAGTTTTCCAAGAAGTCAAGAGAGTTATCATGACAGTGACCTTGAGAGTTATGGGGCAATTATTAAAAATCGGATTAAACTTGAGCCATTCAACCTCATTGCCGTGATTATATTCTTCTTAGCAATTGCGCATACGATGTTAACCAGTCGCTTTCTAAAATTAGCCCACCATATTGAAGCCAACTATGCAGAACTTGTTAAACAAGGGATCAAAGAAAAAAATTCACATTCGATTTTAGCCAGTTTTTTGCATTTATTAGGAGAAATAGAAGTTGTCTTTGGATTTTGGGCGGTTTTTTTAGCGATTGCTATTGGCATTTATTATGATTGGGGGACGTTTGTTCATTATGTAGATGGTCTAAGTTACGCCGAACCCCTTTTTGTCATTGTCATTATGACAATTGCGTCTTCAAGACCTATTCTCAAATTGTTTGAAATCATTATGTGGCGGATTGTACGCCTCTTTGGAGATTCTCTTGAAGTATGGTGGCTTACCATTTTGGTGGTCTCAGCCATATTGGGTGCTTTTATTACAGGACCAGCGGCAATGGCGATTGCAGCCCTTTTACTGGCTGATAAATTCTACAGCTTAAATCCTTCAAATCGTTTAAAATACATTACGTTGGCTCTTTTATTTGTGAATATATCAGTGGGTGGTTTTTTAACCAATTTTGCTTCACCGCCAGTAATGATGGTGGCAGGTGTATGGCAATGGGATATGAAGTTTATGATTGTAACCTTTGGTTGGAAAGCCTTGATTGCCTTAGGACTTTCAACACTTGTCTATTATTTGTTGGTTAAAAAAGAACTCAAAAGCATGAAGAAGGCCTATGAAGATTATAAGTTTAAACGTTACATACAAAGGCGGTTTATTAGCCAAAAAGAACTGGAACAAAGTTTTACAGAACTTGAGAAATTAGTAGATAAGCGGGTTCAGTTTTCATCAGAACTCGATGCTTATAGCTTTATATTAAAAGAAAATATAAAAGAGTTAGCACAGCTTAAACTGACAAAAGAAGAATGTGAAAGGTATGATATCAACAATGCAATTGATGAAAAGTTTGATGGTATCGTTGAAGAGGAACTTCAAAAATCAATTCCAGGGCTACTGAACCAAAGAGATGAATCACTTTATATTGACCCACATTGGGATAAGAGAGAAGATATTGTCCCTGTATGGATTATGGTGGTTCATGTATTCTTTTTAATATGGACAGTAGTCAATGCGGAAGAAATGGTTCTATTCCTAGCAGGTTTTTTATTCTATCTTGGTTTCTATCAAGTAACAGAATTTTATCAAAATCGCTTAGACCTTAAACCGGCTTTACTGGTTGCCTTTTTTTTAGCAGGTATTATGATACATGGCACACTACAAGGTTGGTGGATTGCACCACTACTTGCTAGTTTACCACCGCTAGGACTTAATGTCGCTTCAACTTTGTTAACAGCCTTTAATGACAATGCGGCAATTACTTACTTGAGTACCCTAGTCACTGATTTCCCAGATACGCTAAAATATGCTGTGGTTTCGGGAGCGTTAACAGGTGGTGGACTTACGATTATTGCCAATTCTCCAAATCCAATTGGTCAGTCTGTACTGAAGAAATATTTTGATAATGGTATTTCAGCAGGGCAGTTATTCAAGTATGCACTTTTACCAACGATTATTACAGCTGTCATATTCAATGTTTTGTAAATGGGGTGGATGATGAATATTTACGAGAACACATGTGAATCTAATTTTGAGAGTGTTGATTTAATGGTCAAAGATGCCCTTAAAACATTGGAGCATAAAATAGAATCCTTGAGTAAATATACTCTTTTTAAGATTAATTTCATGTTACGAGAGATGTTAAACAATGCAGTAGAGCATGGCAATCATTTTGATGTGACCAAAAAAGTGATGTGCCGTATTGTTCGTGAAGGTCATTTTTTAAAATTCCATATTAAAGATGAAGGGGCTGGCATTATCTTATGTGATACAGATGCAGTTACCTGCCATAATGAAAGATACCTAGATATCAAAGAAAATCTTAAACTTGAAAAGATTAAAAGTATCAATGAGAGCATTACGGATATTAAAGTGCGTAACCGTGGCTTTGATACAGTGAGTCTTATGGATTTCAGTGTCAAGATTAATCATAATAGTGTATGGGTTACCCTAGACTTAAGCAAGGAGGAACAGTAATGGATCAATTAAGAATGAAAATCAAAGAAGGACTCACTGCCAATAATGTAACAGATTATAAGGCGCAATTTGAAGCCATCTTATCAGAAACTAATGAATTTACACAAATGGTCCTAGACTTAGGTCAGACAGACAATATTGATTCAGTTGGCGTGACTTTCGTGATTGGTATCTTTAAGAAAATGAAGGCTATGGATAAACCTTTTAAAGTGGTAGGAGCGAGTGATGATGTTCAAAGCCTATTTCGGTTAATGAAATTGGATCAGTTTTTTGAAATGACTGATTAATCGGAGGTGACAATTTGAGTTATTGTATTTTAATTGCAGATGATGCAACTATGAATCGTATGCTCGTGAGACAAATATTGTCTCAAAGTTTAAACGATGTGACATTTGAAGAAGCCGTTAATGGAAAAGAGGTAATTAAGAAGGTTGAAGCCTATGAAATCGACTTAATTATTCTTGACTTAATCATGCCAGAAAAAGACGGTTATGAAACGCTAAAATACCTTAAAGCACATTCTAAATACGCATCAATTCCAGTAATTGTAAATAGCTCGATTCGAGAAATACATTCAATAGAAAATACATTAAAAGATGGGGCGTTTGACTATTTCGTTAAGCCTTTGTCACCAGATGATATGAATATTATCTTACCGCTTAAGGCGAGAAATGCTTTAAAAATGCATGAGCAGAATAAAATTATCAATGAATTGAATAGAGAAATCCAAGATGAACTTAAAAATGCCAATACCTTTGCTAATATTATGTTGCCTAAATCCAATAGTTTTAATGATGTGGCACTTTATATTAAGTATCAGCCCTCACTGGGGATTGGTGGCGATTTTTTTGATTGTGTTGAAAAAGACGGTAAAATATATTTTATGTTAGCCGATGTTACAGGACATGGAATTGCTGCTGGAATGGCTTCATCTATGGTGAAAATTTTATTTAGAAAAGGGATTGAAGAAGGCGACATTATGCCCAACGTGATTCTAGAAGAAATGAATCATGCTATCTTTGACTATTTTGATTTTGCAGGTGAGGATAACTATTTTGTCTTTACAGCTTTTGTGGGACTTATAGATGGTGACACCTTCTATTATTCAAATGCGGGGCAGCCTTATCCCCTTATCTATATTGATTATAAGGATCGTTTTGAAGAAATTAATCAAAATGGTTTTATCGTTGGCATGATTGATGATGTGGCGTTTGATTGTGATCAAATGACGATTAAAGCGGGAGATACACTCTTCCTATATACAGATGGTCTTTTTTGCACAGGAGAAGCAGCAGATTTTACAGGGTGGACTGAAGTGTTTGATATGACACGCAAGCTCAAAAGTGTCTTTAAAGAGAATCCTGAAGAGTTTTTAGAAGATATCCTTTATGCCTTTCATATTGTTCATAAGTCAAGAGGGGCAGATTTTACCGATGATGTTGCGATGATGATGATTAAGAAAAGATAGAGACTCGTTTTAAACGCCCCTTTATAGGTTTAAGCTTATAAAGGGGCATTTTTGATGTGAGCTTTAAAATGGGGCACTCCTTGAGGGTGCTCCTTGAGTCTTTTACAAGTTAGAGTTCATACTTCCGAAAACAAAATAAGCCAATAGCAGTGGCTAAAATCATGATGATGAGTGAATTGATTAAAAAGGGAATGATTAAGGTTGAAGAGACAGGACCACTAGCAAGAGTCAATCATCATTTGTCGTCATTCGTTTTTGTTTTTTGGAAAGCGAGAAATAAGTATTTTTAGCAATCTGGCAAAGCCACACATACAATTTACATGTGCCATTAAACTGATTGATGTGTCGCATAGCCTTGAAAAAGGTCTCCTGTGTAACGTCTTCTGCAATAGCCTCATCTCGACACAAGGTTAATACATATTTATAGACGTCGGTAAAGTACGTTTCATAAATCTCTCCAAAATCAAAGTCTGTCACTTTCTCACCTCCTCTTGTAAATAAGACTCAGCATGTTAAAAAACGTTTCATAAAAATTTTTTTTGAGTGTATATTTCTAAATAAAGTTATTACTATTATATAAGGTTCAAGTTAATGATAACAATAAAAGAAAATTAAAATGAATAAGACAGGTTCAATAATAGAGGTAGAAAAAAATGGGCATATAGCATAGAATAGAATTAACCATTCTATTAAGGAGGGGATACGCCCTCAAAAATAAACAATCCAAAGGAGACGATTATGGTTAATAAAAAGATTAACAAAAAGATAGTACTTATCCTGCTAATTCTTTTATTTTCATTGGCTTTAACAGCTTGTATTCCAGGTGATGGTTCTTATTCATCTAGTGATCCAGCAGGATTCTTTTCAGGTATTTGGCATGGTTGGATTGCACCGATTTCTTTAATTATTGGTATATTTGATAAAAATATTTCTGTCTATGAATTAAATAATACAGGATGGTGGTATGGTTTTGGTTTCTATATTGCTGTTATTAGTGGATTTGGCGGCTTGAGAATCTTTAGGAAAAAGCGTAAAAAAGATTAAATGGCTATGAAAAAGACCTTAAAATAAGTTGAAATTGATAAAAAAGCCATACCGTGAGGTATGGCTTTTTTGACAGATGATACTTTTTTCATTATTATATCTTAATATAATAGTAACACTTATCTAATCAGACTTTGACTTATATATAAAGCAAACGATAGACTGGTGTGATATGATTTTGATTATTGAAGGAGGGGAATAGGATGAAATATTCAGTAGAAGATTGGATTTTTGAAAAAGTACCCCAAATTGAGTTTGGTATTCTAATCGTTCATGGCTTAAAGAATAGACCTTCATCAGAGGCAGAAGATGAAGCATTAAAACAATCAGAACAATGGGTTAGAGACCACATTGAACTTGAACGTATTAAGACATCAGAAGGTTTAATTGATTATAGAACGGCCTTAAAAGCAGTGGGCATTAACGCCAATAAGTACATGAATTCGGTTGAAGCGATGACGAAACGTGTGGTTAAAGGGGGTTCTTTGCCACGTATTAATGCTTTTGTAGATACCTGTAACGCTATTTCTTTGAGACATCAAATATCGTTAGGCGGACATGACTTGAGCGATATTCATCATGATCTATCGGTGCGAAGATCCTTAGAAGATGATTACTTTTTACCTTTTGGTGAAACCGAGCGCGAAGGACTAGGAGAGGGAGAAGTTGTCTTTACAAGTGGACATGAGGTTCAAACGCGTCAGTGGTTTTGGAGACAAAGTGAACTGGGAAAAATGGATTTAGAGACCCAGGATATTGTTTTTCAATTAGTGGGATTTAAAGGTGAACATTATGACGCTTTTGAATCGGCAATAGAGGCAGTTAAGCAATTTGTAGAAGCGGAGGGCTGTGATTCAGTCACTTGTTTTAGAGTCAATCAAAACGAAAAATGCATTCATTTTGATTAGCGTGAGTTGCGATTAGTCAAAGTTAAGACTAAAATTGAGATTTAAAATATTTTTGAGGAGTCATTCATGAGGATTTTAATAATTTATGATTCAATTTACGGTAATACAGAAAAAATAGTCAAGGGAATGACAGAAGTGCTAAATGAGAATCATAATGTAGATATTTTTAGAGCAACACAAACGGTACCGTCCATCTCGCTTTATGATGTGGTGGTGATAGGATCGCCAACCCTATCTTTTGCACCTACGAAATCGATTAAGACTAAAATAAAATCAATGGTTAGTCAGGCGTCAGATCAAAAGCGTTTTTATATTTTTGATACACGTGTTGATGCCAATAAGAAAGAAAATAAGGTGTTTTCTTTCTTACCTCATAAAAAAGGATATGCGTTAGATGATATGGTTAAATGGCTGGGAGAACAGCTTCAAATAGAAAAGCAGTCTTTTTATGTAAAGGAAACAGAAGGCCCACTTGTTGCTGGAGAAGTTGAACGTGCCAAAGAATGGGTTGAGGTTTTATAAAGATAAAGTAGACATAAGTAAAAATAGAAAATATAAAAAAATAGAAAAAGATAAAAAAAGATAAAAAAAGATAAAAATGAAAGACAAGGTGCTAACCTTGTCTTTTTTGATGTCATCTTTCTTAAAACTAAATATAAGATCGATTATATTGACGCTTTTGGTTATTATAATTTGATTTTTGACGTTTTTGAGAAAGCGTTCCAAATTCATCACCGAGTAAACGTTGAGCAGCTTTAATCATATAAGGTGAGGTGGGTTTAAGTCCTTTTTCAAGAAGATTAATTAAATGGTGAATGTTTTTCATAGATTTAAAATGGGCATGATTTTCATAATCTAATGTCGTATTGACGACAACATAATCATGCGTTGTATGCAAAATTTTGAATCGACCTTTAATTTCTATTACTTTAGACATTAACATCACTCCTTTGTCTTTATTTTAGCGTTTTCATGTAAATAAGAGAGCAAAAGCGTGTAAATTCTAGATAAAACACTATATGTAGTTTAAAGCATATGTTGATAAACACTATCTTGAGTCTTCAAGTTGTTCGAAAGTTGACATGCTATAAAAAGCTCAATGTAAGCGGTTGTATGCATTGGACGAACAATTTTTATAAAAGAGGATAGCAAATTGTAATTTTCATAACAGAATATAACACAAAAATACATTTGTTAAAATATTTTAATATTTATAAAAGAATTTAAAATATGTTTTTGTATAAATACATAAAAATTCAAAATAACAAATAAGAATATCTGATTGACAGAATGTAGTTTTTTCAATGGTTTTAGAGGAATATAATAAAAAAAGAGCTGAATAAAATAAAAAAAGATTGATTATTCTGATATTTTATACTAAAATATTACCTATATTTAATATTTGGAGTAATGTTCGCCATAGAAAAACAATTGCTGTTTTGTTATTAAGAAGCAAGTATTCTAGTGAACATCAAAGTGAAAGGGGAAATGAAATATGAAGATTAAAAAAATGGCATTGCTATTAGCACTCATTATGCTCTTTACGACGGCACTTGCAGGTTGTGGGTCAGGAGCAAGTGAATCAGACGTAATTAAACTGGGCGTTATTGGACCTTTAACAGGTGATTACAGTATGTATGGTACAGCTGTAGAAGATGGTGCAAAACTTGCTGCAGAAGAAATTAATGCAGCGGGTGGAATTGATGGTAAAAACATAGAAATTGTCGCTTACGATAGTAAAGGTGATAAAACTGAGGCAGTCAATGCCTATAACAGATTAAGAGATCAAGATGGTATTGTAGGTTTGATTGGTGCTACTTTCTCTGGGACAACATTAAGTATCAAAGAAATCGCTAAGACAGATAACATGCCAGTATTAACACCAACAGCAACAGCTGGTGATGTGACACTTGATGCAAGTAACATCTTTAGAGCTTGTTATACAGATCCAACACAAGGGGCAACTGCAGCAGTCTTTGCAGCAGAAAACCTAAAGGCAAAAAAAGCGGCTATCCTTTATAATATTGAAGATCCCTATTCAGAAGGTTTAGCGGTAGCGTTTAATGAAAAATTTGCAACAGTTGGAACGGTTACTAATTACGAAGGTTATACAAAGAACGATGCTGACTTTAAAGCCGTACTTACTAAAATTGCTGCAGAAGACCCTGATGTATTATTCTTACCTGACTATATTGCTAAAGTAGGCGTTATTTTATCTCAAGTTAAAGAACTCGGACTTGATGTTGCCTGTATTGGTGGTGATGGTTGGGATGGTATCGAAGCTGATTATGCAGATGTTGCTGAAGGTCATTACTTTGTCAATCACTATGCAAAGACAGATGAAAGTGCAGTTGTACAAGATTTTATCAGTGCTTACGAAAGCAAATACTCTAGCTCGCCTAATGCCTTAGCTGCTCTTGCATATGATTCAACTCATATTATGAGCGATGCGATTAAAGCAGCCGGTTCAACAGATGCCGATGCTATCATTTCAGCACTTGTTAAGACAGATGCAGACGGTGTTACTGGTCATATAACATTTGATGAAAATGGTGATCCTAAAAAGAGCTTAACAGTGATTCAAATTGTTGATGGTAAACATAAAGTTGCAGCAAAAGTATCAGTTGACTAATATTGGATTGATATAGTGACTGAAACTTTGTTTCAGTCACTTATTTTGTGATAAGCACTTAGTTAAGCCATATGGTTAGTAATAAGAACACCTTTGATGATTTTTAGGAGAGATGATTAAAGGAAAAGTGCTTATGACAAAAGCATTTAACAGGACGATAATTTAAAAGACAGAAAATGACAGAGAACAAATGACTAAAAAATATAGAAGATTCAGCAGAATGGGGGAAATCATTTGAGTTTATTTTTACAACAAATAATCAATGGGTTATCTGTAGGCAGTATTTATGCCTTGATAGCACTTGGCTATACAATGGTATATGGTATTATCCAACTGATTAATTTTGCTCATGGTGAAATTATGATGGCAGGTGCCTATTTTGCCTTTTTAGCGGCAATGGGAACAGGCCTTCCTTTTCCAATTGTCCTTATTATTGCTATGGTAATGACAGCTATTTTAGGTGTAGTTATTGAGAGGGTTGCCTATAAACCGCTTAGAAATGCACCCAGAATATCAGCCTTAATTACGGCAATTGGGATGAGTTTGTTTTTACAAAATTTAGCTTTATTTATTTTCAAGGCTGATCCTAAAATCATGCCAACATTGATAGAAAAAAGACCCATTAACTTGGGCTCTATTCAAATTAGTACAGTAACAGTGACGACTTTATTATTATCTATTATTTTTATGGTTGTATTAGATGTCTTTATTAAGAAAACAAAACCTGGAAAGGCAATGCGTGCTGTATCTGAAGATAAGGAAGCCGCTACCTTAATGGGAATTAACGTGAATAGAACGATCAGTATTACTTTTGCTATCGGTTCTGCTCTTGGTGCACTTGCAGGTGTTTTATATGGTATTACTTATACACAAGTTTATCCAACCATGGGCGTCATGCCAGGTCTTAAAGCATTTGTAGCTGCTGTATTAGGTGGTATTGGCTTAGTGCCAGGCGCCGTACTTGGTGGATTTGTCATTGGTATGATAGAAACCATTTCAAAAGCCTATCTTTCAAGTCAATGGTCTGATGCCATCGTATTTGGTATCTTGATTGTCGTTTTACTTATTAAGCCGACTGGTATTTTAGGTAAAAATGAGAAAGAGAAGGTGTAAGTATGCAGAAAAAGACAAAAAATATACTCAGAAATTATCTTATCAATGCACTTGCAGTAGTGGTTCTATTTATACTCATGAAAGTTTTAATGAGTGCAGGCGTCATTAACCGTTATTATGAGGGCATTATCATTTTCATTTTGATCAACATCATTTTAGCGGTGAGTTTGAACTTAGCAACAGGTTTCTTGGGACAATTAACACTGGGACATGCAGGTTTTATGGCTGTTGGAGCATATACAGCGGCAATGACTTCTATTGCATTGCATCCTGCTCTTCAAGCGTTGATGATTTATTTTCCAAGTTGGGTGGCAGACGGTTTGACACTCATATTATCACTTGTTGTAGCCGGTATTTCCGCAGCGATTGTTGGCATTATCATTGGTATACCTGCTTTAAGATTAAGAGGTGATTACCTCGCCATTATTACTTTGGGTTTTGGAGAAGTGATTCGTGTCATTATTAATAATATTAAAGCAACAGGCGGTGCTCAAGGTCTAACAGGTATTCCTAAAATCGCATCATTTAATTCTGTTTTTTGGGTTACTGTATGTATCGTGTTTGTTATTTATACGCTTACACGTTCAAGACAGGGCCGAGCTATTTTATCCATTAGAGAAGATGAAATTGCAGCGGAAGCCGTAGGAGTTAAAACGACGAAATTTAAAGTAATGGGTTTTGCACTAGCGGCAGCTTTTGCTGGTGTTGGTGGTGGCCTTTATGCACAATACATCGCCTTCCTTGATCCAAATACCTTTAACTTTATGCGGTCAACAGAGCTATTGGTTATTGTTGTACTAGGTGGGATGGGAAGTATTACAGGCTCCATTATTGCGGCAATTGTTTTGACGATTTTACCGGAAGCCTTAAGAAGCTTTAGCAATATTAGATTACTGCTGTATTCATTTATCCTTGTTGTGATGATGATCTTTAGACCAGAAGGATTTTTAGGAACCAAAGAATTCTCATGGAAAGGAATCTACGAGAGATTCCAAAAAAGAAGACAAGCTTTAAAAAATAGAGAAAAATCATAGGAGGGATTAAAATGGCATTATTAGAAGCAAGCAATATATGTATGCAGTTTGGTGGCTTAAGAGCAGTAGATAATTTTAATCTTTCTATTGATAAGCATGAACTGGTTGGATTAATAGGACCCAATGGTGCAGGTAAAACTACTGTATTTAATATGTTAACAGGGGTCTATGTACCGACAGAAGGAGATATTAAAATTGATGGAATGAGCGTTGTCGGAAAAAAGCCTTACGAAATCGTAATGGCAGGTGCTGCGCGAACCTTTCAAAATATCAGACTTTTCAAGGATTTAAGTGTACTGGATAACATCAAAATTGCCTTTCACCATGAATTACATTACACAACAATTGAAGGCATATTCAGGTTGCCAAGGTATTGGGCTGACGAAAAAAGGGCACATGAAAAATGTTTAGAGTTTTTAAAAATATTTGATATGGAAGACTACGCAGAAACATTAGCGAAAAATCTGCCTTATGGTAAACAAAGAAAACTTGAAATTGCACGTGCTTTGGCAACTAAACCCAAAATACTCATGCTTGATGAGCCCGCAGCAGGGATGAATCCTCAAGAAACGCAAGAGTTAATGGAGACTATTCGACTCATTAGAAATCAATTTGATATTGCGATTCTTTTAATTGAACATGATATGAGTTTGGTAATGGGTGTTTGCGAAAGAATTACAGTGCTTGATTATGGAAAAGTCATTGCAACGGGGACACCTGAAGAAACAAGAAACAACCCAGATGTTATCAGAGTATATTTAGGAGAGTAGGTGGACTGTTGTTAAAAGTTGAAAATATAGATGTCTATTATGATAAAATTCATGCGATACAAAATGTCAGTTTTGAAGTTAAAAAGGGAGAGGTAGTGACCTTAATTGGTGCCAATGGAGCAGGTAAAACAACCATATTAAAAACTATTTCTAAGTTGATGGAACCGGCTCACGGCGTTATTTTATTTGAAGATCAACCGATTAAAAAACTCGATTCTCATCAAATGCCTTATTTAGGGATGGCACATGTACCAGAGGGAAGACGTGTTTTTGCTAAAATGTCAGTTGAAGAGAACCTTCAAATGGGGGCATATATTAGAAAAGATAAAGAAGGTATCAAGAAAGACCTTGAAAAGGTGTTTGGCTATTTTCCAAGACTGAAAGAAAGATTGAATCAACCCGCAGGAACACTTAGTGGTGGTGAACAACAAATGCTAGCCATCGGTCGTGCCTTGATGAGTCGTCCTAAGTTGATTTTAATGGATGAACCCTCAATGGGGCTTGCGCCTATTTTAGTTCAAGAAATCTTTAATATTATTGCAGAAATTAAGAAGAACGGGACAACCATTTTACTGGTTGAACAAAATGCCAATCAAGCGCTTCAAATCGCTGATCGTGCCTATATTCTTGAAACAGGACGGGTGATTCAATCGGGAAATGCTGAAGTTTTAATGAATGATGACACCATTAAAAAGGCTTATCTTGGCGGTTAAAGACATGATTAGTGGTTTATAGAAATTTAAAAATAAAAATATATGTATTGGCAAACGTCTGTAGCCTAGAGCCATAAGCATCTTTGAAAAAAAGAAGCTTATGGTTTTTTCATTGGCATAAGCCGTCTCAAAAGAGGGCTAATGAATATGGCTACTGACTTGATCGAGTAACTTGTAAGGTTCTATGTGCTGATGATTGTAAGTGATAGCGTTGACAGGACATTCATGAATACATCGTGTACACTGAATACAAGCATTTTTGAAGGTCTTTGTTTTAACGTCAATATTTTGCATAGGACAGTTTTTTTCACATTGAAGGCAATTAATACAGTGGTCTTCAATTGCAAATTTTTTTCCTAAAGGGATAGCCATTAGTCGGAAGACTTTTGCAAAAAAATCAATAAAAAACACAGATTGGTCTATTTTAACTGGTGAAGGGTGTTGAATGGCTTCGATAGAAGCGAGCACCTCATTAGCAGCAGTTTTGATTTCTTCAAGGTGTTGAGCCTTAGGAGTGGGTTCAAAGCGATCAATATAGTAATTTCTTGGCATAACAAAGGCATGGATATCCACTAACTCATAGCCTTTCTTTTGCAGTTTTTTACCGACAGAATAAATGCCTTTGGCATTGCCAGTAACAGCAGAAGTAGAATAGACAATAGCCTTTTTGCCATGACCATCGGGAATAGCGGATTTAAACCATTTGAAGAAAAGTTCTGGCATGTTGCTAGCATAGATAGGTGCACCGAGTATGAGTAAATCATGGTCATCTACTTTTGAAGTGTCTTCAATACTTGATGTATGCACGTTATGACCTTCTAAGCGAAGTGCTTTTTCATAGGCGAGAGCGATAGCGGCGGTATTTCCTGTACCGCTAAAATAGTAACTTTCAACTTTCATACGATATCCTTCCTTTCAATAGTAATAGTTTAGCATAAAAGAAAGGGACTTCAAGTTAAAAAATATCGCATTATGTTAAATGTGTTTCAAATTTATAAGTCGTTTTTATGATGAGCGTATTGACGCGACTTATTTTTTGGATTACTATGTACTTAGCAATACTAAGTACATAGTTAAAGGGGGCATTAAGTGACTAATCAAAAAAATCAATTTAAGAAGGGTGTTCTAGATATTGTCATTCTTAATATCATTTCAAAAGGTGATACTTATGGTTACGATCTTATTAATACACTCGATCATTTGAGTGATGGTTACTATTTAATGAAAGAAGGATCACTTTATCCCATTTTATATCGACTAGAGGATAAGGGGTATATTGAAAGCTACCGAAAATCACTTAATCAAGATAGGGCAGTCCCAAGAAAGTATTATAAGATTACCAAAGCAGGCAATCGTATTTTAGAAGATATGAAATCTGACTGGCATGATTTTGTCAATGTGACCAATGATTTGTTGAAATAATGGAGGAACTGGATAATGAGCCAAAAAAACTATAAAAAATACGCCAATAAAGTCACTTCTTATTTATCGGTGACACATCAATATAAAAAGAGAATCTATGAAGATATTATAGATCAATTAAATGAGTATGGTGATGATGCTGATCCAGAAACAGTCATGGGACATCCCGGCCAAGTGGCAGCAGAATTTCAAGAAAATATTGAAGAACAGTACATTGTTAAACCTAACAAACAGAGTTACCGTTATTCAAAATTATATAGAAGTGATAAGGAATTTATGGGTCTCCCCCTCGTGAGTGTGAATCTTGGAACGATGGGAATGGCCAAAGGCATTATTGCCATCGGTGATGTAGCGGTAGGTGTTGTAGCCGTTGGTGGCTTTAGTTTGGGTATTTTTTCTTTTGGTGGAATGGGTATGGGCCTTTTTGTTTTTGGCGGTCTTGCTTTGGCAGGGCTAGTGGGTATTGGTGGTGTAGCCATTGCAGGAGGGGTTGCCATGGGCGGTGCAGCGGTTGCCTATCATCTAGCCATGGGTGGAAGTGCTGTCGCACATACTCTTGCGGTTGGGGGAGCTGCTCAGTCTTCTTTAATTGCGATAGGTGATGATACGAAGGGGCTTCTTAATTTTTATCACACACATTATCAGTATCAAGGGGGAAAACCCCTTTTAGCTCAGTCGATTAACTTAGTTGATTTAGCGTCAATTGGTGATAAGATTCAGTCGCTTGCGCCGAGTGTTCCTAAATGGGCAATTAAGTTGACAAAATGGATTATCAGCATTTCTAATTAATCCAATGACAATCATTAGGAATACCTTTTAGAAAGTTCATTTGATAATATTTACATTATAATCCAATAAGTTTAATCTATAAATAGCAAAAAAACCCAAAGGAGTATTAAAAATGAAAAGACAGAACTATACAGGACTACTCATAGCGGTGTTACTTATACTGGTGAGTTTTACAGCTTGCCAAACACAAGGTGAAACAGTTGCCAATTTAGACTTATCATCGAATCAAACGCCAGAAGTTCAACATTCAAGTGGAGACATTTATTTATATGGTGAAGCTCATGGTGTCAAAGTCATTTATGATGAAGAGCTTAAAGCTTGGAAGGCTCACTATGAAGAGGGGATGCGAGATTTATTGATTGAAATGCCTTCTTATACTGCCGCTTATCTCAATGAGTGGATGAAGGCAGATGATGATACTATTTTAGATACACTCTATGAAGATTGGGTCGGGACTTTATCGCATAATGAAGATACATATGCTTTTTATCAAGCCATTAAAACGAACTGTCCAGAAACGGTATTTCATGGAACAGATGTAGGGCATCAGTTTAATACTATCGGAAAGCGGTATTTAGAAGACTTAAAGGCTAAGGGTTATGATGAAAATTCAGACCTTTATCAAGAGACAGAAGAGGTGATCGAGCAGGGAAAACGCTATTATGGGAGTGGAAAAGGCGATGAAGACCATGACTATAGAGAAAATATGATGGTCAAAAATTTCGTGAAGGCCTTTGATAAACTGGAGGGTAAACCCGTCATGGGCATTTATGGTTCTGCTCATATTGCTTTAGACGAGACCTCTTTTTACTCTGATACCTTGCCTTGTATGGCAAACCAGCTCAATACGATTTATAATGGACAAATCACCTCGACTGATTTAAGTACACTT
This sequence comes from uncultured Fusibacter sp., assembly GCA_963666805.2. Taxonomy (GTDB): domain Bacteria; phylum Bacillota; class Clostridia; order Peptostreptococcales; family Acidaminobacteraceae; genus Fusibacter. The sequence continues at coordinate 83,717 of CAXXWR010000003.1, read as the reverse complement.
GTGAATAGTCTAGGAGAATCGTATTTGACAGAGCCCCAATCTATAGAGACGATTACGATTGACGGAAAAGATTATGTAGCGTCCTATTTTGGTTCCTATGAGATTAACTTCTTAGAACAATACAAATCAAGGAAGTTTTGGCGGATCGAAAATGCCTATCCTGATTTTAAAGACAATCAAACCACAGGTGATGTTCTGCCTTATGACAACTATCCCTTAAAGGTTGAGGAAAATCAAGTCTTTATGATTGAGTATACTCAGGTGGATGACTCTACAGTGACCTTCTTCTATCGGTCAGATGCAGGTGAGACTTATCAAGGCATGCCGACAACTATTGGTTTTGAGGTAGATTAAAAAACTTTATAGACAGAAAGTGATATTGACAGATTTGACTTATCGCTTGAATGATTTTAAGTTTATGGGGTATACTTTTACTATTGTCAGATATTTTATGTTAGAATATATAAAAATATGATTATAGTAATGAAAGGAAGGTAACATGGCACCATTTTTAGAATTTGAGTTTTTAAATAATACTGTTGAAAATTATTTAATTGCCCTTTTGACTTTTTTTATTGGCTTTTTCGTTGTAAAAATTGTCAATAAAATTATAGTAACAAGAGTCATTAAGTTTATTAAAAAGAAATCAGATATGGCAGATCACATTATTATTGATGCAGTGAAGGAATATCTCCCTAAAATTTTATATGTTATCTTAGCGATGACCAGTATAAGGACTTTAGACCTTTCTGATGTTGTGGTTAAAGGTGTTAATATTCTTGCACTTGCATTATCTGTTTATTATGTGATTAAATTAGCACTTGCATTTGTCGATTTTTCAATGCAAAAATACCGTGTACGTCATACGGTAGATTCAAGTAAGAATATGGCGATGGCATGGATTGCAAAGATTCTGAAAGCCGTTATTTTGGTGATTGGTGTCCTAATCGTTATTGGCAATGTGATTCCTGACATTTCTGGATTGATTGCTGGTTTTGGTATCGGTGGGATAGCGGTTGCCTTTGCAGCACAAGAAATTTTTGAAGATATTTTTAGCTACTTTACAATTTTCTTTGATCGTCCTTTTGAAATTGGTGATTTTATCATCATGGGGGACTATATGGGAACGGTTGAGTATGTAGGTGTTAGAACGACACGCATTAGAAGTTTAAGTGGTGAAGAACTCATTTTCTCTAATAAGGACTTGACGTCTTCACGGATTAAAAACTTTAAGACGATGAATGAACGTCGCATTGTTTTCAGTATTGGTGTCACTTATGACACCCCTTATGAAAAACTTGAACGAATTCCAACCATGCTTAAGGATGCGGTTGAATCCCAAGAAAATGTGCGTTTTGATCGGGCTCATTTCTTGAAATTTGCTGATTCTAGTCTGAATTATGAAATCGTTTATTATGTATTGACAGGTGATTACACGATATACATGGATAAGCAACAAGCTATTAATTTGGCTATTTTTAAGGCGTTTGAAGATGAAGGTATTGAGTTTGCATTTCCTACTCGTACGATTTATATTGAAAGTGATGGGGGAGATACGAATGTATCTAATGAAAAGATTGTGGCTGAAGCCCTTAAGGATGAAGCTTAGGTTATGAATGATTAATAAGTGAATCATGAAGTTATAAAACCCTTGTGCTATGGTGCAGGGGTTTTTTGTGTTTAAATGGGGAGGAACAAATTGAAAGAGGGAGCATCAGGGGATGACGTCATTCACCCTGTGAAAAAAGCACGCCCTCGCTTTTAACTGATTATCTCAAACTCGCTTTGCTCAAACAGTGAGATAAAAACCGGTTAAAAGTGAGGACGGTTTTTCATCAGGTCTCATGAATGTCATCCCCCGATGCTCCCTCTTTTAATTTGTTAATTATTTAAACATTAAAATGATTTTAAGGGTGCAAAATACGCCACCGGAGGTGGTGGTGATTTTATTTTACATATGTAAGTTTTTTTATCATTGTGGAGTGTAGTCGAGAAGGAGAATAGAGAATTTGAAGATACCTTGAAAGTTCATTCTCCACCATTGTGGAGTGTAGTCGTATAACGCCGAGTGTTCGTTTTGCGACGATTAACATGTTCATTCTCCACCATTGTGGAGTGTAGTCAGACAGGACGTATAAAAGACTATGGAAAACAACGGTTCATTCTCCACCATTGTGGAGTGTAGTCGATAATTTAATTGTAGTGGGCAAGGATCTTACCAAATGGTTCATTCTCCACCATTGTGGAGTGTAGTCCCTGCCCTCTGAAACGCTGTTATTTCAAGGACTGTGTTATGGGTTTCCGTCGATGTCCTTAATTTTTGACTTTTTTTAAGATGTCAAAAACAAGAATGGGCATTTTAGAGGGATTGACTGCTTGTCGATCCCCCGTGTTTTTTGCGCCAAGTATCATCGACGGAAAAGGTTATTAAATTAAAACAAAGAGTATAATCTTTATTTTTTATCTCTTGGGTAATGAATAAGATAAGTCTTGCTTGATGTTTGATGTTTTCGAGGTTTTAAATGGATACTTTTCTTTAAATCATTTGGTAATGTGCTTATTTTATGACGATTGTTAGCACATGATATTAATTCGTGTTTGTAAATTTTAATAGGGCTATTTGAGTCTTTATTAAAATCAGTATAATCTTTTATGGTGAAAATGTCATGGTTGATTTTTAATTGTTTTAGAAGCTCGGCTATATAAAGTGAAAAGTTTTGTTGTATGAGACTTCTGAGCTTTCCAATTTCATTTGAGCAGTACGTTTTAATTTGTCCTGAGATTTTATCAAAATCAAGTGTATCTGAATTCATAAGGTCTTTATTTTCATCTTTTTGTAAATCACTTAAGCTTATTTCAAACTTCTTTTCCTTACCGTGTTCGTCAATTTTAGTATATTTTACATTAAATGTTTCTAATTGCTTAGGAATAGAATCGCTTGTTTTTAATGCGTCAATCAACGTCTCTTTACTTGTGATATAGGGTTCTAGTTGGTAATAACTTTTTAATAATTCATATAATTTAGGATTTTGAGGTTCTGTGTTGTTTTCTTGTGTTTGTTGCTTGGTGATACGATAGTTTGGTTTAAGGACTAATTGACTAACTAATTGATCATAAGCGTTGAGGTATTGATTAATAACATCTGTTCCCATTTCGATGTTTTGTAAATCGAAAAGCGTATAAAGCTTAAGCATGTCAAAAATACCTTGGTGTAAATCTTCGAAAGCAACAGGGTCGCAAATATTATCACGTAATAATTCTTTTAATTTCATGTGCATCACTGTATTACGTGTATTAACGAGTTTTGGAGCGTAATGATTAAGAAATTTTTTTTCCCCAATCGTAAATTGAGGATAATCAATATTGTCTTTATAAACATCTACATATATTTTTTCAATGAGAGGTTTAAATAATAGTGGTTTCTCTGGCTTTTTAATGCTGTTAAAAGCATCATGCAGAGAAATGATATTATTTTTTTTAGCATATTGAATCAACAATCTCATTTCAAATTGGTTACTCAAGTGTCCAATTAGCTTATAAAAAGACATGAGTGGTTTAATTATTTGAATGGGTAGATGCTGTTCACTAATGAATGTATCGAGAACTTGCATCTGATTTGCAGTCAAAGTATTGATATGATTGTCATTAATCATGTAATTGACAGCATTGTCGATAAGTGGTTTAAGTGTATCTTGGTCAATGACTTGATTAAATGTATATTTAAAAAGGTCGTACGATTTAATTTGTTTTGAAAAAAGGCGCATGTGATGGAAGAAGGTATCGTGTTTTTCAAATTCACTTTCTTTGCCTTGTAAATTAAGTTCATGATAGTCTACGATGTTTTTATTATCGTAATAGTGTTTTTTAGCAAAACCTAAAAAATCCCCTTTAAATTCTCTAGGTAAGAATAAGGCTATAAGGGTGTAGAATTTAAAAAGATTATTTTGGGAGTTGGTGTTGAAAAGATTCATGTTACTGGTATTTTGACTATTGAATCTTTTTATCATATATTCAATGTCGAATAAATCAGTTTTGTTTTTTCTTTTATTATGATATTTGTATTGAAAAAATGAAGAATCGAAATATATTTGCACTGCCGTTTGAACTTGATTTGTTTGATAGCTTAAGTCAATATCATGCTTTAAATCAGTATAAAAGATTTCATTTCCACAATTAAAATTATCCATGAATTTTTGAGTATCCCAATTATATTTTTTGTACATCAATCCAAAAGCAAGCCTAATTCGTGCTTCAAGTCTGATTTTTGCATTTCCTTTCGTTAAGGCTAGCATTTGAGTATTGTATTCATGGAGTTTCTGATTACAATCATTAATATTTATATTATCTGGATTATTATTAACCAATGCATTATTAAGTTTCAATTTTAGTTCTTTATGATCGTTGTATATATCTTTGTATTCACGGCTGTAATGAATATCTTCGTAATAGAAGAGTGGCGTATCATTATCGTCACAAGAATCAGGCGAGTTATTATGATTGAGCCTGTTGTTCAATACTTCTAATCGATTAGTGATATCTGCCATATTTATTTTTTTAGAAGGATTTTTTGTAATCTTCTCAAGTGCATCAATTTCAGTTTCAATAGAATCTTTAATCAAGGTTTGAACATTCGGATTGGTAACACCATTCAAACAGAAAAAATCGTTAATGGTCGCTTTGAAACCCTCTTTTTGTGCTCCCATTAAATCGTAGAGATAAGCACATTCTCTTAATGGAATCATTTTTCCCATGATATAGATGTAATCATCCTTATCAATGTAAGGGTGTTTTTGTGCCATCTTTGCAACGGGCAAAAGCTGAAGCAGTTTAAATAATTTAAGGTCATTCAGTTGCTTAAATATTTGAGGCACTTTATCAGTATTCATTTCAAAAGGATTACGATATAAACTATCAAACAGTTGATAATCATAGTGGGCAAGGGCGTGACGAAAGGCAGTCAATTCACAGAGAATTTTTTCGACATCTTCTTGAATTTCACTTTCTTCGTATACAAAATTTTTGATTGTTTCAATAAAAGAGTCAGTATTTTTATTGTTGATGTTTTTTTCACTCTTAAGATAAGTTTGATAGTTTTCAAACCAATCGTTCTTAAGTAGATATAAGGCTTGTGCGATGTAGGGAATATAAGCTTCATAAGTGGCTTTTATTTTGTATTGATAATGAGTGTCTGAGTGATTGGTATTCACATTTGATGTGTCGATTTTAGCCACTGAATAAAGATTACCGTTACATTTGTTTCTAAAATTTTCAAGTTCATCAAACATGATTTTATATTTATCAAGGGCTTCTACTTTCTCTGTTTCATCCGATAGCTTTTTAATTTTCTCATCAGCAAGAGGTCTAACAATCTTATCCAAATTCATAAAGAAATGATTGATAAAAGTAAAATAGTAAAGCATTTGAGAACGGTACTCTAAAAAAGTGTTTGCACGATGGATATTGATAGAGTCTACAGTAGTGGCGTTAACTTTTGAAGAATCATTAAGGATATAGCTATAGTTTTTCATCACCTCTCGGCTCAATAAAATTCTATAGGTATCAGATTTTGCACGCCGTCTTTGATTTTCTTCCTTTGATAGATAGCTTTTATTGTCGATTAAGTCTGTGACAGTGACTTTAACTTCTATTTTGGCTTCTGATGTCTTATTGGAGGAGTTGATTTCTTTATCTTTTACAAAACGCCACTTTCCAGAAATGACATAATGCTTATAGGGTTCATTGCTGCCATGACCAGTTGTTTTTGAAACATAGATATCCCCATTATCAATTGTAACCTGTGGGGGTTGGTAACGTTGAGTAGGGTCATTGAAAAGAACTGACTTCACCGCTTTGACATGGTCACCAAAATTGATTGGACCAGAGGTAACATCATTCATACCGTATCCCACTAGCATTTGATCATTATCAATTAGGAAAGTATCCACGCCTCCTTGTTTAAGATAAAGGACTTTGATTTCTTTAATACAATGATCATCAAAATTTGAAACAATCACCCTCACAATACTACTCTTATTAGACTTTTGACGAGATTTACTTCGATCTTTTTTATGTAATGATTCACTCATAAGATGCTCCTTACTATTATACTTAAAACCTATTACCATTATACTCCAATTCCACCCCAATAGTGAACCCCAATAACATAAAACAGCTAAGATCTTCCTCAACTTTCCAATCATTCACGAGCGAAGATGAAAAATAGTATCAAGTCCCAAACCGTTTACGATTTTATATATGTGAAATATAATGAATTAAGACTACATTTTTATAATGGACATGAGACATCTTATGCCATACAATGGGTTGCGTAAGATAGCAAATGATATACTGGTGTTACGATAATGTTTGCTCCCATAGAGCGAGCATGATTAATTGACAATAAGTTTAAAGCAAGAACAAGGAAGGACAATAAGTATGATTGAACGAGGTAGATATAGACATTTTAAAGGAAATGAATATGAAGTGATTGGTATTGCAAAACATAGTGAAACCTTAGAAGAAATGGTAGTTTATAAAGCCCTTTACGGAGATTTTGGTATTTGGGTAAGACCCTTAAGTATGTGGAATGAAAAGATTACCAGAGACGGAAAGACATTTAGGCGGTTTGAAAAAATGATTGAATCAGACAATTAATATTCAAGATTAAGAGAATTTTTGTAGGAGGAAGAGAGTATGGATGGCACTAAGAGAAATAATATAAAAATAGGTGCAACCGTTCTAGTTGTACAAAAGCAAGATCAAGGTAGTGGGAAACTTACAGAAGGAATAGTCAAGAAGATACTTACTAATTCCCCCGCTCATCATCATGGTATTAAAGTGATGCTTGAAAGTGGTATTGTAGGTAGAGTCAAAGAGATAAGAGATTAGAATTAATCATGTAAACATAAGCGAACCCCATAACATAAAAACACCGAAGACACCCTTGGGTCCTCCTAGTATTCACGAGCGAAGATGAAAAATAGGCTTAAGGTCTGAACCGTTTATATCTCACTGTTTGAGCAAAGCGAGTTTGAGATATTGGTTCAGGCCTTAAACCGTTATTTTTCACAGAGCGAGTGACAGCTAGGAGGACCCAAGGGTGTCTTCGGTGTTTTTGTCTTACTAAGTGAGCTTCACTGTTTGAGCAAAGCGAGTTTGAGATATTGGTTCCAGACCTTAAGCCGTTATTTTTCACAGAGCGAGTGACAGCTAGGAGGACCCAAGGGTGTCTTAGGTGTTTTTGTCTTACTAAGTGAGCTTCACTGTTTGAGCAAAGCGAATAGATACCATCATAGCATTTATGTAATCATCTCTAATAACAAAAAAGGTTTAGGGCTACACCTTTTGATTTTTAAACGATATTTCTGATCGCTTTTTTAATAAAGGTTGAGCTCTAAACCTGTCTAATTTAAGTCGAAATTTCTTATAAAATTAACCTTTAAGACCTCTTGCTTGTCGGTCCATGTCTTCAACGACAATGTCAAAAATTTCTCCAAGCGTTGAGCAATAGCTTAAAAGATCCCAAGGCTCATTGGTGTGAAAGTGAACTTTGATGAGTTCATCATCTCCAACAGCCAGTAAGCAGTCTCCTTTTAAATTCTTTAAAATGTAGTCATTAATAACGTCTTCTGATAAATCAGTTCCTTCTATTAATAATTGTGTATCATATCTAAATTCTATCATTACGGTTTCCTTTCTGTTGTTGATTAGAGTGGCAAGCACATCTTAAATAGATGAGCCATGCTCATTATTATAACCTAAATATCTTAAAAGACTATAAAAAAATGCTCAAAAATAAGTTGAGTGAGAAAATTAACTTACAATTGACTTTTGCCTGTGAAGATAAAAAGAAATAAAAGCGTCTCTAAGGTTAAGAATATGAATACACAAAAATACATGAAAAGCTATAAGCCTTAACGGAGCTAGAGTAAAGCCTTTATTTTATAGGTCCAAATGTTTATTTGAAAAGTCAAGTCTTGAAGTCAAAAAAAGTTTTATATACAATATATAGAGATTATAATTAAACAAAACCGTATAATTAGTATTTGTTATGGAGAAGGGGACTGTCAAAAATGAACATTATTAAACGCAATGGAACGGAAGCTGTCTTTGATATTACTAAGATAATCTTAGCAATTTCATCAGCGAATAAAGAGGTAAAGGCGGACTACCAACTTACCAATGATGAGATTAAATCAGTGGCAAATAAAGTGACAGAAGGTGTTAGTGAACAAACCAATGTTGAAGAAATTCAAGATTTAGTGGAAGATGCACTTTTGCAAAAAGGTGCTTTTTATGTGGCTAAAACCTACATTAAATATCGCTATAAAAGAGATTTGGTTAGAAAATCAAACTCTACAGATGAGCAGATTTTATCTTTGATAGAAACAGAGAATGAAGAGGTCAAAGCTGAGAACTCCAATAAAAATCCAACAGTTGTTTCTGTACAGAGAGACTATATGGCGGGTGAAGTGAGTAAGGACGTAACGAGACGTTTCCTATTAGATGAAGATATTTCTAAAGCCCATGATGAAGGGATTATACATTTTCATGATACAGATTATTTTGCACAGCATATGCATAACTGTGATTTAGTTAATTTAGAAGACATGCTACAAAATGGGACGGTTATTAGCGGGACATTAATAGAAAAACCCCATACTTTTGCAACAGCTTGTAATATTACGACTCAAATTATTGCTCAAGTAGCCAGTACACAATATGGCGGACAGTCCATTACTTTAAGCCATTTAGCACCTTTTGTGGATATTTCCAGACAAGCCATTAAAAAAGATGTTAAAAAAGAAATGAAGCTTGCAGGGATTGAGCTTACAGACGATGCTTTTGAGACGATTGTCAAAGAACGTCTTCAAAAAGAAATCAATCGCGGTGTTCAAATGATTCAATATCAAATTATTACGCTGATGACAACCAATGGACAAGCACCATTTGTTACCCTTTTTATGTTCTTAAATGAAGTGGAAGAAGGACCATTGAGAGATGACCTTGCTTTAGTCATTGAAGAAATGCTTAAACAACGTTATCAAGGGGTTAAAAATGAAAAAGGGGTTTGGATTACACCGGCTTTCCCTAAACTCATTTATGTTTTATCAGAAAACAATGTCAAAGAAGAATCAAAATATTTTTACTTAACTGAACTCGCTGCCAAGTGTACTGCTAAGCGTATGGTGCCGGATTATATTTCTGAAAAGAAAATGAGAGAACTTAAACAAGGAGACTGCTATACTTGTATGGGCTGTCGTTCTTTCCTCACACCTTATAAAGATGCTGCAGGTCAGTCTAAATATTATGGTAGATTTAATCAAGGGGTGGTAACCATTAACCTTGTGGATATTGCACTTAGTTCTAATGGCGACGTTGAAGAATTTTGGAAAATTTTTGATGAGAGATTAGACATGTGTTACCGTGCTTTGATGATTCGTCACAACCGATTAAAAGGGACTAAATCAGATGTTGCCCCTATATTGTGGCAGTATGGCGCCTTAGCAAGACTCAAAAAAGGTGAAGTGATTGATGAACTTTTATATGGGGGTTATTCTACGATTTCATTAGGCTATGCTGGGTTATATGAATGTGTAAAATATATGACAGGACAGTCACATACTAGTGCATTTTCTGAACCTTTTGCACTCTCGGTGATGCAACATATGAATGATGCATGTGCCAAATGGAAAGCTGATACACGTATTGATTTCAGTGTTTATGGAACACCCCTTGAATCAACAACTTACAAATTTGCTAAGTTGTTACGTGACCGTTTTGGCGTAGTTGAAGGCATTACTGATAAAAACTATATTACCAATTCGTATCATGTTCATGTGACAGAAGAAATAGACGCATTTAGTAAATTAACCTTTGAATCTAAATTCCAAGAATTAAGTCCAGGGGGAGCTATTTCATATATTGAAGTGCCTAATATGCTCCACAATATTCCAGCAGTTATTTCTGTTTTACAACATATTTACGATAATATTATGTATGCAGAACTCAATACAAAATCAGATTTTTGTCATAAATGTGGCTTTGATGGTGAAATCAGTATTGTAGAAGAGGAAGATGGTTCTTTGATTTGGAAATGTCCTAATTGTGGTAATGAAGATCAAGACCACATGTCTGTAGCAAGAAGAACTTGCGGCTATATTGGGACACAATTTTGGAATCAAGGGCGTACCCAAGAAATTAAGGAAAGAGTTTTACACTTATGATGTATTATGGCAACATAAAGACCAATGATATTGCCAATGGTGAAGGCGTAAGAACGGCTCTTTTTGTCTCGGGTTGTCGTAACCGATGTAAAGGCTGTTTTAATCCCGAAACGTGGTCTTTTACTTATGGCAAACCTTTTGATGAAGCAGCTGAATCAGAGATTTTAGAAAGTCTTAAACCCAAACATATTGCGGGACTTACGATTCTAGGCGGAGATCCGATGGAAGAAGAGAATCAAAGAGCACTTTTACCTTTGGTTCAAAAAGTTAAAGAACGCTTTCCTCACAAGAGCATTTGGTTGTATACAGGTTATATTTTAGAAAGAGATTTACTTGAAGGTGGCGTTAAAAACACAGAGGTAACGCAGTTACTTTTAGAAGCCATAGACGTTTTAGTTGATGGACCTTTTGAAGAAAATTTGAAAAATATATCGTTAGCTTTCAGAGGATCAGAGAATCAAAGAATTATTGATATAAAGGCCTTTTTAAAAGGCGATAAATAGATTCATGTTTAAAAAAGTGTTTGTATAATAGCAAACACTTTTTTTATTGCTGGACATATGGATTTTTAAATAGAGTAGATGGTGGGGGATTCTCCTTTTAAACTGCAAATTGTGTAGTGAGAATAGCAGTTTATGAAAAACTGTACATAAAACAAAACATTTTATATATAATACAAAATATAATAAACTTTAACCATCATGCCTTTATAATATAATATAATTCGTGTAGTATGGATTATAAAAGGTATAAAAGAAATATAAAAAATAAACGAAGACTTGAGGTGTTAAAGTGATTAGATTAGCAATTGTTGAAGATGAAAAAGCTTATGCAGATACAATAAAAGAATATATTGAAAGATACTCAGAAGAGACAGGCGTTCTTTTTCAAGTGACTCATTTTACTGATGGCGTTGAAGTCATTGATAATTATAAAATGAATTATGATTTGATACTGATGGATATTGAGATGGAACAAATGGACGGTATGAAAGCAGCAGAACGTATTAGGGAAAAAGATGATGAAGTTGTTCTTATTTTTATTACTAATATGACTCAGTATGCTGTAAAAGGTTACATGGTAGATGCTATGAGTTATCTATTAAAGCCTGTTCCTTATTTTGCTTTCTCTCAGGAGATGGATCGTTCGCTTAAGAAAATTAGGAGACGTAATGATGCATTCTTAATGGTACCTCACCGAAATGGGATGGTACGTGTGAATGCAAAAGACATTATATATATTGAAAGTTATAAACATCATGTGATTATTAATACCACAACAGATGAACGTATTTCTTTTGTTAGTACGATGAAAATGATGGAAGAAAAGCTCTTATCAGAACACTTTTACAGATGCAATAATGGTTATTTGGTTAACCTTAGCTATGTGTTAGGCGTTGAAGGCAGTGAAGTTATTCTTTCTGACAAAAGGCGTTTACCTGTAAGTCGTGGTAGAAAAAAGGGTTTTTTAAGTGCCCTGACTGATTATATAGGAGAGATGTCGTTATGATCCCTGATATCCCAAGAGTACTTTCAGCATTTGTTGAATGGGGGGCTTGTATGGTGTTCTTATATCCCTCTATCAAGAAAAACTTAAATCGCATGACAGTTGTTAAAATACTCGCCTTTTTAGCGATCTTTAATGTGTATCATTTACTGGTACAACATTTGCCCATTGAATTTTGGGTGGCAGGTATGGTTGGTGCAGGGATGCTCATGTTTCTCATGATTCATCTGATTGGCAATAACCCTTTATATGATTCAATTTATGATGCTGCCTTTGCTTTTATAACGGCAGAACTGGTCCAGTCATTTGAATGGCAATTTCACACTTACTTTTTTCCAAGTTCAGTGATGCAAGAAACCTTGCTGAGTATCAGTATAGCGATGGTATCATATGTTGTTTTACTTATTGGTATTTGGTTTATCACCAATAAAGTATTATTTATTGACAGAATAGATTTTAGGATTAAACCTAAGCAACTTTGGGGAACTGTTTTGATTGTCATGGGTGCTTTTTTAATGAGTAATATTAGCTTTATCCCCATTAATACGCCTTTTAGTGGTCGTATGGCACAAGAAATATTTTATATTAGGACTCTAGTAGATTTTAGTGCTCTAATGATTATTTTCACATTAAAGGAGCAATTTTATCAAACTCAGATTGCTTATGACTTAAAAGCGATTCAAGATATACTTTATAGACAGTATGAACAATACAAAATGTCTAAAGAGTCTGTTGAAATGATTAATCGTAAGTATCATGATTTAAAACATCAATTAGAACTGATTAAACTCACAACAAATGATGAAGAAAAGCAATCTTATATTCATCAGTTAGAGAGTGAGATTATGCTTCATGCACCTCAACATCATACAGGCAATCATGTGGTAGATACTCTGCTTAATAGTAAAGCTATTGTCTGTCGAAATGAGAACATTAACTTTACAGCAGTGGTCGATGGAAAACTGCTTGATAGTATTGAAGTGATGGACATCTGTACACTATTTGGTAATGCACTCGACAATGCGATTGAAAGTGTCAGTACACTGGAAGAGTCAGAAAAGCGATTAATTAGAGTTGCAGTCTATAAACAAAACCGCTTTATAATGTTGAAATTTGAAAATTATTATGAAAATGAATTGGTTTATAGTGATGATGATTTGGTAACGACTAAAAGCAATAAATTGTACCATGGTTATGGAATAAAGAGTTTAAAGTATACTGCGGAAAAATACAATGGAACACTTACTATTCATACAGATAATCATTGGTTTACCTTATGTATTTTAATCCCGTTTAACGGTTAAAAGAAATTATTCATTCACCATCCACCCTTTGAGAGGAGTTAAACATGCTTAACAAATCATATTTAGAAAATGAATATAATAGTATTTGGAGAGAAAAGCCTATAAAGAACGAGTTGAAACGCAAAATGCATAAAGAAATTTTGAAGCAAAGAGATCAGCATAAGCTATTTATGAATTTTGATGAATTTGAGTCTTTGGAAGCATGTATTCTCGTTGGTGATCAGGAAAAAGTAGAGCATGAATGCAATATAATGCTCTCACAAATACGAGAAGAATTATCTTATGATGATGGGGTAAGTCTCGTTATTCTCAAGAAAAATTTTACACATTTTTTAGGATTTGCAGTGAGGGCAGCTATAAAAGGTGGCGCAATACCAGAAGAAATTTACCATATTAGTGAAATTTATATGGAAAAGATAGAGCAATCGGTTTCATATATGGAAACAGAAATTTTGATTGAATTATTTGTGGTAGATTTGACCTATAAAGTGAATCTGTTTAGACACAAAACCGAAAAAGTGATTTCACCACCGATTAGAAAAGCCAAAAAGTATATAAGAAAGAACGTTTGTGTTGATGTTTCACTTAATGAGTTGGGCGATCAAGTATCGCTTAGTCCAAGTTATTTGTCTAACCTCTTTAAAAATGAAGTGGGAATGACTATCTCACAGTACAAACAAAAGGTTAAGATAGAAGAAGCATGTCAATTGCTTGCATTTTCAGAGTACAGCCTCTCAGAAATTAGTGAAAATCTTGGGTTCTGTACCCAAAGTTACTTTTCAATCGTCTTCAATAAACATATGGGCGTCACACCTAAAGTTTATAGACAAGAACATATGAGTGTTGTATAAAGTTTATAATGCAAAAAAGATAACACTGTTATGAGATAACAGTGTTATTTTTATATCTTTAAGAAGGGGTATTTGACTTAAAAGACACTAATCTTACTTTTAAAATAGATTAAATTTTATTGAAATAAGTTTTCTGAAAAAAAGAGGAGGAGCCTATAGATTGGGTATTTCAAAAATCCTCATAATCTGTTATGCTAAGAGGGATATGATTAAGTTTGTTGACAAAATATGAAACTTCGTTCAGCCTCTTTTGACTTTTTAAAATGCTATAGGGGAAACCGAGGGAAAATAGATTTATTTAATAGCGAGTACTGTAAAACGACTTGACCAAGTCTAAATAATGACATTTTAGGAGGCAAATAAAAAATGTATGAAATTTTATCAAAAAAAACGTTAAATGCGACAGTAGAACAAATGGAAATCAAAGCGCCATTTGTTGCCAAAAGGGCAAAAGCAGGGCAATTTATTATTTTGCGTGTGGATGAAAATGGAGAAAGAGTTCCTCTAACGATTGCTGATTATGATAGAGAAAAAGGATCTATTACGATTATTTATCAAATTATAGGAAAAAGTACGCAAAAATTAAGTCAACTTCATGAAGGCGATGCTTTGGCTGACTTTGTTGGACCACTTGGCAAACCGTCAGAAATAGATGATGTGAAAAAAGCAATCGTCGTAGGGGGTGGCGTAGGTTGTGCCATTGCACTTCCTGTGGTTAAAGCGTTATCAAAAGCCGGTAAAGAAGTGACTGCTATTACAGGGTTTAGAGAAGCTTCTTTGGTTATTTTAGAAGATCAGTTTAAGCACTATACAAAGGATTATCACCTTTTTACAGACGATGGCTCAAAAGGCTCAAAGGGGTTTGTTACACAAGGGCTTGAAGCGTGCTTAAAAGAAAATAAAGACATTGATTGCGTCTATGCGATAGGACCGCTTCCAATGATGAAATTCGTCTCGCTACTCACTGAAAAATATGGTGTTAAAACCATTGTTAGTATGAATCCTATTATGATTGATGGGACAGGAATGTGTGGGGGTTGTCGATTAACGGTTGGTGGAGAAACCAAATTTGCATGTATTGACGGTCCAGAGTTTGATGGCCATTTAGTAGATTTTGATGAAGCGTTGATGCGTAATAGTATCTATGAAAAAAGTCAAAAACATCAAGAAGAATCTTGTCATCTTCTTGAAAAGGAGGTCCAAATTGATTAATCAAGCACTTACTAAAACAATTATGAATTTAGCAGACCCCAAAGAACGGGTTAAATCATTTAATGAAGTGGCTAAGGGTTACACACTTGAAGAAGCGATTAATGAGGCGACAAGATGTTTAGAATGTAAGCATAAACCTTGTGTTTCAGGTTGTCCAGTTGCTATAGATATCCCAGCGTTTATCCATGAAATCAAAGAAAACAGAATTGAAAAAGCTTACGAGATTTTATCTGCGTCAACCTCTTTACCAGCCGTATGCGGTCGGGTGTGTCCTCAAGAAACACAATGTGAATCCAAATGTGTAAGAGGTATTAAGGGTGAGCCTGTTGCAATTGGTGCCTTAGAAAGATTTGTTGCAGACTATATGTCTCAAACGATAGAAGCAAGAATTGAAGAACAGTTAAAAATCACTGATAAGCCTTCTGGCAATGAGAATGAGAAAAAAGGAAAGATTGCCGTTGTTGGTTCTGGACCGGCAGGACTTGCTTGTGCGGGGCAATTGATTGATCTTGGCTATGAAGTGACTATTTTTGAAGCTTTACATGAAACTGGTGGTGTGTTGAGATATGGTATTCCAGAATTTAGATTACCTAAAAAAATAGTTGATCGAGAAATCAAACTTTTGCAAGCTAAGGGCGTTAAGATTATTAAAAATGTGGTGATTGGACGTTCACTTAGTTTAACAGATTTAAAAGAAGATGGTTTTAATGCTATTTTCTTAGGTATTGGTGCTGGTGTGCCAAGATTTATGAACATTGAAGGTGAAAACCTTTTGGGCGTTTATTCAGCTAATGAATTCTTAACACGTGTTAATCTGATGAAGGCCTATAAAAAAGAAAGTGAAACCCCTGTTTATCTAGGTAAAAATGTAGCAGTTGTCGGTGGTGGAAATGTCGCAATGGATGCTGCACGTTCAGCTAAAAGGATGGGGGCTGAAAACGTTTATTTGATTTATAGACGGTCAGAAGAAGAAATGCCAGCAAGACGTGAAGAAGTTGAGCATGCTAAAGAAGAGGGGATTATCTTTAAATTTTTATGTAATCCTGTTAAGATATCAGGTAATGAAGAGGGGTTTGTTACACACATGACTTGTGTTGATATGGCACTTTCTGAACCTGATGAAAGTGGTAGAAGAAGACCCAATGTTATTGCAGGTTCTGAACACGACATTACATTAGATAGTGTTATTATGTCAATAGGCACATTAGCCAACCCGCTCATTAAGGCACTGGGTGTCAATGTGAACAAGTGGGGACAAATTGATGCAGATGATAATGGTTTAACAAGTTTAAATGCAGTCTATGCAGGTGGTGATGCTGTGACAGGCGCAGCAACTGTTATAAAGGCAATGGGTGCAGGTAAAAAAAGTGCTTATGAAATAGATGAATTGTTAAATTAGATAAAATCCTACTTTTTAATGGCTATTCAATCGCCTTAAAAAGTAGGATTTTTTGAATTACGGCCCTATTACTGATATACTTAGAGCAGTAACACTGAATTTAAGAACGTGTATGAAACTAATTGTATAAAGGAAATAGATAGAATGCAAAATAATGTAATTGGCATACTTGCCCATGTTGATGCAGGGAAGACAACCTTGTCGGAAAGTATGCTTTTTTTAAGTGGAAAAATTAGAAAATTGGGACGTGTTGATAATCGAGATGCCTTTCTTGACACTTATGAATTGGAAAAAATGAGAGGGATTACTATTTTTGCCAAGCAAGCGAGGTTGACCGTTGGCAATAAAGAAATAACTTTACTTGATACACCTGGACATGTTGATTTTTCAGCTGAAATGGAACGGACATTAAGTGTTCTTGACTATGCCATTTTGGTTATTAGTGGTGCTGATGGCGTTCAGTCTCACACGCTTACACTTTGGACGCTTTTAAAACGCCATGAAATTCCCACTTTTATTTTTATAAATAAATTGGATCAACCCGGTGTGGAACGTTTGAACGTTCTGGAAGATATTCATCAACAACTTAGTGAGGGGTGTATTCTCTTTGATGAAGATTATTGGCAAACGAGAGAAGCTTTTGATGAAGAGGTGGCATTAAGAGATGATGGGGTTTTAGACCATTTTTTAGAACAGGGAAAGATTGATCTTAAAATGATTCGAAAATTGATTAAATCCAGAAAGATTTATCCAGTTTTTTCAGGTTCTGCCCTTAAACTTCAGGGAATCGAAGCTTTTATGAATGCTTTAGACCAATATACTGAAATGCCAAGTTATCCTGATGAGTTTGCTGCTGTCGTTTACAAAGTGTCAAGACAAGATAATCAGAGGTTGACACATTTAAAAGTGACAGGCGGTAAATTAACTGTCAAAATGGCGATCAATACGGGTAAGCAAGAAGAAAAAATCAATGAAATCAGACTCTATTCAGGTGAAAAATATGACCTTGCTCAAGAAGTTCAATCGGGGACAATATGTGCGGTTACGGGTTTAAATGATACACTCCCAGGCAATAGATTAGGCGCAGGTGAAATGGGACTCCCTTGGTTCTTAGAGCCTGTTTTATCTTATCGGTTGATATTGCCGCCAACAATAGATGAACGACGTATGATGCCTTATTGTCAAGAATTGATGGAAGAAATGCCAGAATGTCAATTTCAGTGGCACGAAGCCACAGGTGAAATTCTCGTTAAGACGATGGGAGAGATCCAACTTGAGATTCTAAAGGCAATTATCAAAGAACGCTTTGATTTAGAAATTGATTATGGAGAGGGTCATATTATTTATAAAGAGACCTTGGCCCAAAGAGTAGAAGGCGTAGGCCATTTTGAACCGTTAAGGCATTATGCAGAAGTTCATTTGTTAATGGAGCCTTTACCTACTGGATCGGGAATTGTTTATGACAGTCAATGTAGTGAAGACCTATTAGATAAAAAATGGCAGAGACTTGTAATGACACATGTTAAAGAGAAAACACCTCAAGGCGTGACAATTGGTGCCCCAATGACAGATATAAAAATAACGCTTGTTGCAGGAAGAGGGCATATTAAGCATACTGAAGGTGGCGATTTTAGAGAAGCCACTTATCGAGCCTTGAGGCAAGGGTTTAAAGAAGCAGGGACATGTATTTTAGAACCTTATTATAACTTTAAGATGGTGATTGACCAATCAGAAGTAGGTCGTGCAATGACTGATGTTGAAAAGTGTTTTGGTACTTCTCAAATTGAATCCAATCATGATAATCGAGTGACGTTAACAGGTCGTGTGCCTGTTGCAACATTTAGAAATTACCATGCGGAATTGAGAGCTTATACTAAAGGGCTTGGTCAACTTTATTTAAGTGTAAGTGGTTATGATAGGTGTCATAACCCTGATGAGGTAGCCAATCAAGTAGGCTATGATTCGGAAAGAGATGTTTATAACCCTACAGGATCTGTTTTTT
This sequence comes from uncultured Fusibacter sp., assembly GCA_963666805.2. Lineage (GTDB taxonomy): Bacteria > Bacillota > Clostridia > Peptostreptococcales > Acidaminobacteraceae > Fusibacter. The sequence goes on along the minus strand of CAXXWR010000003.1, from coordinate 65,217 downwards.
GTGCTCACGGGTCAGGTTATTTAGTCCCTTGGAATGAGGTTAAGGAGCACATGCATATTGAATGCCAGTATGAACTGCCTCAAGAAAAGACGTTAACTGATGATGACCGTGATCAATCATCTGGCAGTGTGTCAGATTTTATATCACTTGAAGAGATTGATGAAATTATTCATCGGACGTCACATGCCAATGAAGGGCATAAGTCAAGATGGAAGCAACCTAAAAAATCGAAGGCACTTGAAGCCTATTATAGCCAAGCAGAGACTGTTAGCCACATAACACAAAAAAAGAATTTAGAAAAGTATCTTTTAGTAGATGGCTACAATATTATCTTTGCATGGGAGGAACTTAATCGTCTTGCCAAAGATAGTCTTGAGGCTGCTCGTATGAAATTGATGGATATTTTATCAGATTATCATAGTACACGAGAAGGTCAATTAATCGTTGTTTTTGATGCTTATAAGGTTAAGGGGAGACAAGCCAGTGTTGAAGCTTACCATAATATCCATATGATTTATACGAAAGAAGCACAGACAGCCGATGAATACATTGAAAAGTTTGCCCATGATCACCAAAGCCGCTATCAGATTACAGTTGCAACTTCTGATGGGTTGCAACAAGTGATTATAAGGGGGGCTGGCAGCCTTTTGATGTCTGCTAGAGAATTGTATGAAGATGTCCTACTTAAGAAGGAAAGACAGCAAGAAGTGATTGAGCGACATCAAGAAAATGTGAAGACAACTCTTGGTGAAATAATAAAAAAATAATAGTTGTATCAATATTATTGTTAAGAACGGGTATAGATATCTACAGGATTATTTTTTTAATCAAAATGAAGGAGGATTTTATGAAAACATCTGTTATTAAGGTTGAACCTTATTCTTTTGAGATTCAAACTGAAAACCCATTTATTATTACGATGCACCATAAAGATCATTATCCCAAAGGCACTGAGAATGATGAAATAGACGTTGATTTTACAGGTAGAAATAAGGGCAGTGACTTTTCGGGTAAAGACGGCTTTAGTATGTATCATGGTATTAAAGTGCCAGGATTTCCAGTTCATCCTCATAGAGGGTTCGAGACAGTTACTGTCGTTTTAGAGGGGCTTATTGATCACTCTGACTCATTAGGCACCAGTGGCAGATATGGTTTTGGTGATGTACAGTGGATGACCGCAGGAAAAGGTTGTCAACATTCTGAAATGTTTTCACTGGCTAACCATGATAATGATAACCCGTTAGAACTTTTTCAGATATGGCTTAATTTGCCTTCTTATAAAAAATTTGTTGAGCCAGATTATAAAATGCTTTGGCATGAAGAAATTCCCAAGTTTGAGGTAAGTGATGAAGCTGGAAAGAAGACCATGGTAACACTTATTGCAGGAGAATTTGATGATTACAAAAGCTTAAAACCTGCTAAAGATTCATGGGCGGCTGATCCTGACAATCATGTGGGAATTATCTTGTTTAAGTTAGAGCCAAATGCAAAATTGACGCTGCCTGAACGCTCTAAAACAATGAATCGTAATTTGTATTTGTATAGAGGGGACAAGGGGATTCAAATTGAAGACCAATGGATTCATCCTAAGTCACAGATTAAATTAGTTCCAGAGGATTCTGTAGTCATTAACAATGGAGAAGATGAGGCTTATTTATTGCTTTTAGAAGGAGAGCCAATCAATGAAAATGTAGTACAATATGGTCCTTTTGTTATGAATTCTATGGATGAGGTTCAAACAGCATATAGAGATTATCAGGTGAATCAATTTGGAGGGTGGCCATGGAATCGACCTGACCCTATTCATAATAAGACAGGTAAACGCTTTGCAAAATATGTAGATGGTCGTATTGAAGTTAAGGAAGACTAAAGTAAGAAATATAGATAAATATAAAAGAGCAAGCTTAATTGATTTTAAGCCTGCTCTTTTTTTAATAATAAGAGTTGATTTAGTGTTGATTAAACGTATAAATATCATAAGCGTCATACGCTCCCCTGTCATTTTGATGAGCAACACTTTCAGCTCTTTCAGAATCACTTAATGCGATAGGAGGTGTATCCTTGTCTTAATTGAGACGCTTTAAATCGGTGATGGTAATATTTTCACCGCTTTCTGAACCTGCAGAGTATCCAATTGAAAAGCGAGATAGGGTAACACTTACACGTGTAGAGTAAGGTGGACGATTGAGAGATTTTCTTATTTCAGGTGTTAGAAAAGATGAAATATCATTACTAAACCATGCCATTTTAAGGTGATCAAAGATAAGTGTGTCTTGTACATTGCCCTGACCATCTTCAATGGGAATCCAAAGGGGATTATCCAATAAAGCTTGGTCACTTTCAAAGTAATAATCATCATTCATTTCATTATCATAGCAGAGGTTACCTTCAATGGTTTTTGTACCTTCAAAGATAAACGTGGAATTTTCACTCGGGTTGTAAATAGCCGAAAGGATATTAAAATCCCCGATTTTACTGCCGCCACGTAAATCATTGGCATCATAATGGTCTTCCTGTAAATAAGCAGGGGGAAAAGCACCGGCTTGGCCTTCTTCAGAAATAACATTTTGATAATAGCGATTATTTTCAGATTGATAGGTGTATTCGGTTACTTTTTCATAGATGAATGTTTCAGTGAGATCGTCTTTGATGATATCTTTATGACTGAACATCAGCCATTGATCTTCATCCGTCCCAATCTTATAAGACATGTCATTGGTTTCGCTTGAAAATGAATGAGAAAGCCCCTCTGGGTTTTTGTCATTGGGGATCATATTTTCATATCCTTCTGTTTGGATACGTGTTCCGGTGTATAGGATACTCCCCTTAACAAGACCATAAATACTAAGGGTTGTAGAACTTATGCCTGTTCCACCGCCTCTTAGTTTTCGAATAACAAAGTTACCTTCCTTCTGAATCGCTTGTTCATAGACGAATTCAGGAGCCATATCTGTATGAATTAAGGTAAGTGCCTGATCCTTAACCGTTATAAAGGCAATTGTAAGATAGGTACTTGTGGGGGATTCACTATAACAAACGACATCTTCTTGACCATCATTGTTAAAATCATCGTAAACTAAAGTGGTTGATTGAGCAAAGTAGTCATAATCAATAGGACTAAGATCAGCCTCTAGCGTTTGAATATAGTAGTCATAAAAGTATGACAAAAGGGCACTTTCATCATGAAGATTGACCTCGGTTGAAGGGACATTATCCTGCGATGACTGATTCTCGATAGGGTCTGATTCAGTTGTATCAGATGGGGGAGCGTCATCGTTGTTAGCAACACTACCACCGTTAACTTTCGTCTCTGGTGCATCTGCTTGTGTAGATAGACCATTTGAATTTTCCTGTGATGGACTGGAATTATTTTGGCACCCAGTCATGATAATAAGTAAACCAATACAGAGTATGATGAGTCTCTTTTTTACCATATGACCTCCTAAATATTAAAATCACTTAATTATAGCATATATCCATAATCGTGTGAAATTAATAACATTCAAAAGGTATAGAAGTAAGCTCTTAAGCAATAAAAACCAGTGCCAGTAGTGTTAAGCCAATACCTACAAGAGCACGTTTAGATAAACGTTCTTTGAAAAGGATAAAACTGAGAATCATGACAAGAACAATAGATCCTGAGCTGTAAAGGGGAAAAACCAATGCTGCAGGATAAACATTGAGGGCACTAATCAGAAAAAAAGAACTCAAAAGATTAGGAATCCCTACAAGTAAACCTAAACCAATATCTGAAAAATAGTGACGGCTTCCATTCTTCTTTTTGGTAATGGCAAATAGAAGACTGCAAATAAAGGCAGTGAAGAAGACAAAAAAGAGAAATAAATTTTTTTCATCGGGAAGTGATAGTTTCTGAAAGAGTTTGTTAGAAAATTCAGCAAGTCCCCCTGTAATAAAGAGAAGAATGAGTGAAATTTTGACGCCTCTATTCATAAGAGATTTTTGAGCACTTGGGTTAAAATTTATAATAATAATTGAAGAAAAAGCAAGTAACATACCGAAAAGCTGGATAGAGGTAGGCATTTCATGCCAAATGACAATGGAGATGATCATTGGAACGAGAATACCAAGTTTTCCAAACATAGCGGATAGGCTGGCGCCATTTTCTTTAACACTTACTTGATAAAAGATAAAAGATAGGAAAAAAAACACCCCTGCGGGAATCCCTAGACGCATGAGCGGTAGAAAAGGAACGTCTTGTGCATTTAAAGTACCTGCTTGCATTGCTTTTATAGGGTCAATATAGAGCCATAAGCTGACGACAAAAGCGGCAAAATAGTTAGCACTAGTGACTATATAGCGATTGTGATGGCCATTCTCGGTGATTTTAAACAGAAGTGCGATAGAAGCACTAGAAAAGATGGCTAATAGTAAAGCAAGCATGAATATTCCTCCTGATAGTAAACTTTTAGATAGCTCAGAGTTCATTATATTATATTTTTTTCAATAAAGGGGGAACTTTTTGGGAACAGCTACCGTCTTAATAACATAAGAACTTAAACAAAAGGAGGAAAACCATGATGAAATTTAAAAAAATAGGTGTATTGGTATTAGCTCTTGCATTAGTCTTATCAACACAATTGACATCTTTTGCAGCTAATGGTTTTACAGACATTAATGAAAGTCCATATAAAGAGGATATCCAATTGCTCTATAATAACGGGATTGTTGGAGGTGTTGGACAAGGTGAATTTGCACCTGATAGAGTCATTACCAATGCAGAAAGTATTCAGCTTCTCAATAGTTACCTTCACTTGAGTTTAGCTCAATTTACTTTTATTAAAGCACCTGAAGTGACAGACTATTATAATATTGCTACAAATGAAGGATGGTATCAAGATGCACTTATTATAGCGGCAGTGAATGGATTGCCTGTGGATCAAAATTTACTTCCTAATGCAGCAATAGATAGAGAAACTTTTTACTATTTACTTGTTAAGGGTTTAGAAGCAAAATATGACTTCGCAACAGTTAAAGTTAGTCCAGTTGAAATATCAGACAATGACCAATTGACACCTGATAAACAAGGTGCTATTCAAAGAGCACTTTCAATGGGACTTGCTTCTTTAGATGAAAATGAAGCCTTTAGACCTCATGAAACATTAACAAGGGAAGAAGCTGCACATGTCATTGCAGATGCTATTTGGTATATGGAAGGATTTGTACCTAATGATACGCCTCAAGATTTACCTGAAAGCACTGATGATGCGCAATAGGCCTTTCTTTCAACATTAACGTAGTATCCTAAAATACAGTTTTTCTATAGAGTTGCCCCTTTGTCGAGAACGCCTCGATAAAGGGGCATTTTTTTAAATGGGTTAGTCTTTTTAGATGCTTTTTATATGATATAATATTGACGTATTATGACTAAAGGAGTTCTTACATATGTATTTAAAAACGTTTAGTTTTCCAGATGATGGGCAGGAATTTGATTTTTTATTAGACATTAAGCGAAGGTGTTATGATACCTTTTATCCCTTTAAAATTTTATCGGCTAAAAGACTTGATACCGTTGAGTTTGAGCCGATTACTATTTTTTATGGTGGCAATGGTTCTGGTAAGACTACAGCCTTAAATATTATTGCGGAAAAATTGAATATTAAGCGGACAACACCTTATAATCGTTCTTCTTTTTATAGTGATTATTTAAATCTGTGTCAATGGAATTTGTTGTCTTTTTCTGAAGAAATACCAGCAGAAAGTCAAATCATTGTGAGTGATGATGTTTTTGACTACATGTTAAATATTCGGATGCTTAACCAAGGTATAGATCTTAAGAGAGAACAGTTATTTGATGACTATTTAGATAGAAAGTACGCTTCATTTAAGATGAAGTCATTAAAAGACTATGATACACTTAAAAAGAATAATCTAGCTAAATCTAAAACCCAATCTAAATATGTAAGACATGAGCTGATAGATAATATTCGTGAATATTCCAATGGTGAGAATGCTTTTCGATTTTTCACTGAAAATATCACAGAAAATGCACTCTTTTTGTTGGATGAACCCGAAAATAGTCTTTCACCAGAAAATCAATTAAAGCTAAAGCAATTTCTTGAAGATTCAGCGCGTTTTTATGGCTGTCAATTGATCATTGCAACCCATTCTCCTTTTCTCTTGGCAATGAAAGGGGCTAAAATTTATGATTTAGAGGGTGAAATTGCACAAGTTAAAGATTGGACCCAGCTTAAAAATGTGAATGTCTTTAGAGATTTTTTTAAAGCACATGAAGATGATTTTAAATAAAAAGGAGCATGCGCATTGGAATGATTCTTGTAGAATTAAAAGATTGAAAAGGTTATAGGCATATGTTATGATTAATTAAAATAAATAATGCTGTTTAATGGTCATCATGAAAGTGATGTGAATAGGGAATCAGGTGAAATGCCTGGACAGCACCCACTACTGTAAGCTCGACAAAGTTGATTTAAAACCACTGTTAAAATAACGGGAAGGGTTCAATGGCGGATGAGAGCAAGTCAGGAGACCTGCCATTAAATATCCAATGCTCGGGGATGGAGTCATCATTGGTTATTTTAGAGTGCTTAGACTAGACCTGCGCACTTTTAATAATAGACCTTAACACCCGTATTGGGTGTTTTTTTATTCTATTGAAGGAGGCATAAATAAGTGAAGGCAGTTAAGAGGTTTTTAATCATTAATGTAGGAATTTTAATTATGGCACTTGGGTTATATTTTTTTCTTTTTCCAGATAATTTAGCAGTTGGTGGCGTCAGTGGGTTAGCAATGGTAATTCAAACATTTTTTCCTGCTGTTAATATTGGAGTACTCATGTTGGTATTCAATGTCGTTCTGATTATTTTGGCGTTTGTATTGGTGGATAGATCTTTTGGAGGTTACACTATTTATGCGAGTGTTGCTTTATCGTTATTGATAGGAATTCTCGAAAAGGCAATGCCGATGACTCATCCTTTTACAGATGATATGTTTTTAAATCTTATTTTTGGTATTCTGATTCAAGGCATTGGTATGTCTGTTATTTTCTATGAAGGTGCATCAACAGGGGGCACTGATATTATTGCAAAAATAATCAATAAGTATACGGCCTTAAATATTGGATTATCCTTATTTCTTGCAGATTCGTTGATAACACTTATGGCTGTTTTTACTTTTGGTTTGAAACAGGGATTATATGCTTTTTTAGGGATTTTAATTAACGGTTTAGTCATTGATAAAATCATTGCAGGATTTGAGACGAAAGTACACGCTATTATTGTGACAGATCAAGGCCATGATATAGCAGATTATATTCATAAAGAATTAGACAGAGGAACTACTTTTTTAGCGGGCTATGGTGGATATTCTAAAAAAGATAAGGCTATTATTAGCAGTGTTGTCAGCAAGAGAGAGTATTTAGTCCTTAAGAAATATATTGGTGAAAGTGATGAGAAAGCCTTTCTCATTGTGAATTTTGTCAATGATGTTGTGGGGAATGGATTTTCAAAATATAAATAGTTTCTATCTAAAAACAATATGTTGTGTACTTCCTATTGATAGTACCTATATATTGTGCTATCATACTTTATGTAGAGTAATAAAAAAGGGGGACTTACATATGTTAGATACTCAAAAGATAGTAGAGGATTATTTGTTTAAAAAGGACTGGCAAGTGAATGAAAATTCAAATTCGCCGTATTCATTTGGGGCACTTAATAAATACATTTCTGGAGAAGTTTCAAAAGATTATTGGTTAAACAAGGTCTATCCCAATGATATTTCAGAGGCGTATAGAAGGGGTGATTTTCACATTCATGATTTAGGTGGTATGACTCTTTACTGTTGTGGTTACAGCCTTAAAAGCATAATCATTCAGGGGGTAAAGGGAATTCCCAATATTCCTGTTTCATCACCGGCGAAGCATTTTGCTTCTATTTTAAATCAGTTGGCCAATCTCATTACAGTTTTTCAAAACGAGATTATGGGAGCTGTTGCATTTAGTTCTGTAGACACTTATTTAGCCCCTTTTATTAAAGAAGATGCTTTAGATTATGAAAGTGTTAAGCAAAATCTACAAAACTTTATTTTTAGTATTAATTCAAATTCTAGAGGTGGTGCAGAGCCAGCTTTTAGTAATATTACTCTTGATTTATGTCCTCCAGCTGATTTAATCAATGAACCAGTCTTATATGGTGGGCATCAACTTGACTATACCTATGGTGAGTGCCAAGTAGAAATGGATCTTTTTAATCGTGCCTTTTATGAGTTGATGCAAGAAGGGGATGCTGAAGGAAAGCCTTTTGCGTATCCGATTCCAACTTATAATGTTCATGAAAACTTTGATTTTGATGACGAGCGTTATGAACCATTATGGGAACTTGCCGGTAAATTTGGATATCCTTATTTTGCTAATTTTATTGGAAGTGATATGAAGCCTGAAGATGCAAGAAGTATGTGTTGTAGATTAAGATTAGATTTAAGGGAACTTGAAAGACGAAATGGTGGTCTTTTTGGTGCAGGAGAAAGCACAGGATCAATTGGTGTTGTAACCCTCAATTTACCAAGGTATGGGTATTTATGTCAAGATAAAAAAGCACTTTTTGAGATGATTGATCTTAATATGAATCTTGCGAAAGAAAGTCTTGAAATGAAACGATCATTTTTACAGAAAAATGTCCTTGAAGCCGGTCTAATTCCAGCCTTTAATCAATATGTAGGCACTTTTGAAAATCATTTCAGCACAATTGGCCTTGTAGGTCTCAATGAAATGTGTGAAAATTTTGGGGGGCATGATATTTTGCACGAATCCTCTAGGGCACTCGTCATTGAAGTGCTCAACTTTATGAGGGAAAAACTTAAAGCTTTTCAAGTGGAGACAGGTCATCTTTATAATCTTGAAGCGACGCCTGCAGAGTCAACGGCCTATCGTTTAGCTAAAAAAGACGTCGGTCAGTACCCGCTTATAAAAACAAGAGGGGATAGAGAAACACCCTATTATACCAATAGCTGTCACATTCCAGTTAATAAGGTTGAAAGCATCCATCAAGTGTTTGACCATCAAGAACCGATACAAGGTCTATTTACTGGTGGGACGGTTATCCATGTATATTTAGGCGCACCTGTTTCAGGAAGGCAGGCTAAACATATTGTTAAAACGGTCTGTGAAAATTATAAAGTACCTTATGTCAGTTTGTCACCAGTGAACCATTACTGTGAAGCGCATGGCTATATTGATTATGCTGTTGATTACTGTCCTATATGTGGCAAAGCAGTTGATAAGTACCAAAGAATTACGGGTTACCTTAGAAATGTAAACTATTTTAATGAAGGCAAAAAAGCAGAATTTGAAGATCGGAGACAATTATGGATGTCAGATATAAAATAATTGAAGATGAAAGGGTTGAAGATGCCCCTTTTGTCGGTGCGCTTATTAGCGGTGCGTATTGTCATTTTAATTGTAGAGAATGTTTTAACCAACACCTTAAAAATTTACCAACCTGTATGACAACTTCCGAAAATCTCGTTCATAGGGTGAAAAAGAACCCTTTTAATGAAGGCATTATCTTGGCTGGACTAGAGTGGTCAGAGCAGCCAGAAGAGCTAATTGATATCGTTAAAGTTGCCATGGCAGAGCAGCTTAAAGTTATGATTTATACAGGGGCATCACTTGATCTTTTTTTAAAACGTGTTCCCCTATTGAAATCAATTCAGGGAGATATTTGGATTAAACACGGTGCCTATTTGCCTGAAAAAGCGGTAAGAAATCATGAAGTATATGGTGTGAAATTGGCATCTTCTAATCAGAAAATAGAACATGTATATATAGAAAATGAGGCTTTAATACAAGAGGCCTAGTTATTCTATGATAATGGATATACTAAGGTAAAAACAAGCAGTTTCAGTTAATGAGACTGCTTGTTTTTTGTGTGTAATAAAGTATTTAAGGGTATGAAATGATTAAATATTAAGACCTATAAAATAAAATGAATACAAATGGAGGGGATTGTTTGAAAAAGGTTAGTATAAAAGTCAAGCTGTTAGGGATTGTTGTGATTCTATTACTCGTCATTTCAGCGAATGTCGGAGTTATTTTTAAGGTGATCTCAGATCAACATCATGATGCATTATTGATTAATATTGCAGGTCGTCAAAGGATGTTATCACAGCGGATGAGTAAGGATATTTTTTTGATGTATTCAACTTTCCAAGTGGATGTAGATAATACAGTATCAAAAGAAGAACTTGAAGGTGCCATTCATTTATTTGACTCAACTTTAATGGGCTTTATAGATGGAGGCATGGTTACTAATGCGGAAGGGAATCAGGTAAATATAAAACCTTTAAATGAAAATCGTGATGCAGCACTTGAGGTTTTAAAACTGTGGACACCTTTTAAGGAAAAATTAGAGATGGCAATTGATAATCCAAGTGAAGAGACGATAAAATATATTTATGAAAATAATAATAACTTATTAGTACTTTCAAATAAAGTAGTTGTTGGTCTACAAAATACTGCAGATGCCAGAGTTAAGTTTTTAAAAGAATTCCAATACATAGTGATTATCTTCTCTTTGATTTTAGTGGTAGTCGTTTATCTCAGTATCCATTTCTTTATTATTTCACCGCTTAAAAAACTCTTAGTAGGTATTGAAGAGATAGGTGAGGGGCATCTTGATACCCAAATCCAAAACACGTCAAGTGATGAGCTCGGTATTCTCAGTTCGGGCGTTAATGAAATGACTCGAAATCTAAAATCACTTGTTACTAATTCCTTGTCACTTTCTGATGAAGTGGAGTCATCTACTATCAATTTAAAGCATATGGTAACGGAAAGTTCTCAAGCGATTAGTCAAGTTGCAGAAGCCGCACAATATATAGCTGAAGGGACAGGAGAACAGGCTAAATCATCACAAGAAGGAGCTCGAAAGACGAGTGAACTTGAAACCAATGCAGAACACATATTGGCTATTACGGCTAATCTAAAAAAACAAGACGAAGTTATGGAAGGCATGAGTAAAGAAGGAAAGGCTGTAGTCAATTTCTTAGAAGAAAAGCAAACTTTAAGTTTAGAATCCGTTAAGCAAGTTGATCGTGTGGTAGGATCGCTAGGGAAACAAGTTGATCTGATTAGTCAATTTACTACAACGATTTCAGATATCGCTTCTCAAACCAATATGTTAGCCTTGAATGCGGCGATTGAAGCAGCTCGTGCGGGAGAAATGGGCAAGGGCTTTGCTGTTGTAGCTGAAGAGATTAGAAAACTAGCTGTTGAGTCTAGTCAATCTGCAGGTGAAATTCAAGGCGTGGTTTCAGAGATTCTTATGAGTACCAAGGAAGCCATTAGTAAAGTGGATAATGCGATTGAAATGTCTCATGAGCAAGGGGAAACGGTTAAAAATGTCAATCAGCTCTTTATGGATATTGATAAGGTCATTGAGCAATCGGCTGAAAATATAGATAATGTTTATTATCAATTAAGACAGTTAGTTGAATTTAATCAAGAAATAGTACTTTCTATCCATGAAGTGAGTGAAGTGGCAGATAGTACAGCTTCTTCAGCTGAAGAAGTTTCAGCTTCCGTGGAAGAACAAAGTGCTTCTATTCTTGAAATCAATGGTTATATTGAAACCTTAAGAAAGAAGGCAGAATCGCTTAAAGGTTTGTTACACACGTTTAAAGTGTAATCTAGGATTTTAGAGTCATAAGGGCTGTCCTTTCAAGAGTGATTGCTTAAGGCTGTTTAGGGTAAATAAATAATATTAAGGATCATCGTAGTCAATAAGGGTAAGGAAGGATGGAGCATGCAGGATAAGAAAAGAATAATGGTTGTAGATGACGATGAATTAATGTGTCGGTCAATTGTTAGACATTTGAAAAAAAAGCCCTATGAAGTGAATTATGAGACAAGTGCCATTGAAGCAGGGAAAAAGATAGGTGAAAAAGACTTTGATATTTTGATTTCAGATTATAGGATGCCAGGTGTTGACGGTATCGAGCTGATTAGAAAATTTAAACACTTTCATCCAGAAGGAGAAGCTTTATTGGTAACAGGTGTTATGGATTTTAATTTAGCAGTAAGTGCTGTTAATGAGGGTATCGTCTATAAATTTGTCACTAAACCTTTCGAGGTCAATTTGTTACTTGAATTTGTTAATGATGCACTTACGAAAGTGAACCATAATTTGATGCGAGAAAAACTTAAGAATTGGTCTTTTTCTAGGCTTGGAAATGAAGAAGATGATATAGTAAATGTACTTCAAAAAAATACCATTGAAGGGCTCATGCAGCTAATGAAGGCTAAAGATTTGGAACTCTATGAACATTCTACAAGAATCGGAATTCTGACGAAAGCTTTTGCCAAGTATATTTTTTATGAAGAAGAGGATCTTGATAACCTATACCATGCAGCGCTGCTTCATGATATAGGTAAAATTGCTATAAAAGATCAAATACTGGATAAAAGAGGCAGTCTTGATCCAAAAGAATTACAGGAGATTAGGAAGCATCCTGTTATTGGCGCGGATCTTCTAAAAAGACTGGGGGTTAATGAATCAGTTCAGTTATATGTTTTGCAACACCATGAGTGGGTAAATGGACAGGGGTATCCACGTGGACTAAAGAAAAATGAGATTGAAAAAGGGGCTAGAATTATTGCTATTATTGATGCCTATGATGCGTTGAGAACCAAACGTGCTTATAAAAATGCCTATGAATATAATGAAGTAAAGCGAATCTTAGAAAATATGGCAGGTCAAACCTTTGACAGCCATTTAGTGGAAATGTTTATAGATATGTTAGACAAAAGTATTTTATAAAAATAGAATAATGACGTGTACTAAAAAACCAGAAGGCTTGATACTTAATCATAGCCTTCTGGTTTTTGTTGGTTTGGTTAGGGTTTTAAGGTTAATTTAGATGACACCATTCATTTCTAAGGTGTTTTTAATAATCGCTTTCATTTGTCCTATTTTGGTATCTTTATTGATGTAGTTAGTGGCACCGAGGTCAAGGCATTCATCAACAGTTTGCATATCATTAAAGGTTGAAATCATAATGATGACAAGTTCGGGATGAACATCCAAGATAGGATCAATTAAATCTTTCCCTGATTTTCCAGGCATATTAATATCTAAAAATAAAATTTCTGAATCAAGGTATTTTCCTTCTTCAAGTTCTGTGAGGAAGGTATCACCTCTACCGTATTCTTGCACAACTTCACAACCAATTTCGGTGCATGCGTTTCTAAGTATTTCTCTAAATAACCTACTGTCATCAATGATGATTGTTTTCGCTGGCATTGTATTCCTCCTCTTTGAAATCTATAATGGTATTTAAACGTTCTTTGGCAACTGGAAATTCTCCTTGGAAGAGGATACCTATTCTAACGAGGAAGGCACCAAGCAGTATGAATCCAATAAGTGAATGCATACTAATAATAAAGTGCCCTGCATAGCTCATTTCTGAGGCATTAATTTCCCCAAATCCTAATCCTGTATTCACCACAATTGAAAAATACAGAGCTCTCACCAGAACATGTGATAAACTGGTTGATTCATTGAGAATAACGTCATTGGTGAGATGTGGAAAGATACTATATATAGCAGTGAAAAAGAGCGTGAGTGCCAAGAAGACCATTAATAGTCTAACAGTGGAAGAACCATAGTCGGTAATCCACCAAAAGCCTTTAACAACTGCTGTAGAGAAGCCTTTAAAAATATATTTAAAAAAGCTAATTATTTTTTTGTACCAATTGCTATTTTTGTTATGTAAATGTTCTTTAGAGGTATTCATATTCTCTTTATACCAATTCATCCACCACATACGGCGAATATTACACTGAAAGCTTGACATGAGGACGGGTTCAATCCGACAACTTGAAAGACCAACGCCTGTAAAGTTGGTATTAACATTATAGTAGCAATCCCAAACGATTGTCTTACCATCAACGACGGCGGCTTCAAAATTGACATCTCGAAGCTCAACTTTAGATAAATCGCAACTGCTAAGATTTGAAAATTTAAAGTTGCTACCACTTAAATCAGTATTATTGAAAGAAGCACTAAAAAAATCAATATGGTAACCTTGGCAATTCAGCATTTTAACCTGATGGATTTTGGCATATTCAAAAGTGGAAAATCTCAAATCAGAATGATCAAAAACCGCCATGGATAGATTGGCTTTTGTAAAATGATTTGAGACCATAGCACAGTTGTTAAAATGTGCTCCAAAGCATTCGGTTTCAACAAAAGTAGCATTGTTAAAATTACAATTATCAAAACGAGATCGCCTTAAACTTGCACCATCAAATGCAATCAGATTGAGATTAAATTTTGAAATTTCAATTTGGTGAAGTGATTCTCCAGAAAAATCAATTTTAATTTTTCGATTTTTACGTCTGAATTTGTTCCAAGTGATGAAATCATTTGTTTCAGCACACTTAAAAAAAATAGCTATAATTTCGGCCTTCTCCATAGAATTCCCCCCATTTCTGGTAACGATTATTTGATATATACCAAAAAAATGACATTTATATCAATAGACTCATAAAATCTCTTGATAATTATTCAAATGATGAATTGACAAGTGGCATCTAAGGGGTTAAAATACTTTCAGAGGGAGTAACTTGCCTTATCTTAAGGTATCAAAGTCGTCAATACGGAGAAATCCCGGCTTTGATGGCAAATTTGTCTAGTGAGACTCTACACCTGGGTGTAGGGTCTTTTTTTGTGTCATCCCGTATTTTATAGGCAATCAGGTGTGTAACAATGTCCTTCAGAAGGAGGATATGACAACCAAGAAAGGAAATAGAGTATATGGACACTTTGATTTACAGTTTTATTTCAGATCTGCCCACGATCGGTTTATTCTTAATTATAGCAGCAATGCTATTTACAATTAGTAAAGGTGCAGATTTACTAGTTGATGAAGCGGTGAGCTTATCTGTAAGATGGGGAATTCCTAAAATGGTAATTGGCGCAACCATTGTTTCCTTAGGAACGACTTTACCTGAAGCATCTGTTTCAGTAATGGCGGCGATTAATGGAAAACCGGATTTGGCACTTGGAAATGCCATTGGTTCTATTATTGTTGACACGGGTCTCATTATTGGGATAGCCTCTCTCCTTGGAAGAATTCCAATTGATGATATGATCATCAAAAGACAAGGACGTATGCAGTTTTGGTTAGGCATTTTACTGACTATTGTCGCTTTGCCTATTTTTTCTGCAACTGAACATGGAAGCGTTTCGCAAATGGTAGGTATTATTTTTGTTATTCTTTTAATCGCTTATATTGTTATGAGTATTAAATGGTCAAAAGAAAGTGGCCCTAATGAAGAAGAAATAAGTGAAGACAGTTCTTCGGTATGGCTACAACTGGCAAAGGTAGTCTTTGGGATTGCAGTCGTGATTCTTTCATCAAAAATTTTAATTCCATCAGTGGAAGTTTCTGCTATACGAATTGGGATTCCTGAAAGTATTATAGCAGCAACTATTGTCGCTTTTGGTACGAGCTTACCTGAACTTGTCACTGCAATTACAGCAGTCAAGAAAGGACATGGCGAATTAGCCGTAGGAAATGTTGTCGGTGCTGATATTTTGAATATTTTATTTGTGGTAGGTTCTGCAGCAGCAGTCACTAAAGGTGGCCTTGTTGTGCCCAATCATTTTTATCACTTACAATTTCCAGCAATGGTCTTAATTCTTTTATCATTCAGACTCTTTTCTTTATCCAAAAAGAGGACCATTTCAAAGTTAGAAGGAGGCCTTTTACTTGCCTTCTATTTAGTGTATTTAGTTCTTAATTATATTTAAAGCCTATTAATAAATTATAAAAAATGTTGAAAATCAGCGACATTATGCCGCTGATTTTTTAGTGTGAGAACAAAATGAATCCATTTAATATTACTTTTCTCAAAGCTATTATATTAAAATAATTTTTTTAGCAATATTTCTAGTTTTTGTGAATAGTATGTCAATTATTGGATATAATAAAGAGTAATAACAGCGTGAGGTGAGACAATGAAGAGTTTAAAATTAAAAATTACAAGTGTTTTTTTATTGCTTATTATTGTAGCCATTGTATTTTCTTTGGCAGCAAGTATTTATAGTAACAACTTGATGGTTGAAGAAGTTGTGAATACACAATTTTTGAGTAATCTGGATTCAGCAGAGGGGATGTTAGAGCTTTATTTAAATGAAGAATTTGGGACGCTCTCTCTTCAAGAGGGGACTTTAGTAGATGAATCAGGTGTGCCAATAGAGGGACGATATGACTATATTGATCAAGTAGGAAATAAAATGAATATTCTAGCGACTATTTTTGAACGAAAAGACGATCAATTTATTAGAGCTATTACCACCATTAAAAATGATAGTGGTGAACGTGTTGTTGGTACAGAGTTAGATCCGAATGGACCAGTTATGGTAGAAATGCTGGCAGGAAAAACGTATCTGGGTCAAGCTAATATTTTAGGAAAAGATTACATTACAAAATATGAGCCTATGAAAGACAGTAATGGGCAAGTTATTGGTATTTATTTTGTAGGTGTAGAGACGCATACCATGGATACGATTTTGAAAGAAGGTAAAGGAACTGTTTATAGAAATATTGGTATTGCTACTCTAATTATAGTGGTCCTTATGGGGATTATCGCTTATATTAATGGTAGTATTCTAACAAGACCTATTATTGAATTGATTCATTATATTGAAAAATTATCTGTTTTGGATTTTAGAAAAGAAAATGACCATCATATGGAACGGTTGACGGTACTAAAAGACGAACTTGGAACAGCTTCGCAGTCAATCTTAACGATGAAAGAAAATGTTAGTAATTTTGTTATACAAACCAAAGATACCATCAATGAAGCCAATGAATCTGCGGAAGTCCTTAAAAATAAGTCCAGTGTAGCGGTTGAGTCTATTGAAGAAGTTGCCAATACTATCGAAGAAATGGCAAAGGGGACAACTGCACAAGCAGAAGATACTGAAAATGTGGCAAATAGTATTGATGATTTAGGCAATCAACTTGAAAATGACGCCCAACTGCGAAGTCAGTTAAATGGGAAGGTGGATCAAATTGACCATCAAAAAATTGAAGGTATAGAAATCGTCGATGAGTTAATCGAGAAGACACAAGAAAATAATAAGGCATCCCGTAAAATTAGAGATATTATTATTCAAAACAATCAGAGTGCTGAAAAAATTGAAGCATCCAGCGTGATGATCCAAAATATAGCGACTCAAACCAATCTTCTGGCTTTAAATGCAGCCATTGAAGCAGCAAGAGCTGGAGAATCAGGCAGAGGGTTTGCTGTAGTGGCTGAGGAAATTAGAAAACTAGCAGAACAATCCTCTGCCTTTACGGAAGATATACAGACGGTTATTAATGAACTTAAAATACAATCCGAGGAAGCTGTTCAGTATTCTGAACAGGCGGCATTAACGATTAAAATTCAAACGGACAGTGTTAGAAATACAGAATCTAAATTTGAATCAATTGCTGACCTGATAGATGACATTAAACATTTACTCAATGAACTCAATCAGTCCTCTAGTAAAATGGATCAAAATAAAAATGCGATTATTGAATTAACACAAAATTTATCGGCCATTTCTGAAGAAAATGCTGCAGGAAATGAAGAAGCATCGGCAGCGATGACTCAGCAAACCATGATTATTGAAGAAATTGCTGAATCAGGCGAGTTTTTATCTGAGATTTCAGAGCGTTTACAATCTGAAATTAGCCGTTTTAAAATTTAGAATAAAATTGTTTTCTATCCTTTCTATTCTATGACTGTAATATTGACATGTGAGTGGATGTCAATATTGACAGCATAAATAGGGAGGATTTTTTTTCGATAACTTAGAAGGCCTTTTGATTAGTGAAATGAAATAAGGGTAAATAATGACCACAGCGTAGTATTTATAAAAATCTTAGAAACAATGGTCAAACATTGAAAGGAGTTATTATGGAAATTTTTAAGTGGTCTGAAGAATTGAAAACCAACAATATGAAAATCGATGAGGATCATCGTAAAATTATTAATAAGGCAGCAGAATTATCTAATGCTATGATGTCTGGAAAGGGAACAGAGCATTTAACCGAAATGATTGATTTTTTAAGTGCTTATGTTAAAAAACATTTTAGAGAAGAAGAGATGCTTCAAAAAAATAGCGGTTACCCAGATTATCTTTCTCATAAGAGAAAACACGATTATTTTATTAAAGAAATTGATGAGCTTGCCAAGGCTATTCATGAAAATCCAACTTCTTCACTGAATTCTATTAAATTAAATAACTTAATGTCAGGTTGGTTTTTCTCTCATATTAAAAAGCTAGATAAGGATGTGGCAAAACACATAAAAAAATAAGGGTAGCTTAGTTGTAGCAATACATAACCTCGATTAATAATAAAAGTTGTCTTCATCTAGTTTATCTAGACGAGACAACTTTTTTTCATGATCATGATGGGATTAGTTTTGAGACTTATTTTTAGAAAAAAGTAATTTTGTACCATAAATAATATTCAATATACCACATGGAATCATGACAATAAGCGTTATGATACCAATAATAAAGCTAAATAGACCAGCTGTCTTTTTAATATTTTTACTCATGAGAATAGACCTCCTTAGTATTTTTAAGTCTTATTATAACAAATTGTGATTTAGATGAGAACTATTTTGGCGATATAATGAGAATAATAATTAATCATAAGGGTATAAATATTGAAGTATAAATACTTGTATAAATTTCAAAATGAAATAGATTGGAGGGTTTCATGAATCAACTGTTGAAAAGAAGAGTGTTAAAATTATCAGCTATTATTTTTTATATTGCCATGGTCACGGTGAATGCACTCGCTAATATATTACCGATTAATGGCTATAACACGGGTGAACTTTCAGATATGTATTTTAATCTGTTTACACCGATAGGACTTACTTTTTCTATATGGGGACTTATTTACTTGATGTTATTACTATTTGTCATTTATCAATTAGAGTTGGGATCTCATCAGGCAAAAGTTGATACGAGAATTACTGTAGGATTTATTGTTTCATGTATCTTGAATATTGCTTGGATTTTTTTATGGCATTACCAGATGATTCTTTTTTCAGTAGTGATTATGCTTTGCCTACTTGTTGTTCTGATAAGAGTATACTTAATTACGCGTGTTAAACAAGATATTAAGCAGAAATTATGTGTGTCAGCCCCTTTTAGCTTATATTTGGGATGGATTTCTGTGGCGACTATTGCCAATATAAGTGCTTATTTGGTATCTATAGGATTTAGAGGTGTCCTCTTTCCAGAGGCAGTTTGGACAATTGCCGTTATGGCTGTAGCCGTTCTTTTAGGTGTATTAAACCGAAAAGATTATGTCTACAATGGTGTCATTATTTGGGCGTTTTTAGGAATCTATTTGAGACATGCTGAGACTAATTATCAAGCCATTGCAGTAGCGGCAGTTGTAGGGATTGTTGTGATGTTAATAGGTGTTTTATCTCAATTACTTCATACGATTATCGTGAAAAATTAGACTTTATAAGAAAGGGTGTGTAATGTGAATAAAGAACCCATTATTATTACAGATAAAATAGTGATTGGCATTAGTGCATGTTGTATGGGCAGTCCCGTAAGGTACAACGGGAAGGGATGGAATCTCCTACAAAATATTGGTCGAGAAAAAAATGATTTTGTGTGGTTGCCTGTTTGTCCAGAATGTATGTCAGGGATGGGGGTTTTAAGAAGCCCTATCCATATACAAGGAGAAGATGGCGCTTCTGTGTGGAAAGGTGAAGGCCGTGTGAGAAGCCGAAAGGGACAAGATGTCACTGAAGACATTAAAATGGGGGCTATGGCATGTTTGGATGCACTTAACAGAGGAAATGTCGTTGCCTATGTCTATATGGATGGCAGTCCATCATGTGGAGTCTATAGAACGACTTTGAAAAATCAAAGACGTGGTAAACCCCCAGGGGTTTTTGGTTCTCTGTTAAAGGACAATGGTTTCTTTTTGATTCCAGCAAACGATTTACAAAGTCCCTTAAAATGGTGGGATTGGAGAAGACGTCTTTTGGCTTTTTATTGGATAAAAACGGTGCCTATGACCACTAAAAAAGAAGTCTATGAAGTTTGGCATCATATTAAGTTTATTTGTCAAGAATTAGAAGAAAAATGGGCAAGAGAAGTAGGACGACAATTAGCAAAATTAGAGGATAAAGACATAGAACATTTTAGTGAACGGTTGAGAAGTGAAATTCTCATGGTCTTGAGACAGCCTTCCCAGCCGAATAAAATTGTCAACCGCCTTTGGAAACACTATGCTCATTATCGTAAGAAAAGTGGCAAGGCCATAGAGGATATTAATTCGCCTGATTTTAAACGAAATATGACAACGATTGCAAAAGAACTCATATTATTGGAGAGAACTTCTGTAGAAGAAGGCGTCCTCATGGGAACGACACCAGTTATTTACAGAACGCATAAACCTGATTATGTAGAAGAGGAAGACTGAATATGGTAGTTAGAATCTATCCTATATTTTATAGTAATGAATAGAGCAGATTGATCTAACAGTGGAGGTTGATATGATTAGAAATCAATGGTATGCAGCTTTATCAAGTAAAGAGGTTAAGAAAAAACCTGTAGGTGTCACACGATTTGGGGAAAAATTAGTGTTTTACAGAGATAGTAAGGGACAGGTGAATTGTTTGTTTGATCAATGTTGTCATCGAGGGGCAAGTTTGTCCTTGGGGGAATGTCAAGGTGACCATTTGATCTGTCCCTTTCATGCTTTTGAATACAATGCAGAGGGAAAAGTCGTAACGATTCCAGCTAATGGAAAGCAATCTCCTGTAGATGACCGTTATAAGGTTCATGCCTATGTTTGTCAAGAGCAGGCAGGACTGATATGGGTTTGGTACGGTGATTATAAGACAAAGGGACTACCACCAGTTCCTTTTTTTGATGATTTAAAAAACCAGTTTACTTACAGTGAATTTTCAGAAGTTTGGTCTGTGCACTATACGAGAGCAATAGAGAATCAATTAGATGTTGTTCATCTTCCCTTTGTGCATCGAACCACAATTGGAAAAGGAGGGAAAACCCTTGTAAATGGACCTGTAGTAAAATGGGATCATAATTTGATGAAAATTTATGTTAAAAATGAAGTAGATGATGGCCATAAAAAACCAGAGAAAGCAAAAGATATTAAAGCATTTGAAAAACTCAATGCATTACGCTATCAAGTGCCTAATATTTGGCAGAATGTTATTACAGAGGATATGCGTATCTTTGCTGCTTTTGTTCCTATTGATGAGACACATACTCGCATTTATCTTCGTTTTTATCAGCGGTTTGTCAAACTTCCAATCCTTAATCAATTAATTTGTGAGATGGGCAGTGTCATGAATCGCATTATTCTTCATCAAGATAGGAGAGTGGTTCTTACACAAATACCGCCTTATTCTCAATTAAAAATGAAAGAAAAATTAATACCGGGTGATTTACCGATTGTTGAATTTAGGAAAAAGAGAGAACAGTTGATTCAAGAATCAAAAGAAGATAAATTGACGGAGCAGTTTTAAACTGTTATAATAGTTCTGGCGAAAAGGGAGTAGCAATGATTTTTCATGAATGAAGTCAACAGACTGGCAATAGCCTGGTTTCATTCACTTTATGTATAATAAAGGTGCGAGACTTTTGGTTTAATGGTGATATTCACCATTAAACCAAAAGTCTTTTTTGTTGCTACAATCTAAGAGAAATGAGTGCGATGAGGAGGTATTTTAAAAATGGGAGAGATCATTCAGGCCTTTATTTTGATTTTTTTAGCAGAAATGGGGGATAAGACACAAATTTTAGCAATGACGTTTGCAACGAAATATCCTGTTAAAAAAGTTTTACTAGGCATTGGAATCGGTGCATTTTTAAATCATGGTTTAGCGGTTTTATTAGGCAGTATAATTGGTTCGAATTTTCCAGTGACTCAGGTTCAGATATTAGCAGGTGCCTTATTTGTTCTTTTTGCTTTGTGGTCATTAAAACCGGAAGATGAGGAAGAAGAAGAGAGCCAATCGTCTCATCGAGGAGCAATACTTACAGTGGCCTTTGCTTTTTTCATTGGCGAGCTAGGGGATAAAACACAATTGACAGCGATTACATTAGCAACAACCGCGCAACATCCACCACTCATTTTAGTGGGAACTGTTCTAGGAATGTTGGCAACCGGTAGCTTAGGGATTATAGTAGGAAGAACACTTGGTAACAAAATTCCTGCTTTTTTTATGAATATTGCTTCAAGTCTTATCTTTTTTATCTTCGGGACATTAAAGTTATACCATTCTTTAGACTCTAAGTGGTTAACGCCTCTTAATGGAGTTCTCTATTTCAGTATTTTAGCTGTGATTGGACTCATTCTATTGAAACCACAATTGAAAAGGAGAAAAGAAGGGTATCAAACAGCTTATGAAAAATCAGCCAAAAAGTTATATCAGTATTATCAGCATTTACAATCTGACTTTGATTTGTTTTGTCAAGGGGAAGCACTGTGTGGCGTTTGTCGTGGTGACCAGTGTATGATAGGACATAGTAAAAATGTAGTCACCCATATTTTAGACAGTGAGGAAACACAGACTCTTTTGAAAGATCAGTCCACTTTGTATGTCCCGCAGTTAGAGTCTAAGTTGGTGGCAGTTCACTTAGAGGAGTTAAATACTTTTTTAGAAGAGACACCTGAACTTGAAAATAAGGATCAATCAGTGTTGGAACAAATTAAAGCGTATATGGAAATACTTGAGCAAAATGAATCAAAATAATAGTGGATTACAAAAATAGAGCTTAAACATTTGCAAAAAAGTGTATAAATAAATTAGAAGCATTCATGAAGAATGCTTTTTTATTGCAAATAGTAAGGAGGATAAATGAAACACTTATTAATAGATGAAGTTGTTATGTCTAAAGTGCAAATGCTAAGAACAATCCTAATCAGTATCATTGTCGCGGTTCTTATGTTGGGAGTCATTTACTATATTACTAGAGACCGGTTAGAACAGTTGAATAAGGAATGGAATATTCAAATGAACCAGTCACTTTATTCTATGGAAAATCATTTGGAAGATAAAATCCATTCAATGTATTTAGATTTAGGGACATTATCAAAAACAGTGGAAGTTATAAATTATATTAATGATGACCAAAATAAAGATTACCAAGAAGCACTTTTATCTTTATTTTATACATATAGTGAAAACAAAAATGCTCTGACTCAAATTAGACTTTTGGATGAAACAGGTCAAGAAAAAATACGTCTCAATAAGACTGATGAGGGGATAGCTGTAGTAGCAGATAATGCGTTGCAAGACAAGTCAAATCGCTACTATTTTACTAATGCTATGGAGATGGGAAATGAGGACCTTTATATATCAGATTTTGACCTTAATATTGAAAAAGGTGTTATTGTTTTGCCTTATGAACCGACCATTAGATTTGCTGTCAAATTGTATGATAGGCAAGGGCGTGAAAAGGGAATTATTATCGTCAATGTAGATGGTTTAGATTATCTTAAGGTGGTAGAATCCTATGGGATGAAGCAAGATGCCTATAAAAATTATGGCCTTATTGACTCCAATAATTATTGGTCACTTAATCATGAGAATGAAAATGATTATTCAGAGATTTCTTTGACAGTTAAAGAAGGTTATCGTGACGAGATTAATCAAATGGTTAGTTTGATTAATCTTGAATCAAGGGATACAATCTTTAATTTTTCGAATCAGGATCAAAAATATGCGATATATCCTGTGATGCCCCATAACAATGGACATTATATTTTTGAAAACGCCCAGACGTCTTGGTTTTTACTAGGTTATTATGACCAAACTAATCTTAAACTTCTCTATTATTCTTCGGTAGAATATCTGATTCCTATAAGTTTGCTAGTCATCCTATTAAGTGCTATAATTGCCTATTTGATTCAATTGTACTTAAAAATCAAAGAAAGGCATCAAATTGCACTCTTAACGTCAGCTTATATATCCGATAATTCTCATGTGGGGATAATGATAGCAAATGCAAGTAAGAAAATCGTTTATGTTAACAATATTTTTGAAAAAATTTTTGGTTATCGTTTTTCTGATGTCAGTGGACTAGAAATGAATACCATTTTTAAGGGCAATCTAAGCTTCTTTAAAAAAGAAATTGGAGAAGCTATTTTGTGGAACGGAAATGTTTGGAATGAAACAGCAGGACATCAACTTATCTGTAAACATCTTACAGTAAAAGTGCTCAGAGATTCAAAAGATAAGGTTATTTATTATATTGGCATTTATTCAAATCCAGAGTTAGATGACTCTTTAGTGAGTCCCTTCAAACCAATTCATTCTAATATTTTTTACTTGGATGAAGAATCGTTTGAAAAGATTGCCCAACAAGTGAGTCTTAATCAAGATGTGAAAGGTTTTTTTATTTTCTCACTGCAATTGCTTGGGAGTGGTAAAAAAATTCTTGAAAATAATCAAAATATTCATAGCCAATTTGTTCAAAACTTTCAAAATGCCCTAAAAGAGGAAGGCTTAATGAGCACGGTTGCCATTCCAAGAACAGACTTGATGGTTTTGATGACTCACGAATATCCTCACCTTGAAAACTATCAAAATCAGCAAGAAATGTGTGTTGAAGATTTGATTGCTTTGCTTAAAAAGCATTTCATTAAGATGAGACATACCATGGGCCTTAATCAATTTGATTTGAGCTTTCAAGTAGGAGTTGCTTACCATACAACAGAACCTATTATGGAGTCGATCATCCAATCTGTCATTGCTTTAGAAGCCTTGATTAAGTTGAAGAAAAGTTCTTATTTAATTTATGATGATTCATATCAAGACTTGCTAAAACAAGAAAAAAATTTGAGGAAACATTTGGAAAAAGCATTTTATAGAGACGAATTTTTTGTTGTCTTTCAACCTCAATTTTCACTTAATAGCAATGAAATAATGGGATTTGAAGCTCTAGTAAGGTGGAAAAATGAAGAACTTGGTCTTATTTCGCCAGATGTTTTTATTCCTATTTTGGAAGAATCGGAACAGATCCATCAATTGGCAATTAGAGTCTTAGAAATAATCGATGATTTAATGGACAAGCACTTTATGATTGACTGTCAATTAAGATTGTCAGTCAATATCTCGGGAATAGAATTTTCCAATAATGAGACTTTAGACCGTATCATTTTAACGGCGAAAAGAGTAATGGAAAGAGGCATTAAGATGTGTTTTGAAATAACGGAAACGACTTTAATTAAAGACTTTCAAGTGGTTAATGAAGCTATAAAAAAATGCAATCGAGAGCATATTGAAGTGTCTATTGATGACTTCGGAACAGGTTATTCTTCTCTGGGATATTTAAAGAAATTACAAGCTCAAGAGCTTAAAATTGATAAAGTGTTTATTGAAGACTATCCTCACAAAGATGACGGTAAAATTATCAAAGCAGTTATCAGTATGGGGAAAGAACTTGGACTTAAAATTGTTGTAGAAGGGATTGAAGAGGCAGAACAACTAGACTTTGTAAGAAATTTAAAATGTGATTTTTATCAAGGTTATTATGGGGCGAAGCCAATGAGTATGGAAACATTAATTGATCGCTTTAATTTAAAATAGGGACTATGAGTTAATCGGTTGCTTTCGACTAAGATAATTAAGAAAAGCGGCTAAGATGATAAGCAAGGTTCCTATTAAAGCACCAATGACACCGATAAGCAGAGCTACTCTTTGCTTAGGTCCAATGATTTCTTTTAAGAATACACCTGCTAAAATAACAACAAAAAAGGGAGAGAGTTTATTGAGAATAACTGCATTGGCAAGGGGCATTTTGGAAAGAGAGGCATAGTACAAGCCACTAGCACCGAGACCAAAAGCTGCTCTGAAAAACATGAGCGGTTTATGATTAACGCTGATAGATTGTTTTGTTCTTAAAAGTGTCACTGTAATAGCAATTAAGCCTATAAAGTTCCTAAAAAATATTTTTTCTGAAAGTGGCAAATGAGGAACACTTTTAACAAATGCTGCCATAATCTTGTTTTTTCTTCTAATAAACTTAACTTCATATTAAGAAAATAAAAATGTCCCCTAGAGAGGACATTTTTATTTTAAGATAATCACTATGACTTAACTTGTCTTTGTTTTTTACTAAGATAATTAAGAAAAGCAGCAAGAATGATAATGCTGGCTCCAAGGATAGCGATCCAATTGGGAAATTCGCCCCAGATAATAAGACCCCACATAGAGGAAAAGACAATATTGATATAAGTGTAAATAGAGAGTTCGCTTGCAGGGGCATATTGATAGGCATTAGTCATAAATAGTTGAGCTAAAAGTGCTGAAATTCCAATGCCTAATAAACTAATCAATTGAGTCAAACTAGGCACAATAAATCCCTCAATCATCATAAAAGGAATCAATACAATACTTGAAATTAAACAAAAATAAAAGACAATGATTGTCGGATGATCATAGCTTGTCAGTTTTCTAACCACTGTATAGGCTGCTCCAGCGAATAAGGCAGATCCAAGCGCCAAGAGAGCAGGCAGTAGGTCAAAATCTAAATTAGGTTGAATAACTAACAAGGCACCAATGATACTGAGAACCAAAGCTATTCTTTGTTTAGGTCCAATGATTTCTTTTAAGAATATCCCTGCGAAAATAACAACAAAAAAGGGAGAGAGTTTATTGAGAATAACTGCATTGGCAAGAGGCATTTTCGAAAGGGCTGCATAGTATAATCCAACCCCAGTCAGTCCAAAAGCTGCTCTAAAAAACATGAGGGGTTTATGATTGACTTTGATAGACTGTTTTGTTTTTAAAAGTGTCACTGCAACGGCAATCAATCCTATGAAATTTCGGAAAAACATTTTCTCAGAAAGTGGTAACTGAGGGACACTTTTAACAAATGCCGCCATAATAGAGAAGAAGAGTGCCGATAATATGATATAGATAATTCCTTTTTGTTTCATGTGTAGTCCTCCTAACTAAAGCAATATTATAACATAATGTTTAGATTCACGAAAGGTTGAACGCCTTTGAATTTTATCATTTGATCGGCAATAAAAAAGTTCCAGCCTGAGCTGGAACTTAAGAGATAAATATTTAATATGAGCTAGGATAGCTGGAACTATAATAGAGATAATTTGAAGTAATGACATTAGCCCAGTAGTCATCATAAGAGGTCATTTCTATTCTTCAAAATCATAAACACTTGTTTTATCTGAATCTGTGTCAACATCGTAATGACCGATATAAAGATAGTCGTTAAAAGCATTGACATCCATTGAATTAATATCGAAATCAGGTAAAACAGATTGAGTATCATTGGTTGTTAAATCATACATATACAGACCTAAATTCGATGCACTTGAGTAAAAAATCTTATCATTATCAATGAGAGCATAATCAGCCCATTGATCCATTAGAACAGGAATAATATAATCTTCTCCAAAATGGCCTGATGTAAGTGCCTCTTTTCTAATGAGATACATAGATTCATTTGATAAGTACATGATATAATCCATATTTTGAGAAATCATGGTGACATCGTCTAAAGAATATGCCAATTCGTTTTGAGTTTCAAAAGTATAAACAACGAGTTGCGCTGAGTCAGAATCATGATTAATATAGTAGAGATTATAGTCATCCACTAATAGATTAGAAATATCTGTTCCTTCAATTGATAAAAATTCATTACCTGTAAAATCAATACCATGAATGACTGATGTTAAGTCCTCGTCATTGTTAGTGATGTAATAAATCTTACCATTTAACTCATTAAGTTGTGAAGCATTGGTTTCATCATTAATATAAGTTGTCGTTTCGTCTTCTGGATTCCATAAATAAATGCCCTTATCATCCATTTCAATGACTTGACCTGCATAGTCACCGGTTGTTATTTCAGCGACCTTTGTACCATAAAAAATATTACTGTTTGTATTTCCTAAATGCGTGAGTAACGTATTGGTATCAATAGGATCAATACGTATAAAAGGTGTAGCAGAAACAGTGGTAGTCTCATCAGAGACTGTAAGCGAATCATCTGTAACATCAAAAGTATCATCACTATTTGTAAATAAATTGTCGCTGACAGATCCAATTGGATTATCTTTAAAAAAATCATAGTTTGATTTTAGTGAAAGAAATAATGAAAAAATACCAAATAAGATGATGAGAAAAACAATAAATTTAAGCGGTCCTGAGCTGGCTTTTTTCTTAGAACGGCGAGGGCCTACAAGTTCTTCAGGTGAAAAATGGTAGCTGATACGATTTGTACTGACATCAGGACTTTTTTCTGATTTTTCTCTGTACTTATCAGCCATTTTATCATTACTCATGTACATATAGGCTCTTGAAATACGATTGTAGAGATAAATTTTTTCTGCGTCTTCAAAGTTTAAAGCGCTCTTATAATGGTAGATTGCTTTATCGTAGTCGGCATATTGGTCATAAATTTCAGCGACCCGAGTATGAGAAAAAGACGTAGGATGAATTTGAATGCTCTTTTCATAGAATTCAATTGCTTTTCGAGGTGCACTATCATCGTTATAAATTTCAGCAATAAGCGTATACATAGCATCTTTGTTTCTATACATATCTTCGCGTTTTAACAAATAGGCAAGTGCTTCTCTTGATTTGCCACTTTGCCATAATTGATAGCCGTTATAATAGATAGCTCTGATGTCATTGGGGTTCTTAGCAATTTCATTCATAAGTTCTTCATTTGATCGGTGAGAGTCCATTTTTTTATCACGTGGCTCTTCAACCTCTTTGTTTTTTTGTGTGGCAGCAAATAAGCCAATAAAAATCGGTATTAAAATTGCAATAATCCTCGTTATATCCATAAAACGCTCCTTTAAGTGACTTTCTATTAGTACTTATATATCATTATAAAGAAATCTTTTGGATTCATCTACAAATTTGTTCATTTCTTTATCGAATTTTAATACTTTTAGTTTATACTGAGAATAATCAAACACGAAGAAATGATTAAGGAGGAAGATATGATATTAACAACAACAAACCAAATTGAAGGTAGAGAAATTGTAGATTATAAAGGAATTGCTTTTGGAGAAGTCATTAATGGCGTTGATTTTGTTAAAGATTTTGCTGCAGGACTTACCAATTTTTTTGGAGGGCGTTCGGGTTCATATGAAAATGAACTAGTCGATGCGAGAAATGCAGCCCTAAAAGAATTGTCTGAAAGAGCGGCTAGAATGGGAGCTAATGCGGTTGTGGGTATTGATTTAGATTACGAAATATTAGGAGCCAGTAATAATATGTTAATGGTTACAGCATCGGGGACAGCCGTTGTCATCCGATAGGTGTTAAATGATTTTTAACGTTTTTGATTATCATTTCTTCCAGAAGGGTATGCTCTCATTATAAGATTAAAATAGAGAGTAGTAATATCCCAAAAGGAGGAAGATAATATGGGATTCACGTGGACTAAATCATTGATGACAGGTATTAAGGCAGTTGATGATGAACATCAAGCTTTAATTGAACAAGTTGAAAAATTGTATGAAGCCATGAGTTCGGGACAAGGAAATAAACGGGTTAAAGAAATTCTTGATTTTATTGAACGTTATACAAAAGAGCATTTTCAGCATGAAGAAAAACTTTATGAAAAATATGCTTATCCAGATCTTAAACGGCACAAAGAAATCCACCGAAAGTTTATTGCGGATTTTGAACCATTAAAAGAAATGGCACTTTCTCATTCAGAAGATAAGACCAATGCGATTAAAATTAACAAAGTCGCTATGAATTGGCTCATGAACCATATTGGAAAAGAAGATAAGAAGGCCTGTCTTTATATTAAAGAGAATCAGTAAGAAGGCTAAATAAAAAGAACACTAAATAAAAAATAGCAAAAGCTACAGTAGAACACCTACTGTAGCTTTTGTATTTTAAGTTGATTGGCCATTGTTTCAGGCATATAGTGTGCAATTAAGAGTTTTTCGAGAACAAAGTATTCGAGGACAAAGGCAGAAACGGCAAAAACAAAGAGGACTGATAGACCTTTTAAGACATAGAGAGAAGCCAAACAAATGATGAGGCTTACTAATACAATAAGGGTCGTGAGAAGATGCCGATGAATCAGTAGAAAACTGTTCTTAATACTGTCTTTAATTGATAATTTAATTTTAGATTGCTGCGCACAGACATAAAGAAATTGTAAAATCAATTCTGTAGTAATGAAATACTGTATAGCTTGATAAAACTGAGAACTCATGAGTTCTAAATAGTTAGGTACCCATTGGATGATAAAAATAAGTGCCATTATTAAGAGGCTATAGGGCGTAATTGATTTAAAGTTGGCTTTAAAGCTTTTAACGTAAGCCTGTCTCATTTTGCCTTCATGCCGTCTAAACCCATGATAAATAGCATAGATAAGAGCAGTTACACCAGAACCAAGTCCGATGCCTAAGGTGAAAATAACTGTAACTAAAAAGTAGAGATTAAGTAAAATGACATCACTTATTGTATTGAGTGTCTGAAACAAGGGGCTATCTATTTGAAACCATTTCATAAAGCAACTCCTTCATAGTTTTTTTATTTCTATTTTATCATATATTATTTTATATGTTGCAAGTAGAGCCTTAAAATTAAGAAGACCGTTATGATAAAGGCCAGTTGGGGTATGTATCATTTAAGTCATTATAAAGGAAGTGCATAAAATGAATGCTGGTTGTTTAATTAAAGAGAAATCACTTAAACGCATTGTTCATGCGTGTTTAACTGCATCTAGTATAGAGCATTTTTTTATAGAAGAAGATATTATTTTTGAAAGTTCAATAGGTACTTTGCAGTGTGATTTTTTTCTTATTGAAGAAAAAGCCCTATCTTTTAGTATTCATAAATTTAAAAGGATTATTAATACCCTTTATCATATGGAAAGCGATATCTTGGTGGTCTATGAAAATATAATGCCAGTGAAATCAGATCAGGCTTTTCATTTTATCGTTGGAACAGACGAGGATCATATTAAAAAGGGGATTCAGCATTACTTAGATTTAGTAAATAATAAAGTAAGTAATAGGGCTTATTTAAAGCATAGAATACGTTCCAAAAAAATGGTTCTCTTTGTAGATGCAAGACCCCCAATACATACGCATATTAAAATGTTAATGGACAACAGTCCTTATCAAGTTATGCACGCGCAAGATGGTATTGAAGCCTTAGAAAAAATGAAGTTAATGATGCCAAGTGTAGTTATATTATCACTAGAGTTACCTGATATGTCAGGCTATCAATTGTGCAAAGAAATCAGAATGTACTATAGAGAATACGCCATTCCGATTATTATCATGACGAATGATGCTAACAAGAATACTTTACAGCAAGCGTATGCTATGGGAGCTGATGACTACTTGGTAGAGCCATTGATAGGTGAAAAAGTATTGAATAAGATTGGGCAGTATTATGTCAAGGAACGCTACAATGAAAAAGTATTAATTGTTGAAGATAGTTTGATGATTCAGAATGTTTTGAAAATCGGTTTAGTCAGGAGAGGCTATAATGTATCAGTCGCCAGTAATGGTCTGGAAGGGTATGAAATGGCAACCCAAGAAAAACCAGACGTCATTATAACTGACATTAATATGCCTATTATGGATGGCTATGAAATGATCCAGAAAGTGAGAGAAACAGCACCTATTGCCCATACGAAAGTTATGATTATGAGTACGCTTAATAGTCGCTATAATAAAAAACAAGGCGAGGCACTCGGTGTAGAGTATTATTTTGTAAAACCTTTTAAAGTGGATGTTGTGATTAATCAAGTGGAACATATGATTGTTGAAAAATATAGAGATATGGCGCTTGAAAATGAATATATGATTACAACGATTAACTCCTTAATTAAAGCACTTGAGGCAAGAGACCATATAACCCAAGGTCATACAGAGCGAGTAACTCAATGGACACAAAAAATTTCAGAGGCTTTACAATTACCTCAAAGTACAGTAAATGAATTTGTTCTTGCGGCTAAACTACATGATATCGGTAAAATTGGGATTAGAGATCGCATTTTA
Organism: uncultured Fusibacter sp.; assembly: GCA_963666805.2. Taxonomy (GTDB): domain Bacteria; phylum Bacillota; class Clostridia; order Peptostreptococcales; family Acidaminobacteraceae; genus Fusibacter. The sequence continues at coordinate 33,156 of CAXXWR010000003.1, read as the reverse complement.
TTGAAACCTGGCCCTCTAACGGATGAAGAATATAATATTATTAAGAATCATCCTGAGAAAGGAAGAGATATTTTAAGTCCGATTAGATCATTAGAAGCAATTATTCCTATTATTTATCATCACCATGAACGTATTGATGGTAAAGGATACCCAGAAGGACTTAGAGGATCTGATATTCCTCTCGGAGCTAAAATCATTGCCATTGCAGACGCCTTTGATGCGATTGTTTCTGATAGGCCTTATCGAAAGGGAAAATCTATTGAAGAAGCTAAAGCGATTATAAGCGCTAACGCAGGGACTCAATTTGATGAGTCAATTGTATCTATATTTTTAAAAATACTTTAGCATTAAATAAAAAATCCCCCTCTCCAACAATTGGAAAGGGGGATTGGCTTATAGATTTAAGCTTCTGCTTTAATAGGCACAACTTTGACAGTATCGCGAACGACTTTTGCAAGGTTGGAAGCCAAGTCAGAAATTCTTTCAAGATTATTAATAACTTCAAGATAATAAACACCAGATTCTACATCACATATTGATGCATTTAAACGCTCAAAATGATCTTTTCTTGCAGCCCTTTCAAGGACATCAATTTCTTCTTCTAAAGCATTAACGCGATCAATTGTTTCTTCTTTAGGTGATCGAATAGATTCAATAGCAAGTTCTAAACTCTCTTTTGTTTTAGCGTGAATCACTTCAAGCATTTCAATTGAAGGTTTAGAAAATTGTATTTTTTGGTCAGCAACCGCTACAAAAATTTCCGCTATATTTTCTGAATGGTCACCAATACGTTCAATATCATTAATATTGTTAAAGAGGCCATCAATGTAGCGACGATCTGAGTCCATAATTTCACAATTGGAAAGTTCAACGAGATAGTCTGTGATTTCATTTTCCAATTGGTTGATGGTTTTTTCAATCTCAAATGTCTTAGACAATTGCTCGGTCTTTCTATCAAAGAAACTCGACATGGTATTGGTCAAACTTTCTAAAGATTTTTCACCCATATAAATAGTTTCTTTAATGGTACTTTGAAGGGCAATCGTTGGTGTTTCGAGAATGCGTTTGTCAATATATTGAGTTACTGAATTTTTTTCAAGTTCTGGTTTATCTGGTACGAGCCACATAGCTGCTTTAACAAGTAATAAGGCAAATGGGAATTGAATAATCACATTGGCAAAGTTAAAGAGAGTATGTGCATTGGCTATTTGTCTTGGAACATCAGTTGGATCTAACCATTTAACGAAAAATGATATTGGATGCGATAAAACAAGAACAAACAAAATAGTACCAACGGTGTTGAAAATAAGATGAATAATAGCTGCACGTTTTGCATTACGGCTTGCGCCAATACTTGATAATAATGCAGTTGTACATGTACCGATATTATCACCATATAAAATTGGAAGTGCTGCTTCAAGGGGTAACAAACCTTGTGAAGCAAGTGCAATAAGCATTGTTATTGAAGCACTTGAACTTTGAACAATAAAGGTTAAACAGAAACCAACTACTACTCCAAGTAGTGGATTGTGACTTAATGTAAGCATTAAGTGTTGAAAAGCTTCTAATTCTCTAAGTGGTTTAAGAGAATCCTTAAGAAACTCCATACCAAAAAATAAAATTCCAAGTCCAATGAGTATTTCAGCGAGGTTACGTTGTCCCCCTTTTTTACCAAACATCAGTAAGATCATGCCGATACCAATAGCGATTGGTGCTATTTGATCTACGGATAGTGATACAATCTGACCGGTAATGGTCGTACCTATGTTGGCCCCCATGATAACACCTACAGCCTGAGTTAATTTCATCAAACCAGCGTTAACAAAACCGACAACCATTACTGTCGTTGCGCTTGAACTTTGAATCACACCCGTGACTAGCATACCGACAATAACGCCCATAAAGCGGTTGGTTGTTAAAACTTCAATAATTCTTTCGAGCTTTTTGCCCGCAGCTTTTTGAAGCCCTGCTCCCATCATACGCATTCCATATAGGAACAGACCAAGTCCGCCTAAAACTCCTACAAATACTGACATTAAATAATGCCTCCTTAATGTAAATTTTAGATTAAATAATTATGCCCAAAGTGAAGTATAGTGGCATTGTGTAATATACGCGTTAACCTAATGTAAAATCTATGTTAATTATAACTAAGAATGAGTACGTTTGTCCATGATTGTTTGGCATTTAATAAACAAAGATGAGAAAAAAAGTGTGCTATTTACTTGATTTAGCCTTGAAATCACCTTGACTTTTAAAAGACAGACCTTTATAATTCTTTTAAAGGCGAAGAAGAGAAGAGTAATGTTAATTAAGGTCACAGAGAATTTCTGATGCTGAGAAGGAAATACTGGCGTTAACACGAACCAAGACTTGGAGCTTCATTTTGGATGTTTAAGGACGGATATAATGACGGCAACTCACCGTTAAAGGAGAAGAGTTAAATACTCGCTGAGACCAAATTAGGGTGGTACCGCGATAGAGGACTTGTGACGAATCTGTGACAGTTTATCGCCCCTGCATGTTTAAAAGCATGTAGGGGCGTTTTTTATTATTAAAATTGAAGTAAACCATTGAAAGAAAACATAATATATGAAGCAAATAGATGAATCCAAACGATTGTAGTTGTAAATCATTCAAGAGCAATGTTTTTATGGATCTATTTTTCACTTTATTAGTGGATTTAAAATAATGATGTGGAGGCGTTAAGTAATGAAACCATTTAAAAGACCGAGACCGGTTTTCCCCAAAAAAGCTGTGATTACCGCGGGCATGCCTTATGGCAATAAGTCATTGCACTTTGGACACATAGGTGGCGTGTTTATTCATGCAGATACCTATGCTAGATTTTTAAAAGACAGAATTGGCGAAGAAAATGTCATTTTCGTTTCGGGAACTGACTGCTATGGTTCTCCTATTTTGGCCAGTTATAAGAAATATTGTGATGAACATGAAGGTGAAAAACTAGAATATGAAAATTTAGAAGACTACGTCTATCATTTTCATACCCTTCAAAAACAAACTTTAAGTGATTATGATGTTGCACCTAGTTTATTTGCTTCATCAGCTTACGGAAGAAGTGGAGAAGTCCATAAGGCTGTTTCGAAGGAACTCTTTAACCAACTTTATGAAGGTGGCTATCTTAAAAAACTTTCCACATTACAATTCTATGATCATGATGAAGAAGTTTTTCTAAATGGTAGACAAGTCGTTGGGAAATGTCCTTTTGAAGGCTGTCAATCTGATAAAGCTTATGCAGATGAATGTGCCCTAGGGCATCAATATATGCCTAATGAATTAGTTGATCCTATTTCAACGCTTTCTGGGAAAAAACCAGAACTTAAAGAAGTAGTGAATTGGTATTATGTTTTAGATGAATACCAAGATCAAATGAAAAAAATGGTCAATAAGATGCGTAAAGAGCGTAAAGTGAGACCAATGGTCATCAAAGTAACCGATGAATTTTTGAAAGATCCAGAAATTTATATTACACGTAAAGAATATGATAAAATGCTCGAAGCCAATATGACTTTAGACCATGCTCAACTTATAGATGAACCTAAAAAGCCATCGGTGACCTATGTCTTTGACTCTTTAGATGCGAGAGATATAGCTAGAGGGCGGTTAGATGCCAATAGTATAAGATACCGTACAGGTAAGACACTTGTGCCGTTTAGACTATCAGGCAATATTGAGTGGGGGGTTCCGGTACCTAATAAGGACGGCTTAGAGGATTTGACTTTCTGGGTATGGCCAGAATCGCTTTGGGCACCTGTGTCTTTTACACAAACATATCTTGAATCAATCGGCAAAGATCCTTCTGAATGGAAAGATTGGTGGATAGAAGATAGTTCTCAAGTTTACCAATTTATTGGAGAAGATAATATTTATTTTTATGGTATAGCAGAAATGGCTATGTTAATGTCTTACCTGGGTTATCAAAAGGATGATCCAAGAGAAATAGATGCTATTAATTTTCCACATTTAGTATCGAATTGTCATTTACTGTTCTTAGATTCAAAAGCCAGCAGCTCAAGTGATATCAAACCACCTATGGCAGATGAATTGTTATCACACTATACAAAAGATCAACTTAGAATGCACTTTTTAAGTTTGGGATTATCTAAAAAGAGTGTTAGTTTTAGTCCTAAACCATATGATCCGTCTGCAGATCCTAATGAGGCAGATGTGGTTCTTAAAGATGGCAATTTACTCACTAACGTTTTTAATCGTTTAATGCGTTCATGTTTCTATACGTCACAAAAATACACAGATAGAAAAGTACCAACTTTAGATCCTTCTGAAGAGGTTCGTGCGATTGTTGAAAAGGGCGTATTAGACTATGAACTCAATATGTCTAAACAAGAGTTTCATCGTGTGATTTATACCATGGATAGTTTAATCAGATCCCTTAGTAAACTCTGGGCAAGAGAAATGAAGGCTGCAGATGATGCAGACAGTGATGAAATGAGACAACAAGTATTGGCAGATGCCTTCTATGGGGTTAAATCAACCTTGACACTTCTTCATCCAATTGTGCCTGAAAGTGCTGAACGTGCGCTTGAGCACCTTAATTTAAATGAAACAGTATGGTCATGGGACTATATTATGAAACCGATTACTGCCCATATGGACGATCCTACAAACCATCAAATCGTTGAAATACCACCTAAATTTGATTTCTTTGAAAAGCATCCTTCTCAATTTTCGTAGAAGTGCATAATGGCTCATAAAAGAGGTCATGAAAGAATAAAAGTTTTAACCCGTTTGACACCTAAGTGTATCAAACGGGTTTTTTATGTTTTTTAGGGACATGTCCATGCTTATTATTGTCACAAAAATAAATAGCGATTATTTTATGAAAAATAGGGAATAAATTATACAGGTGTTCATAAAACTTGATTTTGTCTCGATGTGAATATCAAACAATTTGTAAAAAGTGTACAAAAATATAGACAAACTGAATTGAAAGACATAATTTGGAGTTGACAAGATGAAACCGGTTTCCTAAAATGGATTTATACGGAGGATTAAAAATGAGTCAATCAAAATTTGAAGCAGGGTTATCTTTAAGGAAGAAATATCTATATGAACAATACACACGCTTGTATCCAGGTGCAGATACTGCTTTTGATCAGTTATTGGAACTGCTCGATACATATTATAACCAAAGATCTGAAATACTCAGAGCCAGAGATTTGAATAGCACCAAGTGGCTATCTGATGGGAAAACTGTTGGCATGATGCTTTATGTTGACCTTTTTTCTGGAGACTTAAATGCTTTTGAAAAGAAAATTGACTACTTTGAAGACTTGGGTGTAACACTCATTCACTTTATGCCTTTGCTTAAGACAAGACAAGGTGATAATGATGGCGGTTATGCGGTAAGTTCTTATCAAGAAATTGAACCTCGCTTGGGGAATATGGAAACTTTTATTCGCATTATTAAAAAATGTCACGACCGAGGCATTAGAGTGGCAATAGATTATGTTCTCAATCATACGGCAAATGATCATGAGTGGGCTCAAAAAGCACTAGAAGGCATTGAGCCTTATCAATCCTATTATAGATTTTATGAAACAGATGATATCCCAAAAACGTTTGAAAAAACGCTTAATCAGGTTTTTCCAAAAATTGCGCCAGGTAATTTCACCTATTTAGACGCTGTTCAGAAATGGGTTATGACGACTTTTTATCCTTTTCAATGGGATTTAAATTATGATAATCCAGAGGTTTTTAACGTGGTCGTTGAACAAATGCTCTTTATGATGAATATTGGCATTGATATGATCAGACTAGATGCGATTCCATATATATGGAAAAAACTAGGAACATCTAGTCGTAATTTAAAGGAAGTTCATATTCTCATGAACTTGCTGAGAGAAATTAGTGAAGTTTTTGCACCGTCAACAGCCTTACTGGGAGAAGCCATTGTGACACCTGAAGAAATCATCAAATATTTTGGAACAGATTCCTTTCCAGAATGTCATGTGCTTTATAATGCTTCCTATATGGTTGAACTATGGAATGCATTGGCAACTAGAGACGCAAGGCATTTGGCTATGATGCCAGATTGGAAATTACCTCGAGATGCACATTGGATAAATTATGCGAGATGTCACGATGATATTGGTTGGGGACTTAATGAAGATAATCTAAGACATCTAGGGTTTGATCCTCAAGCACATAAGATGTTTCTAATTGATTTCTATTACGGTTCAGTTAAAGATAGTTTTGCAAAAGGTGAACTCTATGAGTTTAATGCTGAAACCATGGATGCTAGAAATTCAGGCACTTTTGCAAGCTTATGTGGGCTTGAAAAAGCACTTGAACAGAAAGATGCTTATCAAAAAGAATTGGCACTTAAACGGATTTATTTAATGAATGCTCTTTTTATATTAAGAAAAGGCATTCCAATGATATATAGTGGCGACGAAGTAGGTCGTCTCAATGATTATTCTTATAAATTGGACCCTCATAAATGTCATGACTCAAGGTGGTTACACCGAGGCGCTTTTGATTGGAATATGGTAACACATCCTACTCAAGAGCAAGCCATGATATTTAATCATATAAAAGCACTTATCAAGTTAAGAGGACAAATTCAACATCGCCAATCCGAAAGAATAGTAGTTCAGTCTAATGATCATGTTTTGGTGGTTCATCAGTTTAATGAAAAAGATGAATACCTACTTGCCTTTAATCTGTCTGAAGACAGACAATGGCTTTATACAACAGATCTTAAACGCAATGGGATTGATGGGACTTATGAAGAATGTCTTCAAGGAAAAACAGTAGATTTATTTGCGGAAACGATACTGTTAGGTCCACTTGAATTTCTCGTGCTGAAAAAAATAGACCAATAATGTCTATCTTTTAAGTTTTATAAAAATATGATTAGGGTAAAAAAATCTTGTAGATGGCAAATGACCATCTCTATAATTCCACAGAAGGGGGAGCAACAATGAAAAAAGCATTTGGTTTATTATTGGTATTGGTCTTAGTACTAGGACTTTTCGGGGGATGTACTGGCCAACAAGAAGACAAATCAGTTGTTATTTATCAAAATAAGGTTGAAATTGGTGAACAATTAACAGCTTTTGCAGCAGCTTATGAAGAAGAAACTGGTGTTAAAGTCACCATTAAGACGTCGGGTGGAGACACACCTTATGCGGAAACTTTAAAAGCTGAGTTCCAAACAGACAGACAGCCTGATATCTTTGTTATTGAAGGAATGGGCGGTTACAAAACTTGGGAATCAAAATTAGCACCATTTGATGGTGATGAATGGATTGATTTAACAGATCTTGAATTCAAAGTAGATGATAAAGTATATGGATTCCCAGTATCAGTAGAAGCTTGGGGACTCGCTTACAACAAAAATTTATTAGAACAAGCAGGTGTTGATCCTGCAACACTTAATTCACAAGAAGGTTACAAGGCAGCATTTGAAAAAATTGACAGTATGAAAGATGAATTAGGGATTGATTCTGTTGTAGCAATGGGTGCTGGTCCGGATTTAAGATGGGTAACTGGACTACATAATTTTAACGGTTACTTATCAGAAGGACTAGACTATGGTGATACAACTGTTTTAGACAAATTAAATAAAGGTGAAGTGGACATGGAAAGATTAACAGAATATGCAGACTGGGTTGAGATGCTCTTTAAATATTCTGATGAAGGTGTCCTATTAACAGGTAATTACGATGCACAAGTTGGACAATTTGCTACTGGTAAATCTGTCTTTATCCATCAAGGAAACTGGATTGATCCTTGGTTAGTTGAAAATGGCGTAGATTTCCCAATGGGATTTGCACCACATGCTGCTGTAAAAGGAACATTTGATGGCATCTTTATTGGTGCACCTTCGTTCTATGTTCTTAATAAAGACAGCAAAAATTTAGATGAAGCTAAAGCGTTCTTAAACTACATGGCAACCAATGAAAAAGGTCATGACTATATGGTTAATAAGGCTAAAATGGTTCCAGCATTTACAAATGTAAAATTGAAACCAGATACACCATTATCAGCTGATGCAGCAGAATGGTTATCTAAGGGGACTGCTTATACTTGGTTACAAAATGACATGCCAGATGGTTTTGGTATGGGAACTTTAGGACCTATCTATGAAAGTTATGCAAAAGGTGATATTGATAAACAAGGCTTTATCGATCAAATTGCTGCAAAGATTGAAGAACTCGGTCAATAATTAATTAGGGCTTTTGAGAAAAGGGCAAAATTTTGCCCTTTTCTTTACCATCATAGAACGACAAAAAAAGCCTCTTTCTCATAAAGGAGGAAATCATGAAAAGTAGAAAATCAAGGGAAAAACTTGTTTTCTGGGGATTTTTAACACCGGCTCTTTTGGCTTTCTCTCTGGTAGTCATTATTCCCTTTATCATGGGAATCTATTACTCATTAACAGATTGGACAGCTGTACAAGGACTTAAGCCTTCTTTTGTAGGGCTTCAAAATTATCGTAACATGTTTTCAGATATTAGTTTTAGATATTCGCTCATTAGAACATTTCTCTTTACAATATTAAGTGTGATTTCAATCAATGTTATTTCACTATTATTGGCGGTTTTGGTGACGCGAGAAATTAAGTTTAGAAATGTTTTTAGAGCTGGATTTTTTGTACCAAACCTTATTGGAGGCTTAGTATTAGGTTATATTTGGCAATTTATATTTAAAAGCATCGTCCCTGGAATTGGAACGGTCTTAGGTATAGAATGGTTAGAAAATCTTTTATTATTAGCTGATCCGAACTGGACTCTTTTTGGATTAATTTTTGCATTTACTTGGCAATATGCAGGTTACATTATGATGATTTATGTTGCTGCTCTTTTAAATGTTCCACAAGAACTTATTGAGGCAGCAGAAATAGACGGTGCTAATTTCTGGCATAAATTCAAGAATATAACCTTGCCGCTTATTGCACAAGCCTTTACAATAACCTCTTTCTTAACACTCATTAATTCATTTAAGCAATATGATATTATCATCGCTTTAACCAATGGGGGGCCGACAGAAATGTTCCAAGGTACAGTCGTGAACTCCACCGAATTATTAGCGGTTCATATCTATAATGTTGCCTTTAAGTATAATAATATGGCAGAAGGGCAAGCACGTGCGATTATATTCTTCTTGTTGCTTTCTGTTATTTCTATCGCTCAACTTTACTATAATAAAAGGAAAGAGGTGGAAATGTAATGAAATTGAGAAAAAACTTTGTTAAAACGATTATTTATATTCTTACTGTACTCATGTTTATATTCACAATGGCGCCTTTCTTTATCGTTATTATCAATTCAGCCAAAGCGTCATTAGAAATTATTAGTGATCCAGTTGCTCTGCCTCAAAATTGGGGACAATTGTTTACGAACATTAAAACCATCTGGACCAGTCCGAGTATAAGATACGCTTCAAGTGTCTTTTCATCCGTTGTTATTACTGTGACTTCCTTGGTTTTAATTGCTGTTTTTTCTGCAATGGCTGCTTGGGTATTAGTCAGAAATAAAAGCAAAAAATCTGCTGTTATTTTCACTATTTTTGTAGCAGGTCTGGTTATTCCTTTCCAAGTGGTTATGTTTCCACTTGTTTCACTCTTTAGGACCATTTCAGAAGTGACAGGTCTTTCAATGTTGAGAACGTATCATGGGATGATTTTTGCTTATATTGGTTTTGGTGCGCCACTTGCCGTCTTCATGTTTCATGGTTTTATCAAATCAATCCCTAAGGAATTAGAGGAAGCAGCTTGGATAGATGGGTGTTCAAAACCACAAATTTTCTTTTATATTGTCATGCCAATTCTTAAACCCATTGTGGTAACTATTTGTATCCTAAATGCTATTTGGATATGGAACGATTTCCTCTTACCATCATTGGTATTAGGTGTTGGTCAAGAGATTCAAACTATTCCTTTAGCGATCAGAGCCTTTGCTGGTTCGTTTGTTAAAAAATGGGATTTAATTATGACTGCTGTCCTTATGGCGGCTGCCCCTATTATTGTTGGTTTTATTTTTGGACAAAAACACATCATCAAAGGTATGGTATCTGGTGCTATCAAGTGATATAGTTATATAAATAGATATTGCTTGAAGGAGGCCACATGAAAGTAACCATAAATGATATTGCAAGATTAGCAGGGGTTTCTAAAGCAACTGTTTCAAGGGTTTTAAATCAGTCTAAACCCGTCAGTAAAACAGCGCAAGAAAGTGTTTTAAAAGTTATCGAGCAGACAGGCTATCGTCCAAGTCCAACTGCTCGAGGACTTTCATTAAAACGTTCGAATCTCATTGGAATTGTTATTCCGGATTTATCGAATCCTGTTTTTGCAGAAATTATTTCAGGGATTGAGTCAATTATGCGGGATACTGAATTTGCTTTAGTCATTGCGGCAACTGATTTTGATGAAGATAAGAAAAAGGATCAAGTCCAAATGTTATTGAATAGAAATATAGATGGTTTGATTTTGATTTCCGATCAAGAACATGATACAAAAGCATCTCTGGGGATTGATGAAACCCCTTTTGTTATGATTGGAACAGATACAATTGATAAAGATGTTCCTGTTATAAAAATAGATAATCGACAAGCCGTTCGTGCGATTATTCAGTTGTTTGTAGATAATAAGAGGAAGAAAATCGCTATGATTAGAGGCCCGCTTAATGATTTACAGTCAGGTAAAGCACGTTATGCAGCTTATGAAGAAAAGATGAAGGCGATGAACCAGTTTGATGAGTCGCTTGTTGTCTCTGGCAATTATCGATTTGAAGATGGTTATCAGTGTATGAAAGCACTTTTAGGTCAAGACAATCATATTGATGCCGTATTCTGTGCTAATGATTTCATGGCAATTGGTGCTATGAGATATGCACTTGAGCGTGGTTATAAGGTACCAGAAGATATTGCCTTTATTGGATTTGATGATGTTGATTTGTCACGGATGGTAACGCCTTCTCTGACAACAGTAAAGCAACCTTTCTTTGAAAAGGGGGTCCTGGCAGGGCAAGTACTAATGGAATCAATCAAGGGCTCTGTTGTTAATCCCTTAATGGTTTATGAACTTCCTTATGAAATTATAATTAGAGAGAGTCTTTGATTAAAATGAAAGTTTTAAGCCAGGAATCACTTTTTAAGAGACAGATCGGTTAATGGAGGAAAAATGAAAAAAATAGTATGCGTTGGCGAAATGCTAATTGATTTTATGGGACTCAGTAGAGGCAAGAGTCTAAAGGATCAAGATCATTTTAATAAGCAAGCAGGGGGAGCGCCTGCAAATGTTGCTTGCACGATTTCTGCACTTGAGGGGTCGTGTTATTTTTTAGGGTCAATTGGTCAAGATGGTTTTGGCGACTTTTTAAAAGAGGAGCTAGAAACGTTTGGTGTTAGCACTGCCTTGTTAAAGCGGAGTCAAAAGCCTACGACGCTGGCTTTTGTGTCTATAGATGAAGAGGGAGAACGAGAATTTGCCTTTGTTCGTGGAGCAGATGCAGATTTAGAGTATGATTGGATTAATCAGAAGCATCTTGAAGCAGTTGAAATTATCCATTTTGGAGCAGCAACCGCTTTCTTAGAAGGCCCCTTACAAGACACCTACCATTGTCTATTGGACCAAGCTCAAAGAGAAGGCAAGTTGATTGTTTTTGATCCCAATTATCGCAATGATTTTTGGAAGGAAGATATTGACGATTTTAAGGATCGAGTGTTACCTTTTATAAGAAAAGCACACTTGGTAAAATTGAGTGATGAAGAGGCTTTGATTGTGACAGGACAGTCAGACTTAGAAAGTGCCATTCAAGAGTTGAAGCATATGAGTTCAGCCACTTTTACAATTACACTTGGAAAAGAAGGCGTCAGACTTTTTAATCCTCATTGGGATGAACACGTTACAACTGAAAAAATTGAAGTAAAAGACACAACCGGTGCGGGAGATGCCTTTATAGGTGCTGTTATCTACCAATTGGCGCAATACAATGATATGCCATCAATTTTAGAGGATAAAGAAAAAATGATTGCTATTTCACGTTTTGCAAATCAAATAGCGGGTAAAGTGTGTACTAGGGTAGGTGCACTTTCAGCCATTAAAGATTTATTGAAATAAGGAGTCATAATAGATGTATTATTTAGAGAAAACAGAATATCAAGAAAAAAATCAACTTATTGAAGAAAGTTTATATGTACAAGGTAATGGCTATTTAGGCTTAAGAGGGTGTTTTGAAGAAAAATATCCTCATGGGAATACTATAAGAGGAACTTATATTAATGGGCTTTATGAACGTGTGCCCATGAATCATGCCGAATTTGCGCATGGTTTTCCTGAAGAACACGACAGACAACCGAGAATAATGGATTTTCAAACCTGCGAAGTTTTTTTAGATGGTGAACGTGCGCAACTCATTCAGGGGAAAACCTCACAGTATTCACGAAGACTCAACTTTGAAAACGGTGAGTCGATTAGAAGTTATTGCTATCATACTGATAATGGAAAAAAGGCCTTATTAACTTTTAAGCGTGTTGTTTCATTAGAGTGCCCATCCTTAGCTGTATTAGTAACAGAAGTAAACTATGATGGTGCGATTGAACTGATTAGTGTGATAGATGGCGATATTGAAAATTATAGTGATCATAAAGATCCAAGAACAGCTAGAGGACAGACCAAACTTCTTGAATACGAAAAAGGTGAGATTGAAGAGGATACTTGTGTCATGACACTTAAGACGACCCAGTCACACATTAAAGTGACGGCTTTAATTAATCATGTCATTAATCATCATTCGGTGAATGTATCCCATGAGAATCGGTCCAAACAATTAATTACCCGTGTCAACGGCAAGGGGAATATTAGACTGGAAAAATGGTGCTTTGTTTCTGATAGTCTAAGGCAAGCAGAACCTGAAAAATACCTTAGAAAATTATCTAAGGAATTTACATTTGAGACTTATGAAAGTTTAACCAAGAGACAGGCCCATCAGTTAGGCATGTTCTGGAAAAGGACTCAAATTAGTATTGAAGGGGACGATACAGCAGCTTTTGCAACACGGTTTATGCAGTTTCAACTGTTACAAAATGTTGGCGTAGATGCTTACTCTAATGTTTCTGCAAAAGGTTTATCAGGAGAAGGTTATGAAGGTCATTATTTTTGGGATACTGAGATTTATATTTTCCCGGTGATCTTATTGACCGATCCTAAAAGAGCTAAAAAACTCCTTGAATATCGCTATAAACGCTTACCAGAGTCCAGAGAAGAAGCTCGAAAATTAGGGCATCTAAAGGGGGCTAAGTATGCTTGGCGGACAATTTCAGGGATAGAATCTTCAGGTTATTTTCCAGCGGGCACGGCACAATACCATATTAATGCTGATATTGCCTATGCTTTTATCCAATATTACCAAGCAACAAATGATTTGGCATTTATGGCTAAAAAGGGATTAGAGGTATTGATTGAAACCGGACGGGTTTTTATGGATATGGGACATTATCATGATGGCCATTTTCATATATATGATGTAACTGGACCTGATGAATATACTGCCATTGTTAATGATAATTATTATACCAATGTGATGGTAGCCCATCATTTTAAATGGTTAAATATTATTTATCAACGTTTATTGCATTCACCCTATAAAGATATTGTTAAGGATAAGTGTATGCATATCTTTCTGGAAGACGATGAAATTGAACAAATGAAAAAGGCTAGTGAACGAATGTATTATCCGATGGATAAAGACAAGTCTTTTTATGCTCAAGATGATAGTTTTTTATCTAAACCAGTCTGGCCTTTTGAGAATGAAGATTATATGAAAAGACCCTTATTGTTAAACTATCATCCCCTTGCGATTTATAGACATCAAGTCTTAAAACAAGCAGATTCTTTGTTAGCCCATATGCTTCTTGAAGAAGAGGTGACTGAATCTCAAATGAAAAAAGGTTATGAATATTATGAAAAGGTGACGACCCATGATTCTTCTTTATCATCTTGTATTTATGGGATTATGGCTGCGAGATTAGGTGATATTGAGAAGGCTTATGATTACTTGCATGAATCATGGGTGATGGATTTAAAAGATACCCATCGCAATACAAAAGATGGTTTGCATATGGCTAATATTTCAGGCAGTTTATTGGGGGTTATCTATGGTTTTGCAGGGGTAAGAATTATTGAAGAAAAATTGTATATTAGACCGCAAAAGCCTTCAAAGTGGGATGCTTATAGTTTTTATATTTATTTTAAAGGCAGACATATTAAAATTGAAGTGGCTGATAAGTGTAGAATCACATGCTTGTCAGGTAAGCCTTTATCAATTTATATCAATGATGCTTGCTATGAACTCAAAAAAGAAATTGAATATGACTATCAATCACGACAAACATTAACTCATTTGTAAAACGCTGTTTGAGATAATTGATAACTCAAAACAGCCGTTTTCAATAAAGCCAATTTAAAATGAATGGATGTATGATTAACCATTCAAAAAAATGACTAAGGGGTGTATTTTATGAGAAAATCATCAAAAAAAGTGTTGTCAGTTATTCTAGTCCTTGCGCTTGTGCTAGTGTTAGGCATACCGGTTTTTGCAGATAATGAAGAAACCGATGCAACAACGTCTGCGACAGATGCTAATTGGAAGAGCAGTGGTGGGGGAGAAAGCTATTCGTATGAAAATCCTGAATTTAAGGAAGGAACAATGGTTTATACAGTTAAATCTGGAGATGCATTATGGAAGATTGCGCGTCAATACCAATTAACAACAGATGAACTGCTAGCACTTAATCCACAAGTGAAAAATGCAAGTTTGATTTATGTTGGCCAAAAATTAGCCGTTGGTAGTACAATGATGCCAGAAGTAGATAAAGACGTTGATATGGATATGGCAACGCTTTATCAAGGACTGGGAGAAGTCGCTAATTTCAGAGATAGAAGTGGTCACTATTCTTTTAATATTACAATGGCAAGTGCCATTTTTGATGCCAATGGCAAGATTGTCAATGTCATCTTCGATGTTTATGAAATAGGACCTGATGAATTTCCAACATGGCCGACAGAAGAGGTTTCTGTAAGCGACCTGATGGACAAAGTACAAACGTGGGAAACCAAGAGAGAACGTGGCGATGATTATGGTATGGCTGCAAAAGCGACAACGGGTAATGAGTGGTATGTACAGCTTAACAACTACCAAGACTTCTTTAAAGGGATGACCGTTGCAGAAGTGAGGGCTTGGTTTGATAAGAGTACTGGTGCTAATGGTAAACCTATCGTTGCGACAACAGAAGATCCAGATGAATTAATAAAATACAATGCGTTAACAAAAGATGAACAAATGGTCTTAGCCGATGTAACATCGGGTGCAACAATGTCTCTTTCTGATTCACATTCATTGTTTATTGAGGCCTTAGAAGAAGCATGGGCTAATAGAGTGATGGCTCAATAAAGAACAGTTAAATCATATAATGAAATCATAAAAAGGCTTGATGACACAAAGAAGTGTTAATCAAGCCTTTTGTTTTATAGCTGTGAATTTTTGCGTTTAATAAGGTGTCTCATTATCAAAATGATTGCCAGTATAGGGATAAGTATAATCGCCACTCTCATAACAATATAGAGAATAATAAGGAGACCATAAGAGCTCTGCTGATTATAATGACTTGGAGTTGCTTCTTTATTGAGTGTAAAAGTGAGCTTTTCATCAGGGATGTTATCAAAATGAGCTTCATAATAAGATTCATTTTGATTAAATGTAATATTAGAATTAGTAATATAAGGAGATTCATCAGGAGGGATAATCTTAATGGTAAGATCATTAAAATCAGACCAATGAGAAGCAGGATCTAAATAATACTCATAAGTATAAAGGGGATATTGGGTTTCGCTTTGGTCCATTAAGCCATTCATGTCATAACTAATGACCATATTGTTTTCACTATGTGGTTCTAGTTCAATGTGATAAGTATACATCATTAAATACCACTGATAGGGTGAGAGCATTATTTCATCAAGGTTAAAAATAAGCTCGCCTGCTTTACTACGACGATAATAGTCAAAACTATCAAATGCCAAGTTGACGAGGTCTTTATCTGAAAAGGGGCGGGGGTGGTCTATTTCGGACAAAAGATCTGCTGTAAAATCATCAAGTGTAACAGGGGAATGAACATAATCAATTGATGACGCATGATCCACTATTTTATTATGTTGAGTGTATTCAAAGGTTAGATTGTCAGTGGGACCACCAATGACATAAAAATAATGATGTCGACTGTATTGATCGTAGGAAAAAAAGAATGTGTCATCTTGAAAACCACTAGACCGAGATCCCTTTGATAAAATAGAATCAATTTGAGGAGAATGAACATATATTGTGATAGATTCGCCATCAGCAAGTTGGTCTAAATCGGTCTGAATTTCATAACGTTCAATAGATTTGCTTTGAAGAGCGTCATAGGTATTAGACTGATGATTAAAAGCACGAATAATTTCATCAAAAGAGCTATCTACTGTTGAGAGTTGAGGCCGAACTTGGATATCGGGATGAATGGTTTGTTGGTTATACTCAATGTGACTTCTTGATTCTAGGGCCTTAAAAGAGCTGGTTAATGGAAACCCGACTTGAACAGTTAATGGTTCATCAGTTGGATTATAAAGATGGTAGTCTGCAGTGACGGAACAAGTGGGGGTGTAAAGCAAGTCCTGATTTGAAAAATTAAAAGTAAGTTCCTCACGTGTGACTTCAGCAGGTGAATCTGAAAGACTGTAAATGCCATTGACAGAAGATTCATCAATGGTCATTGGACCTGAATTGGCAAAATTAATACTTGAAAACACGATATTAATTGATAAGAGTAGCCATAACACCTTATGGGAATACTTCATAGAGAACCTCCTCATTGTGAGACAGATTAAATAAAATTTTACAATATTATAACATTTTAAAGTGTAAATTCTGTGTATAACTAAAAAATGATAAGACTGAAAACGACTTTTCTAAAGGTTTTTTGGATATTCTACTTTGAAAACAGTTGTTTATCGTGTGGGAAAAAAGCCTATAAATAGAATAAGTAATGGCAAGCTAAATGAGGTGTTTTTATGAAAGCGCATACAATAAAGTATGAAATGGATAAATTAGATAAAGACTTACTCGATTTAATCTTTGAAAGGACTGAAGTGATTGTTCTTTTTTTAGACAAATCTTTTTATGTCCAATATGCGAATAGAGAATTTAAAAAGATATTGGGCAGTGAAGTGGTTAATAATAAGAACCTTGTCGATTTAGTTTCTACATCGTTTTACGAAAAAGTTTATCCTTTTTTGAATGAAATAAAGTCGGGAAAGATTTTAAGGCGTTCTTTTAACTTTCAAAGAGAAAGTCAAGCTGAGGCGTTATGGTATGATGTTTCAGGACAACCTATATTAAATGCTTCAAATCAAATTGAAGGGCTTTACATGACGGCTTTGCCTATCAAAAATCATCAAAATTATGAATCTCATATGGAAAAAATGCTGCAACTTCAGTTGATTGCTTCTAAAATATCGTCAAAACTAATATCATCTGGTAACATTGAAAGTGCTATTGAAGAGGCGATGGCTATGATTGGACGATTTTCAAGTGCTGATCGTGCTTATGTTTTTGAGTTCAATGAACAAGAACAAACAATGACAAACACTTATGAATGGTGCCAAGAAGGCGTTGAACCTGCCATTGATGCACTTAAGGATCTGCCTTTAGACACCTTCCCATGGTGGGTTAAAAAACTAAATGAAAATGAAATTATACATATTCCAAATGTTTCAGAAATGTCAGAGGATGCAATTAGTGAAAAAAAAATTTTAGAATCGCAAGCAATAAAATCTTGTTTAGTCTTACCTCTTGTCTATAAAAACCAGTGTCAAGGCTTTATTGGTTTTGACCATACTCACCAGTACAGTGCATGGGATGATTATGATAGATCAATGTTATCAATTATTGGTGAAATATTTAGTGGTGCCTTTAACCGAATAAGCGATGAAAAACAGATGGAACGTTATTATCAACAATTAGAAGCGACCCTTGTTGAACTTAAGGAAAAAGAAGCCCAGCTGGTACAGCAAGAGCAGATGGTAGCTATTGGTCACTTAGCTGCAGGAATTGCCCACGAAATGAATAACCCTTTAGGCTATGTCATGAGCAATGTAAATATGATGCAGGGATTGCTCAAAGAAATGGCAACCCATCCTTACGTTAAAGTCGAAAAGGATAGATTGGTTGATGAATATGTGTCAGATATGACTGAATTTCTGGAGGATATAGATGAAGGCGTTCGTCGCGTCAGCAATATTGTTAAGGGCCTTGGATTCTTTGCCCAAAGTGCTGAGATGGATGATTATGTCTATTATAATATTAATGAAGGTATTAAAAACACGCTTTTGGTTTCTCTAAGCCAATTCAAGGAAGAGGTTCAAGTTGAACAAAAACTTGCCCATGTTCCTTCTATATTTTGTAAGGCATCGGCTATTAATCAAGTGCTACTTAACCTTGTTATGAATAGTATGGATGCTATTCATGAAAATATTGACAGTGTAGAAGAACCCTGTATTGAAATTGAAACAGGTGTTGAAAAAGACCAAATTTTTTGTAAAATTTCAGATAATGGAGTGGGTATTCCAGAGTCCATTAAACATCGGGTTTTCACTCCTTTTTTTACAACTAAGCCTGAGGGCAAGGGAACGGGTCTAGGTCTTAGTATCGCTTATGATATTATTGTCAATCAACATCATGGATCAATTGATATATTAAAAGGCAATACAGGAGGAACAACATTTAAGGTCAGCTTGCCAAAAAGTTCAAAATAAAAGCGAATCTCGTGAATGACTCGCTTTATTGATAATGGCTATAGTTTCGATTGAGATGCATGAATCTTGTGTTGATTATAATTAATGAGACAGCCAGACACTAAAATTTGAATTTCTTCTTCCGTGAAATCTTTTGTATGAAAGATTAAAGGGGTGACTTCTTTAGAGCGGATGTGATAAGCCTTAAAGGTGGTTTCATGTTGCAGCAATTTTTGTCTGATGTGGGGAATAAAGATAAGGTCATCCACTTGCATTAAGGATGTTGATTCTTTTGCCATTGTAAAGGGAATCATTCCCCAATTGATAAGGTTACTTTGATAACGTTTAGTGGCGTATTCAACAGCAATATTAGCGCTTCCACCTAGGACCCTTTGACAAGATGCTGCTTGTTCCCGTGCTGAACCATCACCAGGTTTTAAAGCGAACACATTACTCCCCACAGAAAGAGATGCTTTCAAATGGTCATCAGAAAGGGGCGTTAATTCATCAATTTGATTTTTGTTCTCTAATAAGCAATCAATGAGTTCTTCTTGCTTGTCATGAGTTGCTATTTTTTTTGCGCGATTAACATAGTGAGGATCTTTTCTGGAAAGTGTAAATGAAGCCAACTTCATTGGGTTAGAACGGTAGGAAGAGGTTTCACCAGAAGGAATCAACTCATCAGTTGTTGTTACAGGGTCAAAGATAGTGGCAGCATTGGCAAGTAAAAGATGTTCATTTAGAGGCTCAATGCTTGGCCAATCTGCAATATTGGGACCATAAATCAAGTCCTTGTCATTCTGAGGTATTTGATAGCCATTATAGACTGATTTTTCATAAATATGGGGCTCATAAAAGTAGTCATCTTTAAAGTCAATGGGTGCAAGATCAGTTGCGGGAGTGAGTTTACCACCATTAATAGCAGTTGCCATGATAGAGAGGGCATCCATAAGAGCAACTGAAGCAATTTGTCCATCTACAGGTTTTGAACCTTCTCGATTAGGAAAGTTACGGGTAGTATGTCGAAGACTCAAGCCGTTATTTTGAGGTACGTCCCCTGCACCAAAACATGGCCCACAGAAGGCTGTTTTGATGTTAATACCTTCAGCCATTAAGGTTTGAAGATAGCCATTTGCCATAAGGGCATAATTAACAGGTTGACTTGAAGGATAGATACTCATATTGAAATAGCCTTGACTTGGATGATTTTCCAATAGACGCGCTATTTTTGCAATATTTTCATAAGTGCCACCTGAACATCCAGCGACAATGCCTTGATCGGCATAGATAGCGCCATCTTTGATCTTGTCAGTTAATGAAAAATGAATAAAGGGATTATCAATACTGGCTTTAATGGTATTTTCAACTTCTGACAAAATAGCATAGGGATTTTCATTTAATTCTCTAATACTATAAACATGACTTGGGTGAAAAGGTAGAGCAATCATCGGTTCAATGGTAGATAGATCAATTTTTATAAGACTGTCATAATAAGCGGAATTTTCGAGTGCCAAGGTGTGATATAAATCCCCTCTCCCGTGAGTCTCATAGTAGGATTTTACCTTATCATCGGTCATCCATATACTCGATAGACAAGTGGTTTCGGTAGTCATGACATCAATCCCATTCCTATATTCTACACTGAGTCCTTTAATGCCAGGTCCTATGAACTCTAGCACTTTATTTTTAACAAAGCCTGAATCAAAAACGGCCTTAATGAGTGAAAGGGCTACATCTTGAGGGCCTACGCCCCAGACTGGCTCACCTGTAAGGTAGACGGCAACTACTTCTGGGTAGTCAATATCATAAGTTTGATGTAAGAGTTGTTTAACAAGTTCTGGGCCTCCTTCACCTATTGCCATTGTTCCCAGTGCACCATAGCGGGTATGACTATCGGATCCCAATATCATACCGCCCGAGAGGGCTTGTGTTTCTCTCATGTACTGGTGAATAACCGCTTGATGGGCAGGAACATAGATTCCTCCGTATTTTTCAGCGGCAGATTGACCAAAAACGTGGTCATCTTCATTTATTGTACCACCGACAGCGCAAAGACTGTTGTGACAATTGGTTAAAATATAGGGCATATCAAAAGATTTAAGGCCACTGGCTTTAGCTGTTTGAATAATGCCAACATAAGTGATATCGTGCGAAGCAAGAGCATCAAATTGAATTTGAAGCTTTGACATATTTGAGCCTTGATTATGGGCTTTTAAAATACGGTAAGTCAATGTGTTTGTAGACGCATGAAGATTCTTTTCATTTGAATCTAAAATTTCCAGTTGAGGTGTTATGACGACCCCTTGAGAATGTAATGAAACCATAGGACCTCCTTTAAAAATGTAACAAAAAAGAAACAATTGAATATTGTATACCATTATACAATATTGGTTTATAAGTATCAAGGTCAAGCTTCAATAAAGAAGGGGCACTTTACTTATTCTTTTATAAAAAGGTTGCATCTTCATATTTTTTGTATAAAATAGGACTAAAACATTAAATATAAATGCAATAGAAGAGCTTAGATAAGTTATAATATAATCAGGGTAAAAATGAATCTCTATAAGGGATTAATAAAAAGAAAAATGAGGATAATTGATATGAAGTTTAAAGCGTATGCTGTATCCAATGAAGTGGATTTAAATGATTTGGCATTACAGTGCAGTATTCCTAAAAAGTATACATGGGAAGAACCACTTATTTTGACGAATATCATTTTAGAAAAGCTATTACATAAATCTTTTAGTGAAGATCAAAAGGTTTATGTTTTTGCATTTGGAAGTGTTGTTACCATTAATTTTTCACTAGATGAAGACAACCAAGTTGTTCAATATTTAAAGTCTTATGTAAAGGAGATTAATTTAAAGGAATGGCAGCGTTTTTCTGATGAATATGAAATCATTACGGATCCAACAGTTGAACAGTTTTCTTTTACAGATGAAGTCTTGAAAGTAAAACAATTTGAACCAGCTTATTTGGAAATTGCAGCGACGGTTATTGCCAAGTCTGTTGCCCTTGAGAAAGTAGAGGACTATGTCAAAAAAATTATGGACAAGGTAGAAAACATGGTTGTGAGGCTTGAAAAAGGTAAGTTCAGATTAAGTGATAAAAAACTAGCTAAGACAATTGCTCAGGTGCTTAGACATGAGTATAACACGATTGCTTATATCATGATTTTAGACAAGCCGGATATTACATGGGATATGCAAGTCAATAGTGACTTATATGATCAAATGTCCGTGTTTTTTGAACTCAATGATCGCTATGAAATTATGAAATCTAAAACAGAAATTCTTAATAATATTATAGATGGTTTTGCAACCATTAGCCATTCAATGCGAGGTGTTTTTATTGAGTGGCTAATTGTCATTCTCATTATTGCTGAAGTAGTATTAATGTTACTCGATTTAATTCAATAAGATGGAGAAAGTTAAATGAAAAAAATACGTTTCTTGGCTTTTAAAATATCTGAAACGCTTGATTTGGAACTCCTTTCTTCATTTTTCAAGCTAACGCGTACCATTAAATGGAAAGATTTTTTAAAGTTAGATAATGAGATGATAGAAACGGTTCTAAACAGAGGTGTAACTGATCATAAAGTTTATTTGTATGCTTACGGTTGTGTTGCCTTTGTCGATTTCTATGAAGATGAGATTAGACTCTTTTTAAAATTTATTGAAACGATTGTTCCCGTGGATGAACATTACTTTTATCAATATGTTGCTCATTACGAGGCCTATATAGGAGATTATGGTGAAGGCTATCTTTTTAAATCAGATTTGACTTCTCAAATGCCATTTAAACAAATTGAGCAAGTGATTGCAGAAGCTGTATCAAAATCCGTCGCACTTGAAGCGATGGAAAGCCAAATGGAAGATTTAATGGAGCGTATTGAACCTTTAATCCTTCAAATGGATCGTGGTCGGATCAAGGTAAGTCGTAAGACACTTAAGATCTTAGGGCATATTATTAGTTTTAAATACAATATGGCTCAAAATATTGATATTTATCATAAAGATGAGATGGTAAAAGAACATTTAGTGATTGATGATACACATCAAACCATCTATCAGTATTTTGAACTTTACACGCGCTATCAAAGACTCATGAAGAAGAATCAAGATTTGAGAAAAATTGTCCTTCGATATTATGAATTTAATGCCGCTCGAAAAGAAAGACAACTTTATCTTTTTGAGGTTTTTTTACTGGTCTTATTTCCATTAACCACAATGTTGGGTCTTCCTATTGTAAGAGATACTTTGTTGAAAATTTGGCATATTTTAGTGTAAAACATTAAAAAACTTGTTATAATACAAATAGATAATGCTAATGTCAGGGGTAGGTATGAAATTAAAAAGCGCGATTAAACAGTCGCTTGCTAAAAAAATATTGATATATATGATTTTGCTGATGCTCATATCAAGTTTTATTATCAGCGTTGTGACTTATGACAGTGCAAAGAAAGAACTTGATGAAAAAGGTAAAATAATACTGAAAAATGCTGCAACATCTGCTAAAGCAGTTATTGATAGTTATGATGAAACTATTAGAATGGGGATTATCACGCGAGAAGAAGCTGAAGAGGACATTAAGAGAAAATTAATGGGACACTTACAGGCTGATGGTTCACGAAAAATAGAGGCGGATATGGACTTGGGTGAAAATGGCTACTTACTTATTTATAATAGTGAGGGCTTAGAAATTATGCATCCGCGATTAGAAGGCCTCAATATGTGGGATGTGGTAGACCCTATTAATCAAGATTATTATATTGTTAGGGAACAAATAAAAGCAGCTAAAGCAGGTGGCGGGTTTGTTTATTATAATTGGGAATATCCAGAATCCGATAAAATAGGAAAAAAAGTGACCTATAATTTATATGATGAAAATTGGGATTGGGTGATTGCCGCAGGATCCTATATTGATGATTTTGATGATGGTGCTAACATCATTATTCGCTACATATTAGTCATCACTGTTGTTGTGATGCTTTTAGGTGGGCTCATGTCTTATTGGTTTATTAATCAAATGGTGTCGCCTATCCACAAGGTAGTCATGGCAATGAAGAAGGTCGGCAGGGGAGATTTTGAACCCATCAATGAAATGCCTTCTGAAGATGAAACAGGTGTCTTGATTAGAGGTTTTAATCAAATGGTCGCTTCAATTAAGACGGCCAATGAAGAACTTGTTAATCAAGCTAATCGCATTACCTATCTAGCCTATAATGATGTATTGAGTGGACTCCCCAATCGTAATCGTTTTAGGACACATGTCAACAATCAAATAGAACTAGGCTGTGAACAAGCGTATTTTGTCTTATTAGATATAAAAGATTTTAAAATGATTAATTCTATCGTAGGGACTCAGATGGGAGATCAAATTATTGCTGCCGTTGGGACGGCTTTTAATGCCCATGCAGATACCTGTGAAATGATTGCAAGGTCAAGTGGTAATGAGTTTGTAATCTGGATAGAGCGCGATTCAATAAAAGCACTGGAAGAAAGATTGAATCTTTTTGAAAAGCAATTTAAAGAACAGCTTTTAAGCCTAAAAATCTATCAGCGTATTAAATTTCATATGGCGGTTGTAAAATATCCTACACAAGGGGCTGATTTTAATCAGTTAATTAGCCGTGTTTCAATTGCTATGAAATATGCCAAAGAGGATTCTTATCAAAGAACTATTTACTTTGAAGAATATATGGAAAGTGCAATTGAAAATAATGTTGTCATGAAAGAAGAACTTGAAAGTGCCCTAAAAGAAGATCAATTTAAAATTGCATATCAAGAGAAAGTATCAACACAAACGAATAGGGTAGAGGGCGTTGAAGCGTTATCAAGATGGCATAGTGATATCTTTGGCACAGTGAGTCCAGTAGTCTTTATTCCGGCTATCAATCAGTCTCAACTAACTGTAAAATTTGGCTATTATGTTGTCAAAAAAGCCCTGAATGATTATCCTAAATTGGTCCAAAAATATGGAGAGCACGTAACGATTTCGATCAATATTTCACCGATTCTTTTTTTAGAAGAACACTTTTTAATAGAAATGAAGCAGTTTATGAATCAATATCAAATACCACGTGAACGCTTGATTTTGGAAATTACAGAAGATATATTTATCAATGATTTTGACTTGGTTCAAAATAGGATAGAATCCCTTAAGGGAATGGGTATTTTAATTGCACTAGATGACTTTGGGACAGGTTATTCTTCTCTTAATTATTTAACCAATATGAGTATTAATGAACTTAAAATAGACAAGACGTTTATTGATCGTATTCTTACAGACGAAAAAACGTGGATTCTCTTTGAAACACTTACCAAAATGGCGAAGGCCTATAATTATAAAGTAGTGGCTGAGGGAGTAGAAACAAATGATCAATTGGTTAAGGTAAAAGAAGCGGGCATTGATATGGTACAGGGTTATATCTTCTCAAAACCAAGTTTTTTAAATGAGGAGGAATTATGAATCGCATTGCAGAACAAATAAAAACAGCAAGAATCAAAGCAAAATTATCAGAAAAAGAATTGGCTAAAAAATGTGGCCTTCAAGTATCTTATATCATGCAAGTTGAATCAGGAAAAAAAGTAATTAATGAAAAAATGGCTGAAAAGATACTTAAGGTTCTTGGTAATCAAATGGTAGGCCTAACGGAAAATACAGAAGGATCAAATGAAACAAAAGCACCTCAAATTAAAATGAAACAATCTGTTTCGGCACCTAAGGCCCCTTTAAATCCTAATGAAGGATGGAAGTCTGCGCTTTCACAGCTTATAAAAGAAGTGCCTATTATAGATATCTTAACGTGGAAAACAGTTGGTTCTCGATCATATCCTGTGATAGAGGGGAAGGTGTTAGGCTATAATGGCGATAAGTTGTTGATTGTGAAAGTCGGACAAGTTGATGTGCCAAACTCTCGCATAATGCGTGGAGATGAAATCTTGATTTCAAAAGTCTTTGATTTTCACAATAATGCCGTTTATTTGATTCAGCAGGAAGGTAAACGGAAAATTGCAAAATTAAGCCACCATTCAGCGGAACAATATTATGTGAATGGATCGGTGGTTGATAAACGTCAAGTTGAAATTATGGGTAAGTGTCTTTCTGTACAGTTTGATTTGTAAAGGAGTCTAAGATGGAGTATAAGGACGTAGTAGAACATGCTAAAAAAACAATTGGAGATCACTGTAAGGTATGCCCTGAATGTAATGGTCGTGCCTGTAGAGGCGTTATTCCAGGACCTGGTGGAAAGGGAACGGGCATTGGTTTTATTAGAAACTATGAAGATATAAAAAAAATTGCCCTCAAAATGAATACCCTATATGAACCACAAGCTGTTTCAACAGAGGTGTCACTGTTTAATCAAACCTATTCGTTACCTGTATTTGCTGGACCAGTAGGGGCGGTGAATTTGCATTATAGTACACTTTATAATGATTTAACTTATTCTGAAGCCTTGGTCAAGGGGTGTTGTGAAGCAGGTACACTGGGTTTTACAGGTGATGGAGTTAAAGATGATGTTTTTAAGGGGACAATTGATGCGATTAAAGCTGTTGGTGGTAAAGGTGTTCCAACCATTAAACCTTGGGAGATTGAATTAATTGAAGAGAAAATAAAGATGGCTGAGGCTTCTGGTGCTCATGCTATTGCTATGGATGTAGATGCAGCAGGATTAACCATTTTAGCGATGCAGGGAAAACCGGTCTCACCTAAGTCAGTAAGTGATTTAAAAGAAATTGTCAAAATGACCCAATTGCCTTTTATTGTGAAGGGGATTATGACGGTTGAAGGAGCGTTAAGTGCTGTTGAGGCGGGAGCTTATGGCATTATCGTTTCCAATCATGGTGGGCGTGTACTAGATGAAACGCCTTCTACTGTGAGTGTTCTTCCAGAAATATTAAATGCCGTTCATGGTCAAACAAAAGTGTTTATTGACGGGGGTATTCGATCAGGATTAGATGTCTTTAAAATGATTGCAATGGGGGCTGATGCAGTACTTATTGCAAGACCTTTTGCTACAGCTATCTACGGGGGTGGTGCTGAAGGCGTGACACTTTATATCAATAAGATTAAAGAAGAGCTCGTAAGTGCCATGGTGATGACAGGCTGTGCAACACTTGACGATATTAATGAATCTAAGATTGACTACTTAAAATAGTTATTTCAGAGCAATGATGAATGTAATGATAATAGAAGAGTCTTTTTGGAGACTCTTTTTTTATATTCACAAAACGTTCACATATTTTTTAGAAGTTGTTAGGAATTATATCTTTAACTTTTAATAACTTCCCGCTATTATAGTTTTATACTGAAAAGAATAAGGAGGAAAAATGCATAAATTAATACGTTATTTAAAACCGTATATTCTGCCATTACTTTTAGTAATCGTTTTATTATACGGACAAGCTATGGCTGAATTGGCTTTGCCAGATTATATGTCAGATCTTGTTAATGTGGGTGTTCAACAAAGCGGTGTTGAAACAGTTTACCCTTTATATATCCCCGATGAGCAATTTACGACATTTACTAATCTATTGAGCGAAGAGGATGCCAATCTTCTTGAAAGCCATTATGTCAAAATTGATTCAAGTAACCAGTTAGATGAAGCGAATCAAATTAGAAAACAAGCGTCAAAGTATTTTGATGGGGACATGCCAGATGTTTTTTACGCTCATATTTACCCATCTGATTCTGATCAAATAGACAATCAGTTTGAAATCATGATGTCTAAAGTTTTATTGGCATACAACAAGTTATCAAGTGACTCACCAGAAATGCTTAGTCAATTGGCGATGATGTCACAAGATCAAAAGTCACAAATGTTAGATCAAATGAATGCTTATTTTATTAATATGTCAGATTCAATGTTGATTCAATCAGGTGCACAGGCACAACTTGAATTTTATAAGGCTGTCAATATTGACACACATTATATTCAAAATCAATTTATTTTACACATCGGACTTATTATGCTAATTGTTACTATTTTAGGTGCTATGGCAGCTATTCTTGTAGGCTATATTGCATCACGTGTTGCTGCAGGAACAGGCAGAAATCTTAGAAAAGATATTTTTGAGAAAGTCTCGACGTTCACCAATCGTGAAGTAGATCAATTTTCAACAGCCTCACTTATTACAAGAAGTACCAATGATATTACTCAAATACAAAACTTATTAGTTATTATTATTAGAATGCTTTTATTCGCGCCAATCATGGGAATTGGTGGTGTCGTTAAAGCAATTGAAAAAAGCACCTCTATGTCTTGGATTATAGCACTTGCTGTTATTATTTTATTAGGCGTTATTGCTTTACTTTTCTCTATTGTTTTACCGAAGTTTAAAATCGTACAACAACTGGTTGATAAAATTAACCTCGTTATGAGAGAAAATTTAACAGGGATGATGGTTATTAGAGCTTTTAATACCCAAAACTTTGAAGAAAATCGTTTTGATAATGCCAATAGAGATTTGATGGAAAATAATCTGTTTGTCAACCGAATTATGATTGTAATGATGCCAGTAATGACTTTAATCATGAATGGTGTGTCACTTGCCATTATTTGGGTAGGTGCTCATCAGATACAAGATTCGGCACTTCAAGTTGGTGATATGATAGCCTTTATGCAATATTCTATGCAAATCATTATGTCTTTCTTAATGCTATCTATTATGTTTATTATGATTCCAAGAGCTTCCGTTTCAGCAGGACGTATTGCAGATGTTTTAGCAACTGAAGCGACTGTTAAAGATCCTAAAGCACCAAAACAATTACCTCAATCAATGACAGGAAATGTGGAATTTAAACATGTTTCATTTAAATTTCCAGGTGCTGAAGAAGAAATGTTGAAAGACTTATCATTTACTGCACCAGCAGGTCAAACGACTGCGATTATAGGTTCTACAGGTTCAGGTAAGTCGACAATGGTCAACTTGATTCCACGTTTTTATGATGCTACAGGTGGCGATATTACAATAGATGGTATTTCTATTAAAGAGATGAAGTTACATGATTTAAGAGATTTAATTGGCTATGTCCCTCAAAAGTCTGTTCTTTTTTCAGGAACAATCGAAAGCAATATGACTTTTGCTAAGGAAGATGCAACTCAGGATGAAATCATGAAAGCAATTGAAGTAGCTCAAGCGAAAGAAATTGTAGATGAAAAAGAAAAAGGCATTAAAGATCACATTGCTCAAGGTGGTGGTAACATCTCTGGAGGGCAAAAACAAAGATTTTCAATTGCCAGAGCCTTAGTTAAAAAACCAAAAGTCTTTATTTTCGATGATAGTTTTTCAGCACTCGATTTTAAAACAGATGCGGCCCTTAGAAAAGCCTTAAAAGACTATACAGGGGATTCAACGGTATTATTAGTAGCCCAAAGGATAGCATCTATAAGAAATGCAGAGCAAATCATCGTTTTAGATGATGGCAAAATGGTAGGGATTGGGACACATGATGTATTAATGAAAACATGTAAAACTTACCAAGAGATTGCTTATTCTCAATTGTCAGCGGAGGAGTTATCATGAGTGAAAGAAGATCGAATATAAGAAGAGGTCCACGCGGTCCTCATGGCCCAGCAATGGGAACTGCTAAAGCTAAAAATTTTAAAGGAACAATGAAAAGACTCTTGTCTTATTTGTCTAAATATAAACTTCAAATTATTATGGTTATTATCTTTGCCATTGTCAGTGCAACGTTTGGTATTGTGGGACCAAGAGTTCTTGCAAAAGCCACTGATAAGATCGTTGAAGGTATTTTAGGGATGATTACGGGCACAAGTTCAGGTATTGATTTTGGATATGTTGGGAACATTGTTCTGATCCTACTGGGGCTATACGTTATCAGTGCGCTCTTTGGTTATTTACAGGGATTTATTATGTCTGGCGTTTCAATGGATGTCAGTTATCAAATGAGAAAAGACATCTCAGAAAAGATTAATAAAATGCCCCTTAAATATTTTGATACAACCAGTTATGGAGAGGTTTTATCACGGATTACAAATGATGTTGATACAGTGAATCAAACGCTAAATCAAAGTTTAACACAAATCATTACATCCTTGACAACAGTTGTAGGTGTACTGGTGATGATGTTCTCAATAAGTGGGTGGATGACTTTAATCGCTTTACTCATTATTCCAATTTCTTTGGTACTGGTGATGATTATTGTTAAACATTCTCAAAAATATTTTAAAGATCAACAAAAGTTTCTTGGAAATGTCAACGGACATATTGAAGAAATGTACAGTGGTCATTTAATTGTCAAAGCTTTTAATGGCGAAGAAAAAAGTATTGAAGAATTTAATAAGCACAATGAAAAACTTTATCATACCGCTTGGAAATCACAATTTTTATCAGGTTTAATGATGCCAGTTATGAAAATTGTAAGTAACTTTGGTTATGTGGCGGTTTGTATATTAGGAACTGTTTTTGCAGGACGAGGTATTATTACAATTGGTGATATTCAAGCCTTCATGACTTATGTTAGAAGATTTACACAACCGATTACTCAACTTGCTAACATTTCAAATGTCTTACAACAAACAGCAGCGGCGGCAGAACGTGTTTTTGAATTTTTAGATGAGGAAAATGAAATTGAAGAAAATCCTAATCCAATAAAAGTAGATCAGGTTAAGGGTGAAGTATTCTTTGATCATGTTCAATTTGGTTATAACCCAGAACAAACTATTATCAATGACTTCTCTGTCAAAGTAAAACCGGGTCAAAAGGTCGCTATTGTTGGGCCAACAGGTGCAGGGAAAACCACTATGGTCAAACTTTTAATGCGCTTCTATGATATTCAGTCAGGTGCTATCAAAATTGATGGACATGATATCAGAGATTTCACGAGAGAGGATTTGAGACAGAATTTTGGCATGGTATTACAAGACACATGGCTTTATAATGGAACGATTATGGAAAATATTCGCTATGGTCGCTTAAATGCAAGTGATGACGAAGTCATTGAAGCAGCTAAAGCAGCGCATGTTGATTCTTTTGTCCATATGTTACCAAGTGGTTATAATTTGGTCCTTAATGAAGATGGGAACAATATCTCTCAAGGTCAAAAACAACTTGTAACGATAGCCAGAGCTATTCTCGCTGACCCAAGCTTACTCATTTTGGATGAAGCAACCAGTTCAGTAGATACCAGAACAGAAGTTCAAATTCAAGAGGCGATGGAACGCTTAATGGAAGGGAGAACCTCTTTCATCATTGCACATAGATTATCTACAATTAGAGATGCAGATTTAATTTTAGTGATGAATCATGGTGATATTGTCGAACAAGGAACGCATACCGAACTCCTTGCTCAAGATGGATTCTATGCATCACTTTACAATAGTCAATTTGAGGGCAATGAAGCCAGCTAAATGACAATCAAATAGAAATTAAAAACCCATTGCCAATTCATTTTTTTAAAAATCAATTGCTCGCAATGGGTTTTTTCTTGACAGTTGGGTATAAATAAGTTATGATAATAAAAAACAATTGTGCACAATTAATTAGGAGTATATCATGAGTACTTATGAACAATTAAAATTAGAGAATCAATTGTGTTTTACACTTTATGCAAGTTCAAAAGCATTAACTAAAAAGTACAAGCCTTTACTGGATCCTCTAGGACTCACCTATACACAATATATTACGATGCTGGTCATTTGGGAGTATGAAACGATCAGTTCAAAGGCATTAGGGAATGCACTTTATTTGGATTCAGGCACATTAACGCCTTTGCTCAAAAGACTTGAAGGGATGAATCTTATTACGCGACAGAGGGATTCAAAAGATGAAAGAAATCTCTTGGTCAAATTAACGGATAAGGGAAGGGCTTTGAAGGAAGATGCAAAAGAAGTACCCATTCGGATTTTTAAAGAAATTGGTTTGGACTTAGAAGATGCGTATCGTCTAAAACAAGAATTAACGAGACTGACTCAATTATTAAATGGAGAAGAATAGGAGAATATAATGGGATTTTATGATTTAAATGCGCTATCAATAGATGGCGAAGATATTAAGTTTGATCAATACAAAGGAAAAGTCGTTTTAGTGGTTAACACTGCGAGTAAATGTGGCTTAACACCTCAATATGAAGGACTTGAAGCATTGTATCAAAAATATCACGATCAAGGGTTAGAAATTTTAGGTTTTCCTTGTGATCAATTTGCGAATCAAGAACCGGGTGATGCATCAGATATCAAAGGTTTTTGTTCACTTAATTATGGTGTAACATTCCAAATGTTCAATAAGATTGATGTGAATGGTCCAAATGCTCATCCTGTTTTTGAGTATCTTAGAAAAGAACAAGGTGGTATATTGGGCGATAAAATCAAATGGAATTTTACAAAGTTTTTAGTGGATAAAGACGGCAACGTAGTTAAAAGATTTGCACCAACTAAAAAACCAGAAGATTTTGAAGCTGAAGTGAAAGCATTATTATAATAAAGAATGTATTTGTAGAAGGGTAAAAGACTACACGTATAAAAAAGACTAGGACAAGTTGCAATCACTTGTCCTAGTCTTTTTTGATTGACGATAGAGAGATGAGTTTTAATATTACAGTGATGATTTTTGAAGATTAATCTGTTCTAACTTCGCTTGTAATTGTTCGTATTGCTCAAGTGATTCGAGGTAAGCCATTTCGATTGTTTCATTTTGGGCTTGAAGCTCACTTAATTTTTGGTAGTCACTTGAGGCATTGATCATTTCTTGACCGATTGTTTCTAATTGACGTTCAAGCTTTTCAATCGTTTGAGGAAGGGTTTCTAAAAGTTTTTGTTCCTTAAAAGATATTTTTAAAGGCTTTTCTTTTTCTGTCACTTGTTTATGAACGGGTGTCTTTGTTTTTGTTTCAGAAGATGGGTTCGGTTTTTCTTGAATGGCGATACCATCTGTTCTTTCAATATAATGACTGTAGTTTCCTGCATGAATGGCTACATGACCATGACCTTCAAAAGCAAAGATACTATCTACAATGCGGTCTAAAAAATAGCGGTCATGTGAGACACATAGTACCACGCCAATAAAGCTATCAAGATAGTCTTCTAATGCTTTGAGTGTATCTAAATCCAAATTATTAGTAGGTTCATCTAAAATAAGAACATTTGGAGAGTCAATGAGCACTTTTAAAAGTTGTAATCGCCTTCTTTCTCCTCCAGATAGCTTAGAGACAGGTGTATATTGGGCATCTGAACTGAAAAGAAAAGTTTCCATCAATTGAGACGCACTTAATCGGTACCCGGCTTCATTTTCAACAAATTCTGCAGATTCTTTAATATAGTCAAGGGCCCGTAGTTGGTCGTTATCAATAGGTTCCATTTCTTGAGAGAAGTATCCCATTTT
>CAXXWR010000002.1:0-38381 GCA_963666805.2 uncultured Fusibacter sp. | reverse complement strand
AGTACGGCTTCATTCTTAATGGGGGTAAACCTCACAGACTTCTCCAATTTCTACTGCCGGCCCTATAGATTCAATCATCAAGCCTATCAGTTTAGAAACTCTACCTGTGTATTTTATAAATGTATTATCAGCGATTGCTTGTTTATATTTTTCTAACATAATTACTCACTTTTCAAAAGGTCTTCAAAGATAGATTTAATTTGCTCAAACTGTGTCCATATACTGCTATCAATGCTCCCCGAATCTGTATCTATAATACATGCACCATTTTCGAGGCCTAAATCTTCTCGGATTTCAATATCATCTATTCTATCTGACATCGCTAATATCATAGGTTTAAGGGACAACGCTTGATTATAGTCTTCTTTTGAGACTCTCAAGGTTAATTGTTCAGACTTGTTGACCCGATGGATGGCTTTCTTTATTAGCTCTTCAAGGTAATCCTTATCTTCTTGAAGGTGTTTATTGAGTACTTTTTCAGTTATATCAAGAATAATTTCAACCATTTCTTGCTCAGCTTCTTTTTCCAGTGATTCTTTTGTTCGAATCCACTCTTCACGAATATATAAAGCTTCACCTATAATTTGGTCTGCTTTTTCTTTACTTTCATTGATGCCATCATCGTAACCAGATTGAAATCCTTTTTGTCTAGCACTCTCCATAATCCCTTTAGCCTGTTCATAAGCATTGGCAATTATTTTTTCAGCACTTTCATTGGCTGATACAACTTTAGAATGTGCTTCTTGGTCTGCTTCTAATAAAATAGATTCAGCTTCATCTTTTGCTTCTTGAATCAACCCATTAGCAGTTTCAATAGGATTGGCTACATTTTCTTGGTCAAAAGTTTCTCCCTCTGCTTTATTGCCAGTATTACCTACAGATTGGTCTTCTTTTGACGAAAGGATAAAAACATTATCATCTAATGTTACCCTTGCAGATTTGAATAGCTTAGACAATTAATTCATCTCCTCCGCCTCTAGCAATAATAATTTCATTGGCTTCTTCAAGTTTTCTAATAATATTAACGATTTTTTGTTGGTGCTTCTTCAACATCACGGAGTCTAACAGGCCCCATAAAGTCCATATCTTCTCTGAGCATTTCCGCCATACGTTTTGACATATTGGCGAAAATCATTTCTTTCACTTCATCCGTTGCGCCTTTAAGTGCAACTGAAAGTTCAGAATTATCCACTTCTCTGATAAATCTTTGGATACCCACACTGTCGAGGTTGACAATATCTTCGAATACAAACATTTTCTTTCTAATTTCTTCAACCAATTCAGCATTTTGAATTTCAAGTGTTTCAAGAATATATTTTTCAGTTCCTCTATCAACAGAATTAAGGATATCAACAATACACTGAATCCCACCTGTTGCAGAGTAATCTTGAGTGACCATTGAGGACAGTTTCCTTTCAAGTACTAATTCAACTTCCTTTATGATTTCAGGTGCTGTAGAAGACATCGTCGCAATTCTTTGAGCGACATCTGCTTGTTTTTCTTGTGGCAATGCCGACAAAACTTGCGCCGACTGAGTCGGATTCAAATATGACAAGATAAGGGCAAGCGTTTTGCGGATGCTCATTTTGTATAAAATTAAGCAATTGATTAGCATCAGTCTTTTTCACAAAATCAAACGGCTTAACTTGCAATGAAGAGGTCAGTTTGTTAATAATTTCAAGTGCCTTTTGTGATCCCATAGCTTTTTCAAGGACTTCTTTAGCGTAGTTAATACCACCTTCAGTAATAAATTCTTGTGCTAAACAAACTTGATAAAATTCATCAAGCACTTCTTCTCTTTCCTCCGGTGTAATGCGATTGACATTCGCAATTTCAAGCGTCAATTCTTCTATTTCATCATCATGCATATGACTGAAAAGTTTAGCAGAATGTTCAGGCCCCAGAGCAATGAGCAAAATGGCCGCTTTTGTTTTTCCAGACAATTTACCTTTTTTAGCCATAATTCCTCCTATCACTCATTCAGCCAAGCTCTAAGTAGAGCTGCTGCAGCCTCAGGGTTACTGTCAACAAATTTTTCAATATGGTACTTAGGACTTCCCTTGTCTTCTTCTTCAGTTCCAATTTCAGCAAGTTCATCGTGAATTTTCGCTTCTTGCGCTACACGTTCTTGTTCAGCTTTTTCACGTTTTTGTTTTCTTGTTCTAAGAACAATAACCACAACAACCACGACTACTAGTGTCACTAAAACAACTACAACAATAGCCCAAATTGGAATACCAAACAACATTCCTGCGGTCTCTTGAGCCGTATAGACATCATAAAATTCCATAGGATCTGGAAATTGTTGAGTCATTATTGTAATATTAGTTGCATCTGTCCCTGCTGATTTGGCAATAAGATTTAACAATTCTTGTCTATGTTCATCTGTTAAATTACCATCAACCAGAGCATTCGTATTGATAAGTACACCTATCGACATAGAAATAACATCGCCTTGTGCTTTAACTATTTCACGATAAATCTCATTAAGTTCATAATTTAAAGTTTCACTGGCCTTCTCATAATTGCTACCGCCAGAATCTTCTTCAACATTCGTTGTTACACCACCTGTATTGGAGTCAGTTCCTGCAACACCTGATGCCGCATCGCTACCCACTACATTTTCAGTGATTCTACTGACACTTCGCTCAAGACCAGTTGTTTCCCCTTCAATAGGTGGGCTAAACATTTTTTGAGTCTCGGTTTGTTGATCAAAGTCTAAAGAAATTGAAGGCTTAACCTCTACGTTTCCCCCTACCATAGATAGTCTCTAGGAAATTGGGTTAAATCGCCTTGCATTTGTTTTTCTATTTCAGTCTGCAATTCAAATTGAGAACTAGCACTGAATTGAATCATTTTCAATCTGGATTATTAAGCTGAACACCCGAATTATCAAGAATTGTTACATTTTCAGGGGGTTAAGTCTTTAACACTTGAAACAACTAGATTCGTTATCCCACTTACTTGTTGCTCATTTAAAGAATAGCCACTCTTAAGCTGTAAAACAACAGAAGCTTTGGATTCGATGTCATCTTTAATAAAGTAATTACTTTCTTTAGGGAATTTGTAAAATAACAGTTGCTTTCTCTATTCCAGTAATGGTTTCAATTGCATTTTGAACTGCAGAAGCCGTTGCTTGAATAAACATTTGTTCCCGTGTCTGGCTTGTCATTGTAATAGACTCACTATTAAAAACATCACTCCAGCTAAAATTAGCTGCTTGTAAATCTACCGCAAGTTCCATTCTCGCTTTTGAAACATCACCTCTTGGTACTAAAATGATTGATGTATCCATCTCATCTCGCCAAGATATACCCAGCTCATCAAGTTTTGTTGTAATACTCTGAGCTTCCGCTGGTGATAAAACCGGCTGCTATTTCTACATATTCTGTCCGCGTAAGCATGACAATAACTACTGCTAAAACAATGGCAACAGTAGCTAATCCACTAAAAAATATGATTTTCTTTTTTTGATCAAGTCCACTATATAAATTAACCACTCGGTCTCTTATACGGTTAAAAAACTCCCCCATGTACACACCCTCTTTGCTATTAATTTATCTGCCGAATCTAATTAAGGAATGCTTATAATTCTCTATTATAATTGCAATCTCATGATTTCACTATATGCAGATAAAACCTTATTCGTTACCTCAACTGCCAAGTTAAGACTTAAATCAGCCTTCATCGCAGCAATCGTAACATCATGAATATTATCCACTTCACCCATAGCAAAAAGCCGATCCATTTTTTCTGCATTTAACTGATCAGAACTTACATTTTCAAGCTTACTTATCAACATATCCCCAAAATTCATTTTATCATTATCTAGGGTTTCATTAAGCTGAGATAACTTCTGATTATTATTGATTATCGGTTGACTTATCTGATCAACTCTCATCATTGCACCACCTTAATTATTTGCCTATTTCTAAAGCTTTACTCGCCATAGACTTGGTATTATTGACAGATGTAATATTAGCTTCATACGCTCTTGACGCTGAAATCATATTAATCATTTCATTTACAATTTCCACATTTGGTAAACTAACAAACCCATCCATATCTGCATCTGGATGGCTCGGATTGTATTCTTTTTTTAAAGGGTGATTGATCTTCTGCAATAGCTGCAATTTCAACCCCTTTTCCAATTTTTGCATTTTGATAGCTCCCAAGTAACTGGTCAAATTCACTTGGCTGTTGTTCTCTAAAAATAGCAATTTTTCGACGGTAAGGTAACCCATCTGGTGTACGAGTCGTATTAGCATTTGCTATATTCTCTGATATTAAGTCCATACGTAGTCTCTCAGCAGTTAGCCCTGTTGCACTAATATTAATTGAATTAAAAACGCCCATCATTTCCTCCTAACTGTAGATTTCTACTTACTTATTTTCATTGCTGTTTTCAATCTAGAAAACTGACCTGATAATTCATTGACTATAGTATTATAGTAAAGTGTATTTTTAGCAAGTTCTGCATTTTCTTCATCAATATCTACGTTATTGTCATCAACTCTATATGATGTATTATTGATTTCTTCAATTTTCATCTCAGAAACATCGCCAACATCCATATGCTTACTGTCTGTTTTAGCCAAATTAAAAGATGAATTCTTATTGATTTCATTTTTAAGC
Source organism: uncultured Fusibacter sp. (assembly GCA_963666805.2). Lineage (GTDB taxonomy): Bacteria > Bacillota > Clostridia > Peptostreptococcales > Acidaminobacteraceae > Fusibacter. Next base: position 33,746 of record CAXXWR010000002.1, on the reverse strand, counting down.
ACATCTTCAAAATGAACTGTTTCTTTTTTATATTTCGGCGTATTCACATTAGCTATGTTATTAGCAATTGCACTGTTTTTTAGCCATGCGCCATCAAGTGCCTTATCCATAAAAATTAATATTAAATAATGGCTTTGCTCATCCTTTATACCTCCTCAAAAAAATACTGTATTATTAACATCGGCTATTTTTCAAAATATCTATAGTTATCAATAGGTTCTATAGTTGTTTTTAAAACCGAACAATATTAAATTTCCGCTACAATATGTACATCTCTAAAAACTATTTTAACCTATATGTGGTAGAAAATAAAGGCATTTTAAGAATTTCAGCCATTTCGAACACGAATTAAGTCCCAAGACCTAATTTTACAAAACGATTACAAATAAAGTAACCCCTTTTCAAGTTAAATGATTGTAAATTCTATGATATCACCCTTATTATTTTTCATTTCTTATAATATTATAGCTGTCATATCAGAAATAATGTATAAATGCATCACTTATAGACTTCTTTCCCATTTTTGAGCTAGGTCAAACAACCTATTATCTTTCTCTCATCCTTTTTTTGCCATAAAAAAACTGGCCTCCATACCATTAAATCTGTTAGATTTAACAGATGGGGGACAGTCATAAGTCTTTACTTTATCTTTTCAACTGATTCAGCTCATCTAATAAACACTCATTGAGCACTTTAATATAAGTACCCCTTCATACCGAGAGAACGGGTTTCAATCACGCCTGCACTTTCAAATTTTCTAAGTGCATTAACAATAACTGAACGAGTTATCCCTGCTTTATCAGCTATTTTACTGGCTACGAGCAAACCTTCTTCAGCATTGAGTTCTTCAAATATATTGATAATGGCTTCAAATTCAGAATAGGATAAAGTACTGATTGCCATTTGAACAATTGCTTTTTTTCTCGCTTCAAGTTCATGTTCTTCACTTTTAGCTCTAATAATTTCAAGTCCAATGATTGTCGCTGCGTATTCAGCTAAAATCAAATCATCTTCTTCATAAGCTTTTTCTCTTTTAGCAATAATGAAAGTTCCCATTCTTTGCGCATTTCCGATAATCGGAACTACTGTTACAAATTTAGAAAAGCTCTCATGATCATTGCTAAAAATTTCAACTAACTTATCTTGTGTTAAGTTATAAAGTGTTTCATTAATACGTAACAAACTGTCTGGATCATCAATATTAAAAAATACGTTCTCCTAAATCTGTATTAATGACTGCACTGTCTTCTTGGTCAAATAAACTCGCCCCTAAAATTCTACCTCTTTTGCTTACGACGTAAACATTAGAGTCTAAAATATTCATCAGTGTATAACATAAGTCTTCAAAAGACCAAATGCGAAGCCCCTGATGTTTGCAAAATGCCGTTTAACTTACGCATTTTGACTAAAATATTCCCGCTATTCAATGGTTGTTCCTCCTGCTTCCTCTGTGTAGTCACAATCTGCATTGTGACATTTGTTATACTCTCTTTTTTTGGTTTTTTTATGCACTAAAATATCGCCACATTTTGGACACTTTTTATCAATAGGCATATCCCATGATACAAAGCGGCAATCTGGAAATTCTGAACACCCATAAAAAGTTTTCAACTTTTTAGTCCTTTCTTTCAATAATATCACCTTTTTCACATTCTGGGCACTTAATGCCAATTTTTTTTGAGAATAGGTTTCGTATTATTGCATTCAGGATAATTTGAACAGGCCAAAAAATTTACCATAACGACCATGTCCTAATTAACATCTATATGTCCGCATTTTTCACATTCGATGTCTGTTTCCTCTGTTAAATCAACTTTTTCAATGGCTTCTTCAGCATTTTTCAGAAGTGGTTCAAAATCTTTATAAAAAGTTCTTATCACCGTTTTCCATGCTTGATCACCTTCTTCAATATCATCAAAATTGTCTTTCCATGTTAGCTGTAAAAGTCACATCAACAATATTATTAAAGTATTCACCCATGATTTCATCAATGATAAAACCAAGCTCTGTTGGCTTGAGATTTTTCTTTTCTCTTTCAACATATCCTCTACTGAGAATTGTTGAAATCGTTGGTGCATAGGTACTTGGACGACCAATTGCTTTTTCTTCCATTTCTTTAACCAGTGACGCCTCTGTATAACGTGCAGGTGGTTGAGTGAAATGTTGAGTTTTATCAAAATGATCAACTTCTAATGTATCGTCTTCTTTGACCGCAGGCATTATTTTATCATTTTGTTTACCAATAGTATAGACTTTTAAGAAACCTTCAAATTTTAATTGACTTCCAGTTGCTTTAAATGTATACCCCGCTATGTCTGTTTCAATTGAAATACTCTCGTACTCAGCTTTAGCCATTAGAGAAGCTAAAAAACGCATCCATATTAAATTATATAATTTATATTGATCTTTACTGAGTGCTTGTTCAATTTCATCAGGTGAGAGTTCCACATAAGTTGGTCTAATGGCTTCATGGGCATCTTGCGCCGATTTAGCATTTTTAACCTTTTTCACTTCTGTTTCTAAATAGTCTTCACCATAATGTCCCTTTATAAATTCTCGTCCCGATTCTGCCGCAACTTCTGAAATACGCGTTGAATCCGTACGCATGTAGGTAATAAGACCAACAACGCCTCTTCCTTTTACACTGATACCTTCATAAAGTTGTTGTGCAAGCATCATTGTCTTCTTCGTTGAAAACCCATAACGATTAGAAGCTTCTTGTTGAAGTGAACTTGTAATAAAAGGTGGATAGGGATTTCGACGTTTGGTTTTATTTTCTACTTTTTTCACAAGACAAGGTTGTTTATCCATCTCTGCCAACACCTTATTGACTTGCTCTTCATTTTCAAATTCACCCTTGTAATCAAGTGTAATAGCTTCATTACCCGGTGTCATTGTTTCTGCTTTCAATTTCCAGTATTCTTTTGGGATAAAAGCAGTAATTTCTCTTTCGCGATCACAAATAAGCTTAGTGGCTACCGATTGTACTCTGCCGGCACTTAAACCCTTTTTAACTTTTCTCCATAGAATAGGGCTTATACTATACCCTACCAATCTATCGAGAATACGTCTTGCTTGTTGCGCATCTACGAGATTTATATCAATCGTTCTTGGAGATTTTACAGCTGCTTTAACAGCTTCTTTGGTTATTTCGTGAAACGTTACACGACATGGCGTATTTTCTTCTATCCCGAGAATATATGAGAGATGCCACGCTATTGCTTCTCCCTCTCGGTCGGGGTCAGTTGCGAGAAAAACTTGATCTGCTTTTTTCGCTTGTTTTTTAAGTTCCTTGATAACAGGACCTTTCCCACGGATGTTAATGTATTTAGGCTCAAAATCCTCTTCAATTTCTACGCCCATCTTACTTTTAGGTAAATCTCGGACATGACCTATTGAGGCTACGACTTTATATTTTTTTCCTAAAAATTTTTCAATTGTCTTTGCTTTCGCTGGTGATTCTACTATCACAAGATTATAAGACATATATCATCTCTCCAAATTATTAATGTTAGAAACTGTACCTATTCAATTTATATATAATTTTTCCAATTGTCAAGCCCCCATAAACACTCAATTGACAAAAACACCTCAAAAGTTTCATTCTATTTATAGTTTATTCACGACTTGAACATATCGCTGATGATTTGAGATTACCGCTTGCTCAGAGTCTCATTAATCATGACTTTTTTTATATAAATGAAAATTTTGTAAACATTCGTTAATAATTTGACGCAATTTCCGTAAGACTCACCCAATCGCACAAATCCTCCATCATTAATTTAGATAAAATGGGATTTAATGCAACACTTTCTAGCCCCGTTTTCTTTACCAGTAAAGTCATTGTTATCATTTTTTCTTCATAAATCACCTTAAATACATCTTCTTCTTGCTTTGTAAATGCTTTCATATCTGGATAGGTTCTCTCACTTTGTAAAGCCGTCATTCCTAAAGTAAGCAGAACATCCTCAAAACGAATGAGGGGAACCGCCCCTTCATATATAAGTTGATTGGTTCCTTTGCTCAATGACGCATATATATTACCCGGTACTGCAAAAATAGTTTTACCTTGATTTAAGGCATGCTTAGCCGTAATGAGTGAGCCACTTTTTATTTCAGCTTCAATAATAATAACCACTTGACTCATCCCACTAATTAACCTATTTCTCAAGGGAAAATCATACCGTTGAGCCTTTTCTTTAAAAGGCTTTTCGCTAATAATAACACCCGTCTGCAAAATTCTTTCATATAGATTTTGATTAGACTTAGGATAGGCCTCATTCACACCATTTGCTAAAACGCCTAATGTCTTCCCACCGGCATCTAGCGCCCCTAAATGCGCCATTGTATCAATACCCATTGCTAGGCCACTCACAATTAAGACGCCTTGTTTAGCCAAATAGGCAGCTATATCATAGGCCACTTTCTTTCCATAAGCTGAAGGATGTCTAGAACCAACAATCGCCACACGCATAGGCGTTTTAAGTAACTTATCATTCCCTTTAATAAACAACACATCTGGTGGTTGATTAATACTAAGAAGAGCATTTGGATAGTCTGGATGTGATTGATCCATGAAGAGACTTTGACATGCTCTTAATTCTTCAATAAATAAAGCAGTTCCCAAAGAAGGATAACGTTTTGATACAAAATCTTCTATCATAATAAGTCCTTTCTATATGCACCATGCATAGACATCGCTTCATACATATGGTTTTCATCAACCGCTTCTTTGCCTTCAAGTGCCGCAATGGTCATTGAAAGCGATTTTATTTTTTCCAATCCGCGCATACTTATTTTTCCTTTTTGATAGTAGCTGACAAGTTTATTTGAAATCTCAGGTGATAGTTTAACCTGATCTCGATCTAGCATTTGATCAATTCTTTTTTTCATTTTAGCAGATGTATATTTAGAACGATTAGCCTCTTGTTCATTTTTTGAGGCTTGTAAGTTAACTTTTTCTAGACTGGCTTTATCAAGCATCATAATAATGTCAATTCGATCCAAAATAGGACCTGATAACTTTTGTCGATATCGTTTTCTTTCCGTATCTGTACAGATACAATTTTGATGTTTTGACATATAATAACCACAGGGACAAGGATTCATGGTTGCAACAAGCATAAATTGCGACGGAAAAACTAAGGCTCTTTGATACTTTACCATTCGAATCTCACCGTGACTCATCGGTTCGCGTAATCCTTCTAAAACCTCTTTACGAAACTCAGCCAGTTCATCTAAAACAAGTACACCTTGATGTGCCAAGGATATTTCACCAGGGACACCCTTAATACCTCCTCCTAACAAGGACGGTCTCGTAATCGAATGATGAGGCATTCTCACAGGTCTAGAATCAATTAACCCCTCTAAGTTTTGACCTTGTGCAATAGAATATATTTTTGAGAGTGTTATCTTCTCATCTAATCTCAAGGGCTTCATTATAGAAGGAATACGTTCAGCAATCATCGTCTTTCCACACCCAGGCGGTCCAATCATCAAAATATTATGTTCACCAGCTACTGCAACTTCAATCGCTCTTAGAATAGAATCCTGACCCATTACATCTGCAAAATCAAGAGACTTTATTGTACTTGTATTTGATAGTCTATTTAATGTTATCGCTTGCTGATTGTCTCCCTTAAATGTCTTTAAATCTCCCTTGTATAGATCATCAATTAGGGTCTTTAAATGTCCATAAGGGTGAAAGGTTAATGTTTCAAAGACGGCAGCTTCTTTCAAGTTATCTTCTGGTATAATAACTGAATGAATCCCCTTTTTTCGAATCCCATCAATTAAACTCAGCACCCCTTTTACAGGCCTTATTCTGCCGTCTAAAGCTACTTCGCCAATCACTGCAGTTTGATTAAGACTTGCTATCATCGCATCATTAGAACAGCACACAATGCCCATGGCTAATGCCAAATCAAGTTGCTCCCCTTCTTTCTTTAAATTTGCTGGAGAAATATTTTGAACAATACGTTTCATAGGATATTCAAAATCAATATTTTGAAGTGCGCTCCTTACACGTTCCTTTGATTCTTTAATAATTGGTCCTGGAAGCCCCACCAATTGATAATGGGGTAATCCATTGGCTATAAATGTTTCAATCTCCACGGGGACACCATCAATGCCCAGTATAACCGCAGAATGTATTTGACTTACCATATACTTCACCTCAAAAGCGAGTTTATCATAATTTGCACTATATGTAAATATATTACAATTATCATTCTAAAAAAAGAGGCTATTCCCCCCCAGTGAACTTATGATTCATTTCTATTGCTTTCATCAAGTATTAAAATATATCCTTCAAAAACTGAATATCGAAAGAATCAAGTTGCCATGAGGTATTTTTCATTTCATAAACTGTCATTGTTTTTTTAGGCATAATTCCTACAAAAGATAAATGGTACTGGCTTACATAGTGATCTAGGACTTTTAAATAGTAAATAACCGATCTTTTAAAATGTTTGATTTTAGAGGGCGTCATTGCCTCTATTGGCAAACCATAAGCACTACTATTTCGCCACTTTACTTCAACAAAGTAAAGGACGTCATTTTTCTTACAAATCAAATCAATCTCGCCAAAGGGCGTATAAACATTTTGATCAATCAATTCATAGGATTGATTCGTCAAGTAAGCAATTGCAACTTGCTCTCCTTTAGCCCCTATTTGTCTTTTATTCACATCATTTTCCTTTCCTTTTATCCATCTCTCCAATAAATACAAGCACCTCTGCTACAACCTCATAAAGTTCATAAGGAATCTGTTCGCCAACTTCAAGCTGATGCAGTTGACGGGTTAACCTTTCATCTTCATAAATTGGTACATTATTTTCAGTCCCTTTTTCAATTATATTTTCCGCAACGATCCCTAAACCTTTTGCAATCATTTGAGGGGCTGCATCCTTTTGGGGATCAAATTTCAAAGCTGTCGCCATTTTCTTTTTACTCATTCTTAGCCTCCTCTTTAAATGTTTAAGATTTTTAATTCTATCTTTTTGCTGTGTGATTATAGTCTCTTATCACGTCCTATACTGTGACATCAAAACCATAAGTCGTCGTTTCAGAAACGACCACTTCACTTGGTGTGTCATCATCCTTTATAAAATGACAAATAAAACGACCTCTTTCCAGTCGATTGAGACTCTCTTGTAACAAAAATTCATTGGCTTTAAATAATTTAACTATCTTTTCGTCTTTCAATCTAAAGGATAAATCATAATCATTGGCCTTTTTTTGTATAACACATCTCACTTCATCTAAAGTGTGTGTTTTTAAAGCAATTAATAAAGTCATGGCTTCTGACTTGTCGTTGTTTTGCTGTTTTTTATTATAGTAAACTTTCACCGACTCATCAAAATCATCATGCTTCAAGGGCACTTCCATCATATAAAATTGAGGATTGTCACTCTTAATAACTTGACTCATTTCTTTCATTAAATGAACCGATGCCTGCGAAGATGCTTTTGATTCCTCATTCGCAGCGGTACTTGCTATCATTTTAGCCAAATTTTCTATTTTTTCTTCTGGCGTCTGTTTGTCATTCGTGAGTATTTGAAAGGCTTCCTTAAGTATTTCACCCTTCATACTCAGTAGTTTTTGAGAAAGTTCTTTTGCTGATTGATGCAAAGTGTGTCCTTCTTCTTCCAGTGCTAGCATCAATAAGTTGCTAACATTAAAATCAAGCCCTCTTTTCACAATGAGAGCACTTTTTTGATTATTAAATTCAGACAATACCATTTTTAATACTTCTATGCTTTTAGGCTCAATTTCTGCTTTAAGGTTTGATGAAGAAAATTTACCACCCTGTTCTTGCAACTGATTTAAAAGGACTTTTACAGCTTCTAATTTTGAGCCTGTAGTGAAAGGCATTGGTGTTTGAGCATGAGGCTCTTTTGAACCTTCAAGGGTTTTTGAAGATTCAATATTGATAAAATCACTTGCTTTAGCCTGACTTGATGAAAGAGTCTGGGCTGATGCTTTTTCAGATAGGCCTATAGAGGTATCGGGTATGCTATGACGACCGACTTGTGTCGTCTTCGTGCTATCTTCACCGTACCGCATCAATTGAAGGACCAGTGTCTTTAGTGGTACTTGCTTATCTAATATTTGTTTCGGAATCACTCCCGTCTTATTGATTTCATCCAATAAGACATTGACTTGAGAAACTTGTGACTTTACTTGGCTGAAACTTGCTGGTGTTAGCGGCAAATCATACTGCAATAATGCCTTTGCAACTTGCCTATTGTCTGCATTATCTGGCATGCCAAAAAGAGATAGCAATTGTTGTTCATTCACTTGAAGAGGGGCTTGACTAGGAGATAAAGCCTGTTTGACAACAATCCCCTCTTGATCAGATTTCACCACTTCAAATAAAGCTATATCACCTAATTGAAAATTCGTTTGACTTTGATTTTGTAAGTTCAAGGGCTTTCCATTATGACTGATCGTAACCATTTGTCCTTGTAATTTCAATATTTCACCCTTAATGAGGCTTCCCACTTCAGGATTTTTTCCCTCTGAATGGTTGCTTTGATTCATCAACATATGGGCAATTTGATTTTGTGTGATTCGCATTTTAATCACCTTCTATCTTTTCATCACGGTAGTTTATAAATAATTTTTTAAAAAACTTCGACGGTGTTCAGGTAAAATACCATACTTTTCGATAGCTTCATAATGCGCTTTCGTGCCGTAGCCTTTATGATTAGCAAAATGATACTGAGGATACTTTTGATCAAGTTCATAGAGCATATGATCACGGGTCACCTTTGCCATGATTGACGCCGCTGCAATTGAAGCACTTCTTGAATCTCCCTTAATAAGATTTTCTTGCTCAATAGGTATATCGGCTAAACGCACTGCATCAATCAGTAAAAAATCTGGAGTAATTTGCTCACTAAGTGCCTCAATGGCTCTTTTCATCGCCAATTTTGTCGCATTTAAAATATTAATGGCATCAATTTCTTCATGCGTTGCCACCCCTACTGCGTAAGCGATCGCTTCATCCTTTATTTTCTGATAAAAATATTCTCTTTTCTCTTCGGATAGCTTTTTAGAATCATCAATTCCCAGCCAATCTTTAGATAAATCCAAGAGAACAACGCCTGCTACAACAGGACCAACAAGTGGTCCTCTCCCAGCTTCATCAATGCCTACTACACAGCTATAGCCCTGACTATAAGCTTCTTTTTCATAAGTCAGCATTTTGTCAAGTTTCTGTTCTAATTGCTGATGCTTATCCTTTTGTTTTTGAAGAGAAATTCCTAGCTGATTAACTGACTTTCTAGAATCTGATCCTAACTGTTTAATCCACCAATCAAAATCACTGACTTCAATGTGCTTTATCATTTTTTTGAGTGCCGTAACCGAATATGCCTTCAATGATTCATCTGCCATTATCACTATGCTCCTTTTTCTATAGAATGACTCAAATGTTCAGTCCTCTATCCTTCAACTTCCATTTCAGGTGACTCTAAAGTGATCTTTCCTAAGACACCCTTTCTAAATTCATCTAAAATAAGACGTGAAACTTTCTCGTAATCAACTTCATTCCCGCGGGCAATACAGCCCCTTCGACGTCCAATCGCTTCCATCACAGCAACAGGGTCTTCATCTAAAGCGTCCAAATTATATCTTTCTATAAGAACCTGAGGATAAAGATCGCCCAACATTTTTATAAAATGATAACAAATATCATCAATATGAAGGATTTCATCCTTTATTGAACCGCACGCTGCTAATTTTATCCCTGTTATATCTTCTTCAATTTTAGGCCATAAGATACCCGGTGTATCAAATAATTCAAGTTCCTTATTCAAACGAATCCATTGCTTTCCTTTTGTTACGCCCGGTTTATTCCCTGTCTTGGCAGCATTTTTACCTGCTAATTTATTAATAAGTGTCGATTTCCCTACGTTAGGAATTCCTACAATCATAATTCTCACAGGTCGTGCAATCCTACCTCTCGCCTCTGACTTAAGAACTGCCTCTTTACATTCTTCCTTGATAGTCCCTACCAATTGTTTAACATTCGCTCCACTCAAAGCATTAATTGGAATAGCCTTAATGCCTAAAGTTTCATAATAATCAATCCAAGCTTTTAATTTATTAGGATCTGCTAGATCAAATTTATTAAGGGCTACGATACGTTTTTTGTTTGAAATAAGTTCATCAAACTGTGGATTTCTACTACTGATCGGCATTCTTGCATCAAGAAGTTCAACCACCGCATCGACAAGTTTGAGATTATCCTTAATCAAATCTTTTGTTTTTTTCATATGTCCTGGATACCAGTTGATACTCATATGTTTGCCTCCGATTTGTATTTATTTAATATTTTACTTTAAATTTTTCAAAAAATAAAACAAAAAGAGACTTTAACTGAATAAAGTCTCTTCTCATTAAAAGATTACATTCTTTTTTCTTTAACTTTTTGAGCTTTACCAACTCTTTGTCTAATATAGTTAAGTCTCGCTCTTCTTACTTTACCATGTCTCACAACTTCGATTTTTTCGATTTTTGGAGAATGTAAAGGCAATGTTTTTTCAACACCGCATCCGTAAGAAATTTTTCTTACAGTGAAAGTTTCAGCAATACCACCGTTTTGTCTTTTCATAACGAGGCCTTCAAAGATCTGAATTCTTTCTCTTTTACCTTCAACAACACGAAGATGAACTTTTACTGTATCACCGACGTTAAAGTTGACGATATCTTTTTTCATTTGTTCGTTTTCGATAGCTTTAATGATATTTTGATTCATTTTATACTACCTCCTTTCCTCATAGACGTTCTTAATGGCTTATCCATCAGAGGACCATCCGTAATACACACAAGCCATATTATATCAAAAGTGAAATGAGTTTACAAGCATTTTTTGATGATTTTTTGAATAGACTTGGGATGTTCTTTCTGAATATAAGCTTTAAATAAATCTGGGCGCTTGGCTTTCGTTAAAAGCAAAGACTGCTCTAACCGCCATTTGTCAATTTCAGCATGATTACCTGATAACAAAACCGGTGGTACTTCCTTTTCATCATAGACTTGAGGTCGAGTATAATGAGGATACTCTAAGAGACCACTTGCAAAACTCTCATCAACACCTGATTCAGCATTTGAAAGTACACCTGGCACCATTCGGCTAACACTATCCATTAGAACCATAGAAGCCAATTCCCCACCTGTTAATACATAATCTCCAATGGATAATTCCTCATCGACATAAGTATCAATAAACCGTTGATCAATGCCTTCATAATGACCACACACCAATACAAGTTCTTCATATTGAGCCAGTTCAACGACCTTATCATGTGTCAAAGTGCCGCCACGTGGCGACAAATAAATCACATGAGAGTGGCCTTTTTGAGGTTGACTTAGCAAAGCCCTCTTGAGGGGCTCTACTTGCATAACCATGCCGCTACCGCCGCCAAAAGGTGAATCATCCACCTTTTGATGTTTATCTAAAGTATAGTCTCTAATATTTGTACAATCTACCTCAATATATTGGTTCTGAATCGCTCGACCAATAATACTGGTTTCAATAAAGCCTTTGAACATGTCTGGAAAAAGTGTTAATACTCTAAATTTCATGATATCATCCTTATGCTTCTAGTAATCCCTCAGGAATTTTCACAACAATGGTTTGACTTTCAAGATCAATTGAAAGAACAAACTCGTCAACAACAGGCAATAAAAACGTTTGACCTTTATCTGATTTGATTTCATATAAATCTTGAGCTGTATTTTGAAGTACATCTACCAGTTGACCCAAGTGTTTACCTGTTTCATCTACAATCTGGCAACCAATAAGATCTACAATATAATGTCCTTCTCCATCATCTTCCGCATCATCTCTATAAATATAAACGTTTTTATCCATTAAAGGCATCACTTCTTCAGGTGTGTTATAACCTTGAAGTTTGACAATCGCCATGCCCTTGTGAACACGCGCACGTGTAATTTTAAAACGCTCTTCACCTTTGCCTTCAATAAGAAAATACTTGTAATCTTCAAATTTATAAGGATCATCTGTATAGACATAGACTCTGATTTCACCTTTGATCCCATGTGTATTAACAATTTTACCTACATTAAATGTATTATCCATGTTTACTCCTTGTACAATTAAATTAATTAAGGCTTGTTCATTCATATCAAAAAAGCTATTTCTCATCATAAGAAATAGCTCATTTTTTATTGAATAATTTCAACAACTACTCTTTTGTTTTCTTTTGTAGCTGCTGCTTTCACAACGGTTCTAATAGCTTTTGCTATTCTACCTTGTTTACCGATAACTTTACCCATGTCATCTGAAGCTACTTTTAGCTCAATAATCACAGATTGTGATCCTTCAACCTCTTTGACTTCGACACTTTCGGGATTATCAACAAGAGAAGTCGCAATCACTCTTACTAGTTCGCCCATTATATCACCTCATTAGTCATAAAGATCTAGGTTTTATTTAGCGTCATATACTCCGTTTTTCTTGAAAAGTGCTTTTACAGTTTCAGTAGGTTGTGCACCATTGTTTAACCATTTTAAAGCTTTTTCAGTATCAAGTTTAACTTGATCAGTTTCAACTAATGGATTGAAATAACCGATTTGTTCGATAAATTTACCATCTCTAGGTGCTCTTGAATCTGCAACAACCACTCTATAAAAAGGTTTTTTCTTAGAACCCATTCTTGTTAATCTAATTTTAACTGCCATTTGTTTCACCTCCTCTAATTTTACTGTGATAATGATATATATTCAATTTATAAATCTTTATCCTTTATCTATTGAAAGAAGGGAAGCTTAAATCCGCCACCGCCTCGTTTCATTTTTTTATCCATGTTACCAAATTGTTTCATCATTTTTTTAGACTGTGCAAATTGTTTAAGTAAGCGATTGACTTCTGAAACGTGAACACCTGAACCTGCTGCAATTCTCTTTTTACGATTACCATTTATAATGTCCGGTTCTTTACGTTCTGCCACTGTCATGGATTGGATGATGGCTTTGGTTTTTAGTAAATCTTTATCATCTACTTGTAAACCTTTCATCGCCTTATTATTCATTCCTGGAAGCATCCCTAAAATGTCACCAATTGGTCCCATATTTTGAAGTTGTTCTAATTGATCTAAAAAATCTTCTAAATCAAAAGACATGTTCTTCATTTTCTTTTCAAGTTTTTTTGCTTTTTCTTCATCAAAGCTTTCTTGAGCTTTTTCTATCAGTGATAAAACATCACCCATTCCTAAAATTCTTGATGCCATTCTATCAGGATAAAATTCTTCAATATCCGTTAATTTTTCACCAACACAGGCAAATTTGATAGGCTTACCAGTAACAGCTCTTACTGAAAGTGCTGCACCACCACGTGTATCACCGTCTAATTTGGTTAAAATAACACCGCCCACTTCAAGTTGTTCATTAAAGTGTTCAGCAACATTAACGGCATCTTGTCCTGTCATTGCATCAAGCACAAGTAATATTTCATCAGGGCTTACTTCTGATTTAATGTCTTTTAACTCTTGCATTAAATTTTCATCAATATGAAGACGTCCTGCTGTATCTATAATGACAACATCATTATTAAATTTCTTAGCATGTTCTACACCCGCTTTAGCAATATCGACAGCTTTCACTTGGTCACCCATTGTGAAAACAGGTAGTTCTAATTTTTCACCAACTACTTGAAGCTGTTTAATAGCTGCAGGTCTATAAATATCACATGCAACAAGTAAGGGCCTTTTGCCACCCTTTTTAAGGAGTTGTCCCAACTTACCACAAGTTGTCGTTTTACCAGCACCCTGTAAACCTGCCATTAAAATAACAGTTGGCGGTTTAGAAGACATATTAAGCTTACTCTGTGTTTCTCCCATTAAGGCTGTCAATTCTTCATTAACAATCTTGATAACCTGTTGAGCAGGGGTTAAACTTTGAAGGACTTCTTCACCAACAGAGCGTTCTGTTACTTTTTTTATAAAATCTTTAACTACTTTAAAGTTAACATCCGCTTCGAGTAGTGCAAGTTTCACTTCTCTCATGGCACTTTTAACGTCTTTTTCAGTTAATTTACCTTTACCTTTAAGGCCGCTAAAAGCATTTTGTAATTTATCTGCTAAGCTTTCAAATACCAAATTAATTCCTCCTGAGAGCTAATCTATTGCACTGCGAACTATTTTTAATATTTCAGATAGTTTTTCTTCATTTCGCGTCTCCATAAAAGTTACTAACAATTTTTCAATGGATTCAAACTCCATTTGACGCGTTATATATCTCTGATACAGTCCCAATTGATCCTCAACTTTTTCAAGTGCCTTTTCAGACCTTTTAATCGTATCATGTACAGCCTGTCGACTAATATCCAGATTTTCAGATATCTCAGCAAGGGATAAATCAAGGTTGCAATACTGCTCCATGATATCGCGTTGCTTGTCCGTCAACATTTTGCCGTAATAATCATATAAATCAACGAGTCTCAACTTTTTCTCGTATCATAACTACCTCACAAATTATAAAACATATTCAACGCAGTGTCAAGTGTTTTTGCTTTACATTATTAAAAAGTGCCTTTGTCTGAATCTAAAAGCGCATCTACAAAATCATCTGCATTAAAAGATTGCAGATCATCAATTCCTTCACCCACACCAATTAATTTAACTGGAATACTAAGTTCTGCGTTAATGGCAAGTACAACGCCACCTTTTGCAGTACCGTCTAATTTTGTTAAAACAATGCCCGTAATGTCTGCAGCTTCATTAAATACTTTTGCTTGTTGAATAGCATTTTGACCAGTTGTTGCATCTAAAACCAACAACACTTCTTTTTGAGCTTCTGGATATTCTCTTTCAATTACCCTAAACACTTTTGAAAGTTCATTCATTAAATTGACTTTATTATGGAGTCTTCCCGCCGTATCACAGATGAGGACATCAACTCCTTTGGCTTTTGAAGACTGAATAGCATCAAAAACAACCGCTGCGGGGTCAGAACCCTCTGATTGATGGATAACAGGCACACCAACTCTATCGCCCCACACCTTTAATTGATCGATGGCTGCTGCCCTAAAGGTATCTCCAGCTGCAATCATTACTTTATTTCCCTCTGATTTCAAGCGTCCAGCAATTTTACCAATAGACGTTGTCTTTCCTACGCCATTAACACCAATAACCATAATAATTGTCGGCGTCTTCTTCACTGCAAAAGGTTCATTATTATGATCTTCTAACAGCTTTTTCACCACATCTTTAAAGACAGCTTTAACCTCTCTTGATTCTTTGACTTTTCTTATTTTAAGTTCTTCTCTAAGATTATCAATCAGCGTCATTGTCGTTGACATACCAACATCTGCAACAATTAATATCTCTTCAAGTTCATCAAAAAGATCATCGTCGATTTCACCATAATTATTAAATAAATCATCTATTTTATCCGTGATACCTTTACGCGTTTTATTTAAACCTTCTTTTAATTTTGAAAAAAATGATCCTGCCATTTTTCACATCCTCCTTTTGTCTAATTATATACATCCTTAACATCTTCAAAGCGGACGCTAAGTACTTTTGAAATACCGTATTCTTCCATAGTGACACCATAAAGCGTATCTGCAATTTCCATGGTTCCCTTACGGTGAGTTATTACTACAAATTGTGAATTCGCAGCATACTCTTTAATAAAGTCTGCAAAGCGATAAACATTGACATCATCTAGTGCAGCTTCAATTTCATCTAAAATACAAAACGGTGTTGGTTTTGTCCTTAAAATGGCAAAAAGCAATGCAATGGCTGTAAGTGCTTTTTCGCCCCCTGATAGCAAATTGATATTCTGAAGTTTCTTGCCTGGTGGCTGTGCTGAAATATCTATATCACAATTAAGAATGTCATCATAATCAGCTAAAATAAGTTCGGCGTCTCCTCCATTAAAGAGCATTTTAAAGGTTTCTTTAAAGTGGTCACCAATCATATCAAAATGGGATTTGAACTGATCAATCATCCTTTGTTCAAGATCCAAAATAATACGTTTTAAATCATTAATGCCCTGCAACAAGTCATCTTGTTGTGTTTTAAGAAATAAATGTCTTTCAGAAACTTCCTTGTACTCTTCAATGGCATTAATATTAACAACGCCAATTGCTTTAATATCACTTTTGATAGCTTTCATCTCAGTTGCTGTGCCACCTGCATCTTCCATTTTTAAAGCTTCACCAATTGTCATTTCATAACGTTCCCACAAATCACTTATAATGGCTTCCTTTTCAACTTCAATTTTAGCCCTTTTGAGTTCCAACTGGTGAATAGATTCTTTCAATTTATCCATTTGACTACTGCAATCACTATCACTTTGTAGTCCTCTTTAACAGCTAATGTCAAGTGTTCTTTATTCGTGTTACACGCTTTAATTTGATCTTCAATCTCATGAATTTTCTTTTGAATTCCTTCAATAGATTCATCAATATTTTCAACTTTTTTATAAAAAATCATCTTTCGTTACATGATAACGCTCAATTTCTTGCTGTCTATTTTGTAGCTTTTGGGAGATGGTTTCTAAATCATCTTGCATTCTCAAAATTTCACGATTTTTAAAAGCAAGTGATTGTTCCAAAGAAGCATATTTGATTTTTTCGCTGGTTACCTTGGCACTCAAGTCTTCCATTTCTTTTTCTTCCGACTCAATAACCTGTTTGACATCAGACATCTTGCTTTCTAAGGTTTTTATCTTATCATTATTATCTTCAATCTCTTTTTCTTTAGTTACTATATCCGTGTCAGTCTCTTCACGCTCCGTTAATAGCACCTGATAATCACGATTCATTTTATCAGCATTATCGACCATATTCTTAAGATTAAAGATATGGTTTTCTTGACTATTTTGAGCCTTCACCAGAAGCATATTGGTCTCATCAATCGTTTGGCGCAAACCTTGAAGTCCTTTTTCATTCTCTTCTATAGAAATGCTCAACTGATTAAAATCGCTCTGCGTTTGATGATAAAGTGCCTCATCATCTTTCAAAAGGCCTTCTAATTCACCGATCCGACGCTTTCTTCCCAATATATTAGAAACTCTCGACTTGAATGATCCCCCTGTAATTGTTCCACCAGGGATCAAAACATCACCTTCGAGTGTAATAACCTTGTATTTGATATTTTTTATTTTTAAGCATTTTTGAGCCGTCTCGAAGGTGTCTACTATCATAACACGCCAAGTAAATATTCGATTAAAATTTGATAGGTTTTATCAAATGATATGAGCTCTGACCCAACCCTAAAAAACCTTTGATTTTTTCAGCTTCTTTTATAACTGCATTTTGTTGACCATTTGATTGAATTTGATCAAGAGGCAAAAACGTCACACGACCCAATTTGTTTTGTCGTAAATAGGCAATAGAACGTTTAGCATCGTTGGCTTGTTTCACAAACAATATGTTGAATCGAACGTCCAAGTGCCACCTCAATCGCTTTTTCAAAAGATTTAGGGACTTCAATAATGCTCGCTACAATACCATGAATTCCTGTTTGATCAGGTAAATTCATCAGAATATCTTTTACGCCCTTGTCATAGCCATCATATTCTTGCTCAAGGGTTTCAAGTAATTTTTTCTCTGTTGTATTTTCAGAAATGCGTTGAGACAGACGATTCGATGCCAGTCTTTTAGATTCTTGTTCTTTTTTTAAATACTTAGAATGTTCCAAGCCTTGTGCTAGCTTACTGTGGCTTTCATCCAAAGTTTTTTGATAAGTCTCAATGACTGCTTCGTGATTAACTTTTTCAGCTTCAAGCAGTTTCTTTTTAGCCTCAAAAGAACTCATTTGATCCTTTAGTTCATCTATCTTCAATGTTAAAGACTGTTTAAAACGATTTAAATTCTGGATTTCACTCTTCTTGACCTCTACATCATTAAGCATAGCGAAAATAGCTTGTCTTTCACTATCACTTGATGATCGAATGCGTGCAACATCATCTTGCTTCTGCGTAAGCGATTCATTTAAGGACTGCATCTTATCTCTAAGTGTCTCATAGTTTGCCTTGGATGCATCATACTCTTTTTTCAAAGCGTCAAGCGCAAGTGTAATGGTTGTTTTTTGCCCTTCTATTTCGGCCTTTTCCTCATTAAGACGGGTTACGTTCCTCTCAACATTTTGTATTTTTTCAGCGATGACTTCTCTTTCACCCTTTGTCGTAGACTTAAAGTTAACCTGCTCGTGATACTGTTCTTCAAGCACCCTCAAATCCCGATTCACACGATAAAGCGACTGGTCTTTTTCATTATAAGCAACTTGTAATTTTTCCTTTTTATCTTCAATTGACTTCAAAGTTTCTTGTGTCTCTTCATATGAAGCGATAATTTTATTTAAATTGCTTTCTGAAGCTTCATAACGTCTTGAAAATACATTTATTTCAATTTGCTTTAATTTTTCATTTAATGCAAGATATTTTTCAGCTCGCTCACTTTCTTTCTTGAGTGGGCCTACACGGGTTTCAATTTCAGAAAGAATGTCCTCTATTCTCACAAGGTTATCGGTTGTCGTCTTGAGTTTACGTTCCGATTCTGTTTTTCTGGTTTTATACTTTATAATGCCAGCCGCCTCTTCAAAGAGAAGACGCCCTTTCATCACGGTTACTGCTCAAAATTTCATCAATACGTCCCTGTCCAATAATTGAATAGCCTTCACGTCCAATACCTGTATCCATAAAGAGTTCCCTTACATCTTTTAGTCGACAAGGCATGCTATTAATAAGATATTCACTTTCCCCAGACCGATGAACTCTTCTAATAACTTCAATTTCATCAAACTCTAAGGGGAAAAAACTGCTCTGTATTATCAAAAACAAGCTTAACTTCTGCTAATCCAAGTGGCTTACGATGTTTAGTCCCGTTAAAAATAACATCTTCCATCTTATTGCCTCTCAATGTTTTAGCACGTTGTTCTCCGAGCACCCACCTCATGGCATCAGTAATATTACTCTTTCCACTGCCATTAGGCCCAACTACACAAGTAACGCCATCTCTAAATTCAACAATTGTTTTATCTGCAAAGGACTTAAATCCTCTCATTTCTATTCGTTTTAAGTACACGCTTCCACCCCAAATTGATTCATAAAATTAACTGTTTTCTCACTATTACGATACTTTACAGTGACACAATCAAGCGCCATTGCCATTTCTTTGTGAATTTTAAGTTGATAATTAGTCATCATTTTTTTATATTTCGCTTCATTGGCTTTACGGGTCCCTCTCACATGGGACACTCTCTTCGGATGTATAGTCACTTCTATAAGCCCTAAAGATTCATCATTATTGGCACACTCTTCATTATTTTCAAACTGAATGACCTCTGAAATCGCCTCATAAACCATTAAGTCTAAAACCAAATCCTTAAAGGCATCATGAAAGGGGCCTGCAATAACTGATCCGTCTTTAGAAATAGCCTCCGAACGTTGCAAACCCATTCGAATCACGTCAATTTGATTCTTATAAAAAATACGGTAGACCTGTGCTGTTAAAGCCACAGCTTGTTCTAAGGTCAAAGGTTCAAAAAAGCCTTCACGAAATTGCTGGGCCAGCAAAGTATCTTCTAAAACCAAAACAGGATAAATTCTCACACATACTGGTTTCAAACGCGTTGTCTCTTCAACAGAAAAAAAGAACTTCTCAGGAGTATCTCCGGGAAGTCCAACCATTAGTTGTATACCGACTTCTATATGGCTATCATTTAAGCGTTCAACCGCCTCATAAACAGCAGCAACGCTGTGCCCCCTTTGAGAAAGGGTGAGAACCGTTTGGTCGAAAGACTGCACACCCAATTCCACGAGGTCTACTTCATATTGTTTTAAAAGGTTAATTACAGCATCAGAGATATAATCTGGTCTTGTAGAAAGCCTTATCCGTTGAATTTTTCCTGTTTGCTTATAGCCATTGGCAATTTTCAAATAAGCTTCTTGCAGGTCAAGGGATAAACCCGTAAAACTGCCACCAAAAAAAGCAACTTCGACAATGTCAGCATTCACCGTTTCCAAACAAGATTCAATAAAAGAGGCAATTTCTTCAGGCATAACACCTGTTTCATGTCCCGTTATTTTTCTTTGATTGCAAAAAACACAATCATTTGGACACCCCATATGTGAAATGAAAATGGGGATAATTTGTCGTTTCTTTCTCATTTCTTTTGCAACCTTTTAAGACCTTCTTTTGCTGCTGCTTGTTCCGATTCTTTCTTACTTCTTCCTTTGCCTACACCGATTACGTCTTCGTTTAATTTAACATGTGTATAAAAAACCTTTGCATGATCAGGACCTTCTTCTTTAAAAATTTCATATTTAATATGATTTCCTTTTTTAACTTGAATCACTTCTTGCAAACGGGTTTTAAAATCAATAAACAATCTACCCTCTACCGAATCTTCAATAATATCCTTCATTTGAACTAAAATAAATTCTCTAGCATATTCGATACCACCATCTAGGTACATTGAGGCAATAAGGGCTTCATAAGCATCTGAAAGGATACTAATACGCTCTCTACCGCCAGTTAATTCTTCACCTCTACCAAAAAACATGTACTTACCTAGTTGAATCTTATGAGCCGCCTCAGCCAAAGAAGCTTCACAGACAATTCGTGCTCTCACTTTAGTTAGTTGGCCTTCTGCCAAGTCAGGAAAATGGCTATATAAATATTTACTAACCACAATTCCTAAAACCGAATCTCCTAGAAATTCTAAACGCTCATTGTTCTTTATTTTTTCTTTTTTGTTCTCATTTGCATACGATGAATGGGTTAACGCCCTAATAAGGTATTTTTTATTTTTATAAACATAATTGATTTTGCTTTCAAGTTCTTTAATTGATTGATCCATTATCTAATCCATCCTTTCTAATCTCTAGAAAGGACATTTAAATATACTAACCCCTCATGATAATACATTTAAATGACCTTTGCCTTATATTGTAACAAACTTACACATTCTATTTTATAATTTATGGGTTTAAAAAACAATCATATTTTGTAAAAAAAAAGTCCCTCATATAAAGCATTATACAAAGGACTTTCTCCTAGATTATTTATTCTGCTTCTTCAGTCTCATTTACTTCGCTTAATACTGAAATTCTCGACTTTATTTCATCAACTAATTGAGTCTTAATCCCTATTTGAGCATATTTCAATGCGTTTTTAAACGCTTTAGCATCTGATGAACCATGAGCTTTTACAACAAGACCATTGATTCCCAAAAGAGGTGCACCTCCATATTCAGAATAATCTAGCTTTTGTTTAAACGCTTTAAGGTTATTTTTAAGGATAAGGCCACCTATTTTCCCCATTGTTGTAGATACAATAGAATCTTTAAGTCCCGAAACGAGTGAAAGTGCTACCCCTTCTGTCAATTTAAGGATAATGTTACCAGTGAAACCATCTGCTACAATCACATCTACTTTTCCAAATGGAATATCTCGTCCTTCAACATTTCCCACAAAGTTAAGATCAGTCGTTTTAAGCATTTGATGTGTTTCAATATAAAGTGGTGTTCCCTTTGTCTCTTCAGCACCAATATTGGCAAGTGCTACTTTAGGTTGATTAATACCCAGCACTTTTTCTGCATACATTGCGCCCATATAAGCAAATTCTACTAAATTGCGCGGCTTACACTCTGCATTAGCCCCTGCATCCACTAGAACAGAAGCCTTATCCATCGTTGGATAAATGGTACAAATAGCCGGTCGACTGATACCTTTTATACGACCCACTTTAAAGAGTGAACCTGCTAAAAGAGCACCTGTATTGCCCGCTGAAACAAAAGCGTCTACATCGCCTTTTCTAAGTGCTTTCAAACCAACAACCATACTTGAATCACTTTTTTGTTTGATTGCCTTAACAGGTTTGTCTTCATTTTCTACCACTTCAGTAGTATGGACAACGCTGATTCTATTATTGTCATAAGTATATTGCTTTAATTGTTCTTTAATTTTATCTTCATTTCCAAAAAGAACAACATCACCTTCTAGTATTTCAAGTGCTTCTACAGCGCCTTTTACTGTTTCAAAAGGGGCATTATCGCCACCCATAGCATCAAATCCTATGCGCATCTTCTCAACTCCTTACCTGCCTATATGTTTCGCTTTTTTATTTTTATTATAATCTAAAAAAAAGGCAACAGTCAACGACCATTGCCTTCCTATTAAGCTTACGCTTCTTTTTTATCATCTCTACCAGCATAGTATCCACATTCTGGACATTCTCTATGTGGTACTGTTGGCGCATGACATTTTTTACACTCAACAATTGTTGGAGCTGTCATTTTAATGTTGCTTGCTCTTCTTTTGTCTCTTCTAGCTTTTGAAATTTTACGCTTAGGTACTGCCATCTTAACACCTCCTTAATCAAGTGAATAATTCTTAAGTGCTTCTAATCTTGGGTCAATTTTTTCTTTTTCACACTCACACATACCCATGTTAAGATTTTTTCCACAATGAGGACATATTCCCTCACAATCTATACGACAAAGTATTTGTAGTGGTAAATTCAAAATCAAATCTTCTTCAAGTATAGGGAGCAATTTAACTTCATACCCTTCTATGAAGACTGGTTCATCTTCAGAAGGTTCTGAAATCAATTCGCGATCCACAACATGCTCAAAGTCCAGACTAGTTTCTGTTAAGCATCTATCACACGCGAACGTTATATTCCCTTTATAATTAAAAGAAATAATTAATCGCTTCTCGACCTTCTTAATGGTACCCATAATGTTGAACGTGGAAGACTCGATTGCTTGGATTTCATTTAAGAAATCTCTTTTTAATGATAGTTCTAACTCAAAATCTTGTTGATTTTCTGCGCCTATCATTACCTTTGATATATCAAGGTTCATATCATCACCTCTCCAATGCAACATTAATAGTATAATAACTCTCGAGAGGTTTGTCAAGTAAAACTACTTCACTAATTCAAGAGTATCTCTTGCAATCATTAATTCTTCATTTGTTGGTACAACCAACACTTTAACTTGAGAATCATCTGTACTTACAATAGTGTCTTTACCTCTTACTTTGTTCTTTTCTGTATCTAATTTAAGACCCATGAACTCTAAGTTTTCACAAATCGCTTCACGACTTTCAATCCCATTTTCACCTAATCCAGCAGTAAAGATAACTGCATCAACACTACCTAATACAGCAGCATATGAAGCAATATATTTTTTAACATTCATGTGATAAATGTCAAGTGCAAGTGCTGCTCTTTCATTACCAGCTTCTGCAGCTTCTTCAACATCTCTAAAGTCACTGCTTACGCCTGAAATACCAAGCACACCTGATTTTCTATTCATAATGTTGTTCATTTCTTCAATTGTTTTACCTTCTTTAGCCATAAGGTAAGTGATAATTTGTGGATCGATATCACCACATCTTGTTCCCATTACAAGACCTTCAAGTGGTGTAAATCCCATTGATGTATCAATTGATTTTCCGCCTTTGACAGCAGCAAGTGAAGCACCATTACCAAGATGACATGTAATTAAATTAAGATCTTTAATATCTTTTCCTAAGATATCTGCTGCTCTTTGAGAAACGTATCTATGGCTAGTGCCATGGAAACCGTATCTTCTTACGTGGTCTCTTTCATAAAATTCGTAAGGAAGCGCATAAACATATGCACTAGCAGGCATTGTTTGATGAAAAGCAGTATCAAATACAGTAACATTTTTAACCGCTGGCAATAATTCTTGCATCGCTTTAATTCCCATAATATTAGGTGGGGTATGAAGTGGTGCAAGTTCAATACAGTCTTCTAAATCTTTCATGACTTCATCAGTTACGATAACTGATTCACTGTATTTTTCACCTGCATGAACAACACGGTGTCCGATTGCATTGATTTCATCTAAAGATTTGATTGCACCGAACGTTTCATTTTGAAGCGCATCAAGTACATGCCCTAAAGCCTCTTTATGGTCTTTCATAGGGACTTGAATTTTTTCTTTTTCCTTGCCAGTAGTCGTGTGTGTCAAAATTGAACCGTCAATACCAATTCTTTCTACAAGACCTTTTGCTAATACAGATTCATCCTTCATATCAAATAATTGATATTTAAGTGATGAACTTCCACAGTTAATTACTAATATGTTCATTTGTCCTCCTCCAGTATCTTACGATTATTTAATAAGGAAACAGCATTTTTCCCATTATATTAGTGATTTTGGTCATACATTTATATTATAATGTAAATAGATGAATTTTCAAGCTTTATGGAGGATATTGATGAAAAACATTGGCATCATTTCGGAATACAACCCTTTTCACCATGGTCATGCACATCAAATAGAACAATCTTTAGCTCAAACTGGTGCTGATTCCGTCATAACTATTATGAGCGGCTCCTTTGTGCAAAGAGGTTACCCTGCTATTTATGACAAGTGGTTAAGAACAGAACTCGCACTCTTGTCAGGTGCTAATCTTGTTATTGAATGCCCTGTTCACTACGCTGTCTCTAGTGCTGATTTTTTTGCGCGTGGCGCAATTGAAACACTCATGGCAACAGGCATCGTTGACTACTTATCATTTGGTTCTGAATACGATAATCTCAACCAACTTACTGAGATAGCAAAAATTCTCACTAAAGAACCGCCCCACTTTAAAGAAGAACTTAAAGCCTCTCTTTCCAAAGGTCATAGTTATCCCAAAGCGCGTGCCACTGCCCTAAGTCAAACTTTCGGGAAAGAGCTGATTAACGAAGTGTCACAATCTAATAGTATTTTAGCTCTCGAATATTTAAAATGGTTAGAACACCATAATCACCCCTTTTCACCGGTCCTCATCAAAAGAAAAGGGAGTGCCTATCATGATGAAAATGTTCACTCTCATTATTCAAGTGCCACAGCCATTCGAAAGAGACTACTCGATGCTTCTCGTCCAGTGTCTCAATTAGAACTAGAACAACTCATGCCTGCTCCAAATGCAGCTCTCATCCATTCAAGGAACCCCTACCCTGTTTCTATAAAAGATTTTGAAACTCAATTGCTCTACAGACTAAAGACACTAAGCCCCACTGAACTTTCAAATATTAGAGAAGTCAACGAAGGAATTGAAAATAGAGTATTATTGCTTTCAAAAACGGCAAAAACTTATGATGATTTAGTTAACGGATTAAAGCATAAACGCATTACCCAAACTAAGTGCCAGCGCTTACTATTAAACGTCTTATTGAATCACACCACTAAGACTTATCTACCTCCTGCTTATATCCGCGTGCTAGGTTTTGACGAAAAGGGTCAAACACTTTTATCTCAAATGAAAGAAAAAGCAAGTTTACCCATTATCACAACTGTCAGCAAAGCATCTTCAGAGCTCTTAGACTCTCCGCTCTTTCAATTAGACCGTCGTGCTTCAAATCTTTATGATATGGTCCTTCCCCTTAATGAACAGTGCAAGGGCGAACCCGATTTCATTAAAAAACCGATTATTATCAAGTCTCAAAAATAGCGAAAACACTCTATTACTTAAGATAGAGTGTTTTTTGATTTTATTTATAGTCATTAAGCTCTTGGATATTTTCTTGAACCGTTTGCAACATTTTACCCATGTTGTATTCAACACGCTTCATTAATTCATCCGCATATTCATAAGAACCTTCACGAATCTCTTTGGCGTGTATTTCAGCTTCATTGACGATTTCTTCCGCTCTTTGACGTGCCATTCTCATGATTTCATGATCATTTACCATTAATCTTACACGCTCTTCTGCTTGTGTCATCAAGCTGTCTTCTTTTTCTCTTAATGCATCCACAACACGTTGTTCTTCTTGTCGGGCTTCATTAACAATACGACTCGCTTCTTGCCTTGCCTCTTCCATAATCTGTTCTTGCTGAGATTTCATCCATCTCACATGTTGATATTCATCCGGCAAAAGCACATGAATATCTTTAAGTAAGCTTAAAAATTCTTCACGATCCACTAATATTTTGCCAGTAAGAGGTACTGTAGGAGAACCTTCCAGCTTATCTTCAAATTCTTCTAATAACTCTAAGACTTTCAATTCCACTTTTTCATTTTGATGATTCGCCATTTTTACCTCCCATTTTACGATTCATTGCTTCTCTTACTTCCTCTGTAACAAATCCACTGATATCGCCGCCGAAGCTCGCGACTTCTTTCACAACACTTGAACTAATGTGCATCAAGGCTGGCTTAGTCGTCATAAATACAGTTTCTACACTTTCCAGTAAATCATGATTGATAATAGCCATTTGACTCTCTGACTCAAAATCAGAAACCGTTCTCAAACCTTTTATCAATACATGGTCATCCTTATTTTTTAAATAATCTATCAATAATCCTTCGTGCATTTCAACACGCACATTGGGAAGCGCCTTAACAGCCTGACGGATGAGTGCTACGCGTTCTTCCGGTGCGAAAAAAGGGGTTTTATTTCTGTTATACATAACCGTGACTATAAGTTGATCAAACACACGACTTGCCCTCGTAATAATATCCAGATGGCCATGTGTAACGGGATCAAAACTTCCTGGGTAAACAGCCGTTTTCATTATATCCTCCTAAACACGCTAACACCTACGATGCCATAGTGTTTATTTTTTATTCGTTCTAACCCTTCATAGGTCATTGTAGCTTCCTCATCTTGTCGATGGTGCTCAAGCAATATTATACCATTTATTTTTAAAATATCATACTGTACAATTTGGTCAAAAGTTTTTTTGACAAAGCCCTTTTGATAAGGTGGGTCCAAAAGAATCAAATCATAGGACTGGGGTCCTTGTTTAGCTAAAAACTGATTAACATCTTGTTGGTAAACTTGAGTTTTGTCTTTAAAATGACATTTTTCTATATTCTGCTTAACCATCTGATTTGCTTTTGCGTTAAGCTCTACAAAGTCAGCATGTTCAGCCCCTCGACTAATGGCTTCTATACCTAAAGCGCCAGAACCAGAAAAGAGGTCTAGTACTCTAGCGGCATATATCTCGTTTTGAATCATACTAAACATCGCTTCTTTTACCCGATCAATTGTCGGACGTGTATGATCACCTTCCAGTGATAACAGTTTAGTTCCTCTCGCCGACCCCGATACAACTCTCATTATGTCTAACTCCTTTTAATTTCTATTATCAATCGCTCTCAAAATTTAGAGCGTAAATTGTTCTTCTATATTTTTACACTGGGTATTCACAAAGTTAACAATTTCTTGATTACCCAATTGATACTCTTCCATTAATAATTTAATGTGTTTCTGTGCTTCTTTTAAAATTTTTTGATGTTTAAGCAAATTGGCTAATTTAAGTTCTGGCAACCCGTGTTGACGCACGCCAAACACCTCACCAGGCCCTCTCATTTCCAAATCTTTATCTGCAATCTTAAAGCCATCATTGGTTTTAATCATCATTTCAATACGCTCTTTAGCTGTCTTAGATAACTTTTGGCTTAAAAGGAAACAATACGATTGGGCACTCCCTCTCCCTACTCGTCCTCTTAACTGATGAAGCTGAGCTAGACCAAAGCGTTCTGTATTACAAATGACCATTATTGACGCATTAGGGACATTAATCCCTACTTCTATCACTGTCGTCGATACCAAAATATCAATTTGACCTTGCTTAAAGGCGTTCATGACACTTTCCTTTTCAATATTTTTCATTTTACCATGGACTAAACCCACTGTAAATTCAGAATAACGCATTTGAAGTTCTTCATAGAGAGACTCTGCTGACTTCAAATCCAAGCTTTCAGAGTCTTCAACCAAAGGACAGACAAAGTAGGCTTGCCGCCCTTCATGAACTGCGCTTGAGATAAAATCATACATTTCATCATACTTGGATGCCTTGACAAAATGCGTTTTAATTTCTTTTCTGCCTGCTGGCAATTCATCCATAATACTAATGTCCATATCTCCATGTAAAATAAGCGAAAGCGTTCTTGGAATCGGTGTTGCTGACATAATCATCGTATGGGGACTATCTCCCTTCAAATTGACACTTAATCGCGTCCTTACACCGAAACGGTGTTGCTCATCAGTTACAACCAACCCTAAATTCGAAAAAATGACATCTTCCTGAATGAGGGCATGAGTGCCTATAACTATATCTATTTGACCCGCTTCTATTTGTTCTTTTATAAGTGCTTTATCCTTCTTTTTGACATTAGAACTTAAAAAAGCAATCTTTAATTCATCTTTAAAATAGGCTTTAATACTCTGGTAGTGTTGTTCAGCTAAAACAGTTGTAGGCGCCATAAGGGCACCTTGATAACCATTTGTCACAGCAGTATACAGGGCTATAAACGCCACGATGGTTTTTCCAGAACCAACATCTCCTTGAACTAAGCGGTTCATGCTATAACCACTTTCAAAATCCTTTTGAATCGCCTCGATTGTCGAAGTTTGTGCCTTTGTCAAATGAAAGGGTAAACGATTAATGAAATCGACGACCTGTGCATTTGCCTTGAAAATAGGCGCATTTTGTTTATGATAATTGCGTTTTAAAATGACCAGTTTGAGTTGCAACATAAACAATTCTTCATAAACAAGCCGGTATCTCGCCACTTTTAGTGCCCTTTCATCAGAAGGAAAATGAATATGCCATAAGGCCGTTTGAAGTTGACACAACTTGGCTTGCTCCACCATAGATTCAGGGAGTGACTCTTCAATTTGAGGCAATAAAAATTTAAGAGCGGTTTCATGAGCTCTTGTCATTTCTTGCTGTGTAATCCCCTGTGTCAAAGGATAAATAGGAACAATTTTCAAAAAAGAGTCATCATTCACAGATGAAAATTCTGGATGAACCATTTTAAAAAAAGCACCATAACGTTCTATCTTCCCAAAGAAGTAGTAAGACTCTCCTTCAGTAAATGCCTTTAAAACATATTGAGAAAAAAACACAATTTCACCTGTAGCAAAGCTATCTGCAACATTGAGAACCACTATTTTTTGCCTGCGTTTTGGAATGTACTTCTCACTCACCTGAGTTACTTTGCATTTAATAATGGTTTCTTCATCAGACTCCACATCATGTACATGCTTAACCTTCCGGCGGTCAACATAGCGATAGGGATAAAAACTTATAAGATCTCTAAATGTTTCAAGCCCTAATTTTTTAAACAACTTTGATTTTCTGGGTCCTATGCCTTTAATAGCATCAATACTTGGATTATCCATATTCCACCTATTTCATCTTTGTCTAATGATCCTTTTTTTAGCTATGACTCAAAAAAAAGGTGCTCAAAAGGCACCTTCTTTCATCACATCAAAATCTACTTATTCAATCCCAATAATATAATAATAAAGAGGTTGTCCGCCTCGATAAATTTCAATCTCTAACTCATCAAATCTTTCAGAAATGGCTTCTGCCACCTCATTAGCCAAATTCTCATCGACATCTGACCCATAATAGATAGACAATATTTCAGATTCTTCATTCATTGTCTTTTCTACAGCTTCTAAAATAACAGCCATTTGTTCTTTACCAACGCTTTTAATTACACCGTCTGCAACTGCCAAATAGTCGTCTTTTTCAATTTCAAGCCCATTAAAAGTAGTATCCCTAACAGCATAAGTTACTTGAATAGTACCCACATCACTTAAACTATCAGTCATCGCTTCAACATTGCGCCCAACAGGTTCGTCGGGACTAAAGGCTAAAAACGCCGTAATACACTGTGCCATTGTCTTAGAAGGTACCACGTGTACATCTTTATCACTCAAAGATTTAGCTTGATTCGCTGCCATGATAATATTGCTGTTATTTGGGAATAAGACAATATGGTCTGATGGGCACTTATCAATTTCTTTTAAGAAATCTTCTGTGCTAGGGTTCATCGTCTGCCCCCCAGTAATCACACCATGAATTCCCAAGTCATTGAAAACTTCTGTAAATCCATCACCCATTGATACAGCAATAAAGCCATATTCAGAATCATGTTCTACTTGTTCTACAGCCTTTTCGCTCGATGCTTTAGTCGCTTCAACTGATTCAGAAACAACCGAACCTTCCATGGAGTTATCAATAATATGATGATGTTGATCTCTCATGTTTTCTATTTTAACTTTTTTGAGTTCACCCCATTTTAAAGCTTCTTCAAGAGCAACGCCTGGGTTATTGGTATGCACATGGACTTTCACTAAATCTTCATCCTGTACAAAAACCATACTATCACCCAGATTAAAAATCGTTTCTTTTAAGGTCTCACCTTTTATATTTTTACCTTCAATGATAAATTCAGTACAATAAGTAAATTTAATATCTTCAGTTGCCATAAACGATTGAGCAGGGGCGTTTCCTTCTGTTTCTGCACTTGTTTCTTTAGGAATGGCTTCGCCCATAAAACCTTTATAAAAGCCTTCAATAATACATAATAAGCCTTTACCACCTGCATCCACAACACCTGCTTGTTTTAAAACATCTAAATAATCAGGTGTACTTTCAAGTGTTTCTTCGCCACGTGTAATGAGTACTTTTAAAAGTTCATCAATTGGCACTTCTTCTTCAATATAATCATTTGCTTTTTCAGCAATCTTTCTTATGACAGTTAATATAGTTCCCTCAACTGGTTTAAGTACTGCACTATAAGCAGTATCAGCTGCTTCCTTAAACGCCAAACACAATTCGAGAGAATTTAATGTTTCTTTCCCTTTACAGCCCTTAGCAAACCCTCTGAAGATTTGAGACAAGATAACCCCAGAGTTTCCTCTTGCCCCCATTAAAGAGCCCTTAGAAACCATTTTAGCCACTTCTTCAACTGTCTTTACCTGAGTCGACTTCAATTTATCTACAGCCGAATTCATTGTAAGAGACATATTGGTTCCTGTGTCACCATCTGGGACAGGAAATACATTAAGCGCATCCACAATGTCCTTATTTTTATTTAATTCGTAAGTGCCGTGTAAAAACATATTACACAGCAACTTAGCATCTATTGTCATGTGTTCCACTTCAATTCCTCCTGTTATTCTTGAACTCTTACACCTTCAATATTAAGGTTTACTTCGTGAACCTCTAGTCCAGTTTGAAGTTCAACATTATATTTTACTTTTTCTATAATATTTTCTGCGACAACAGAAATCTTAGTGCCATATTGAATAATAACATAAAGGTTAACAATAATGCCTTCCTCTGTTAATTCTATATCCACACCTTTGGAGAGATGTTCTCCCTTAAGGGTTTTAGCAATACCGCTTGTAGTTGATTTGTATGTCATCCCTACCAAGCCGTAACATTCCATAGCGGCTATAGCAGCTATTGTTGAAACTACTTCTTGATCCATGAAAATGACGCCATATTCATTTTCGATTTTTATTGACATAAAAGCCTCCTTAAAATTAAGCATAAAAATCATTTTATACTAATTTTATAGCAAATACAGGCATTTATCAAGAAAATAACGCATTATAGACTAAATTGTTACAAAAAAGATGATTAAATAGATAAAATAGACTTGAATTATAAGCTTTGCTCTGATAAAATAATTTTGTTATGTTAAGAGTTATCACTCGAAGGAGGTGTTAATAAATGTCAAAAGTATGTGCCGTATGCGGTAAAGGCAAAATGTCAGGTAACACTGTCAGCCATGCAAACAATCACAACAGAAGAACTTGGTCTCCAAACCTAAGAAGCGTTAAGGCTTCCGTTAATGGTGGAACTAAGAGAATCAGAGTTTGCAGCAGATGTTTACGTTCTGGTAAAGTTGAAAGAGCTATATAATGATTAGTAATCATATAACTCTGTTGTATGATTTTTTTATGTCACTGCGAATCGTTTCGCAACATTTTGAATAACATTAGAGTAGTACTTAGAACATACTTACATTTAATTTATTTTAATGGACAAATAAAAAACGCTACGGTCTATCACTGTAGCGTTTTTTATTTTGTCTATTTTTAATATTTGTCTTTATTTTTAAGACCACCTAACTCAATCTATAAGCAAGGTTATCTTACTAGGACTTCATTACTTTGAATTAGAAGCACTTTTCCTTCTCTTATATGAACTATTCCTTCATCCATTACTAATTCATTACTAATTCCGATACTCTCGCCTCTTTGTATAGTCGCATCATCAAGCGGATACTTAAAACCTTCTAAATCGATCCCCTTAACTGTTTTTGAAAATGGAATCAACGAAACAAATTGATAGCCCTTTTTAATCTTTTTATAGGTTTCCCCCACCAGTAACTCAATCTGATGGTAATTGTCTAGAAAAATCAACTGAGGATATTTTTCTAAAAGACCTATATTTCCTAAAAAATGATCTATCCTACCACCAAAAGCACCAATAACAATGACCGGATCACAGCCCTTTTCAAAAGCACATTTTAAAGCCAATTCAGCATCAGTAAAGTCCTTCTCAGTTGGATAAACTCTCATTTCTTTATCTTCAAATCTGGAGTTAAGACGTTCTTTTACCGAGGAATCAAAATCCCCTAGTATAATATCAGGCGATAAACCTAATAAATCAAGGAGATTATTCCCCCCATCTGCACCAATTATACATTCAAAGGGCATCCATGGCTCTAAAACGCTTAAATCAATGTGCCGTTCGCCATTAAGTGCCACTAAAGCTTTTTTCATTGAATAGCCTCTCTAAAGGCCTTTACATTCGCTTTAATAACTTGAGCGTCACCCGAAAAAATAGCCGACCCTGCTACAATAACGTTAGCACCTGCTTCTACTACTTCTTTTACATTATCAACTTTAACGCCACCATCAACTTCGATATCAATGTTTTTTCCCGTTTTAGCTATCATTTTAGCCAATCTCTGAATTTTAGATGTCGTTGATTGAATATAAGATTGACCCCCAAAACCTGGATTAACAGACATCAATAAAACCATATCTAGTTCAGGCAAAATTTCTTCAAGAACTGATAGTGGTGTTGCCGGATTAAGTGTAACGCCTGCTTTCACACCATAAGACTTAATCAGTTGGATCGTTCTGTGTAAGTGTCTTGTCGCTTCAACATGGACATTTATGAGATCAGCACCTGCTTTTACAAAATCTTCAACATACTGGTCAGGATTTTCAATCATTAAATGTACATCTACAAATAAATGTGTCTTTCCTTTTAAAGATTTTAAAATAGGTGCACCAAAAGAAATATTGGGAACAAAATGCCCGTCCATAACATCGACATGCAAGTAATCAACACCTGCTTCTTCGGCTGCTTGAACATCTTCCCATAGTTTCGAAAAATCGGCTGATAATATTGATGGAGCTAACTTTACCATTTTTTATTTCTCCTTTTTTGTTCTTCTATTTCATGATACATATAAATATAAGCGTCATATCTTTCCTTAGCAATTTCTCCCGAATCCACTTTGTCTTTTATACCACACTTAGGTTCATTAATATGGGTACAATCATCAAATTGGCATTCACCTCGATACCGTTCAATCTCAGGAAAACAATATTGTAACTCTTCAAGTTCAATATGCTGCATATTCAAGGACGTAAAACCAGGTGTATCTACAACGATGCTCTCTTGACCGAGCTCTAGTAATTCTGAATGTCTCGTAGTATGTTTACCTCTTTTAATTTTATCACTAAGCTCACCTGTTTGGAGAGAAAAGCCTTCATGAAGTGCATTTAAGATAGATGATTTTCCTACTCCGGAAGGCCCTGAAAACACTGATATTTTACCTTTAAGAACCGCTTTCAAGTCATCTATTCCTTCCCCTAAAAGTGCACAGGTCTTAATGACTTTATACCCTGCTCGTTCGTAGATAGACTGATATTTTTCAAAATCAAAATCGACATCTAAGTCACCCTT
>CAXXWR010000001.1:0-455767 GCA_963666805.2 uncultured Fusibacter sp. | reverse complement strand
CATTCGAAGAAGCAGGGGCTTGTGGAACTGCAGCTGTAATCAGCCCAATATCACGCATAGATGACCCTGAAAAAGATGTAGAGTATATCTTCTCTGAAGACGGTAAACCAGGTCCTATCAGTGAAAAATTATACCATACGCTTCGTGCTATTCAGTATGGTGATGCACCTGATACACATGGTTGGGTGACTATTGTTGAGTAATCAACGTGCAATAGCAAAAATGTACAATCAGTATAATTAAATTTTAAAAGTGGCAAAAGGTAAATTAGAAAAGTTTGCTGACATGGCAAGCTATCCTCATGTATTTGAATATCCTCATTCTATTATTGATGAAGTTCCTTTCGAGATGAAAGGTCGTTGGCATAAGGATTTTTTCAAAAATGACAATCCTATCGTTCTTGAACTTGGATGTGGTCGCGGTGAATATACCGTGGGCTTAGCGCGTATGTTTCCAAACAAGAACTTTATTGGTGTAGATATAAAAGGAGCACGAATGTGGACAGGGGCAACTGAATCGCTCCGTGATGGACTTAGTAATGTTGCATTTCTTCGTACTAATATTGAGATTATCGAACGATTTTTTGCATCCAATGAAGTTAGTGAGATTTGGTTTACTTTCTCTGATCCTCAAATGAAGAAAGCAACCAAAAGATTGACATCGACATTCTTCATGGAGAGATATCGTAAATTTATCACTCCAAATGCTACTTTACATTTAAAAACTGATAGTGATTTCCTCTTTACGTATACGAAGTACATGATAGAGCATAATCATTTGCCTGTACATTTGATGACCAAAGATTTATATCATGACAACCAAGGTTTGGTAGATGACATCTTAGATATTAAGACATACTACGAACAGCAATGGCTTGATCGTGGACTAAATATTAAATATATTCAATGGTCATTGCCGCTTGATACTCCACTGGAAGAGCCAGATATAGAAATAGAACTGGACAGTTACAGAAGTTACAACCGCAGTAAACGTAGCGGACTGTCAACAAGCAAATAAAATGAGATAAGAACTAAACAATCACCAAAGAAGTAATTGTTTGTCGTCACATAGGTAATAATAAGTAAATCAAAATAATAGGAAAATGGCTTTATATCCAAAACTAGTATTAGATTCATTAAGCACTGTGCGCTATCCTGGTACAGGAAAGAATCTAGTGGAAGCTGGAATGGTAGAAGATAACATTCGTATTGAAGGCATGAAGGTTTCTTTTTCACTCATTTTTGAGAAAGAAACAGATCCATTTCTAAAATCAGTACGTATGGCCTGTGTTGCTGCGCTTAAACGCGACATCCCAGGTATAGAGATTGAAGGTAACATCAGCATTAAAACACTTCAGGCACCACGTCCAGAAGCAGGTAATATGCTTAAAGGAGTTAAAAATATTATTGGTATTTCGTCTGGTAAGGGAGGTGTCGGTAAATCAACTGTCTCAGCTAATCTTGCGGTTGCACTCGCTAAACAAGGATACAAGGTGGGGTTGCTTGATGCAGATATCTTTGGCCCTTCTATGCCTAAGATGTTTAATGTGGAAGATGCGCGCCCTGTTGCAGATAATATTGACGGACGTGAAGTCATCGTTCCAGTACAAAAATATGGCGTTACTTTATTGTCTATCGGTTTCTTTGTAGATCCAGACCAAGCGACGTTGTGGCGAGGAGGTATGGCAAGTAATGCACTGAAACAGTTAATTGCAGATTGTAATTGGGGAGAATTGGATTATTTCCTTATCGATTTGCCTCCTGGTACTAGTGATGTGCACCTTACTATTGTACAAAATATTGCAATGACTGGAGCTATCGTAATCAGTACTCCACAAGATGTGGCACTTGCTGATGCACGAAAAGGTATCAATATGTTTACTAATGATAAGGTCAATGTACCTATCTTAGGATTGGTTGAGAATATGGCTTACTTCACTCCAGAAGAATTGCCTGATAATAAATACTATATCTTTGGTAAAGAAGGTGCTAAACGTCTCGCAGAAGAGATGAACGTTCCTCTTCTTGCAGAAATTTCCATTGGTACAAGGAATCCGTGAAGGAGGTGACGTCGGTGCACCAGTAGCACTTGATCCAGAGAGCATCACTGGTAAGGCTTTCCACCAATTGGCACTAAATGTAGTAGCACAAATAGATAAACGTAATCGTGAACTTCCTCCGAGTCGTCACGTAGATATTCATTCATAAACAATTTTATAGTAAAAGATGAGCGAAACAAATCCAATTTGCCCAGAATGCGGTACAACGAACAATTATTTTGATGGTACACTCCATGTATGTATGGATTGCAATCATGAGTGGACACCAGAAGAAGCTGCAGCCGCAGCTGAAGCAACGATTTGCAAAGATTCTAATGGTACACTACTTGAAGATGGCGATGCAGTAACAGTCATCAAAGATTTGAAAGTAAAAGGTTCTTCTATGGTTATTAAACGAGGTACTAAAGTAAAAAGTATCCGTCTTACTGAAAATCCAGAAGAAGTCGATTGTAAAATTGACGGTTCTAGCATTGTACTTAAGACATGTTTCTTAAAGAAGTAACCAATACATACAACAAAAATAGCCTACAGCAAAAGTCGGATAAGACTGAGCTGTAGGTCTGTTTATTAACCACAATATCCCATGCAATTAATCCTCATAGCAGCCTTAGACCAACGTGGAGCTATTGGGCATAAAGGTAAGCTTTTATTTTGGCTTCCTAATGATCTCAAACGTTTCAAAGCCTTGACTACTAGACATACGATTCTAATGGGACGTAAGACATTCGAATCGTTACCAAATGGTGCATTACCCAATAGAAGAAATATTGTTCTCTCACACAATACATCATTAGAATTGGCTGGCGCCGAAGTTTTTAGCTCATTGAACGAAGCACTAGGAAGCTGTGCCTCAAATGAGACTGTATATGTTATAGGGGGAGCACAAATATACGCGGAAACAATCGGGCATGCAGATGTACTGTGCATCACACATATCGAAGCGACTGCCCCCCAAGCTGATGCTTTTTTTCCTACGATTGACGATTCAATATGGAAAATAAGCGTGAAAGAGCCTCATCTTGCAGATGAAAAGCACCTTCACGCTTATTGTTTTACTGATTACATCCGTCGTTAATTCAGATGTTTACTGAGTTATGATTAATCTTCAGAGACACCATCGATAGGAATTTGACGTTTAATATATTCATCAAAGGATATTAAAGTTTCCGTTCGAGCTAAACCAAGCGGCTGCAGCTTGTCGTGAATAATACGCATCAAATGACGATTATTCTTTGCATAGATCTTGATAAACATATCATACTTGCCTGTTGTAAAGTGACATTCCACAATTTCTGGAATAGATTGCATCTTTTCTGCAACGACTTTAAAACTTGCTGGATCTTTCAGGTAAACGCCAATATATGCACAAGTTTCATATCCCACTTTCTGAGGATCAATAACATATTGTGAACCCTTTAGGATACCTAAGTTGGTTAATTTCTGAATTCGTTGATGGATAGCTGCTCCTGACACATTGCATGCACGAGCGACTTCCAAAAATGGAATACGGGCGTTGTCGGCTACTAAATTTAAGATTTGCTCATCCAATGAGTCTAGTTGATGGTGTCCCATAATACTTATTATTCTCTTATTTTGTTTGTATATTGCACAAAAATAGAGGTTTAAATCCCAATCTGAACGTTTTAACCCTTAAATTATCAGAAAATGTAATGAAAAATTTATTTTTTATACTGTTAATAGTGTGTTACGCTAACTTAAATCTAGAAAGTGCAGCACAAGAAAAAGTCAAGACGAGTACTTTTACTCATTCGTCATTGAGTGAAAAGGTGAATTTTAACACCTTCTTTAGCGACAAAACTTTACGTCTAGATTACATTTTTAGTGGTGATGTACACAAACAAGACATCAGCCTTTCAGAAATGGTATTATGGGATCAATGGGTCGGAAGGCGTCATAATCTCAATAAATTACCTTTGCTAGGGAATGGTGATATTAGAGTGAGAGACCTAAAAACGCAGAAAACTATTTACCGAACTAGTTTCTCTTCGCTTTTCCAAGAATGGATTTTGACTCCTGAAGCCAAACAACGCAGTAGAGCTTTTGAAAACTGTTTTCAAATACCGATGCCTCTTCATGATGCTGAAGTAGAAATTATTTTGCGCAATGCCCATCAAGATACTATTGCTGACTTCATTCATCCTATATCCCCCAAAGATATCTTAATTAGGAAAGTTGATGCTGCTTCGTCACAAAAGAAGACTGCCCATGAATACATCCAAATATCTAACAACTCAAAGGCTGAAACTACAATAGATGTTTCACAAATGCCTTGGCATGATCCCAAGCAGGCTATTGACGTAGCTATAGTAGCTGAAGGATATACAGCAGATGAGATGGATACTTTTAAGGAAGATGCTAAAATGGCAATCAGGAGCATCACAAGCTATGCACCCTTCTCGAAATACAGCAATCGCTTCAATTTCTTAGCCGTATGCAGTCCATCAATAGACTCGGGAGTCACCATTCCACGTAATGGAGAATGGAAAGAGACAGCGGTATCATCACATTTTGATACTTTTTATTCTCGCCGTTACTTGACAACGCAACGATTAAAAAAATTACATAATCTACTAGCAGGTTTTCCTTATGAGCACATCATTGTTTTGGCAAATACGGACACGTATGGTGGTGGAGGCATATATAATAGTTACACGCTAACAACTGCTCATCACGCTTTATTTTGGCCAGTAGTCACACATGAATTCGGTCATAGTTTCGGTGGTTTAGCAGATGAATATGCATACGCCAATGCAGGCGATGACTCTTATTATCCCAGTGATCGTGAACCATGGGAACCCAATATTACCACTCTACACAATTTCAAAGCTAAATGGAAGGATATGCTTTCTAAAGGGTGTTCCATTCCAACCCCAACTCCAAATACTACTTCTGCTGATATACACTCGACAACTAAAACTGGAGTGTACGAAGGAGCTGGTTACCAGGAAAAGGGAACTTACCGATCAACTCCCGACTGCAGGATGCGAACAAACGATGCCAAAGCTTTTTGTCCAGTATGTCAACGTGCGCTCACTCGTATCATTAATTTTTATACAAAATAGAGACTAGAAATAAAATGGTCACACACGATGTTCAATAACATCTAGTTTTTATAAGGCATTATTGAATGCGTTCTAGTAGAATAGTTTATATTTACGTCAATTGATTTTTAACCATCTCATTGACCTATAACTATGAAATTTAGTAAGATAAACTTACCTACAAGTACCAAACGTAGTCTTGAGGCCCTACTCTTTCTTGTGTGTTTTCTATCCATATTTGGGTATATTGCCCATATTATGGGTACATCCAATATGCTCAACACAATGATGAATACGGCCTATAAACTGATTATAGACACAGTCTTATATATCATGGCTATTACTGTTCTTTCAGGAGCATTGGGAAACTTGCTTATTGAATTTGGTGTCGTGCGCTTATTGGAACGTGGATTGCGGTATCTTATGGGACCACTTTATAATCTACCAGGTGTAGCTGCATTAGGTGGCGTATTGACTTTCTTATCAGACAATCCCGCCATTATTTCATTATCAAAAGATAAGCATTTCAATAAGTATTTCGAAAAGTATCAAATCATTTCTTTCACGAACTTCGGGACAGCGTTTGGCATGGGACTAGTGGTCATTGTCTTCATGGCGGGACGAGGATTTGTAAGTGCGGCATTAGTTGGACTTAGCGGTGCCATCGTAGGTAGTATTATTTCCACAAGATTGATGCAAACATTTATTTTGAGGTCCAATCCAGAACTCAAATGTGGCTATGTAGAAGAGGGGCACGATGAAAAAATCACTTTACAAAGTGAAGGCTCAGTTTTCCTACGTATTTTAAATAGTATTTTGGATGGAGGAAAATCTGGCGTGGATTTGGGCTTGGCTATTATCCCAGGTGTATTAATCATATCTACCTTTGTTATGATGCTCACCTTCGGTCCAAATACGTCAGGAGATTATACAGGATCTGCTTATGAAGGGATAGCTCTTCTTCCAGAACTGGCCAACAAAGTAAATGGAGTCTTTTCATTTCTATTTGGTTTCCACGACACAAAACTGATTGCATTCCCTATTACTGCCCTTGGTGCTGTTGGAGCAGCACTAGGACTCATTCCCAAATTTCAAGATGCTGGTATTCTAGACGGTAATGCGATAGCTGTTTTCACAGCAATAGGAATGTGTTGGAGTGGATACCTAAGTACTCACACAGCCATGCTAGATTCTTTAGGATTTCGAGAACTAACTTCTAAAGCTATAATAGCACATACAATTGGTGGTCTATGTGCTGGTATTTTTGCACACTTTTTGGTCGTCATTATTCATGCTCTATCTCTTTGTGCTACTCTGTAGATAGAATACACTGCGTACTCAAAATCGCTAAATACGATAATCACATCGTAAGACAAGTCTAAAAGTACAAAAACCAGTGCATCACTGCACTGGTTTCTATATTAGAGAGAATTCTGATTATTATTGTGAGAAACTTTGTATTTGCTGTTGGAACTTAATAGTCTGCAAATAATTACAGAATTCGATGACAAAAGTAATCATACCCAACAGAAGTACAGCATATTATTATTGACAAATAATTCGCATTTTACTATCGCGAGAGAAATGATCATGTATTTATCGATTTTCTTATCATTTATTTGTACACAAACAAGAAAATGACTTGACAAAAACTTGACAAGTAAGCTATATCCATCCTTTTCTTTTTATCTGTGTACAAAAAAGAGTATTCTATTTTCTACAACACTAATATAAGACACCATCTTTTCACGGCTCATATTGAAGTAATTATGAGAAATAGTTGTTATCTTTGCATATAAAAAAAGAAAGACTATGCTGATTTTCAACACAACTTATCAAGTTAGCGAAGCACATGCTCGCAATTTTCTAATCTGGCTGACTGGCTTCTATACACTTTATAGAGCTAGACTATCTTGAGAAAATACTATTTCTGCCAGAGTTTTTGGCATCGTAAAGTGCGCGGTCCGCTGCGTCAATATGACTTTCAAAGTCCTCCAAATCTCCAACCGAACAGATGTGAATGCCAAAACTTAGAGTTAAGTAAGGGCTTACATCTGAATGGCCATGGGAGATGTGGAGGGCTTTAATTTTTTCCTTGATTTGGTTGGACAGTTGATTGGCTTCGCGTAAATTTTGACCAACTGAAATGTAAAGGAATTCTTCACCACCAAAGCGGCAGACAAATTCTTGATTCGTTACTTGCATTTCTTCCAGAACGTTGCTGACTTTTACTAAGACTTTATCGCCAGCAATATGACCATAGTTATCGTTATAGGTTTTAAAATAATCAATATCCATCATAATAAAACAAATGGGCACACTTTCAATCAAGTGGGCTTTTTTTATTTTTTGAAGGTAGTGGTGCAAACCACGGCGATTGGGAAGATGAGTTAAAGCATCAATATTCGCTTTTTCAGAGAGCTGATTAATTTGATTTTCAAGGTTCATTTGAATCATAATATTTTCTCTAATCTGGTTTTTCAGTGTTTTTGATTCTAAATAGCTTTTACAGAATTGATGGTAGTGGATATTGAAAGCTATAAGAGTAAAAACAAGAAAGACGCTACTGTTAACAAAGTTTCCACGTAAGATATCACCATCTTTTTGGAAAAATATTATGCCAATATAGAGGACTGAAATCGATAAAATTTCGATTAAAGTGATATGTTTGGAATTAATATTGAAGATGGCAATGACAATGATAATATTGACAAAGAAGGCACTGAGTGACCCATATAAGTGTTGGTCCATAATGCTAACGATGGCTCCCCATAATACAAAAAGAAATAGAAAAATTAAGGTGAGACGATAATATTTTTTTTCATATTTCATATTATTTTTTTGGGGAGAATAACGCCTAAATAGGAGATAAGAGACTAGATTTAAGCCAATCATAAAACTGTACATTATCATGTAATTAACATAATGAAAAGGCGAATAGGGTTCCAATGTGTAGGAATAAAAAGCGAGAAATAAAAATACAAGTTCTAAAAAAATAATAGCCTTATTAAAAATCGACATGCGATGAATATTAATTTGATTTCTATGACTCAAGAAGTCACTTGTATTGAGGTCAGGATTATTGTAAAAAGTGAAGGTTTCCATTGTTGCTCCTTTCAGACACATAATGAATATTATAACAAAATCTTTAGTGAGGGTAAATCATACCAATAGAGATTTTACTGAGTTTAATTTTAATAACAATCGGCAATAAAGGAAATTAAAATGATATAATATTACAATATGTGATTTTTTATAATTACTAAGTGTGATATTTTTTAAAAAAACAGGGTAAAACAATAACGAGGTGAAATAATGAATCTAGGACTAAGAATTAAAACACTAAGAAAACAACATAAAATGAGTCAGGTTGAATTGGCACAAAAAATGAACTTATCACAGTCAGCCATTGCCAATTATGAAAGCAATTCACGTATGCCTCAAATTGATCAGCTCCTTGAAATGGCATCACTTTTTAATGTGTCTATAGATGAGTTGGTACAGGCGAACAAGACAGATATTAAAAATTACGAAGGTAGTCAGATTGATTGGGTCATGCTATCTGATCGTTTTGTGAGATTATTGCTTGACAGAAAAGCAGAGGAAGCAAAAGCGCTAGTTATGGATTTAATTGATCATGATGTTGAACTTGATTATATCTACATGAAACTGATGAGATATACGATGACCAAAATAGGGTGGCTTTGGGAAGTGGGAGAGATAAGTACACCAGAAGAACATCGTTTAAGCTATGAAGTAGAGCGGATTAGTGTTGAGGTTTTGTTGGCGACAAAAGGACAAGGCAACAAAAATCAAAGCCAAATGTCAAATGAACAATTTATAGGCGTATTGGCACCGGGAGAAAAACACACCTTTGCATTAAAAACTTTAATGTGGTTACTCGATTATCATGGTGTGAAATCTGATTATATTGGAGAATCAGTTCCTTTTTCAGATTTAAAGGCCTATATTCTTGAAGTTAAGCCTACGCGAATAATGTTTCATTTAACAATGCCTTACTATTTAGAAGCTGTATTAGAACAAATTGAAGTGATTCGGTCTTTTTATGATTGTATTTTTTATGTGGTTGGTCCAGGTACAAATGGACAAAATGACAAATTGGAGTCTAGACAAATTAGGACCTATAAAACCTTTTTAAAAGATATGGAGGTAAAAGTGTGAAAAAGAAAGAGACGCATATAAACACTGAAAACTTAAATTTTTTTGGTAAGATGGCACGGTATTTTACTGATCAATTTCAGTTGACCATACTGGTTATGATTTTAATTGTCAGCCTTGGGGTAACGGGTCTACTGTCTTTACCAAGAGAGTCACTGCCAGAAATTGTTTTTCCATCGGTTATCGTCAGTACAGTCTATCCAGGGGCGAGTCCAGAAGATGTGGAATATCTTGTCACTGACAAGATTGAGAATAAATTAAAAGAATTAGATGATGTTGAAGAAATTGAATCTGAAACGGGTTTTGGTGTCTCAGTAGTCACTGTGTCTTTTAGAGAAGATGCTGATATCGTTCAGAAGAAAAATGAAGTCGATAATGCGTTGAAAGAAGTAACTTTACCAGAAAATACGTTAGATCCATCATCTAATATTTTTAAGACCTCTTCAATTCCTTTAATGAATATTAGTATAGCGGGTGACTATTCACAGGTTGCATTGACACAGTATGCCAAAGCGATCAAAGACAAGATTGATAAAATAGTAGGTGTAGAAGAATCAACACTTTCAGGTCAGGTCGAGCGTGAAATTGTCGTCTATCCTAATGAATTGAAGATGATGCAATATGGTCTTGATTATCAATCGCTATCAAGTGCCATCAGTACAT
This sequence comes from uncultured Fusibacter sp., assembly GCA_963666805.2. Lineage (GTDB taxonomy): Bacteria > Bacillota > Clostridia > Peptostreptococcales > Acidaminobacteraceae > Fusibacter. The sequence continues at coordinate 445,804 of CAXXWR010000001.1, read as the reverse complement.
CTAATTACAGCGTACCGGTAGGGGAAGTTAACTTAAATGGTCTAAGATACAATTTAAGAATCAATGAATCCTTTAAAGAGGTTCAAGATATTGAGAATACTTTGATTACAGGACGCAATGGGCAACGTGTTTATATTAAAGATGCAGCCCGCGTAGAAGATACCATTGCACCTATTTCTAAAATATCAAGAACTTATATAGAAGGCATTAATGATCGGGCTTTACCATCGGTTTCATTGACGGTTTCGAGAAAGGTAGGGAGTGACGTTATTGGAACCAGTCAAGCTATTAAAGACGTTTTAGATGAAGCCAAGGGAAATTTAGTACCTGAAGATCTTACCCTTTCTATTTCCAATGATTTAGCGGAAACGGTCGAAAGGGATATATCTAACATTGAAGTAAGTGCTTTATCAGGTTTAATGGTTGTTATTGTGGTTTTATTCATATTTATTGGCTTTAGAGAAGCTTTAACGGTATCTATTACTATTCCGTTAAGTTTGCTAGGGACGCTTGGAATACTCAGTTTATTTGATATTACATTTAATACATTCGCTATTTTAGGTCTTATTGTTGCCCTGGGTCTCTTAGTCGATAATTCAATTATTGTTATGGAAAATATTGACCGCTTAAGAAAAGAGGGTTATCCAAGTCAAGAAGCGGCTATAGCAGGGACGAATCAAGTGGGTTTTCCTATTTCTTCGTCAACGTTTACAACGATTGCAGCCTTCTTTCCATTAGCCATTTTGCCAGGTATTCTGGGTGCCTTTGTATCCACGATTCCAACAACAATCATCATTGTTATTTTGATGTCGCTTATTGTTTCATTGATTGTGACGCCAAGTATAGCAGGTAAGATATTACAAATAAAAGAAGGTAATGTCCCTTCTATTCTTAAAATTGTAATGAGTTATTTATTTGTTGGTGTTTTAAGTTTTTATGCTTTTTATTCATCTGGTAAATCGCTATTACTACCGTTTATCATGACACTTGTCTTTGTTTTAATGATGACTTACAAGCTCTTTTTAAGCAATAAGGGCAAAATCATTGATATTTATGGTCGTTTTCTCAATCAACTTATTAAAACAACGGGACGGCGAGTGGCAGTCATTGTTATAGGGATTTTGGTACTTGTCGGATCAACAAGTGTTTTTGCTTTAGGATGGTTGAAAGTTTCTTTCTTCCCTCAAGGAGAACCAACGGGCTTAAATATAACAGTTGATACAATAGGAGGATCAAGTCTAGATAAAACCAGTCAAGTGACACGACAGGTTGAGTCAAAACTAATTGAAATGAAGGGCATTAAGCAATTTACCTCAACGATTGAAGATGATCTTGCAACGATTAATGTTGAACTTAAGACGAAAGAAATCAATGGATTTGATGCCATTAATCAAATAGATAACATGCTGAATCAATTAACAGGTGCAACTTATAACGTCGCAGGAATTGTCTCTGGACCTCCTGTAGGGAAACCGATAGAAGTGAGATTAGTATCGGATGATTTAGAGGCACTCAAAGAGTATAATCGCGAAGTGAATAAACAATTACGAGATACAGCAGGCATATATAATATAGAATCTTCATCAACGACAGGGGTTCCTGAACTCAAGATTGATATTAATGAAAATAAGAGTCTTATCTATGGAACATCAGGTCGTCAGATAGGGACACAGCTTAGAGGCGAAATTAGCGGTCAAACTGTTACGACGCTGAGAGATGGTAATGATGAAATTGATGTCGTTCTCAAGAAAGATACGCAACTGATTAATAGTAAAAATGATATTGAGAATTTATTCATTGGAACTTCAGTAGGCAGTATGATTCCGCTTTCAACTTTTGCTGATTTGAAAGAGTCAGGTGGGATTTCAAACATTACACATTTAGACGGAAATCGTGTCATTATTATTACGGCTGATCTGCGGGAAGGATATAATGCATCAGAAGTAACAGAACAATTAAGAGATAAAATAAAAAAGACGGACAAGATTGATGTTCTTTTCTCAGGTGATGTGGCAGGTATTGAACAGAACTTTGGAAATTTATTTCAAAGTATGATTTTAGCAGTCTTTTTAGTCTTTGTCATTTTGACCTTGCAGTTTAAGTCGATTTCACAACCTTTCATTATTATTTTGACGATTCCAATGGCTTTAATAGGTGTCATTTGGGGATTAACACTTACAGGAAATGATTTCGGGTTTTATGCTTTTATGGGGCTAGTGGCTCTTGTTGGAATTGCTGTTAATGATGCCATTGTTTTAATTGACTATATGAATGGTCTTAGACTTGAAGGCTATCAGGTTAGAGCGGCAGTAGTGGAATCAGGGAAAACCCGTTTTGTACCTGTTTTTGCTACAACACTTACAACTATTAGTGGTCTTTTACCATTGGCTTTCAAAGAAGTCTACTATGCAGAATTTAGTTTTGCTTTGATCTTTGGTTTAATGGTAACTACTTTATTAACTTTGATTTTTATCCCAACACTATATACAAGTTTTGAATCATTGAAAGGCGGGAAGTAGGATGAATAAAAAAAGAGATAAAAGATTTATAAAATCAGTGCTTTTAATGACGGTTATGGTGGTTTCGTTATCAGCTTGTGGAGCAGAATCGGGATCTCAAGAAAGTGTTCAGTCATTGTCTCAACAGGTTGTCTCAGTGAGTATGACGCATCCAGAAGAAGTTCAGATGACTGATAAGTACATGGCAATAGGTGAGGTTATCCCTGAAAAGAGAATTGATCTATATGCCAATGGTGGCGGGAGTATTGAAGCGATATGGGTTAAGATTGGAGATGAAGTTAGCCCTAATGATCCTCTTATAAGTTTAAGTGATTCAACGGTAACTTATAATTATCAGGCAACTGAAAGTTCTTTGAGAACAGTCAAAGAGACTGCAAAAGTGAGTCTTGACCAAGCCAAGGAATCTTATGAAGAATCTAAAGTGCTTTACGAAACAGGAGCAATCAGTCAAGATACCTTAGAATCAGCGAATACCCAATTAGAATTAGCTCAAAAAAAATATAATGACGCTGTAGTAAACTATAATAATCAAGTGAGTAATCTGAGAGAATCGGTGGATGACCGTATCATCAGTTCACCTATTAAGGGTAGTGTTGCAGCAATTGAAGTGAATCAAGGTGATCCGGTTTCCAATCAATTGGCAGTAACGGTGATTGATCAATCTAGTGTCAAAATTAAAACAGCCATTCCTGGTGAAATTAAGAAAACACTACAGACGGGTGACAAAGTAATGATTTATATTGATGGTAACTATGAAAATGTAGAAGAAGGCGTTATTGTAACGATCAATGAAATTCCAGACTTGCAGACCAAGTTATTTGATCTAGAAATCGAAACGAAAAAGCCTTTGATTTTAGGTGAATATGTAGAGGTAGGACTTGTTAAGCAAACCCTTGAAACGTGGGCGGTTCCAGCAGAATCAATCATCCGAGAAGGTAATCAGGCTTATCTTTATTTATCGACAACTGATGGGGTTGAAAAGATTGAAGTCAATACGGGCTTGTCTGATGGTAATTGGATTGGTGTGGACGTTCTTGATGAAACCCTTTCAATTAACGGTGATACACAAGTTATTTTAGATGGATTTGATAAAATTAGCGTAGGTCAACCTGTAGAAGATATTAATAAAAATTAATTTTTATGGACTAATTGCCTTGACAATAAATCAGTGACAGCGTATAATCACTATTAAATCAAATGAAAGACGATGAAGAGAAGAGTAAGATGAAATGGTAGTCATAGCGAGTCGATGAGGGTGCGAGATCGATACGGATTTTCATATGAAGAACATCTCTGAGTTGCTAACCGAAAGTCACACGAGTAGGATTAGACGTGTCCGGCACGTTACAGCTGGTAGATATCGACAATAGGTCCGTATTGATAAAGTGGGTCTTTAGACCAACATGGGTGGTACCGCGGAAAAGTATAGCTTTCGTCCCTTTTTTTATAGAGGGATGAGGGCTTTTTTTATTGTTTAAAACTGCCTCATAAACGGACGAATAGAGGAGGAAAACATGCATAAATTAAAAAGATCACATTATGGTGGGCAATTAACAGAAGCTGATATTAACAAAGACGTGACACTCACAGGTTGGGTTCAAAAAAGAAGAGATTTGGGTGGTGTTATTTTTATTGATTTAAGAGATCGGACAGGGATTGTACAAATTGTATTTGATGCACAAAACTTATCCGAAGCAGATTTTGCCGTTGCAGAAAAACTTAAAAATGAGTCAGTGATTGCTGTTTCTGGTCCTGTTGAATTAAGAGATGAAGACACGATTAATCCTCATCTTCCTACTGGAACGATTGATGTTAAAGTGAAGGCACTCGTTTTACTTTCAGAAGCTAAAAATCCACCTTTTATGATAGAAGAAGCTGAAAATGTCAGAGAAGAACTGAGATTGAAATATAGATATTTAGACTTAAGAAGACCTCAAATGTTTGCTAATTTAAAAACGAGACAATCTGTTTTAAGTGCAGTACGGTCTTATTTAGAAAATGAAGCATTTGTTGAAGTTGAAACACCGCTTTTGACTAAAAGTACACCTGAAGGGGCAAGGGATTTTCTAGTACCTTCAAGATTGAACAAAGGGACTTTTTATGCCTTACCTCAATCGCCTCAAATTTATAAGCAACTCTTAATGGTCAGTGGGATTGATAAGTACTATCAAGTTGCCAAATGTTTTAGGGATGAAGATTTAAGAGCTGATCGTCAATTGGAGTTTACGCAAGTTGATATGGAAATGTCTTTTGTTGATGAAGACGATGTGATCAGTCACGTTGAAAGTCTTTTTAGAATGATTTTTAAAAAGACCCTAAATTATGAATTTCCTGAAACGCTTCCTTGCTTAACTTGGGAAGAATCAATGGACAAATACGGGGTGGATAAACCCGATTTAAGATTTGGTATGCCAATGGTAGAATTGACAGACGTCTTAAAAGACGTTGAATTTGTTGTATTTAAGAAAGTGATTGAAGCAGGCGGGATTATTAAAGGTCTTAATGTTAAAGGGGGAGCCTCTCTCACCCGAACACAAATTGAAACGCTGACTCAAAAGGCTATTCAATTTGGTGGCAAAGGGATGGCATGGATTGCCATTGATGAAGACGGGACTTTAAGATCTGTTTTAACCAAGTACTTCACTCAAGAGACCATGACCTTACTCTTAAAAACGATGGATGCTTCAAATGGCGATCTCATTATATTCAGTGCAGATGTTGCAGAGAAAGCGAAAAGTATTTTGGGTCGATTGAGATTAGAAATCGGAGACATGTTGGGCCTTCGTCGTAAAGATGATTTTGCACTTTGTATTATTAAGGATTTTCCACTCTTTGAATGGAGTGAAGAAGAAAACAGATATGTGGCTATGCATCATCCTTTTACCATGCCTAAAGCAGAAGATATGGATAAGCTTTATACCGACCCTGGGCATGTTTATGCTAAAGCCTATGATTTTGTCCTAAATGGTGTTGAACTCGGTAGTGGGAGTATTAGAATTCATGATCATGGGATTCAGCAACAAATGTTTAAACTTTTAGGATTTTCAGAAGAAGAGCAAGAAGCACGCTTTGGTTTTATGCTAGGTGCTTTTGAATATGGTGTACCACCCCATGGTGGATTTGCTTTTGGACTTGACCGACTCATCATGCTAATAACAGGGGCAGACAGTATAAGGGAGGTCATTGCATTTCCTAAAATGCGTGATGGTTCTTGTCCAATGATTGATGCACCAGGTCAGGTCAGTCAATCACAATTGGAGGAGTTAAGTCTTTACTTAGAAGGACAATCGACAAAGCCTTCTTCAAAATCAGGTATTAATACTACAACGATTGATTATGTAGCGAATTTGGCTAAATTAGAACTATTAGAAGATGAGAAGGAAGAACTGGCTAAAAATTTAGGTGATATTATTGAATTTGCAAATCAACTTGAAGCCATTGATACTGAAGGGGTTAATCCCTTAGAGCATATTTTACCGGTGCAAAATGTTTTTAGAAAAGATGAAATGCACCCATCGTATGACCCTGACACATTGCTAAAATCGGCACCTTCGAAAAACCATCAAATGTTTTTTGTGCCAAAAGTTGTAGAGTAAGGAGCGGATTATGAGTGATTTATTACAGCTTTCTGTAGCGGAAGCGATTGAAAAATTAAGAACAAAAGAAATTTCAAGTCTTGAATTGACAAAGGCTTACTTGAAACAAATAGATGAGGTAGATGATAGCATAGGTGCCTATCTTTATGTAGATGAGCAAGGCGCACTTGAGATGGCAAAAAGCATTGATGCCAAAAGACAAAGGGGCGAAGATTTGCCACCACTTGCAGGTATTCCAATTGCAATTAAAGATAATATTTGTACTGTAGATATGCCAACCACATGTGCTTCAAAAATACTAGAGGGCTATAGTTCGCCTTTTGATGCTACGGTTGTCAAAAAATTAAAGGCGCAAGGTGCCATTATTCTAGGTAAACTCAATCTTGATGAATTTGCAATGGGGTCTACGACAGAAAATTCTTATTTTAAGAAAACTAAAAATCCCGTAAATACAGCTTATGTTCCTGGTGGAAGTTCTGGTGGATCGGCTGCTGCAGTTGCAAGTAAGCAAGCTATGCTGACCTTGGGATCTGATACAGGCGGATCTATTCGCCAACCTGCAAGTTTCTGTGGCGTGACAGGCTTGAAACCAACTTATGGCTCAGTGAGTCGAAAGGGGCTGATTGCCTTTGCATCGTCATTAGATCAAATTGGGCCTTTGGGACGAACAGCAGAAGATATTGCCATTATGCTTGATGCCATTGCAGGCCATGATGAAGGAGACAGTACGTCGGCTGACGTTGAACACCCTTCCTATCATCAGCAATTGAATGGGGATATGAAAGGGGTTAAAATCGGTATCCCATCAAGTTTCTTCGGACAAGGTCTTAGTCAATCTGTTAAGGAAGCAGTGCTTCAAGCAGCTGAAGACTATAAACGTATGGGCGCGACAATTGAAAGCGTAGAAATGACGAATATTGCTCCTTCTCTACCTGCCTACTATATTATTTCCTCAGCAGAAGCTTCATCTAATCTTGCGAGATTTGATGGGGTACAGTATGGTTATAGGGCAGAATCATTTGAAACGTTAGAAGAACTTTATAAGAAAAGCCGTTCACAGGGGTTTGGCAAAGAAGTTAAACGTAGAATTTTGTTAGGGACTTATGCACTTTCAAGTGGTTATTATGATGCGTATTATAAAAAAGCACTTAAAATGAGAACGCTTATTAAAAATGAGTTTGATCATCTTTTTAAAACATATGATTTGATTTTAACACCTGTTGCACCGACACCTGCCTACAAATTTGGTGAAAAATCTAGTGATCCGCTAGAAATGTACATGGGTGATATCTATACAGTGCCAGTTAACATTTCAGGTTGTCCTGCTATTTCTGTCAACTGTGGCTATGATGACAAAGGATTACCGATTGGAATGCAGTTAATCAGTGCACCTTTTACTGAACTTAAGCTACTCAATGCGGCACATGCCTATGAACAATATGGACAAGGAGGCAAATAAAATGACAGAATATGAAATCGTTATTGGGCTTGAAGTCCATGTTGAACTTAAAACAGCTTCTAAAATCTTTTGCAGTTGTTCAACTGCATTTGGCGGTGAACCGAATACACACTGTTGTCCAGTATGTATGGGGATGCCGGGCACGCTGCCCGTTTTAAATGAGAAGGTCGTTGAGTATGCTGTAAAAGCTGGCATTGCTACACATTGTCAAATTACAAGACACGGCAAGCAAGATCGCAAAAACTATTTTTATCCTGACCTACCTAAAGCGTATCAAATTTCACAATATGACTTGCCACTTTGTGAGCAGGGACATATTGATATTCTTGTTGAGGGTGAGGAGAAAAGAATCGGTATTACAAGAATTCATATAGAAGAAGATGCAGGAAAATTAATTCATGATAAAAAGGGGACTTATATTGACTACAATCGTTGTGGTGTCCCACTGATAGAAATCGTTTCTGAACCTGATTTGAGTAGTGCTGATGAAGTAAAGGCTTATTTGACAAAACTGCGTTCTATGCTCTTATTTGCAGATGTTTCGGATTGTAAAATGAACGAAGGCTCTTTTAGATGTGATGTAAACCTTTCAATTAGAGAGAAGGGCAGTGAGTTATTCGGAACGAGAACAGAGATGAAAAATCTCAATTCATTTGTTTCAATTATGAAAGCGATAGAAAGTGAAACGAAGAGACAAATCAGTGTAATTGAAAAAGGCGAACACGTTATTCAAGAAACAAGACGTTGGGATCAAGCGAAGGGCGACTCTTTTTCAATGCGAACCAAAGAAGATGCTCATGACTATCGTTATTTTCCAGACCCTGACTTGATGCCGATTGTGATAACAGATGCTTATCTTGAAAGTATTGAAGCAGACTTACCACTTATGCCAGATGTTTTAGTCAGTGACTATATGAAAAATTATGGCTTTTCAAAATCAGTTGCTGAATTATTAGTCAGTTCCAAAGAGATGGCAGACTTTTTTACTGCCTGTTTGTCACAAGGTGCTGATCCAGAGATAAGTGCTAAACTCATTACCAACGAAGTATTGGCAATAATGAATAAATCGGATGATGATCAAATAGGCATTACATGCCAGCAAATGAAAGGACTTTCAGATTTATTAGCGACGGGTAATATTCATTACGGGTTGGCTAAAAAGACGCTTGAAGGGGTGTGGAATTCTAATGAAATGCCACTTGAATTTATTGAACGAAAAGATTTAATGCCGCTTAAAGATATTGAAAAACTCTATGTAATTGGACAACGTATTTTGGAAGATCAGCCCAAAATTATTTTGGATTACTTATCGGGTAAAGAAAAAGCAGTTCAAGCCTTCATTGGACAAATGATGAGACATACAAAAGGAAAAGCAGATCCTGAAGTAACACTTGAAGTGTTTCAAAAGTGTTTGAATGATTACAGATAAAAGAGAGTTGAAGAGCGAGAAATAATGGGTTTCTCGCTTTTTAATGTCCCAAAAGATGCTATAATAAAAGTGATATCATGACGTGATAAAAGGATACAAAATAAGCCATAGAGGAGGAAGTTAAGATGATTTATAGTAAATATGAAGATAAAGATTACGATGGTTATATTATAGCACTTGATGAAAGTCTTGAATTGCCGGATTCTTCTTTAAAGTTAGAACAATGGGTGGAGACCTTAAAAAAACGAGATCAATTCGATGGAAAAGCAGGCACTTCTTTTTATTCTGAGATTGAATGGGAAGGACATTATGTAAGTGTGGCACTTGTTGGAATAGGTAATGAAGACACTTATTGTTCAGATAAAATAAAAGTTGCTATGGGAAAAATGATTCGGAAATATCATTTGTCATATAATGAAAAGATTGTCATTGATTTGAGTCAGATGAAAAAATATATTACAAATGCTAAAAGTCTTTCAAGAAATATGGCAGAAATGATGGCACTTTCTCAGTATTCTTTTGACACTTATAAAACAGATAAAAAGGACAAAAAAGTTCAGCCAATGACCATTGATTTTGTCAGTGATATGCTTGATCAAGGGGCGTTTGATGAAGGCCTTGTTTTAGGACAATCAGCTGTTTTATCTAGTCAATTGACTAATTTACCTTCATGTGATTTAACACCAAGTGTTTTGGCGAGTAAAGTAGAACAGTATGCAAAAGATTATGGCTTTGAAGCAGAAGTTTTAGACTTTGATGCGATTGAAGCCCTTAATATGGGTGCTTATTTAGCAGTTGCAAGAGCATCTGTTCAAGCTCCTAAATTAATTGTTATGCGCTATAGAGGGGGTGGCGATAAAGGTAAAACCCTAGGTCTAGTTGGAAAAGGCTTAACTTATGATTCAGGTGGATTATCTATTAAACCTACATCTGGAATGGCTGATATGAAAAGTGACATGGGGGGAGCAAGTGCCGTAATTGGTGCCATGACAGCTATTGCTAAAATGAAACTTAAAATCAATGTAACAGCCGTTGTAGCAGCATGTGAAAATATGATTTCAGGCGATAGTTATCGTCCCGGTGATATTATCACCTCGATGGCAGGAAAAACGATCTACATTGGTAATACAGATGCAGAAGGACGTTTAACTTTAATTGATGGTGTTAATTATGTGATAGAAAAAGAAAATGCTGATTATGTAGTGGATATTGCGACACTTACAGGTTCGGTCATTCATTCTTTAGGACATGAGGCAGCGGGGATTATTTCAAACCACGATGATTTTTGTCAAATGTTTGAAAAAGCGGCACATAAAGCAGACGAAAAAGTATGGAAAATGCCGACTTTTGAGGCTTATAAAGAGGGCTTAAAACATAAAGAAGCAGACTTAACCAATATTCCTAAAGGACCAGGGATGATTATGGCGGGTCTATTCATTGGTGAATTTGTGAAAGACAAACCTTGGGTTCATGTAGACATAGCAGGGACAGCCTATAGAGAGTCTAAAGATTTTCGTGAAAATGGTGGGACTGGTTACGGTGTGTCGACCCTTTATCATTTAGCTAAAAAGTTAGGAAATTAATAGAATGCAGGAAGTACAATTGAGTTTGCCCATAAAACTTTGGCTTGAAGAGCTTGGCGTATCTGTTCAGGCTGAAGTGGGCAAAATTGATTTAATGGGAGTTGATCCAGATGGATCAGTTGTTGCTGTTGAATTGAAAAAGAGCCTTAATCTTGAAGTGATTAACCAAGCAGTTGATCGACAAAGAGTCGCTGATATTGTCTATATTGGGATTCCTTATTCAGAAAAGGCAGTTAAACGCCAACGATTTAAGGAAACCTTACAAGTACTAAGACGGTTACACATAGGTCTTTTGCTTGTTAAATTTCATTATGACCCTCCACGCGTAGAAGAATATATTGAGCCCAAACTGTTTGACTTATCAAAGAGTAAACGTCAGTCTTTAAGGCAAAAAGAGCGCTTACTTAAAGAATTTAAGGCAAGGAAACTCAATATCAATCAGGGCGGGGTGACCCGTCAAAAGATTATGACAGCTTATAGAGAGCAGACATTAATTTTGGCACATTATCTTAAGCGAGAAGGCGAGGCATCACCTGCACAGTTAGCCCAGTATAATACGGGAATTCGTTCAGTTGGTCAGGTACTTAATAAAAACTATTATGGCTGGTTTGAGAAAGTGAGCTGGGGGTTATATACTTTATCTGAGGAAGGTTACGCCGCACTTCAAGAATATGAGGATATTATTGAAGCTTTATTAAGGGCAAAGGAGTCAATACAAGATGGAAAGATGGATTAGACAAAGCCTTAATCGCAACTTAATTATTAAAATGGTGATTATAGGGCTGTTAGATGCCTTATTAGCTTCCTTTAAGTTGTCGGCATTTCCATGGGGATTTACAATTAATCTTTCGGTGGCGATTCTTCCTATTTACTATTATTTTGAACGCAATCTAAATCCAATTGTGACATCTTGGTTTGTTGCGTCTATTGGACTCATTTATCGGACTTTAACAGGCTATTATTTTTATGGTTCTTTTGCAAGCGCATTTTGGTCCGATTTTAATTTTTTATTTTTTGATTTGATTTATGGTCTTGTTTTTTATTTTATTTTTTATAGAAGAGATCGAAAAACACTTATTTTATTGTTTTTTGCAGCGATTATGAGTGATTTTTTAGGCAATACCGTAGAGTATTTAACACGTTTTGGATTTGAAAGTTATTTTTCATCAAATGTCAGTGCAACCTTGTTTTTAGTTGCGGGAATCCGGGGGATTATTGCTTCTTCATTGGCAGGACTTTATGAATATTATCAATCCTTCTTACGAAAAGAAGAACATGATGAGCGTTATAGAAGGCTCGTCAATATTGTTTCTGATTTAAGAGCAGAAATGTACTTCTTAGGTCGCAACAGTGAGCATGTGGAATCAGTCATGAATGAAGCTTTTTCGCTTTATTCAGAATATGAGTCCTACAGTGCTCAAGAGCAAAAGCAAATGGCACTGAACATTGCTAAAAATGTCCATGAAATTAAAAAAAATTATTTTAGAAGTATTGAAGGAATAGAAGACATTATTGTCAATGAACAATCCAATGAAATGATTAATCTTTCAGACATGTTAAAGATGTTAGAACATACTTTTAATAGGGACAGTAAAAAAAGAAATAATCATACGCTTTTACATATAAAATGTAAATCGCAAGTTTTTATTAGGGAACACCATTTGTTAATGTCTGTTCTCAGAAATCTCATTTCTAATGCTTATGAAGCATGCAATGACAGTGGAGAAGTTACCTTATTACATGATGTTACTGACGAAGAACATATTTTTAGAGTATCAGATACAGGCTGTGGTATTGCGGAGGATGCCATAGAATATATCTTTAATCCGGGGTACTCCACTAAATATGATAGAGAAACAGGCAATTCAAATAGAGGGATTGGATTGACATTGGTAAAAGATATTATTGAAGATTACTTAGATGGGTCTATTAGGGTCGAATCATCACTTGGACAGGGGACTACATTTATATTAGTAGTACCTAGAACATCTATTGAATAGGGGGAAAATCATGAAGATTTATTTAATTGATGATGATAAAAGTATTGTCAAAATGCTTCAAGAGATTATTGTAGACGGTCATCTCGGTGAAGTTATTGGTCAGCAGACAGATAGCTTAAAAGCACTTGAAGAAATTAAGTTATTAAAACCAGATATTTTAATTGCAGATATGCTGATGCCTCAACTAGATGGCGCATCTTTAACACAACAATGTCTAGCCGTTTTACCAGAGCTAAAGTGTATTATGATTTCTCAAGTTTCTTCTAAAAAAATAGTTGGAGAAGCTTATGAAAATGGGATTCATTTTTATATTACAAAACCTGTTAATAAAAAAGAAGTGACGAAAGTGATTCAGATAGTAGGTGACCAAATTAAATTGGAAAGAAGCCTTTCTCAAATTAAACACCTTGTAGGTGCAGATATCAATGGACCGATGAAAGAGATCCCGCTGTTAGAAAAAAATTCAAATGATGATTTTTTTATTAAAAAGTCAAAAATTATTTTTAGTAAGTTAGGCATTTTAGGTGAATCAGGATGTGACGAGCTCATTCAATTGTGTTTAATTGTAAAAGGTTCAAAAGGACAAGCAAAACTGAAGGATATTTCTTGTAAAATTTCAGATAATCCTAAGGCAACAGAGCAGCGCATAAGACGTGCTATTAATAAGGGGATGACTAATTTGGCATGTCTTGGTATTGAAGATTACCTAAATGATACTTTTGTGAAGTATTCTAATACGCTCTTTGATTTTGAACAAGTGATGATGGAAATGGAGTATAGAAGGGGTAAAAAACGCTATGGTGGCAAAATCAATATTATGAAATTTGTAGATAATCTCATACTTTGTGTAGATGAAACTATTTGAGGAATTCAAAAACAACAATAATTTTCAGAAAATTCAAAGAGGTTTACGTAAATCTTTTTGAATTTTTTTTAATTTTTCTGACAATACTCCTTATAATAAAAACATATTATATTAGGGGAGGCATTTATGCAAAAGAAGAAAGTATCACCAGGTATTGCAATTATTCCGGTTATTTTCTTAATTGTCACTTTGGTCTATGCAATTCGATTTGTCGAGGCATCACCGCATATACCATTATTCACATCAGCGATTTTCGCATCAATTATTGCCATGGTTTTTTTGAAAATCAAGTGGGAAGAAATTGAAGAAGGGATCGTCGAAACGATTAAAATGTCACTAGGGGCTATTATTATTCTAATGATTATAGGGATGGTTATTGGGACTTGGATATTATCAGGTGTAGTGCCAACGATGATCTACTATGGTCTTAAAATTTTATCACCTAAAATTTTCTTGGTTGCAACTGTGTTAATGTGTTCGATTGTTTCTATTTCAACAGGGTCATCATGGACGACCGCGGGGACTGTTGGGATTGCACTTATGGGTGTTGGTATGGGACTTGGTATTCCATCACCAGTGATTGGTGGAGCTATTATTTCTGGTGCTTATTTTGGAGATAAAATGTCACCTCTTTCGGATACGACTAACTTAGCACCTGCAATGGCAGGCGCCAAATTATTTGATCACATCAAACATATGGTTTATACCACAGGGCCGTCATACATTATATCCATTATCTTTTTCTTAATATTGGGCTTTAAATATGGAGGTAGCCAAATGGATGCGTCGTTAATTAGTCAAATTAACCTCGGCTTACAAGCTAACTTTAATTTAAGTCCGCTTTTACTATTGGTTCCTGTTATTGTTATTGCTCTTGTAATCATGAAAGTACCTGCTATTCCTGGACTATTTGCAGGAGCTATTCTTGGTGGGATTGCAGCTATAATTTTCCAAGGGGCAACACTAGGTGGTGTCATTAATGCATTACATTATGGTTATAGTGCAGATTCAGGTAATGTGATGATTAATGAACTCTTGCAACGTGGAGGATTAAATAGTATGATGGGGACGATTTCACTCATCATGTGTGCCATGATTTTTGGTGGCGTTATGGAAAAAACAGGAATGTTACAAGCTTTAGCAGAAGTTATTCTTAAAATGGCAAGAAGTACAGGTTCGTTGGTGGTTTCTACTATAGTGACAGCGATTACGATGAACATCGTTGCCGGTGACCAATATCTTGCTATTGTTATTCCTGGGCGTATGTTTAAAGGGGCTTATGATGAAAGAGGACTTGCACCTAAAAACTTATCACGTGCTCTTGAAGACAGTGCAACGTTAACTTCTCCACTGATTCCATGGAATACTTGTGGTGCCTTTATGATTACAACATTAGGACTGGCGCCTTTTACCTATATTCCGTTCTGTATTCTTAACTTATTGAATCCACTTATCTCTATCTTCTATGGTTTTACAGGGATTACAATGGAAAAAGTAGATGCAGAGGAAGAACCAGAATTTACACCTAAAACGGCTTAGAATAAGTGACCTTCTGATGAGCAGGTCAAATTAATTGAAAGTGTTTAACCCCTTTTGAGTGTTATCTATAAAATCACTCAAAGGGGTTTTTTGTTTTTGTGGTTAAAAATGGTATAATAGGAATCAAAAAAAGATGGGGGTAATGCATGCAAGAATCGGTGATGACGATTATTGAGTCAACAGCGCTCTTTAAGGGGATTTCGTCAAAAAGTGTTCAACCGTTATTAGGTTGCCTTAATACGCGTATAAAGGCTTATAAAAAGGGACAAACTATCTTTACTGCAGCGGATTCATTTAAGGGTATTGGCATTGTCATTGAAGGACAAGTCATGGTGTCAAAAGCACGGTTTAGTGGAACCCGATTACTTATGACGACCTTATCAAGAGGGGATATATTTGGAGAAATGGTTTGCTTTTTAGATGAAGCCAAGTATCCAGCAGATATTACAGCCATAACAGATGCAACGATTGCATTTGTATCACCAGAAAAAGTAATTGGAACTTGTCAAGAAAGCTGTCAAAGTCACCAAATGCTGATTAAGAATCTATTAAAGATGATGTCTAAAAAAGCCATGGTATTAAATCGAAAAGTTAATTATTTGTCTTTAAAAACCCTCAAAGGGAAGATTTCTGCTTTTTTACTAGAGCAGGCTGAGCTGAATAAGAGTCTTATGTTTCAAATTAGCATGAACCGTGACGAATGGGCTGAATTTTTCAATGTTTCAAGGCCGTCTTTGTCAAGAGAACTGAGTCTGATGAAATCCGATTCATGGATTGATTATCATAAATCTTCTTTTAAAATACTGGATCAAAAGTGTCTGCAAGAAGAAGTGAATAGGGCTTGATTTTTAAAAAAAACTTGACATTTTTGTAGAGTAGTATAAAATAATTTTAATCAAATGAGACAAAGCGTTGATTAAGAGTAGTAGATTTATAGATATCTTGTAGAGAGCTGATGGATGGTGAAAATCAGTAGATAAGACATAAATTGAATGGACTTATGAGTGCAAGCTGAAGTTAAAGTAGGCGAGACGGGAGCTCCCGTTATAGGGCGTAGAAGTTGATAGACTTCGGTATTTTATGAGATTGGCTTAATATCTCACTCTGCATAGTGGAGTGAGATTTTTTTATGATTGAGATTCAGATAAAATGATAAAAAGTCAAGCGTAGAATGTTTCCAGTGTGCTTTTTTAAAGCAGCTAAAGGTGGCATAACGAGTAAACTCGTCCTTTATAGAGGACGAGTTTTTTTATTGCATAAGTAGGTCTATTATCAACGGCAAAATAAAAAAGTAGAAAGAAGGCGGTAAGTATGAAAACAATAATTTTTAATGATGCACAGATGGCCTATTTAAGGCAGTATGCCTTTGATCAAATCCTTCCTTTTAAACTTTTATATCGGATTGATCAATTTGGCGAAAGAGACTCAGATTACATTATTTTAGGGTTTGCTGAAAACTATTCAAACCATGAGACGCTTAAAACAATGGAAGCCATAATTGAAACGAGCTTTAAAGACACTATAGATAGAGAGTTAGAGCAGTGTTTGTTGGCACTTCAAGTGCCTTCTTATGTAGGTGTTATTCCTTATGAAATGGCACAGGATTTTTTACCGATTAGCTTGAAAAAAGATAAGGGGTATGCCTATTTGATGAAAGCGAGTTCACATATTCTGATTCATAAGAAACAGTCAGAAATAATTGTAGTTGGAGACACAAAGAGATGTGAGCAAATGATTGAAAGCGTCCTAAAGCATAATGAAACCCGTATGAGTCATAGGGAAAAATATTTAGCCTCCCAAGCGGAAACCGGTGAACTTTATCCCGATGTATTAGATTCTTTCAGTATCCCATTTGGAGCGTATCAGACGATGGTTAATGAGAGTCAAAGACATATTAGACAAGGGGATATTTTTCAAGTAGTTCTATCCAATACAAGTTATTTGAAAATGAAGCAGTCACCCTATGAACTCTACCAAAGGCAAGCACATGAGTCTCAGATGGCTTATCAATGTTTTATTAACCTATTTGACCACCAGCAAAACTTACTCATTAATTCACCAGAACTGCTTGTTAAAAGTGATAAAGACTACGTCTATACGAGGCCTATTGCAGGCACGAGAGCCAGAAAATTCGATGGGAGAGATCAAGCGCGTCAAGATGAGTTGCGTCACAATGAAAAGGAAAATGCGGAACATCTGATGTTGGTTGATTTGGGTCGAAATGACTTGCAAAAAGTATCGGAGCCAGGTTCGGTCACTCTTTCAAAATACAAAGAGGTAAAGGGGTATGACCATGTTTTCCATATGGTTTCTGAAGTGGTGGCAAGACGACAATATGCTCATTTTTTAGACCCAATACGCGCAACATTTCCGGCAGGGACAGTTAGTGGAGCACCTAAGATTATGGCAATGAAGATTATTGATAAATTAGAGACACAAGCAAGAGGTTTTTATGCAGGGACCACTTTTGTAATAGATAGGGCAGGACAACTTGAAAGCTGTATCAATTTGAGAAGTCTATTTATAAAGTCAGATTGTGTAAGGATGCAGGTTGGAAGTGGCATTGTTGACGATTCCACAGCCGTTGATGAGCATAAAGAATTAATCAATAAGATGAAGGGGCAAGCTTTATTGATAAAAAGTGAGGTATCGGCATGATATTAATGATAGATAATTATGATTCATTTACTTATAATTTAGTGGCCATGTTTAGACAAGCTGGTAAAAGCGTTGATATTAAAATGAATGATGATCCAGATTTGATGAAAGAAGACCTATCGGTTTATGAGGGAATTGTTATCTCACCTGGACCCCAAGAACCCTCTCAGGCGGGCTATATTGTTCAGGTTATTGAGAAGTATTATAATCAATGTCCCATTTTGGGCATTTGTCTTGGACATCAAGCGATTGGACAAGCTTTTGGTGAAAAGGTAGTGAAGGCAGACCGATTATATCATGGGAAAAAAGACCAAATGCGACACTTAAACAATCAACTCTTTAAAAGTGTAAATAAAGTATTTGAAGCAGTGCGTTATCATAGCCTAGTCGTAGAATATCCCCTATTGAGTGACAAACTTGAACCACTTGCCTATTCTCAAAGTGACCACTCGTTGATGGCCTTAAAACATAAAGATTATCCGGTCTATGGATTACAATTCCATCCGGAATCATATGAAACGAAAGAAGGGACTATTATGATTAATAATTTCATAGCAATAATGGATGAGAAACAAATGGAAGATTTAGCTCAAAAGATGATAAGAGGACATTTAGAAGAAACTGAGTCAATTGAGCTACTCAATACAATCAATGAACAGGGGATTGGAGAAAAAGAAATGATATCATTTTCAAATGCCTTAAAAGCATGTTCTAATATTCCCAAAGTCAGTATCAATCATTTGACAGATACTTGTGGAACAGGAGGCGATCAATTACACACTTTTAATATTAGCACCACTCAATCTTTAGTACTTGCTGCTTGTGGATTACCAATCGCTAAACATGGTAATCGCTCTGTTTCAAGTTCGTGTGGCAGTGCAGATGTTTTAGAAGCCTTAGGTGTCAAAATAGATTTATCTCCTGATCAAGCCCTAGTGGTGCTTGAAAAAATAGGCATTGTATTTTTATTTGCTCAGTCAGTTCATCCGATGATGAAAAATGTAATGCCCATTAGGAAACAAATTAAAGGCCCCACTGTTTTTAATACAATCGGACCATTATCCAATCCTATGATGTTAGAAAATCAAGTCATTGGTGTATATAAACCCAACTTAATGGATCCCATGCTTTCTGTTATGGTAAAAAGTGGCGTAAAAAATCCGATGGTTATTCACGGTTTTGGCGGGATGGATGAACTTTCATTAGAAGGGGTAAATCGTATTGGTAAAATAGTGAATGGACAGCGATTATATGAGGAGATGAATCCTTTAGACTATGGCTTTAATAAAGTGCCTAATACAGCTTTAAGAGGCGGAGATGCTCAAATCAATAGCCAATTGGTCTTAAGTGTTCTTAATGGAGAAAACACACCTTATAAGGATAGCGTCATTTTAAATGCAGGCTATTCCCTCTACTATTTTAAAGGGTTGAAAACCGTTGAAGAAGGCATTCAGATGGCTAAAATTGCCATTGATTCAGGCAAGGCGTTGGCCAAACTAAATGAATTAATTGCGGTGAGTCAGGCGGTGGCAAAATGACAATTTTAGATGAAATAGTAGCTTATAAAGAACAAACCATTACTTCCAATAAAAGGCCGCGGTTATCAGAACAATTATTGAAGACTCAAGTTCCTTTCATTATTGGAGAAATTAAAAGAGCCAGTCCATCAAAAGGCGTTTTTGCACCAGACTTAGAGGTGGAGACACATATGGCTTATTATGAGACCTTAAAGGTAGATGCCTACTCTGTCTTAACAGATGAGAAATTTTTTCTTGGGAGTTTTAATGACCTTGAAAAGCTGGCTGCTGGAACGGACAAACCCATCTTATGTAAGGATTTTATTATTGATGAATCTCAAATTGCTAAAGCTTTTATCTACGGTGCTTCTATTATTTTGTTGATTGCCTCTATACATGATTATAAAAGGCTTAAACAATTGATTGATTTCGCACATGCTCTAAATCTTGAAGTCTTAATGGAAATTAGAGAAATGGATGAGATTGATAAGGTGAAGCATTTAGACTTTGACATGATAGGAATCAATAATCGTAATTTAAAAACATTTGAAACACAAAGCAATTATGGGCAAGAATTGATTAAAGCAGTTCAAGCCGCAGGGATTAAACAAGCCATTATCAGTGAAAGTGGTTTTAGCACAAGACGACAAGTTATGGCAGCTTTTCAAAAAGGATTTAAAGGTGTCCTTATGGGAGAAGCACTTGTAAAAGGCATTTATAGACCTGAAAAAATAATCAAAATTTGTGGGCTTAAACGCATTGAAGAGATTGATGAAGTTTCAAGAAGGGGTGGCAGTCATGTGGGATTTGTATTGGCAAAGAGTCAAAGACAGATATCATTAGCCAAATGCCAAGAATTAGTAACCTATACCAAGCAGCAGACAGAGCTTAAAACGGTTTTGGTCTTAAAGAGAGCCAAGACTTCTGAACTCAATCAACTCTATCATACGTTGAAGCCTGATTTTATCCAGATTCATTCTGACCCTATTGAAGATGTATTACTTGATAAGGCAGTAAAGTTAATAAGAGGTTTTCATACAGGTGAAATGATTGATGAGAATAACTATGATCTTTTAATTATGGATGGCAAACTACCTGGAAAAGGTGAGACGTATGATTGGTCTCTCATTGATCAAGCAGTTAAGCAGTATTCTAAACCTTTAATTGTTGCTGGAGGATTGAATCCTGACAATGTAAAAGCACTTCTAGACCATCATGATTGTGATGGTGTCGATGTGAGTAGTGGAGTAGAAAGCCACCAAGAGAAGGATTTAAATAAAATAAGGATATTTATTGATCGCGTAAAGGAGTGTAAATGATGAATCAGTATGGAGAATTTGGAGGAGCTTATGTCTCAGAAATATTAATGCCTCCGATTATAGAATTGAAAGCCTGTTTTGAAAAAATTCAAAAGGATCCGGATTTCTTAAGTTGTTACCGCTATTATTTAAAAGAATATGTCGGGAGAGAGAATCCGCTTTACTTGGCATCTCAGTTAACAGCCCGTTGTGGAGGTGCTAAAATCTATTTGAAAAGAGAGGATTTAAATCATACAGGTGCTCATAAAATCAATAATGCAATTGGACAGGCACTAATGGCTAAAAAAATGGGGAAAGTTAATGTTATTGCAGAAACTGGTGCAGGACAGCATGGTGTGGCAACGGCTACGGCATGTGCTTTACTGGGTTTAAACTGTAAAGTATTTATGGGAGAGGAAGATATTAAAAGACAGCGATTAAATGTCTATAGGATGACCTTGCTGGGAGCTGAAGTGATTTCGGTTGATTCAGGCAGTAAAGTGCTCAAAGATGCAACAAATGAAGCGCTAAAATACTGGGCATCACATATTGACGATACTCACTATATTATAGGATCGGCAATTGGTCCTGAACCTTATCCTGAAATTGTGAAATATTTTCAATCGGTTATTGGCACGGAAACGTATGACCAACATATGGCAAAAGAAGGCAAGTGTCCTGATGCTATTGTCGCTTGCGTAGGTGGTGGAAGTAATGCTATTGGCATGTTTTCAGCCTTTTTAGATCATGATGAAACAAAACTTTACGGAGTTGAAGCTGCAGGAAGAGGACTTCATACAGGACAACATGCTGCATCAATTAGTGGCGGAAAAATAGGTGTGCTTCATGGGACGAAGACCTATCTGTTACAAGATCAAGTTGGACAAATTACAGAAGCCTATTCTATTTCAGCGGGGCTTGATTACCCGGGAATTGGACCAGAACATAGCTACTTGCACGATACACAACGTGTTAAATATGTGCCAATAGGAGACAAAGAAGCCGTAGAAGCTTTTAAGCAATTATCACAATTAGAAGGCATTATACCAGCACTTGAAAGTGCACATGCTGTTGCTTATGCCATGAAATTAGCAGGTCAAATGACGCCGCAAGAATCACTTGTTATTTGTCTTTCGGGCCGAGGCGATAAAGATGTTGAAAGTGTCTTGAAACTTGAAACGAGAGGAGTGAATTAACCAATGCATTTATTAAATCATTTAAAAAAGCCAATTATTTCATATGTCATGGTAGGGGATGGCGGCTTTGAAGCCTCTTATCAATACGCCAAGACACTGATTGAATCAGGTATACAAGTTTTAGAATTGGGGATGCCCTTTTCTGATCCAGCAGCAGATGGTCCTACGATTTCTGATGCCGGGAAAAGGGCAATTGCAGAGGGGACCACGTTTAATGATGTTTTAAAACTCGCGGAAATTTTAAAGCGGGAAACACATGTGTCGCTGATTGTAATGACCTATTATAATGTTTTAATCCAGTATGGGTTAAAATCTGCTTTAGAAGCGATGATACAGGTGGGCATTGAAGGGGTCATTATTCCGGATTTACCCTTTGAACATCATGAAGAAGTCAAGTGTCTCATTCAAGGAAGGCCCTTTCACCTCGTTTCCATGGTGGCTATCAATACAGATGAAGAAAGACTTAAGAAAATGTGTAAAGCGAGTAGCGGCATGATTTATTTGGTGACTGTAAAAGGTATTACGGGTTCTCAAAGACCTGATTTTGAGGCAGTGAAAGAAATGAGTGAAAAGATAAAGAGATACACTAAAACGCCTGTTGTAGCAGGGTTTGGAATAGAATCCAAGAAGGATATTAAGCGCTTTAATCAATATGTAGATGGTGTTGTCATTGCCAGTCATTTTATCAAATTAAGACAAGCCGGAAGATTGAATGAGATCAAAAATATTGTGGGAATATAGCAGATAAACTTGAATAATCTGAATATTCGGGTAAAATGATAATGATGATATCAATAGATTGAGGAGGCATAGGATGAAGTTTTATATCAGTTGTGATATGGAAGGGGTAACAGGTGTCGTGAGTTGGGACGAAGTTGAAAAAAATCATCCTGATTACCAAGCATTTAGAGATCAAATGACAAGAGAGGTTGGTACAGTTTGTCAGACGTTAACAGAAAGAGGCGTCAGCGAAATTTTAGTAAAAGATGCCCATGATTCTGCAAGAAATTTGATGATTGATCAATTGCCAGCAAATGTTAAGATTCATAGAGCCTTTGCCGTTAATCCGCTGTGTATGATGATGGGAATTGATGAAAGTTATGATGGTGTTATTTTTACAGGCTATCATTCGGCATCGGGAACCAATACAAATCCATTAGCACATACGATGAGCGTGAGTAAAATCAATACCATTAAAATCAATGGAGAAATTGCCTCAGAGTTTTTGATTAATGCTTATGCGGCTGCCTATTATAAGGTTCCTATTTTTGCAATTACAGGAGATCAAGGCATATGTATGGAAGCCAAAATGAAAATACCAAGTATTGTAACGGTACCGGTTAAACATTGTGAAGGTGCTGCATGTACAACGATTCATCCAGAAAAGGCACTGGAATTAATCAAAGAAAATATTGAGGGTAAAATAGAAGATTTTAGACATCATCCTCAAGACTATTTGATAGAAATGCCTGAACTTTTTCATATAGAAATTGATTTTACCAGACATGTTGATGCTTATCGTGCTAGTTTTTATCCAGGTGTAAAACAAATAGGGGCACAGCGTGTAGTTTATGAAACCAAAGACTACTATGAATTTTTGAGAATGTTTTATTTTACACTTTAAATTTGAGCCAGAAATAGTCTGAAGTCACTATTTCTGGCTGTTTTATTTGAAGAATGAGTGATTAAGTTTCTTCTCGTCTTCTTTTTTGGGTATAACCATTATATCTATATCAGAAGGAGACGGATATGAAGTCTATTTTAAAGAAATAAGTTGCCTACCTTATGATAGCCTTCTATTTAAGTATAATGATTATAAACTTAGGGGTATTATATATATGAAAATGTGTCTGGGACATTGATTAACACTGAGAGATTCATTGTTGAAAATAATGTTGTTTTTAATCAAATTAAAGTGAATATTGAGACGATGAGAGCCGATATTCTTTCGAGAGATTAATTTATTGCTGTAATACTGGAAGCTTATCCTGTGAGTATCAATAAAATAGGCATGGAAATCATAGAATCATCCATTACTAATAATCTTGAAAACGTCAATCAAGCCATAGATTTAATTCAAGGGAGGGAGATTAAGATAGCCTTACATGACTTTGGAAAAGAATAGTCGTCGCTTGAAATTGTTGTAGAGGATGTTGAGAAAGAAAATCCATATGCCAATTTAAAAGCACTAGACGTAGAATATATTCAAGGTTATTATTTTAGTAAACCGGTAGAAAAACATGAAGGTTGTAAACAGGTTACTGAATCATGGTAAAATCGAAACAGTATAGAATCAAAAACGACTGTCAAAATAGGGGGAGGGGCTTAAATGGTATATTCCATTGAACAGATCAATGCAATCAATGATAGTGTTGAAAAAGATGAAAGAATACCTCAGCTTGAGAAATTAGAGAGGTTAGAAAAAATATTTCCAAGTTTAGAATTACTGTCAAATGATGAATTAACAGTGAGAAGCAAAAATAATTATGCCGTAATTCTTTATAATATGGGGGAGGCTAATAAAGCCAAAGAGATAGCACTCGATGTTTACAAATTGGCACGCAATAAAAACTTATATGAACTTCATATGAGGAGCTGTAATTTTTTAGGCAATATTTCAAGTGGCGAAGGCCATTATGCACTAGCAATTGACTATTACCATCAAGCATTGAAGATCGTTCAGGAACATTTAGAGAATTTAAATATTAGAAGCAACATTATTAATAATATAGGGACTATTTATGCCAATTTAAAGATGTATAAGTTAGCAGTTGATTATTATGAAGAAGCCTTGGAATTAAGTGAAAAGGAACATAATACTAAATCTACATTTCTTGTTTTATATAATTTGGCAGATGCTTATTATGAAATTGGCGAAGAAGACCTGTCGTTTAAATCGCTCTTAAAAGCAGAACAATTACTTGAAAACAATAAATTCTCTGACACTTATGTTGGCCTTATCCGTTTACAAAGGAGCAAGCATCATAGAAATTTTAAAGAGTATAATCTCGCTCAACGTTATCTTTATGAAGCGATGGAACTTTTAGAGGCAGAAGCTGATTATTTGGGGTTGGCAGAAGCACAATTAGAAAAATCTAAACTTGAGTATGACATGGAAGCCTTTAGGGAGGCCTATAAAAGTGCCTTTTCTGCTTATAATGATGCACTGGAAATGAAAGACCATGTTTTTATGAGAAAATGTCTTGTTAATATTTGTAAAGTTCTTGAACAAATGAATGATACACCTAAGCTGGTGGCTTTTTATAAAGACTTAGCAGCCTTAGATGAAAAAATCTTTTATAATATGCATGAAATGAGTATTTATCAAATTAAAGAAAAATCAAATGTTGAGCTTGAAGAATCACGTTATGCGTATGCAGAACGGCTCCTTAACAATATGCGATTTATCCATGAAGTCTCTCAAGATATTTCCAAAGAACTTGATTATGACTCATTGATTAATCTAATTATTGAAAAATTAATTGGTTTTATGAGTTTTGATAGTTTAGTGATTGGTCTGTACAATCAAGAAACCCGTGAAATTTATAACCGGATTGTTTTTCATAGAGGAGAGATTACCAAGTCTTTTAATGTGTCAGTGGACAATAAAAGTAGTCTGGCGGCTTGGACGATTAGACATAGGCAAGAAGTGTATACAGGTCTTTGTAGTCATTTGAATTTAGAGGA
Organism: uncultured Fusibacter sp.; assembly: GCA_963666805.2. Classification (GTDB taxonomy): domain Bacteria; phylum Bacillota; class Clostridia; order Peptostreptococcales; family Acidaminobacteraceae; genus Fusibacter. Next base: position 420,458 of record CAXXWR010000001.1, on the reverse strand, counting down.
TTTTGAAGCTTTGAAGATTAACTTTCCTGAACTTGAAGTCCCTTATGAAACGGTTTTTTATATGCCATTGTATAACGAAAATAGAATTATTGGTGTTTTCTCGCTTCAAAAATTTGAAAGAGACGGCTTTGACCACTATGCACTCGAAATGATTCGTGCCATCTCTTCTTATATTGGTGTTGCGATTACCAATGCACTTAAAAGTGAAAAAATGAAGATGCTTAATTTGGAATTAGAAGAGGTTTCACGTAAAGATTCACTCAGTGGATTAAATAATCGTAAAGCACTTAATGATGATTTAATTGAGATTATTAAGACGCTAAAGGTAGGGGATCAAATATCAGTTATTATGTGTGATATAGACTACTTTAAACAATATAATGACACTTATGGGCATATTGAAGGTGACCAGGTTATCAGAGAAGTCTCACAGCAAATCGACGTGAATACAAGGCGTTATAGCCCTTATGCGTATCGTTATGGTGGTGATGAATTCTTAGTTATTTTACCTCAATTGCAGTCAGAATTGGTTCAAAAGATAGGGGCTTCAATATTAGATGGTATCACTAACAAGAGTATTCCTCACCAAGATATTGGTATAGACGACAAGGTGACTATCAGCATGGGAATCGCTCATTTTACAATCAAAGACAATAATTTAACTGAAGATTTATTGTTAAAAGATGCTGATTTTTCACTTTATGAAGCCAAGAGACGAGGGCGAAATCAATTTAAAATGACTTATTTTGAGATCTAATCATAAAAAAGAGTTGACGCTACAAACATACTTTGATAATATATTAACGAAATCATTTGTATGAGAGTAATCTTATTCAAGTGATCTAAAAAGTTGATACCCTAACAGAAAAGAAGCGTCTAATCTGAAAGGCCAGTGAATAAGTGAAGAACCCTTTAAGGGTTTATTAAACACACCTTCTCGACGTGAGAAGGTTTTTTTATGTTTATTTTTAATGGGAGGAACTTATGGAGAAGAAAATAGGCGTAATTAGTGCTATTTTAGAAGATGCGACGCACATTCAAGGTAAATTTAATGACATTATTTCTGAATTTAAGGGGATTGTTAGAGGGCGTACAGGCATCCCATTTAATGATATGGGTTTATCGGTTATTACGATTATTGTCATAGGAACTGTCGATGAGATTAATGGCTTAACAGGTAAACTGGGTAACTTAAAAGATGTTTCTGTAAAAACCTCAATATCAAAAAAATCTATGGGTTAATTGGAGGAGTTTACAATGAAGTATGGCGATTCAAACTATCATGAAGCGAATTATATTGATCATGACTATATCAATGCTATTTTAGATAAAACAGATAAGGTAACAGATAAGGATATACAAGTTGTGATTGATAAAGCACGTGAAAAAAGAGGCCTTTCATATGAAGAAATAGCGGTATTACTAAAAGCAAAAGAACCGCATCATATTGAAAGTATTTATAAGATTGCATCAGAAATTAAACGCAGTATATATGGTAATCGTGTGGTGTTATTCGCCCCCCTTTATGTCAGTGATTATTGCGTCAATAACTGTAAGTATTGTGGTTATCAACGTCATAATCAGTTTAATCGTCACAAATTAACCGATGAACAAATTCGTGAAGAAGTAAGAATACTAGAACAAATGGGGCATAAAAGAATTGCTTTAGAGGCAGGGGAAGATCCTGTTAACTGTAATATAGATTATATTCTTCATGCTATAAAAACAATTTATAGTGAAGTTTCAGATAAGAGCAATATTAGAAGAATCAATGTTAATATTGCGTCAACAACGATTGAAAATTATAAAAAATTAAAAGCGGCTGATATAGGTACTTATATATTATTCCAAGAAACGTATCATCAACCAACTTACGAAACAATGCATCCTAAATGTTTAAAAGGTGATTACCATTATCATCTCACAGCGTTTGATCGCGCTATGCAAGGCGGAATAGATGATGTTGGTGCAGGTGTCTTATTCGGCCTTTCTGATTATCGTTTTGAAGTATTGGCACTTATGATGCACAATAAACATTTGGAAGACACTTACGGCGTGGGATTCCACACAATCTCTGTACCAAGGCTCAAAAAAGCGGAAGGGATGGAAATGTCAGAATTCCCAAACCTAGTAGATGATGAGACCTTTAAAAAAATAGTGGCTATTTTGAGATTAGCTGTTCCTTTTACAGGGATTATTTTATCAACCAGAGAATCAGAGGCAACACGAAATGAATTGATTCATCATGGTGTTTCACAACTGAGTGCAGGCTCATGCACAGGCGTGGGGGGCTACAAAGAAAGTTTAGGCGAAAAAGAAGTCAATCAGTTCCAAATATCAGACGAAAGATCACCTATGCAAGTTATTAAAAATCTTATTGAAAACGATTTTATTCCAAGTTACTGCACGTCATGTTATCGTTCTGGTAGAACGGGAGATCGTTTTATGAGACTGGCTAAGTCAGGTGAAATACAACATGTATGTCAACCCAATGCATTGATGACTTTAAAAGAATATGCTTTAGATTTTGGGGATGATGAATTGAAAACTAAAGTAGATATTTTTATAAATGCGCAATTAGAAGGTATTGAAAACGATCAAATAAAACAAGTTGTTCTAAAGGGAATTGAAGACTTATCAGAAGGTAAAAGGGATATTTTCTTATAATATAATGTGGACTGACAAGGAGATTTTTTATGAATAAAACCCCTCAAGCCAATCGCGTTCATATTGGACTATTTGGTAATCGAAACGCAGGCAAATCATCACTTTTTAATGCGATTATTGGACAAGACATCGCGGTGGTTTCTGCTGTGGAAGGCACAACAACAGATCCAGTTATTAAGGCAATGGAACTGATCCCATTTGGACCTGTTGTTTGGATGGATACAGCGGGTCTCGATGATGAAGGTATTTTGGGAAGTTTGAGAGTGAAAAAGACCAATCAAATGCTAGACAGGACAGATATGGCTATTTATGTCATTGATGGACAGCATCCAGATTATGATGGGTTTGAAAAAATGACAAAACTTTTTAAGCAATATCATATTGCCTATATAAGTGTGATAAATAAATCAGACTTAGTGAGTTCAGAGGAACGGGAAAAGCTAAAGATGGTTTTTCCAGATGCCTTGATGGTATCTGCACATCGCCTAGAAGAAGTGCATCACTTGATGGACTGTTTAAAAGACCAGTTGGAAACCTTAGAAGAAGATCCGCCTATTTTGGGTGATTTGTTACCTTATGGAAGTACGGTTGTTATGGTGGTTCCCATTGATTCTGAAGCTCCAAAAGGACGTATTATTTTACCACAGGTTCAGTTGATTAGAGATTGTCTTGACCATGGAATTAAAAGCTATGTTGTCAGAGATACTGAGCTGGCAGAGACCTTAGAATCACTCAATGAAGTGAGTCTTGTAGTGACGGATTCACAAGCCTTTAAAGCAGTGAGTCAAATGGTTAGCCCTGAAATTCCATTAACGTCTTTTTCAATACTCTTTGCAAGACATAAAGGTAACATGTCGCCTTTACTTGAAGGGGTTAATGCCTTTAAAAATTTAAAAAAGGATGCCCATATTTTAATTTCTGAATCATGTACTCATAATCATTCCCATGAAGATATTGGACGGGTTAAAATTCCTAAATTGATTCGTAATCACTTTTCAAAGGATGTTGTTTTTTCATTTTCGATGGGGCATGATTTCCCGCTAGATGTGACAGATTATGATTTAGTCATTCATTGTGGAGCGTGTATGGTGAATCGAAAAACCATGCAGACCCGTATTCAAAAGTGCCATGAACAAGGGGTTCCAATTACCAATTATGGTCTTACGCTTGCCTATTTTAATGGCATATTGGATCGTAGTATTGAAATTATTCATAAGCCAATAAAAACAGAATAAAAAAAGGGCGAAAATAAAGACAACCTACCTTGGTTGATAAAAGGTGGGTTGTTTTTTTGTATTCTTGTTGAAGAGATGATTATGACCACCGTTTTTTGGATAAAAATGAGACAGGAATAAAGGGGGCTTATGAATACACATATTAAATTAGGAGAAAAAGAACTTAATAGATTGTTAAAACATGCAGGGGATGGCATTTTGGTCATTGATGTTAATGAAAATATTGTCCTTATTAATGATAAAGCCTGTGAATTAATACATATTAAACGTGATGAGGCGATAAAGAAGCCAATTAATACTATTTTTAGAATCAAAACAAGTGATTCTGAAGGTTACCTTAGCATGATGTCATTTTTCATGCCAAAGGTGATTAATGGCTTACCTAGAGGGGCAAAACTAATCCAACAAACAGGGGATTCAATCTATGTATCGGCGAGCTTGTCGATGGATGTTGAGGAGGATATTTATTATATTATTGTCTTTAGGAGTGTTAATTCCCATGTTCTGAATGAAATTCAGTTGGATAAATTTTCGAATTTGGTTGAGCAAAGTAACATGTCTATGATTATCACCAATACGTACTGGCAAATAGAGTATTGTAATCAGTACTTTGTTAAAAAATATGTAGTGGGTGAAAAAATACCTTATCAAGAAGATGCGATGGTTCTTATATTTGAGGCTCAAGCTGATGAACTTAAAGAGTCTATTATGTTTTATTTAGAGTCTAGGGGGAAATGGTCTACAGAACAGCAAATGATAGGCGTCAACTATGAAAGTTATTGGGAAGAATGTTTTATTCAAGCTGTGAGAGACCATTCTAACCGCATTACCCATTATGTGATTATGTTGAGGGATATTACTAATCGTAAAATTGCTGAGGATTATTTAGAACAAGAAAAGATGACATTTGAAGCCATTTTTGATAACACAACCGTCGGCTTATTGATATTGGACAATCAATATAATATTGTTAAATCCAACATTGAATTTTCTAGGCTTTTTAAATGGTCGCCATCAGAGATTATTGGTATGTCTTTTATTAAGATGTTTACATGTATAACCCAATCTGACACGGCTACAAAAGAATGCAAAAACTGTGAAGACTGTTTTTTAGGTAAAACCTTGTCTAGGGTCTTAGACAGAGAAATGAATGTAAGAGGACTTGAACTTTTTTATAAGGAAGGTCAAGAGGTTAAATACTTGAGAATGAATGCATCACCTACTAAAATTAGCAATCAGAATTTTATTTTGGTGGTTCTTCAAGATATTACGGATATTAAAAAAATGTCTCAAACCTTGATTGATAATGAACAAAATTTGAGGACCATTACAAACAATATGCAAGATACAATCGTCAAAATCGACGAATCTAATATCATCACTTTTGTTAGTCCTTCAGTTAAGCGACTGATTGGATACAGTGTTGAAGAAGTGACTACAATGGATTTTAGAAATTATATTTATCCAGAAGATCGACAAAAGATGAAATTAGAAAAAGGAATTTTATTGGATAATAAATTGAAATCAAGTTCAGAATTTAGGATTATTACTAAAATGGGGAAACCTGTTTGGATTCAAGCTGTTGGTAATCGTGTTGAATCTAATAATCATCAAGAATTCTTATTTGTTTTAAGAAACATTTCAGAACAAATCATCAATCGTGAAGAGCTTAAGCGGTCAAAAGAAATAGCTGATGAGGCCAATCGGGCGAAGAGTATGTTTTTGGCCAATATGAGTCATGAGATTAGAACTCCAATGAATGGTATTATTGGGATGACGGAATTAACCCTTATGACTAGCCTCAATGGTGAGCAAAGACAGTATTTAGAACTGGTAAAGAGTAGTGCAGTTTCTTTACTTAAAATCATTAATGGCATTTTAGATTTTTCTAAAATTGAGGCAGGTAAAATGCAAGTGGAAGAGCAGGCCTTTAAGGTTATGGATTTTCTTAAAGAGACTTTAACACCTCTTAAAATTCAAGCTGAATCTAAACAGATTGACTTTGTTATTACTATTGCAGAAGACTTACCCAATAAACTCATAGGAGATTTTGATAAGATTAGACAAGTTCTAAATAATATTATTTATAATGCTATAAAATTCACCGATGAGGGGGCAGTATCTGTTGATATATCAGGCAAGATTAATGATGAAATGTTAATGGAACTGAGGTTTGTTATAAAAGATACGGGGATTGGCATTTCAGAAGAGGACCAAGAGCGAATCTTTGAAAGTTTTAGACAAGCGGATGGTAGCAAAACGAGAAAGTTTGGTGGAACAGGGCTTGGATTAACCGTTTCTAAAAAATTGGTTGAATTAATGAATGGTAACATCGAGCTTATGAGTGAAATCGGAAAGGGGACAACGTTTGAAGTGGTATTGCCTTTATTGGTTCCTCCAAGAGAAGAAGATATGAATTTAGACATAGCAATTCATATTCCAAAAGTTGAGAAAGTCCTAAAAGTATTGGTGGCAGAAGACGATGTTATCAATCAAATTGTTATTGGCAAATTGTTAAAGCTTCAAAAACATCAATATGACATCGTCGGAAATGGAGAAGAAGCTTTTGAAAAGTATTTGTCATCTCATTACGATTTGATTATCTTAGATATTCAAATGCCTGTCATGAATGGGATCGATGCTATGGCCAAAATCAGGAAATATGAAAAGGAACATCAAAAACATACGCCAATAATAGCCTTCACAGCTTATGCCCTTAAAAATGATAAAGAATCACTCTTAAGAGAAGGCTTCGACGCTTATATTTCAAAACCTGTAGATATTACTGAGTTCTTCCAAACCATTATGAATCTGACTTTTTTAAATACCAGAGAAGAAGTTTCAATAAGTGAAATAATGGGTAAGATTAAAAATAATAGGGAGATTGAAGTTGATTCTAACGCTTCCAATGAATTGCTCAATCAAATTTATCAAAAGGTTAATCAAAAGGCATTTAATGAAGCCGAAATCATGCTTGCATCTATAAAAGCTATGGTTAATGACAATAGAAATTTGCGTCGACAAGTACTCAGAATGGAATTGTCTGTTAGAAAACAAGATATTCATATGTTTGAAATTTATTATAAGCAGTTCACTGATGAACTAGGAGGTATAAAATGAGAATACTAATTGCTGAAGACGATTATGTGAGTCGTACATTTCTATTTAAATTTTTAAGTAACTATGGTGAGTGTGATATTACGGTTGATGGAATAGAAGCGTTAGAGGTTTTTATGATGTCACTTGATGAAGAAAAATACTATGATCTAGTATGTTTGGACATTATGATGCCTGAAGTTGATGGGATTAATGTTCTTAAAACAATTAGAGTTTTGGAGGAAGAGCGGAACGTTGACCAAGATAAACGTTGTAAAGTGATTATGACCACTGCCCTCAATGCAGTAGAGAAGGTGCAGTCCACTTTTGATATTGGTGCTCAAGGATTTGCAGTAAAACCGATTGACATTGATAAATTTTTACAAGTTTTATATAAACTAGGGCTCATTGATGAAGATCAACTTGACAAAAAAAATAAAGCTGATTAAAATGTATTCGAGGTAAAGATGAATACAAATGAGAGAATAGTGACGTTAAATACATTTTTTAAAAACAACCACCATCAAAAGTTTGTTAAATTGGCTTTAGATGGTGGTTTTACATGTCCTAATAGAGATGGCACTCTGAGTCACAAGGGATGTCTTTTTTGTAGTGAAAGGGGCTCAGGTGATTTTGCTGGTGACTTAAAAAATCCAGCGGCTTCAATAAGAGAACAGCTAGAGCAACAAAAGGCACTTTTACAAAGTAAATGGTCAAATCAAGTCGAGTATATTGCTTATTTTCAAAACTTCACTAATACCTATAAACCCATTAATGAATTAGAAGACTTGTATGATGCAGCTTATAGCGATCCAAGTGTTAAGGGGCTTGCTATTGCAACACGTGCAGATTGCATCACAGATGATCATATAGCATTGTTTAAAAAATACTTGTCAAAAGGGGTTTTTTGGGTTGAAATTGGACTTCAAACCATTCACCCACAGACTCATCTTGATTTAAACACACATTTCAACTTAGGCGCATTTGAACGGGTTTATCGGTCCTTAGAACAAGCGGGGATACCTGTAGTTTTACACTTAATTGCAGGACTCCCTTACGAAGACCATTCAGATTTTATGAAGACGATTCAGTGGGTGGCTAAATTGCATCCTTTTGGTGTTAAAATACAAATGCTGAACATATTAAAAGGAACGGCTCTCGGGGAACAGTTCCTTAAAAAACCTTTCGATCTATTATCGAAAGAAACTTATATAATGTGGGTGGCAGATGCCTTAGAATGGCTACCAAGAGATGTAATCATTCATCGAATGACAGGTGATGGAGCAAAAGATCTTTTGATAGCACCTCAATGGATACTCAATAAACGTGCTGTCCTCAACGGCATCCAGAAAGAACTTAAACGCCGTAATACTTACCAAGGTATTTATTCAGGCAAGGTTGAAAACATTTTGAGTGATAAGTAAAAATAGAGCAATTAACAATAAGATAACTGATGAAATCGTTGTAAATCCTAGAGAGATGCTGATTTTATCAGTTTTTCTTTTGAGTCTCATGCGGTTTAAATTAAGACCGTAAAGCCCTAAAAGCATTTGAATAAAAATTGAAACAACAGCAGCGATATAATAATGTGTATGCCACAGAGAAGAACGTCTTATATTGTAAAAGTAATCTAATACATAACGTGGGTCAGGTTGTGCATAGAGTAAAAGTATTACTGAAAAAAACAAGACTAAAATGTTGATAAGGCCAATGGTTTCATAACGTTTGATAATAGAATCAGGGCCTTTTCGTCGATCTTCATCACTGTTCATAAAAAAAGCTTCTAAGGCATCTCGCTTATTACTCAAGGCTGTATTGGTTTGTATGAGTTCAGCTTCTTTAGCATATAAATATTGAAGCAATATTTGTGTTTGACGTGTATTAAGATTTAAGAATTGGACTCTTAAGACATATTTTCTTATTTCAGTTTCAGGCTCGCAATCCACCACACGACAATTAATACTAAATTGCCGATCGGAATCAACTTCTAACTCTCCTTGAGTATTTTTTAAATTGCCGTCAAAAGCGATTGTAAACAGATCGTCAGTCGACATCCTATAAGGTGAGAGGACTCGCATACCGGTTGAACTCATATCCTTAGTTACAATCTCCATAGATCGACCATTTCTTTCAATTGTATAGGTGTTGAGAATATTGACACGAAAGGATTGTCTACGCTGGACCTTTTGAGGTTCGGACATGAGCTTCAAAGTATATAGGTTTTGACCACGCTGGATGGTGCGCTCTATGATCTTACACTCTACTTCAAATGCTGCTTTTTCATTGTCTTCAGTGGCATAGAAAGTTAGTCCAATAGTCTCACCAGATTGGATGACATATATTCTACCGTGTTGCATGGGTGCAATAATTTTTATAAAACCATTATTATAACCTGTTTCGATCATTGTTTTTAATCGTAGGATTGAAGGCTTGTTATTTTCATCAAGGGTTGACACGGAAATTTCTACTGAATGTGACGGAAGTAATAATTGTTGTAAATCCATGATTTCACCTCACTTTATTGTTTAATCTATTATATCATATGAAAGGTTAAAAAATGTGGAACTTTTCAATCGCCTTTCTCGTCTAATCAAGCATCAGATGGGATAATCGTGTTTAGATTAAATTCAAGTTAAATGATAGAAAGCGATCAATTATTTTGGGCAATGTTCACATAATAGACAAACCAAAGGTGTATGCTATTATTTGAATATAATATTTTTAGAAAGGAGGTAAAAATGACAAGACATAGTGAAGTGATTATAGGCGTTTCCAACCTAAGAAAAGTATATAAAATAGGAAACGAGAAAGTAGTTGCTTTAAATAAAATCAATTTAGAGATAAGAAAAGGCGAAATATGCTGTATTTTAGGAACATCAGGTTCTGGTAAATCAACTTTACTTAATATGATGGCGGGTCTAGAAAAGCCAACAAAAGGAAGCATCAAGATCAGTGGAGAAGCCATAGAAAAAATGAATGAAAAACAGTTGGCAAAATTTAGACAAAAACATATTGGTTTTATTTTTCAATCTTATAATCTGTTAGGGGCGTTGACAGCGACAGAAAACGTGGCATTGCCGCTTATCTTTAGAGGAATTAGCAAAACGTCACGTGAAAAATTAGCAAAAAAATATTTGGATATGGTAGGTTTGAAAGAACGTTATAAGCATAGACCGACACAAATGAGTGGCGGACAGCAACAACGTGTGGGAATTGCCCGCGCTTTTGTGGGATCTCCAGAAATTATTTTTGCTGATGAACCAACAGGGAACCTCGACACTGCGACTTCTATTGAAGTTATGCATATCATGTGGAAAATGGCGCGTGAAAAAAATCAAACGATTGTAATCGTTACACATGATCCTGAAGTAGCACTTTATGCAGATGTAGTGGTTAACATTCGTGATGGGGACATACAGAGTCTGGATATTCGAGAAGAAGATGATGTATTGGAAAAATATATTAAACCTTATGAAGAACAATTTATAAAAAATCAAGAGAAAGAATCAGTATCTTAATCATAAAATCAAATTAATTGTTGGAGGTCGTAATGAAAAGAGTATTAGCGCTTTTACTTGCAGTGCTTTTAGTGGTGCCTACGATGGGGGCTTTGTCGTTTGCAGATTTATATCAACCTGTTATTGGGGTTGATAGTGAGCAACCGATTCAAAAAATATCATCGAAGGATGGGGATAAAGTATCTTTGTCTATTCCAATTGTAAATACGTCAGCTTTAGTTGCTAATTCAGTGAAGGTGACTTTAAGTGGTGACTTACCTTTTAGAAGCTACAGTACAGATTTAACAGAATATGTAGGTGTGATTGGTGCCTATGATTCAGCAACAGCGAACTTAGACTTAATATTAAAACCAGATGCTCAATCAAAATATTATGAAATTGATGTGCAATTTGACTACCGTAATACAAATGGTCAAGATTTCACATCGACAGATAAGATGATTGTCCAAGTTGAAAATGATGAAGTTGCGCCAACGTTGGGTGTTGTTTCATACAGAAGTGTTAATGATACAATTGTTCCTGGTGTTGAAGATGGTATTGTTATGCATATTCAAAATGCAGGGACGATTAATGCAAAGGATGTCAAAGTAACGCTTTCAGGTTTTTCAAATGAAGGGCTTGTCCTTGACAGAGATGTAGATACTAAAACATCTAATACCATTATTGCGGGTCAAACTGATATCTTTAGTTTTAGAATAAAAGCAGGTGTTGATGCAGTCGGTAAAACCGTTCCAATTACTGCTAAAATTGAGTATATTGATGACTATGGTAACCCCTATTCTAAGGAATCGGTGATGTACTTTGAAGTTGAAGGAATAGATATTTCTGGGGCGGATGTAGCTGTTACAAATTTATCTTATCCTAAGAAACTAAAAGAAAACCAAGATTTTAAGGTTGCCTTTACAGTTAAAAATAATGGTACTATTGATTTAAAAGATGTTGAAATTAGTGTAGATTATCCTCAAGATTTTGTCGCAACTGAACCAAGTAAAAAGGTCATTAAAGAGTTAAAAGCAGGAGAAAGCATTGATTTTAAAACAGCTTTAAGAACCAAATCAGAATTATCAACACAAAATTATGATGGTTGGGTGACTGTTAATTACCATGTTAAAGGCGATAAATCTGAAGATGGTGGAAAAATACAAGAGTACATGGGTTTCTTTATTACAGATCAAACAGCAGGAAGCAAGCCAAAACTCATTATTGATAATTATGATTACGGCGGAGAATACGTTTATGCAGGTGAACCTTATCAATTAAACCTTCATATCAAAAATACAAGTACTAGTGAAAGTACAAGAAATATTAAAGTGACATTGACAAGTGAAGACAGTGTCTTTACGCCAGTCGATTCATCAAGTTCATTTTTTATTAATAACATTGGACCAGGTGAAGTTTATGACCATACAATAGATTTGAAAACTAAAATTGATGCAGCTGTTAAGATTTATTCATTAACAGTTAAGATGGAATATGAAGATGGTCAAGGAAATGCCTATGACGAAAATAAAAATCCTTATGCAGAAGAAGAAAACTTGAGTATAGCAGTCGCTCAACCTGTTAGATTAGAAACAGGTGACCTTGTTATACCGAGTGATGTCTCTGTTGGTGAACCTTTCTATATTGAACAAGAATTTTACAATATGGGTAAATCAACAATGTATAATATGATGGTCAAAGCAGAAGGTGTTGAGTCAAATGAATCAAATTACTTTGTTGGTAATTTTGAGGCAGGTAGTAGTGACTATTATAGTGCACAATGTTATGCCAGTGAAGAAGGTACTGTTGAGGGCAAATTAATCTTTAGTTTTGAAGATGCACTTGGCAATGTAACCACTAAAGAACAACCTTTTTCATTTACAGCAACAGCAGGTATGACAAGTGACTTTAGTAATGATGGTTTCGGTAATGGTGGAGATGTCGCTTTTGATGATCCTAACATGATGATGGAACCTGATGAACAAGGTTTGCCGGTTAAAACGATTTTGATTGTTCTTGCAGTGATTGTTATTATCCTTGTAATTGTCTTTATGATGAGAAGACGTAAGAAAAAACGTCTTAAAGAACTGGAGGATTTAGATGAGTAATATTGATTTAGCTTTAATGGGGATTAAAAATCTCTTACGACGTAAAGCTAGAACAATTCTTACTGTATTAGGTGTTGTCATTGGTACGGCGGCAATTGTCGTGATGATGTCCTTAGGTATCGGGATGGATGTTGCTTTTCAACAACAATTGGAAGAATACGGTAATCTAACAATGATTCAAGTTCGAAATCCCAATGCCAGAGGTGGTGGCATGATGGTTGTTTCTAGTGATGATTCATCCAATAGCACAGCAGTGAGTGGGAGTGATTTAAAATTTGATGATACTCTGATTAAAACGATTGAAAATATGGATGATGTAGACTATGCAATCGGCTTTAAACGTTTCAATGGGCAATTGTTGGCAGGACGTTATCAAGGCTGGGGTGACATTTACGCTGTAGATTTAGATAAGTTGATGAAAATGGATATTCCCTTAAGTGAAGGACAAATGCCTTCTAAAATTGGCTATAATGAAGCTTTGGTAGGTTATCAGGTATCAAAAAATTTCTATGACCCTAAATCTAGGAATCCTTATGGTGAAGATTTGGATATTGATATGCTCAATACAAAAGTTGAGTTAATACCTTCTAATTCTTTTTCATATTCAGGTAGACCTAGGGGAGTGCCAATTACACCAACGGGGATAACGACAGAAGATGATTACGATTATGCTTGGAATGTCTATATGGACTATGACAACTTTGTCAGACTTAAAGCAGACTATGATCGTAAGCATAAAAACGATGACGATAATTCTGGAAAGTCGCGTAAGAGAAGTGATAAAAAAGAAGACAAGTATGATGAAATTCAAGTGAGTGTTTCAGATATAGACAAGGTACAAGAAGTTCAAAACACACTGAAATCAATGGGGCTTGAGTGCTACAGTTTAACAGATGCCCTTGAAAACAATAAGAAGACTTCTTCGTTGATTCAAGCGGTCCTTGGCGGTATAGGTGCTGTTTCACTCTTAATTGCAGCGATTGGTATCAGTAATACCATGGTTATGAGTATTTATGAAAGAACAAAAGAAATTGGCGTTATGAAAGTACTTGGCGCTGAATTAAAAGATATCAAGCGACTCTTTTTATTTGAAGCTGCTATGATTGGTCTTTTTGGAGGTGCTATTGGAATCGGTATCAGCTATATACTTTCCTTTGTAATTAATTCGGTACTTTCAAATATGGGAGGCGATTTAGGCTATTATGGTTCTTCGTTGCTTTCGACTATCCCAGCTTGGTTAGCATTTGCAAGTTTAGGATTTTCAACATTAATTGGTTTAATTGCTGGTTATTATCCTGCGGTTAGAGCAACACATTTAAGTGCTCTTGAAGCTATAAGAACAGAATAAGACGGCGATTATTCAATAAAACCTATAAAATTGATATAATTTAAAGGTCATCTGAAGATTTATTCAGATGACTTTTTTATTTTTGGTTTTCAAACGCTTTGTTTCAGCGTATACTATTGAGGTGAGGCAATGATAAAGATACTTATTATTGGCTTGAGTTTTGGAGGAAAGTAGTATGAAGAATCAAAAATATGAATGGATTTGCAAAAATGGTCAAGTCAAGACATCATTTGAAGATATATGCTTTATTGAATCACCTGTATATGAGGTGATTAGGCTCATTGGCGGACAACCTTTGTTTTTTGAAGAACACTATGAGCGTCTAAAGCATTCTCTTGAGATTTTATCTTATGATTATTTAATTGACAAAGAGTCACTATTATCAGAGATAAGTTTGTTGGTTAAACAGCAGGGTATTAATAATGAGAACATAAGAATTGAAATAGGTCGTAACAGTAGTGAATCTTTTGTTCGCGTTTTATTTATTATCAACAGTCGTTATCCTGATTTAGAACTCTATCGTGAAGGAGTGATGACCAGCACTTCTAAAATAGTAAGAGAGGCACCTCATGCCAAAGTGCTAAGGCAGTCTTATATGGAAGCCGTTAATCAAGCAAAACAAGAAAAATCAGCGTATGAAATTTTATTGCTTAATCAATCAGGACAATTATCAGAAGGGTCTCGGTCAAACCTTTTTTTCATAAGTGACAATCAATTAATTTCGGCAAAAAGTGAGAGTATTTTACTAGGTGTGACCAGACTTAAGGTCATTGAATGTGCAAAGGGACTTAATATTGATTATGTGGAAAGAGAGATTAATCAAGAGGATATCGCCTCATTTGATGCTGCTTTTTTATCTGGAACATCCATCAATATTCTTCCCATTGCCCAGATAGATAGCTATCACTTTGAATTTAAAGATAACGTGTTACTTAAAAAACTGATGACAGCGTTTGATGCAGTAATTAAGGCAGATTTGAACCAATATTAAAATAACAGGAGGATTTACAGATGAAAGTACATGAAAGATTTTTAAAATATGTCGCTTTTGATACCCAATCAAATTCAGACAGTGAAACGTGTCCATCGACAATGAAACAAAGAGAATTAGGCAAATTCTTAGTGGAAGAAATGAATCAAATGGGCTTAAAAGAAGTGGCAATTGATGAAAATGGTTATGTTTATGGAACACTGCCTTCTAATAGTGACAATACAAAAGCACCGGTTGTGGCTTTTGTTGCTCATATGGATACTTCTCCTGATTTATCAGGAAAGAATGTAAAGCCTCAAATTATTGAAAAATACAAGGGGAATGATATTGTGCTCAATGAGAGTCTGAGCATTGTGATGAAACCCTCTGATTTTGAATCGCTTGAAAAATATAAAGGGCAAGATCTTATTGTAACAGATGGAACAACGCTTTTGGGAGCGGATAATAAAGCAGGCATAGCAGAAATTTTAACCATGGCTGAAAGACTATTGGCGCACCCAGAAATAAAGCATGGGGATATTAAAATTGCCTTTACACCTGATGAAGAAATTGGACGTGGTGCTGATTTGTTTGACGTAAAAGGGGTTGGAGCTGATTTTGGTTACACTGTTGATGGTGGTGAATTAGGTGAACTTGAGTATGAAAATTTTAATGCGGCAACAGCAAAGGTAAAAATCAATGGTATGAATATTCACCCAGGTTCAGCTAAAGGGAAAATGAAAAACGCCATTTTGATAGGAATGGAATTTCATCAAATGTTGCCAGTGTTTGATAATCCGGCTTTTACAGAAGGATATGAAGGGTTTAATCACCTCAATGACTTTGATGGTAATGTTGAAAAAGCGAATATGCTTTATATTATTAGAGATCATGATCGTCAAAAATTTGAAGAAAAAAAGGCGATGTTTAATGAAGTGACCCGATTTATAAATCAAAAATATGGACAGAATACAGTTGAATTGTCATTAACAGATTCTTATTACAATATGAAAGAAAAGATAATGCCGCATTTTCATTTAATCGAGACAGTTGAAAAAGCAATGGCAATCTGTGACGTTGAACCTATTGTTGTGCCAGTAAGAGGTGGAACAGATGGTGCGAGACTATCTTACATGGGACTACCTTGTCCGAATATTTGTACAGGTGGACATAATTTCCATGGTAGATATGAGTACATCCCTGTACAATCCATGATGAAAACAGTTGATATTCTGGTAGAAGTTGTTAAAATATATGAGCAAATGAATTTGGAGGGTTAAGTGAAACAGCGTTTTCAAAGATTAGGTTATTTAGTCGGAAATGAAGGTTTAGAGAGATTGAGTCAAAAACACGTCGCAGTATTTGGTGTGGGAGGTGTCGGTTCTTTCGTGGCAGAAGCACTTGCCAGAGCAGGTGTTGGTGAAATGACAATTATTGACTATGATATCATTGATATTACAAACATTAATCGTCAAATCCATGCACTTGAAACAACGGTAGGTCAAGTCAAAGTAGAAGCAATGGCAGAAAGAATGAAAGAGATTAATCCTGATTTAATCGTTCATACGATCAATGATGTCTATTTACCTGAAAAGTCAGAACAGTTTTTTAAGGCTTCTTATGATTATGTTGTAGATGCAGTAGATATGGTTACTGCTAAGATTGATTTGGTGCTTAAATGTCAAGAAAAAGGCATTCCTTTGATAGCATCTATGGGAACGGGAAACAAGATGGACCCTTCTCAACTTAGGATTGCTGATATTTATGAGACCAGTATTTGTCCTTTGGCAAGGGTTATGAGGAGAGAACTGAAAAAAAGAAGCGTTGAATCTTTGAAAGTTGTCTATTCTGTTGAACCTGCAATGACACCTCAATATCCAGAAGAGCCACTTACAGCACCTAAAATAGGTAGAAAAATGTCGCCAGGGAGTACGTCATTTGTCCCTTCAAGTGCAGGCTTAATGTTAGCTTCTGTTGTCATAAATGATTTTTTGAAAGAGGGAGAGTCGTTTTAAAATTGTAATATTTGAATTGAAAAAGACGTGTTGAATTAGTTAACATAATGTGTTAGAATTTCTGTAGTCATTGATTTTTATAAACATATGACGGAATATATCTGTACCTTTAAATGGATATGGATTATAATGAGTATAAGAGTTATAGAGAGAAGATTGTTTTGGAGGAAATTTATGTACAAAAAAATAATGGCTCAAGTTTTGTTGCTTGTTCTGGTTCTTTTTGCGTCGTCCCTCAGTATGGCAGACACGAGTTATTTCGATGATACTGCATATAAGCGGGGTGATGACACTTCGGATGTTAAACTCATTCAAATTGCATTGTATTTAGATAATGATTTTGATATTAATGAGTTGTCAACGACATTTGGTCCCAAGACAGAGACTGCTGTTAAAAGCTTTCAATCTAAATATGGTTTAGAAGCTGATGGCGTAGTTGGCTCTGGCACAATGGACAAGATGGCTTCACTTGGTTTATTACCAAGATTGACAAAATCAGCTTACAAAATGAATGATGAAGGTAGTGAAGTTAGATTTATTCAAGTGGCTCTCATTAAAGAAGGTCTCTTAGATATTTCGGCACCAACCACTTCGTTTGCAACGATGACAGAAAAAGCAGTCATTGATTTTCAAAAGCAATATGATTTAACGGCTGATGGCATTGTTGGAGAACAAACGATTCAGAAATTAAATGCACTGGGTTATACGAAATCTTCAGATTCAGCAGAAGTTGCAACAGAAAATTTAAGTGATGACAGTGTTGATTCTAGTGGGTACAGTTATGCAGGCAGTGTTAGTACAACTAATTTTACTAATGGCATGTCTTCGGATGATTGTATTGTCATTCAAAAAGCACTTGCTTCAATGGGATTTTTGAATAGAACAGATTTTACTAATGTTTACGATGATGAAACAGCGGCTGCAGTTGAAGCCTTTCAAAATGCTTATCATTTAGAAGCAGATGGTCTTATTGGGCCCTCTACTTTTTCAACAATGCAAGGATTAGGCGTTATCACTTACGATTCTCCTAATGTTGTTTCACGTGGAGATGGTAAACGTTATGGTGAATATTTAGATTGGTTTAAAGAAGTGTTGCCAATGGCAAAATCAATCTATGGTGAAGATTATAGAGGTAAAATCAATATTGTTATTGAGGATTTCTATACAGGCACTCAAATTAATGCACTTTTCTCATATGGTCATAATCATATGGATATTGAACCACTTACTAAAGCAGATACAGAAAAAATTAAAAAACTATGGAATTATAATTATTCATGGACAATGAGACCTGTATTGGTTTATTATCTTGATCATGTAGTAGCGGGTTCTTTAGCAGGAATGCCACATGCAGCTTCAACGCTTAACCGTATAAAAGATAACGGTATGAGCGGGGTTTTAGATTTACACTTTAAAAACAGCAGAACACATGCAACTAACAAAATTGATAATCGTCATCAAAAACAAATTAAAATATCAGCAGGTATTACGAAATAATTGTTTCAGATGAATGAGCAAGAGTCATTATAATGAATGGCATAAAAACTATAAAATATAAAGCTCCACTTTTTCAAGTATGGAAAAAAGTGGGGCTTTTTGTATTGATGGGTATTAAGTCAAAAAGAATCGCTTATCTTTTTAAAGGATCACTCAAAAAAACTGCTGGCAATTTGCCAGCAGCTTAAGTGAACTATTTATTATAACGTTCTTCTTTTGTTTCATAAGCATTTACTTTGTCGGTTTGGCGTTCTTCAAAGCCATATTGGAAACTCGTTGAATCTGAATCCAAATTTTCAAAATAGTCTTCTTCGTCATCTAATTGAGAATCATAAGGTTCATCGATAAACTTGTTTTTGGTTAAGAGTAACAGACCAAATAAAATAATGACGACATAGATGATTGTATCAAAATTGACAGAGGCTACTTCGTCGATGAAAAATGCAATGGCAATAAGTGAGATAATAATTCCTTTTCTAAAATTTCTTTTGGGGTGATGTCCATTGTAGGCCATATGTAAAAAGCCAAGACCAGGAGCGATAATAAACATGGGCCATAGAATATCTGATGCAGGATTACCCCATAGTGCATCAATTAAAAAATAAAATCCAAAACCAAAAAGTGTAGCACCTGTTAGTAGTTTATGTGGATTTTTACTATGCCTATAGTCACTTTCGGATTTCCATCCATAGTAGACTAAAATGAGTGGCCAAAAGGACCAGACATCAAAATGAATCAGATTATAATGATTTGCAAATAAGATTAAGCCTATTATCACAATAATTGATCCAATGATTCGAGAATTATCGTGCTTCATTGTTGCCTCCTTTGTATTAAGTTATATTTTCATCTTTTATTATGACGAGTAAAGGTTAAATTGAGGTTAGAAAGGCATTAGAATAAACCAAAGGTTTAAGTGGAATCTTTCACAATAGCCTGTTGACACTTATTTTAAAATTAATTATAATATAAGTCAATAACGATATCATTAATGAGGAAGAGGAGTAGACATATTTTCCCATAAGAGAGAAGGAATCATTGGCTGAGAGTTCCTTTTGTAAGAAAAGTGTTGAAGGTAGCTTCTGAAATGATTTCTTGAACCTTATAGGAGTTTTGGTCCTATTTTATTAGAGAAATCCGGTACAAACCGTTAAAATGCTTAAGAGCTGATAAAGCTGAGTCTTAATAGCCTTTATCAGAATTAGGGTGGTAACGCGATCCATTCGTCCCTTTACAGGGGATGAATGGATTTTTTTATTGTTATTTAATTTTGAAAGGAGATTTTGAAATGGACCCAATAAGAGTGCGTGGATTAAAAAGAGAAGATGCTTACAGATTATCTGAAATTCGAGGTCAAGAAGCTGTCGCAGCTAATTTACTTTCTATTCCAGTCGTCAATTATCAAAGTTCAGAGAATTTCGTTCAAAAAAGCTTATCTGACCCTAATTCGATTCAACTGGTAGCAGAAATAGAGGGGAAAGTAGTAGGCACTTGCGGGATCAATATTAATAGTAATCCTAAGATCAATCATGTGGCTAACCTAGGTATTATGGTAGATGAAAACTATCATAGAAGAGGTGTTGGAACAGCTTTACTTGAAGCCATTCTTAAAATTTGTGATGATTGGTATATGCTTAAACGTGTCAATTTAGGTGTATTTGAAAGCAATCAGTCGGCAATCAAACTTTATGAAAAACATGGTTTTGTTATTGAAGGTGTAAAGCAGTGTGCTTTTAAGCGGTATGGAAAGTATGAAAATGAAGTTATAATGGGACGTGTTAGACAATGAGGCGTAGCAGATTTAAAGAGACAGATTCGTTACGTTTGCTTATAAATGAGGAGGAGAATAATGGATAGCAAATATAATCCAAAAGATTTTGAAGACCGTATTTATCAAAAATGGGAAACATCAAAGGCCTTTCATGCAGAGGTGAATTCAGAAAAAGAACCCTTTACAATTGTATTGCCACCCCCTAATATTACGGGACAATTGCATATGGGACATGCTTTAGATCAAACGCTACAAGACATTTTAATACGCTATAAACGACTTGACGGCTATGAAGCACTTTGGCTTCCTGGGACAGATCATGCGAGTATTGCAACAGAAGTAAAAGTTTTAAAAGCCATTGAAGCAGAAGAAGGTTTAACCAAAGATCAATTAGGTCGAGATGAATTTTTAAAACGCGCATGGCAATGGCGTGATGATTATGGGCGTATTATCGTCAATCAAATGAAAAAATTGGGGTCTTCTTGTGATTGGGATCGCGAGAGATTTACAATGGATGAAGGATGTAACAAAGCAGTTACAGAAGTCTTTGTAAAATTATATGAAAAGGATCTTATTTATAAAGGTAACCGTCTAGTAAACTGGTGTCCGGACTGTAAAACGACACTTTCAGATGCAGAAGTTGAGCATGAAGAACAACCTGGTCATTTTTGGCATATAAAATATCCCATTAAAGATTCAGATGAGTACTTGGAAATTGCAACTACGAGACCAGAAACGATTATTGCTGATGCAGCGATTGCAGTTAACCCTAATGATGAAAGATATAAAGCCTATGTAGGCAAGACTGCTATCTTACCGCTTTTCAATCGTGAACTTCCAATCATTGCTGATGAATACGTTTCACTTGATGTAGGAACAGGGGCACTTAAAGTAACACCTGCACATGACCCAAATGACTTTGAAATTGGGAAACGTCATAATCTGCCAGAAATGAATATCATGAATGAAGATGCAAGCATGAATGAACTCTGCGGTAAATATGAAGGAATGGACCGATATGAATGCCGAAAAGTGTTGGTCAATGATTTAAAAGAAGCAGGCTATCTTGTAAAAATTAAAGAGCACGCTCATAATGTAGGAACTTGTTATAGATGTCATACGACAATAGAGCCTCGTGTTTCAGATCAATGGTTTGTTAAAATGGAACAATTGGCAAAACCGGCAATTGATGCAGTAACAAAAGGTGATTTAAATCTTGTTCCAGAAAGATTTGATAAAGTATACATGCATTGGCTAGAAAATATTAGAGATTGGTGTATTTCTAGACAGTTATGGTGGGGACATCGTATTCCTGCTTATTACTGTGATGAATGTCATGAAGTCGTTGTAGCAACTGAGATGCCTGATGTATGTCCCAAATGTGGAGGCACTCACTTTAAACAAGATGAAGATGTCCTAGACACATGGTTCAGTTCTGCACTTTGGCCATTTTCAACCTTGGGATGGCCTGATAAAACACCTGAACTTGATTATTTCTATCCGACAAATGTCCTCGTTACCGGATATGACATTATTTTCTTCTGGGTTATTCGAATGGTATTTTCAGCACTTGAACAAATGGGTGAAGTGCCATTTGACCATGTACTATTCCATGGTCTAGTAAGAGATGCACAAGGTAGAAAAATGAGTAAATCATTAGATAATGGAATTGATCCACTTGAAGTGATTGATGCATATGGTGCAGATGCCCTTCGTTTTATGCTGGCAACAGGCAACAGCCCTGGAAATGATATGCGATATCAAGCAGATAAAGTAGAAGCATCAAGAAATTTTGCCAATAAACTTTGGAATGCTTCTCGTTTTGTTCTGATGGGAATGGAAGACGCTATTTCACCACTGGATGGTTCTGAAAAATTAACATTAGCGGATCAATGGATATTATCGCGATTAACAGCAGTGACTGAAGAGGTTACTCAAAGTCTTGATAAATTTGATTTGGGTATGGCAGCTAACAAAATCTATGATTTCACATGGAATGAATACTGTGACTGGTATATAGAACTTGCGAAGAAACGTCTTTATGGTGAAGATGCTGAAGCAAAAGAAACGGTACAAAAGGTACTTCTTACAGTACTTAAAGATATTTTAAGACTTTTGCATCCTTTTATGCCTTATATCACTGAAGAAATTTGGGGCAATATCAAGGGCGAATCAGGGATGCTGATTAGAAATCACTGGCCTAAAGCCAATCAGGCATGGTTAAATGATGAAGCAGTTGGCAATATGAATACAGTAATGGAAGCCATTAAAAATTTAAGGAACGTACGTGCTGAGATGGATGTTGTGCCTTCGCGTAAAGCTAAATGTATGATTCTTGCGAGTGAGCCTTCTATTTCAAGTGTATTGATGAATCAATCAGAGTACTTGATAGCACTTGCCTCTTGCTCTGAGGTTTACGAAGTGAAGTCTCGTGAAGAAGTACCAGAAGATTCTGCATCGGCTGTTGTTTTTGGAGCAGAACTTTTCTTACCGCTTGATGACTTGATTGATTTTGATAAAGAGTTAGAACGTTTAAACAAAGAAAAGAAAAAACTTGAAGGCGAAGTGAAGCGTGTGGTAGGTAAGCTATCCAATCAAGGCTTTGTTGCTAAAGCACCTGCACATTTAATTGAAGAAGAAAAAGCCAAAGAAATTAAATACAAAGAAATGCTTCAAACTGTGATTGACCGAATTCTTGTACTTGAGAAAAAGGTTAAATAAGACGTGCATTTTGTTTTAAGATAAAAAGTGATGAGTCTATAGTGCTCATCACTTTTAACAATGAACAGTGAAAAGTGAGGAAAATAATGGATATTCAAGAGACATTAGCTTATATTCATGGGTGTTATCAATTTGGCAGTAAGTTAGGTTTAGACAATATTAGAGAATTATTAAGACGACTAGATAATCCGCAAGACAGTTTAAAATTTGTACATGTTGCAGGCACCAATGGCAAAGGTTCAACCTGTTCTTTTATTTCAAGCGTTTTAACCAAGTCAGGTCTTAAAACAGGTCTTTATACTTCTCCTTATATAGAAATTTTCAATGAGAGAATGCAGATTGACCATAAAAACATCTCAGATGAAGCACTTTGTAAGTATACACAACGTGTCAAAGAAAAAGTGACTTTAATGGTTGAAGAGGGGTTTAATCATCCCACTGAATTTGAAATTGTAACGGCAATAGCCATGCTCTTTTTTAAGGAAGAAGCCTGTGAAGTGGTTATCCTTGAAGTGGGATTGGGTGGTCGATTAGATGCTACCAATGTCATTGAATGTCCTATTGTCAGCGTTATTACACCACTAGGGCTTGACCATGTTGAATATCTAGGTCATACAATCGATAAAATTGCCTTTGAAAAAGCGGGAATCATCAAAACAGGAGGGGTCACTATTTGTCATCCTCAAGAAGCGGAGGCAATGGCTGTTATTGAAAGAATAGCTGCTGAAAGAAACAATCTTTTAAGGGTTCCCGATGTATATAAAGTCAGTCAGCAAACTCATCATCAGGACTATCAAAGTTTTGTCTACTGTGGTTTTGAATTTAAACTTAAAATGCTTGCTCCTTATCAGGTTCAAAATGCCGTTATGGCAATAGAAGTTTTAAAGTACTTACACTATGTAGGGGTAGCACATTTATCATTAGAACTTATCCAAAAAGGCTTAGAAGAGACCATTTGGGCAGCAAGGCTTGAAACCGTTTCTTTAGAACCGAGGGTTGTCATTGATGGCGCTCATAATGCACATGGACTAATAGGTTTAAAAGAGGCGATTGAACATTTGTATCAAGGTCAAAAAATAACAGCTTTAATAGGCGTCCTTGGAGATAAGGCGATTGAAGAGGAATTAAAGGCGATTTTACCTTTTTTTGAAAAGGTTATTACAACAGTGCCCAATAGTCCGAGAGCGATGTCAGCAAGAGATTTACAAAAAAAGATTAAAGCCTTAGGATATGATAAAGAAATAGAGGCATATGAGACCATTCAATCTGCCTTAAAAGCCATTAGTCAAAAGCAATGGCAAGAAGATGAAATGCTACTCTCCTTTGGTTCACTTTATATGATTGGAGAAGTGAGACAGTATTTTCGATCAAGAAGTTAATAAAAAATGGCATAAAAAAGATGATGGTATCAAAACCATCATCTTTTTTTATGAATGTAGATTAATAGGAATCATCTAATGTAGGAGAATAATATAAATTGATGCCAATATTGGCGTCTCTCTTATAATTCGTGAGGTCTTTAAATAGGGACCCCATTAAAATGTAACTTTCTCCCGAATGTCCAGCCACACTATATTCGATTTGTGGGTAGGGTGCTTCTACTGGAAGCAAAAAGGATTCACTGGCATGATTGTAATTAACAGCAATGCCAATAGATTGTGCTTCATCAATCGTAATCGGTTGGGTGAGTTGATATGAATAATAACCAGCATAAGGTATAATCATATGTCCTAGGCTGGTCAATTCTTCTAAATGACTAGCATCTTCAGCAATAGAAATAACGACACTAGTGTCTTGAGCCCCTACATAAAAGCCGACTTCATCAATGGTTTGATTACTTTCTAGCGGAAAGACATTTAGACCTGTAATAGAGTGCGCATCATTAAGATTATTATAGTGTGTAATGCCGGTGGGCGTATAAGTCAAAATGTTGAGGTCATCTCTGCTGATAATATCAGTCATAAAAGTCACCTTTTGATTGATAAACTGGTCATCGTAAGCAATATAGAATAAACCTTGATTTCCCCAATTTTTGCCCCAAGAGTTTTGAGCAATATAAGCTTTTTTATTATCATCCCATCCAATGAGGACGACGTCGTGATTAATCATACTTTTATCAAGCTGACTGGTTCTATAAATAGCATCCTTATCAGGTGAATAGTCTTGATCTAAATAAATGGAGCTGAGACCAGCACCATAGGTCAAAATAGCTTGCTTAATTGCCTTTACATTGTCGTCTATGCTGAAATATCCCATGAGGCGGTAAGGAATGACTTGCCCACTTATATCATCAAAGGGGGTGGCATTTTGAAGATAATAGCCTGCTGCCATGTCATAGTAACCGCCAGAGTCTTTATCAGCAGGAATAGGGGTATTTTGAATTAATTGATCTTCATTCAGATTATAGACAGCATTAAACCGTTTAAGTAAACTGATTTCAAACAGGGTATTGGATGAAAAGGCCCAACAGGTGTTATCTTCTCCTTGATCACGGATGAAATCATCAGCCGAATAACCAAGTGCCTCATAAGTTTGGTAGTGAGTAGGTAAAGGTGAGACGCTTGTTGATGGATCAAGATAGCCTGAAAGACTATTTTCTTTATTCTTATTATCTGATGTTTCTGTGACGTCTTCTTCTAAAGGGTCTAATGAAGGAGGCGTCATGTTATTAGCCGTTTTGAGGGCAAGCCCTTCATGACTATCAAACGTATATTGAATCTGACATTTATTGACCATGAAGTCATAGGTTAAGGGAAGGTAAGTAATCCCTTGATAAACGAGTACAGGGTAAGGCGAATTTAAATCAGATAGAGGTTCTTGATTAATGATGACTGGGAAGCTAGGGAATTCAGCAAACGTTGTATTTTCAAGTGAACGATAGGTATCGCTATAGGTGATGGATTGATTGACCTGAGCGTTTTGAGATGATACCGATACGTTTAAACCTTCATGACTATCAAAAGCGGTAGACAAAGAAAGTGCTTGAGTAAAATCCCAAGTTAAAGGAACATAGGTGATTTGATGGTAAACTAAAAAAGGATAAGGTAACCAATGATTATCAATGGATTGTCCATTGATGCTAATGGGATAATCAGCATAAGTGACTTTAACGGGATTGTCAGCAAAGGTTACTCCAATCGTTAAAGTGATGACACATAGAATCAGTATCAGTGTTTTTTTCATAAAGTTTCCTCCTAAGCCTAAATGTAAAAAAAGATACAGCACAAGCTAATTCTGTTGCTGTATCGTTAGTCGTTAGATTATTGTTCTTCATCTCCCATAAGCTTGTTAAGAATATCGGCATATAAGTATTGTGCTTTCTTTTCCCAATTTTCGCATATGGTTTTCGCATGTTTGTTAGATACGACATTGACTTTAATGTCCATGAGCGTATAAATCCCTTCTTTAACAGAAAGATGCACTTCATAATCATTATCGTCTTCTTTAGAATAATCAGAAGTCACATTTGTTTTTATCACAAAAGATTTTTTCTTTGAATCTACACTGTCGTTGATTTTTCGCCTAAAAGATTGTGAAACACGATCGCTAAAGAGGTCAAGTGTGTTTTTACCACTTTCGGTTAATATATAGTAATTTTCACCTTCGCTGGTGCTATATTCTAACATTGAAGTTTCAACGAGGTCGGTCAGATATTGTTGCAAATCAAAATAGTTCATAAGTTCATGAACCATCACAAAATCAGTCAGTTGTTGATTGGTTAAAGGGACCGAAAATTGATTGATTAAATACAATATCGTTATTTTATGTTTTAATTGCTGATCTGTACTGTGCTCTAACACCATTTGCCTCCCTATTATTGATACAAATCAAATTATAGCATATTTTTTGTTTTACATAAATATTAAATCTATTTTCATTAGAGGTATTTCAGCATATAATAGACATAGTATGACATTTAAGGAGGCAGAAATGCAATATAAAAAGTTATTATTGATGGGAATTTGTATCCTTTCACTGGTTGGTTGTGGAAGTCAAGTACAAGACGATAGTTCCCCAAATCAAGAACAAGACACGCAGCAAGAAGTTGAAGTCAATGTGAATGATGAAAGTCATTCGTCTTCTTTAGAAGATCAAAACGCTAATGTGGAAGAAGAGGGCGATTCTGATCAAGAAACAGTAGGTGATTCCTCAACTGATTTGCCAGCGAATTCAAGTGATGAGACAGATCAAGAAGCGGGTAAATCAGAAGACAAAGTATCTCTTAATGGTGAAGCGTTATTGGCATCTAATGTGAATGAATCTGGAGAAGTGATGGTTATTATGTACCATAATTTAGGAGAAAAAAATACTGACTATGCAAGAACAGTAGAGTCTTTTAAAGCAGATTTAGAGCGCCTTTATAATATGGGGTTTAGGACGATTAGTATGCAGGATTATATTGATGGTCATTATGATGTACCACTAGGCAAGACGCCGGTTGTTTTAACATTTGATGATGGGCATCAGTCAAATTTTAATTTTCTTGATGATGGATCAATTGACCCTAATTGTGTCGTAGGCATTTTAAATGCATTCTATGAAGAACATCCAGACTTTGGGAAACACGCTATTTTTTATTTGAATGGCGGAGATCCATTTGGACAATCTGATCTAATAGATCAAAAATTAAGTTATTTATTGGAAAATGGATATGAAATAGGAAACCATACAACTAATCATGCTCATCTTAATGAAGCAGATGCTGCATTGATACAAAAAGAAATTGGCGGCAATGCCAATGCTTTTCATGCTTTAAATGAAAATATTGTGATGAACAGCTTAGCACTTCCATATGGGCAACGTCCAGAAGATGAATATCTGAGATCTTTAATTGAATCGGGTTCTTATGAAGGACAAACTTATGAAAATAAAGTAATCTTACTTGTGGGTTGGAGACCTCATTGGCCTTTATATAATACTGGTGTTAGTCATACAGCAGTTAACCGCGTTCAGTCAGGAGATGCAGAGTATCAATTAACATGGTGGCTAGATAACTATGAAGCTAATGATTCAAGACGCTTTTACAGCGATGGGGATGCTTCGGTTATTACAGTTCCAGAAGAAGCTGTATCTGATATAGATACTTCTAAAACAAATTATCCAGTTCAATCATATAATGAAAGTGGTGAAATCACATCTGTGACACCCTAATGATAAAAGGAGAGGGGGCTTACTCATGCATTTAGAGATCATTGCAGTCATATTTTTCTTTATTGTACTCGTTTCTATTCAGTATTCACTTAATAAAGTGGTTGTCTTACTGAAAGAAATCAGAGAAATTTTGAAAACCATCAGAATTAAACAGTAATTTTGCTTTTGACATGCCATGAATCTATTGAAAAAAGATAAGTAATCATATAAAATATATGTTATATTCACTTTTTATAGATTTTGGGAGGTTACACAATGAGCATTGAGAACAAACGAAGAGAAGTCATGTTTTCAAGAGAAGAAATTGAAAATAGAGTTAAAGCATTAGGTGAAATCATTACAAAAGATTATCAAGATAAAAATCTTTTAGTGATCTCTTTACTTAAAGGGAGTTTCATATTTACAGCAGACTTAGTAAGACACATTGATTTACCTGTAAGAATTGAATTCATGACCACTTCAAGTTATGGTGATGGTGAAGAAAGTTCTGGAAAACTTAAAGTAGTACAAGACGTGAATGTTGATTTGACGACGTATGATGTATTAATTGTTGATGATATTACAGATACGGCGATTACCATGTCCAGTGTTGTTAAGTTATTGGGAGAAAGAAATCCTAAAAGTATTAACTCTTGTGTCTTGTTAGATAAACCTTCAAGAAGAAAAGTGTCTTATGAACCGAATTATATAGGATTCGAAGTAGAAGATAAATTTATTGTAGGCTATGGTCTTAATTATGGCGATTACTATAGAAATATAGACCATGTTTTTGCCTTTGTTGACTAGCTTAAAGGGCAAGATAAAGCTGAATAAGACGTGATAATGATTTGAAGTCTAGTAACATCTTATTAATATAATAAAAAAGGTGTCATGCTCATTTAATGAGCATGACACCTTTTTTTATTATTGATTTTGGCAAACCCTATTTTCTTAAATCATCGAGTAATTGTGTTTTTTCAATGGTTGAGTCATCTTTCATTTTAATGACTTTGGCAGGAGAACCGGCAACAACAGAACCCGCAGGAACATCTTTTGTAACAATAGCACCTGCAGCAACAACTGCATCTTTACCAATGCGAACGCCTTCTAAAACAACCGCATTAGCACCAATGAGGACATTATCTTCAACGATAACCGGTGTAGCTGAAGGGGGTTCTAAAACGCCAGCAATGACAGTACCAGCACCGACATGACAATTGGCTCCAATGGTAGCTCTCGCTCCCAATACAGCATTCATATCGATCATTGTTCCAGAGCCTATTTCGCTACCAATATTGATGACAGCACCCATCATAATAACGGCATTATCACCAATTGAAACACGATCTCTAATAATGGCACCAGGTTCAATACGTGCGTTGATTTTTTGAATATCAAGCATAGGAATTGCTGAATTTCTTCTGTCGTTTTCAATCACAACATCAGTAATTTTGTCTTGGTTAGATTCAAGGACTTGTGCTACTTTAATAGATTCACCAAAAAGGATAGTTAAGTCGCCAGAATTGAAACATTTAAGTGTATCATCATCCACGCTAATATTCCCTTTTATATAGGCTTTAACGGGAGTTGATTTTGTTGATTTTTTAATAAATTTTGCGATTTCATACGGATTGGTTAAATCGTACATTTTGTTTACTCCTTTATATTTTCTTTTTTATCTCATCTTTTTATTTAATCACATACACGATGTGAAATAAACCCTTATCGTTATGCTCAAAACTTAAAGGACGCCCTCTAAAAGAGAATCCATATTGTAGAGCCCTTCACTTTGATGAATAAGGTACTTGGCTGCGCTAACAGCACCTTTTGCAAAAACAAGGCGTGATTGTGCAGTGTGTTTAATTTCAATCACTTCATCAATCCCTGCAAAGATCACTTCATGCTCACCGACAATGCTGCCACCTCTAACGGCATGAATGGTCATCTCATCAGGGGTTCTCTTGGAATCATTGCCATAGCGACCATAAACTAATTTTTTAGGGGATTCAATAGCATGATTAATTCCATTTGCAATCATTTTAGCGGTGCCACTTGGGGCATCTACTTTTCGATGATGGTGTTTTTCAATAATTTCTATATCAAATTGGTCCTCTAAAAGACTTGCTGTTTTTTGGGCCAGTGCAATTAAAACGTTGATGCCAAGTGACATATTTCCTGATTTAAAAACAGCTGTTTTTTGAGCTGTTTGCATTAAGAGTTTCTCTGTTTCTTCGCTGAGGCCCGTTGTACAAACGACAATAGGCATTTTATGATCTCCTGCAAAGTGGAGAAGGCTAGGAACAATAGAGGCATGAGAAAAGTCTATGATGCAATCCGCATCAACAGTACAAGATTCAATTGTTTCAAAATAAGGGAACGTATCACGCTCGTTTGGATGGCGATCAATGCCAGCAACGATAGAAACGTTATCCATTGTCTCAATAAGATCAGAGACATTCTTTCCCATAGCGCCATTGGCACCTGCAAGAATAATTTTTAACATAACAACCTTCCTTTTGTGTCTATTAGAAAAAAAGGCAGAGAAATCTGCCTTTAGAATTATTAAGGACTTATTATTCAATAAGTGCGTAATCTTTTAATGCTTGAGTTAAAGTTTGTAAATGTTCATCTTCCATATCTGTAAGCGGGAGGCGAAGATGGCCTACCTGTTTTCCCATCAAACCAAGAGCTGTTTTAACAGGGATGGGGTTTGTTTCTATAAATAGCTGTTGAACCAAAGGATTAATATAGAACTGAATTTTAAGCGCCTCTTTTAAATCGCCCTTTAAAAAAGCAGCCACTAAGTCATGAGTTTCTTTAGGCAAGACATTAGCCACGGTACTGATAACACCAGCACCTCCTAATGAAAGCATCGGTACAATATGGTCATCATTTCCAGAATAGATGAGGAAATCATCAGGTAAAATCCTAAAGAGTTCCATCATTTGTGAAATATCAGCACTTGCTTCTTTAATCCCTACAATATTAGGATGATTAGATAAGGTAAGCACTGTTTTAGGCAATAAATTGATACCTGTTCTTGAAGGAACATTATAGAGAATGATAGGTGTTTTTACTGCATCTGCAATGGCTGTAAAATGAGCGATCATCCCTTTCTGTGTTCCTTTATTATAATAAGGTGTAACGACCAATAAGGCATCTGCACCTGAAGCTTCAGCCAACTGGCTAAGCATAATAGCTTTTGAAGTATCATTTGTTCCAGTGCCAGCAATGACTGGGCATCGACCAGCTACTTTTTTAACAGTATGTTCAAAGAGTTCTTTCTTTTCTTCGTAGGAAAGTGTAGCACATTCTCCTGTAGTACCACTGATAACAATAGCATCAGTATCATTCTCGATTTGCCAATCAATTAAATCATCAAGCGCATCCAAATCAATGCCCTCTTGATTAAGTGGCGTCACCATAGCGACAGCCGATCCTTTAAATAAGTTCATAGCTTTTTCCTTTCAAATAACTTTATTGACGTTTGATTAATGTCTCCGCTATTTGAACTGTATTGGTTGCTGCACCTTTACGGATATTATCCGCAACCACCCACAGGTTAAGACCGTAGTCTATGCTTTCATCTCTTCTAATTCTGCCAACATAAACAGGATCAGTGTCAGCAGCAGTTCTCGCTAACGGATAGACATTATTTTGAGGATCATCCTGTAGGATAAGTCCCTCACTTGTTCTCAATAAGGTTTTGACTTCTTCGATATCAAAATCGTTTTTGAGTTCGAGATTTATAGATTCGCTGTGACTGTAAAAGACGGGAACGCGGACAGCAGTAGCTGTTATTTTTAAAGTATCATCCCCTAATATTTTACGTGTTTCATTGACCATTTTCATCTCTTCTTTAGTATAGCCATTTTCTAAGAAAACATCAATGTGTGGTAAACAATTTTGAGCGATAGGATGTGGGTAGGTTTGCAGTTCGATTTCTTGACCGTCTAATCCCTCTTTAAGGTCATGCATGCCTTTGACCCCTGAACCTGAAACAGCTTGATAAGTAGAATAAACAATGCGCTTAATGCCGTATTTTTGATGGATTGGATTGAGCGCAACGACCGCTTGAATAGTGGAACAGTTTGGATTAGCAATAATATTGTGATGGTTATCAAGTGCATCTGGATTAACCTCCGGCACAACAAGTGGAACTGTTGGGTCCATACGCCATGCACTTGAATTATCAATTACAACAACCCCATTTTGAGCAGCAATGGGTGCATATTTTAAACTGATACTTGCACCAGCCGAGAATAAAGCTATATCTATATCACCTTTAAAAGAGTCTTCTGTCAATTCCATTACAGTGTACTCTTTACCTTTACAGGTTACAGTTTGACCTGCTGATCGCTTGGAAGCAAAGCAGTATAATTGATCATAAGGAAAATCTCTTTCTTCTAATACTTTTAAAAAGGTTCTACCAACCATGCCGGTTGCGCCAACAATTGCTAAATTTACTTTTTTCATGAGTACCCCCTATTGATACTTTACTTGAATACTTTTATTGAATATTATAAAATATACTAACATTCGTGTCTTCTTACGTCAATATGAAACAAGGACCCTAAACATATAAAAGTTTTTATATAGAAATTGACAATAGGAGTAGGTAAAATTTTTATCCTATTATATAATGAAATTAATAAAAAACGTAGACATGCAACCCCTGAATAAAGGGTCGATGAGAAAAAGGAGCGTTTTAATGTTAGAAGAATACAAATCACAATTAACAACACACCGAAATACACTGCATAAAATTCCAGAAAGTGGTTTTGAAGAAAGAAAAACATCAGACTATATTCAATCAGTCTTAAAAAAACTTGATGTCAACTATAAAGTAGTAGAGAAGACAGGGGTCATCGTCTATTTTAAAGGGAGTAAAGGTAACAAAACCATTGCTTTTCGTTCGGATATAGATGGCTTATCAGTTGAAGAAAAGAGTAACAATCCCATCCATTCAGAACATGCAGGTTATATGCACGCCTGTGGGCATGATGGTCATATGTCGATGCTTTTGACTTTTGCGACTTATCTCAGTGAAAATCAATCTCAGTTAAATGATAATGTGGTCTTGATTTTTCAGCCAGCTGAAGAAGGACCTGGTGGTGCAAAACCAATTGTTGATTCAGGTATTTTGAAGGACTATGGTGTTGATGAAATTTATGGTATCCATCTTTATCCAGTTGTAGAACAGGGGAAAATTGGCGTATGTAAGGGCCCTATGATGGCCATGACCGGTGAATTTGATATTGATATTATTTCTAAATCGTCTCATGGTGCCATGCCTCATGAGGGGATTGATGCGATTGTTATTGCCAGCGAACTCATGATGGGGCTACAAAATATTGTATCTAGAAATGTAAGCCCTATTAAACCGAGCGTGATTACTGTTGGAAAATTTGAAGCTGGCGAAAGAAGAAATGTGATTGCAGGAAGTGCACGTCTTGAAGGGACGATGAGAGCTTTTGACAAATCCATTTATCAATTAATGAAAGCGCGCATGAACACATACTTGGAAGGACTTGAAAAGGCCTACGGCGTTACGATTACACTTGAAGTACGAGATATGTATCCGCCTGTTATTAATGATGCCAATTTAGTGGACAAGTTGATAGCGGCTCAAGGGGATGGCGTTTGTGAAATCATTGAACCTCAAATGATTAGTGAAGATTTTTCTTATTATCAAGAAGTGATTCCAGGCGTTTTTTATTTTGTGGGGACTTACAATGAAGCTTTAGGGCATATTCATCCACTTCATTCTTCCTATTTTAATTTTGACCATGAAGCCTTATATAATGGGTTTCGCTCATATGTCAATTTACTTCAAGCAGGTGGGAGTATTGATTTGTAACCAACACAATAATCAATGAAGTAACCCAATGAGGTGGGGGAAAGGCATGAAGGAGAATTTATGGAAAAATTACAGCATAACAAAGGACACTTTTCTATATCAGAATCCAATAGTATTTTTATTATATTAGCCCTTGTTTTTTTGACAGTAGGGGCTTATGTTCAATCTAAATGGCTCTTGCCAGGACTGTTAATTACCGAATACGTGATTATTTTATTACCTATTTTGATTTATGCCCTTGTAACCCATAAGGATATGAAAGCTGTTTTTAAGCTTAAAAAAATAAAATTCAAAACAGTTGTCCAAATTATAATGATTGCTATTTTTTTGATACCAACAATTGCAGTTGCCAATTTACTGATGCTATGGATTATTCAGCATTTTGCAATGCCTATTGATAATGATATTCCAACGGCAACGACGGGCGTTGAATACTTTGTTTTGATGCTTGTCATTGCAGTAACAGCGGGCATATGTGAAGAAACTTTTTTTAGAGGCATGGTACTAGATGCCTACCAGACAAAGTTAGGCTATAAATGGGGGGCTGTTTTCAGCGGTCTTCTTTTTGGACTTTTTCATTTTAATCCTCAAAATTTGTTGGGACCAATCATTTTAGGGATTATCTTTTCCTATTTGGTACAATTGACGGGGTCAATCTATGCTTCAGTTATTGCTCATACAGTGAACAATGGGATAGCCGTATCTCTAGGCTACTTTTCTAATGTAATGTCATCCGATACAGGACAGTTAGAGTCTCTGGATTCAGTTTATTCTGATCCCGGTATTATGGTGAGTGTTATTATATTTTATGGCTTATTAGCGCTCATTTCACTTGTCTTCGTTTATATTACAATTCAAAAAATGAAAAAGGATTATCCGAGATATGAAGCGGGATCAGAAATCAGTGTAGATAATCAAGTATATTTAATAGAATCAAATGTAGAAGGCAAAGTAAGGGTTAGATCTCAAGGGTCTCAAGAAGGCGTTAAAGTGACTGAGGTAGAGATACTAAGGAAAAAGAAAATCCCATTACGCTTTCATTTATGGAAGGACGAGCCCCTTAATATGAATCTTTTTGACTGGTTGCCTATTATCTTGACAGTCATTGGATATGGGTATATTATTTATCTTGCTTATTTTTAAAGAGAGGATGTAATCAACAGTGTATAACGCATTCGCAGAAGTATATGACAAAATGCAGTATGACGTAAAGTACAGCTTTTGGAGTCAACAAATTGATTTGAAAATTAAAGAATATGCTCCGAAAACACGCAAAATTTTAGAACTCGCATGCGGAACGGGGACACTTTCAAGAAACTTGTATAAAAAGGGTTATATTATGGAGGGCGTTGACATATCTGAAGAAATGCTGACGATTGCCAAAGAACGTGCTTTGGAACAACATATGTCTATTCCATTTTTTTATCAAGATATGGTGGAACTGGATTTAAACCGAATGTATGATTCGGCAGTTTTAATGTGTGATGGACTCAATTATGTCCTTGAGATAGAGTCGGTTAGATCTGTTTTTAAGCGGGTGAAAGCCCATCTCAAAACAGAGGGTCTTTTTATATTTGATTTAAGTTCGTATTATAAATTATCTGAAGTGATTGGGAATGAGACGTTTGCTGAAACATTTGATGACAGTGCCTATATTTGGGAAAATACGTTTGATGAAGCAACGGACCAACTAGAGTTTGATTTGACCTTATTTATTGAAGATAAAGGTCAGTATCAGCGTTATGAGGAGTTTCATACTCAAAAGGCATACCAACTACAAGCGATTCAAGAAGTGGTTCAACAAGAATTTGAGTGTTTGGAAATTCTTGACGGAGACACCTTTGGACCAGTGGATGAAAAGAGTGAACGTTGGTGTTTTATTTGCCAGAATAATGAATAAAGGAGAAAATAAATGGGAAAATTGATGACGGCGATGAGTCAAAATCGTCAAGTGAGAATATATGTTGCTGATTCAACGGACATTGTAGAAGAAGCTAGAAAAATACATGATTTATCACCTATGTCAACAGCAGCACTTGGCAGAACCTTAACAGGTGCAGTGATTATGGGGATGATGAGTAAAATTGAAAAGGAAACGGTGACTTTTCAAATTAAAGGATCAAACCAAATCAAATTAATTGTTGCAGTATCTGATACGAAAGGACATGTTAAAGGTTATATCTCCAATCCCCTTGCTGAAACCATTATCAATGAAAAAGGGAAACTCGCAGTAGGAGAATCTATTGGTCAAGAAGGGGAACTGGTAGTGGTTAGAGATGTCGGTATGAAAGAACCTTTTATAGGGCGTTCAGCACTTGTTTCAGGCGAAATTGCCGAAGATTTAACTGCCTATTTTGCTCAATCAGAACAAATTCCTTCAGCGGTTGGCTTAGGCGTTTTAGCCAGTCCAGCAGGGTACGTTAAGGTTGCTGGTGGTTTTATTGTTCAGCTCTTACCAGAAGCAGATGAAGAGACAATTGAAATCCTAGAACGCAACTTAGCAGGCGTTCAATCAGTGACGCACCTTTTAGAATCAGGTCTTAGTATTAAGCAAATAGCGAATCAAATTTTTGTTGGATTAGGACTTGAAGAATTAGAAGAATATCCTATTGCTTATGAGTGCGATTGCAGTAAAAGTAAGATGGAAAATGCTTTGATTAGCTTAGGCAAAGCAGAAATTCAGTCTATTATAGAAGAACAGGGTCAAGCGGAATTAGTGTGTCATTTCTGTGGAGAAAAGCATCTGTTTTTGCGAGATGACCTCGAGAGCCTTTTGGCAAATTTAAGTGACTAATGGGCTTATTTATTGTAAGAGAAGATGTCAAAGCTAAGTTGTATGCGCATTTTCCAAATGAAGACTATTTAAGCTTACCAATGACTTTTGATGAGCGTTTTATTATTGGTAATCATCCAGATATTCATGCAAGTATTTTGAACACACATGTAATTGTATCACCTCAATTATATGATTTTTTATTGAGCCTTCCTAGGGGGCAAATTTATATCAAACAATACTCAATTATCAAGGGACATTTAAATCCATCGCCCGTTTATCCTGGTGATGTGCTTTATAATGTCTTTTGTCATGATAAGCATGTTTTCTCAAAAAAGGTAGACCAGACAATAGAAGCGTTTATGGAAACCCATACGTTTGAAAAAGTAGGGGTTAAACAAGGTTATGTGAAGTGTAATACTTTTTGTATCAATGATGAATGCGTCATTACAGAAGATGAAAACTTAAATAAAATCTATAGTCAATACTTTTCTAATCCAATTTTAATCCAAAAGGGTTATATTAAGTTAAGTGGTTATGACTATGGTTTTATAGGTGGGGCAACAGGGAAAAGAAACCAGACGCTTATCTTTAATGGTGCTCTCTCGTATCACCCACAAGGAGATAGGATTAAGTCACTGATGAATGACTATCATTTGAGTTATATTGAGCTCAGTCAAACGCCACTTGAAGACTGTGGCTCAATACTTTATGTTAAATAAAAGATGAAAGACAGGTGTTTTAATGATAAAGATACTAATCATAATGGCTATTGTTGGCGCACTTATTGGTTGGATGACAAATGTGATTGCTATAAAATTGATGTTTAGACCTATTAATCCTATCAGAGTGCCTATCGTTGGTTTTGAAATACAAGGCCTTATTCCAAAACGCAAAGCAGAAATTGCCAAGTCAATCGGTGAGGTCGTTAATGAAGAATTAATTTCTATGGACCAGATTGTTGAGCAACTCGTCAAAGATACGGATAAAAGTAAAATTATAGAAATGATTAAAATGAAGGTCTTAAAGGTTGCAGATGACAAGATGCCTTCTTTGATTCCTTCAATGTTCAAAAGTTCTATTTTATCAAATATTGGCGATATTATTGATGATAATGGGGAAGAAATGATCGAAGAAATGACCGACCGTTTAACCCATATGGCTATTGATAAAATTAATATTTCAGAGATTGTTGAAGCAAAAATAATGGCATATGAGTTTGAAAAACTTGAAGAAATCATTATAAAAATTGCGAAGAATGAATTGAAACACATTGAAGTGTTAGGAGGCATTATTGGTTTTGTTATAGGGATTATTCAAGGTGGCCTTGTCATGGTCTTAATGTAGTTTGGCTTGAGGGCAATTGACGTTAATACAAAATTCACAAAATCATGGTTGACAATTATTATCACTAGATGTATATTGAATATAATCAATACAAGAAAATAGTAACGTGACAATGATAAAGAAGAGTAATACAAGATAACTTTAAGAGAGTTTGCTTCGTCGGCTGAAAGAGCAAATAAGTGAGGATTGTATGAAAACTAACTTTTAGTCCTGATGGAGTAAGCAATGAAATATCAGCGCTTGACAGCGATAAAGTCATATAAGTGATTGAAGTCTTAAAAGACTCAATTATTAGGGTGGAACCGCGTGAGTAACTCTCGTCCCTAGCAATTAGCTAGAGATGGGAGTTTTTTTAGTTTAACAACAAAAATGAAGGAGGTAAAGTGATGGCAGATGTAAAGATTACTTTAAAAGATGGATCAGTAAAGGTTTATCCAAAAGGCACTACTGTTTATGAAATTGCAAAAGATATTTCGGGAAGATTAGCCAAAGAAGCGATAGTAGGAGAAGTAAACGGCACCACAGTTGATTTATCTTATGAAGTCAATGAGGACTGCTCACTCAACATTTATAAATTTGAAGATGAAGAAGGGGCGCATGCCTTTAGACATACAAGTTCGCATATTATGGCACAAGCCGTTAAACGCTTATGGCCAGAAACTAAACTAGCGATAGGACCTGCAATTGATGATGGTTTTTATTATGATTTTGATACAGATCATACTTTTGTACCAGAAGACTTAGAAAAAATAGAAGCTGAAATGAAAAAAATCGTAAAAGAAGATTTATCTCTTGAACGATTTGAATTGCCAAGAGATGAAGCCCTTAAATTGATGGCAGAAAAGGGTGAAGATTATAAGGTTGAACTCATTAATGATTTGCCAGAAGATGCGGTTATTTCTTTTTACCGTCAAGGTGATTTTGTAGATTTATGTGCTGGATGTCATGTTCAAAGCACTAAAAAAATCAAAAGTTTTAAACTGCTTAATTTAGCAGGTGCTTATTGGAGAGGCAATGAAAATAATAAAATGCTTCAACGTATCTATGGAACATCATTTCCTAAAGCTTCTTTATTAGACCAACATTTAGAAATGTTAGAAGAAGCCAAGAAAAGAGACCATAGAAAATTAGGGAAAGAATTAAAATTATTTGCTTTAATGGAAGAAGGTCCAGGTTTCCCATTCTTCTTACCTAATGGGATGGTTGTTAAAAATGAACTTTTAAACTACTGGAGAGAAGTTCATAAAGAAGCAGGTTACGTAGAAATAGAAACACCAATTATTTTGAATAGAGAATTATGGCAAACTTCTGGTCACTGGTACCATTATAAAGAAAATATGTATGCCCTTAAAATTGATGATGAAGATTATGCAATTAAACCAATGAACTGTCCTGGTGGAATGCTTTCTTATAAGACTGAACTCAGATCTTATAAAGATTTTCCACTTAGAATGGCTGAAATTGGCCGTGTTCATAGACATGAATTGTCTGGTGCGCTTCATGGCTTAATGCGTGTAAGAGCCTTTACTCAAGATGATGCACATATTTTCATGTTACCTGAGCAAATTAAAGATGAAATTAAAAATGTGTGCCATTTAATTGATAGCATTTATGAAACATTTGGTTTTAGTTATCATGTAGAGTTGTCTACTCGTCCAGAAGATTCTATGGGAACTGACGAAGAATGGGCATACACTGAGGCTGCACTTGAAGGGGCACTTAAAGAATTAGGATTGGATTATAGAATTAACGCAGGCGATGGTGCTTTTTATGGTCCTAAAATAGATTTTCACTTAAAAGATTCCCTTAACAGAACATGGCAATGTGGGACTATTCAACTTGACATGCAATTGCCTCAACGTTTTGACTTAACTTATATCGGTAGCGATGGAGAAAAACACAGACCGATTATGATTCATCGTGTGGCATTTGGTTCGATTGAAAGATTCTTAGGTATCTTGATTGAAGAATTTGCAGGGAAATTCCCTACTTGGTTAGCACCTGTACAAGTTAAACTCATGACTATTGCGGATCGTCATATTGACTATGCAAAAGAAATTGAAGCGAAGTTGAATGCAGCAGGTCTAAGAGTGAGCTTAGATGATCGTGCAGAAAAAATCGGTAAAAAAATCAGAGAAGCTCAAATGGAGAAAAATCCATACATGCTTATCTTGGGTGATAAAGATATTGACAATCAAACTGTATCTGTTCGATCAAGAGATTTGGGTGAAGTGGGTGCCATGAGTGTCGATGTTTTTGTAGAGACTATTTTAAAAGAAATCAAAGACCGATCAAAAGTGGCTTTGTTCCAAGCTAAAGCGGCTAAAGAAGCGTAAGAACTATTAAGTATAAAAATCATGAATCAGTTTTTCAGATAAGAGGACATTATTACTTGACAGTAAAACTGATTCATGATATATTTATTGAGGTCAATATAAACAAAGAAGAAATCTGTTTCTCACCATATAACGAGGGTTCATATGGTCAATCGTGTTTAGTTTTATGAAGTAAACTATTTAACGACAGATTTCTATCTGTCGTTTTTTCATGTAATCATTTTTCTTTTCGTTCTTATTATTGTTACGACTTGATAACGTGATGATCATTACTGAAAAATGATAATAACCTAGGGGGTGTATCTTATTAAATCAAAATCTGCTGAAATGAATGAACAAATTCGTGATCGTGAAATTAGAGTTATTGGAAGTGAAGGTGAACAATTAGGTATTATGAGTGCAAAAGAGGCTTATGAAAAAGCAATAGAGCTTAAATTAGACCTTGTTAAGATTGCACCAAATGCTAACCCACCTGTATGCCGTATCATGGATTATGGAAAACATCGTTATGAGCAGCAAAAACGCGATAAAGAAGCACGTAAAAAGCAAAAGAGTGTTAGTCTTAAAGAAGTGCGATTGGGCCTTAATATTGAACAACACGATTTAGATACAAAAGCTAAAAGTGCTATTAAATTCTTAGATAAAGGCGATAAAGTTAAAGTGTCTTTAAGATTTAGAGGTCGTGAAATGGGTTATACTCAACTTGGTTATGAAGTGATGAATCGTTTTGCTGAAGCAATCAAAGAACATGGTGAAATTGAAAAACGAGCTAAGATGGAAGGCAGAAGTTTAGTTGCAACTTTTGTACCTAATAAATAAATTCTGAGAATTGGAAGGAGGGTTTTTCATGCCTAAAATGAAAACGCATAGAGGAGCTGCTAAAAGAGTTAAAAAAACTGGTAGTGGTAAATTAAAAAGAAGTAAAGCTTTTACAAGCCATATTTTAACTAAAAAATCTTCAAAAAGAAAAAGAAAATTAAGAAAGTCAACAACTGTTGATGGCAGTGATATGAAAAGAGTAAAAACATTATTACCTTATTTATAGGATAATATCAATCGAGGAGGTTTTTAAAACATGGCTAGAGTAAAAAGAGCTGTCAATGCTAAGAAAAAGCATAAGAAAGTATTAAAATTAGCAAAAGGTTTTTATGGACAAAAAAGTTTAGTATTCAGAGCGGCTAACCCAGCTGTTATGAGATCATTAAGATCTGCATATATTGGTAGAAAATTAAGAAAAAGAGACTTTAGAAAATTATGGATTGCTAGAATCAATGCGGCTTCTAGAATCAATGGTTTAAGCTATTCTAAATTCATGAACGGTCTTAAAAAAGCTAACATTGAAATCAACAGAAAAATGTTATCTGAAATGGCTATTCATAATCCAGAAGACTTCGCTAACTTAGTAGAAGTGGCTAAAAGTCATTTATAAGTCATTATTGAAGACTCACAATTTATTGTGGGTCTTTTTATATAATTCAAGGTAAATCGTACGGTTATTCATTGAGTCGTGTTATTTTGAATTTGATTATAAATCAAAAAAATGTTTAGAAATAGGGCTTTTGTATCTTGTATACAAGCTCATGATGGCATATAATAATGATGTAATAATTTGAAAGGAGTACAATTATGGCATTTTTAGATCAAGTTGTTGAGATTGCAAAAAAAGACGTTCAAACCATCGTATTACCTGAGGCATTCGATGCAAGAACGATTGAAGCAACTCACAAAATATTAGAACAAGGTATTGCTAACATTATTTTAGTTGGCGATAAAGAAGAAATTTTAAAAGCAGCTGGAGACTTCAATATTGAAGGTGCTCAATTTATTAATCCAGCAAAATTTGAAGCTATTGATAAATTTGCTGAGGCTTTAGCAGAAATCAGAAAGAA
Source organism: uncultured Fusibacter sp. (assembly GCA_963666805.2). Taxonomy (GTDB): domain Bacteria; phylum Bacillota; class Clostridia; order Peptostreptococcales; family Acidaminobacteraceae; genus Fusibacter. The sequence goes on along the minus strand of CAXXWR010000001.1, from coordinate 378,198 downwards.
AAAAGGGATGACACCTGAACAAGCGAAAGAAATTTTAATTAAAGACCCACTCTTTTTTGGTGTAATGCTTGTTAAGTTAGGTTATGCAGGTGGTATGGTAGCCGGTGCTGCTAATGCGACAGCAAATGTATTAAGACCAGCGCTTCAAATTTTAAAAACAGCACCAGGCACAAAATTAGTTTCTGCTGCCTTCTTAATGGAAGTTCCTAACTGTGAATTTGGAGAAAATGGTATCTTTGTATTTGGTGATTGTGCACTTAACATTGCACCAACATCTGAAGAATTAGCACATATTGCTATCAGTTCTGCTAAAACTTTTGAATCTTTGGTCCATGTTAAACCGAATGTATCTATGCTTTCATTCTCGTCAAAAGGATCAGCTTCACATGAAAATGTAACTAAAGTAGCTGAAGCTACACGTTTAGCTAAAGAATTGGCACCTGAATTAAATATTGATGGTGAATTACAATTGGATGCGTCTATTGTCCCAAATGTTGGTGCCAAAAAAGCACCAGATTCACCTGTTGCTGGGAAAGCTAATGTTATCATTTTCCCAGATCTTAATGCAGGTAATATTGGTTATAAATTGGTTCAAAGATTTGCCAAAGCAAATGCCTATGGTCCTATAACTCAAGGCCTTGCTATGCCAGTTAACGATTTATCAAGAGGATGTTATGCGAGTGATATCGTAGGAACTGTTGCACTTACTGCTTTACAAGCACAAATGCAAGCTAAATAGTCAAGATATTCCTTGACATGATTCAAGTATTTTAGAAGGTGATTCTACTCCTGTAGAACGCCTTTTTATTTTTTAGAAGTCGAAAAGAAACGTAGGATTAAAAGTGATAAAAGATGAAAAGAAGAGTTGCTTATATTTTACAAGATGCATGTGATAAGCAAAAGATATGTCCTGCTAGAGGTATATGTCCTTTAGCGGCCATCAAGATAGATAGTCAAGGGTATCCCTATGTTGTCACACAGCGGTGCGTAGGATGCAATAAATGTATTCATTACTGTCCCCAAAAAGCTATAAGAATGAAAGACGTTGAAATATAAGTGTTTTTTTGTTTAGGCTAATGACAGTGACGCACAAATCGAATATAATAGTAGTAATGACTTTTTCAAAATACTAAATTTAGGGGGACATATGGAAAAAATCATTAAGACTAATTTAAGACCAGTCCAAATTTTAGTTTTGGGATTTGCAGTCATTATTCTTTTAGGTGCATTTTTATTGATGCTTCCTGTAGCCACTCAAGGGAGTGAGTCGGTCCATTTTGTGGATGCTTTTTTTACAGCGACTTCTGCAGTGTGCGTAACGGGACTTGTTGTGGTAGATACAGGTACTTATTGGTCAACATTTGGTCAAGTTGTTATCTTGATTTTGATTCAAATAGGTGGCTTAGGCTTTATGACTATGGCAACATCGGTTTCAATCCTTTTGGGCAAAAAGATTGGCTTGCGCAATCGTTTAATTATGCAAGAAGCTCTAAACCAATTTTCCATTGCAGGTGTGATTAGATTGACACGATACGTCGTCTTGACGACATTGGGAATAGAAGGAATCGGCGCATTTTTATTAAGTCTTCGTTTCATTCCTCAATTTGGAGTGCTTAAGGGCATCTACTATGCTATTTTCCATTCCGTCTCTGCATTTTGTAATGCAGGTTTTGATGTTATGGGTGGCGGGGTTTCTCTAATGAATTATGTGACAGATCCTTTGGTGAACTTAGTGATTGTAATGCTTGTTGTTATCGGTGGTTTAGGTTTTGCAGTTTTAGCCGATATTGTTAAAACAAGACATTATCGCAAATACAGTTTGCATTCTAAACTGGCCATTACAATGACGCTTATATTAGTGGGCTTTGCCTTTATATTTATGTTTGCATCGGAGTTTAATAACCCAGCAACCATAGGGAATATGTCAGTGGGAAATAAGATACTAGCATCTTTATTTCATGCAGTGACCCCTAGAACCGCAGGTTTTAATACATTGAATATGGCAGGCTTAAAAACATCAACTGTATTCTTTACGATCTTACTGATGTTTATTGGTGGGTCTTCTGGATCAACAGCTGGTGGGATTAAGACAACAACAATGGGGTTAATTGTACTGAAGGTGATCTCAGTTGTAAGAGGAGACGACGATGTAGAATTTTCTCATCGACGTGTCGCAAAAGACACGATTAATCGTGCCCTTGCCATCTTTTTTATTGCACTTTCTTTGGTAATGATTGTGATATTGGTTTTAACGTTAACGGAAACCAGCTTATCATTTGAACAAATCGCCTTTGAATCAGTGAGTGCGTTTGCAACCGTTGGACTTTCACTAGGAATTACGCCTATGTTGAGTTTAGCGGGTAAATTGATTATCTCTGCAGCGATGTTTTTCGGTCGTTTAGGACCACTGACCATTGTGCTTGCAATTAGTAATCATAATGATAATTATAAAAAATTAATTAGATATCCAGAAGGTAAAATAATGGTTGGATAACGGAGGAATTTTATGAAAAAGCAATTTGTGGTCATTGGATGCGGCCGCTTTGGACAAAGTGTTGCCGTTAAGCTTGTTGAATTTGGTTGTGAAGTCATGGTGGTTGATAGAAGTGAAGAAATCATACAAAATATTTCTGATAAAGTCACTTATGCCGTCCAAGCTGATGCAACTGATGAAAATTCAATTAAAGCTTTAGGGATTAGAAATTTTGATGTTGCTATCGTCACAATTGGTTCAGATATTCAGGCTTCAATACTGGTTACCCTATTGATTAAAGAATTAGGGGTTAAGCATATCGTGGCAAAAGCTCAAAATGCATCTCATGCTAAAGTGCTTTATAAAATAGGTGCCAATAGAGTTGTATTTCCTGAAAAAGAAATGGGTGTTAAGATCGCTAAGAATTTGGTTTCTGGAAATGTTTTGGATTTTATTGATTTAGCACCAGATTATAGTATTTTAGAAGTAAGTATGAATGATGAATGGATTGGAAAAAGTTTGGTTCAAATTGATATGAGACGTGCCTATCAAATTTCAGTTATAGCGGTCAGACGTGGAGATGAGATTGACATTAATGTTGGACCAGATAAAACACTCTTGAAAGATGATATTTTGATTGTAATTGGTAACAATGAGGACCTTAAAAAAATAGAAAAAAATTAAAAAGTCAATCACAAAGGATTAATATGATAGAAGTAAGTTCAAAGGACAATCAATGGATTAAAACGGCAACGAAACTTAAACAAAAAAAAGGCCGTCAAAAATCGCAATCTTTTTTACTTGAAGGTGAAAGATATATTCAATACGCCTATGATAATGCATTTGAAATAGATGCCATTATGTTCAGTAGAGAAAAATGGGATCAATTAGACCAGTCTCAGCAGGGAACATATGAAGCAATGGGTATCTGCATCGTTCTTGAAGATTCGCTTTTAGAGTTGGTTTCAGAAACCGTGAATAGTCAAGGGGCGATTGCTATTGTCAAGATGAAGTCTTTATCTCATGATCCCTTAGAGCGTAAGGAATCCCTACTGATTTATCTTGATCGCTTACAAGATCCAGGTAATTTGGGAACCATTATAAGGACTGCGGATGCCGTGGGCATTAAAACGATTTTCATGAATAAAGGCTGTGTCGATCCTTATAATGCAAAAGTGATTAGGAGTACAGCGGGTTCTATATTAAATGTTCAATTGATTCATGTTGAAGAAGATGAAAAGGCCTTACAAGCCATTAAAAGCAAAGGTTATCATATCGTTGCAACGGATCTCAATGCGAACCATTCCTATTTAGATAAGACGGCTTATGGCCACCAAAATTGTCTGATTATAGGTAATGAAGCCAATGGTATTTCTGAAAGCGTAAAAAGGTTGTCAGATGTGAGAGTCATTATACCAATTGATGGGTACGCTGAATCCCTTAATGCTTCTGTGGCAGCGGCTATCATGATGTATAAATTAAAAGAAATTCAAGACTTGTTGTCTTGAAGAATCTATGTTATGATAATGATATCGTTTTAAATTATATTTAAAATCAATGATAGAGAGAGTAAATAATTTATTTTATTTTAGAGAGAAAAGGATGCTGGAAACTTTTCATAAAAAAATTATTGAAGTTCACTCTGGAGATGCGTTTCTGAAAACAAGATGGAATAGGAAATGACGTTCGCTGCGTTATAGCGTCGAGTGAGTCTTAGGACTAATTTGGGTGGTACCGCGGATAACCTTCGTCCCTTTTGGGATGGAGGTTTTTTTAATGACTTAAATCAAATAAAAGTGATTTATATAAATCAAGCAAGGAGGTTATGATGCAAGCGAAGCTCGAGAGCCTTTTAAAAAAGGCTAAAGAAGAAATTCAATCATCAAAAAACTTAAAAGAACTGGATGAGGTCAGAGTCAAATTTTTAGGTAAGAAAGGTGAACTGACAAGTATATTAAAGGGCATGAAAGATGTCTCTCCAGAAGATAGACCTAGCGTGGGGAAACTCATTAACGAAGTCAGAGAACAAATGGAAAACTTTTTAGAGGAAGCCAAAGAGGAATCTAAACGATTAGAAATGCAGGCTCAACTCTTATCTGAAGACATAGATGTGACAATGCCTTCCAAGGCATTTGAACGGGGTCACAAACATCCTTTAAATGTGGCGCTTGATGAAGTTAAAGAAATCTTTATTGGAATGGGATTTAAAATTGCAGAAGGACCTGAAGTAGAGTCAGTCTATAATAACTTTGATGCTTTAAATGCACCATTAGATCATCCTTCACGTAGTTTATCCGATACTTTCTATATTACAGAAGATATTATTTTGAGAACTCAAACCTCACCGATACAAGTGCGTTCAATGAAAAGCAGTCAACCGCCTATTAAAATTATTGCGCCTGGTAGATGTTTTAGAAATGATGAAATTGATGCAACGCATTCACCAATGTTTCATCAATTAGAAGGACTTGTTATAGATAAGAATATTACAATGGCGGATTTAAAAGGCACGTTAGATATGTTTGCTAAACGCCTATTTGGTGAAAATACAAAAACAAAATTCAGACCACATTATTTTCCATTTACAGAACCAAGTGGTGAAGTTGATGTTTCATGTTTTAAATGTGGTGGTGAAGGGTGTAAATTCTGTGGCAACAGTGGTTGGATTGAAATCCTAGGCTGTGGTATGGTTCATCCAAATGTTTTAAAAGAATGTGGTATTGACCCAGAAATATACAATGGGTTTGCCTTTGGTATGGGCCTTGATAGAATTACTATGATGAAATATGAAATCGATGATATTAGGACCCTTTTTGAAAATGATATTCGTTTCATTAAACAATTTTAGTCATTAATATCACAGATTAAATAGGAGGATTCAATGAGAGTACCAATTCAGTGGTTAGAAGATTATGTCAATATTGACCATATAGATCAAAAAGAATTAATTGAGAAACTGGTTTTAACAGGTTCTAACAATGAAGGAACGGAAAAAGTTTGCGAAGACATTTCAAATGTGGTTGTCGGAAAAATTGAAAAAATAACGTCGCATCCCAATGCAGATAAATTATGTATTTGTAGCGTTAATGTAGGTGATGAAACCATTCAAATTGTTACTGGTGCTACCAATATTTCAGAGGGTGATTGTATCCCTGTAGCTAAACATGGTGCAATAATAGCAGATGGTGTTAAAATTCGCAAAGGTAAACTGAGAGGAGAACCTTCTAACGGTATGCTTTGTTCACTTGAAGAACTGGGCTATGACAAAGCTAATATTCCTAAAGAATTTGATGATGGAATCTTAATTCTGAATGGAGACTATGAATTAGGCATGTCTATTCAAGAGGCTCTTCGACTAAATGAAACCATTATAGATTTTGAAATTACCCCTAATAGACCCGATTGCTTAAGTATGATTGGTATGGCGAGAGAGACAGCAGCAACCTACAATTTAGATTTAAATTATCCAAGTCTTGAACTTAAAAATGAGACAGGTCATATTGAAGGAATGGCAAAAGTAGTGATTGAAGCTCCTGACCTATGTAAACGTTATGTGGCAAGAGTTGTAAAAGATATTAAAATAGAGTCTTCTCCAATGTGGATGCAATTAAGATTGATGCATGCAGGCATGAGACCGATTAATAATATTGTCGATATAACCAATTATGTGATGTTAGAATATGGTCAACCTATACATGCTTATGATTTAGACAGTGTATCGGATCAAACTATTATTGTTAAACGTGCTGAAGAAGGTGAAGTTGCTGTTACTCTTGATGATAAAGAAAGAAAGTTAAGCAGTGAAACACTGGTTATTGCAGATTCAAAAAGAACAATTGGGATTGCAGGTATTATGGGTGGTGGTAATACTGAAATTTCAAATGAAACCCAAAATATATTAATTGAAGTAGCAACCTTTGATAAATCTAATATTAGAAAGTCTTCTAAAGAATTAGGACATAGAACAGAAGCTTCTTCTCGTTTTGAAAAAGGTGTCAGTGCGGAATTACCACCAATCGTGGTTGATCGCGTATGTAATCTTATAGAAACATTAAAGGCAGGAACTGTTGTGTCTGGAATGATTGATGTGTATCCTACGCATCAAGAAGAAGTTAAAATTCCTTACAGGGTTAGCCGTATTTGTGACGTTATAGGAAGCGATATTTCTGAAGAAGAAGTGATTGCTTTATTAGAACGATTAGAAATCAAAACAACTAGAGAGGATAATCAATTGATAGCAACGATTCCTCACTTTAGATTAGATCTTGAAAAAGAAATTGATTTGGTTGAGGAAGTAGCGAGATTGTATGGTTACGACAAAATCAAAATGACTTTACCTCAATTTAATTCTTGGGGTGCTCGAACCAATGCTCAAAATATAGAAGAAAAAACAAAGTTTGAATTACTAGCTTCTGGCGTAGATGAAATTCTTTCCTATTCATTTGTATCGCCAAGAGATCTAGATAAGATCCAATGTCCAGAGGATTCTTATTTGAGAAATCAAGTAAGATTGATTAACCCATTGGGTGAAGAATATAGTGTCATGCGTACAAGTTTAATTCCTAATGTTTTGGAAGTGTTAGCTAGAAATAGCAATCGTAAATGTCCAGGTGCTAGAATTTTTGAAATAGGCAATATTTTCTTACCAAGAGAAAATGAGCTCCCTATTGAAAAGAAAGTCCTTACGATTGGTTGTTATGGCGACCACGAAGATTTCTTTACTTTAAAAGGAATTGCTGAAAATGTTTTCGCAGGACTAGGTATTAGTGGTGTAAGATACGAAAAGGAAAAACAACATCCAACATATCATCCTGGTCGATGTGCCAATGTTGTATGGAATGATCACATATTAGGGACGATTGGAGAAATTCATCCTAATGTTTGTGAAAATTTTGAAATGGATAGTAGAATGTATGTCGCTGATTTGGATTTCAATATTTTATTACAAATTGCTAGACAGGATCAAAAATTCACACCTATTCCTAAATTCCCAGCAATCGAAAGAGATATTGCAGTTCTAGTTAAAGATGAAATCACTTCTCATGAAATTGAGCAAGTAGTTAAGAAACATGGTGGCGGACTTCTTGAATCAGTTAAAATGTTTGATCTTTACAAAGGAAAACAAATTCCAGAAGGTTATAAATCAGTAGCATATGAATTGATTTTTAGAGCAGAAGATAGAACGCTTGTTGATGATGAAGTGAATACGATTTTTGATAAAGTGTTGAAAGAACTTGAAACAGAGTTAGAGGCACAATTACGTTAAAAATAGTTGTAAGAGGAGCCGATAAGGAAACTTATCGGCTTTCTTTTGTGAATCTTTACGAATCTTCTAATATTAAGAATAGGTTACTAGGGCGTAAATTGCAGACGATAAGACTGGATAGTTTAGGGCAAATTGGGTATAATATGAGAAATAATATAAAGAATAGAGTAGGTGAATAATGATATATGATGCAACGGCAACTGAATATTATCAAGATGCCAGAAGTAAAGGGAAAAAAGAATACAGTCGATTAAAAGCAAGAGGACGTTCAGGTCATTTAACTTCTTTAGATGGGGTTTTGAAAGATATAGAAATCGTTGCTACCGTTGAGTTGGGTGTCAAAGAAATACCACTTAACAAAGTTGTTGGGACTTACTTCAATTCAAGACGGATGACTTTTTCTAAGAATTTTATGCCGCTGGAGTCACTCAATACAGAATTTGGTATGAAATGGGCTAATTTGGTAAAAGCACAAGTAGAAGAAGGCATTAGAGATCCGATAAAAGTGTATGAATACCTTAATTATTACTATGTAATGGAAGGCAATAAAAGAGTCAGCGTTTTAAAGTATTTTGATGCTGTAAAAGTAACGGCACAGGTTTTTAGATTAATACCTAAATACGATAAAAACGATCCTGATATTGTTCTTTACTACAGTTTTTTAGATTTTTATAAAGAGACCAATCTAATGGAAATTTGGGTTTCAAAACCTACGCGATTTAAGCGTTTATTGCGTTATTTAAGAGAATACGATCCAGGTGAATCCTATTTTGAATCTAAGTACAAACATTTCTTGAACTATGTTTATGAGCCTTTTAGAGCTATTTTTAAAATGGCAGGTGGGGATAATCTCAATGTTACAACAGGAGACGCCTTTGTCCTTTATTCTAAACTATATGGCATTCCGAGCCAGTTAGATGTGAAATCAACAGAAAAAATGATGCCTTACTTATTAAAAGAGTTGATTAACTATGGTGATGATGAGGAAATTGATATTCAAACGACACCAGAATCAATTGAAAAGACCACATTTTTAGGGGCTTTATCTTCGATGATTTCACATAAAAAACTTAAAGTAGGATTTGTTTATGCTAGAACTACAGAAGAGTCAGGATGGACTTATTCTCATGAGCTGGGTAGAAAACATATTCAGGAAAAATTTAGAGATCAAATTGAAACGCATTATATTGAGGAAGTACCAGAGGATAAATCAGCATATGAAGTGATTTATGAGTTTGCCAAACAGGGGTTTGATGTTGTCTTTACAACCAGTGAAATTTATCGTAGAGCGACCTTGAGATGTGCTTTAGAATTGCCTGAAGTAACCTTTTTTAATTGTTCAGGGAATAGACCTTATGTTCATATGACCAATTATTTTGGACGTACTTACGAACCGAGATTTTTAACAGGCTTGATTGCAGGGGCTTTAACACAAACCAATATCATCGGTTACACAGCAACAGAACCTAATCCAGAAGTGATTTCATGTATCAATGCCTTTGCTTTAGGTGTAAAAATGGTTAATCCTAATGCTAGACTTAAAGTGGTATGGACAGGCGAGTGGAATAATCCAAAGGTGAGTACGGATTTAAGTGAGCACCTTATTGACATGGGAGCTGATATAGTAAGTAATAAAAACTTACTGGTTCCTCGTGATGTGACTTGGGCCTATGGTGTTTATTCTATGCTATGTGATATTGATAAAGAAACTAAAAAACCGAAGCATTATCTTGCATCTCCTATATGGAAATGGGGTGCTTTTTATGAAAAAATAATAGCATCTATTTTAAATGGGACTTATCAGAGAGTAACCGCTCAAAATTACGATGAACAAAAACTCATCAATTTCTGGTGGGGGATTGCTTCAGATGTTATTGATATTTACTATGCAACACAATATTTACCACCGGATATTGTCAAATTGGTAGAAGTGATGCGTAAAATGATCTTAACGGATCAGTTTAATCTTTTCTCAGGACCTATTTATGATAATGAAGGTCATTTGATGGTGGAGGAGAAAGTGGCTTTAACACCTGAAGAAATTATGGATATGGATTGGTATTTAGACAACGTTGATATTGTTTCAGAACACGAATACATGGATGAGAGTAATCAATAGAAAAAAAGCTGAGAACATAAAGTGTTCTCAGCTTTTTTAGCGAATAAGTTTCTTTTCATCAAAATCGTAAATGGCATAATCATAGGCATTGACAATCGTAGTTTGATGATGGTGGTGTTTTTTTTCAAAGTGCCCATAGCACTTATGTTGGTGACCGTGAATCATTAATTGAGGTTCATATTTTTCCATTAAATCTAAAAAACATTGAAACCCAACATGAGCGCGATCATGCCCATCTCCAAGTCCCAAAGCAGGAGAATGGGTGACTAAAATATCAATCCCTTTACGATATTTTAACCAATTTTTCTTAATCCTTGACTTCATTTGCTTTTCTGTGTATTGAAAAGTACCGCCAGTATATCGCATACAACCACCAAGACCCGCAATGCGAAGACCTTTGTATTCATAGACTTCATTGTCTATACAAATACAGCCCCCGGGTGGTTCATAAAGCAATTTACCATCATGATTACCATAAATATATAGCAAAGGGACTGGAATAACAGTCGCTACATAAGATAAATAATGACGATTTAAATCACCTGCAGCAATGACTAAATCAATATCTTTAAAATTATTAGGATTAAAAAAATCATAAATAAATTTACTTTCTACATCAGCAATTGCAAGTATTCTCATAGTTAACCCCTTAAATAGACTGGTTCTATTGTATCATATCTTATACATAGGGGCTAGTCCTATAAGGGACCTCTTTTGATAAATGCTTCAAATTGGTTTATAAATTGTTGATTATCTTGAGGACTTCTCTTCTTATGTTTAGTATATTGTCCCCGCTTGTTTCTGTTTTGTGCACTTAAGTGTCTGTTTTCGAGTATAAAATCCACATTGCTTGAGGTGATTTCAAGACCATTTTGATTCATGACATAACAGTTTTTACCTAAAACCATGGCAGCTAAACCATAGTCCTGAGTAATGACGAGGTCACCTTTACTCGCATGACTTGCGATGTAAAAATCGGCAGCATCCCGTGTGTTGTCTACGGTAATAACTTGAGCATAATCAGAAGTTATCTTGACAGCGTGGTTTTTAACGATAATGACTGGTAGCTGGTGTCTTTGACAGAGGTCAAGGGTTTGCTTAACAACAGGACAGCCATCAGCATCAATCCATATATTCATTCATATTTCCTCCATATTTTTAGTCATAATTAACAAAAACAAAAAAAGCATCTTGTTAATTGAACAAATTGCTATAATCTATTGATAGATTTATTTTAACTGTATTATAACACGAAATGTAGCCCCTCATTGGATAGATGATGAGGCGTTAGATTGATGACACTAAGGGGATTATATGACAAAAGTAGATGAAAAAACAAATATCCTGTCCATTGCATGGCCTATCTTTATAGAATTATTGCTTTTTATGATTATGGGAAATATTGATACATTGATGCTTTCAAAGTATTCTGATTTAGCAGTAGCTGCTGTTGGGAATGCCAACCAAATTATGAATACCTTAATTATTTTATTCAATGTGACATCCGCAGCGACGGGGATTATGGTGACTCAATATATTGGTGCGAAGCAAGAAGAAACACTGCATGAAGTTTATACATTAGCATTTGTGTTAAATATTATTTTGGCGGTGATTATTACAGGGGGACTTTTATTATTTCAAACGCCCTTTTTTAAACTTATTCAAATGCCTCAAGAACTTTACGTGGATACAAAGGCCTACTTAGATGTTGTTGTTGGGTTTTTATTTGTGCCAGCCTTATTTACGACGTTCTCAGTTGTCTTGAAAAGCTTTGGTCAAACTAAATTGTCAATGGTACTAGCCATTGGGATGAACCTTATTAATGTGGTTGGTAATTATATTTCTCTATTTGGCCCTGCGAACTTGCCAATTTTAGGGGTAAGAGGTGTTGCAATATCAACCGTTGTTAGTAGAAGTGTCGGATTGATTATTATGATGTATGTTTTAATAAAGCATTACAATGTCACCATTAAGGCGAAATCATTAATGCCTTTGCCTAAAAAGACACTTAAAAAATTCTTGAAATTGGGCTTGCCCTCAGCAGGAGAGCCTATTTCATGGCAATTGTCGCAAATGGTTATTTTTGCCTTTGTCAATATGCTGGGAACAGAGACAGTAACCGCTAGAGTATACCTTACTATAATTGTTTGGTTTACTTATTTGTCGGGCATAGCATTTGCTCAGGCCAATCAAATTATTGTTGGGCATCTTATTGGTGCAGGGAAAGAAGAGGCCGCTTATCGTACAACCGTTAAATCGCTTAAAACCTCATGGATTATAACAGCCATCATTTGTGTTCTCTTTGCGCTGTTGAGAAAACAACTTTTCATGATTTTTACAGACAATCTAGCGATAATAAAGATTGGAACGAGTGCTTTACTCATTGATATGTTCTTAGAAATGGGGAGAGTTTCCAATCTAGTGAATGTCTACGCTTTTAAAGCAGCTGGAGATGTTAATTTTCCAGTCATTGTCAATATTATATTTGTATGGACAGTTTGTACTCTGGGAGCTTATTTCTTAGGGATTCATTTAGGACTAGGTCTCGTTGGCATTTGGATTGCAATGGCAGCCGATGAATTAATCAGAGGGTTTATTATGACCATTCGACTTATCAAAGGTTCTTGGCGTGGCAAAGCTATTGTTGATTAACTTTTTAAAACTATTATCTCTCTTTGCCCTATGATAAAATAAATTATAATATCATGTTACCATTGTATTTTTTATTCTTTTGTTTATAGAAGATAAAGACGGTATAAATATGATATAAAATAGACGAATAAAGTGGAGGATAAAATGACAAAAAAATATCGATTGATTACGAGAAGCGATTTTGATGGACTGGTATGTGCGGTACTTTTTAAAGAGATGGACATGATTGATGAAATCAAATTTGTTCATCCTAAAGATATGCAAGATGGGTTAATTGATATTACTCCAAATGATATTACGACCAATTTACCCTATGTTGAAAAGGCTCATCTCGTTTTTGATCACCATTTGAGTGAAACCATCCGAAATAGTGAACCTAAAAAAAATTATATTATTGATCCAGATGCGCCATCAGCTGCGCGTGTTGTCTATGAATACTATGGTGGCAGAGAACATTTTCCTAATATTTCTTATGAAATGATTTTAGCTGTTGATAAAGCAGATTCAGCGCAATTTACAATGCAAGATGTTTTAAACCCACAAGGATGGGAATTATTAAGCTTCATGATGGATGCGAGAACAGGTCTTGGAAGATTCCGTAATTTTAGAGTGTCAAATTATAACTTGATGATGGATTTAATTGATTCGTGTAAAGAATTAAATATAGATGCTATTTTAGAGTTGCCAGATGTTAAAGAAAGAGTAGATTTGTATAAGCAATACACTGAACAATTTAAGGATCAAATTGAGAAGTGCTCAAAGGTGCATGATAAGATTCTCGTTGTTGATTTGAAAAATGAGGAGACGATTTATCCTGGTAATCGATTTATCAAGTACGCAATGTTTCCAGAGACTAATCTTTCAATCCAAGTGATATGGGGATTGAAACAACAAAATACTGTTTTCACAGTGGGTAAGTCAATTTTTGACCGTTCCAATACAGTCAATATTGGTGAAGTGATGCTTGAATACGGTGGCGGTGGCCATAAAAATGCGGGAACTTGCCAAGTGCCAAATGATCAGGCCGAAGCCGTTTTAAAAGAACTGATAGATAGATTACAATAATGAGAAATGAATAATATCAATAAAAAAACGAGTGCTAGATATCTAGCACTCGTTTTTTTATTGGTCTTAAAATCAAATTATTTTTGGTGAAATTAATTTGATTGGTTTAATAACTTTTGAATATCTTCATCTAAGTCTTCTGGTACAACATAAGGCTCAAAACGTTTAACGGGTTGACCCTTTTGATCAATTAAATATTTATTGAAGTTCCATTTGATTCCATTTCCTTCTAAAATTTCAGGGAAGTTAGATTCAAGTGCACCATGAATTTGTTTTGCAAAGTCGTTTGTAAGGTCAAAGCCTTCAAAAGGAAGTGCGTTTTCAAGTTCTTTAAAGAGGGGATGTGCATCTTGTCCTCTTACAACAGTTTTACTGAAGAGAGGGAAGCTCACACCGAAATTTAAAGAACAAAATTGTTTGACATCGCTGTCAGAACCAGGTTCTTGACCTGCAAATTGGTTGCTTGGGAAACCTAAAATAACAAGACCTTGATCTTTGTATTTATTGTATAGGGCTTCGAGACCTTCATATTGAGGTGTTAAGCCACATTTACTTGCTGTATTAACAATTAATACAACCTTACCTTTAAAACTGTCTAGAGAGACGCTATCTCCATCTACATTAGTCATTGTGTAATCATAAATTGACATATTATTCTCCTTCTATTCTTTATATTTATAGTGATTATTGACGCCTTCAAACGTCATAAGTGTAACCCGTTAAAATAATTGCGCACAATCAATCTATATAAAATGATAGCGCACAATTTAATTGTTGTCAATACAATTACAAAAAAACTTATTTTTTTATGAGGAAAGTCTGAAATAATATGAAAGTGTAAAGACTCTATAAATAATTGATGAAAACGATTGTAATAGCCATTAAAAATGTTATAATTTATAACTGAGTGTATAGAAACGGAAGAGAAAGGCGGAAGACAATTGATACAAGTTACGAATGTTGGATTAAGATTTTCAGATAAAAAATTATTCGAAGAAGTGAACGTTAAGTTTACTGAGGGAAACTGCTATGGTGTGATTGGTGCCAATGGCGCAGGGAAATCAACCTTTTTGAAAATTCTTTCAGGTGAGATTGAACCCAATGAAGGAGAAGTTAGTATTTCTCCAGGTGAAAGATTAGCGGTTTTAAAACAGGATCACTTTGAATTTGATAATTATACGGTTCTTGATACAGTAATTATGGGACATAAACGTTTATATGAAATTATGAAAGAAAAAGACGCAATCTATATGAAAGCGGATTTTACAGAAGAAGATGGTATGAAAGCGGCAGAACTTGAAGGGGAGTTTGCTGAACTTGACGGATGGGATGCTGAACCTAACGCCGAAAAACTTTTAAATGGATTGGGTGTGTCTAAAGAGAACTTTCATAAAAAAATGGCAGACGTTACGTCTTCTGAAAAAGTAAAAGTGTTATTAGCGCAATCTTTATTTGGTGAACCGGATATCTTATTAATGGATGAACCGACAAACCATTTGGATTTTAGAGCGATTGCATGGCTTGAAGAATTTTTAATTAACTATGATAAAATTGTCATTGTTGTATCCCATGATAGACATTTCCTTAATAAAGTGTGTACACACATGCTTGACATTGATTTTGGAAAAGCTAAATTATTCGTTGGGAACTATGATTTTTGGTATGAATCAAGTCAGTTAATGCTTAAGTTAGTGAAAGAACAAAATAAGAAAAAAGAAGAAAAAATCAAAGAGTTACAAGATTTTATTGCTAGGTTTAGTTCTAATGCATCTAAAGCTAAGCAAGCTACCTCAAGGAAAAAAACACTTGATAAAATCAATGTGGAAGATATCCAGCCGTCATCGAGACGTTATCCTTTTGTTGGCTTTACTCCTGAAAGAGAAGCGGGTAAAGACATCTTATTTGTAGAGGGACTTAGCAAAACCATAGATGGTGTTAAAATCTTAGATAATGTTAGCTTTACGCTTAATAAAGGTGATAAAGTCGTCTTTTTAAGTAAAAGTGATATTGTGGTAACCACACTATTTAAAATATTAATGGGTGAAATGGAACCAGATTCGGGTTCATTTAAGTGGGGCGTTACAACTTCACAAGCCTATTTGCCAAAAGATAATACAAGTTATTTTGAATGTGACTATAATCTTGTTGATTGGTTAAGACAATATTCAGAAGAAAAAATGGAATCCTTTATTAGAGGTTTCTTAGGCAAAATGCTTTTTTCTGGTGACGAACCTTTAAAACAGTGTAATGTGCTTTCTGGAGGCGAAAAAGTAAGATGTATGTTCTCAAAATTAATGTTGTCAAATGCCAACGTGCTTTTACTTGATGATCCAACAAATCATCTTGATCTTGAATCTATTCAAGCCGTTAATAATGGTTTAGCAGCATTTACTGGAACACTTCTTTTTACGTCGCATGACCATAAGTTTATAGAAACGATTTCAAATAGAGTGATTGAAATTACCCCTCATGGTACTTTTGATAAAGCAATGGATTTTGATGATTTCTTAGAAAATGAAGCGGTTCAAGCTCAAATTGATAAAATGTATCAAGGAGCGTAAAAAAATAAAAAAACCAGTATATTTTGAAAAAAATCAAAAAAAATATCTACTAATACTTGCCAATTTGGAAAAAAGAGTGTATGATTAGAGTGTACCTTAGATTTGCCAGTAAGAAAGATTAATATAAAATAGTTAGGAAAGTAAATGTTGTCTCCGCTTTTGCATATCAATCATTGAAATTCCAATGTTTTATTAATGTTTAATTTACAGGTTTTTAAGGAAATAAATATTGGAGGATTATTAATGATTAACGGAACTGTAAAATGGTTTAACTCAGAAAAAGGATTTGGTTTTATTACTGCTGAAGACGGAAACGATGTATTCGTACATTTCTCTCAAATTAACAAAGATGGATTCAAATCTTTAGAAGAAGGCGAACGTGTAGAATTCACTATCGCTCAAGGACCTAAAGGCCCTCAAGCTGAAAACGTAACATCTTTATAATTATTACGTTGATTAAAGCCTCGGTTTTTCCGAGGCTTTTTTGATGTTAAACAAGTATTTTTACAGTATTAATGGTTTCCTTAATAACAGTGTAAAAGAAAGAGGTAAAATATGTTCAAAATAGGTATGGTTCAAAAGGCATACATCAATCGATTTTCCAATTATGGTGCTTTTTTAAGTGATGAACCCAATGGCGAAGAAGAAATCTTACTGCCTAACAAATTTGTTAAAAAAGAAATGTCAGTGGATGATGAACTGACAGTATTTATTTATAGAGATTCAGAAAAAAGATTGACAGCTACAACACAAAAGCCTTATATTACGCTAAATCATATTGAGCGACTAGAAGTAGTTGGTAAAATTGATGCAGGCTATTTTATGGCATTTGGACTAGATAAAGATTTGTTTTTGCCTTATTCTGAAGCCAAATATGAGCTGACCACAGGTCAATCTTATTTTGTAAAAATGTTACTTGATGAAGAAAACCAACTGATTGCTTCTATGAAAATTTATGATACATTAACAACGCATCACTCGTATAAAACAGGTGATAATGTTCAAGGTATTATTTATGACATCCGTGATAATATGGGAGCTTTTGTTGCAATTGATGATTCTTATCATGGTTTTATTCCTTGGCATGAATGTTTTGGGGATATTGAAGTAGGAAAGCGTTTGACCTTTAGGGTAACTAAAATAAGAGAAGATAACAAGTTGAATTTGAGTTCTAGAGAAAAAGCAGCTGTTCAAATTCATGATGATGTAGATGTCGTTTTAAACCATTTAAATGAAAATGAAGGCTTTTTACTGCTTAATGATAAGAGCGATCCAGAAAAAGTTATTGAAATGCTTAATATGAGTAAGCGGGCATTTAAAAGAGCGGTAGGCAAGCTCTTAAAAGAAGAAAAAATTATTTTTGAAGGAGAAGGGATTAGACTTAAAACTTCAAAATAAGTAAAAAATCAGGATATCTAAAGATTATTATAGGAAAATCCAAAACTTTTTAGTATAATGAAAACAAACAATGAAATATAAAAAATACAAGTATTAGATTATATTTTATACAAATTAGGAATAATATTTGATTGGGAGTGTTTAGATGTCAGATAAGAATAAAGTAACTATTAAAATAATGGATAGAGAATATACGTTAGTTAGTGAAGATTCTAGAGAGCATATGCAAAGGGTATCTAATTACGTAGACGATAAAATGCGTGAAACTTTTGAATCAAATAAGAAATTAAGTTTATCAATGGTGGGCGTTTTAACGGCACTTAATATTGCTGATGAGTATTTTAAAGTGCTAGATGAAAAACAAGAACTTGATAAACGGATTAATTCACCTCAATATGAACTGAAAAACGCAAGAGATGAACTCGATGCAGTTGTCTCGGAATTTGATAAAAGAAGTGAAGCTTATCAAAAAATGGTGGATGAATTTTTAAAACTAATTGATTCTTCTGCTGTTTATGAAACCGGTGTTTCACAACTGAGAAATCGCATGGAAAAGTTAGACCATGACTTGAAACAAAAAGAAGGCGCACTAAAAAAATCAAAAGAAGATGTCGATAAGCTTGAAAAAGAAATATCGCATAAAGAGTCACCCGTTAGAATGATTAAATTTGAAGATGATTCTAAATAATAGAGTAGATGCCTTGTGATTATCATTCATAAGGTATTTTTTTTTAGCGGTTGAAATGAAAAAAAGATAAGGCAAAATGTCGGATGATGAAGTAATTCATATCCGGCATTTTTTAATGTAGCTTGAATAGGTGCATAAACTTAAGCTTTATTTTCTTGATTTAATGCACTTAAACGAATAATATAGATTCTGAAAGATACCATCGAACTGATGGATGAAAAAAGGGGGATAATAGGTGGAACAATTAAAATTATTACTTCTTGAAGATGATTTGAGCCTGATTGATGGGCTCTCATGTTTGTTAAAAAAGCAGGGGTTTGAATTAGATATTGCTCGAACGGTGAGTGAAGCACATGATATTTGGAGAAATGGCAAATACGATTTGCTAATATTAGATGTGTCTTTGCCGGATGGTTCAGGTTTTGAAATTTGTCAAAAGGTGCGTGAGTCATCTAAAGTGCCCATTATTTTTTTAACTGCTTCAGATGAGGAAATGAATATTGTTATGGGACTTGATATAGGTGGTGATGATTATATCACCAAACCTTTTAAAGTAGGCGTTCTTCTATCACGAATTAATGCTTTGCTCCGAAGGGCTAATCATTTTGGAACAGGTGACACTGAAATTCGATCTAATGGATTAAAAGTGTCATTATTGCAAGGACAAGTCTATCGAGATAATCAACTTTTAGAGTTGACAACAGCAGAATATCGACTGCTTTGTTTGTTCATACAAAACCCCAACATCATACTATCAAAAGAAAAAATTCTAGATAAGCTTTGGGATGGTGAGGGGGAATATGTAGATGATAATACATTGGCAGTCTATGTTCGTCGGTTAAGAATGAAAATTGAAAATAACCCCAGTGTCCCACAAATGCTTTTAACAGTCAGAGGGATGGGTTACAAATGGAATGTACTAGATTGAGGAGGAAGGATGCAAATTTTTACGAATAAGGATATTAAAAAATTCTTTGTGCTATTATCGTGTCTATTGGCTAGTTCTGTCCTTTTATCTCAACTGGTTATAGGGTTATCTTATGGGGCTTTCAATTTTATTATTTTAATACTGTCTTTGGTTATTGCCTTGTGCATTTTGATGGTTTGCTTTTTTTATTTTAAAAAACAAAATCAGCTAATGGAAGAAGCTATATCTCAAATCAATTTATACCTTTCAGGTAATACAGATGTTCGAATTGATTGTGATAAAGAAGGCAGCGTGTACAAACTTTTTCATGCCATCAACACTTTAGCGACAGCACTTAATGCACATGCAGTAAAAGAACAAAAACTAAAAGAGTTTATGAAAGGTACCATTTCTGATATTTCACATCAGTTAAAAACCCCTCTAGCAGCACTCGCTATATACAACGGTCTTTTGCAAGACGAATCAGAAAATAGTGCGACTGTAATAGAATTTGCAATAAAATGCGAGAAAGAGATTGATCGGATTGAAATGTTGGTTCAAAACCTTTTGAAAATCACAAAGTTAGACGCAGGGACGATTGTTTTAAAAAAGGCTCCTGAAAATCTAGCCCATGTGATAACTAGTATTTATCAGCATTTTGAATATCGTGCCAATGAGGAAGGAAAAACAATCATCTTATCAGGGCCTGATGACATCCTACTCTTTTGTGATAAAGACTGGATAACTGAAGCTATCAGCAATCTTGTTAAAAATGCCCTAGATCATACGGATTCAGGCGGTAGGATTGAAGTGATGTGGCAAGAACTCCCTTCGGTCACACAGATAACTATAAAGGATAATGGTTGTGGGATACATCCAGAAGATATACACCATATTTTTAAACGATTTTATCGCAGTCGCTTTTCAAAAGATACAAAAGGCATTGGACTTGGGTTGTCTCTTTCAAAAACGATTATAGAAAACCATGATGGCAATATTACAGTAGATAGTCTATTGGGAAAAGGAAGCGTATTTGTCTTGAATTTCTTAAACCTTACTAAAATGTAAGGGAGAATTCATCTGAGAGTAAGGTGCTAATGTTAACTTATCAGTAGGTGGTTATAGACAAATTAAAAAAAGACCACTTAGAAAGGTGAGAAAATGATGAACTTATTAGAGGTAAATTCAGTTAGTAAAATTTATGGCACAGGTGAAACGGCGGTAAATGCACTTAAAAATGTAAACTTTTCTGTTCCTAAAGGGGAATTTGTAGCGGTTGTAGGAGAATCGGGTTCTGGAAAAAGCACACTGCTTAATATGGTTGGAGCGCTTGATATTCCAACTTCTGGCAAGGTGATAATTGATGGCAAAGATATATTTACCATGAAAGATGAAAAATTGACAATTTTTCGTCGCAGAAATATTGGCTTTATCTTTCAAGCGTATAATCTTATACCTGAACTGAACGTGGAGCAAAACATTACCTTTCCTCTTTTGCTAGACTATAAAAAGCCAGATCCAGCTTATGTTGAAGAGATCCTGACAGTCCTTTCTTTACAGGATAGACGCAAGCATCTGCCTCGGCAGTTATCGGGTGGTCAGCAGCAGCGTGTTGCTATAGGACGTGCACTGATAACCCGCCCGATGCTAATATTAGCTGACGAACCCACTGGAAATCTGGATAGCGAAAATTCCAGTGAAGTTATTTCTCTTTTAAAAACAGCCTCTAGTCGTTACCAACAGACCATTATGATGATTACTCATAATCGCAGTCTGGCTTCTACAGCTGACCGAGTATTACAAGTCTCAGACGGTATTCTCACAGATTTAGGAGGATATGCAGAATGAATAGTTACCTGGGGCTTGTTTCGAAATATGGGAAAGTGCATAAAGAGAAAAATAGACTGACTATAATCTGTATCGCCATATCTGTCATGCTGGTGGTAGCCATTTTTGGTATGGCTGATATGAGCGTAAGAGGACAAATCAGCGAACAAATCAGAACGGGTGGCAACTATCATATTATGCTTAATCATATATCAAATGAAGTAGCCGAACAAATAGCAAAACGTCAAGACGTAGCGGTATCTGGATTTATCGCACAGGCGGAAAAAAACAGTTTGCATGGATCGGACCTAATGATTATGGGTGGTGATAGGGACATATCAGAACAAATGAATCTTATTGTGGATACAGGACATTTTCCCGTTTCTCAAAAAGAAGCACTGATAGATGATGCTGCGTTAGAACAATTTGATCTTTCAATTGGAGATACTGTTAGCATTAAATCAACTGATGGCACTAGACATCCTTTTATGATTACAGGGACATTCAGTGATTTTACAAGCTTACAGGGCACAGGGGCTCATGGCTTGTATCTTTCGCTAGACGGGATAAAATCTTTTACCGCAAGTGATTACCAAGGGATATATGTAGTGCAGTTTAAAAAGGGAACCCCTATTCAAAAGGCTATATCAGATGTGATAGAAACTTTTAACTTGTCTAAAGAACAAGTCATTGAAAATAAATTGTTGTTAGGCGTCATGGGAGAAAGTGAAGACAGCACTATGATGTTACTTTATCTGATGGCTGGAATACTCTTTGTGCTTGTGCTGATGGCAGGAACCTTTATGATTGCAAGCAGTTTTAATTTAAGTGTATCCGAAAGGGTAAAATTTTTTGGCATGCTTCGCTGTCTTGGTGCAACGAAGCGACAAGTTAAGAGATATGTGCGTCTTGAAGGATTGAGATATTGTCTAATAGGTTTGCCTATAGGGCTGTTTACAGGTTCTATAGTGATGTGGTTTGCATTGTTGATTTTAAGGGTGACGGGTTCTCAATACTTTATGGATATGCCTTTGTTTCAGATTAGTTGGATCGGGTTAATTGCAGGAACTCTTATGGGCTTTCTTACCGTTATGCTTGCGTCTCGTTCACCGAGTAAAAAGGCTTCAAGGGTATCGCCACAAGCAGCTGTCACAGGGAATGCAGATAATGCTACTGAACAAGTAGCAAAGAAATCAGCCAATACGCATCGCTTTCATGTTGAAGTAGCAATGGGAATACGCCATGCTTTTCAAAGCCGGAAAAATATTTTTCTTATGACGGGTTCGTTTGCGATTAGTATTATAATGTTCTTATGTTTTACGGTGCTAATATTGTTTTTAGATCATGCAATAAAGCCATTGCGTCCATATGCGCCGGATATTTCTATAGTCAGTCAAGACAATTCAGCTTCTCTTTCTCCAGAACGCCTTAAAAATATAGAGGAGATGAAGTCTGTGAGACGCGTTTTCGGAAGAGCGTTTGTTTATGATATTCTGGCAGAAAATCAAATAGATAGTAAGCGTATCAATCTCATTTCTTATGAAGATCAACAATTTGAATGGGCAAATGAACAACTTATTCGTGGTGATATGGAAGCAGTTCAATCGGGTACAAGTGTTTTAGTTGTATATTCTGCTGGCTTACAATGGGAAGTTGGAGATACAGTTACACTGCATTTAACGAATGGAAATGCCAAGGTGAAGGTTGCTGGGGTTTTATCAGATTCTCCTTTTGATGCAAAAGAGGGAATGCTTAACGTCATATGTTCCGAGCAAACGTTTAAGGCTTTAACCGGTATAGCAGACTACACGGTTATTGATATACAAGTGGATGAGGGAATCGACCCTTCAATTGTGTCAACTATTCGTGAAGGGCTTCCCCCACAAATGAAAGTGATAGACAAGGTTCAAAGCAACATAGATATCCGTACGGCATACAATTCAGTAGCAGTATTTGTCTATGGTTTTTTAATCGTGATTGCCCTTGTGGCATTGATTAATATCGTCAATACCATTAATGCCAGTGTTTCTAGTCGGATGAACCATTACGGGGTGATGAGAGCAGTAGGCATGTCGGTTAAACAAATAAAGCAAATGATTAGGGTTGAAGCAGCTACTTATGCTGTAACGGGAAGCCTTGTTGGCAGCGTGTTAGGACTATTCCTTCACCGAATTCTATTTGCTTTGATTATCGGTTCAATTTGGGGAGACGCATGGCAAGCACCTCTTATTGTACTGGTCGTGACTATTGGAGCGGCATTACTGACAACTATGATTGCCGTCATTGTACCAGCTAGAAAAATTGAGCGAATGAGTATTGTTAATGTAGTGAATGCCTAAAGATAAAAAGTCTCTCGAGGGAAATCTTTTCGAAATAACATGAAACGTTGGAATAAGGAAAAAATCAGGAGATTTAAAGATTGTTATAGGAAAATCTAAAACTTTTTAGTATAATAAAATAGACAATGAAAAATCAAGAAAATACAAGTATGAGATTATATTTTATACAATTAGGAATATTTTATAAAACATATGCAAGTGAAGTTGATAAGCTTGAAAGAAATATCACATAAAGAGTCACCCGTTAGAATGATTAAATTTGAAGATGATCCTAAATAGAAACGTAAATGCCTTGTGATTATAATTCATAAGGTATTTTTTTTGAAAGAGGTTGAAATGAAAAAAATAGAATTACTAGCACCTGTTGGAAGTCAAGAAACGCTTGAAGCGGCGATACATGCTGGTGCAGATGCAGTATATTTGGCAGGTAATCAATTTGGAGCGCGAAAATCAGCTAAAAACTTTGATGAAGAAGGGATTATTAGCGCCATTCAATACTGTCATCTTCATGGAGTATCAGTATACGTGACAGTTAATACATTAATTAAACCGGATGAAGTAGAAGCGATGCATCAATGGATTGATTTTCTCTATCAAAAGGATGCAGATGCCATTATTATTCAAGATTTAGCGGTTTTAAGATATATTCAAGCCCATTACCCCGATTTTCCTTGTCATGCAAGTACACAAATGACTTGTCACCATTTAGGAGATGTCATCATGGCACAAGAAATGGGCTTTAAAAGGGTGGTGCTCGCAAGAGAACTCTCGTTGGAAGAAATCATTGATATATATGAACAAACCCATGTCGAACTCGAATTTTTTGTTCATGGTGCCCTCTGTATTTCCTATTCGGGACAGTGTCTCATGAGTTCAAGTATAGGAGGAAGAAGTGGTAATAGAGGTGCTTGTGCCCAGCCTTGCAGACAAGCTTATCTTTTAAAAAGAAGAGAAGATAATCAGGTTATGAGTGATGTGGAGACACCCTATCTTTTGTCACCTAAAGATGTTAATGCAATGGCAATGATTAGTTCGCTCAAAGGGTATGAACGTATTTCTTTAAAAATAGAGGGCAGAATGAAACGTGTTGATTATGTCTACAGTGTGGTAAATGCCTACAGACAAGAACTAGAGGGTCATCCTGTACAAATAAGTGGTATAGAGAGAGCCTTTAATAGAGGGTATTCACAAGGTCATTTGGGCAAGGCTGATTTCAGTCAATTGATGAATTATCAATCACCTTCTCACCAAGGGACATTGCTTGGAAAAGTGATAGGATACTCAAATCAAACTGTTGAAATCAGATTGTTTGATGACATTCATAAAAGTGATGAAATTCAAATTAGACGGTCTAAAGATAGTTTAGGGACGCGGGCTGATATGATCTTTAAGGGAGGTCAACGCGTTAATGAAGCCTATAGAGGTGATGTAGTTAAAGTGCCCTTCAAACACCACTTAAAGAAAAATGAAATGGTATATAAAACGTTTGACACAGTTTTTGTTAATGAAATGAATCAACTGTCTCAAACCGTTTACCCCTTATATGGGTTGAAGGCTCACCTGACCATGAAAATAGGTGAAAAAGCTGTTTTAGAATTGAGGGATAGTCAAGAAAATCAGTGTCAAATTGTCTCTCAAGTTTGCGTTGAAAGTGCACGGCATAAACCGCTTACAGAAGAACGGATCATTGAACAGCTGTCCAAATTAGGTGGGACCTTATTTTATCTTTCAGAGACAAGCATTGAACTTGAAGAAAAAGCGGTCATAGGGATTTCTGAACTGAACAAGATGAGGCGAGATGGGGTTGCTTTTTTTGAAAAAGAGTACAGCTTATGGCATCGAGAAAGACAAATGACACCGGTTAATAGGTCTCTTCAGTCAAGAGAGGGTGTAGGCTTGGCATTAAATGCTCAGCAAGCTCCTGCTTATGACTATATAATAGAAGGTATAGATGAGATTAAATCCTTCCCAGTTCAAGGAAATGACCGATATATATTAAGTGATTTGACACTCTATCAGGAAAATATGTCTTGGTGTATTGACCATCATATTATTCCTATGATGCCTAAAATCATAAGACAATCTGAATGGACTGAATGGGACAAATGGATAGAGCGTTATTATGATGCAGGCGGCAGAAAAGTAATGATCCGACAATTGGGGACTTTAAAACATTTGAAGGCGGGAATGACAATTATATTGGATACGTCCTTTAATATCTTAAATGGCGAAAGCATGATGGCTTATGCAGAAGTAGCCCAAAATTATATACTGGATACCCTATATTTTTCAAATGAAATGAGTCTTTCTGACTTGACCAATTTAAAAGGTCTATTAGAGACGTCGGATCAATTGATGAAACTCAAAACACCAATTCAATGTGGCGTTGCAATGTTTGGACATTTGGAATTGATGACAAGTGAGTATTGCGCAGTAGGCGGTGCGATACATGGTCATGACCATTGTGGTGAATGTAGCCGACACGCCTTTTATTTGGAAGATATGAAAAAACGACAATTTCCATTGTCGCTAGATCCTAAAAATTGTCGGATGACCGTTTTAAGTGAAATGCCTATCAGTGAATTTAAGCAGTTGAATAAATGCTTGGAAAATGGCATTGGGCGGTTTAAAATAGATTTAAGAAACGTAGCTAATGAAAAGTGGAGAGAAGATTTGCATCACAAGCGATTTTCAAATATCCGCACCCAACAAAGAAGTTATCTTTTAGAGGCTATAGAATAAATTTCTCAGGGGGAAATATGAATCAGAAAGCTTTAAGAGTATTAGAATATAATAAAATAATAGATCAATTGGCGTCGTGTGCTTCATCGGCTTTGGCAAAAGACAAATGTCTTAATCTCAAGCCGTCATCAGATAGAGAAGAAGTAAAGGCATGGCAAAATGAAACAACTGAAGCTGTTAATATGGTACTGCAATATGGTAATCTACCGATGGGTCCCATTTTTAATTTAGATGAAGGCATTAAATTGGCTAATATTGGTAGCGTCCTTTCACCCAAACAGCTCCTCCAAGTTGCTGACAGTGTGCGAACAGCAAGAATTGTTAAAAAACATATTGGTCAAGCCATTGAAAAAGAAGCTCAATTTCAAACGATTATGACCTTGGGGAGTCAGTTAACGACCCATCAACCCTTGGAAAAAAGTATTGAAAAATGTATTGTCAGTGAATCAGAGATATCAGATCATGCTTCAAATGAACTCTTTAAAATCAGAAGAAGTATGGAAAGTAAAAAAGCAGCGATTAGACAAAAACTGGAGTCGATGATTACATCATCAACGTATCAAAAATATCTCCAAGATACGATTATCACCATCCGTCAAGATCGATTGGTTTTGCCTGTCAAAAGTGAACATAAAAACCATGTTAAAGGAATGGTCCATGATCAGTCGGCAACGGGTTCCACTTTTTATATTGAACCAATGGCAGTCGTTGAATTGAATAATCAATTGGCAACTTTAAAGTTACAAGAACAAAAGGAAATCGAACGCATTTTGAGGATTCTATCTGGGCAAGTAGCAGAAGTGGGCGATGCTATACTGGAAAATATAGACCTATTAACTTTGCTCGATTTTATCTTTGCTAAAGCTAAATTTTCCTTTCAATTAAAGGGAATGTCTCCTGAACTCAATGATCAGCGATATGTTAGACTTAAAAATGCCAGACATCCATTATTGAATGTAGAAGAAGTCGTACCCAGTAATATCTGGATTGGAGATGCTTTTAATACCCTCTTGATTACAGGTCCTAACACAGGTGGGAAAACAGTGACGCTTAAAACCTTAGGGTTAATGACTTTAATGGCACAGGCAGGACTTCATTTACCTGTTGATTATGGCTCGAGTATTGCAGTGTTCGATGAAGTCTATGCAGATATTGGAGATGAGCAAAGTATTGAGCAATCTTTAAGTACTTTTTCTTCTCATATGACAAACATCGTTTCAATCTTAAATGATGTGACACCTAATTGTTTGGTTCTTTTTGATGAATTAGGCGCGGGAACTGATCCGACAGAAGGTGCGGCACTTGCAATGGCTATCTTGGATCGTTTAAGAAAAATGAAAGTGAGAACGGTGGCAACAACGCATTACTCTGAACTCAAAGAATATGCCATAGTCACTGATGAAGTTGAAAATGCCAGCGTTGAATTTGATGTGGAAACCTTGAGTCCGACTTACCGACTTTTAATTGGTGTACCGGGTAAATCAAATGCGTTTGAAATTTCTAAGAAATTAGGTCTGAATTTAGACGTTATCAATGAAGCCAAAGCCTATGTTCATCAAGATAACATTGAATTTGAAGATATATTGTCCAATATTGAAGCCAATCAGAAAATGGCAGAACAAGCGAAAGATGACGCTGTAAAGATGAAACAAGATATTGAAAAACTCAAAAACCGTCTAAAAGAAAAAGAAGACAAACTAGATGGACAAAGAGATAAAATTGTTAAAAATGCACGTCAAGATGCTAAGGAAATACTAAAGAAAGCAAAAGATGAAGCAGATACAATTGTTAAAGAGTTGAGAGGCATTAAAAAGAATGCCAATCAAGATAAAAATAAAGAAATTGAAGCGATGAGGCGACAACTGTCGAAAAGTATTGATGATGTAACGGAAAAAACTATTGATTATCATGCTGAAAATCGCTATGCACCTAAGGATTTAAATGTAGGTGATGGGGTAAGGGTGCTTTCTATTAATCAAGAAGGGACTGTTGTTACGAAGCCCAATAGTAAGGGTGAATTGACTGTTCAAGTGGGACTCATGAAAATGAATGTCAATTTAAAAGGATTGGAAAAAATCAATAAAAAGAAAAAAGATGAAAAGCTCTATGAAAAAGTAAGAACATTCAATGCAGCGGCAGCGACCATTAAAACTGAACTTGATGTCAGAGGTTCTAATGTTGAAGATGCTATTATGGAAATTGATAAGTATTTAGATAATGCTGCACTTGCCAATTTCGATAAAGTAAGAATTATCCATGGTAAGGGAACGGGGCAATTGAGAAAAGGGCTTCACGAACATTTTAAAGGACACCATCATATCAAGCATTTTGAATTGGCAGCTTATAACGAAGGCGGCAGTGGTGCAACAGTGATTGAGATAAAATAAGATCTTAAGCATTTTAGAAGCAGTTTAAATTAAAAAAAGCGACTCCCATGAAGGGGGTCGCTTTTTAATAATTTGAATTTATAAAGGGATGTCATTTCACCTTATTGGGGTTCAAGCCCCTTCATAATACTTTTAAGATCGGCATTGTTAGGATATTTTTCAACCCCTTTTACAGCCCAATCGTAAGCTTTTTCATAGTGACCAATTGAGTATTGATAATAGGCTGATGTGAGATAAAAATCACTTGAAGAGGTTTCTTTGATTACCCCAACAGTAATAGGTGCGACAATGAGGACCAAGGTAAGCACATAAGGAATCAAAGCTTTTGGGCTAAAGAAGGGCTCATTGTTAAGATTGAGGCCATTAGCCAAAATAAAGCCACCGATAAGACCCCCAATATGACCTGCAATATCGATATTAGGTTGAACAAAACCAATGACAAGATTAATTACAATCAGGATAAGTAAGTCATTACCATAGATGCGTTTGTAAACCATTGGATTTCGTCTGTACAAATAAAGATTACCACCCATTAAACCAAAAATAGCACCTGAAGCACCTACAGAAACGTTGTCGATTAATAAGAAACTAAAAGCTGAGCCAATTAGTCCAGCTCCAAAATAGAGTAAAAGGAATTTCTTTTGCCCAAAAAAGCGTTCAATATCTCTGCCGAGGATATACAGAGCCATCATATTAAAGAGCAAATGCATAATGCCGCCGTGTAAAAACATGGCAGTAATAAGCCGCCAATATTCTCCACCGGCAATCAAGAAATTGACCTTAGCACCTAAATGAATTAAGCCGTTGCCAACTGTAAAGTCAACAATTTGGGTCAAAATAAAGAGCAAGACATTTATGATGATAAGCCATTCTGTTAAGGATAAATGTTTGATTTTTTGTTTGTAGTAGTTTAAATTTGCCATATTTACTCCTTCTGATAATATTAGTACTATTATATCTGAATTTTGATAAAATGTTTACTCTTTTTAGTAAAAGGACTTTAAACAAACTGTAAAATGAAAGCTTTTTTTGTAGACTTGAAAAAAGCTTATAAATGTGTTAAACTGACTTAAATTAATAAGTTGTCTATGATGAGGAGAGTAAGGTTATTTGACTTTATAGCGAGCTGACGTTGGTGGAAGGTCAGTAATAGAATAATTCTGAAACGTACCTTTGAGATTTTACTGAAATGAGTAGGTAAGCGGGTTCTCCCGATATAGAGAGTAGAGTGAAGCTTATGCTTAAAAAGAGTGGTACCGCGGTTAATTCGTCTCTTAGTCTTATGACTAAGGGATTTTTTATTTTGAGGGCAATTCTGAATTGGATGTTTAAGCATGAGAAACTGGCTTCTCCCATCGACAATTTAGCCAATATAGGAGGCAATATGAAAGATTTAAAAGTAATGATAGCGGCATTATTAGCTGAGCATATTCCAACGGATGTGATGACAGAACAAGAAATCAGTGAGCTTGTAGAATACCCTAAAAATGTAGAGATGGGTGACTATGCTTTTCCTTGTTTTAAGTTAGCAAAAGCCTATAGAAAAAGTCCTAAAATAATAGCTGAAGAAATATCAGAACTTATTAAGGACCATAATATGTTTACAGAAGTGACACCCATTGCGGGATTTATTAATTTTAAAATCAATGCTGGGGCGCTTGCAGAGATTGTAATTCCAACTGTATTAAAAGAAAAAGAACATTATGGCTCATCAGATATGGGACAAAACAAAAAAATTATTGTTGAGTATTCTTCGGTAAACATTGCGAAACCTTTTCATATGGGGCATATTAGAAGCACCATGATTGGAGAATCACTTCATCGTATTTATGATTTCTTGGGTTACGATACGGTGGCTATTAATCATTTGGGAGATTATGGAACACAATTTGGTAAATTGATTGTAGCTTATAAAAAATGGGGCTCAGAAGAAGCGATTAAAGCAAATCCGATTCCTGAACTGCTCAGTATCTATGTGAAGTTCCATCAAGAGGCAGAAGAACATCCAGAACTTGAAGATGAAGCAAGAGCTTGGTTTACTAAACTCGAAAATAAAGATGAAGAAGCTGTAAGATTATGGACCCTTTTTAGAGATATGTCCCTTGTGTCGTTTAATCGCGTTTACGGTAAATTGGGTGTTACCTTTGATTCTTATGCAGGCGAGAGCTTTTATTCTGACAAAATGCCAGTAATTCTTTCGGAATTGCGTTCTAAAAATTTACTTCAAAAATCAGAGGGTGCTGAAATTGTTGATTTAGAACCTTATGGCATGCCACCAGCATTGATTACTAAAAAAGATGGGTCATCACTTTATATGACAAGAGACCTTGCTGCTGCAAAATATAGAAAAGACACTTATGACTTTGATAAAAATATCTACGTTGTAGGAAGTGCTCAAAGATTACATTTCCAACAATGGTTTAAAGTTGTTGAACTCATGGGCTATGAATGGGCAAAAGATTGTGTTCATGTTGATTTTGGAATGGTTGCCTTAGAAGAAGGCTCTTTATCAACCCGTAAAGGTAATGTTGTTTTTCTTGAAGATGTTCTTGATAAAGCAACTGAAAAAACATTGGAAATTATCAATGAGAAAAATCCAGATCTTGAAAACAAAGAAACAGTTGCTCAACAAGTAGGAATCGGTGCGGTTGTTTTCCAAGAACTGTACACTTCAAGAATTAAAGATTATGCGTTCTCATGGTCAAAAACATTATCATTTGAAGGTGAGACAGGTCCTTATGTTCAATATACACACGCAAGAGCATGTAGTGTATTGCGCAAAGTAGGAGAATTTGATGAAAATCAAATTGATTACTCAGTCCTTTCGGATGATGCTTCTAAAGAAGTGATTAAGTCACTTTATAAATTCAATGAAGTAGTAGTATTAGCACAAAAAAATAATGAACCTCATACGGTTGCGAGATATGCTGTTGAAATCGCACAAAACTTCAACCGTTTCTACCATGATAACGCTATTATAGTGGATGATGAAACCACTAAGAATGCAAGATTGGCACTTGTTAAGGCAGTAGAAATTGCACTTAGAAATGTCTTGAAATTAGTATGTTTAGAAGCACCTGAGAAAATGTAAATGAATTAATAATCGTTTTTATTTGAGATGATAAGAATAAAAAAAGCTAGTGAAACATGATTGACATGTTTTCACTAGCTTTTATTTATGCAAACTCACTTTGTAATTCTATCTCATCTTCAATGCGATCGAGGCATTGGGTTAAAACCTCGTAAGTAAGCTGTTCCTTAATGATATAATCTGAAAATTTAAGGCCTTTTAAACGTGTTTGAAGATTTTCGGTATCAAGCGATGTAATGATGAGAATAGGGATTTTAGAGTAACGAGAATTGTTAAGCGCTTTAATCATTTGCTCACCTTTTTCATCAGACAACTCTAATCCTGTAATAATGAGATCAATACTGCGTTGACTTAAAATATCAAGACAATGAAGCCCTTCACTTTTTGATTCATAGTGGTGACCACAACGGTTAACCATATCGCTCATGACCATTTTAAAAAAGTCACTATATTCAAAATGTAATATATTCATAGGCAACTCCTTTTTATAGTTATTAGCCTTTATATTAATATAACATATATTTACTTTTCTACCCAGTATTATTTATAATATGCAATAAAATATTTACAAAAGAATTGAGAATAGTAAAATAAATTAATAAATTTTAACAATATTGTTGACAGCCTTTAATATTGTTGTTATAGTATCAAACAATACAAGAAAAAAACAGTTAAATTCGTTGATGGAAAATATTTGGTTGAATTGCTATAGAGAGATAATGGTTGGTGCAAATTATCGCATGAAGATTAAATTCTCATTCCTAAGAACTATTACTGAACCGTATTGTAAGTAATAGCGTCACTCGCGTTAAGAGAGCAAAGTGATATAGCCAGTAGCTATATAATTTGGGTGGTACCGCGTAGTCTAGACTTCGTCCCATGGTGGGATGTGGTCTTTTTTATTGTCTAAAAAAGGATGAATGATAAAGTATGACGTTAATATAGGAGGATGAAATGCAGAGGATTAAAATTTTTGATACGACGTTAAGAGATGGAGAACAGTCGCCAGGATTTACAATGAACCTAGCAGAAAAAGTTAAAATGGCGAGACAACTTGAAAAACTAGGTGTTGATGTTATAGAGGCGGGATTTGCAATTGCCTCATCAGGTGATTTTAATGCTATAAAAGAAATCGCTAGAAGTGTGAATCAAGTGACAGTTGCTTCACTGGCAAGAACGACAAAATTAGATATTGATCGGGCTTGGGAAGCTTTACAATTCGCTAAGAAACCAAGGCTTCATGTTTTTATAGCCACTTCGGATATTCACATGGAACACAAGTTAAAATTAACAAGAGAAGAAGTCTTAAAACAAGCTGTAGAAGCGGTAAGGTATGCGAAACGTTTTTTTGATGATATAGAATTTTCTGCAGAAGATGC
This sequence comes from uncultured Fusibacter sp., assembly GCA_963666805.2. Lineage (GTDB taxonomy): Bacteria > Bacillota > Clostridia > Peptostreptococcales > Acidaminobacteraceae > Fusibacter. Next base: position 345,304 of record CAXXWR010000001.1, on the reverse strand, counting down.
AGTGAGAAGTGATCCTAATTTCTTAATTAAGCTTTTTACGGCTGTCATTTCAGAAGGTGCAACAACGATCAATATCCCTGATACCGTAGGTTATACAACGCCAGATGAATATTATGAATTTATTAGTTTGATTAAACAAGGTGTTCCTAATATTGATGGGATTGATATATCGGTACATTGCCATAATGACTTGGGCTTTGCAGTAGCTAATTCTCTTTCAGCAATTAGAGCAGGAGCGACACAAATCGAGTGTACAGTAAATGGAATCGGGGAAAGAGCGGGAAATGCAGCACTTGAAGAAATTGTGATGTCCATTGAGACGCGAAAAGATTTCTATAAGGTTGAGACGGGAATTAAAACACGAAATATTTATAAAACCAGTAAAATGCTCCAAACGATTACAGGGATTCGTGTTCAGCCCAATAAAGCGATTGTAGGTGATAATGCATTTGCCCATGAATCAGGTATCCATCAACATGGAATGCTTCAAAATAAAGAAACTTATGAAATCATGACCCCTGAATCCATTGGCCTTAACACGAGCAAAATCATACTGGGGAAACATTCTGGGAAACATGCTTTTGAAGATCGGGTGAAATCCTTGGGTTATGAACTTGATGAAAGCGAGTTAAAACAAGCCTACTCTGCATTTAAAGATTTAAGTGATAAAAAGAAAGCCATCTATGATAGAGATATTGATGCCATTATATCTAAAGAGACAGTTCAGATTGAAAGTATTCTTAAACTAGACTCCTTTATGATTCAATCGGGTAATAAAATTCCTGCGACTTCAACTTTAAAGTTGAGCTTGAGGGGAGAAGCCTTTACAGATGCCTGTGTAGGTGATGGTCCCATAGATGCTTCTTTTAAAGTGATTGAAAAGGCAGTTGGAGAGCCTATTAAACTGATTGATTACCGTATCAATGCGGTGACAGAAGGAAAAGATGCCCTAGGTGAATCGGTAGTCATTATTGAGATTAACGGTGAACGGTTTAGAGGAAGGGGATTGAGTACTGATATTGTAGAATCAAGTATTTTAGCTTATCTTGAAGCGGCTAATAAAGCCCTGACAACACAAAGTAAAAAAGAAATAACACAATAAAGGAGAGAAGACAATGGGGATGACAATGACACAAAAAATTTTAGCAGCTCATACCACTTATGATGAATTAAAACCGGGAATGTTTATAGATGCTGAATTAGATTTAGTACTTGGAAACGATATTACAGCTCCTGTTGCTATTAAGAGTTTTGAATCCATGCAAAATGAGGGCGTATTTAATAAAGACAAAATAGCCCTCGTGCCTGATCATTTTGCACCCAATAAAGACATCAATGCAGCAACACAATGTAAGACCATGAGAAATTTTGCAAAAGAACAAGAGATTACTCATTATTTTGAAGTGGGAGAAATGGGAATAGAACACGCTTTGTTACCTGAAAAAGGCATTGTCGTTTCAGGTGATGTTGTTATCGGAGCTGATTCTCATACGTGTACTTATGGTGCTCTAGGTGCTTTTTCAACAGGTATTGGAAGTACTGATATGGCAGTAGGTATGGCTACTGGAAAGTGTTGGTTTCGAGTGCCATCTGCCATTAAAGTTATTTTAAAAGGACAACCTTCCAGGTGGGTGAGTGGTAAAGACATCATTCTTCATCTTATTGGTCAAATAGGTGTTGAGGGTGCGCGTTACCAGTCGTTAGAATTTACGGGAGAGGGTATCCACTATTTGTCAATGGATGACCGATTCACCATTGCCAATATGGCAATAGAAGCAGGTGCTAAAAATGGAATTTTTCCAGTAGATGAAAAGACATTGGATTATATAAAGGAACATAGCAATAGAGAGCCCATTGTATACCATGCAGATGAAGACGCAGATTATGAACGTGAAGTTACGATTGATTTATCCTTATTGAGACCGACTGTTGCTTTCCCGAATTTGCCTGAAAACACCAAGACTTTTGAAGCAATTGAAGCCATAGCAATTGATCAAGTGGTCATAGGCTCGTGTACAAATGGGCGTTTATCGGATTTAAAAGTGGCAGCTGAAATTATAAAAGGGCATAAAATAGCGCCTCATACAAGAACAATCATTATTCCAGCGACACAAAAGATATATCTTGATGCGATGGAAGCGGGCTATATCAAAATTTTCATAGAAGCGGGTGCGATAGTGAGTACACCAACTTGTGGTCCTTGTTTAGGTGGGCATATGGGAATTTTAGCCGCCGAAGAAAAAGCGGTTGCAACAACGAATAGAAATTTTGTGGGACGTATGGGACATCAAACTTCTGAAGTTTATCTAGCCAGTCCAGCTGTTGCCGCGATGTCAGCGATTAAGGGCTATTTAGCCAGTCCAGAGTCATTATAGGGAGGAGACACAAATGAAATATTTTATATACGGCGATAATGTGGATACAGATGTTATTATTCCAGCACGTTATCTTAATCGATCAGAAATTGAATATTTGGCAAGTCATTGTATGGAAGATATTGATCCAACTTTTGCTCAGAGTGTTGAAGCGGGTGATATTATTCTAGCAGGAAATAACTTTGGATGTGGTTCATCAAGAGAACATGCCCCAATTGCTATTAAGGGAGCCGGTGTTTCCTGTGTCGTTGCTAAAAGTTTTGCACGCATTTTTTTTAGAAACGCTATCAATATTGGACTTCCTATTATTGAATGTCCTGCTTTTATAGATGAAATAAAAACAGGTGAGCTTTTTAAAATTGATTTGGCTAAAGGAACTATTTTAAATGAAAGTACAAATAAGGCCTACACGTTTGAACCCTATCCAGCCTTTTTACTAGATATTATTGAAAAAGGTGGTCTTATAGAAAAAGTCAATCATGCATCAAGGGATTAAAGAAGGAGCTAAAATGAAAAAAATTGTCGTACTAGAGGGGGATGGCATTGGCCCAGAAATTACTCAAGAAGCCATAAAAGTATTAGAAAAAGTAAGCCAAATTCGCAAATTGCCAATAGAGATTGAAGCCCATTTATTAGGAGGAAAACTCATTGATCGAGAGGGAGTACCTATTAATGAAACGGTTATCCATGCCTGTCAAGAAGCAGATGCTGTATTTTTAGGAGCGGTAGGACATCCCAAATACAATGACCTGCCATTAGAACAAAGACCAGAATTCGGCTTGCTCTCTTTAAGAAAGGCCTTAGGCGTTTTTGCCAACTTAAGACCGGGTTTGATGTTTGATGCTTTAAAAGCCTACTCGCCTATTAAAGCCAATCGCATAACACAACCCTTTGATATATGTATAGTCCGTGAACTAACAGGGGGAATCTATTTCGGCAAGAAAACCGAATCTGATGATGGAAACACGCGAATAGATGAAATGGCATACTCTAAAGGAGAAATTCAAAGAATTGCTAAAATTGCTTTTGAAATTGCTCAAAAACGGTCTAAGAGATTAACCAGCGTAGACAAGGCTAATGTACTTACAACATCAAGATTGTGGAGGACCACTGTAGAAGAAGTAGGAAAAGCGTATCCTGACGTCACCATTGACCATTTATATGTTGATAATGCAGCCATGCAAATGGTCATCAATCCCACTCAGTTTGATGTAATTTTGACTTCCAACATGTTTGGTGATATATTATCAGATGAAATGAGTGTTATTACAGGATCTATCGGGGTACTTCCAAGTGCTTCTATCAATGAAAGTCAAAAGGGACTTTATGAACCCATTCATGGTTCGGCTCCCGATATTGCAGGCAAAGGTCTTGCCAATCCGATTGCAAGTATTCTTTCGATTGCTATGATGTTTAGATACTCATTCAATGACGAGAAAGCTGCAAAGCTAATAGAAGAGGCAGTTACAGATATACTTAATCAAGGTTATAGAACTGCTGATATTGATGAAGAAGGGACTACTCTTGTTTCAACGCGAGAGATGGGTGACCTTATTATTGGAGCGATAAAAGCATGACCCCATTTACAGAAAACTGTGTAAAAATCATTCAAAATATACCAAGTGGATATGTCCTAACTTATGGGGCGATTGCTGAAATGGCAGGGAATAAACAAGGTGCAAGACAAGTCGCAAGAATTTTACATTCGATGACGCGTTCCTATAATCTTCCGTGGCACAGGGTTGTTAAAGCAGGAGGCTATATTGCTTTTAAAGAAGCATCTGCGATTAAAAGTCAAGCCGCTCTTATGGCTGATGAAGGAATTGAAGTAGATGACAAGGCACGTGTCGATTTAAACTTATATTTTGCACAAGACTATTATCAGTTATTTTTGTAAAAAAATAAAAAGCTAAGTTGTGGATTTCTTCCATCACTTAGCTTTTTCTACGTCGTTTTCTTTATTTAATATACACGATTTAATATACACGTTTAATCTCATATCCTAACTGGGTTAAAGATTGCGTTATTTCATCAATATGTGACTGACCGTTTGTTTCCACAGTGACTTGTAACTGGACATGTAAAAAACGTTCCAAATTCATAAATTGATTGTGATCTAATTTAATGACATTGGCATTAAGATTAGACAGGACCGAAGAAATTTTTAAAAGTTGTCCAGGTGTATCGGGTAATTCAACTGAGAAACAGAAAATGCGGCCTCTGCTACTCAAGCCTTTGTTGATCATAGAAGAGACAGTGACAACATCTATATTACCTCCAGAAATAACACTGACGATTTTTTTGCCTTTTACGTTTAACTTTTTTATACCAGCAAGTGTGAGCGCACCAGAATTTTCAGCAATCATCTTGTGTTTTTCAATAAGGAGCAGAAAAGCTTCCATGATGTCATAGTCACTGACAGAAATAATATCATCAACATTATCTTGAACAAGTTTATAGCAAACATCACCGACTTCCTTTACAGCAACACCATCGGCAATGGTATTGACTTGATTTAATTTGATACGTTGGTGATTCTCTAGTGAGAGTTTCATAGCCATTGCGCCATCAGGTTCAACACCTATTACCTTAACCTTAGGATTAATTGACTTAATCGCATGTGCGATACCACTGATGAGACCACCTCCTCCAACTGGAACCAGTACAATATCAGCATCTGGCATTTCTTTAAGAATTTCTATACCAATGGTTCCTTGACCTGCAATAATATCCAAATCATTAAAAGGGTGAATAAAAGTATAGTCATGTTCATCTCGTAAGGCACAAGCTTTTTCATAAGAGGCATCATAGCAATCGCCAAAAAGAACAACTTCAGCACCAAAATCTCGAGTTGCATTGACCTTGATTAAAGGGGTGGTCACGGGCATAACTATCGTTGCATGACATCCAATAATTTGAGCAGCGAGTGCAACACCTTGGGCGTGATTGCCAGCTGAAGAGGCGATGACGCCTTTGTCTAATTCAGCCTGTGTCAATTGGGCGATTTTATTATAAGCCCCCCTAATTTTAAAAGCACCTGTTCTTTGGAAGTTTTCTGGTTTAATATAAACCTCTTGATCGTATTCTTTAGAAAAAAATAGGGCTGTAGACAAGCGGGGTTTCATTGATAATGCCTTCAAGTCGGCATGTCGCCTCTTTTGTTTTTTGAAATAATTCTTTGTTCATGTGATCCTCCATTCTTTTGATTTGACTGATAGAACATTAGTAGAAGAAAGCAGGTCACGCATTGAGCCGTATAATCATAAAAAAATCTCGTCCTATGAAAAGGACGAGATTAACCCGCGGTACCACCTTAATTGTTATTACCTCTTTTCGGTTCTATCAAACCTAAGTCGAATAACGGGACTAACCGCTTTACCTTACTTGGTATTTCAGGAAAAGTGCTCAGGAGGGATGTACTACAAAAGACTGTACTAACTTTCACCAACCGTTAGCTCTCTACAATCAATCACATTATAGCGTGTCTCCATCGACGCATTTATTACGAAAAATTTATTAATGAAAAAATAATAACAATTTATTAATCAATTGTCAATGGTTTTTGATCAATTAAAATTTATAATTATCCTTTAATACGTCAGGATCTTTTTTAGTATAAACTCGCTTAGAATGGCTCATGATTTCTTTGATATTATCAAGGATGCAATCAACTGACTGATCTAATGTTTTTAAATCACTTGCTTCTATATTATAGTAGAGATATAAATCTTCAAAGAGGCGAACTAATTTACTAAGATGGTTATCAATTTCTATAAACTGTTCAAAATTCTTTGAATTCATTGCATTTTTAAATTGTTCAATATCAATTTTTAATCCTTCAATGACATCTTCTTCATATTCATAGTTCCCTATACTGATAAAGTAAGGTTTGATTCGTTCAAGAAGGTAAGTGTTGTCTTCGTTAATATAGTATGCATAGGCAATAGAGTGACCTTCAAGGTCGAATTTAACGAGAACCATGTTGCCATGAATATCAATAACTTTTGCGCCCATTGCTTTGAGTTCATCTTTGCATATTTCGTGTCTGATTAATCTTGATGATAGTATTGTCATAATAAACCTCCTATTAAATTAAGTATACCATAGTTATGAATCAAAAAATCAATAATTGAATGTTAATTCTTAAATTGTGGTATACTCTTCATAGACTAATTAGAGGAGATTGTTAAAATTATGAAAGTTTTACTCATGACCCTGAATTCAAAATATATACATTCGAATTTGGCGGTGAGATATATCAAACGTTACTGGGATCAACACAACACGTGTCAAACGGTTGATGTGATTCTTGAAGAATATACCATTAATAATCAGATGGATCATGTTCTAAAATTGATTTATAAAGGGGATTATGATATTATAGTCGCTTCTACTTATATATGGAATATAGAACCCTTATCATTATTATTCTCTGATTTTAGGAAAATCAATCAGAAAACAAAGATATTTTGCGGTGGACCTGAAGTTGATGCAGATCCCTATCAGACCTTAAGCCATTATGAATTTATGGATGGCATTTTAGTAGGTGAAGGGGAGATGATATTCACAAATTTAATTGATGCACTTGTTAATCAAGAAGACTTGTCTACGGTGAAGGGGCTGGCTTATCGAAAAGAAAATGACATTATTGTCAATGAGAAAGAAGCTTTAATTGAACCTTTAGACCAAATTGTGTTTCCTTATGAATCTTTAGATGATCTTGACCACAGAATTGTTTATTATGAAAGTTCTAGAGGGTGTCCTTATCGCTGTACCTATTGTCTTTCTTCTGCTAAAGAAGGTGTCAGAGAATTATCAGTAGAACGCGTGAAAAAGGATTTAGATTTTTTCATCAATCGCAATGTTGAACAAGTCAAGTTTATTGATAGGACTTTTAATCTAAATAAGGCACATGCACTCCCTATTTTGAAACACTGTATTGAACGTGATAATGGGATTACTAATTTCCATTTTGAAATAACGGGGACACTTTTAGATGAAGACTATTTTAGTTTATTAGCGCACGCGAGAGAGGGGCTTTTTCAATTTGAAATTGGTGTACAAACAACGTTTGAAGAAACGATGTTTGCTATTCAAAGACCGATGAAGATAGATCAACTTTTTTCTAATATCAACAAGCTTTTGCAGATGAATAACATCCATATACATTTGGATTTGATAGCAGGTTTACCTTATGAGACCTACGATAGATTTTTACGTTCTTTTGACGATGTTTTCAAATTAAGCCCCCATCAGCTTCAACTGGGATTTCTAAAAATATTAAAAGGGACAAAAATGTCCTATCAAATTGAAGAACATGGGTATAAGGTAAGAAATGAAGCACCCTATGAAGTGCTTTGTAATCAATATATTACAGCAGAGGAATTGTTTGAACTAAAAGATATTGAAACCACTTTTGAACATTATTATAATTCGGGTAAATTCATCTATACTTTACCTTATATGATGAAGCAAATGGCTTTGGAGCCTCATGACTTTTTTAGGCAATTAAGTGAGTATTTAAGAGCAGAAAATGTCTTGGAATTATCTTTGCAAAGTTATAGGCTATATACCTTATTATTTGATTTTTACAAGTTACATGCTAAAGGAGACTTAGAACTATTAAGAGACCTTTTAAAATTTGATTATTACAGAGCTCATCTTAAGGGACAACGGGATTTATTTTATTATCCTGATTACCCTAGATTTAATCAGATGCGTTTTGAGTTTGTAAAAGACCATTTGGAAAGTGATGTGTGTTTTGAAGGCTATCGTCAGGCGACGGTCAAACAAGTCTTAAAAACCACTGAATTTATAACATTGAGATATGATATAATAGGGTTAATCCATACGCAATATCAAAGTGTAAAAGAAGGCTTTAATGTTGTCATGTTCGACTATGAGGTTGGCCCTCATCGTCTTGAGCCTTCCAAGTATTATCAGTTATATTTAGATGAAGAAGAGAGGTTACTTCATGCAGAGGATTCTTATACATCATAACAATAAAAGAGAAACACTGAATGTCAAAAATGCCCTCTTTAAAGTATTAAAGAGCCATGGCAAAAAAATAGTAAAACAAGATCCCGACGTAATTGTCGTGATTGGTGGGGATGGCACGATGTTGAGTGCTATCAGAAAATATAGAAAGCTAAATAAGCCATTTGTTGGTATTGATACCGGCACATTGGGATTTTTAACAACCATTATGCCTGACAATATAGAAAAAATTTTTGATGTTTTAGATGAAAAAAATTATCGTGTTAAAACCTACCCCTTGTTATCGGTGAGTACGACGACACTTAGCGGAGATGTTTACACGGACTATGCTTTTAATGAAATTTTGATAAAACATCAAGAACCTAAACTCATGGAGGCAAAGGTATATATTAATCAAGTACCGTTTAATTACTTCACAGGAGATGGGTTAATTATATCAACACCTATAGGAGCAACAGGTTATGCGATTTGGGCAGGTGGTGGCGTGATGCATTCCGACATTCCAGCTTTTCAGATTACGCCGATTAACCCCAATGATAACAGTGTCAATCGGCCTATGAAATCAAGCATGATTATTCCAGAAGATACGAAAATTGACATTAGAATAGTCAAAGCGCATAAGCGTAAAGTGATTGTTGCTTGTGATGGTAATCAAATATCAAATGAGTATATAGAAGACATTCACATAAGAGTGGCAGAAGATATGAATATCAAGGTAATTCGTTCAGATGATTTTGATTACTTTGATTTATTCAAGCGCAAAATTATTGATAAAAACATTACGCGAGTACTTGACTAAGTCATTTTAATGTTTAAGCGCTGATCAATCTGCATAATGTCACATAAAGGTGAAGTAAAAGTCTAGTGGAAAAGATTTGCATGAGAAGGTATTATAATAGAAAAAAGAATGAAATGAAAAGGAAATAAAATGATAAAAATACTCAAAGAAATAGCAAAAATAAATCAAAAGAGTTTAGAGGACGTTGTTTTTATTGAATTAAAGGAAACCGCAAATTTAAGTTTTGATCCTCAACTATTAGGGGCTAATGTTCCTCTTCCCGTTTTTTTAGTGGACTTGGGAGAGCACATTCGCGATAATATAGAAGAAATTCCTGCGATAGCCATCATAAAGGGAATTGTTATTGTTTTAGGATGTGATCCAGAATTTAAATACAATGATAATTATATTCGATTTTTAACGGCTTTAGATGATAAAATCATATTAAATATCTTATCGGATGGTCTTAAATATGCAGAAAAGGAAGCTTATTTGGAGGCTATTAAATACTTTTCAGCTGTATTAAGAATAGACCCTAATAATATAGATGCGCTCTTTAATACTGGAAGGGCCTTATCTGACTATGACCAGCTTAATGAAACAGACCGTTATGAGTCTTTAGCAGGTGCTTGCTTTGAAGCAGCTGTTAAAAAAGATAATCAAAATGCCTATGCCCTTTATCACTTGGGATTCTACCGTTATAATAATGGAGATTATCAAGGGGCCCAAATGGTCTGGAAAACGGCGTTGACTTTGGCATTACCCCTTGAAATGAAAGAAGAGATGATTCAAGCCTTGACAAAGGTAGAAGATAAAGCACGATTTGAAGAAGGCTCAAAATTGATTATGTCTGGTAGAACAGATGAGGGATTAGAGCTTCTTTTAACCATAGAACCCGATCATAGTGATTGGTGGGAACTCAATTTTTTTATAGGTGTAGGTTATCGTTTGAAACAAGATTTTGAAAAAGCAATAGGCTATTTCATCAAAGTATTAAACCTCAATTCAGGTCATATTCAAACGATGAATGAACTGGGCATTTGTTTCTTATCCATTGGCGATTATGAAGAAGCCGAAAAGTATTATAAAGAAGCGATGCGAATTTCTCCTCAAAATCCAGAAATCATATGTAATATGGGAATTGTTCATTTGAACAGAGGGGATTTAGAAGAGGCGAGAGATCATTTTGAACTTGCACATGAATTGGCACCTGATGATGAAGTGATTCAAATGTGGATTAATCACATCAATGGAAATGAAAGAGAGCAATAATAAAAATAGGTCAGTTGAACTTTGAACCTATCATTCATTCAATTATTGAACACAAGTTATTATCAAATAGCTTGTGTTTTTTTATGGATGTTCAAAAAAACAGAGAAGAGTTACAAAATTGGTTGAACCTTTCAAAAAAATAGAGTAAAATAAGTGTAAGTGTTAAACAAAAATTTTAATGATTCAAAAAAAGACATAAAAGTCTCGAGTTGGCGAGCAAAGGGATGATGAAATGATTAAAAGTGTAGATGAATTATTAAAAGCAGCTAAAAAGGGTCAGAAGATGAAACTTGCTGTTGCAGCAGCACAAGATGCGGAAGTCTTGACAGCTGTTTGTGAAGCGGCAAGAGAAGGCTTAGTTGAACCTGTTTTAGTGGGAGATGAAGAAACCATTAAAGATATAGCTGCTCAGGAAAAATTGAATATTGAGAATTATAGAATTGTTACTTGTCAGACTCTATCAGAATGTGCAGAGGTAGCAGTTAAGATGGTGTCAGCTAATGAGGCTGATTTTTTAATGAAAGGCTTGATTGATACCAGTATATTGTTAAAAGCAGTTTTAAATAAAGATTATGGGCTTAGAACAGATAGTTTATTGAGTCACGTTATGGTTTATGATGTCCCAACTTATCATAAACTCCTTTTTATGACAGATGGCGGTATGAATATTTCACCACTACTAGAAGATAAGAAGAAGATTGTTCAAAATGCAGTTGATATGTGTCGGGCTTTAGGCATTGAAGAGGTGAAAATAGCGGGACTAGCTGCTAAGGAAAAAGTTAATCCTAAAATGCAAGCAACTGTAGATGCAAGAGCACTCCAAGATGCATCACAAGCTGGAGAATTTGGTCAACAAGTTATTGTTGAAGGGCCACTTGCCCTTGATTTAGCTTTATCTGAAAAAGCAGCCAAGGTTAAGCACTTTAACTCAAAAGTAGCTGGAGAGGTTGATGTTATTCTTGTTCCTACTATTGAAGTAGGTAATGGGATAGGCAAAGCATTAACCTATCTTGCAGGGGCGAAATCAGCAGGGGTTATAATGGGCGCAAAAGTACCAATTGTACTTGTTTCCAGAGCAGATTCATCAGAAGATAAATTACATTCTATTGCTCTAGGAAGTGTTATAGCAGCGAACATGAATAAATAGTGTGATTATAAAAGGAGTAAGTTATGAAAAATTTAATGACTGGAAATGAAGCGGTTGCTAGAGGTGCCTATGAGGCTGGGGTTAAGGTTGCAAGTGCTTACCCTGGAACGCCTAGTACTGAAATACTCGAAAACATGGCACAGTATAAGGATGAGTTATATGCAGAGTGGGCTCCAAATGAAAAGGTTGCACTTGAGGTAGCTATAGGTGCATCTATGGCTGGCAGTCGTACTTTTGCGGCAATGAAACATGTCGGTGTTAATGTTGCAGCAGATCCGCTTTTTACAATCGGTTACACTGGCGTAACAGGGGGACTTGTTTTAGTATCAGCGGATGATCCGGGTTGTCATAGCTCTCAAAATGAGCAAGATAACCGATATTATGCTAAGTTTGCTAAAATTGCTTGCTTAGAGCCAAGCAATTCCCAAGAAGCAAAAGATTATATGAAAGTAGCATTTGAAATATCTGAAACTTACAATACACCGGTAATGTTAAGACTGACAACACGTATATGTCATTCTAAGAGTCTAGTGACTTTTGATGAAAGACAAGAAAAAGATATTATACCTTACGTTAAACAACCTGAAAAATTTATTGCCGCACCTGCTCATGCAAGAGCTCTTCATCCTATTGTAGAAGAAAGACTTGTGAAATTGAGACAGTTTTCTAATGAAACGCCTCTTAATCATATTGAATGGCATGACAAAAAGATAGGCGTTATCACATCGGGGGTCTCTTATAATTATGTGAGAGAAGTTTTCGAAGATAGGGCATCTTATTTTAAAATCGGCTTTTCATATCCTTTGCCAATGGATAAAATAAGAGCATTTTCTCAAGAAGTAGATACACTTTATATTGTAGAAGAGTTAGAACCTTTTATGGAAGAACAGATTAAAGCGGCGGGCATTAGCTGTATTGGAAAAGATAAAATTCCTAATATAGGTGAACTTAATCCTGATATTGTTTCAAAAGCATTGTTAGGGACAGTACGTGAAACCATTCAAGCGAAAGATGAACTTGTTGTTGGCAGACCTCCAACATTGTGTGCTGGATGCCCTCATAGAGGTTTCTTCTTTACTTTGAGTAAAAAGAAAAATGTTGTGATTACAGGTGATATTGGTTGTTACACATTGGGATCTGCAGAACCTCTTAATGCCACAGATTCAGTTATTTGTATGGGGGCTTCTATTTCCATGGGACATGGTGTGTCTAAAGCCTTTGAACAGTATAATGTTGACAAGAAAGTGGTTTCGGTGATTGGAGATTCTACCTTCTTCCATACAGGTATTAACTCTCTTGTAAACGTTGCCTATAATAAGAGCAATACCGTGAGCGTTATTTTAGATAATAGAATAACTGGGATGACAGGTCATCAAGATAATCCTGGAACAGGATATACCTTAACAGGTCAACCTGTTAATCCTATAGATATTCCATCATTAGTGAAGGCAATTGGTATTGAACATGTGATAACAGTGAATCCTTTAAAATTAGATGAAATGAATCAAGCGATAGATGATGCTTTTGCGTTTGAAGGTCCTTCAGTTATTATTACGAGATGGCCATGTGCATTAAAAGCCTATTCAAAACAAGATTATGAAGAGTTTGATCTTGAAAAAAGAATTTGTAAAGTCAACGAAGACAAGTGTAAGGGTTGTCGCATTTGTACAAGAACAGGTTGTCCAGCGATCAGTTTTGATAGTGAAAAGAAAAAAGCAAGTATTGATCCTTATATGTGTGTAGGCTGTAAAGTATGTCTCCAAGCATGTCCGTTTGATGCAATAGAAAGAGTAGGTGAGTAAAATGACAGAGGTAAAAAATATACTGTTATGTGGTGTTGGAGGACAAGGTATTATACTCGCTTCAAAACTACTTGCAACAGGTTTAATAGAAGCTGGTTATGATGTGAAAATGAGTGAAGTCCATGGAATGGCACAAAGAGGTGGTTCCGTGACGACGCAAGTTAGATTTGGGGAAAAAGTATATTCACCTATTATAGGAAAAGGACAAGCAGATATACTGGTATCCTTTGAGACAATGGAAACCAGTAAATGGATAGAATATGTGAAAAAGAGTGGAAGGGTCGTAATCAATGATTATGAAATTCCATCAGCGCCTATCTTAGCAGGTAAAGCTGAATATCCACAAGGTGTTATAGAGGATATTTCTTCAAAAGTCAGTACAACTGTTTTTAAAGCAGATGATATGGCAAGACAGTTAGGCAATATTAAAACAATGAATGTTATTATTGTTGGTGCCCTCATTAAAGCAATGGGACTAGAAAAAGCGACAGATTGGAATGAAGTCATTAAAAAAATTGTGAAAGAAAAATATGTTGATGTGAATATTAGAGCTCTTGAATTAGGAATGAATCAATTAGATAATTAATGATCTGATAGGAATAGTCTCTTTTATTGACCCATTATAGACTATTTTAACAAGTGTGCTTTATTCAAAGTACACTTGTTTTTTTCATAAAAAGAATCATCTAATAAAGTGTTTATTCGGTTTTAAATAAGGTATATATATGAAGCGTTTTGTTTACGACAAGCTTAAAAACGCTTTAGAGTAGTTAGATTATATAATGGTTATATCTGTAGATGTAATTGTATAAATAATCTGAATAGTTTTATTTTTGATTTAGGTGTTGACGGGGTTATTATTCTGTAGTAAGATAGTCAAGCAGTCATCACTGACCGCAATAAATCAAGCGTTATACACGTTAACAACATGTAAAGTAACAGTTAATTGAAAGTAAAAAAACTTTTAAAAACTTTGAAAAAAGTTGTTGACATGAAAAACGATTGATGATATTATAAGTAAGTCGCCGCAAGGTGTTGAACACTTTCGGATGACGGTTAAGGACTTTGAAAATTGAATAGCGCAAATGAATTAAAAAACACGCAATTCCTTGACGGAGAGCGATTGGGACTTTAGAGTTTCGATTGAAGGAAGTTAAAGAAAACAAGTGATAAAGCAGATTCGAAAGAATCAACGGAAACGTTTGTAGAAATACAAACAAGCAAGTTAGCTCGTTTTGAGATAACAGGCAAACATTAAATTATATTTAAGAGTTTGATCCTGGCTCAGGATGAACGCTGGCGGCGTGCCTAACACATGCAAGTCGAGCGAGAAGTTTTGGAATGAACCTTCGGGTGAGTGAAGGAATGGAAAGCGGCGGACGGGTGAGTAACGCGTGGGTAACCTACCCCGTACAAAGGGATAGCCACTGGAAACGGTGATTAATACCATATAAGACTACGCTATCGCATGATAAAGTAGTCAAAGATTTATCGGTATGGGATGGACCCGCGTCTGATTAGCTAGTTGGTAAGGTAACGGCTTACCAAGGCGACGATCAGTAGCCGACCTGAGAGGGTGATCGGCCACATTGGAACTGAGACACGGTCCAAACTCCTACGGGAGGCAGCAGTGGGGAATATTGCACAATGGGCGAAAGCCTGATGCAGCAACGCCGTGTGAGTGATGAAGGCCTTCGGGTTGTAAAACTCTGTCCTAAGGGAAGAAAAAAATGACGGTACCTTAGGAGGAAGCCCCGGCTAACTACGTGCCAGCAGCCGCGGTAATACGTAGGGGGCAAGCGTTATCCGGAATCACTGGGCGTAAAGGGTGCGTAGGCGGCAAAGCAAGTCAGAGGTGAAAGGCATTGGCTCAACCAATGTAAGCCTTTGAAACTGCTAGGCTTGAGTGCAGGAGAGGTAAGTGGAATTCCTAGTGTAGAGGTGAAATTCGTAGATATTAGGAGGAACACCAGTGGCGAAGGCGACTTACTGGACTGTAACTGACGCTGAGGCACGAAAGCGTGGGGAGCGAACAGGATTAGATACCCTGGTAGTCCACGCCGTAAACGATGAATACTAGGTGTCGGGGGTCGAACCTCGGTGCCGCAGCAAACGCATTAAGTATTCCGCCTGGGGAGTACGCACGCAAGTGTGAAACTCAAAGGAATTGACGGGGACCCGCACAAGCAGCGGAGCATGTGGTTTAATTCGAAGCAACGCGAAGAACCTTACCAAATCTTGACATCTCTCTGACCGTACCTTAATCGGTACCTTCTCTTCGGAGACAGAGATGACAGGTGGTGCATGGTTGTCGTCAGCTCGTGTCGTGAGATGTTGGGTTAAGTCCCGCAACGAGCGCAACCCTTATGTTTAGTTGTTAACAGGTTAAGCTGAACCCTCTAGACAGACTGCCGGGGACAACTCGGAGGAAGGTGGGGATGACGTCAAATCATCATGCCCCTTATGATTTGGGCTACACACGTGCTACAATGGCTGGTACAACGGGAAGCGAAAGAGTGATCTGGAGCGAATCCTAAAAAGCCAGTCCCAGTTCGGATTGTAGGCTGAAACTCGCCTACATGAAGTTGGAGTTGCTAGTAATCGCGGATCAGAATGTCGCGGTGAATGCGTTCCCGGGTCTTGTACACACCGCCCGTCACACCATGGAAGTTGAGGGCGCCCGAAGTCAGTGGCCTAACCGCAAGGAAGGAGCTGCCGAAGGTGAAATCGATGACTGGGGTGAAGTCGTAACAAGGTAGCCGTATCGGAAGGTGCGGCTGGATCACCTCCTTTCTAAGGAGAATTAGACATTTGCGCTATTTGATTTTGAGAGTCCTTTAAAAAGGAAACTCAAAAGAAGAAAAAGAGACCAGTGGGGGTTTAGCTCAGCTGGGAGAGCACCTGCCTTGCACGCAGGGGGTCAAGAGTTCAAATCTCTTAATCTCCACCATTAACCTTTTTTTCGTCAAACTTGAACTTTGAAAATTGCATATAGAAGAGAAACCGACTATTAAATAAGTGAAAACTTATCAAATAATCACAAACACAAGCAGTTAGTTGACGGCTTGCATAGCAAACGTCAAAGTGGAAAAGTCAATTCTAAGAATTGATGGCCACAAAATAATCAAACTTAGAGTAACATCTAAGAAAAAGATTTCAAACTGTCTAGTATAAAACTAAAACTCTAACGAGGTTTAGGTCAAGTTACTAAGAGCATAGGGTGAATGCCTTGGTACCAGGAGCCGAAGAAGGACGTGGTAAGCTGCGAAAAGCTACGGGGAGCTGCAAGCAAGTGTAGATCCGTAGATGTCCGAATGGGGAAACCCACTTAGCGTAATGGCTAAGTATCCATGAGTGAATTCATAGCTTATGGAGGGGAACTCGGGGAACTGAAACATCTAAGTACCCGAAGGAAGAGAAAACAAAAGTGATTTCCTAAGTAGCGGCGAGCGAACGGGAAATAGCCCAAACCTAAGTCTACGGACGAAGGGGTGTGGACAGTCGATAAAGGTAGTCTAAATTTTAGTAGAATCGTTTGGGAAAACGAGCCAGAGAGTGTGAGAGCCACGTAAACGAAAAGAGGAGGACGCCGAGACTGATCCGGAGTACCACGGAGCACGAGAAACTTTGTGGGAAGCAGGCAGGACCATCTGCCAAGGCTAAATACTACCTGGTGACCGATAGTGAATAGTACCGTGAGGGAAAGGTGAAAAGAACCCCTGGAGGGGAGTGAAAAAGAACCTGAAACCCTATGTTTACAAGCAGTGGAAGTTCGTTAAAGAACGACCACGTACTTTTTGTAGAACGGGCCAACGAGTTACGTTATGCAGCAAGGTTAAGTGCTTAAGGTACGGAGCCGAAGCGAAAGCGAGTCTGAAAAGGGCGAAAGTTGTATGGCGTAGACCCGAAACCGGGTGACCTATCCATGTGCAGGTTGAAGCTGAAGTAAAATTTAGTGGAGGACCGAACCCATATCTGTTGAAAAAGGTTGGGATGACATGTGGATAGCGGAGAAATTCCAATCGAACTCGGAGATAGCTGGTTCTCCTCGAAATAGCTTTAGGGCTAGCCTTGATCTTAGTGATACGGGGGTAGAGCACTGAATGTCCTAGGGGCTTTCACCGGCTACCGAAGACTATCAAACTCCGAATACCGTAATCATATGATCAGGAGTCAGACTATGTGTGATAAGATTCATAGTCGAAAGGGAAAGAGCCCAGACCATCAGCTAAGGTCCCAAAATGTAAGTTAAGTGGGAAAGGATGTGGGATTGCACAGACAACTAGGATGTTGGCTTAGAAGCAGCCATACATTTAAAGAGTGCGTAATAGCTCACTAGTCGAGTGATCCTGCGCCGAAGATTACCGGGGCTAAAACTTACTACCGAAGCTATGGAATTATACTTAGGTATAATTGGTAGAGGAGCATTGTGTGAGGGGCGAAGCAGTATCGAAAGAAGCTGTGGACATCACACAAGAGAGAATGTTGGCATGAGTAACGAGAGACGGGTGAGAATCCCGTCCGCCGAAAACCCAAGGTTTCCTGAGGAAGGTTCGTCCGCTCAGGGTAAGTCAGGGCCTAAGCCGAGGACGAAAGTCGTAGGCGATGGACAACAGGTAAAGATTCCTGTACTACCGAGAACCGTTTGAGAGAAGGAGTGACACAGGAGGTTAGGCCAAGCGCACGGATGGAAGAGTGCGTCTAAATGCAAAGTCTGTAAGATAGGCAAATCCGTCTTACTAAAGGACAATGTATGAATGGGAGCGAAAATAAGTAGCGAAGTGGCTGATATCAAACTGTCAAGAAAAGCTTCTATCGAGGGAGCAGGTACCTGTACCGTAAACCGACACAGGTGGGAGAGTAGAGAATACTAAGGCGAGCGAGAAAACTACTGTTAAGGAACTCGGCAAAATGACCCCGTAACTTCGGGAGAAGGGGTGCCGGAAAAGGTTAAGAGCTAAATCCGGCCGCAGAGGATAGGTCCAAGCGACTGTTTACCAAAAACACAGGTCTCTGCTAAATCGAAAGATGATGTATAGGGGCTGACGCCTGCCCGGTGCTGGAAGGTTAAGAGGAAATGTTAGAGCAATCGAAGCATAGAATCGAAGCCCCAGTAAACGGCGGCCGTAACTATAACGGTCCTAAGGTAGCGAAATTCCTTGTCGGGTAAGTTCCGACCCGCACGAAAGGCGTAACGATTTGGACGCTGTCTCAACAGTAGACTCGGTGAAATTGTAGTACCGGTAAAGATGCCGGTTACCCGCAGCAAGACGGAAAGACCCCGTGGAGCTTTACTGCAGCTTGGCACTGGATGATGGTATATCATGTACAGGATAGGTGGGAGACAGAGAAATGAGGACGCCAGTCTTCATGGAGTCGCTGTTGGGATACCACTCTTGATATAACGTTATTCTAACTATAATCAGTAATCCTGATTTAGGACAATGTCAGGTGGGCAGTTTGACTGGGGCGGTCGCCTCCTAAAGAGTAACGGAGGCGCCTAAAGGTTCCCTCAGCGCGGTTGGAAATCGCGCGAAGAGTGCAAAGGCAAAAGGGAGCTTGACTGCGAGAGAGACATTTCGAGCAGGTACGAAAGTAGAGCTTAGTGATCCGGTGGCACCGCATGGAAGGGCCATCGCTCAACGGATAAAAGCTACCCCGGGGATAACAGGCTTATCTCCCCCAAGAGTCCACATCGACGGGGAGGTTTGGCACCTCGATGTCGGCTCGTCTCATCCTGGGGCTGAAGTAGGTCCCAAGGGTTGGGCTGTTCGCCCATTAAAGAGGCACGCGAGCTGGGTTCAGAACGTCGTGAGACAGTTCGGTCCCTATCTGCTGTGGGCGTAGGAAATTTGAGAGGAGCTGTCCTTAGTACGAGAGGACCGGGATGGACAAACCGCTGGTGTATCAGTTGTTCTGCCAAGAGCACTGCTGAGTAGCTAAGTTTGGAAGGGATAAGCGCTGAAGGCATCTAAGCGCGAAGCCCCCCTCAAGATGAGATTTCCCATCCTATATGGATTAAGATCCCATGAAGATAATGTGGTAATAGGCCTGAGGTGTAAGTGTAGCAATACATTCAGCTGACAGGTACTAATAGATCGAGGACTTGACCAAGCTCAATAGAGAATTAGTTAAGTTTGTAATGTTTCATTCTATATGCGATTTTGAAAGTTCAGGGTAATAACTGAATTTCAGATATTTATGACAGTGAGAATTGTTGTAAAGATTGGTAGAGTTAGAAGAGAAGAAGGAAGCTTTTTAGCCTGCGGCTAAAACCATAAGCTCAATGTCTTTCCAATAATGAAAAGACGGTCTTCGCTTACTAGCAATCTAGTGACGATAGCGAAGGGGTCACACCTGTTCCCATCCCGAACACAGAAGTAAAGTCCTTCAGCGTCGATGGTACTTGGCGGGCAACTGCCTGGGAGAGTAGAACGTTGCTAGTTAGTTGTTCCAAGGTAGCTCAACGGTGGAGCACTCGGCTGTTAACCGATAGGCTGAGGGTTCGAATCCCTCCCTTGGAGCCATATATGATGGCCCCTTGGTCAAGCGGTTAAGACACCGCCCTTTCACGGCGGTAACAGGAGTTCGATTCTCCTAGGGGTCACCAATTTTTAGTTAAGTAATCATTTTCCAGAATGGTTGTATTTTCAGAAATTTTAAGGAAGAAAAAAGTCCTGAAAATGTTGAAAATAGCTTGACAGAAGCTACTAAACGTTGTAAAATAATTAAGCAATGTGAAGTAACAAATTAATGTTTATTGATAAACATGGGAGTATAGCTCAGCTGGGAGAGCGTCTGCCTTACAAGCAGGATGTCATAGGTTCGAGCCCTATTACTCCCACCATATGCGGGTATGGCGGAATTGGCAGACGCGCTAGACTTAGGATCTAGTGTCTTGTACGTGGGGGTTCAAGTCCCTCTACCCGCACCAATTTATGCGGAAGTGGCTCAGTGGTAGAGCATCGCCTTGCCAAGGCGAGGGTCGCGAGTTCAAATCTCGTCTTCCGCTCCATTTTTTTTGCGGGTGTAGCTCAATGGTAGAGCCCCGGCCTTCCAAGCCGGTCGTGAGAGTTCGATTCTCTTCACCCGCTCCATGTAATGTGGTCTATTAGCTCAGTTGGTAGAGCACCTGACTCTTAATCAGGGTGTCCCGAGTTCGAGCCTCGGATGGATCACCAGGATTATTAACGAATAGTGTGGTGGAGTAATTCACCACACGCATAACATGGTCCATTAGCTCAGTCGGTAGAGCATCTGACTTTTAATCAGGGTGTCCCGCGTTCGAGTCGCGGATGGATCACCAGGCGACGTAGCCAAGTGGTAAGGCAGAGGTCTGCAAAACCTTTATTCACCAGTTCAAATCTGGTCGTCGCCTCCAGTATTATGCGCTCTTAGCTCAACTGGATAGAGTGTCTGACTACGAATCAGAAGGTTGGGGGTTCGAGTCCCTCAGGGCGCACCATTTTGTGTATTGATTACACATGGAAAAGAGTTTCTATATAGAAACTCTTTTTTTATTATATAAATTTTTATTATATATAAAGGAATAAACAAACTAGAATCGTTTAAAGTGGAGTATAATAAACTTTATATAAAGTTAGAATAGATGATTGCGTTATAAACATTTCTATTCAGAAAGGGTTATGTTAAAATATTACTATTAGGAGGATTAGCATGACTACAAAAAAAGAAAAAATAGTGGCTATCGTTGTGTACGCTATTGTTGTAGGGATATATATTATAGGTCTTTCATTTCCCGATGGCAATACTCTTCTTGGCAATCTATTACTTGATAAGGGAATTTCCCCCTATGTTACGAGTTATCATTTGTATTTGCCTAGTTTGATGGTGATTAGCATAACAATTCTTGCGTTTCTATTTTTAAAATGGTTCTTTAGGAACAAGGTCACTTTATGGATTAACGGTCTTGTATTTGTTGCGATTATTGTAATTATTTTTTGGAAAATTGTCATATTATAAATGATAGATCAGAGGTGTTTATGAAAACTCAAATCAAGGAGATATTTAAAAAAAAATTAAATATTGATGTTGGAGTCATCATAAGCTGTGGGCATAAAGAACTCAAGCGTAATAGTGTTTACTATGTAGAAAGCTCTGATAAGACACAAAGATATGTTATCAAGGTATATGGACGTGCGAATAAACAATTAAGAGAAATTAACACCATTAAATATTTTAAACCTAGACGCCTTGAAATTTTGCTTTATGGTGTCATGCCTGAAGGTGAACATTATACGATTTATAATTATATTGCAGGTTTAGTTTTAGATGATGTATTGACAACTTTAAATGAAGAAGATAAAAGTAATGTTTTTTTAGAACTGGGAAAAGAGATGGGGCGATTGCACGCCTGCAAGACCTTTGAGTATTTTGGTGACTGGACCCTTAATAAGCAAAGTCCACTGAGTCATTATTCAGAATTTATGATTAGTGATACAGAGCGAATGATTAAGAATATCGAAAACCATTCAGGTGATTATTTAGAGATTCTCAAAAAAAGTATTGAAATCGTAAGACAAGAATATCCTCAAATAAGGAAATTGAATGTGGGGAGATTGTGCCATCGTGATTTGGATGGACGTAATATTATTGTGAGTCAAACAAGAAACCATTACAATTTTGAGGCTGTTCTAGACTTTGAGAAGTGTGTGGTCTTTAATGAGTATTTTGATATTATTGGCTTGGTAAGAAAATACTTTATTGATATGCCTTGGCTTATTAAACCGTTTATGATAGGTTATACCTCTTATAAGACTTTGAATGAAGATTTTTTTTATGAATTCAAATTCAATGTTTTTAGATTAGGAATTGACTTAGCGAGTTGGTCTTATGAAGTCTCAAATACTTTTTATTTAGATAGTATTGATTATCTTAAAAAGATTACTTTAAATGAAGATCTCATCGTTCGGCTATCTGATGAGATAAGATTATATAGACAGGACTAGCTTAAAAAATATTAATGCGTATGAAAGTATGATCATTTAAAAGACTTCAACAAAGTTATTTTCAGTAAAGACTCAAAAACAACGTGGTCTAAACTTGAATTATTTTGTTGAAGTCTTTTTTTATATTTCATAGACATTTTTATTATTGTATAAGATGGTTACTGATAAAGAAATCATGTACTTCGTTAAGGGCATTGATTGCATCATTTTGGGCAACGATACATGAAATTTTAATTTCAGAAGTTGAAATCATTTCAATATTGATGCCCAAATCAGATAAAATTCCAAATAAACCTGAAGCAATTTTAGCGTCTGAAGTAATGCTAGTCCCTACAATAGAAAGTTTAGCGACGTTTTGTTCGACGAGTGCTTCTTCAGAGGCAACTTCAAACACAAAGGCATTGACAATAGGGAGGACAATACCAAGGTCGTCTGTAGGAATGGTAAAGGAGATGTCATTTACCCCTTCATAGTTTAGATTTTGAATAATCATATCAATGTGAACGTTTTGGGCAGATAAAGCAGAAAACAATTTGTAGGCAATGCCTGGTTTGTCAGGAACACGAGGAACTGATATTCTTGTGATATTTTCATCAAGTGTTACACCTCTTACTTGAGCTTTTTCCATTGGTTTAACCTCCATAATTTTTGTACCCATATTATCAAAATCAAAAGATGATCTCACATATAGAATCATATTGTTCTTTCTAGCCAGTTCAATTGAGCGTGGATGCATGACATTTGCTCCAAGTTTTGCAAGTTCCAGCATTTCATCATAACTTATTTCTGATAATTGATGTGCCTTTTTAACTTTCCTAGGATCGGAGGTATAAATGCCTGTAACATCTGTATAGATTTCACATTTTTCAGCTTCAAGTGCAATGGCTAGGGCAACCGCACTGGTATCTGACCCGCCTCTTCCCAGAGTTGTGATATCACCTGAATCAACATTATAACCTTGGAAACCGGCGACGATAACAATGTTGTCATTATTGAGTTCTTTATTGATTCTGGCTGTGTTTATTTGATGGATTTTAGCTTTAGAGTGAAAATCATCTGTAATAATCCCGCATTGGTAACCTGTTAGGGATACTGCTTTATGACCCAGACGATCAAGTGCCATTGCAAGGAGTGAGGTCGTAATCTGTTCACCGGTAGATAACAACATATCCATTTCTCTTTTGGAGGGTTCGGGATTGATTTCTAATGCAAGTTTTATCAGATCATCAGTAGATTTTCCCATAGCTGAAACCACTACAACAGGGGCTTTGCCTTGAGATTTGAGTTTTAATATATTTTCAGCTACGATTTGTATGCGCTCTGGTGTAGCAACGGAGCTACCACCATATTTTTGGACAACTGTATTCATATTTTTCCTTCTTTATTTTTTGAATTTATATTATTTTAAAGGGGGATATATTGAGCCCCTTGAGTGTCAGCGGTAAGGGAGCGAAGTGTCCACTTATGTGAAAGAGAGTTTAAGTGTGCTTCAATTTGTGTGTCAAAAGAGTCATTGGCATTATCAGTAAGACCAATTAATGTAGGACCAGCACCACTTATAAAGGAGCCATATAGACCAATTGCTTTAAGCTGATCGAGTATTTTGTTTGAATCAGGAATTAAAGGTAATCGATAAGGCTCGTGAATATGGTCTTGAAGTGCAACTTCAAGTAAGGCGTAATTTTTGGAGTAAAACGCACTTACTAAAAGTGATACTTTAGAAATATTGTTGACACAGTCGCAGAGTGGGTATTCTTTGGGCATTGCGGCACGTGCTTTTGATGTACTTAGTTCAAAGGATGGTATAAGTACTTTGAAGATTAAATCAGCATCTATTTCAACAACAGAGTAAGTAACTTGTTTATTTTGAAAAACAGAAATGACCATATTTCCTAAAATGGCAGGGACAACGTTATCAGGATGTCCTTCTAGTTCAGTGGCCATGTTTATTATTTCTTGTTGGCTCAAACGATTATCTAAGAGATAATTGGCACAATAGATTCCCGCTACAATGGCTGCAGCAGAACTGCCAAGTCCACGAGATAAGGGAATGTTATTCTCATGAATAATGAGGTCAAACCCTCTTGTAACAGCCGAGTAACGTTCTAAGGTGTAGATAAGGGCTGTTAGGGTTAAATTTTGACTATCTTCAATCGTAAAGTCACTTGTAAATTGTATGTTTTGCTGATGGTCGGAGCGTTTTTCAATATCGACGTAATTATATAAATTAAGCGCGATACCAATGGCATCAAAACCGGGGCCTATATTTGCTGTTGTTGCGGGGACTTTAACTCTAATCATTATTTTCTCCAATATCGTTATAAATTAATGCTTGAATATGACATCTCATTAATGAATTTAAATTTTCAGACAAGTGTCTTTAAAAAAAGTGACTTTTTAAGTGAATGTGGCTGTTTAATGCTAATAGGCAATGGGTTTTTATGAAAAAGCAACTCTATTTATTGAAAACGAGAAAATATTTATAGGTAAATGCAATACTTTGATTTAATAGCGTCAACTTAGTGACTAATTCTTCTTCTGTATCAGAATGTAACTGAACGTAAAGATCATTTGTTTCAGGTGATTTTGATAATTTGATGCCATGTGATGAAAATTGATTAAAGAGTGCAATGGTTAGCACGTTAATATCACAGTCTGAAAAACGAACAATGTATTTGGCTTTTTGAGGATAGTATTCTAGCAATTGAGCTTCTCCTGAAATAGGGAAGGCAGGTGGTGTTTTTTTGTTTTGAATGATATCAATAACATCGCCTAAAATTGAACTAGCTGTTGGAAATTTTCCTGCACCTTTACCTGTAAACATGAGTTCGCCAACAGCATCGCCTTCAACCAAGACGGCGTTGTACTCGTTATCAATTTTGGCATACTGAGAGTTTAAAGTAATGAAGACAGGTCTTACAGCGCCATAGATGGCATCTGAGTATTTTTCAGAAAAGCCAATGAGTTTGATTTTATAGTTTTCTTCTTTGGCAAAACGAATATCTTTATCAGTGACCTTAGAGATGCCTTCAACTTTTAGTTTTTTCCAATCAATATGCTTTTTATAGCCAATGGAAGAGAGAATTGCCAGTTTACGAGTGGCATCTAACCCTTCTACATCCGATGTGGGATCAGCTTCAGCAAACCCTTTTTCTTGGGCTTCTTTTAAAGCATCTTCATAAGAGGTATTATCTTCATACATCTTTGTCATGATATAGTTAGTCGTGCCATTAATAACGGCGCTAATGCTTTTGATTTGATTACCTGCTAGGCATTCTTGAATAGGTTTAAGGATAGGTATTCCGCCACCTACACTGGCTTCAAAACTTAAAATAGTATCATTTTCTCTTGCCAGTTTTGACAAGAAGACTCCCTTTTCAGCAATAAGATCCTTATTGGCGGTAATAACAGGAATACCTTTGGATAAAAAATATTCCAAATAAGTATCTGTTGGATGAATTCCTCCAATGGTTTCTATGGCTAAATCAATAGTTTCTTCTTTAATATCGTCAAATTGATTGGTAAAAAGGTTAAAATGAGGATGATCTTTGTATTTGTTGAGATTGTTCACCAATATTTTAACGATTTTCATTTCTTTATTATAATTTTCTTTAACTGAGGCTTTATTTTTATCAATAAGTTCATAAACACCTGAGCCAACTGTTCCGTAACCTAATAATGCTATTTTCAATGTGTGCCTCCCTATTCAATGGCTAGTAAAGTTAATTTAAAGACGCCGTCTATATTCTTGAGTTCATTTGTCAGTGTTGTGAAGGAAGTTGATATTTGAGATATATCAATTGTAACGGTTACATTTGCTTTTTGATCAATCGGTGAACTTTGACTGATAGTCATAATATTGCCATTGTGGTGTGCAATATGGTCTAATACCTTTGAAAGTATACCTGACTGATGGTCTAATTTTAATTGAATAGTTGCTTTTTTACCAAGTACACCATCTGCTAAAGTAAAAACATATTCATTATATTTGTAAAAAGTACTTCGACTAATCCCTACGAGTTTAGTCGCTTCAGAGACTGAAACGGCTTTGCCTTCTTTTATTAAGTCTTTTGCTTCTATCACTTTTAAAAACACATCCGGTAAAACGTCAATGTGAATGAGCAAAAATTTACCCTTATCCATATGTCCTCCTTGTTTTTCTATCGCGTACATCTGTACGCAATATGAAGATATTGAAGTGATTATAACACATTGAAAATAGTGATACAAGGCATATAAACTAAAAATTATGTTTTTATTTCTGTACACCTATGAAAGAAAATGCCTTTCTTGGACAAACAATTATGTTACAGACTTGTCTCAATTGCTTAGCATTTTGTTAATATACCTTCCGCTTTTTTTATGAAAGTAACGTTGGAATAGGAGTGTTCACAGGATGAATTTCATTAAAATAAAGGACTTGCATTATTTTTATGATGTTAATGTTATGAAGTTGACAGTAAGTGTAAACAAACCTATAATAAAGATAACAAATGAATAGTATGAAATGTTATTGGTCTTGTTTAATCTGAAGATTGGACGAGCTAAGAGGGAAAGAGGTGAAAGTCCTCTGCAGCCCCCGCTACTGTAAATAGTGATGAAATCCTACGTACCACTGGTTCTTAAACTGGGAAGGGAGGAGAGTAAATTGAGCTATAAGCCAGGAGACCTACCAATGACAATAGTATACGGCTTCGGGCGGAAGCATAGTGACTGAAAAGAGTGAATTTCAAGCACATACGCCTAGATACTGGAAGTATGTGTTTTTTTATGCTTATTCGTAGGCTTGAAAAAGGATAGAGCAAAATAATGAAGCGAGAGGATTATATTTTATATGGCTAAAAGAATAATGTTTCAAGGCACGGGGTCTACTGTAGGTAAGAGCTTAACGGTTGCAGCGATATGTAGAATTCTCAGCGATAGGGGATATCATGTGGCACCTTTTAAATCTCAAAATATGGCACTTAATTCCTACATTACTGCAGATGGAAAAGAGATGGGTAGAGCTCAAGTTGTTCAGGCAGAGGCGGCGCGTATTGAACCGTCTGTTTTAATGAACCCCATTTTATTGAAACCAACAAGTCACGTTGGAAGCCAAGTTATTTTAAATGGAAAAGTTTATAAAAACATGAAGGCAAGAGCTTATTTTGCCAATAAATCTGATTTGATTCCGTATATTAAAGAGGCCTTTAACACGCTTAATGAAATGTATGACTATATTGTTATTGAAGGTGCAGGCTCACCGGCAGAAATTAATCTGAGGTCGACGGATATCGTTAATATGGGGTTAGCTGAAATGGTAGATACAGATGTTATTTTAGTAGGTGATGTTGATAAAGGTGGTGTTTTTGCTGCTATATACGGCACTTATATGCTTTTAGAACCTGAAGAACAAAAACGGATGAAGGGATTTATGATTAATAAATTTCGGGGAGATGTTTCTCTATTGATGCCTGGCATTAGAATGATAGAAGAGAAAATAGGTATTCCTTGTGTGGGGGTGATTCCCTTTATTGAGGATTTAAAAATAGATGATGAAGACAGCGTGACATCACGTTTTGACTTTAAAAGGGAAGCTGCCATTAAAATTGGTGTCGTCAGAACACCTTATATGTCTAATTTTAGTGATTTTACTGTTTTTGATATGGAAGAAGAAGTGTCACTTGAATATGTTAATCGTGCTGAAGATATACAAAGCTGTGATATGTTAATTATACCCGGTAGCAAAAATACAATAAATGATATGGCCTTTCTTATAAGTAAGGGAATGAGTGAAGCCATATACCGTTTTCATAAGTCGGGAAAATGGATTATGGGTATTTGTGGCGGGTTTCAGATGTTGGGAAAAACGATTAAAGATCCATCACATGTTGAATCCATAGAAGAAACAGTTAATGGGTTGGGACTTTTAGACGCTGAAACGGTAATGTCAGTTGAAAAAACGACGGTTCAAAATAGTGGACAACTGATAATAGATAACCGGTCAATTGCCGTTAAAGGTTATGAAATTCATATGGGAATGACGACACTAGGGCCTTCTGTTAACTCTTTTATCAAAACAGCTGATGGTCGATTAGATGGTGCAATAGATTGGGAAAACAAAGTTATGGGAACCTACTTCCATGGTATTTTTGACAATGACGCTTGGCGGCATCAATTGATAAATCAATTAAGAGCATCAAAAGGGCTTGATTTAAATGAAGAAACAATTTCTTATGAAATGTTAAAATCTCAAGAGTATGATCGTTTGGCGAAGGTGGTGAATGATCATATTGAGTGGCCAATTTTAGAAGCAATCCTCAACGAATCGAGGGAATCAAATTGTTGATAAAAAGTATATGTTTTATTGGAATCGCAATTATAATTGATTGGATCATTGGTGATCCTCCTCATTGGCCCCATCCAGTGAGATGGATAGGTCGTGTCATTAGTTTCTTAGAAAAAGTAATACGAAAAAGAGTTAAAAACTTATATCTAGGTGGTGCACTCTTATGGATAGGTGTCATTGGTTCGACGATAGCTGTTTTGGCAGTCGCTTATCTTATTTTACCGACACTTTTAATGGATATACTGTCTATTTATTTATTGTACACAGCACTGGCAACACGGTGTTTGGCAGATGAAGCAAGTAAGGTGAAAAAAACAATAGAAAATCATGAATTAGAAGCTTCACGAGACGCATTAAGTTATTTGGTAGGAAGAGATACACAGAATCTTACAGAGCCTCAAGTATCAAGAGCGATTGTTGAAACGGTTTCTGAAAATACGATTGATGGTATTTTGGCACCTCTTTTTTATATGCTTGTCTTGGCACCTTTTGGTTTATCAGTAGTGGGTGCTATGATTTATAAGTGTGTTAATACGCTTGATTCTATGGTTGGCTATGTTCAAGAACCTTATACTGAAATAGGATATGTTTCAGCTAAAATGGATGATATATTGAATTGGATTCCAGCAAGATTAGGTGCAATGGTTATGCTGGTATCTGGAGGCGTTATTGGGGGCGATACTGCTCAAGCTTACAAGATACTTAAGCGAGACCACCGTAATCATAAAAGTCCTAATTGTGCCTATCCTGAGTCCGTGACAGCGGGGCTATTAAATATTCAATTAGGAGGAACTAACACTTATTTTGGTGAAGTTCTGATTAAACCAACAATTGGTGATCCGGTCAATGAAATCGATACAAATTGTATTTCTTTTAGTATTTTTCTGATTTACGTATCAGAAGTGATATTTTTTCTCTTGGGTCTAGTTATTTTGAGTTTATGGGAGGTACTATGAATTTTCATGGTGGTTATTGGGGAAATGAAGCTTATATTGATTACAGTGTCAATATTCCACCTATTGCTTATGAAGAAACTTTCAAGAGGCTATTGATAAGTGAAATTGATCACCTCTTTAATTATCCTGAAATCAATGGTGCAAGCTTATGTAAAAGTCTTGCTAAACAAAATCAATTGGCAGAAGGTCAAATTATACTTGGAAACGGTGCGACAGAATTGATTTATTTGTATGCGCGGACTTTTAAATATGAGAATGTGATGATTATTGAACCCACTTTCACTGAATATAGACGAGCATTTGATTTGACTGAGACGACGATTCACACTTTTGAACTGGATAAGGAAAATCAATTTCATTTAGAGGCAAAGACACTTGTTAAAGCGATTAAGGCAACACAAAGCGACTGTTTGATTTTATGTAATCCCAATAATCCAACGGGTCAACTGTATGATTTGTGTGATTTAGAATGGGTTTTGAATGAATGTCCAAAGCTAAATATTTTGATTGATGAATCTTTTATTGAATTTGTAGATAAAGAATATCAGCTGGCCAGTGCCAACTTTATGAATGTATCGCATCGAATGGATCGGATTATAAGATTGAGATCTATGACTAAGATATATGCAATTCCGGGACTTAGACTTGGCTATGCAATAGGTGGGCAGGAAGCAATTAGCAAAATGATGGCTTTTAAAGAGCCATGGACAATCAATCAAATGGCATTAGCCGCTGGGATTCACTTGGTAGAAGAGAGTTCTTATGACCAAGTCATCTATGAATGGTGTCAAGCAGAAAGACTTTATATGAAAGAAGCACTTTTGAAGATGAAGGCGATTGAGGTCTATGAGGGGCAAGCTAATTTTTTATTAATAAAAGTAGAGAAGGCTTTAAATCCCCTTTTTAGAAAGCAATTAAAAGCACATAAAATCTATTTGAGAACGTGTGTTGATTTTAAAGGCCTCAATGAAAATTATTATAGAATTGCATTAAAACAGCATGAAGAAAATGCTTTTTTAATAAATAAATTAAAGGAGATATTATATGATGAGATTAAGTAAGAAATGTTTAAGTAAGTCATTTTTGATAATGAGCCTAATGGTTTTATTGGTTTCTATTACAGCGATGACATTTGGTATGACGGTTAGTGCAGATGGTGTAACTAAAAATCTAGAAACTCAAGTCGTTGATGGAAGAAGTTTCATTTCAACAGATTCGGTAAATCAATTTGGTTTAAGCGCGACAGTGGCTTATAACAAAATCACTTTGAGCAATAACAAGGTAACTATCAAATTTAATGTGGGAACCAACGAGGTTTGGGTTAATGATGTACCAATGACTTTGGATGCAAAAGCTTTTGTTGATAATGGAGAAGCTTATGTTCCTTTGAAATTTGTATTTGAAACATTAAATTACAATGTAGGTTGGTCATCAAAGATGAATCAAGTAACACTTAATCATGAAACGGATGATTTCTTCCCATTGACAATTACAGATCAAGGTGTGTCGTATACGTTTGCAGGTCCAGTTGATACGGTTGTCTCTATGGCTCCTTCTGTAACAGAAACCTTATTTGCAATCGGTGCAGGAGATATGGTGTTAGGCAGAACCTTGTATGATGATTATCCAGCAGAGGTTAAAGATATCCAATCGATAGGATCGCTTTATGAACCAGATTTAGAATCAATTATTGACTTAGAACCCCAAGTGGCTATTGCTGCAACACATATGAATGAAGATGCGATGAAGACACTTAAGACTGCTGGTATTCAAACCTTGACTCAAAAAACACCCGAAGATATTGCAGGCATTTATGATTTTATTAATGATTTAGGCCAATTAACAGGACATGATTATGAAGCACGTGCGCTTGTATCTTCACTAAAAGCTAAAGAAGATCGTGTTAATCATGTTGTAGCGATGATTCCTAAAAATAAAATTAAGACAGGCTATTATGTTGTAGGCACAGGTTCATCAGGAGAATTTACAGCAGGTGAAGGCACTTTCATTAACGAAGTACTTAAAACAGCAGGTGTCAATAATGTTGCAAAGGATGTTGAAGGTTGGTCGTATTCTTTAGAAAAATTGATTGATCATAATCCACAGATTATTATTACAGAGCAATTTGCTTATGATACAATGAAATCGGAAAAAGCGTATTCATCGCTACAGGCTATCCAAAAAGGAAATGTGATTGTAGTTGACGGCAATGTATACTCTCGTCCAGGACCTAGAGTAATTGATCAAGGACTAAAGATTATTATTCATGCTTTATATCCAGAGTATGAAAGTGCTTTACATTACTAAAGTTTAATAAGGAGACACCATGCACTTTTTAGATAAAAAGAAGAGACATATTATTTTTATACTATTGCTCATGGGTGCTTTATTTATAACATGTATTTTTGCCATCACACAGGGGTCGGTTAAGATCCCTGTTCGTGATGCTTTTATTATTTCTAAGCGATTTTTATTGAGGCAAGAAATACTTGATTCTTATAAAGCATCACATGTTTTTATTGTGAGTAATGTAAGGTTACCAAGGATTATCCTATCTTGTTTGGTGGGAGGTCTTTTATCCATTATAGGTGTTAGTTTTCAAGCTGTTTTTAAAAATCCAATGGCCGATCCCTATGTTATGGGGATTTCATCAGGGGCAGCTTTTGGTGCGACAATTGGCATTCTTTTTGGTATTGGGATAAGTTTTGCTGGATTAGGGATTGTTTCAATGATGGCTTTTGCAGGTGCTTTGATTTCGGTATTTGTGGTATATTCCTTGGCAAAGGTTGGCAGTAAAATATCAACGACCAGTATTTTGTTGGCAGGATTTGTCATGAATTCACTTTTATCCTCCATTATTTCTTTACTGATGCTATTGAATGAAAATGATATCTCTAAAATTGTCACTTGGACGATGGGCAGTTTTAATGGAACATCGTGGCAACAAGTTAAGATTATGATTTTACCTTCTATTATAGGACTGATTTATATTTTATTTATATCCAGAGATTTAAATGCTTTGGTCTTAGGTGAAGAGGATGCACACAATATGGGTGTTAATGTTGATTTTGTTAAAAAATCAGTTTTAATCATTTCATCTTTTTTAGCAGCTTCTGCAGTAGCAGTAAGTGGTATTATTGGATTTGTAGGCTTGATTATTCCACATTTATTAAGGCTTGTATTTGGGTCTGATCATAAACTCTTGGTCCCAGTTTCTTTTTTTGGAGGCGCTCTTTTTATGGTTGTATGTGATACGATAGCCCGAAGTCTTGTTCCTAATATGGAGATCCCTGTGGGGATTATTACTTCTATTTTTGGAGGACCTTTTTTCCTATTTTTATTACAGAAGAATAGAAAAAATCTTTTATAAAAGGATATAAATGAGTCAAGTTAGGCAATGTAAATGATATAAAGAAATGAGTGAAGATATGGAAAAAACAATTAAAGTAGAGGCTTTGTCGTTTAGGTACGATGTAGATGACATCTTAAAAGCAATTTCTGTTGAAGTCAACAAAGGAACCTTTGTAAGTATTTTAGGACCTAATGGCTCTGGGAAAACAACCTTGCTTAAAAATATTTGTGGCTTATTAAAACCGCATCATGGTGATATTTTCTTGGATAATGAAAAAATTAAGCGGTTTAAGCATAAAGAATTAGCCAGACAACTGGCAGTTGTCCATCAAAATTTTAATACAGAATTTGATTTTCCTGTGGAAGATGTTGTTTTAATGGGACGCTATCCCTATATTAAAAAATTTGAAGGGGAAACCCGTCGGGATATAGAGATCGCTGAAGAGGCAATGGCCTTAACGTCTACAACGTTGTTAAGACATAAAAATTTAAAAGAAATCAGTGGTGGAGAAAGACAAAGAGTCATGATTGCTAGAGCTTTAACGCAAGAACCCGATATTCTTTTATTGGATGAACCCATTTCACATTTAGATATTAAATATCAGTTAGAAGTAATGCAAATCTGTCAGCGCCTTAATCAAGAAAAGGGATTGACGATTCTTTCAACGCTTCATGATATTAATATGGCTTCACGTTTTTCAGATTTAATTATTTTAATGAAAGCGGGAGAAATCGTTAAAATAGGGAAGCCACAAGAGGTAATTAGTCAGGAATTGATTCAATATGTGTATGAAGTCGATGTAGAAATTATTAGTGGTGAAGGTAAAGCACCGATTATTATGCCTATTTAAGCTGAAACGTTTTAAGGTATCCTAACATAGGATTAAAGAAAATCAATAAAAAGGAGTAAACATGATTATATATGTGACTGGAGGGGCGCGATCGGGTAAAAGCGCTTATGCAGAGAGACGCGCAAAAGAGATGAATAAGGCAGTCGTCTATATCGCTACAGGGGTTCCTTTTGATGACGGCATGAAGGACCGAATCAAAAAACATCAATTAATGCGACCTGCATCATGGCAAACAATAGAACAATATAAAAATTTCAAAATGTTGGATAATTCTGATGCCTTTTTAGAGGCAGAAGTTATTGTATTTGACTGTTTAACGATTATGATTACTAATTTAATGATGGATTCCAGTTTAGATTTTGATATAGTTGGGATGGATCAGGTTAATGAACTGGAAAAACACATAGCAAAAGAAGTAGATCAGCTGGTAGAGACAATAAGAAAACATGATAAGACAATGATATTGGTTTCTAATGAAGTGGGAATGGGACTTGTTCCTTTTTATAGGTTTGGTAATTATTTTAGAGATATTGCCGGTCGGATGAATCAAAAAATGGCTCAATATGCAGATGAAGTTATTTTCACAGTTTCGGGTATTCCGATGGTATTAAAGTCGAAGGAGTCATGATGAAGTCTTTTTTATTAATCATTAGTTTTTTTACAAGAATACCAATCGGTAAGTGGACTTCTTATTCAGATGAAAAGTATGCAGAAAGTATCAAGTACTTTCCTTATGTTGGACTGATTATCGGTCTTTTTGTAATGCTTCCCACTTTGATTATTCGTCCTTATAATGTTGAAATAGGGGCATTGTTTTCACTTATTTTTTATTTGTTAATCACAGGAGGTATCCATTTAGATGGCTATGCGGATACGTTAGATGGATTTCTAAGCAGTCAGCCCAAGGAACGGATTTTCGAAATCATGAAGGATTCCCGAGTAGGATCTTTTGGCGTGATTGGTTTAATCATCTATTTTCTTTCGCTCTGGGTTGGATTTAAACACGTTGATCCGATGACTCTGTTTTTTATGCCTTATGTTGGTAAACTTATGGGCAGTTTTTTTTGTGGTTTTACCCAATATGCCAAACCAAGTAAAGGGATGGGGAGTGTCTTTATGGAAGCGAATCATCAAAGTTCCAGTTTCATTCATCTCATCATTGCAAGTGTTCTGTTTTACTTGATTTTAGGTTGGCAAGGCTTGATTACACTTTGTTTAACAATTTTTGGTTCTTGGCTTATTTTCACTTGGATTATAAAGAAAATTGGTGGTATGACAGGTGATACCATAGGTTTTTTAGTCGAAATGACACAATTAATATTTATTTTTATGTCGATTTTAACTGTTTATATGGTGAGATAGTATAAAACGGTATGAAGCAATAAGAAAGGTGAAGGAGAGAGTATGCGAGGAAAAGGATTTATAGTTGGTGGAGCATCTAGTGGTTCGGGGAAAACGACTTTAACAATGGGGCTTCTAAAGGCACTTACAAATAGGGGCTATAAAGTGCAACCATTTAAAGTAGGCCCCGATTATATTGATCCTATGTTTCACACCTATATTTCTCATCAGAAAAGTTATAATTTATCGGCGTCCCTAGTAGATGATGTATGGCTACAAACTTTGTTTTATAAGCATATAGAGACAGCTGATATAGCGGTAATAGAAGGCGTAATGGGTTATTATGACGGTGCGGATGTTAAGTCTATAGCAGGCAGTACAGCTCATATTGCCAATCTTTTGAATGTAGATGCTCTAGTTGTTTTTGATGCTAGTAGTATGGCTTTAAGTGCGGCTGCAATTGTCAGTGGATTTGCTCATTTTATGGGTCATAAGCATCTTAAGGGCGTTATTTTTAATAATGTGAAATCGGAACATCACTATACTTTATTGAAAACAGCAGTTGAAACGCATACCAGTGTGAAAGCATATGGCTACTTGCCTCCTATGCCAGATTTGGCTTTGAAAAGTCGCCACTTGGGACTTGTTCAAGCAGTTGAAGTTGATCAATTGTCATATAAGATAGAGCGATTAGCCGATCAGATTGAAGAAACAGTGGATGTGTCGCTATTAATTGAAGATTTTGAATTTGAGAAGACGAGAACAGGTGAAATGGACAAGGCTTATGCGGCATATTTGAATTTTACCGGCAAGTGGCAATCCATTATTAAAGAAAAGGGACGTTTAAGATTAGCACTAGCCTATGATGAAGCGTTTTCATTCTATTATGAAGATAATTTGGAGTTGTTGGAAGCCTGTGGCATAGATTTAATTCGGTTTTCGCCAATGCGTGATAAGTCATTACCGGCAAATATTGATGGCCTTTATTTAGGTGGCGGATACCCAGAGGTTTTTGCTGAGGCACTTTCTAATAATAAAGACTTGCTGAATGAGATCCAAGAAGCTTTAGAAGGTGGATTACCTGCTTACGCAGAGTGCGGTGGTCTCATGTACCTGACAAGGCAGATTGAAACTTTGGATGGAAAATGTTATCCTATGGTTGATTTTTTTGATGTCGATACGCGTATGACTAAACGGCTACAACGGTTTGGCTATGTTGATCTAAAGGTGTCTTTACCACCCTACCAAGAGTCAATTATTAAGATGAAAGCTCATGAGTTTCATAAGTCCATAAGTATTGAAAATTGCAATTATGATAAAGCTTATAAAGTGGCTAAAAATGGTAGAAATTGGACAGGGGGATTAGTTTATAAGACTTGCTTAGCAGGGTATCCTCATATTCATTTCTTTAGCCATTTTGATTTTTTAGATAGTCTTTTAAAACATCTCGTCAAATAATCTCTAATTTTTTTCACTTTATTGATAGTTTTTAAAGAGTTACCTTATCAAACGTGTTGCTTTATGGTATACTGTTAATTGTCAATTTTATGAGAAAAATTATAAACTACAAGGTCGTAGTTAATGATATATATAAAGGAGTAAGGCTATGAAAATGTCAAATTTATATATGCCTACTTTACGTGAAGTTCCAAATGATGCTGATATTGTAAGTGCTCAGTATTTATTAAGAGCTGGAATGATCCGTAAACTGGTTTCAGGCGTGTATTCTTTTTTACCTTTAGGTTTTAGGGTAATGAAGAAAGTTGAAGCAATTGTAAGAGAAGAAATGGATCGTGCTGATGCACAAGAAGTATTAATGTCGGCTATTCAACCACGTGAAATATGGGAAGAAAGTGGTAGATGGGCAAATTTTGGTCCTGAAATGTTTACCCTTCAAGACCGAAACCAAAGAGATTTTTGTTTAGGACCTACTCATGAAGAGTACTTTACATTCTTAGTAAATAATGAACTTAATAGTTACAAGCAATTACCACTTTGCTTATATCAAGTACAAACCAAATACCGTGACGAAAGACGTCCACGATTCGGATTAATTCGTTCAAGAGAGTTTATTATGAAAGATGCTTATACCTTTGATGTTGATGAAGAAGGATTGAGGGCGTCTTACAATAATATGTGGCAAGCCTATGAAAAAGCATTTGATCGTATAGGTTTTAAGTATAAAGTCGTTCAAGGTGATTCTGGTAATATGGGTGGGTTAGTATCACATGAGTTTATTGCTATAACACCTGAAGGGGAAAGTAATATTGCTTATTGTGATGCATGTGATTTTGCTGCAACTGATGAAGTGGCTGGTGCCCGATTTGATGCAAAGATTGAACTTGCATGTGAAGGTGAACCTAATGAAAAGGTCCATACACCTAATGTTAAGACCATTAGTGATTTAGAAACTTTCTTTAATGTGAGTCCTAAAGCGTTTATCAAAACATTGTTATTAAAAGTTGAATCGACTCAAGACGTTATTGCAGTCATGATTCCAGGCAATCGTGAGCTCAATATAGTGAAGCTTTCTAAGTTTTTAGAGGTTAATGAAGATGATTTGGTTATGCTTCAAGAAGAGGAGGTTTATCCTCTTACAGGTTCTATTATTGGATTTGTTGGTCCATTTGGTTTGAAAGAAAGTGTTAGAATCGTTGCGGATGAAAGAGTTTTTAGTATTGTCAATGGTATTTGTGGTGCTAATGAAAAAAATTACCACTTAAAAAACGTTGTGTTAGAACCTTCTCAATTTGAAGTCGCTGAAGATTTATTATCTGTAGAAGCAGGAGACTTGTGTCCACATTGTGGTCAACCCCTAAAAATTGATCACGGTACAGAAGTAGGAAACATTTTCCAATTGGGAGACAAATATTCTAAAGCGATGAATGCGACATTCTTAGATAAAGATGGAAAATCAAAACATTTTGTTATGGGATCTTATGGAATTGGTATTTCGAGATGTGTTGCTGCACTTGTTGAACAATTCCATGACGATAAAGGCATTATTTGGCCAGTTGCAGTTGCACCTTACCATGTTTTGGTGACAGTGGTTAATCCTAAGAAGGAAGATCAACTTAATTTAGGAATGACAATTTATGAATCATTAAAAGAACAAGGTGTAGAAGTTGTTCTCGACGATAGAAAAGTAAGCCCAGGTGTGAAATTTACTGACGCAGATTTGATAGGAATTCCTTTAAGAATTGTTGTAGGTAAAAAAGCGGGTGAAAACATTGTTGAAGTGACAGAACGTGCTTCTGATGAGAAAATTGAAATAGCAGTAGATAAATTAAATGAACTTATTACAGAAAAACTCAATGCATAGTTTTTAACGATGATGGAGGAGTTGTGTAGTAATATACAACTCCTTTTATTATTATTACCTGTACTTTAATAGAACGAGCAAGGGGTTCTTCCTAAGTACATGATTTTTATTTTGATAAAAACAATAGGTCTTTTTATGCTATTTATAGTGATTTATTTAACAATAAGGGCGAAGATACGGTTTATGTGATGGAAACTGTTTATTTCGTGATTTTGTGGATATCATTTTAAAAATAAATTGTAATAAAATTTAATCGCATGGGTTTTTTTGTTATAATATAAACGAGGAAAATCAAGAAATAAAAGAAATGAGGGATATTGTGGCTAATTCTAAGAAAATTGTAATTCTTGGTGGCGGATATGCGGGTGTAAAGGCAGGAAAAACTTTGCACAAGTTATTCAAAAAAAACGATGATGTTGAAATTACATTAATCGATAAAAACGCCTACCATACCTTGATGACAGAACTTCACGAAGTGGCTGGACATCGTACTGAACCAGATGCAATCCAAATTGATTTGAGAACGATATTTAAGGGACGTAAAGTTAATGTTGTGACTGATAAAGTGACTAATATTGATTTTGCTCATAACAAGATTACGGCTGAACGTCATAATTTTGACTATGATTACCTTATTTTAGCAACGGGTTCTGATTCAAATGATTTTGGTATTGATGGGATTGAAGAAAATGCCTTTACATTATGGTCATATGATGATGCGATGGTGATTCGTCATCATGTTGAAAAAATGTTTGCTTTAGCTTCTTTTGAGGAAGATGAAGCAATCAGAAAACAAATGCTAACATTTGCAGTCGTTGGTGGTGGGTTCACTGGCGTTGAAATGATTGGCGAATTGGGTGAAGCGAAAAAGCACTTATGTGAAAAATATCATGTAAATGAAAAAGAAGTAACGCTTTATAACATTGAAGCAACACCTAGAATTCTTAATACTTTAAAAGATGATAAGCAAGTTGCTAAAGTGGAAAAACGTTACAAGAAGTT
This sequence comes from uncultured Fusibacter sp., assembly GCA_963666805.2. Lineage (GTDB taxonomy): Bacteria > Bacillota > Clostridia > Peptostreptococcales > Acidaminobacteraceae > Fusibacter. The sequence continues at coordinate 305,813 of CAXXWR010000001.1, read as the reverse complement.
AGGAATCCAATTACTAAAAAATGCAGCTCTTGTTAAAGCGACTGAAGAAGGTTTTGAACTTAAAGATGGTCGTTTTATTAAAACCAAAACACTTATATGGGGTGCAGGTATTAAAGCAAGTAACTTTATAACTTCTTTGGGCTTAAAAGCTGGTAGAGGTGGTAGAGCGATTGTAAATGAATTTATGCAATCACCAGAGCATCAAAATGTGTTTATCGCTGGTGATAATACGCATTTTGAAGATGCTGATGGTTCAATGCCTCAAATCGTTGAAGCTGCGGAACAATCAGGTCATACAGCGGCAGAAAATATTGCTGCGTTAATTAATGGTACAGAGATGCATACACATAAACAAAATTACCATGGATTTATGGTATCTATTGGTTCGCATTATTGTGTATCAGATAACAATGGCTTTAAAATGTCAGGTTTCTTCTCTATGTTAATTAAGCACATGGTGAATTTCTTATATCTCTTCACAGTAAGTGGTTTAGCACAACTTTGGGAATATTTGAGACATGAATTCTTCCATGTTAAAAATAGAAGATCATTTGTGGGTGGTCATTTCTCAAAAGCGTCTCCAAACTTCTGGTTAGTTCCTTTACGTGTTTATCTAGGAGTGATGTGGCTTATTGAAGGGCTTCATAAAATTGATGATGGTTGGTTAACAACTGCGAAGATGATTGCATCAGATGCAGTTTCTCAAGCAAGTGAAACGTCAGATGCAGCAACAACATATGCAGAGCCGCTTCTTAAAGAAGTACCAGGGTTCATGCAATGGATTATTGATAATATTGTTGCTCCACATGCAATTCTATTCCAAACTGTTATGGTTTTTGCAGAAATTGCATTTGGTGTAATGTTAATTGTTGGTTTATTTACTTTCATTTCTTCTATTGCAACAACAGGTATGACAGTGGCAATTACCCTTACAGGTATGTCTGATGCGTCTATTCTTTGGTTCTTCTTTGCAGGTATTGCTATGATTGGTGGAGCAGGAAGCACATTTGGTTTAGATTATTATATTCTTCCTTATGTAAAACGTTGGTGGAAGAATACAGCAATTGCTCAGAAATCATATTTGTATTTCCATTAGAACTTTAAATCGTATCTGCATTGCAGATACGATTTTTAAATGAAAGGTTTATCAATGAAAAAGAATGATTTAATTATTTTTATCGGTATTGTTATTATTGCATTAGCTGCTTTTTTGTTCATTAATTTGAGTCGTGAAAAGATGCCTGATGCAGATGAACAAGTTCTCATTAGACATAATGGTGAAATTATTAAAACTTACGATTTTACACCTTATACAGATGAAGTGTTCACTTATGAAAATGACGGTGAAAAAAATGTTGTTGTAATAAAAGAGGGAGGCGTTTCTATGAGTGAAGCCAATTGTCATGATCAGATTTGTGTTAAAACACACACGATCTCACAAGTGGGTGAAATTATAGTTTGTTTGCCTCATAAGTTTACTGTTGAAATTGTTTCAAAGACTTCTTCAGCAGAAATAGATGGATTTTCGGAGTAATTATGTCAAGTTCATTAAATAAAACGAGAATGTTAGTTTTAATCGCAGTTTTAGTTGCTCAAGGAATGATTTTAAGCTTTATTGAACGGCTATTACCAGTACCTTTTATGGTTCCAGGCGCTAAGTTAGGTCTTGCGAATATCGTCACATTGACAGCCATTTATTTTTTATCTTTTAAACAGTCGTCGGCAGTTGTTATATTAAGAGTCATATTAACAGCGGTTACTTTTGGTTCAATGTCTAGCTTCCTTTACAGTTTATCTGGTGGTGTCTTGAGTCTTATTGTAATGGCTTTGATGATAAAATATTTAAGAGATAAAGTCAGTTTGATGGGTGTTAGTGTGGTAGGGGCTGTATTTCATAACCTTGGACAGCTCCTAGTTGCAGCATTGATTATAGAAAATGGATTGCTCTTAGGCTATTTGCCTATATTGATGATTATTGCTATTCCTACGGGGATTTTTGTAGGTATAGTTGCCAGATTCTTAATTAACTATCTCAATAAAACGGATTTTGTAAATATAAAAATGAAATAGATCAATTAATGATGGAGAGTAGCATGACAGTATCAGAACTGAAAGATTTTGAAGAAATCAAATTTGAAATTGAAGCGGTTAAGTCAATTATTTTGACCCATACGCAATCAAAATATCAAGAAGTTCAATATATCATAGAAGATACATTAAATCTTAATGGAAAAATGCTTCGACCAATTTTATTGATTATTTCTGCTCACTTTGGTGAAGCCTATGACTCAAGAAGAATGACGGCTCTTGCAAGCTCGATAGAGATGATGCACATGGCCACTTTAATTCATGACGATATTATTGATGATTCAGAAATGAGGCGTAATAATCAAAGTGTTCAAAGTAAGTATGGGAAAGATTTAGCGGTATATGCAGGAGATCATTTATTAGCCAAGTCTTTAACGGTCTTAAAACCTGAAGATTACAAGCATGATCAAGTAGCTTTACTTGGTCATGCGATTGAACAAATATGTGAAAGTGAATTGATGCAGTATTTTAATCGTTATCATCAAATGACAGTTAAGAATTACCTTAAAGTTATATCAGGTAAAACTGCAGCACTTTTTGCTATGAGTATGTATGTTGGGGCTATCGAAAGCGGTGCATCTCAGGCTTTAGCGAATATGTTTAAGAAGATTGGTTATGAGATTGGAATCGCATTTCAAATTATTGATGACATTTTAGATTTTGATGAAAAGCAATCAGTAGTCGGAAAAACGGTTAGAAATGATTTGAAAAAAGGCTATTATACCCTTCCGCTTATTTATGCATTTGAGAATCAATCAATTAAACCCGATGAATATACGGAATCAGAGTTGGTTGAAAAAATCAATGCCAATAAGGGGATTGAAAAATCGAGGCGTTTGGCAAAAAAATATTCTCAAAAAGCTTTTTCAAGAATTAATCGATTACCTAAGACGAAGTATCAAGAAATGTTAAACCTTTTAGCAAATGATTTATTGAATAGAAATTATTAAATTAAAAGCTAACCTTACCTGATGGTAGGGTTAGCTTTTTTAAATTTAGTATTTTTGAATTTAACATTTTTATGAATTGAATAGTTTAATCACTCTAATAGGTTATATCTGTCATATTTTTAAGGCTTGATGTGATTATGTGATTAGAGTGATTTAGGATCAGGCCAGTTGATACAATCAACAAAATAATCAATGAGTTCACTTAAATATTGTTTATCTGCTTCGTCAAAGCGGTCAATTTCCGGACTATCAATATCTAAAACCCCTATAAGTTCTTGGTTTTTGATGATTGGTAGGACAATTTCACTATTTGAGAACAAATCACAAGCAATGTGTCCAGGAAATTGGTGTACATCAGGTACTAGAATGGCTTCGCGATTACTTGCCGCAGTGCCACAAACCCCTTTTCCCATTTCGATACGGGTAACGGCAGGTTTTCCCCAAAAAGGGCCTAATACGAGTTCGTTACCATTATAAAGGTAAAAACCAGCCCAGTTTAAGTCATTAACTAAAAAACCAATTGCTCCAGCAATATTAGCACAATTTGCAACCCAGTTGTCTTCGCCTTCTATAAAAGATTGAATTTGGTCTTTCAAATAAGGATAAAGGGTTTCTTTATCTTGTGATGGCGCAGGATATATACATGCCATTTTTGATACCTCCTCAGCTTAATATGATTTAGTATATTATAGTATGAAATGAGATTCAATGTTTATTAAAAAATATTTCGAATTTCGAATAAAAATATTTCGTTGTTCGAAATATATGTTATAATGTGTCTGGTGATTAAATGATTATTTTTATAGAAACATATCGAGATTTTTTCAAAAGACTAAATCAAAATGTTAGAAATTTTTTTATTTTGATTCTTATTACAAGTATTACAATATCAGCTTATAATGTACTGTTGAGCATATACCTTAAGGAGATAGGCTTTAATGAAGATTTTGTGGGAAGTATTATTTCTCTAAGAACTTTAGGTGTAGCGGTAGGGGCGATTCCTGTTGCAATGATTTCAGGACGAATTAGTCGCAAGAAGACTCTTGTTTCAGGTATTTTGCTGATGTTTGTCATGGGGTTATTACAGATTAATACTGCTGTAGTAGGCGTCTTAATGTTATCTTCTTTTTTATTTGGTTTAGGCAATGCAGCTTTGATGGTTTTGCAATCCCCTGTTATATTTGATAATACGGATGAAGATTTACGGGTAACTGCTTTTAGTTTTGCTTTTGTACTGAGAAATGTTGCGATGATTTTTAGTAGTTTCTTACTTGGACATCTATCAACGACTTTGGCGGGGTGGTTACCGTCGAAACTTTCATATCAACTAGTTCTCAATTCAAGTACAATCGTTTTATTGATTCCTTTATTACTGACGTTTAAATTTAAAGATCAATCAATGTGTCATTGTGATAACTCATTGGCAATTAAAGCGTATTTAGTAGATATTTTAAGTGCTTTTAAAGTTTTATTAAGGGGCAAAACGGTTCTCTATTTGTGCCAGGTTGCCTTGGTGGGTTTTGGAGCAGGGCTAATTGTTCCGTTTTTTAGTATTTACTTGAAGTATATGCTAGGCATTACTGATAGTGTCGTGGGATCAATTATGGCCTTTAGCCAATTTGGTACCATCGTAGGGGGACTAATAATGCCCTTCCTAAGTCGACGTTTTGGAAGAGTAAGAACTGTATTGGCGTGTCAATTATTGTCAGTGCCATTTTTAATTAGTATTTCTTTTCCTCAAGGCATTATTCTGATAGCCATTTCCTTTTTCTTTAGGTCTTCACTTATGAATATGGCAAGTCCTGTGATTCGGTCTATGGCAATGGAGATAGTAGATGAAAATAAGAGAACGCAAATGAGTAGTTTGGTGTCACTTACCAACAATATGTTTAGGGCACTTGGTATTTTTGTTGGAGGCATTATTATGTATAATGTGTCTTATAATGCACCTTATTATTTGACCATATTTTGTTATTTACTTGGAACGACTTTCTTATATAGGGTCTTTAACCAGAAAAAAACCGCTTAATAGCGGTTTTTTTAATTACAAAAATCACAGATGAATGATTATGATTTTACGTCGATGATTTGAATTTTCATTATCCCATTAGGAGAGTTAACTTCAACTAAATCACCTGCTTTTTTACCCATTAAAGCAGTACCTACAGGGGATTCGTTAGAAATTTTTCCTTCTAGTGGATCAGATTCAATTTTAGTGACGATTTCAATATCTTCTTCATCATCCATATCTACATACTTAATTTTCACTTTGGAATTAATTGAAATAGCCCCAGCTTCTAATGTTTCAGCGACCAATTCGTAGTTTTCCAAAATTTCTTTAAGTTTCAAAATCTCAGTTTCATTATGGGATTGTGCTTCTCGTGCTGCATGATATTCAGCATTTTCCGATAAATCTCCAAAATCTCTAGCTACTTTAATCTCATCAGAAATGTCGTGTCTTTTTTGAATAAGATCATCATATTCTTTTTGTAATTTTTTTAGTGCAGCTTCTGTTAATAAAGTTTTTTTCATACCAAAAACAACTCCCTTAATTTGATTTGAACATATAATATCTTATCAAATAGAATCCTATTTGTAAATCGTTATTCTCCTAAATCTTTACAAATTGATGAATATTTATGGTCATTTAAATGCCCTCATCTGTAAAAGAAAAATAAAACCCAATTATTTGGACGATTGTATACTTTTGTTAATGCATTATTTGTAAGATTTGCTATAATAAATATAATAACCTAATGGAGGACAAAAGCCTTAGTGATGACGTTAAAATATATTAAAATAAAATGGAGCAAACTTTTCTATTGTGTAGGTTTAGTTGTATTCAGTTTCTTTTTAGCAGCATGCAGCAGTTCAAAATCTTCTGAACCCTATAACGAGGACCTTGCAAAATATTTACCCCAAACTCAAGAGGTTTATTATGGGGATAATCAGTATTATCATGAAGTAACAAATGTGGAACAAAGTGAGTCAAACCATGAATATGAAGTGCGTTTGTCTGGAGAGATTAAGAATAACTATAAAGGTACAAATGCTGATGATTTTACATTTACTCAAAGTTATAAGGTTGAGGGGAATGAGCTTTGGCTTACTAATACTGGACAACATCTCAATGATAGTCTTTTGGTAAAAGCATGTATTTTAAAAGCACCCGTTGAAGTGGGCAAAACGTGGTCTTTTAAAAGTCAAGATTTAGAGGGTAATAAATACACGGTAGATGCTGAAATAATCACTTTATCTGATGATGAGGTGACTGTGAGTTACCAAATAGGCAAAGAGGACTACGAAGTGAGAACGATTAAATATGGTTGTGGAACAACTGAATTTGAAAAACATTATCAGTATAAAGGGGCTGAAGGCATAACGGGCTATCATATGGATTTAAATCAGACCGACATGAGTGAAAAAGAAGAAATCAGTCAAAATGCAGACCCAATAGATGATATGGCAAGATTTTATGATGATTTGGACTCAGTTACAGTTTCAGATTCAGTTCGCAAATTAGTTGTGGCTTTTAATCAAGAGTGGACACGTTATTCGAAAGATGAAGACAATCATCTATTAGATCTTATCGTGGATGATTCTAGTGCTTATGAAAAAATGAAACAGATTGAACACAATAAAGACAGTGATATGGAGTTTGTTTCTTTTAAAGTGATCAATGCACAGGCAGTTGAAAAGGTATATGAAATTGTGGAAGTTTATGAAAGCCAAGGTCAAAAATTTTATAATCATGTAAAGTATACGCTTAAAGCGGTTGAAGGGGATTTAAGAGTTGATGATTTTGAGATAATCCTGAATCCATAAAGCGGATTGAATTCTCGGGGGGGAATATGATAAAAAAGAAAGGGACGTTTGTTTTTTTTGTATTAATAATAATCATTTCAGCAATTACAATAAATATCTTGTTTATTTGGTTCCAATTTGATTCATTTCAAAGAAAAAGTATCTATTTTCAAAATACATTTGAAGAGAGAATAATTGCATTAATCAATGAAAGTGATTCTTTAAAGAAGATGTTGACTTATTTAGAACTTAATCAATACAGAGATGAGACACTGAGTAATCCCTTATTAGTGGGAAATAAGGATTATGCTAAATTCTTTATGGTGGTGGACGACCAATACATTTTAACAGGAGAGGACAGTTTACCCAGAGGAACTTTAGAAAAGATTAAACAAATGAAATGGTATAATGCGATTAAAACGGGAGATTCATTAAAGATTTATTCAGATCAATCTGATGATGTAAGAAATGATAAACTGCTGATTGCTCAACCTTTTCATAATATAAGTAGTGAAGTAGATGGCGTTTTATTTATAGAGGTCAATTTAAATCAGTTGATGAATGAAATAAGTTTGGGAACCTCTATCAATTTATCAAATATGTTAATCTATAATGATAAGGGCAATATTGTATATTACTATTCGTTAATGAATGAAAGTAAGTCGCGATATACAGGCCTTTTTCAAAACTATAAGGCTATTAAAGGGCCCTTTAAAAATATGAACGGTTATATTGCCAGTTATGAAGGGCATAAACAAATCCTCTTTGAACAGACGTTTGAAGGCGAGGGATTGCATCTCGTATATAAAGAGATTTGCTTTAGATTTCAGCTTTCGCTTATTGTCTTTAGTGTCTTAGAATGGGGTGTTGTCATTTTGCTTATTCGAAAACTAAATGAAACGTATAAGATTTGTCAGCACTATAATACGGTTAAATCATTATTGGATATAGAGGATGAATATTTTCAAGATCAAGTTTTAGAGAAGTATAATCATAAAATGGCTATGGACTCTAGAATGGAAGGCTTTTTTAATACAGATTTAAGTCTCATTTTAGAGCTTCTTCAAATGGATCAAGAAGGATACTCTGAAAAGTACATTCAATGTGCACAATATTTGTTTTCAGTCTTAAATGATAAAGTTAATGCAATGCAAGAAGCGAGTGTTCAAGAGTCGGCCTATGCTTTCTCAAAATTGGATGCCATGTCTCTGTCTAAAGTAGAGCAATTAATGAATGGATATCTTACACGAATAAGTTATAAGAACCAAAAACGAATTGATTTTAAAATAATAAACGATCTTGAAGAAGAGGTTGTCACATATATAGGAGATTATATTTTACTTTCACTTGATTTAATTGATGATGTTTCTAAAGAATATGATTATTTAACGGTTGAAATAGAATCTAATAGTCAAGCTTTATACTTAAGGATAAAATCTAAACACTACTTTGACCAACGAGTATTAGAGCAATCGTCAGCACCGCAAATCATACACACCTTTTTTAAAGGTGATTTACATGTTGAGTCTCAAGAGATTTGGCTACAATGGCCACTGTTTAATCATAATAATGACTTATTAGTGAATAGTGAATCACACCAGTATTGCCAAATAAAGATTTGGGGTTATCACTTGTCTGAATCAAATCATTTTATCTTAAAAGGGTATGCTGAAAAAATGGGCTTTAATTATGAAAAAATCACATCATTTGACAAAGTAACCATTAGAGAAAATGATGTGATCTTATTCAATATGCCAGCGTCAAAAGATTTGTATCAAAGCGATCACACCTTAATCAGTCATCGCAATAAAATCGTGATTATTGATGCTTATCAAAATGATAACAGTTCTGCCATCTCTTATTTAAACTGTATTGGATGGGTAGATAAGCCGTTGACTCAATCCAAAATTATTCGTTTACTTGAAAATATGATTCAAAATATTGATTTATGATTGAGAAGGGATAATGACGTTACCAACATAGGAAACGGTGTTACGCCCTTTTTCTTTAGAAATATAGAGCCCTTTATCGGCAATATCTAAAAGCTGAGCGAAACTTCTTCCATCGTAAGGATAAGTGCTAATTCCTGTCGAAATCGTAAAATGGGGCTTTGATTTATCTTTTATTTCTTGGCGAACTCTATCACAAAATTGAATACATTCTGGTGCGTTTGTATGAGGCATGATAAGGATGAATTCATCGCCACCGTAACGACCTAATAAATCTGATTTTTTACAGTTAATCATAAAAGTATAAGATAAGAATTTAAGACATTCATCACCAACAATATGGCCAAAAGAGTCATTAATGGATTTAAAAAAGTCAATATCAAAAATGGCAATAGAAAATATTTTAGTGCTACTGTCTTGTATCATGTTAGAAATTTCAGTGGTTAATCCATAACGATTAAGGGTTTTAGTCATTGGATCTTTTTGTGATTTTTCTCGAATAATTTCAACTTTTTCAACCATTCTTGAAGTTCTTTTTTTGGTTTCAAAGTCGACCACACGTTCAAAACGACCTTCTAAATCAGAGAGACGTTTTAATTGGTTATTATATCTGGTAAAATAGTTTTTTCTCAGTAAGATAAGTTTTACAATTTGGTAAATCAATAGGATAAAGAGCGCTAGGTTTAACATATACATGGTACTATTAGCTTGTAAAAGACATAAACCAATGATGTTAATGATTTGAATTTCAATTAAGTCTTTAAGGGATTCATTTTCATTTTGTCTAAATTTGAGGTACATTATTAACATGATTACTCCCCCTAAGATTAAAAGGAGTATTTTTAATACTACCGGCGGGATGACAATATGTGAAAGAAGCAGTATAATGTTTAATGCACTTATACCTATACTGATGAGATGATTGTTTCCTTTTGATAAAGTATAGGGAATGACAAGTTGTATTAATTGGGCTACAAACATGAGCGCAAGAGAAAATTCCAAAACATAGTAGTTACTGACTAATATATAAGACTGACTCGTCATTAAGAAAGCTGAAAAGGGAATGAGCTCATATTGGGCAAAATTAATCATAGTATCTTGTTCTGTGATGATAAAGGTTGTTAAAAAATAGTGGACGCCAAAGAGTACTGACAATAAGAAAAATAAGTTAATATGGGTCATAATGCCTCCTTAATATTCATAATCTAATTCTAGTAGAAAAATCGTGAAATATCAACGTTATTTTTTGACTTAGGCAAGACACTCATGTATAATTTATGTGGGTCAATACCCAGTTCTATGAAGAATCGATGGAGGTTATAAGATGGAGAGAACCAATATAAGAGACATATTTCTTTCTCCTGAGAAATATGATAATACAGATATAATGTTAGAGGGCTGGATTCGAACAAGTCGAGCATCAAAAAACTTTGGTTTTATTGAACTTAATGATGGGACTTACTTTAAGAATATTCAAGTTGTCTTTGAAGAGGCACTTGAAAATTTTAATGAAATAGCGAAGTTTCCAATTGCATCTTCTTTACACGTTAAAGGTCAATTGGTGTTAACACCTAATGCTAAACAGCCATTTGAAATAAAAGCAAAGGAAATCGTAGCTGAAGGACTCTCAACACCTGAATATCCATTGCAAAAGAAAAGACATACAATGGAATATTTAAGAACAATTGCACATTTGAGACCACGTAGTAATACATTTTCTGCTGTTTTTAGAGTGAGATCAGTAGCCGCTTACGCCTTTCATAAATTTTTCCAAGACCAAGGATTTGTTTATGTACACACGCCAATCGTTACAGGAAGCGATGCCGAAGGTGCAGGCGAAATGTTTAGAATTACAACTTTAGATCTTAATGCTTTACCTATGAAAGAAGAAGGGGGCATTGATTATTCAGAAGATTTCTTTGGCAAAGAAACCAATCTAACGGTTAGTGGACAGCTTGAAGCAGAAACTTTTGCTTTGGCTTTTAGAGATGTTTATACTTTTGGACCTACTTTTAGAGCAGAAAATTCAAATACAAAACGCCATGCTGCAGAGTTTTGGATGATTGAACCTGAAATTGCTTTTGCAGACTTAAAAGACGATATGGTACTGGCTGAAAATATGGTTAAATATGTCATCGCCTATGTTTTAGAGCATTGCCCAGAAGAAATGAATTTCTTTAATCAAAGAATAGACAAGGGCTTATTGGAGCGTTTAAACCACGTACTGAATTCTGATTTTGCAAGAGTTTCATATACGGAAGCTATTAAAGCTTTAGAAGAATCAGGACATCAATTTGAATATGATGTTTTCTGGGGAGCTGATTTACAGACAGAGCATGAACGATTCCTAACAGAAGAAATTTACAAACGCCCTGTATTTGTAACAGACTATCCTAAAGAAATCAAATCTTTCTATATGAGACTCAATGATGATAACAAGACCGTTGCAGCAATGGATTTATTGGTGCCAGGTGTGGGTGAGTTAATCGGTGGCTCACAAAGAGAAGAACGTTTTGATTTGTTATTAGAACGTATTCATGAGCTTAATTTGAGTGAAGAAGATTACTGGTGGTATTTGGAACTAAGAAAATTCGGAGGGACAAAGCACGCTGGATTTGGTTTAGGTTTTGAGCGTATGATTATGTATCTTACAGGGATGCAAAATATTCGAGACGTTATTCCGTTTCCACGTACTGTCAAAAATGCTGATTTTTAGTCACTTTAAGACGATTTAAATGATTCAAAAATATCAATATAATTTTAATGAAAAAGCGCTTCGGCGCTTTTTTTGCTTATTCATTATATATTGGTGTATAAATATTATATAAATTGTCGGGGGAAGGGATATGAAAAATAAAAGAATTATTATCAATCTTTTTGTGATTTCCGTTTTAGTGCTTGCGTTGATTATTCAATTTATAAGTACCTATCAGTCTCTTATAAGTGAAATCGACAGAAAAAAAGACTTTACAATAAAATTATTGGAAGTCAATATTAATGATTCAATTCATCAAATGGATTTAGCGGCTGATTATTTTTTGGATCACTATAGCAGTAAAGACGTTAAAAAGGTAAGCCTTCACGATATAGACGATGAAACCTACTATGTTGATGTGACCAACATACAAGTTCAGACGAATATATCAGGTCTTAAAACGAGTAGTGTCAATCAAAATGACTTGTTAAAAGAATTAGGGGCATCTATAGAACTTAATAAGGCCTTCAAAAAAATATACGATAATAGTGACGATATTAAATGGGTCTATTATATGTCAGATAATCGATTTCTCAATATCTATCCTTTTGTAGACTACTCGGAATATACTGTTAATCAGGACAGTTTTAATTATGATTTTTATAAAATGATTAAACCTGAAAACAATCCAGATAGACTTATTAAATGGTCCAATATATATGCAGATCAAGTTACAGGCGAAAGCATGATTACTATTGGTCTTCCAATATATCATGGGACACAATTTTTAGGTTCAATTGACATTGATTACACCACTGAAAGTATTTCTAAAATTCTTAAAGGGAGAGAAGAGGAATCGATAAATTATTACATAATCAATGATAATAATGAGGTGATTGGTGCAACATCATGGGAGAATAGCCCTTTTGATAATCCCCTTTATCTCAAAGAGATCATCGATGCTCAAGAAACCAATATGACACATAAAAATATTAATAACAAAATGATTTCTGTAGATGATGTAGGTCAATTTCCGATTAAATTAGTAAGTGTGGTTGAACTGCAGAAGATCTATCTGAAAGTGGTCAGCAAGCTATTACCTGTTATTATATTTTTGATAGGTGGCTTAGTTATATTTAACTTGTACTATAGAATAACGGTGACCTATGACCGTTTGGAAAAAAATCAGAATAAATTTAAGGCTGTTTTTGATGAAACTAATCAAATGTTCTTGATTGTTGATAGCGAACTTAAAATTACAGATGTGAATCGATTCTTTTTAGGATTTTTTAAAGTAAAGAAAAAAGACCTTATTGGAAGAGATTTTTTTGAAATAGACATCTTTAAAAAACAATCTATACTGAGGTCTTTTTTGAAAGAAAGTCTCGATGATGGGGATTTAACTAGCCTTAAGCAAGAAACTTTTACCATAAGAGATAATGAGGGCAATGAACATGATATAAAATTTGCAATTATTCCAATAGAAAATCCTTCATTTAAAAGAACCCAATATATTTTGTCGGGTGTTGACGTGACAGAGCAAGTGCGCTTACAAAAACGATTAGAAGTTTTAAGCAAAACGGATGCCTTGACCCAAACGTATAATAGACGTGGCATGTATGAAATCGTAGAACAAGCCAAACGTCGGTATGAGGAATTCTATGAACCGTTTTCGATTGTTATCTGTGACATTGACCATTTTAAATATGTCAACGATGCATTCGGACATGAATGTGGTGATGAAGTTTTGGTCAATTTAGTCAGGTATATGAAATTATTGGTTAGAGAATTTGATCATGTTGGCAGATGGGGCGGTGAAGAATTTCTTATCATTTTATCCAACACCACTGAAAATGAAGCGGTTGAAATTGCAGATCGAATTAGAAGTATGATTGCTCAGAAACCTTTTATGTGCCAATCTACAGAGAACCCTGTTTATATCAATATCACACTAGGTGTATCGGTTTATGATGCTAAATACGATGTAAAAGAAAACTTAGCGAAAGCGGATCAGGCACTCTATTATGGTAAAAATAATGGACGAAATCAAGTAGTAAGATATTCACAAATAAGTCAAGAAAGAGAGCATCATGATAGTTAAGACGAAAATGGAATTAAGTCAACTCACTTATATAGGGAAAATAGTGGCAGAAATAAGAGAAAAACTCGCCCAAGAGGCGAGAGTGGGAATAAGTACTTATCAATTAGACCAGATTGCAAAGGAAATTTTTGAGTATTATCATGCAGAATCCGCTCCTAAAAAAGATTATCAATTTCCTGGTTATACCTGCTTAAGTCTTAATAATGTTATAGCTCATGGGATTCCTGATGAGACCCCATTGAAAAAAGGAGACATCCTTAATATAGATGTCTCTGGATGTTTTGAAGGCTATTATGCAGATACGGGTAAAACGATTATTATTGGAGACGCGCTAATGCCTCATTATGACAAATGGAATCAATTAATAGAAGCTTCTTTAGAGGGACTCAAAGTTGGAATGCGGCAAGCGATTACAGGCAATAGAATTAATGAAATTGGTCGGGCAATTGAGACTGTCGCTCACACTTATGGTTTTGAAGTGATTAAAAACTTAACAGGTCATGGCATTGGTAGAAAATTACATGAAAAACCAAAAGAAATATCAAATTATTATGTTGAGAGTGAAAAGACTCTTTTGCAAAATGGGCAAGTGATTGCTGTAGAAACATTTTATTCTATAAAAGATCAAATTGCTTACGGTGGTAATGATGGTTGGGCATTAATGGGGACCCCTCATAATAGAACAGCTCAATTTGAACATACTTTAGTGGTTACAGATAATGAACCCCTTATTATTACATAAATCGCCTAAAAAGGGAGGCGATGCGGCTGGTTATTTAATCTTGATCAATATCTACGATACCTTCGATGCTTTTCATTTTTAAGATGACTTGATTGACTTCGATGCCATGTGAGAGTTCAAAGGCAACCGTAATAATGGTTCTTTGCAGGTCTGTATCTATGTCACTGTCTAATTTCTGGATGTTACAGTTGAGTTGGCCTAATAAAACGGCAATTTCATTGATGAGTTTGTTGCGATTAACTGCTCTGATGGTAAGATGAACTTGTCGCCTGTTTTTATTGAATTTCTTTTCAAATTGACTAAATGTTTTGAGGGTAATTAAAATGACTAACATAGCAAAAATGGCATTGACATAATGACCTGTACCAATAACTAAGCCTAGACAAGCTACTGCCCAAAGAGACGCTGCAGTGGTTAAGCCCCTTACAGTGGGACCTTCTCTTATAATAGTCCCCGCACCTAAAAATCCAATCCCACTTATGACCTGTGCACCAAGCCTTGTTGGATCAGTGCCGTTATAAATGAGGGACATCTTAATATTGACATCCATGATTAAAGCTGCAGCAATACAGACCAGTATATGTGTTCTTAATCCTGCAGGGCGGTTGACAGATTCTCGTTCTAGCCCTATAATTCCACCAATGATGGCTGCAAGAAGGATAATAATAACAGAATTGGCATCAAAAAACATAAAAAACTCCTTTAAAACTTAAATAAATGCATGATTATTTTATAAGATATAATATAATGAATTTATAAAAAATAACCTTAAAAAAAGGTTATCATATATTATACCACAGGAAGGATTAAAATATGCATTTAAGTACATTAGCTCAATTAGGGATTTATCTCACTTTGATTAATCTCATAAGCTTTATCATGATGGGAATTGATAAATATAAGGCAATAAAACACCGTTATAGAATTTCAGAGTTTTTTTTGATAACCACTGGCTTCTTAGGAGGGAGTGTGGGTGTCATTACTGGAATGGTCATCTTTAAACATAAGCTTTCTAAAATTAAATTTAGAGCACTTATGCCAATTTCACTTTGCATTTATTGGATTGCAATACTTTGGGCGATTTTTAAGATTTCTTAATTTATTATTTTGTCTTAAGTGTTTGACTCTCGCGAACAATACGTTACAATAAACTTGAAAGTCTAATAATTAAGGGGATTTTAAATGAAAAGAATAATGATAACTGGAGCCTCAGGTCAAATTGGCACTGAATTAACTGAATTATTAAGAGCGGAATATGGTGTCGATAATGTGATGGCAACCAATAACGTATCAGGGGTAAATGATTTAGTTGAAAAAGAAGGACACTTTAAAGTACTAGATGTAACCAATCATCAATCATTTGGTGAGATTGCTAATGCTTTTAAACCGGATACTGTCATTCATTTGGCAGCACTTTTATCGGCAGTAGGTGAAAATAATCCTAATCTTTTATGGCATGTGAATATGAATGGTCTTTATAATTGTCTCGAAGTTGCGCGTGAATTAGGAGCAATGGTCTTTACGCCAAGTTCTATAGCTGCTTTTGGTAATAGTACGCCTCATGATAATACACCTCAGGATACTATTCAGAGACCTGGAACGATTTATGGTGTTTCTAAAGTATCAGGTGAATTGTTATGCGATTATTATTATAAAAAGTTTGGTGTAGATACGCGTGGGGTGAGATTTCCAGGTATCATCTCTTATAAAGCGTTACCAGGTGGTGGAACCACTGATTATGCTGTTCATATGTATTATGAAGCCCTGAAACAAGGAAAATATACTTGTTATGTTTCAAAAGATACTTATCTTGATATGATGTATATGCCTGATGCCCTTCATTCAATTGTTAGTTTATGTGAGGCAGATGGAAGCCGACTGACACATAGAAATGCTTTTAACATTACAGCTATGAGTATTTCACCTGAAGATATGGCAGCTTCTATTAGAAAAGAAATTCCAGGATTTGAATTAGACTATGAGATTGATCCTGTTAAGCAATCCATAGCGGATTCATGGCCGAATTCTTTGGATGATTCTTGTGCACGTGAAGAATGGAATTGGAAACCTAATTATGATTTAGATACAATGACACGTGATATGCTCGACAAATTGCGTTTAAAACTTTAATAAACTTAGCTCGCAACTTCTTTGCGGGCTTTTTTGTGGACGTTTTATAGACGAAATCATGTTATCATAAGTGTAACAATGATTAAAGGAGGGCAATATGAACAAGATAATTCAATGTGTACCTAATTTTAGTGAAGGTAGAGACCTAGACAAAATAGATCAAATCGTATCTGCTTTTAGAGGAAAAGAAGGATTAAAATTATTAGATTATAGTAATGATGAAGATCATAACCGTTGTGTTGTAACGCTAGTAGGTGAACCAGAAGCACTTAAATCGGCACTTGTAGAAGCAGTAGGAACAGCAGTAGAATTGATTGATTTAAATCATCACGAAGGTCAACATCCTAGGATGGGTGCCGTTGATGTAATTCCTTTTATTCCAATTAAAAATGCAACAATGGAAGAGTGTATTGCATTATCAAAAGAAGTTGCATCTTTAATTTATGATAAATTTGAAATGCCAAGCTTTTTATATGAAAAGTCGGCATCAGCTTCACATAGAGAAAATTTAGCAAAATTGAGAAAAGGTCAATTTGAAGGCATGGCAGAAAAAGTAAAAGACGAAGCATGGAAACCTGATTTCGGTGTAACGATTCATCCAACTGCTGGAATTTGTGCGATTGGTGCAAGAATGCCACTTGTTGCCTTTAATGTCAACTTGAACACAAATGATTTGGAAATTGCAAACAAGATTGCAAGATGTGTGCGTCATATTTCGGGTGGATTACGCTATTGTAAGGCACTTGGGATTGAACTTGAAGATCGTCATATTGTTCAAGTTTCAA
Source organism: uncultured Fusibacter sp. (assembly GCA_963666805.2). Classification (GTDB taxonomy): domain Bacteria; phylum Bacillota; class Clostridia; order Peptostreptococcales; family Acidaminobacteraceae; genus Fusibacter. The sequence goes on along the minus strand of CAXXWR010000001.1, from coordinate 288,569 downwards.
TGAATATGACAGACTTTACGAAAACACCTCTTTATCGCGTTTTTGAGCTTATTAAAATCGAAGCTCAACGTTATGGTGTGAGTGTTATTGGTAGTGAAGTGATTGGTCTTGTACCTATGGATGCTCTGATTGGTACAGCTGAGTACTATCTTGGCATTGAAGCATTTTCTTATGATCAAGTTTTAGAGAAGAGGATTATGGAATGATAAATAGAGGAAATTGTGTCATACTCAATGCAAATCAAATCGTGACCTGTCATGGCTATAAAGGTAAAACAAAAGAAGAAATGAACCAATTATCAGTCCTTCATAATGGAAATATAGTGATTAAAGATGGCATAATAACGAAAGTGACTGATAATGACATAGACCTCGAGTATTATAAACGTAAAAATTATGAAATAATTGATGCTTCTGGTAAATGTGTATTGCCAGGATTTGTTGACTCTCATACTCACTTTGTTTTTGGGGGATACCGTGAAAACGAATACAATTGGCGGCTACAGGGCGAAGACTATATGACCATTATGAATAAGGGTGGCGGGATTATTAATACGGTTAAAGCCACTGAAGAAGCATCAAAGGATAGTCTTATTGAGTCAGGAATCAGACGTCTTAATCGCATGCTCACTTTTGGCGTAACAACAGTTGAAGGTAAAAGTGGTTATGGCTTAGACTATGATACTGAAATGAAGCAACTTGAAGTGATGAAACATCTTAACAAAGTCTCTTCAATGGATATTGTCACAACTTTTCTTGGTCCTCATGCAAGACCGAGCGCGTATAAAGAAAATCCAGATGCTTTTATTGACTTTATGATTGATGAGGTCTTGCCAGAAGTAGATAAGAAGGGGTTGGCTGAGTTTGCTGATATTTTTTGTGAAGAGAATGTATTTTCGATTGACCAATCTCGAAAATTTTTGTTGGCAGCTCAGAAACGTGGATTTAAACTTAAAATTCATGCAGATGAAATTGTGAGATTAGGTGGGGCTGAACTTGCGGCAGATCTAGGTGCCATTTCAGCGGATCATCTTTTGCAAGCGTCTGATGAAGGTATTGAAAAATGTGCTGCAAGTGGAACGGTAACCAGCATTTTACCTTTAACAGCTTTCAGTTTGAATGAACCTTTTGCAAATGCAAGAAAAATGATTGATAGTGGATGCGTCGTTGCATTAGCAAGTGATTTCAATCCAGGATCGTGTTTTTCTGAATCCATTCCCTTGTTGATTGCGCTTGCAACGAATAAGATGCATATGACGGTAGAGGAAACGATTACAGCTTTGACAATTAACGGAGCGGCTGCACTGGATAGAGCCGATCAAATAGGCAGTATTGACATCGGTAAGAAGGGAGACTTGGTTATTCATGAGTTTCCAACCTATGAATTTTTATCGTATCACTTTGGAGTGAGTACCGTTGAGAAAGTTATAAAAAATGGTAGAATAGTAGTAGATAAGTATATAAGTGAAGCCCTATAAAAGGAGAAAGACATGTTAAAAGATTTTGGTTTAGTTGAATTTTTAGATGAAACAGCTTCTAAAAGTCCAGTACCTGGTGGTGGGAGTGTAGCAGCTTTATGTTCGGCACTTGCTGCTTCTCTAGGTGCTATGGTTGCCAGTTTAACGATCGGTAAAAAGAACTATGAATCAGTTGAAGTGATGATGACTGAAACAGCTAAAGACTTGCAGGATTATCAAAAATTATTTATAGATTTTATTGATAAAGATGCCAGTTCATTTGATAGTGTGATGAAGGCGTATAAAATGCCAAAAGAAACTGAAGCAGAAAAGGCCAAACGCTCAAAAACAATTCAAGAGGGTATGAAATATGCAGCAGGTGTGCCTCTAGAATTGGCTGAAAAGACAGAATCCTTATTTCCTATTCTTGAAGAATTAGTGAAAAAAGGGAATGTTCAAGCTCAAAGTGATGCACTTGTCGCTGCAATGTTGACTAGAACAGCTATTTTATCAGCCCTTTTTAATGTTAAAATTAACTTGGCTTCTATTAAAGATGAGGCTTATGTATCTGAAATTAAGGCAAGAGTAAAGGCGTTAGAAGAAAATGCAGAAAAAAGAGAATCTGAAATATTGGCATTGTCGTCTTATTAAATAGGATTAAAAGAAGAATGTACTAACTTTTTCTAAAACTGTTATTCATTTGAATAACAGTTTTTTATTATGTTAACATTTCTTTAAAAAATATTGATGACAAGGATTGTACATTTGAAAAGTGAGCGGATATCAAGTATAATATAATAAGTTATTGAAATTAATAGGAGAGATGTTATGTATAAAGTGATCGCTGATAGCAGCAATGAAGTAGATCAAAAATTTTTAGAGGACTATCCTACGGATATTGTCCCATTTAAATTATATATTGATGATGAAGAATTGATTGATGATGAAAGTTTGGATATTGATGACTTTGTCAATAGAATGGTTCATTCTTCAAAATTGCCAAGAACGGCATGTCCGTCACCCAATGATTTTATTGAACTTTTTAAGAAGAATCAAGATGAGATGTATGTTGTTACAATTTCATCAAAATTGAGTGGGACTTATAATAGTGCTAAATTGGCTAAACAAATTTATGAGACTGAAAATCCCAATGCGCCTTTTATTCACATATTTGATTCAAAAGGTGCCTCAGCGTCAGAATCTCTTGTCACTAAATTTGTTCATGAATGTAAAAAAATGCAAATGTCAAGTGAGCAATTGGTTGAAAAAGTAGAAGGTTATATCAATGATATGAACATATACTTTATTTCTGAATCGCTTGATAACCTTATTAAAAATGGACGAATTTCAAAATGGAAAGGGATTATTGCTTCCAAATTGAAAATCATCCCTATCATGGGAGCCGAAGATGGCGAAATCAAGTTAGTTGAAAAAGTGCGTAATGTGAATAAGGCCTACAACCGTCTTATTGAAATCATGATGGAACAAATACAACCTAGTGGTAAAAAAGTGGTTGCTATTTCTCATGTAGGTAATCCAGAACGTGCTAACCAGATACAAGAAGCGATGTTGGGTATTCCAGGTATAGAAGAAGTTCTAAACTTGAAGTGTGCTGGATTATCGTCACTGTACGCTGATTATAAAGGCGTGGTAGTTGCTTTTTAGTAGATTTGAAAGAATAAAAATAGAGACATTTACACATTGTGTAGGTGTCTTTTTTAGTCATGAAAATGGCAAATATCGGATAGTGTACAGAAATCTGAACAATATATTAAAGATTAGAAATATATAACAATTTCTTAAAGTCAGAATCTTCTTTCAGACTTGTGAGAATATTGTTATTAGTAGATATAAATGTTATGATAAACGTGATTTACAAAATAAAAATGAGGTGATTTGAATGCATAAAAAATTATTTATTCCAGGACCTGTTGACGTGAGTGAAGATGTTCTTTTGAAAATGGCAACACCGCAGATTGGTCACAGAACTAAAGAGGCATCAGAACTCCAAAAAAGTATCTCAGATAAAATGAGAAAAGTGATGTTTACTGATAATGAAATTATTTTGTCAACTTCTTCAGGAAGCGGACTCATGGAAGGTGCTGTTCGCTCTTGTACAAGAAAAAGAGCAGCTGTATTTTCTGTTGGTGCTTTTGGAGATCGTTGGTTTAAAATGGCTGAAAGCAACAATGTACCAGCTGATAAATTTAAGTCTGAGTTAGGGCAACCCACAACCCCAGAAATGGTTGATGAAGCCTTAAAGACTGGCAAGTATGACTTAGTAACAATTACACATAATGAAACTTCAACAGGTATTATGAATCCTGTAGCAGAAATTGCAAAAGTGATTGCAAAATATCCAGATGTTGTATTTTGTTTAGACACAGTAAGCTCAATGGCGGGTGCAAAAATTGAAGTAGACAAATGGGGCGTAGATGTTTGCATTACGTCTACCCAAAAGTGTATTGGTTTACCTGCGGGGATGTCTATTTGTTCCATTTCGGATAAGGCTTTAGCTGCTGCTAAAGAAGTTCCTTTTAGAGGTATGTATTTTGACTTATTAGCACTCTATGAATGTATTCAAAAGAAAAATTATCAATATCCTTCTACACCTTCTCTTCCTCATATGTTTGCCTTAGATTATCAACTTGATAAAATCCTTGAAGAAGGTTTAGAAAATCGATTTGACAGACATTTAGAAATGGCAAATCTTGTGAGAGATTGGGCTAATCAGTACTTTGAAATGTTTGCTGAATTACCTTATGCTTCAAATACGCTTACAACAGTTAAAAATACAAGAGGTATCAGCGTAGCTGACTTGAATAAGGCATTGGCTGAAAGAGGCTATATGATTTCAAATGGTTATGGCGATTTAAAAGAAAAAACGTTTAGAATTGCGCACATGGCAGATACTCAAGTGAGTGATTTAAAACAACTTTTAACTGAAATTGAAGATATTTTGGGTTTAAAAGCTTAGGATATTGAGCTGTTAAAAGTGACGGAATAAATCAAGATAATTGGCAAAATAGGAAGATAATAAAGCATTGGAGGCATATATGTTAAGAATACTGGCTAATGATGGGATGGATCAGAGTGCCGCAGAATTATTAAAATCAATGGGTCATGAGATTGATTTGAACCATTATGATGGAGAAGAACTGGTAGAACAACTTAAGAACTCAGATGTTGTGGTTGTAAGATCGGCAACTAAGATGAGAGAAGGTCTTATTGATAGCATTGAAGGTGGCAAATTAAAACTGATTGTAAGAGCTGGTGTAGGCGTTGATAATATCGATGTTGATTATGCCCAATCCAAAGGTTACACTGTTAAAAATACGCCTAATTCTAGTGGTATAGCTGTTGCAGAATTGACTCTAGGTCATATGTTTTCAGTAAGCCGTTTTATTGGTGATGCCAATGTAACAATGCGACAAGGCAAATGGAATAAAAAGCAGTATAAGGGTTCGGAAATTTATGGTAAGACACTGGGGCTTATTGGTATGGGACGAATTTCAAGTGAAGTTGCAAAGCGAGCTCAAGCAATGGGAATGTCAATTATATACTATGATATTTTTGGTGAGATGGAGAGATTTCCAGAGTATGAATATGTTGCAATGGATGTATTGCTAGAAAAATCTGATTATATTTCACTCCATGTGCCTTATGATAAAGAAAAAGGACCTGTCCTCAATGCGGAATCTTTTTCTAAAATGAAAAAGGGTGTCTACATTATAAATGCAGCGCGTGGCGGAGTCGTTGATGAAAATGAGCTACTCAAAGCACTTAACGATGGTCGTGTCGCAGGTGCAGGCATAGATGTTTTTGAAGAAGAACCAAGCAAAAATACAGAATTAATGAATCATCCACATGTGTCGTGTACACCTCATATAGGTGCAGCCACTAAGGAAGCACAACAGAGAATTGGTGTGGAAACAGTTGAGGTAATAAAATCATACTTTAAATTATAAACTGGGGAGGTAAGATTTTGGCGTTAGTAAAACCATTTAAAGGCATTTCACCTAAAAAAGATTTGGTGAATCAAGTAGCATCTTTACCTTATGATGTTATGAATAGAGAAGAAGCGAAGGCAATGGCTGAGGGGAATCCATATTCGTTTTTACATGTTGTTAGGTCAGAAATTGATTGTCCAGATGAGTTAGATCCATATTGTGAAACAGTTTATCAAACAGCACGTAAAAATTTGGATGAAATGATTGGAAAGGGTATTTTAGAAACAGAATCACAACCTATTTTTTATATTTATAGACAAATCATGAATGGTAGGGTGCAAACAGGACTTGTTGGCTGTACATCAATTGATGAATATTTGAATAATACGATAAAAAAACATGAATTTACACGTCCGGCTAAAGAACAAGATCGTATTAATAACTTTGATTATTGTGATGCCAATACAGCACCTATCTTTTTAACCTATCGTAAAAATGATGCCATAAATACAATTATAAATGATTGGATTAAATTCCATATGCCGCTTTACAACTTTACAAGTGAAGATGAAATTACTCATATTGTCTGGAAATTAGATGATGAAAAACTCGTATCTCAAATTCAAAATCTATTTGATAAAGTGGATTACCTTTATATAGCAGATGGACATCATCGAAGTGCTTCTTCTGTGAAAGTGGGTTTGAAACGTAGAGAAGAACATCCAGACTATGATGGTTCAGAAGAGTTCAATTATTTCATGTCGGTTATTTTTCCTGATGAAGATCTCTTTATAATGGATTACAATCGCGTAGTGAAAGATCTCAATGGCTTAACAGAAGAGGCTTTCTTATCAGCGATTGGTGATAAGTTTATTGTAGAAAAACTTGATGCTACAGTCCCTTATAAACCGATGGAAAGAGCTACATTTGGTATGTATCTTGGTGATGCATGGTATCGAATTGAGGCTAAAAAGGGCATTTATGATATAAATGATCCTGTCGGCAGATTAGATGTTTCTATTCTTCAAGAAAATCTTTTGGGACCTATTTTGGGGATTGAAGACCCTCGAACTGATAATAGAATTGATTTTATTGGTGGAATTCGTGGTTTAAAAGCACTAGAAGAAAAAGTTGAAAAGGGTGCTGCTGTCGCATTTTCTATGTACCCAACAACAATGGATGATCTTATCAGCATTGCAAATGCAGGTGAGGTTATGCCTCCAAAATCAACTTGGTTTGAACCTAAATTAAGAAGTGGTTTGTTTGTACATCGCTTGTTTTAGTGGAAAACTGAAATAATTTATTAAAAATGATGCATTAAATTAAAAGAGACAAGGATAAACTCAAATGTTTTCTCCTTTGTCTCTTTTGTTGTATTAAGATGCTTTTATTATATTAAGATACTTTCAATATTATTCGAGGTAACTTTCAGTTTAATGTGAAAAAGCCTCCTCTCAATTCATAGAAAGAGGGGAGGCTTTTGATCTTTATTAATTAAAGGCTTTTAGTTTATTTCAAATGGTTGTGATGAAAGATTAACCTTCTAATACAACAAGATTGCGTTTGTAATCTAAATACATTTTAGTAAGGTCGCTCATTTTATCATTCATAATAACTTGTAAATTAGATGCAGTAGCGTAATCGCCTGAGTCTAAAGCTTCACGAATTTGAGTAAAGAGTGATTTTTTAGCTAATGAGTCTTTCATTAATTCAACTTTAGCAGATGAAATTTTTTCCCAGTTTACAACATCTAAATCTGAGATTGTTTCATTACCATGAAGTTTTCTAAGTCTTCTGATGGTATTGATATTTGTAGGGATAATTCTTTCTTTAAGCTCTATAGACCATTCTGAAATGATAGAAGATTTGTAACAAGAAAGAATTTGTGGTGTAAATACATCGTTTGCAACGAGTAATTGGGTTTTATCTTCAAATTGATCAAAAGCAATGATGTTTTCGTAAACTGTTTTTGGAGGAATACTAAATAATTGATCTCTTTCTTCTTGGCTGAAGTCTTCAAATACATCTTCTTCGCTTCTGTAAACGCGATCACTTTCCAAGTAGAAGTGATATTCGCCAGCTTCTTTTGAGAAAGATTTTTCGATTTTAGCTAAATCTAATTTTGATTCAAGAGTCGCTTTGATACCATCTAATCCTGATTGGCAAACTGCAGCTAATAAAAGATAAGTGTTTGAGTTTGGATTAGGTGCACGCAATTCAAAACGTGTTGCATATTTATTATTAATATCTCTTACTAAACCGATAAGGACTGTTCTGTTTCTTGAAGGAACAGCAGGACTGTGACCCAGTGAAGAAACGATACAAACAGGTGCTTCGAAACCAGGTTTTAAACGGTTTAAACTGTCAGTTGTAGAAGAAACAAATGGATTAATAACTTCATAGTTTTTAAGGACACCCATAAGAACACCGTAACCAATTCGGCTCATGAAGAATTCATCTATTTTTTCTGGTGTAAATAAGTTAACGCGTGTGCCATCTTTTAGTAATAATGCAGCACCAATATGATGATGTTCGCCGCTACCAGCAACGCCTTCAAGTGGTTTTGCTTGGAAAGTAACTGATAGGCCATTTGCTTCAAATACATCAGTGATAATATTTTTAGCTAATAATTCTTTATCTGCTGCTAAAAGTGTTTTATCATATTTCCAGTCGATTTCAAGTTGTTCCATAACATGAGTATGAATATTAGTGCCAGCAAGTTTTGATGCAACACCACCAACTTCTTTATGACCCATTTCAGGTTCGTATCCATAAACTTCAAGAGCTTCTAATGACTGTTCGAGAGCAGTTCTAACTTGACCGTAGGTTCTTTTCCAATATTGTTCTTTTAAGTTTTGTGAAGCGGACAATTTTTCGATGTCAGTTTTAGATTCAGGTGTTTTAACCCAGAATTCTAATTCTGTTGCGCTTGTCAAAATAACATCTTCGATATCATCAGCACTTTTAACTTCTTTAAATTCTTCAAGAAGAGAAGCATCTGATTTAAACAATGCAATAATTTCATTTTTGAAATTAGCAACAGCATTTTTTAAAACGCTTCTAGAACAAACTTCTTTATTATCGTGTATTAAAAAGGCAGGAATTAATAATGTTCCTACTTTGTTGCCTTCTTCATCAATATTACAAAGATTGTAATCAATTACCCAATTGGCTTCCATATCAGGGATGAGGTCAACTTTTGCATTGTTAATTTCTGCAATTTCAGGTAAATAAACTGATGAACCATCTGTTTGAATACCGTTTTCTAAAAAGCCTGCCACATCATCAAGCATTTGAGAAACTGGGACTTTCTCATCGGTATGGTTGTTACCGAAATCAACTGCTAATAATGAGACAAATTTAATCTCAGGATGAGATTCTAAAAGTGCTTTTAATTTTTTTGGTTCTTTTTCTTCTGGTTTAATAACATATAACGGCTTTGTCATATTACCCTCCTAAATCAAATTATGATATACTCTCGATATTATGAATTATTATAGCATATAATCTAAAAATGTAAAGATTAATTTGTTGGAAAAATGGTTTGAAAATGCTGTAAAATTAACGTTCTAAGAAACTGTTAACAAAATGATATAATTATGTATACATCCGAATGTTCGTGTTTTATGTAGATTGTCAAAAAACAGATTCGACAGTATAGTGTGTAAAACTGTCGTTTACTATGTCTGTGTATGTAAACTAATACAATATAAATGAGGGCGTAATATTCGTTAATTAACTGCTAAGGGGCAAGAATAGAAAACTTTTGCAGAGAGATTAAGGCTTAGGATTCAGTATCTATGTCAGCTATGGTATAATAATTGAAGATAATAATGGTTCGTGTTAAATAATGAATAAGAGATGAAGAGGGTGAGTTTATGAATAAATATTTTGATTTTAGAAGTGATACGGTTACAGAACCTACAGAATTAATGAGAAATAAAATGACAAATGCCCTAGTGGGAGATGATGTGTATGGAGATGATCCAACAGTTATTCAGCTCGAAAAAGAAGCTGCAAATTGTTTGGGTAAGGAAGCCGCTCTCTTTGTGCCAAGTGGGACTTTTGGTAATCAATTAGCCTTGTTTACACATGCGAGAAGAGGCAGCGAAGTGCTTTTGGGTCATGATTGTCATATCATGATGCATGAGGTGGGAGCAGCGTCTGTAATTGCAGGTGTTCAGTTACGTCAAGTGACAACTGATAATGGAACGATGCCTATGAAAACACTGGAATCTATGATTAGAACAGACGATATTCATTTTCCAGAGACGGGACTTATCTGTATGGAAAACGCTCATTCTAATGGCTCTGTTGTTTCAATCGCGAATATGAAGCAAGTTTATACTTGTGCACAGAAACATCATATTCCAGTTCATTTAGATGGTGCTAGATTATTTAACGCTGCTTTGACCTTAGAAGTTGATGTTAAAGAAATAGCTGCATATGCAGATTCAATCATGTTTTGCTTGTCGAAGGGATTGTGTGCACCAATGGGGTCGATGTTGGTGGGGTCAAAAGCATTTATTGAAAAAGCCCGTAAAAAGAGAAAGTTAATGGGTGGGGGATTAAGACAAGTGGGCATTGTTGCTGCAGCAGGCTTGGTTGCCTTACAAGAAATGCCTCAATATTTGAAAACAGATCATGACAACGCAAAATATTTAGCAGAGAAATTATCTGAAATAGATCAAATTGAAGTGGAAGATAATCGTTTAGATATTAATATGGTTTTTTGTAAGATTAAAATGGATTTGTCTGATAGTGCTTTTGTTGAGGCTTTGTATCAAAATGGAATTAAGATTAATGGTCCCGAAAATGGTGAATATCGGTTTGTAACCCACTACTGGACACCTAAAGAGGCTGTTGATAAACTGGTAAGACAAATTAAAACATTAATTTAAATAACAGGAGATAATAATGAATTATAGAATTGATGATTTAAAAGAAGCTGTCAGTCGTCTTGATGAAGCAGTTGAAAATCAAGAAACAGAAGATGTTGATATGTATGTAAGACTGATTAAGAATATTGCGACTCAGATTAAAAATGATTACTGGTCAAGTCATTTTGACGATACCAATATTGTAATACAGCCCAAAGCTAAACCTCAAATGTTTCAAACGATTAATACGCTTGAGTTTCTTTATAAACCCATGCATTTTGTCAATATCTATGAAGGTAATGAGATTGAATATTTTGCTAAAGAGAGATCTGAGGAATTGGTAGAATCCGGTGGTATTGATGCACATAATGCGTTTTGGCAAGATCATGAAATTATTTATGGAAATGTTTACGGTTCTCTACCATTGGAGCTTTTGAAAAAGGAACAATTGGCTCAGTTAATCCGTTGTGGGTGGAAAAAAGTAAATGTCGATATTATTGAATTTTTAGGCAACCATGATGAGAGTGAAATCCGTAAAATAGCAGAAAGCAAATTTAGACATTACATTATTATAAGAGAAATACAAACCAAGAGTGTATTGCTCCTGCGTTATCAATATTAAGGATTGGAGAAAAGACAACATGTTTATCAATCATGATCAGCATTGCCTCATTTATCAAGTGGAAAAAGAAGATACAGGACTTAAGGTTATTGATGTCATGGCAACGCGCATGAAACTTTCAAGCCGTTTGATTCGGGCTGGAAAGCGACAGAAAACGATTAAGCTCAACGGCTATAAGGTATCCGTTAATGCCATTGTAGATCCTGGTGATGAGATTGCTATTGAAATCGAACATCTGCCCAATACCTTTGAAGCCAATGCCCTTGATTTTAAAGTTATTTTTGAAGATGAAGATATTATAGGTGTCAACAAGCCCCCTTTTTTGGTTGTTCATCCGACGAAAGGACACCCACAGGGAACTTTGGCAAATGGTCTTTCTTATCGACAAAATGAAAATAATGAAGACTATAAAATTCGATTTATAAATCGTTTAGACAGGGATACATCTGGAATTGTTTTGATTGCTAAAAATGCTTTTGCGCAACAAGTTATTTCTGAACAAATGAAGGCCAATGCTGTAGATAAAATCTATTATGCACTTGTTAAAGGTAAGTTGCCTTATCAGAAGGGCACGATGAACTATCCTATTGAACGTGAGAGCGAGGACAGTATTTACAGGATCGTAAGACCTGATGGATTGCCATCGGTGACTCATTATGAAGTCTTGGGTGAGTCCAATGGGTATCAATTGGTTCGACTGAAACTTGAAACGGGCCGAACACATCAAATTAGGGTTCATTTAGCGCATGAAGGGGCTCCCATTGTCGGAGATCATTTGTATGGAACAGCTTCAGATAAGATTGACCGTCAAGCTTTGCACTGTTATAAGATGCAATTTGCCTCACCACGTACGGATGAACCAATATGCTTGACTGCTGATTTACCTGAAGATTTTATCACACTTTTAAATGAAACTGGACTTAGTCAGGTTGATATATTTTAAAATTCATAGTATAATAGTCACACAAGGCCTGAGATGTTGGTTGCCTTGTAAATTCAACCACTGATTAATAATAGGGAGTACGTGTTCTTATATCTATGAAAAGCCATTCTAAATGGACTTCAGAAGTATGAGACAGTCCACCCACCTGGTGAGGTGTGGTGTGATATTTCCTTTGCGACGGCATCTTGGGCTTATCATTTTAAAGCAAAGTATATGATTCATATAGACTAGGAAATCCTATGATATGATAATCTTACAGAAAATAAATGGACATGCAATGGCATGTCCATTTTTATATTGCTATAAAGTTCTGTAATGAATTGATTAAAAATTGAAACAGTTTTATGAATGAGACTGTTTTTCTTGTTTGCTATTAAGGTCTTCTTCTGTAGTAGGTTCTTCGGGTTTAGTTTCAGGTGCTATTTTAGATTTAAAATCAATAAGATTATTGATTGCATCGGTAGGATTAGGCTCATGAATCATTTTATCAACTTCTATAATGATTGACTCATTTGGATTGATAACACAATTGCCTTGGTAAGAGGCACCATCGTCAGTATTGAAGCTTCTACACTCGATATCACCTTTTAAGTGAGAAGAATGCCGAAGACTGATTTTACCTTGTGTTTTAATGTTGCCTTCTGCATGACCGTGAAGATCAATGTTTTGACAGGTTATATTTCCGTGGACAAAAGCATTTTCGGTAATGACAATATTACCGAGCGTGATGATGTTCCCAATGACTTTACCGTCAATTCTAATGCTACCTTCACTTTCTAAATCGCCTTTAATGATGGAATTTTCACCAATAATGAGATCATAATTAGTAACCAACTCTTTCTTTTGAAACATAATAAGTCCCCCTTGCTTAAAATTATTTGTCATCTAGATTGATAATGGTTAATGGATTAATAGGTGTATCATGATATCTAATTTCAAAATGGAGATGTGAACCTGTACTCTTTCCAGTAGAACCCATTTTTGAAATCAGTTGTCCTTTTTGAACAGTGTCTCCTTCTTTGACTAAAAGTTCTGAATTGTGCCCATAAACAGATTTGTAGCCATAACCGTGGTCAATGATAATCAAGTAACCGAAACTTTTATTATAATTGGCATAAGTTACAATGCCAGCCCCTGCTGCATGAATAGGGGTTCCTACTGCATTAGCCAAATCAATGCCATTGTGCTTAGCTTGGTTGCCGTAAACGGGATCTTCTCTAAAACCAAAAGGAGATGTATAAACACCGTCAGTTGGAACGAAGTCCGGTCTGCAAGAAAGATATTCCAACTGATCAGATAGGTGATCTATTAGTTCGGTGTAGGATTTTCCTTTTGATTCAATAATACTTGAGATTTCTTCGCTAGAAACCAAATATTCCATTTCAGACAATAAGGCATTGTCGTTTAACGGTGATTGATTAATAGCAGAGAGTTTATTTCTATCATAGGATCGACTGGTTGGAATGCTCAAAGCAGACTGTGTATTCTCATTAAAGAGTGTCAGCAAGGAAGAAATTTGTCCATCTAATTGATTGAGTTCTTTTAAGCGGGTGTCCAGATAGTTAATAGAATCTTCCATGGTGGTTTTAAGTTGTGAGATTTCTTCATTCTTGGATTGATTGATATTTTCGAGTGATTGAATGCGGTCTTTTTGTTGTATGATATCTGACGATAAACCCACATTTTCGTTTTTAAGATTAGCTGATTTTATATTTGATGAAACCGTATTAACTAATAAGGAAAGATTGATAATAATGAGTGTGATAAGAATAGTAAATGCAATAGCGAGATTAAATTTCCATTGTTTAATACTTTTTTCTGCGTTCGGTATCACCATGATGGTAACTTTGTGTTTATTAAAAAACATCTTAATTCGCCTCATAAGCCCCCCCAAAAAAAGCATGAAAAATATTTATACATAATATATTTTATCATATTTTTCCAATATATTTCAATGGGTTTTTAATATATTTCAATGGATATAGAAAATATAGTTTACCATTGAATAAATATTTTGTAAAATATAAGGTAGAACGGTTATCGTTTATATAAATGGAGGCAGTAAATTATGGAAGATAGAACAGTACGTATCGAAGAAAATTTGAGAAGGGTTTGCTTTAAAATCAAGAAAAAAGGTAGAGAAATATTAAACGAATATGATATAACACCACCACAATTTGAAGCATTACAACATTTGATTAATAATGAAAATTCGACAATAGGTGAGTTAAGTCAACGGATGTATCTCGCTTGTAGCACTGTAACTGATCTTTTAGATAGAATGGAAAGAAATGATTTGTGCAAACGGGTAAAAGATGAAAATGACCGTCGTATCGTTAGGATTATTGTGCTTGACAAAGGCCATCGCCTTGTAGAAAATGTTATGGATACACGTCGCAAATTTATTGAAGATATTCTACAAGACTTAGATGAAAATACTAAAAATGTCATTGATGATAGTGTTAGGATACTCAATGAAAGAGTGGAACTCTAAATAGAAGGAAAATTTTTTTGAAAACGATAAATGATCGCTATCTGATTCTAAAAACTTTGTCTAAAGACAGTAGTATGGTTGAATACTTAGTTGAAGACGAATATAAAAATGGCCAGATTAAAAGATTGAGAATCTTTGATACTGAAATGTCAAACTATGATTTTATCAAACGGATGGAGAATCAGTTTGTTGAGGTATCGACATTATATCATGAAAACCTTTTGACAGCATACGAGTTTCAACCGATAGACCTTATTAATAACAGCAATGTAAACCGTAAACAATTCTTTTACACCTATGAGCATTATGATGAAGAGCAAATTGTTCACTATACAGACTTAAACAAAAGTGAAGTTAATAGTGTTTTGATTCAATTGTGCAAGGTGATGCGTTATTTGCATTATAGAGGATTTATATATAAGTACCTTAATTTCAATACTCTGGTACTCTTAAGAGTGAATAATAAGATTGTGCTTAAATTAATTGATATGGCACATCATTTTATAGATGATTATTATTTTAAATTGGACCATGAAAGATACAATCACTTCATTGCACCGGAAGTGCTTTGGGGTGAAGAAATAGACAATACAGCGGACATCTATTCTTTAGGGACTCTCTTTTATTATCTTTACTATAGGGTTGATTATAAGATCAGCTCAATTGATAATATTGCAAAATCGGGACAAGTAACTGATATACACCGATTTATCCAAAAATCAACGAGTCATATTAAAGATGAAAGGCATCAGACGATAGAATTATTTATTGATGAACTCTCACATCTTGTGTGGATTGATGTTGATCAAGATGATATTAAATACTATGACCGACTTCAAGATCAAACGACTATTATTGGTCGTGAAGGCGTTTTAAAAGAAATCAGAATGATTTTTGATGAAAAGGTTAAAAAAAACACCTATATCAATGGCATTTATATTCAAGGTGAATATGGGAGCGGTAAAACGAGATTGATGCAAGAAATTAAATATATTTGTCGCTTCAATCGCTTTTTAACAGCAATAATTGATACACATTCAGAGATAGACAGTAAGATTCCTTCTATTTTTCAGATCATTAAATTTATTGCTGATCAAGAAGATGTCTCGCCAATACTCATTCAAAAGTATGGTGTTGAATTGATTAGTGCCGTGCCTGAGCTAAAAAGCAAATGGAATTTAAAAGAAACTGAATCACTTGTGCTTGAAGACAATCATTTGAGAATTCTTAATCGTGCTTATAATTTTTTCTTAGAATATGTATCGAATCACTTTTTAGTTATTTTAATTGATGATGAAGAAAATATTAAAACAGAAGAGCGTTATTTTTTTGACTTACTTATGAATCAAAAAAATGTGACAAATTACTGTATTATTTTTTCAGGTTCAGGAGAAGAGTCTCCTTATGTTTCCTTAGGGGCACAGTCAAAAGTACTCAAACTTTCAACCCTTAATCTTGAAGAGACGGGACTATTAGTCAAAAGTATTTTAGGGATGGATCATATTCCTTTTAAGTTTACTCACCGCTTGATGGTAGAATCACAAGGTAAGCCAAGTGTAACCAAAATGATGATTAAGCGACTTTGGCAGGAAAATGTTATATTTTTTGATGAAGAAAAACTCAAGTGGGACTTAGATTTAGTAGATGATTCCTATGAGTTTGATTTTGAGCTGGATGGCAATAATAATATTAAAGCCACTTTAGATACTTTAACGGCACATCAAGTAGAAATTTTCAAAACCCTAAGTGTTCTTCAAAGCTCTTTTAATATGAAGATTTTGTTGGATTTTACAGGTATTCCTGAAGAAGAAGCTTATATGTTTATCTATGAAATGGAAGAACATAAATTCATTTCTAAAAAAATCAGCGATGTGGAGTATGTTTTTAGTTTTTCAAGCAATGATTTAAGAAAACAGTTTTACGATTTATTGGATGAATCAACTATTTTTGATTTGTCTAAGAAAGCGGCTAAACTTTATGAAGAACGGTTTGAAAAAACCAATGAAATCAATGAAGATTTGATTGACTATCTTTTGGCTTGTCACGACTATTTTAAGGCAGCAGACTATGCCGTTTTATTTTCAGACCTTTATTTTAATATGACCAATGCGCACAAAGCGTTAGATTTATTAGAGATGGCACTTGATATTTATATCCAATTAAACGATGAAAATAAAATTTTAGTGACGGCTAAAAGATTGGCTAATAACCTATTTACTTCGGGTTATATGGATCGTGCCCTTGAAATTCTTGATGAAATGAAACGCTACGGAAATCAAAGTGACTATATTGATTTTGAATTAATCAGAGCGATGTATTTTTATTATAAAAATGATGTCACGTCAGCTATTGAAATTATTGATGAAGCGTATGAGATGGCCATAGACATTCAGTATTTAAAGGGTGAACTTGAAGCCATGAAAATTAAGGCACGCTGTCTGCGCAATGTTGGGAGATTAGAAGAACATAAGGCGATTTCAGACGTTTATCTGAAAAAAAGTTATGAAGAAGAAGTGATGATTTATCAAGCCAATTTTGAAAATGAAGTTGGGATTAACCTTTTATATAACAACTATTATGATAAGTGTTTAGAACATTTTGAAAAAAGTTTAGAGTTTTATACCATACTTAAGGATCACAACAATATTGTAGGCCTTTATAATAATTTTGGTGTGATCTATTCAGATGGTTACGGTGATTTTTTAAGGGCACGAGATTTTTATAAAAAGGCTTATAACCTTGCTATGAAGTATAACTATTATGTGTCTATTCCTATTTATCTCAATAATATAGGGGAAACTTACCAGATTGAGGGCAATTATCCAACGGCAAGTAAATACTTTGATGATTCCTACCATCAGTCTGAAAATGTAGGCGATAAGAATATTTTAGTGCTTTCTTTGCTCAATATGTGCCAGACTGCTCTTTGGGCAGAAGATTATGCAAAAACGCATACGCTAATCAACCGCCTAGAACATGAAATTTCCTTTATTCAGAGAAGAAGTCATGATCAATTTGACTATTATTTACTTCATTTTGACTATTTTTTATCTATGAATGCTGTAATGAAGGTCGATAAGTGGCGATATGATTTTAATGCAGATACAATAACGGATGATTATAGAAAATTCAGAATGAAGATGATTGATCTTAAGTTGCAGTATAAAAAAAGTGTGATTATTTTTAATAAAAAGCGTGTGCCTGTTAGAGAGTTATGGGAAATGTATCATCAGACCCAAAATGCAATTCAGGCCAAGCTGTTACGAACATTTATAAGTGGCTTGATGATAGAGTTAATTGATGACCACGACTATGCAACTCTTGAGCAATTAATTGAAATTGACAATTTACTGATTGATATTTATAATACCAGCTTTATAAGTAATAGAAGATGGTTTATTGACATGTGTTTAACCAATCATTTGCTAGAAAATGAAAGTGAAATCATAGAATGTTTTAAAGATAATTCAAATGAGATGCTTTGGCGTGTCTATAAAATTTTGGGAGATGAACATTATTATCGTAAAGACTTATACAACAGCTTGAGGTCTTATCTTCTGGCACTTGACATTATTAGTGATTTAACAAACCAAATTATTATAGAGTACAAAGAAACGTATGTGCTTTATGATGATGTCAAAATGGCTTTAAAAACGCGAATTAATAAAATTGTTCACTCTTTTATTTGGAAACAGTCAAAAGAGAATACAAAACTCTATGACAATAGAATTGATACGATTGAAGATTTCTTTGATTTGACAGACTTTAGAAGATTATTTGAGACAGGCCATTTCATGAAGTTTATTTATAATCAATTAGACAATCAAGTATTCAATCCCATTCAGAAAACAAGTGAGCTTATCAAAAATCTTGGAAAAGATGAAATGTATAACATAGAAATGATTGTTTCTTTTATCAGGCGTATTACCTTTGCAGAAAGGGCTCAGATTTATTTATTGGATGAAAATGATAGTGTAACAGAGTTAATTGGCAACAATAATGGAAAAGAACATTATGACATTATGAGATTGGTTAACAGTGTAGGGAGTGATTCAGACGGTATTTATATCAACAAACTGGATCCCTTAACGAACACTCAACTTTTACAGCACGAACAAAAAGCGGTGGTCTTTTTTCCCATATATGAAGCGGATATTGATTCAGAAGTGCACAACAAGAGAAGAGAAGACTTACTTGTAGCTAAAAAGAAGAATGTAGGTTATGTTTTTGTCGATACGGATAATGTTATTAACCGTATTAACCAGTTGACATTTGAACAATCAAAAGCATATATGAATTTGATTTACTTGATGATTAATAATTATCATTTGAAGCGTATATCAACAATTGATAAGTTGACAGGGGTCTATTTAAGAAAGCACATTGAGCAGGAATTTGCAATTGAATTGAATCGGTCGCGTCTCAATAATTATCAGTTGTCTGTGATTATGTTGGATATTGACAAATTTAAAAGTGTTAACGACACCTATGGTCATCGTAAAGGTGATGAAATACTCATGAGAATTGGAGAACTCATCAAAAAATCGGTGAGAAGTACTGACTATGTTGGACGGTATGGTGGTGAGGAATTTATTATCATTTTACCTGAAACGTCATCTAAAGATGGATATTTAGTAGCAGAGAAAATCAGATCAATTGTTGACTTGAGTAAACTCTTAGGGGAGGAAATGCCATTAACAGTGAGTTTAGGTGTTTCAACGTTCCCAGAAGATGGTGCCAATGAAGATGAACTCATTGAAAAATCAGATCAAGCACTTTACTATTCCAAAAATAACGGTAGAAATCAATCTAACTGTTGGGATGAAAAATTGGTTAAAGAGGGTAAACGCTATGACAAGCTAACAGGCATTTTAACAGGCAATATATCGTCAGATACGAGAAATATTCAAGCCTTTATTGAAATCTTAAAAGAACTCGATCGGACGAATGATAGAGAAAGTCAAATGCTGAATACGTTTATAACCTTAATTGATATAACTGAAGCCGATGAAGTGAATTTTGTTTCCTTTGATGATTCTTATGATGTAAAAGAATGTTATCATAAGCAAAAGGGACAGGATTTAATAGAAAACAGCACAACGTTAGATGAACGCCTTATCAATAAATATAAAGGACGAGAGATCAGTGAGTACTTTATTGATTGGGAAGAAATTGTAACTTACGATGAAATGAGTAATATTCCTAATTGGCGGTCTTATATTGTTCTTGCGTTTAATGAACCTCAAGTACGTGGTATTTTAGCAATATCTGTTAAGATTAGAAATAAAGAATTTGATTTCAGTAACTTCAATTATGTCAACTCTTTAAAATCTGTTATCAAACATATTTTGTTTTATTCATGAGACTTGTACTAGAAGATTAAAAAGGCTATACTGAGTGGCGGTATAGTCTTTTTATGACTTTTATTAATGATTAGAAAATGAGGAAATTCAATGATTTTAAATCAATTTTTACCTACATCTATAAAAGAAATGCATGAAATCGGCTGGGAAAGTGTTGATTTTGTATTGGTTTCAGCAGATGCCTATGTGGATCATCCGAGCTTTGGTCCAACGATTATTGCAAGAGTGCTTTTAGATGCGGGTTATACAGTGGGTATGATTCCACAACCGGATTGGAAAGATCCTAAAAGCATTGATGTTTTTGGTCAACCCAATTTAGCGTTTTTGATTAGTGGGGGCAATATGGATTCTATGGTCAACCACTATTATGTATCTAAAAAAAGAAGAAAAAAAGACAGTTTTTCTCCAGGCGGCGTCATGGGGAAAAGACCTGATCGTGCGACGTTAGTATACACCAATTTAATTCGGCAAACTTATAAGGACATGCCCATTGTCTTGGGTGGAATAGAGTCATCTTTAAGACGTTTTGCGCATTATGATTATTGGGATGATGCAGTAAGACGTTCTATCTTATTTGACTCTGGTGCAGACCTGCTAATATATGGTATGGGCGAAAATCAAATTGTAGAAATGGCTGAGTATCTTGCTTCAGGTGTAGATATTCAATACATTCATCATATACCTGGGACCTGTTTCTTGACCAAGGATTTGTCGACACTCCCTGATTTTATAGAAATTGAAAGTTTTGAAGAAGTGAGTCAAAGCAAGGAAGCTTATGCCCGCGCTTTTAAAATTCAGTATGAAGAACAAGATCCAATACGTGGTAGAACTCTTGTGCAAAAGCATCAAGACTTATACTTGGTACAAAACCCGCCGACAATGCCTTTGGAAAGAGACAAACTCGATTGGGTCTTCAAATTGGGCTATCAAAGAAAACCGCATCCCTCATATGAATCACAAGGGGGCATACCTGCTATTTCAGAAGTTAAATTGAGTATCATTAGTGAGAGGGGCTGCTTTGGAAATTGTTCATTTTGTGCTTTGGCTTTTCATCAAGGTCGGATGATTACTAGTCGTTCTCATGAATCAATTATAGAGGAAGCCAAACAAATTGTTAGTGATGACGCTTTTAAGGGGTATATTCATGACATAGGCGGTCCAACGGCTAATTTTAGAAATCCTTCTTGCCAAAAACAATTAAAGCATGGGACGTGTAAAAATAAACAGTGCTTGTACCCAGAGGCTTGTAGTCAACTTGAAGTAGACCATACGGATTATTTGAGTCTGTTGAATAAGGTAAGAGCCATTGATGGCGTGAAAAAAGTCTTTGTTAGAAGTGGACTGCGCTATGACTATTTAATGTATGATAAAGACACCTCTTTTTTCAAGTCGCTTTGTGAACACCATGTAAGTGGTCAACTTAAAGTGGCACCTGAGCATGTTGATCCGAAAGTACTCTATTATATGGGAAAACCTAGTGGCCATTTATATGATGAATTTGTAGATACCTTTAATCAGATTAACAAAGAAATCGGGAAAGAACAGTATGTGATACCTTATTTAATGAGTTCACATCCTGGGAGTACATTGACATCAGCGATTAAGCTTGCAGAATATTTAAGGGATATTCATTATACACCTGAACAGGTACAGGATTTTTATCCGACGCCTGGAACGTTAAGCACGTGTATGTTTTATACCGGACTTGATCCACGAGATATGACATCTGTTTATGTCCCTAAAGACCATCATGAAAAGGCTATGCAACGTGCACTATTGCAGTTTAACAATCCCCGAAATTATGATCTTGTATATGAAGCTTTAAAGAAGGCTGGAAGAGAAGATTTAATTGGCTTTCATGAAAAAGCCCTCATTAAACCGCGTCTCAAATCTTCTAAGAGAAAGACTCAAAAAAGACGCTAATATGGTAATTTTAATATAAAGAATAGACGGGGAGCGTGAAAAAAGATGAATAAAATAATTTTGGATGGAAAAAGTTTAACTATTGATGATGTCGTTAAGGTTGCAAGAGACCATTATACGATTGAAATTGCAGAGGCATCTATCAAAAAAGTAATCGTTGCAAGACAACTTGTTGATGAACTCGTTAAAAACCGAGAAGTTGTTTACGGTATTACAACTGGATTTGGAAAATTTTCTGACGTTGTTATATCAGAAGCTGAAACAGAAGACTTACAAACCAATTTGATTATTTCACATGCATGTGGTGTGGGGCGTCCGTTTGATGAGGAAATTGTAAGAGCAATCATGCTCCTTAGAATTAATAACTTAGTAAAAGGGCACAGTGGTATACGTGTGGAAACTTTGAATACTTTGATTGATATGGTAAACAAAGGGGTTCATCCTATTATTCCGGAAAAGGGATCTCTTGGTGCATCAGGTGATTTAGCACCGCTTGCTCACATGGTGCTTGTTATGTTGGGACTTGGAGAAGCAACTTATAAGGGAGAACGTTTGTCAGGTGAAGAAGCAATGAAACTTGCTGGCATCAAACCTATTAAATTGTCTGCTAAAGAAGGGTTAGCCTTGATTAATGGGACGCAGGTCATGACGGCTGTTGGAACCTTAACAACTTATGATACAATTCAACTTTTAAAATTAGCAGACATTTCAAGTGCGATGACGATAGAAGCTTTAAAAGGGATAACAGATGCTTATGATCCAAGATTGCATGAAGTGAGACCTCATGTCGGTCAAATTAAAACGGCTTCAAATTTACTTAAATTATTAGAAAAAAGTCAACTGACTACCCATCAAGGGGAAATAAGAGTTCAAGATGCTTATACCTTAAGATGTATTCCTCAAATTCACGGTGCTAGTAAAGATGCACTTCAATTTGTGATTGATAAAATCAATATTGAGATCAATGCAGTGACCGATAATCCTATTATTTTTCCAGAAGAAAGAGATGTCTTCTCAGGAGGAAACTTTCATGGTCAACCGATGGCTCTTCCTTTTGATTTCTTAGGGATTGCAATTGCTGAAATGGCAAATGTAAGTGAACGTCGAATTGAAAGACTCGTTAATCCACAATTAAGTGGTTTACCTGCTTTCTTAACACCAAATGGGGGCTTACATTCAGGATTTATGATTGCTCAGTATGCAGCAGCAGCACTTGTTTCAGAAAACAAAGTTTTAGCACATCCAGCGAGTGTCGACTCCATTCCTTCTTCTGCTAATCAAGAGGACCATGTGAGTATGGGAACGATTGCAGCAAGAAAAGCGAGAGAAATATTATTCAATGCGCAAAATGTCATTGCAATTGAATTGTTATCAGCTGCGCAAGCACTTGATTTTTCTGACCCATCAAAATGTGGCTTGGGAACGAAGGTAGCATATGATATCATCCGCAAAAATGTTGAAAAAATTGAAGAGGATCGCGTGATGAATGTAGATTTTAATAAAATTTATGGTATAATTAAGACTAATGAAATTGTTAATGAGGTTGAAAAGAAAGTAGGAGAGCTTTCAATCTCTTAGAAAGGGTTATAGACAGTGTTATCAAAAGAAAAACTCGAACGCATTAATGTTTTAGCTAGAAAGAAAAAAGAAGAAGGGTTAACGGCTGAAGAAACGAAAGAGCAAGAACAACTCAGAAAAGAGTATTTGAAGACTTTTCGTAAAAACTTTAGAACCCAGCTAGACAATATCGAAATCGTTTACAAAGACTAAATTTAAGGAGGTGAATATTTTGGCAGAAAAACAATTTATCATTTTTAAGCTCAATGAAGAAAAATTTGCTGCGAATATCAACCATATTGCATCTATTACTGATTATTCTTCTATTACACCATTACCTAACGGTCCTGAGTATGTTGATGGTTTACTTAATTTGCGTGGTGATATCATTCCGGTTGTCAATCTTAAAAAGAGATTTAGCATGTATGATGATCCCAATTCAGATAGAAGGATTCTGATTGCTCAAAAAGATGATGTTCAAATTGGATTTTTAGTTGATGATGCCTCGCAATCAATGTCTGTTAGCGAAGAAGATATATTGCCTCCACCTAAAATAGCAATAAAGAAGGAAAATGCCTATATTAAAGAAGTATGTATCTATAAAGATGAACTTATTATTGTTGTAGACTTAGATAAGGTCTTATCTGATGATGAAATTGAAGTTTTATTAGACATGTAATCATTTGAAATGATTATAAATAGGACCATAATACTAAAAAGCCCATGTAATAACTAATTACGTGGGCTTTTATGATATAATGTAGTCTAAGTGTATAGTCGGGGTGGACAAATGAAGGAGTATATTGATTTAACTGTCTTGGATAATATTATTAACAAGACTGCCTATTCAATAAAAGAATCTAAAAAAGAAATATTTGAAATATCTGAACGGTCAAGACAAGAAATATCACATTTCACTCAAGAGTTACATCATGTCAAAATGAATCTAACGCTCATGATTAATGAAGTGGATAAATTAGAGATCCGATCTAAAATGACTCGTAACATGATTCAAACGATTAGTGATCATTTTGAAGAGTTCACAGAAAAGGACATTAGGGATGCTTATGACCTTTCTGAAAAAGTTCAGGTAGAGTTAACCAATAAAAGAAAAGAAGAAAAGGCATTGATTGACAGACGTAATGAGCTTGAACAATTGCTTATGAATGCTTATGAGGTTGTTGGTAGGGCGGAAGCTTTAGAAACAAAAGTGAGTGTAGCCTTAGACTACTTAGCCAGTAGCTTGGGAGAAGAGCTAAAGGACCAGCGGATGAAAAAGGATGTGGGCATTCGTATTATTGAAGCCCAGGAAAATGAGAAGAAGCGGATATCAAGAGATATTCACGACGGACCAGCACAATCTTTGGCTAATATTATTTATAAGTCAGAATATGCATCTAAAATAATTGATACGTCTCCCAATAAGGCCAAAAAGGAAATCTCAGAAATTCAAGAAAGTATTCGTAAAACACTTAAAGATATTCGTCGGGTAATATATGATTTAATGCCCATGTCATTAGATGATTTAGGCTTAATTCCAACCTTAAATCGTCTGATTAATGATATGGAGGATATGTATAATATAAAAGTACATTTCAATTATAAAATTGAAGGCGCGCTAACCAATGAAATGGTGAAGTTAATGGTGTTTAGAATCGTTCAAGAGTGCTTTAATAATATAGCCAAGCATTCAAAGTGCTCAAATGTCGATTTTGCTGTTTCTGTCGCATTTGATACGATCAGACTGGCTATTAAAGATGATGGCATAGGTTTTAATGTAGATGAAAAACTTGAAAATCCAACAGGATATGGACTGTATAATATGAGAGAACGTGTAGAACTCCTAAATGGTGTTTTCAATATTACATCTATTAATAATAAAGGCACCACGATTAAAGTTCAAATACCAAATAACGAATAACGAACAGGGAGAGTAGTATGGATAAAATTAAGATTGCTATTGTAGATGATCATGCTTTGATTAGAGAGGGGATTAAAAAACTATTAGAGCTTGAAGAAGAGCTTGAAATAGTAGGTTTAGGTGGAGATGGTTATGAAGCTTTAGAAATAATTGAAGCGACACATCCCGATATTATTTTACTAGATATTAATATGCCTAATTTAAATGGGATGGATACACTTAAAGAAATAAAGAACAAATACCCTGATACAAAGGTAATCATGTTGACGATTCATGAAGACGCAGAATACCTCATTGAAACTATTAATATCGGTGCAGAGGGATATGTGTTAAAAGATGCAGATGTGTCTTCGCTCATAAAAGCAATAAAGAAAGTCAAAAATGGGGACTTGTATATTCACCCAACTTTATCAGGTATTTTGGTGAAAGAATATAAGCGAAAAGATAAATCAATGGATGAAGTGATTAATACCAGTCTTACTAAAAGAGAGTATGAAGTGATCCGATTAATCAGTAAAGGCTATAATAACAAAGAAATTGCCAACGAATTATACATTAGTGAAAAAACAGTCAAGAATCATGTCTCAAACATATTTAAAAAAATCAAAGTAACTGATCGGACACAAGCGGCACTTTATGCCATTAAGCACAACATTACAAAAATTTAATATTCTTGCTCGAATGATATTATTTCGGTATCCTATATATATATATCATTAAGTACAAAAGGAGATTAATATGAATTATGAAGAACTTTCAAAATCATTAACGCATGAATTTAAAAATGCTTGGGAAACTTTTAGTGAAGAAGAAACTCAAGCTTGCTTTGATTTTTGTGAAACCTATAAAGGTTTCCTAGATGTGAGCAAAACGGAAAGAGAAAGTGCTAATGAAATTAAAAGACAAGCTGAGGCAAATGGTTATAAGTCAATTGATGCCTTTGTTAGTGGTTCGGAAAAATTAGTAGCAGGATCAAAAGTTTATGCTATGAATAGAGACAAATCAATCGTTCTTTTTGTAATCGGTAAAAAGCCGCTTAAAGAAGGGATGAATATTGTTGGAGCACATATTGATGTACCAAGAATTGATTTGAAACCAAACCCACTTTATGAAGATTCGGATATGGCTTTTTTAAAAACACACTATTATGGTGGTATTAAAAAATACCAATGGACAGCGATGCCGTTAGCCATTCATGGAGTAGTTATTAATAAAAACAATGAAAAAATCAATGTAACGATTGGTGAAGATGAAAATGACCCAGTTGTCATGATTACGGATTTATTGCCTCATTTAGCAAAAGATCAATTTAAAAAGTCTTTATCAGAAGGCATTGAAGGCGAAACACTCAATGTTTTAGTAGGTCATATGCCAATCGGAGATGACAAGACAAAAGATAAAGTGAAACTTCACATTCTTAAAATATTAAATGAAAAATACAATATAACAGAATCAGATTTCTTAACAGCTGAATTAGAAATAGTGCCTTCAGGCAAAGCGAAAGATTTAGGTTTAGATAGAAGTATGATTTCAGCTTATGGGCACGATGACCGCGTCTGTTCATATACAGGTATGGCAGCAATGTTTGAACTTGATGAAGTTGAAACAACTGCTTGTGGCATGTTTATGGATAAAGAAGAAGTGGGTAGTCAAGGAAACACAGGCTCTCAATCAAGATATTTTGAGAATATTGTCTCAGAACTAATTGCCTTACAAGAAGAAAATTACAATGATATTTATTTAAGAAGATGTATCTCTAATACACAAGTGTTATCAGGTGATGTTGGAGCAGCTTATGATCCTAATTATGCTGGAGCTTATGAGAAAAGAAACTCTGCCCACATAGGTAAAGGGGTTCAACTGGTCAAATACACAGGGGCAAGAGGCAAGGGTGGCTGTAATGATGCCAATGCTGAATTTTTAGGCCAAGTACGTGATATTTTTGATAAAAATCAAGTGGTATGGCAAATTGGTGAATTAGGAAAAGTAGACCAAGGAGGCGGTGGTACAATTGCTTTCATATTGGCTAATTCTAATGCGGAAGTGGTTGATTGTGGTGTGCCTGTTTTAAGTATGCATGCACCTTATGAGATCGTTAGTAAGGCAGATGTTTATTCAACTTACAAAGCTTATTATGCCTTTTTAAACCGTTAAGGTTTATTTTGTCTAACACAAATAAATGATGTATAATAGTATAAGAATTAAATGAGCATGTTAACATGCTCATTTTTTATATTGTAAAAAGAGATATAACATCAATAAAAAAATATAAATTGGAGGAAAAGATGAGCAAAAAAATATTTGTAATTGATGATGATGAAAATATTCGTGAGTTAATTGGACTTTATCTTAAAAAAGAGGGGTATACGATTGAAGAATATTCTAGTGGTGAAAGTGGCCTAGTGGCATTTAAAGAAAATGCACCGGATTTAGTGCTTTTAGACATTATGATGCCTGGTATCGACGGTTATGATACCTTAAAAGAAATTAGAAAGTTAAGTGCGGTACCGGTGATTATGATAACAGCAAAAGACGAAACCTTTGATAAAGTTTTAGGTCTTGAGCTAGGGGCAGATGATTATATTGTAAAACCATTTGAACCTAAAGAATTAACAGCAAGAGTAAAGGCAGTCATTCGTCGCTATCAAAATACAGAAAAAAATGATGTTGAAGGGATTACTAATGTTCCTAATCTGACTATTAATATGACAGATTATAACATTGTCTATTTTGGAGAAACGATTGAACTTCCACCGAAGGAAATTGAACTTTTGAATTATTTGGTCAATCATCCTAATCGTGTCTTTACGAGAGAACAACTTTTAGATCATATTTGGGGATATGACTTCTTTGGTGAAACAAGAACGGTTGATGTTCATATTAAACGACTACGTGAAAAATTGGACCATTCAGATAATGGTTGGGAGATTAAAACAGTTTGGGGTGTAGGTTATAAATTTAAATTAGATTAGGAGGAACTATGAAAACTATTTTTCATAAGTTTGCTTTCATATATATTTTGATTTTTTTATTATCCTTTACCATCATCATTGTAGGTGTGCGTTCTGTGCTTGAGTACTATTTTATAAACAGCGAGTCCGATGAAATTTTAGAGCGAGCTTCTAATTTTGAAGAACTTGTTAATAATCAATATATGGGAACGGTTAGTTTGTCTTTTTTAGAAGATCAAATACTACTACTCGATGGCTATACAGGTGCTAATATTTGGTTGATTTCTGATAATATGGAACTTTATAAAACATCAAACGAGTTGTCTATTGATGATATCTCTAGTATGCCTTATTTAACTGAGGATATTGTCTCTATTTTTAATGGAGATACCACTCGGCGTGAGGTGTTTTATGAAGGGCTTTATAAGGACCGGATTTTACGTGTGGGCTATCCTTTTCATATTAATGATACAGTCTATGCCATGTTCATCAACGTGCCTATGCCGGAAATTGAAGATACGATTTCTAAAGTCTCCATTATCATCTTTATTTCATTGTCACTT
The DNA here is from genome assembly GCA_963666805.2 of uncultured Fusibacter sp. Taxonomy (GTDB): domain Bacteria; phylum Bacillota; class Clostridia; order Peptostreptococcales; family Acidaminobacteraceae; genus Fusibacter. Next base: position 259,946 of record CAXXWR010000001.1, on the reverse strand, counting down.
TCAGGCTGTTTGGCCGTTGTTCTTATCTTTTTAATCACAAAAAGGATGGGCTATGAAATTGGCGTAATTAATGATGCGGCAAAGTATATTGCTGAAGGTAATTTTGAAAAGAAAATCATTATTAATCGGAAAGATGAGTTAGGCGAACTTGCTTCGAGCTTTAATATGATGGCTGATGAACTCAATAACCAAGAAAAGACCAAGCGAATGTTTATTTCAAGTCTATCGCATGATTTGAGAACGCCTTTAACTACTATTAAGGGTTACACTATGGGAATTCTTGATGGCACAATTGAAGGTGATAAGCAGGAACGGTATCTAACCATCGTTAAAAATGAGAGCGATCGATTGATTAAAATGATTAATGACCTTTTAGATTTGTCTAAAATGGAAAGCGGTGCTTTAGTACTTAACAAGACAGACTTTGATTTAAATGAAATTATTGTCAATGTTTTAGACTCGTTTGAGCAAAAAATAATCAGCAAAGATATTAAATTGACTATTGATTTGGCTCAGGATAAAATTCTAGCGCATGGAGACTTAGCATCTATTCAAAGAGTGATTTATAATTTAATGGACAATGCCACTAAATTTGTTGATGAAGGAGGTTCAATTTCTATTCGAACCGAACTTAAACTTGATAAATACTATGTGGGAATAAGCAATACAGGTAAAGTGCTTTCACAAGATGAGTTATCTGTTATTTGGGATCGCTTTAGAAAACTAGATAAATCAAGAGGGCTAGAAAAAAATTCTTCTGGTTTAGGTCTTAATATTGTAAAAGAAATTATCAAAGCACATAATGAAAAAATCGATGTATATAGCAATGAAGATGTCGGTGTGGCATTTATTTTCACGGTATCTACCCAAATTTTTAAATAAGATTTTATATTTATTCATAAATTATTCAAAGTAATCATCTATCTTATATATAGGAGGTGCATAAAATTGTTGAAGATAAGTCCAGAAAGAAACAATTCAAAACATAGAGAAGCATTGGATCAACTCTTTTATGACATCATGGAAGAAAAAGTAAGCTGTGTTGTTAAAAAAGGTGAGAATGTTATCAATACATTTGATGTAGACGTAAGAGAGAATAGACAACGTTTTATCATAGATGCTGAGTTACCGGGGTTCAGTATTGAAAACATCACTATTATTTACGAAGACAATTACTTGAGTATTATTGCTGAAAAGCAAACCTTCCATGATCAGGAAGCATACGATTTTATTCGCCGTGAAAGAAGATTCGGTATTTTTAGACGTAATTTCTTAGTAGAGAATGTTGACAAAGAGCATATTACGGCAACACTTAAAAACGGCATTCTAACCATTGAGCTCCCCAAAAATGGAGCGTCCATATTCTAATGATGAGGTGATTTTATGAACGATGAAAACAAAATAATGAATCCAGAAGACTCAAACGTAAAAGAAACCAGTGAAAAATCAAATGAGTATGTTGAAACTAATAAGGTAACAAATCAATCTTCAATGACATCTGATTCAAGTCAAATTGATAATCAAGTTGACAATCCTTCGCCCGTTGGTGGAGTTAGTGGAAATGAAAATTTATCAACAGGTACAACGGGCACAATGGGTGCAACGGGTAATCGGGTAAATCAGTCTATTGATGATCCAGAAGGTTCTAATTTGAGTCAAAGTGATATGGTGTCAATGAGCAATGACTTGAATCAACCGCAAAGGGTTAATTCAACTGATCAACCCAATATTCAGCCGAACGCTCAGATGAATAGCCAACCGAGTGGAAATATTCCTCCCAATAATGGTATTCCAAGAGTTGTAGGTGAAAAACCAAAAGATTCTAATAGACCTAAAAAACGTAAAAAGCGTGTTTGGCCAACTGTGCTGGTTATGCTCTTGATTGTCGCGATGGCAAGTGCGAGTACTTATACCATTGGCTACTATCATGGACAAATCGCTTTAAATGGTCCTAAAATAGATACACTAGTTCAAGATTCACTTAATAAAGGATTAGATTCGAAAATTTATAAGTCTGTAATTTCTTATATGGATGAAAATGGAAATACATCAACAAACTTAGATACAAGTATTGCACAAATTTATGAAAATGTTAGCAATTCAGTTGTGAGCATTACAAGCAAATTGACTTATTATGATTGGTTTAATAATGCAACTGAAGCAGAAGGTGCAGGTTCAGGCGTTATATTAAAAGAAACCCCAGATAAGTTTTATATTGTGACCAATTATCATGTGGTTGACGGTGCACAAGAAGTACTCGTTGAAGTAGCGAATGATCAAATGATTGATTCACAACTTGTAGGCTATGATGAAGATGCAGATATTGCAGTAGTAGCGATTAAAAAATCAGATGTTCCTAACGATATTTTAAAGGATCTTAAACCGATAGAAGTAGGTTCTTCAAAAGATGTAACTGTTGGTGAAAGAGCAATTGCCATTGGTAATCCACTTGGATACAATAAAACATTAACTGCTGGCTTCATAAGTGCTGTTGATCGATCTGTTAAGAATGAAAAAGGCAATAGTAACACTTATATTCAAACAGATGCTGCTATTAATCCTGGTAATTCAGGTGGTGCACTTGTTAATGAAAAAGGTGAATTAATTGGTATTAATACCGCTAAAATTTCTGAAACAGATGTTGAAGGAATGGGATTTGCTATTCCGACAGATACATTCATGCCGCTTGTATCAGAATTGATTGAAAATGGTTATATTTCTAAACCTTATATTGGTATTGGTGGTATTAATGTTGATCAAGCTCAATCTAATCTTTATGAGTTACCTATCGGTGTCTATGTTCAAACGGTTTATGATAATACACCTGCACAGAAAGCAGGCCTTAAAGAAGGCGATGTAATTATCGGTATTGATGAAACTCAAATTAAAACCATGTCAGAATTGGTTAACTATATTGGAGAAAAAAATCCAGGTGATAAAGTGACCTTAAAAGTGATTCGAGATGGCTCAACTAAATTAACGATTAATGTGACTTTAGGTGATAAAAATGAAGCAAAGGCTCAAACGATTAATCAATAAGATTTTAAATAATGAGGTTTGAACTTAGCATTAATCAAAAGTAAGAATATTATATAGATGAAAATCCTTCCTAACACCTGTTAGGAAGGATTTTTTTATTGTGTGAAAAATAGATATCAAGATGATTCGTTTAGTGTAAAAACCAATAAATTAGCTGAAGAGAAGTGAGGATTATATTCAAAGCCGAGTGCCCTAAAATTTTTAATTTCATTGAGTGAATGAACTTGATTCTCTGCTAGATACCTTACCATTTCTCCCCTTGCCATTTTGACCAAGGTTCCCTTTTCTTTGATTTTACCGTCGATGACTTGACCAAATTTAAAGTGAATGACTTGAGTTTTTGAAGATAAATGTTTTATGACCGCTTTACTATATTCGTCAGAAGCTAAGTTAATCAAGATATTACCTGTGGCCTCTTGAGTTTGTTTCTCTTCTATATAGTTTGCAAGGTCATGAGACCAAAAAGAATAGAGCGAATTGGGTTCAAAATCAATAAGTTTAGCTTGCATTTCAAGACGATAGGGAATAATCCCATCAAAAGCTGAAAGAATTCCATAAAACCCTGATAAGATGTAGAGATGATTTTTCACATAATCAAGTGCTTTGTCCGTAAAAATATCAGGTGCCATATATTGATATTGAATGCCTTCGTAAGCAAAAAGGGCAGGGGTTAGATTCTCTATTATATTGAGTTGATGAAGACGCTGAAAATTGAAGGTAGCTAGTTTGTCACTGCACTTCCATATTGTCTTGAGCTGATTGAAGGAACGATTTTTAAGATAGGAATGTAATTGGGCTGTTTTATCCATAAAAGGGGGTAAAGAATCATAAGAAAAGGCATCCGTATTAAGATTCATTTTTTTAGCGGGTGAAATTATAATATCCATGTTAGACTCCTTTAATAGCATCATAGTGGCTAATGATTAGAAGTGAATAATAAGGGTAATTGTATAATAGTCATAATAAAATATAAAACAAAAGTCGCAACCACTGATAATTCAGTAGTTGCGACTTGAATGGTGCCGAAGGCGGGGGTCGAACCCGCACGAGTGTTACCTCTCCGGATTTTGAGTCCGGCGCGTCTGCCAATTCCACCACTTCGGCAAGGAACTTTTATATATTAACATAAAAAGTCTAATGAGGCAAGCATTTTTTATCAAAAATAAGTCAATCATCTGATTAAGCTAAAAAATGAATTGGATTGATGAATACTTTAATTTGAATTATAATAGAAGTTATTATGAGTGTTATCTTACTTAGATTATCGCAGAAAGGAAAGTACCATGAATTTAGAAAGAATAAATAAAATTAAAACACAAATGTTGCAAGCAGGATATCAGACACTTTTACTGACATCTACAGATGCTATCTACTATTTGACAGGTCATGAAATACATCCAGGAGAACGTTTGATGGCGCTTGTTATATCGGAAGATAGTATGACATTGGTCCTTAATGAACTTTTTCCCTTAACAGATGAGAGTTTGAAAATCGCATCTTATAAAGACAGTGACGATAGTATTGATTTTCTTCAAAGCTTCATCCCTGAGTCACATGTGGTAGGTGTGGATAAGGACTGGCCAAGTCGCTTTTTAATAGCATTGATGGAAAAACGTTTGGATTTAAAATTTAAAAATGGTTCGCAATGTGTTGACCAAGTACGTTTAATCAAAGATGCCTCTGAAATTGTAAAAATGAAAGAAGCATCTGTAATTAACGATCAAGTTATTAGTGAAATTTATAATGCCATGAAGTATGATCTTAATGTAACGGAAGCACAAGTTTGTGAATGGGTAGATGAAAAAAATTCAAATTTAGGTGTTCATGAGCTTTCTTTTGATCCTTTAGTATGCTTTGGTGAAAATTGTGCAGAACCTCACCACGATAGTGATGGAACACTCCTCAAGATGGGAGATGCCATAATTGTAGATATTGGGGGTAGAAAGAATGGTTATTGTTCAGATATGACGCGTAGCTTCTATTATGGGACACCATCAGAAGAATATATTAAAGTCTATAATACTGTTTTAAAAGCGAATTTGGCTGCTATTTCAAAAGTAAAACCAGGTGTGAAAATGTCTGATGTTGATGCAGCAGCTAGAAATGTTATCGCTGAAGCAGGTTATGGTGACTACTTTACACATCGAACAGGTCATGGCTGTGGTATAACTGTTCATGAATTTCCAGATGTCTCTTCTGCAAATGATATGCTGTGTGAACCTGGAATGATTTTTTCAATAGAACCAGGAATTTATTTACCTAATAAGTTTGGTGTGAGAATTGAAGATTTGGTCCTTGTGACTGAGGATGGCTGTGAAGTGCTCAATGCTTATCCTAAAAATCTTCAAACTTTATAAATAGAATCTGAACGAATCAATTATTATAGTGTTTACAAGTGATTGGCATAAGTGATTAAAGAAAAGCAAGGAGCATACCTTGCTTTTTTTATAAATTGATATCAAGAATCGGAACTTTTTGAAACAAGAGTACGTCATATTAGTATACCTTTCATGAAAGGAGGACATTATGCTTACGAAAAAGAGCATAAATGGAGATATAGACCAATTTGAGAAACGTGTCTCTGAGTATAATCGGTATGTGTACAATATCGCTTATCGTATGATGGGAAATCAACAAGATGCTGAAGACATGGCACAAGAGTCATTGATCAAAGCTTATCGCAAAATAGATACGTTTAGAGAAGATGCGAATTTTTCAACTTGGCTGTATAGGATTGTCATTAATACATGTAAAGATGAATTGCGCAAGAGAAAAGAAAAAGTATTATCACTTGATGATGAAGATGGTGTTAAAAATATTGTTGCATCAGAAGTTGATGATCCGTTAATTGTATATGAAAAAAATGAGGTGAAAGAAAGAGTGCAATCAGCCATTGATCAACTCTCTGAAGACTACAAATCTGTTATTGTTTTGAGAGAGTTAATGGGGTATTCATATGATGAAATGAGTACTATTTTGGATGTACCTATTGGCACTATAAGATCTAGGCTCAGTAGAAGCAGGCAAGCTTTAAAGTTGTTATTAAAGGCGGATTATTAGAAAGGAGTGGGCTTAATGAAATGTGATAAATCAAGGGCATTGATGAATGCTTATATTGATAATTATATAACTGATGATGAATTAGTTGAGCTCAACGAACATCTTGAGGCTTGTGAGGCTTGTACTATTGAATTTGAAGAGCTTAAATACATGAAGGAAATTTTGGGAGAGACTCAGATGAAACCTTTGCCAAAAGATTTTGAAAAGCATTTACACGAAAAATTATTACTTGAAGTAGATTCTGAGAACTTCAAAAAAGGAGAAGCTGCATCTGGTTCAAGAAAAAGTAAACTGATTAATATGAAAAAGTGGTCTGGCAAAAGATTTGCCAAATGGGGAAGTGTTGCGGTTGCAGCTTTATTGGTTATTGGTATCGGTGTTAAAAAAATGCCAACCCTGATGAATGATATGGCAGTGGATACTAACGCTAGTGTTGCAAGTGGAGAGCTGTTTGGCACTCGGGCTAGCGACAATACTGAAACAGTCAATACTGATACAAACGGGTTAGAAATGAAAATGTTTTCAAGTCCCAATTCAAATGTAGGGGATAGAGACAATGTCGATGAAGACTTACCGGTAGAATCAGATGGATATAATTCACTAGATAATCCAAATGCGATGCCTTTAGAAGATGACTATAAAAAGGGTCGTGTCATTATTCAAACGGCATCTTTGGGAATTGATGTAGAAAACTTTGATCAAGTAGAAGAAGACCTTAAGTTTTTCATTGAGCAGAGAAAAGGTTATTTGGCAAATGAATCAGTTGATATTTTTGATAACCCTAAGCTTAATAAAGATTTGAAACAGGGGCATTATACGATAAAAGTGCCCGTTGAAAACTTCGAAGTGACTCTTGATTATCTTAAAAATTTTGGTAATCTCAATTACTATAATATTAATGCACAAGACGTAACTAAGAACTATAGAGACCTTGCTGATGAAATTGAAAATTTGAAAGTAACTGAAGAGCGTTTAAGAGAAATTTTGAATGAAGCGACTGATGTTGAAGATATTTTGAATATCGAAAATGAACTTAGTCGTGTAAGAGGCAATATCAATGCTTATACAAAGCAAATTAAGTCTTGGGAAGCATTAGCTGATTTTTCAACTATAGATGTTACCATTTATGAAGTGGCAAGTCTTCAACCACAAATTGAACCAGTTGATCATTCAGTTATGACGCAAGCTAAGAATGGATTTATCAAAACAATTAATAATATGATTCAATTTGTACTTGATCTTTTAGTATGGATTGTTGCATATAGCCCAATAATTGTCATCCTAGTCATTATTGGCTTATTGGGAAGACATTTTTATAAAAAAAATCAAAAGACAAGAAAAAACGATTTAAAGAAGGAGGAATAAGACATGAAAAATAGAATTTTATCTATACTCAGTATTTTTATGATTGCAGCATTGGTACTTACGGTATCAGGTGTAGTTGGTAATCAAGGAGTATCAGTTGCAGATACAAATGATCAACCTGCCAAACTTGTTACAGTGTCAGGTGAAGGTGAAATGACAGTGACACCAGACGTTGCTTATATTACGGTAGGGGTAGAAAGTAAAGATGCAGATGCTAAAGTAGCTCAACAAAATAATGCAAAAGAAATGGATAAAGTTATTGCTGCACTTAAAGCAAAAGGTTTAACTGACAAAGCTTTAACAACTTCAGGCTATAATCTTTATCAAACCTATGATTATAATTCAAATGCTTCTAAAGAAGAAAGAGACTACTATTATGTGGTATCAAACACTTTAGAGGTAGAAGTTTCTAACATTGATAAAGTGGGTGAAATGATTGACGTTGCTTCCGATGCAGGTGCAAACAAAATTAATAATGTACGCTTTGCAGTCAAAGATGACAGTTCATATTACCAAGAAGCTTTGAAATTGGCAATGGCAAATGCTAAAGGAAAAGCCAATGCAATTATGGGTACTTTTGGTAAAACAGCAGGTGTCCCTTATGCTGTTAACGAATCTAGTTCTGGTGGTGGCAATTATGTTGATATGAATCTTGAAGCAAGAATGATGGATTCAAGTGCCGCTTCAACACCAATACAATCAGGTGACATTACCGTAAGAGCTTCTGTTTCAGTAAGTTACGAATACTAATAATAATATTAACTGAAGATAAGGCCAGCATAAAAATATGCTGGCTTTTTTATTATCAAAATGGATGCCAATAAGCATCCATTTTTTATGTGAGGAACTTTTTATGACTACAGACTTGAAATAGTGTATATGATATAATAAGGTGATTACAGAGGAGGAAAACATGGATAAAATAGTCATCGTTGATGGAAATAGTTTGATAAATAGAGCATATTTTGCTATGCGCGAACTTAGAAATTCAAAAGGGCTTTATACAGGTGGTGTATATGGTCTCACCAATATGATTTACAATTTAATTGATTCTTTTGAACCTAAATATTTTGCAGTGGCTTTTGATATGAAAGGCCCTACTTTTAGACATAAAACATATGAAAACTATAAAGGAACACGTAAAGGCATGCCAGAAGAGCTGGCAATGCAGTTACCAGTTATTAAAGAACTTTTGACCGCTATGAATATTGAAATGATTGAATTACAGGGATATGAGGCAGATGATCTCATTGGGACTATTGCGACACTTGCTAATTCACAATCGGTAGAAGCTCATATTATAACAGGTGATAAAGATGCCCTGCAATTATGCAGTGAGTTGACGCATGTTCATATTACGAAGAAAGGTGTTTCATCTTTAAAGGAATACAGAGATGAAGAAATCATGGAAGAATGGGGCGTAAATTCAGATAGGGTGATTGATTTTAAAGGATTAAGTGGTGATAGTTCTGATAATATACCGGGTATACCGGGGGTGGGTCCAAAGACAGCTTCTAAACTTTTGGCAGAATTTGACACCGTAGAAAACCTCATTATGAACGTTGATGCGGTAAGTAATAAACGTATTCGCGGGTTGGTTGAGGAATATAGTGAACAAGCCTTATTAAGTAAGAGACTTGCTACTATTATGACCAATGTTCCTATTGAATTTGACTTATCAGATTATCTTGTTGATATGTCAGATATTGATTCAATTATTGAAGTGCTGAAAAAATATGAGCTGACAAGTTTACTTTCACGCTTTAAAAAAGAGTCAGAGCCCATTAAAATGGAGTCTTGCCAAGTCGCTGATGATTTACAATCGTTTATTGAGATTGTAAAACAAGAAAAACGATTGGTTTTTAAATCTTTTTATGATAAATCATTATCATATGATATGACCTTATACATGCTAGGAATGAAATCGGGAGATGTCGTTTATTTCATAGAGGATATAGATAAACTGGAAGAAATGGCTGGCATTTTAGAGGATGAGTCTATTGAAAAAGTGACATTTGATTTAAAAGCAGAATGGTTGCTTTTCATGGCGAAGGCTGTCAAACTCAAAGGTCAGTTGAAAGATGTCTATATCAGTGCTTATCTTTTAGAGCCTTCACGAAAGTCCTATGATGTCGCTGAATTGGGCTTTGAAATGTCATCATTAAAAATACAATCTGAAGAAGAACTTTTGGGAAAAGGTGCTAAGAAAAAGACGTTTGGGGAAATAGATAAACAAGTATTTCAAAATTATGTGATGGCACAATTACAAGCGATTGATCTTTTAGAACCCCTTCATGATAGTAAAATGGCAAAAGAAGGTTTGATAGAACTCTATAAAAGCGTGGAGATTCCACTTATAGAAGTACTGGCGTCTATTGAATTCGAAGGTTTTACAGTAGATTTGAAAGCGATTGATCATCTGGATGCATTAATTACAGAGCAAATTCAAACGATTGAAGGGACAATATACGAACTTGCTGAAGAGACTTTTAACATTAATTCTCCTAAACAACTGGGGATTATCCTTTTTGAGAAGTTGGGCCTCAAACCGGTTAAAAAAACAAAAACAGGTTATTCAACTAGCCATGATAATCTGATGAAAGTAAAAGATAAACATCCGATTATTGATCATATTATTGAATATCGCATGTATTCAAAGTTAAAGTCCACTTATATTGATGGCTTGAGAGCCGTAATTGACGATCAGCATGAAAAAGTGCATACGTCTCTTAATCAAACCATTGCTGTAACAGGACGACTAAGTTCAACCGAGCCTAATCTTCAAAATATCCCCATTCGTCTGCCTTTTGGGAGAAAAGTAAGACAATTTTTCATAGCAGAAGAAGGGTGCACCTTGTTAGATGCCGATTATTCACAAATTGAGTTGCGTGTTTTAGCCCATTTAAGTGGTGACGAAACGTTGATTAATGCCTTTAAAAATGATTTGGATATACACCGTATTACAGCTTCACAAGTTTTTGGTGTGCCTGAAGATCAAATTACATCTCTTCAGAGGAGTCGTGCGAAGGAAGTTAACTTTGGAATTGTTTATGGTATGGGGGATTTTGGATTAGGTGAAAGTTTAGGGATTTCAAGAAAAGAGGCAAAAACTTATATTGAAAGTTACTTTAAGACCTATCCTAAGGTTCAATCGTTTATGGATGACATTATTGCTGAATGTAAAGAAAAAGGCTATGTCACCACTATTTTAGGCCGAAAAAGACAGATTCCTGAAATTACACATTCGAATTTTATGGTGAGATCAGGCGCGGAGAGAATTGCTAGAAATACACCAATACAAGGATCAGCTGCGGATATTATTAAGATTGCTATGATTAATATTTACCGAGCACTTGAGAAAAAAGACTTGAAATCACGTCTTATTTTGCAGGTTCATGATGAACTGATTATTAATGTTCATGATGATGAACTTGATATAGTCAAAGCACTATTGAGTGAAGCGATGGAAGAGGCTTTTGAATTGGTTGTGCCGCTTAAAATTGATATGAATATGGGGAATAGTTGGTATGATGCAAAGTAGGATGCAAAATCAAAATAAGATGACAATAGGAATAACGGGTGGCATTGGCAGTGGTAAAAGCACTGTGAGTGATTATCTTAGACATTTAGGCTATAAAATTGTAGATGCTGATTTAATTGCAAGAGAAGTGGTAGAGCCTAATGGACCAGCTTATGCACCCATTGTTGAAGCATTTGGCAAAGATATCTTAAAAGAAGATCAATCAATTGATAGGACTCGATTAGGTGAGATTATCTTTCATGATGAAGATAAAAGGGCACTTTTAAATCAGATAACGCATCCTGTTATTCATCAAGAAATTAATAAAAGAGTTGCCCAATATTTAGAAGAGGCATCACTTGTGTTTGCGGATATTCCATTATTGTATGAGTCTGATATTCCTTATGAATTTGATGAAGTCTGGGTTGTCTATACCAATGAAGCGGTGAGAGTTAAACGCATTGTGAGTCGAGATCATGTCACTGATGATTATGCTAAAGTTAAAATCGGGTCGCAAATGTCTCTTGAAGAAAAAAGAACCCGAGCAGATCGCGTTCTAGATAACTCATATTCTAAAGAAATTCTTTACAAACAAATAGAATTAAATTTATCAGAACTGAGATAATGATAATATTTTAACAAAAGTTGCCATTTTAGAAGGAATAACATATAATAATGATGACAATTTTATAAGAAAGGGAATTGAGTGATGAAACAGTTAGAATGTCTAAAAGATATTGAAAATATTAGCATTGAACCGAGTAGAAAGATGCATTCAGCCACACATGAAGAGATTGTTAATGGTTTAACAACTGATGTGTATTTTTTAAGAACGTTGGATATCTTAAAAGAACTTAATCTTGATGATGCAGAAGTTGTTGCGGAAATATTTCCTCGAAAAGTAGGGGTATTTGCGGGAATCAAAGAAGTTCTTGAACTATTGAAGGGTAAAAACTTAGAAGTATGGGCAGTTGATGAAGGCGATACTTTTGATATTAAAGATACAGTGGTAAGAATAAAAGGTAAGTATAAAGATTTTGGTATTTTTGAAACAACGATGCTGGGAATGCTTGCAAGTGCTTCTGGTTGGGCAACTGCTTCAAGTAAAGTCAAAGAAGCATGTGGCGACAAATCGTTCTTATGTTTCGGTGCACGTCATGTTCATCCTGCAGTTGCGCCTGTAATGGAAAGAGCGGCTGTTATAGGGGGAGCTGGTGGTGCAAGCTGTATTTTAGCGGCTAAATTGAGCGGAATTGAACCTTCTGGAACAGTACCTCATAGTGCCATGCTTATTGCAGGAGATACACTTAAAGTTTCAGAAGTATATGATCGTATTGCAGATGATGATCACAAACGGATTGTATTGATAGATACGTTTAAAGATGAAGTTGAAGAAGCTTTAAGAGTTGCAAATGCATTAGGCGATAAGCTTTTTGGTATAAGATTAGATACACCTAGTGAGAGAGGTGGCGTGACAGTTGGTCTCATTAAAGAAATGAGAGCTAAACTTGACCAAGCGGGTTTTGGTCATGTTAAAATCTTTGTTTCAGGTGGTTTAACACCTGAACGTATTAGCCTTCTTTCTGAAGCGGGTGCAGATTCATTTGGTGTAGGATCTTATATTTCAGCAGCCTCTCCAATTGATATGACGATGGATGTGAAAATGGTTAATGGGAAGGCAGTCGCTAAGCGAGGTCGTATACCAGGATTGGTTGATAATCCAAAACTTAAAAAAGTGAATTTATAATTACATTGGTATTGAAAGTTATAAAGATGCTCCTAAAATAAGGAGCATCTTTTTTAATGAAGAAAGTTATCTATTTAGATAAAATTTTAAATAGAATTGAATAGAGATAATAAGTGTGGTATAATCTATTTAGAAATATTTCTAAATAGAAAGAGGTAATGATTATGAGTTTTCCAGATACCTTTAAAGCACTTTCTGATCCTATAAGAAGGGAAATACTGATGATGCTAAAAAAAGGCAAAATGACAGCAGGTGAGATAGCTGATCATTTTGAGATAAGTGGTCCTTCAGTTTCTTATCACTTGTCCCAACTTAAAAAATCAGAATTAATTTTTGAATCCAAATACAAAAATTATATTTACTACGAACTTAATACATCTGTTTTTGAAGATATGGCGCTTTGGATTTCTCAGTTTACAGACATAAAGGAGGAAAAAAAATGAAATCAAAAATAAGTTTACAGGAACTATTAACATCATTATTGTGTTTTATTCCTATGATAATAGGGATAATTATTTACAATGATTTGCCTGATACTGTACCCATTCACTGGAATGCAGTTGGACAAATAGATGATTATGCAAGTAAAAGTATAGCTGTTTTTGGGCTACCTCTCTTTTTATTTTTTATAGATTTAATCGTCATTATTGGTATAAATTTTGACCCTAAAAGATCAGGTCAGTCCAAACAAATGAAGCGTATTGCTCATCTTATTGTACCGATGATTTCTTTGATTATCGTGCCGATAAGTTATCTCATTGCAATGGGAAAAGCAATAGAAATGGAACGTGTCATAATGGTCATTGTAAGCATAGTATTTATAATAATTGGAAATAATATGCCTAAAAATAGACAAAATTATACGATGGGTTTTCGTTTGCCTTGGACGCTTGATGATTCTGAGAATTGGTACAAAACTCATAGATTAGCCAGTTATGTATGGGTAATTGCAGGTGCATTAATGTTGCTTACGACATTTATAAATCTAACAGTCTCTGTAAAAATGTTATTGATAGTTGTTTTTATTATAGTTGCAATCTTGTGTCCGATGATCTATTCTTTTGGGCTGTATTATAGAAAGAGCCATTAGTGAGCCTGGCGTATTAAGTAAACTCGAGAGTAATCTTTAAGAAGAGAAATCTTATAAAAGACTTATTACAATAAAAGCATTTTGAACAATAAAAAAACCTATTCTTTGAATAGGTTTTTTTATTAATGGTGCGGATGGCGGGATTTGAACCCGCACGAGCGTTGCTCACTACCCCCTCAAGATAGCGTGTCTGCCGTTCCACCACATCCGCATATTAACTTGTGTTTTGTCCTACAGCTTGTAGCGACTTTTTTATTATAGATAGAAAGTGACTAAAAGTCAAGGAAAAAAATGATTTTTTTGAAGAGGGTCTATCATGTAAACAGTGAGTGAGAGTGAGTGCTTTATATTTCAAGGGCTTCAAAAGTAGTCAGAATATAACAACTTTTGTATTGACAAAATATCTTTTATTAAATAATATTTGTGATATAATATTAAACTGTGTTTACTTTTGTTTTTCTTAATCCTCATAGAGTTTAAATACCAAATGTATCGTTTAATTGTAATGAAATGGGGAATATATGATATATAATTTCTAGCAATACATAAGAATTTTAGTCGATTTAAAATTTAAAATAGTGAGTCTTATGGATAAGGGGGATTTCCTAATGGGAAAAAGAGTAATGGTTGTTGACGATGCGATGTTTATGAGAAAATTATTATGTGATATATTTCAGAAAGCAGGATATGAAGTTGTAGCTGAAGCAAGTAATGGACAAGAAGCCTATAATAAGTATAAGGAACACCAACCTGATTTGGTAACGATGGATATTACAATGCCTGATGTCAATGGGATTGAAGGTGTGAAAATGATTATTGCAGATTATCCTGATGCTAAAGTGCTTATGTGTAGTGCGATGGGACAAGAAGGAATGGTTATTGATTCAGTTAAAGCAGGGGCGAAAGGGTTTATTGTTAAGCCATTTGTAGGTGACAAAGTCATCGCAGAAGTCCAAAAATTGATTGAATAATCAGTTTACGAATAACATATTATTATTTTCAAGATATTTTGACTCCAAATCATATTAATTTAATGATTTGTGAGTCTTTTTTATGCTTTTTTGATATAATGGGTTAGACAATAAAGACGGAGGACATCATATTAATGAATCAAAAAAAACGTAAAAATACAAAGCATTCAGTGCTTAAAAATAAATTACTTCAATTTATTTTAGGAATTCTCATTATCATTTTACTCGGTGGCGGATTAAGTTATTTTATAACGTCCGTTGTACTAAAGGCAACAGGTCACTATAAAGAAAGTGCTATTTGGGACATGAGAGATGACAGCGCAGGCGAGCAAGAAGAGAACATGGATCCAAATGATGATGCTTTAGCTGATTCTAATGAATCGGAAGTAACGTTAAGTAATCAAACATTCTCCTTTGAATCAAATACAGTTAATTTTCTTCAAGTGAGCAGTGTTACAAGTGAAGAAGCAGCTAAAAATGCAGTTAATGTTTTTAAAAACGAAGGTATTGCAACAGCTTATCAATCTTCCAATAGTAATTATAAAGTATTTGCCTTTGCTTCAAGTGACAAGGAGGAATTGAAACAGTTTAGAGAGAATTTTGTGTTTCAATATCCTAAGTATTCAGATTCATTTATCGTTTCTCATGATTATAAGTGGGATAGTGTAACGCTTAAGTTACCAGCGGATACGGATGTTAACGCTGCTTTTGTCAATAAGACAATTAATCAATTAGTAGATGCGGTACTTGAAGGGCAATCAACAGGTGTTATTAATACCAAGGTGATGCAATCTATTTATGACCAAATTCATTCACTCAATGATTTATTATATCAGTCAAGCGATAATGAAGCGTTAGACTTTACTCAAAGTTGGCATTCACTTGATGAGCAAGTTAAAAACTTAATGGACCGAAAGGCATCTGCTGTGGAATATAACAGTAGTCTCTTAAAATGGCTAATTGATAATACCTTTTAGCCTCTTTTTTGTGCTTGGATTTGATATGTTTTTAACAATCTTATTTTGTCAATCCTTTTCTTGATTCGCATTGACCGAATATCCATGTTGTAGTAGAATTGATGATGGTAGTCGGGAATTGTATACAGTATAATTCCAAAAAATATTTAAAGTTTACTTTAATTTTGTTAAGGGGTGAGAATATGGGTCTTCTATCCTTCAAAGGTGGTATTCACCCACCTCATTCTAAAAAATCAACTGAAAATCTAGCTATAGTTGATTATTTAGATGTCAAGATAGTTGAAATTCCATTGAGACAACACATTGGAGCACCTTGCGAAGCAGTTGTAAAAAAAGGTGATTCAGTGAAGATGGGCCAGTTAATAGGAAAAGCTGGTGGCTTTGTCTCAGCAAACATTCATAGTTCTGTTTCAGGAACAGTACTAGATGTGAAAAGACAAAATACTGCGTACGGTTTTGATGAATGTGTCATTATTGAAAATGATTTCAAAGATGAAAAACATGAGTCAGTAAAACCAAAAGGTGATTATGAAACAATGTCTCCTAAAGAAATTGTTTCTATCATTCAAGAAGCAGGTTTAGTCGGAATGGGTGGAGCAGGTTTTCCAACACATGTAAAACTGTCACCACCACCAGAGAAAACAATTGATACCGTTATATTAAATGGGGCAGAATGTGAACCTTATTTAACTTGTGACCATCGATTGATGCTGGAAACACCAGAATTAGTTGTTAAGGGGCTTCTCATTTTAATGAAGGCACTTAACGTTACTGAGGGATTTATAGGAATTGAAAACAACAAACCAGATGCTATTAGAACGATGAAAGAAGCGGCTAAAGGGACATCTGTTAAAGTTGTTGAACTCAGAACTAAATATCCTCAAGGTGCAGAAAAACAATTGATATACGCTTGTACTGGTAAAGAAGTGCCATCTGGTGGACTTCCTATGGACGCGGGTGTCGTTGTTAATAATGTAGCGACTTCGGCAACGATTGCAACATTATTTGAAACAGGTATGCCACTCGTTGAACGTATCTGTACAGTAACTGGAAAAGCGATTACATCACCAAAAAATATTCGCTTTAGAGTAGGAACACCACTCAAGGAATTAATTGATTTTTGTGATGGTTATAAAGGTGCACCTGGTAAACTTATTCTTGGTGGACCAATGATGGGTGTTGCTCAAGCATCAGATCAATTACCAGCGATGAAAAACACATCGGGTGTATTGGTCTTTACGCCAGAGCAAGCTAAATTGCCAGAACCGTCAGCTTGTATTAAATGTGGAAAATGTGTGTCGGTTTGTCCCGCATTTTTACAACCAATACAAATCAGTGCCTTTTCATTAATGCATGAGTACGATAAATCAGCAGAATTTGGTGCGCTTGATTGTATTGAATGTGGGTCATGTTCGTTTATTTGTCCTGCAAAAAGACCGTTACTTCATTCTATTCGTGTTGCTAAACGTGAAATCATTGCTAAAAGACGTAAATAAGGAGGTTAGTTATCATGGAAGCAAAGTTAAGAGTTTCTTCATCTCCTCATATACGTTCTAATGAAACAACACAAAAGATTATGAGGGATGTATTTATTGCATTATTACCCGCTGCAATTTATGGCGTCTACAAATTTGGCGCACGTGCAGCGATGGTTCTCATTCTATCTATATTGAGTGCTGTGGCTTGTGAAGCATTCGCTCAATATATTAGAAAAAAACCCATTACTGTCACTGACTTTAGTGCAGCAGTGACTGGCTTATTATTAGGAATGAATTTGCCTGTGTCAGTATCTTGGTGGATACCGGTAATAGGTAGTGCTTTTGCTGTATTAATTGTTAAACAGGCTTTTGGTGGTCTTGGTCATAATTTTATGAACCCAGCGCTTGCAGCGAGAGCGATGCTGGTAGCTTCTTGGCCAGTACAAATGACAACTTGGACTGCTGTTACACCTGATGCGGTTTCTACCGCAACGCCACTTGGTATCATTAAAGAAGGTTTAGATGTTCAAATGCCATCTTTTTTGGATGCTTTTGTAGGTAATGTTGGTGGTTGTATCGGTGAAACATCGGCTTTATTATTGCTAATTGGAGCAGCTTATCTCCTTTATAGAAGAGTTATTTCCTTCCGTATTCCATGCATTTATATTGGAACGGTAGCAGTTTTAACTTTCTTGTTAGGTGGATTCGACATTCAATATACTATTTTCAGTATTTTTGCAGGGGGGTTAATCTTAGGAGCCTTCTTTATGGCAACTGATTATGCTTCATCTCCAATGACAGCTAAAGGTCAAATTATCTATGCTGTTGGCATGGGGATTTTAACAACTGTTATTAGACTTTATGGTGGTTATCCAGAGGGTGTTTCTTATTCAATTCTTCTGATGAATGTGGCAGCACCACTTATTGACAAATTCACCAAGCCAAAAGTGTTTGGAGGTGCAAAATAATGAAAGATGTATTAAAAACAGGTTTTATACTTTTCCTTATTTGTGCAATTGCAGCCTTTTGTCTAGCGATGACTAATGAATTGACAAAAGATAAAATTGATGAACAAAAAGCGATTGCAAGTGAAAAAGCTAAAAAAGCAGTTTTACCAACGGCAATTTCATTTGAAGCATTAGACGATGCAACACTTTCGGATATAACTGCGAATTTTGCTCCTGTAAAAGAAGGTTTTAAAGGACTTGATGCTGAAGGTCAAGTGGTTGGTTATGTTTTTAAATCAACACCAAGTGGGTTCGGTGGTGATGTTGAAGTCATTACAGGACTTGATTTAAATGATACTGTAACTGGCGTTAGAATCGGTTCACATGCTGAAACACCAGGGCTTGGTGCAAAAGCAGTAGAACCAGAATTTTATGAACAATACAGTGGTATGTCAGCTGCTCAAATGATTGGTGTTTCTAAAACAGCACCTTCAGATACAGATATTCAAGCTATCACTGGTGCAACTATTTCGTCTAAAGCGATTACCAAAGGTGTTAACGCATCAATTGATGCTTACCATTCAATAGTGAGCAAATAGGGGAGGGAAATCAGTATGAATATTAAGAATTTTACTAACGGCTTTTTTAAAGATAACCCTACCTTTGTTCAATTATTAGGGATGTGTCCAACACTTGCGGTTACAACATCAGCTGTTAATGGTATTGGGATGGGTCTTGCAACAACAGCAGTACTTGCTTTATCCAATGTTGCGATTTCACTTTTAAGAAAAGCGATTCCATCTAAAGTCAGAATTCCAGCATTTATTGTTATTATCGCCAGTTTTGTGACAATCGTTGGAATGGTAATGGAAGGTTATCTTCCAGCACTTTATGAATCTTTAGGTTTATTTATTCCGCTTATTGTTGTAAACTGTATTATTTTAGGTAGAGCGGAATCATTTGCTTCTAAAAATGGTGTTGGAGATTCATTATTAGATGGTCTTGGAATGGGACTTGGTTTTACCATGTCACTTTTCATTTTAGGTTCAGTAAGAGAGTTTTTCGGTAATGGTTCAATCTTAGGATTTTCATTATTACCTGCTTCTTACCAACCCGCTATCATCATGATTCTTCCTCCGGGTGCCTTCTTAGCACTTGGTTTATTGTTGGCAATTTATAATAAAGTAAAAGCGAAGAAAGCATAGAAGGAGGGTTATCATGGAACATGCGAGTCTTTTAGTTATAATGGTAAGCGCAATTCTCGTGAATAACTTTGTTCTTTCAAGGTTTTTAGGGATTTGTCCTTTCTTAGGCGTATCAAAACAAGTGGAGACAGCTTTCGGTATGGGAATGGCTGTAACCTTTGTTATGACTGTTGCGGGTATTTTAACATATTTCGTACAGTATTATATTTTACAACCAAGGGGTTGGGAATTTATGCAAACGGCAGCATTTATTCTTGTTATTGCCTCTCTTGTACAATTTGTAGAAATTGTACTTCAAAAAATGAGTCCGACGCTTTATCAAGCATTAGGCGTGTTTTTGCCATTGATTACAACTAACTGTGCAGTACTTGGTTTGGCACTACTCAATATTCAATATAAATTTGGATTACTTCAAACGGTTGTTCATTCATTTAGTGCTGCTGTCGGCTTCTCACTTGCCATTGTTTTATTTGCAGGGATTAGAGAAAAACTTGAGACATCTGATGTCCCATTGCCTTTTAAAGGCTTTCCAGTTGCACTTATTGCTGCTGGTTTAATGTCAATTGCCTTTTTAGGATTTACAGGATTAGTATAGGGGGGAGAAATCATGAGTCATATTATTTTACCAGCATTGGTATTAGGTATCATGGGATTGATCTTCGGTATTATCCTTAAAGTAGCCTCAATCAAATTTGCTGTAGAAATTGATCCAAGAGTAACAGCGGTTAGAGAAGCCGTACCGGGTGCTAACTGTGGGGCTTGTGGATTTCCAGGTTGTGATGGATATTCAGCCGCAGTTGTAAGAGGTGATGCACCTGTTAATGGTTGTCCAGTTGGTGGCGCAGCTGTTGCAGAAAAAGTAGCACAAATCATGGGCCTTGACGCAGGTGACAGTGTTAAAATGGTCGCAAAAGTTAAATGTAATGGTTCATCCGAAAATTGTGGGAATCGTTTTGATTATGATGGCGTTGAAAGTTGCCTTGCAGCTAATCTTGTTAGTGGCGGTCCAAAAGATTGTCAATTTGGTTGTATGGGACTTGGTGAGTGCGTAGAAGTTTGTCCATTTGATGCGATTCATATTAATGACAAAGGCATAGCAGAAGTAGACAAAGAAAAATGTACTGCTTGTAACAAGTGTATTGATATTTGTCCTAAAAATGTTATTGAACTTGTGCCTTATGATCAGTTAACAGTTGTTGATTGTAACAATAAAGAAAAAGGTGGACATGTTAAAAAGAACTGTTCTGTCGCTTGTATCGCGTGTGGTATTTGTGAAAGAAATTGTCCTTTTGATGCAATCCATGTGGAAAATAATTTAGCTGTTATTGATTATGATAAATGTACAAATTGTATGGTTTGTGCTGAAAAATGTCCAACACATGCCATTGAAGCTAACTTATTGCTTAGAAAAAAAGCGGAAGTAATTGATGATAAGTGTATTGGTTGTACCATCTGTGCTAAAAATTGTCCAGTAGAAGCGATAACAGGTGAACTTAAATCTGTTCATCATGTAGACGCAGATAAGTGTATCGGTTGTGGCGTATGTGAACAAAAATGTCCAAAAGATGCAATTGTTATGAGATAATAATCAGTTTTTACACAAAGGTTAATTAACCATTTAAGACGAAAGTCCTATCTGAAATATGATAGGACTTTTTTTACTTTTAAGGGTTAACTAAAATTGACTTGAAACCTAAAAATATTAAGATTTTTTTGAATAGATTAACGCTTTGGTATCTTGTAATTCATGACTTATAATGCTAAACTAGAATTTAGGTAAATGAGTAGCACGAAATGTAAAATAATGGTAAAATAAGGAGTGGAGAGTGAAGAAGAATAATGGTTTAGTCTTACTGGTGCTGATTTTAGTCGGTGCTATATTTGGCAGTTTGATTGGTGATTGGTTCAGCAATGTTTTTCCAATTCTTAACTATGGAAAATCAATAGGTGTTGATCCATTTACAATTGATCTCGATATTATAAAATTAACCTTCGGACTCAAACTGAGCCTTAATTTTGCAGGAATTATAGGAATGATATTAGCATTTTTCCTATATAGGAGGTTGTAATGAAAATAATACTTGCATCTCAATCACCTAGACGCCAAGCTTTATTAGCACAATTTGATCTACCATTTGAAGCCATTCCTAGTACAATTGTTGAAACGATTTCTGAAAATGAATCACCGGAGTCCATTGTGATGGGGCTTGCTCTGGAGAAAGCGCTTGATGTCGCTCATAAGAATCCGGAGGCATTGATTATTGCCAGCGATACAATCGTCTACAATGGAGCTGTTTTAGGTAAACCGAGAGACCAAGAAGAAGCTTTTAAAGTGTTAAAGGACCTTAATGGTAAGACACATAAAGTTTATACAGGATTGGCACTTGTGTATTTGCCGAATCAAAAAAAGGTAATTGATTATACTGAAACATCTGTCGTATTTCATCAATTATCCGATGAAGCCTTGCTTGAATACGTTAAGACGAATGACCCTTTA
This sequence comes from uncultured Fusibacter sp., assembly GCA_963666805.2. Classification (GTDB taxonomy): domain Bacteria; phylum Bacillota; class Clostridia; order Peptostreptococcales; family Acidaminobacteraceae; genus Fusibacter. Next base: position 238,050 of record CAXXWR010000001.1, on the reverse strand, counting down.
GATAAAGCAGGTAGTTATGGGATACAAGGTGTTGGATCATTATTAGTTAAAGAAATTCGTGGTGATTATTATAGTGTTATGGGAATGCCGCTCTCTAGATTAAATTTATTATTGAAGGAACACTTTGATATGAATTTAAAATTCTAGAAGAGGTGAGTAAAATGATTAAAGAATTACCCGTTGCAGAAAGACCTAGAGAAAAAATGTTAGCAAAAGGCCCTGAATATCTATCAAATGCAGAGCTAATAGCTATTATCATAAGAACGGGAACCAATAAGAAATCAGCGATTACCATTGCAAATGAAATTATAAGTCAGTGTAGTGATGGCGTTTCTGATTTGTTTAGCAAGACGATTAATGAGTTTTGTGAAATTGATGGCGTTGGACCCAGTAAAGCGTGTCAACTTATGGCAGCTTTAGAATTATCTAAGCGCGCCATGCTACCTGAAAAAAGAATGATGTTGAAAGTAACTTCTCCTGAAATAATATTTGATTTTTTTAAATTGAAATTGAGACATGAGAAAGTCGAAAAGTTTATTGCTGTTTTTTTAAACACAAAAAATACAGTTATCAAATGGGATGTTATTTCAGTTGGGACGTTGAACGCTTCAATTGTTCACCCAAGAGAAGTTTTTAGTAAGGCGATTAGTCATAACGCCGCTTCACTGATTGTAGTTCACAATCACCCGTCTGGGAATCCGTCACCAAGTCGTGAGGATTTTTTAGTGACAGAGAGATTGATAGAAGCAGGTAAGATTATTGGAATTACCGTATTGGATCATATTGTTATAGGGCATGATGCTTATTATAGCTTCAAGGAGTCCTCCGATTTATTTTAAGATGAAAGAAGGAAAGACAAATGAGATTTGGATTATTTTATAAACATTTAGGGATCGATTTAGGAACAGCTAACACACTGGTATGTGTGAAAGGCAAAGGCATTGTTGTAAGAGAGTCATCGGTTGTAGCCATCAATGACAAGGGACAAGTATTGGCAGTTGGAAAAGATGCCAAAGAAATGATTGGTAAAACACCAGGACAAATAAGAGCGATTAGACCACTAAGAGATGGTGTTATTGCAGATTTTGATATCACTCAAAAAATGATTAAATATTTTATGGCAAAAGCTGTTCCCAATATGAATTTTATGACAGGTGCCAAAGTGGTTGTTGGTATTCCATCTCAAGTCACTGAAGTTGAAAAAAGAGCAGTTTACGATGCCGCTATATCAGCAGGCGCAAAAGATGCTTATTTGATAGAAGAACCTATGGCAGCTGCAATTGGTGCTGACTTACCAATTACTGAACCAACCGGTAGCATGATTGTTGATATCGGAGGTGGTACAACTGAAATTGCCGTTATTTCATTAGGCGGTATTGTAACCAGCCGTTCTATTCGTATTGCAGGAGATGAATTGGATGATTCAATTATCAATTATGTGCGTAAAAAGTACAGTTTAATGATTGGTGAAAGAACAGCTGAAAATATTAAAATGAGTATTGCATGTGCAGTACCACCCACTACGGAAAAAACGTATGAAGTAACAGGCAGAAACCTCGTAACAGGTTTGCCAAACACGCTTTTACTCCATTCAAGTGAAATCTATGAAGCTATTAAAGAACCTATTTTATCAATCGTTGAGGGTGTTAAATTCACACTGGAAAAAACACCACCTGAACTTGCAAGTGATATTTACCAATCGGGTATTGTACTCGCAGGAGGCGGGGCACTATTGGCGGATCTTGATAAGTTATTAAAAAGTGAAACAGGCATGCCTGTACGTATTGCAGAAGATCCACTAGACTGTGTTGCAATTGGTACAAGTAAAGCGGTTGAAAATTTGGATCAGTTGAAAGATGTCTTTATAACTTCTAAAACATTTTAGTTGGTGATTAAATGAATGAAGGATATAAAAAAGTTATTGTTGTCGTCGTTGGCGTTTTTCTCATTATTCTTATGGCAATTTCTTTTGGTGGTCGTGATAGAATTACTTGGGTTGAAAGTAAACTGGGTGATGTTATTGCGCCAGTACAAAGGGCTTTGTCTGGATTTGGTAATTTTTTAAATGATAGGATAGAACCTATTGTTAATGTACTCAATTACAAATCACTTAACGAAGAACTCACCAGTGAAAATGAAAGACTTAAAGAAAAAGTCGTTAGTTTAACAATGACTCAAAAGGAATTGAATGAACTTGAGTCTTTAAGTAATCGGCTCAATTATGTAGATAGTCATCAGATAGAAGATTACGTGACCTGTAATGTGATTGCTAAAGATACTGGCAATTGGTTTAACATGTTCACCATTGACGCTGGATCAAACCAAGGTATTACAAAGAACAGTACTGTTATTACTGGCAGAGGCCTCGTTGGTCTTGTGTATGAAACAGGGGATTCATGGTCAAAAGTTATTTCTATTATTGATCATAAATCTTCAGTAGGGTTTGAAATGCTACGTGCCGACAATGATTTTGATGGGACGCTTAACGGAACAACTCATTATGAACTTGTGGGAGACTTGTATGATACAAAAGCCCAAGTTGCAGATGGTGATTATATTATCACTTCTGGAATTGGGATGTATCCAAAGGGAATTCTCATTGGACAAATTTATGAAGTTGTAGATGATAAAGACTTGTTTTTGAAACAAATCAAAGTGAAACCCGCCGTTGATTTTAAAAAGCTCAATAAAGTTATGGTGATACCTTATCATGATGACAGTGATGCTTTATCAGATTATGAAGAGTAGGTATAACGATGAAATATAGAACAGTTGTCATACTTGGTCTAATCACTTTTTTATTATCAAGTACATTGCTCCAAATTATTAGATTTAATGATGCATTGCCTAATCTATGCATCATTTTGTGTATCGTGCTGACGGTCCTCTATTCACCAAAGCACGGATATGTATTTGCAATTACAACGGGAATGTTAAATGATATATTTTTATCAAAGGTATTGAGTGTTAATCTAATCATTTATATTCTCATTGTGTTTGTAGTTTATCGTCTGAGTGATTTGATGTTCAGAGGTAATTTTTTAACACCTATTTTTTTAACAATTATAAGTACATTAATGTATCACGTCCTATTTTACATTTTTATGTTCTTTTTACAATCTACCGTGCCTTTGAGCTTGTTGTATGTAAAAATCATCACTGAAATCGTCATGAATTCAGTTTTGACTTTGCTAATTTATCGCGTAATCTTTAAACGAATCAATGGCTATCAATTGGGGGATTTTAATGCGTAAAACACTTTTTTCCAGACAAAATCAAATGATACTCATCTTTTTAATTGTCTTTCTTATAATGGGCTGGCGGCTTCATGATTTGACTATTACTGAGGGTGATTATTATTATCAAAAATCAATTAATAATCGAATTAAAAAAATAGAGACTTATGCCAGACGGGGTAATATTTATGATCGTAATGGTGCCTTACTCGCAACCAGTGACATTGGATTTGTTTTAGAGTTTAACTCTGGCGTTTTAACATCAGATGAACAAAACGATTTAGCGATTCGATTATATGATTTTTTAGAAACTCAACATGAAACACATCTTGAATTCCCTATTCGCATTGAAAATGGTCATTTTTATTATGCTTATGATCGGAATATTGATAAGTGGCTTGAAGAAAATGGATACAGCGTTGGAACCTCAGCCAAAACAGTTTTTGATGATATCCGTTCAGTCAATTATATTGATGAAGACCTTAGCGATTATGAAGCCTATAGAATTCTTTATAATCAAGGAAAATATCTTCCTATTTCAACTTCACGGATGATGTTTACTGATGATATCAACAAAAAGAATTTTTTAGACTTATACGGTTTAGATGAGGCAACAGATGCTAAAGAGGCCTTTTCAATTATTCGTAAACGAGGCGAGTTTGATATTGATGACTCTTATTCTGATGAAGATGCTTATAAAATTTTGATTATTAAACATGCGATTAAAGAAAAAGGTTATCTAAAATACGAGCCGATTACAGTAGCAGATTCTATTTCAAAAGAGACTGCGGTTTTGATCCAAGAAGAAGGCTATGATTTTCCAGGTGTCAATGTTACTTATAAATCCATTAGAAAGTATCCTTATGGTGCATCTGCAGCTCATCTATTGGGCTATATGGGAAAAATAGCTTCTGATTCAGAAATTGATAAATACGTTGATGCAAATGGTTATAATCCTAATCAATTAATTGGGAAAACTGGTATTGAAGGCAAATATGAATTAGAACTTCATGGACAAGATGGCTATAAATATATTGAAGCCGATGTTTATGGAAAATATGTAGCAGATGTTGATGAAGCCGATTATGGACTTGATACTAAACCTTCTATTTCTGGAGAAGATATCTATAGTACAATTGATATCAATCTTCAAATCGTGTTAGAAAACAGTTTAGAGAAAGCATTAAAACAAGTTCAAGTGGGAGGTACTTTTGAAAGTCCGTGGGGCGACTATAATTATTCCGCTTTTCCACAAGCTGAAACTGGAGCGGGTGTCGTTGTAGACGTCAATACGGGCGAAGTGTTGGCAATGGCAAGTTATCCTTCTTATGATGTGAATTTATTTTCAAATGGAATCAGTCAAGAAGATTGGAATAATTTGAATCCTGTTAATAAAAGGAACCCTTTGGCGGCACGACCGCTATACAATATGGCAACAATGATGGCTGTGCAACCGGGCTCAACCTTTAAAATGGCAACGGGATATGCGGCCATGGCTCAAGGTCTAGACCCTAATGAGAAACTTTATTCAAATGGTTATATTGAGATTGGAAACCAACGTTATGGTTGCTGGTATTGGAATGATTATCATTTGAAACACGGTCCTACCAATTTTTTTGAAGCGATTGAACAATCGTGTAACTATTATTTCTTTGATATAGCAAGCGGTAAAGACTACTATCGTGATAAACCACTTGATTATGAAATAACACCTCAGATTTTAATTGATAGATCTAAGGCATTTGGACTTGACGAAAAGACAGGCGTTGAAATTGGTGAAGTATCACTGGGCGTACCTGATCCAGATAAAAAGAAAAGAACTATTAAAATTCTATTAGAAAGAGCTTTAAAAGAGAGTGTTTTAAAAAAATATTTTCCTGAAGACATTATGGCTGATGAAGATAAGGTTAATGCTATTTCTGCTGAAATTGTAAGTTGGTCTGATGAAAATCCAAGCCGTGGTGATATCATCAAGCGTTTAATAGACTTAGGCGCAAATGATGATTACTATATTACAGAAAATTTAGCAGATGTTATCAAATATGATTATTTCAATTTAATGAAATGGTATGAAGGTGACACGCTTAACTTGGCAATTGGTCAAGGTGACCATACCTATACACCGGTTCAAGTTGCAAGGTATATAGCGACAATTGCCAATGACGGTTATGTAAAAGATTTTTCTGTCATTAAAAAAGTAGGCAATACCCCTGTTGTTAAAAATAAAGAGCCAATAGAAAGCGTAGATATTGACAATCATTTAGATGATATTAGAAAAGGGATGTTGTTAACATCTATAGGTTCAGCGGGAACAGCGCGAAAAGTATTTCAAGATTTTCCGGTACAAGTTGCTGGAAAAACAGGAACAGCTGAAAAAGAAGGCTTAATTCCACCACTTGATGAAATTGCCTACTTAACAGAGTATTTAAGTTTGATTGACCCGTCACTTGATATTGATGAGGTTGATGCGAAAACCATCGACATTGTTAAAGAAAGAAGTGAAGAACTCAGTCAACTTGAAAAAGACAAAGATACAGCAACAGATGAAACGATAAAAGCTCAAAAAGAGACTAAACTCAATAGCTTAATTGATCAAGATTACCTGAATAAAGGATCGGCGATGCGTGAAGCTATTAAAGAGTTGTCTAGCAAAGAGCTGACTGATGATGACATCAATGCTTTCCGGTTACCTTATGATAACTATGCATGGTATGTGTCATTTGCTCCCTATGATAATCCCCAAATAGCGGTGGTTATATTAATTCCTCAAGGCGGGCATGGTGGCTATGGTGCACCGGTTGCAAGAGATGTTTATGCACAGTATTTTGGTCTAGAACCTCCATCTGGAGATTAATTTCTATTTTGTCATAGATTATGGTAAAATATTATATAAGATGTCATTGAGGTGGTGAACAATTTGGGGGCTAAGAAACCCGTAGAGTTTAAAGGATCAGTAAATGGGCTCTATTTAATAGTTGAAAATGAGTATTCTTTTGATGAATGCTATACCTTTTTAGAAGAAACCCTCAATAAAATGGGCGATTTTTACAGAGGATCATCGATTATTGGTACAAAAGGCAAACACTTAAATTATGAAGAAAAGTATCGTCTAGAAAAATTATTGACACTTGATGATGCCATTAATGTTGTTAGCCTAGAGCCACTTAAAGAAGAAACAGAAAACAAAAAAGAAGCGCGTCAAGAAAGTAGCCAAGATGAATCAAATCAAAATGATAGTCCATCACAAGCACCAATAGTTACTGAAAAAATTATTGAAAAAGAAGTGGTGGTGTCTGATACTCAAGTGGTTTATGGAACGGTGAGATCAGGAAATCGGATTGAGAAGCAAGGACATGTCATTGTCGTTGGGGATGTTAACCCAGGTGCTGAAATTATTGCAAGTGGCAATGTGATTGTTTTTGGAAAACTTTTAGGATTTGTTCATGCAGGTGCATCAGGTGATGATGAAGCGATTATTCTTTCTAATCATTTGGCACCAACACAAATTAGAATATCAAAATATATCTCTGTACCTCCAAAAGATGAACAAGGCCTTGCAGGTTTTGTACCTGAAAAAGCTTTTGTGAGTGAGGGGATCATTAAAATTCATAAAGTACACTAGATAAAAAAGTACATTAATAGTTATTTCGGAGGGTAAGATGGGTGAAGCGATTGTAATCACGTCTGGTAAAGGTGGCGTAGGAAAAACTACGACTACTGCTAACATAGGTGCAGCTCTTGCACTTGAAGGTAAAAAAGTATGTGTCATTGATGCAGATATTGGACTCAGAAATTTAGATATCGTTCTTGGATTAGAAAATCGAATTGTATATGATATTGTTGATGTTGTTACAGGCGTTTGTCGTGTAAAACAAGCCTTAATTAAAGATAAAAAATTTCCAAATTTAATGCTTTTACCGGCAGCTCAAACAAAGGATAAAACATCGATTAATCCTGAGCAAATGAAAGAATTGATTGCTGATTTGAAAAAGTCTCATGACTATATACTGGTTGATTGTCCAGCGGGAATTGAACAAGGTTTTAAAAATGCGATTTCTGGTGCTGATCGTGCAGTAGTCGTGACAACACCGGAAGTTTCAGCAGTTAGAGATGCAGATAGAATTATTGGATTATTGGAAGCAGCTGAAGTTCATAATCCAAGATTGGTAGTTAATCGATTGAGAATTGATATGGTTAAACGTGGCGATATGATGAATGTTGAAGATATTGAAGATATCTTAGCCATTGATTTGATTGGCGTTGTGCCAGATGACGAAGAAGTTGTTATGAGTACAAACCGTGGAGAACCTGCTGTATTTAACGATCATTCTGCTTCTGGAATGGCATTTAGAAATATAGCCAAGAGATTAACAGGTGAAGAAGTCGAATTTTTACAATTTGATATACAAGAGAATTTTTTTGAAAAAATAAAACGTGCATTGTCATTTGGTAAGTAAGGGGGGGTTAGATGTTCGATCTATTTGGCTTTTTAAGGGACAAACCATCCAGCAAAAATGTAGCAAAAGAGAGATTAAAATTAGTTTTGGTTCATGATAGAAGTAATTGTACACCTGAATTATTGGAGTTGTTAAAGGCTGATATTCTGAATTCAATTTCTGAACATGTTGATTACGATCCACAAGACATGGATATCAAAATTACGAAAACTAGAGAAGATGCTGATGGTAATCCAATACTTGTTGCAAGTATTCCTATCAAAAATATGAAGAGATAGTGTTTTTTTAAAGGTCCTATTTTGGGCCTTTTTTTAAGTCGAGGTGAACACATGAAAATAAAAAGTTACTTGAAAAATTTTGATTTTTTACTCCTTGTGATTTTAACAATCATTTTTAGCTTAGGTATGATTGCGATTGCCTCAGCAACAGATATTAAACAAAATGGCATTACGAGAGAATTTGAAATGCAACTTATTGCATTTTTTCTAGGTTTAATTGTCATTGTTTTTATGCTTTTTATAGATTATGAAGTTTTTGGTGAATTTTATTGGGTGATATACGGTTTATCCATTCTCTTATTGCTTTTGGTTTATATCCCAGGATTAGGGGTTAATCATTTTAACGCAAGAAGCTGGATTAATCTGGGTAGAGTTGATGTTCAAACCAGTGAAATTGCTAAAATAGGATTTATTATATTTTTAGCGAAGTTTTTAGAAAAAAACAAAGGGGTTAAGAATTTATTTGATATTTTCAAATGTTTTCTTTTTTTAGCACCTTTTTTAGTATTGCTAATGAAGCAACCGGATTTAGGAACCGCACTTGTATTTGTGCTCATAACAATAGGTATGATTTTTGCTGCAGGGATTCAGTACCGTTATATTTTTTTAGGTGGTATTGTGGCAGGTGTTGGGTTACCATTAATTTATCCCAAGCTTAAAAGCCATCAAAAAGAGAGAATTGATGCTTTTCTAAATCCTAATGACACATCCCTTCCAGGCAATTATCAAGTCTTACAATCGAAGATTACAATTGGTTCGGGACAAATGTATGGTAAAGGCATTTTCCAAGGTGTTTATCATAAGCTTAATTATTTACCTGTACAGGAGAGTGATTTTATCTTCGCCGTTTTTGTTGAAGAAACAGGCTTTGTAGGGGGCTCAATTGTCATTGCTCTCTATGCGCTATTTTTGATTAGACTTATCTTAATGAGTCGAAAAGCGAAGGATGATTTTGGTTCTTATATGATTATTGGTGTTGTTTTTATGTTTGCTTTTCAAATTATAGAAAACATCGGTATGACAATGGGTATAATGCCGGTAACAGGTATTACCCTTCCTTTCTTCTCTTATGGTGCAACCTCTATTGTAACAAGTATGATTGCAATAGGCCTTGTGGAGACCATTCTACTAAGAAGAAAGAAAAGCAATTTTATGTATTAAATTATCAACTTTTGAGTAAAATCATTTGGTTTGGAGGAATAAATGAAATTAGAGAATATACTTCACAAAGTGGAAAAGCCATCTAGATATATAGGTGGGGAACTTAATACGTTTCAAAAACCGATTCATGATCAATTAATTCGATTTGGTTTTTCATTTCCCGATGTTTATGAAGTAGGTATGAGCCATTTAGGCTTGCAAATAATTTATCAATTATTGAATAATGAAGAAGATGTCTTTTGTGAACGTGTTTTTTCACCTTGGCATGACATGGAAGCTTACCTAAGAGAAGAAAAATTGCCACTCTTTACATTAGAGAGTAAGACCAGTATCGATCAGCTCGATATATTAGGTTTTACCTTACAATATGAATTGAGTTTTACAAATATCCTCAACATTTTAGATATGGGGAATATTCCGTTTTATAGTAAGGATCGACATGACCAACATCCTTTGATTGTTGCAGGAGGGCCATGTGCTTATAATCCAGAGCCTATTGCTGATTTTGTCGATATATTCTTTATTGGTGAAGGCGAAGAACAATTGATTTCTTTTATTGAAGTATATCGTCCTTATAAAAGGGGTGAAATTTCAAAAGATGAAATGTTGATGAGAGCAACAAAGATAAAAGGGGCTTACGTTCCTAAATTTTATACACCAGTCTATAATGAAGATGGGACTATAAAAGAAGTTCTCCATACAGATGACGTGCCCGCTAAAATTAAAAAAGCAATTGTCAAAGATTTTAATGAAGGCTTTATACTAGAAAAAATGATCGTTCCTTTTGCAGATGTTGTTCATGATCGTGCCATGATGGAAATTTTCAGAGGGTGTACGCGTGGCTGTCGTTTTTGTCAAGCGGGGATGATTTACAGACCTATTCGAGAAAGAAGTCCAGAAACCATAAAGAGAACAGTAGATAAATTACTTAGAAATACAGGATTTGAAGAAGTTTCTTTAACCTCTTTAAGCACGATGGACCACAGTGAAATAGGGACAGTGGTTACTGACTTAATTGAAAAATATGAAGAAGAAACAATAGGGGTTTCCTTACCATCTTTACGCTTAGACAGTTTTTCAGTTGACGTTGTTAAAGAAATTCAAAAAGTGCGTAAAACAGGTCTCACTTTCGCACCAGAGGCAGGAACACAAAGGATGCGTGATGTTATCAATAAGGGTGTAACCTCGGAAAACATTGAAACAACTTTACGTTCTATATTTGGCTTAGGCTGGAACCGTGTTAAACTTTATTTTATGATTGGCTTACCAACTGAAACCGAAGAAGATTTAGAAGGAATCAGTGAAATTGGTAATTTAGCGACATATTTGTTTAAACAAGAAAAACCAGAAGACATGATGAAAGGCGTTAAAGTGACCATTAGTACTTCTTGTTTTGTGCCTAAACCGTTTACGCCGTTTCAATGGATGCCTCAAGATTCCATTGAAAGTTTTTATGAAAAAATCAATTATTTAAAATCGAAGATCATTAATAGAAAAGTAACCTATAATTATCATGATCCTAAAACAAGCGTTCTCGAAGGTGTTTTTGCAAGAGGAGATCGCCGTTTAAGTAAGGTGATAGTACGTGCTTATGAACTCGGTTGTAAGTTTGACGGCTGGCAAGAATGTTTTGACTATGACAAGTGGCTTCAAGCTTTTGAGGCAACGGGTGTAGATCCTTCTTTCTATAATGTGAGAGAGAGAAGTTATGATGAAGTGCTTCCTTGGGATATTATTGACCCAGGTGTCACTAAAAAATATTTGAAGAATGAGTATGAAAAATCAAAAGAGGCAATAACGACTTACGACTGTAGAGAAAAATGTACAGGTTGTGGCGTAAATGTCGATATTGCTACAGGAGTGTGTTAAGATGCCGACGCTTAGACTTTTATATACAAAATCAGGATATATGAAATTTTTGGGACATTTGGAATTAATGAAATGTTTTGAAAGAACATTTAGATTACACCAATGGCCTTTAAAATTTTCAGAAGGTTTTAATCCACATCCTAAGATGACTTTTGCATCTCCTTTATCTGTAGGCTATGAATCTCAATATGAGGTTATGGAAGTCGAACTTAAAAACGAATGGGCAATTAGCGAACTTAAAAAAATTAATTTTCCAGAAGGAATTGAGATAAAAGAAGCACGTTATGTTTCTCATAAGACCTCACTAATGGGGAGTGTTGCTTATTCAGAATATCTTATCAAAATGGAATATGACGATAAACCTATTTTTGGTTCTAATATTCGTGATTTGTTAGATTCTTTTGTTGGGCAAGATGAAATTAACTATGAAAAGAAGAGTAAACGTGGAAAAGTAAGACATATCAATGCAAAAGAACAAATGTTAAAATGCAGTCATGTTTTTTCCGATAATCAAGAGATTATCATCAGAGCGACACTTCAAACTTCAAGTCAAGGCAATTTAAAACCTGAGCTGTTAGCACGTTTATTTGCCCACTATTTAGGAAATGAAGAACAACTTACAGGTATAAGAGTGGAACGTTTAATGCTGTTTTATCAAGACGAGAAGACTCAAGAGATTTCGCCACTTTTTGATATGCTTGATGATTAAAAGAGAGGAATACAAATGAGTCACCTCATGATTGAGCGCACTTCAATATGTGATATGATTATTCTTTTTGATGTAGAGGCTCATGAAATTGAAAAAATTAAAATTTTAAACCACTATGTTCCAAGTCTCTACAATAATATCTATTGGGGGAGGGTCGTTAATGTTGTGGACCATCTCAATGGTGCTTTTATTGATGTTGGCTTAAATGAGAACGTTTTCATGCCGCGTAATGACCTAGTGAGAGCTTTAAAATTACCAAGAAGCAAGTCTCCACTATCACAAATTGTAAAGGGAAAACCTATGCTTTTGGGACAAATAAGTGTAGATAGCTATCAAGGAAAAAGTGCAAGATTAAAATCTGACATTGCCTTAACTTCACTACACTTTGTCCTACTGCCTTTTTCAAAAGGTATTAAAAAGTCAAAAAAGATAAATATCATTCATCCTGTTGAAGCGGTTTTAAATGATTATTTTACCCAGTTAGATTATCATGGAGGGCTTATACTCAGAAGCGCAATAGCCGATGTACCTTCTCATATGGATTTGAGCAGTGAACTGGAGGAATTGATTGTTGAATGGCAAGCGATTCAGCAAGAAATTAAATTATTAAACCATGCTAAATGTCTATATGAAGCAGACGATGAAAAACGGATTATTAAAAGTTTCATGCAAAAGGCAACGATTGACACCTGTACAGTAACACGTCTAGAGGATAGAGATTTATTGATGACTCTTGGTTTTAAAAGATTGGAAATCAAGATTGATACATCTCATGTAAGCTTGATTAAAAAAAATGCCATCAACATTGATCGGCTACTAACCGAAAACGTATGGTCACAGTCTAATGGCTTATCTTTTACACTTGATGAATTAGAAGCCTTTACGATTATTGATGTTAATTCAGGGCATTATCAAACGACTAAAAAGAGACAAGAGGCAATCGTAGAAATGAACCTTAAAATTTCTACATCTATTTTAGACCTCATTAAGAAGCGAAATATAAGTGGTAATATTCTTATTGATTATATTGGTCATCAGACCGATTACACAGATTCTTTTTTGAAGACATTAGAGCAGAATATTTTTACCAAAGATGAAGACTTTACTTTGGTAGGCGTATCGAGCCTAGGGCTTCTTGAACTGACGAGAAAAAGGACAGGAGCTTCTTTGGTAGATTTGTTAAGCGAATGTATCTCTGAAAGAGACTTGATTTATTGGCAGCTTACAAAACTATACGGTGAACTCAACTATATGGCTTATGAGACCCGTACTGAGAAAGTCACCTTGTGCCTTTCAGAAAATCTCTATATTTTTATTATGAATCATCATCCCTTTGAGGATTTGCCTTTAAAGATTATTTATGAAAAAGATAAACGGAAAAATCGGCTCTATTCATTAAAAACACTTTGATGTTTGTTGACAGAGCTGTCTAACTATGATATTATATGTCGGTAGCCGCGCAAAGTAGGTTTTAAAACACATGTCCATGTGTACCAAACTATGGCGAGAAAGGTAAGAGGAGGTGCGAAATGTACGCAATTATTAAAACAGGTGGTAAACAATATAAAGTAGAACAAGGTGATGAAATCTTTGTTGAAAAATTAGGTGTTGAAGCTGGAGATACTGTAGCATTTGATGAAATTTTAGCAATTTCTACTGAAGATGGTTTAAAAGTTGGCGAAGAAGCGAAAGCTGCTAAAGTAACTGCTTCAGTTGTAAAAAATGGTAAAGGTCCTAAAGTGATTATTTACAAATACAAAGCTAAAAAAGATTACAGAAAAAAACAAGGTCATAGACAACCTTATACAAAAGTTAAAATCGATAGCATTTCTTTATAATTAAAATGATTAAAGTAAGTGTTAGAAAAAACAAAGGCCATTATGACAAAGTGTCTGTTACAGGACATGCTAATTCAGATGAACATGGTAAAGATTTAGTCTGTGCCTCAGTCTCAGTACTGGCACAAACACTCGTTAACGCAGTTGAAGCGTTAGGACCTGTTCCTGAAAGTCATATCATTTTAGAAATGGAAAGTGGACTTTTAAAATTAGAATTAGAAGAAGCTGATGTGAGTGAGCGAGTAGATTTGCTATTTGACCATTTCATTATTGGTATTCAAGGAATAGAACATACTTATAGCGAGTATGTCAAATTAAGAATCGAGGAGGTGTAATGATGTTAAAATCGTTTAATTTACAATTATTCTCAAGTAAAAAAGGTGTTGGTTCTTCGAAAAATGGTCGTGACTCTAACGCTAAAAGACTTGGTGTTAAAAGTGCAGACGGACAAACAGTTACTGCAGGATCTATCATCGTAAGACAAAGAGGAACTAAAATTCACCCAGGTACTAACGTAGGCATCGGTGGAGACGATACACTTTTTGCTAAAGTAGATGGTGTTGTTAGATTCGAAAGAAAAGGTAGAGATAAAAAACAAGTAAGTATTTATCAAGCTTAGTTTTTTATAAATGAAGTAGTCATTATAAATGTCCATCATCGTTGGTGGACATTTTTTTATTATAATATCATTCTAAATTCATATCATCATGTTTTTTAAACTAATGTGTCCCATTGGCTTAAAATGGAGAAAATGAACATATTATAGTGACGGATATTCAAAAGAGAATAGCCTCATTTCCATTCATTATAAAACATAAAAAATGAGATTTATAGAATGATTGACAGAATATCACGAAATAGATATATTGGATATATATATTCTATAATGAGGTGTAAATTTATGTTTGTAGATATAGCGGAAATATTTATTAAAGCAGGCAATGGCGGTAATGGTCGTGTCAGCTTTAGAAGAGAAAAATATGTACCTGATGGTGGTCCAGATGGTGGAGATGGTGGTCGAGGTGGCAATGTAGTTGCTGTTGTTGACGAAGGCATTAGAACTCTAATGGATTATCGTTATAAGACTAAATATGTGTGTCAACCGGGAGAAGATGGTGGCAAAAAACGTATGACGGGGAAAGATGCAGAAGATCTCGTGATACATGTTCCACCAGGAACCATTATTAGAGATAAAGAAACAGGAAAAGTGATTGCGGATTTAAAAGATAAAGGTGAACGCGTTATTTTAGCTAAAGGCGGTAAAGGTGGCAAAGGAAATTGGCACTATAAAACCTCTACACGACAAGCGCCTACATTTGCAGAAAAAGGCGGCAGTGGTAAAGAAAGAACGATAACACTTGAACTTAAAATGCTTGCAGATGTTGGACTTTTAGGGTATCCTAACGTGGGCAAATCGACTTTCTTATCTAAAACAACGAAAGCTAAACCCAAAATAGCCAACTACCATTTTACAACCTTACAGCCGAATTTAGGGGTAGTGGAAGCGGTTAAAGGGAAAAGCTTTGTCATTGCAGATATCCCTGGCCTAATTGAAGGGGCTAAAGAAGGGATTGGTTTGGGACTTGAATTCTTAAGACATGTTGAAAGAACTAAAGTTTTAATCCATGTCGTTGATGTTTCAGGAATTGAAGGACGTGACCCTGTAGAAGATTTTAACAAGATTAATGATGAAGTTTTTGGTTATAATGAACGTCTTTCAACAAGAACCCAAATCGTAGCTGCTAACAAAATTGATTTATTAGTGGATCAAGAACCACTTAATCACTTTAAAACGACTTTAGAAGCAATGGGATATGAAGTTTTTCCGATATCTGCTGCAACAGGTAAAGGACTAGACACTTTGCTTAACAGAGTGACTGAATTACTGGATACAATTGAAGATGAGCCACTTATTGATGAATCAGATTATTTAGTAGAAGATATTGACTTTACTAATAAAAATGAAATCAATTACTTTATGGATGAAGATGTATACTGTATTGAAGGTGAATACATGGAACGGTTATTGTATTCAACCGATATTGATGATATCGAATCATTAAGAAGATTCCAAAATGTGTTAATGACAAAAGGTGTTTTTGATCACCTTAAAGAAATGGGCATAGAAGATGGTGATACAGTAAGAATTTTCGAATTAGAATTTGAATACTACGCATAGGAGACTAATACATGCTAACAGGAAAACAAAGAAGTTATTTAAAAAGTTTAGCAAACACATTAAAGTCACTTGCACAACTGGGAAAAGAAGGTGTGAGCGATGCTTTTGTTGCACAAATGGATGATTTATTCGAGCATCATGAGTTAGTTAAAGTAACTGTTTTAGACAACAGTTTAAATGATGCAAGAGAAGCGGCGATTGAAGTTGCTGAAAGAACTGATGCAGAATTTGTACAGGCGATTGGAAATAAGTTTACGCTTTATAGACAATCTAGAACCAATCCACTCATGGAAATTCCAGGTGCGGATAATACAAGAGTAAAAAATAATCTTCTCAAGAAAAAACAAGAAGAAGATATTAAAAAGAAAAAAGTAATGAACTTAAGTAAAACAGGCAAAACAATCAGTAAACCTAACGCCAAACGAAAAGCCAGACAAAAATCAAGTAAGAAGGAGCATTAGTTGTGACAGAACAGGCCCGCAAAAAAATTGGTATTATGGGCGGCACATTTGATCCTATTCATTATGGGCATCTTATGCTTGCTGAACAAATAAGAACAAGTTTTGATTTAGATCACGTGATTTTTATTCCAACAGGGGTTGCGCCTCATAAACAGAATAAAGAATCTGCAAGCAAGTTATCAAGGTATACAATGGTTGAACTTGCAACGGCATCTAATGTTTATTTTAAAGTTTCTGACATTGAAATTAACAAACAAGATGTCACTTATAGTATTGATACTATTCGTGAACTCAAAAACGGGCCTTATGTGAATGATGAGCTATTCTTTATTACAGGGGCAGACGCCATCGTATTACTTGATACATGGAAAGACTACAAAAGCCTTGTCAAGTATGTTACTTTTGTGGGTGCTACGCGTCCAGGTGTCAATACGGCGTTTTTAGATGAGCGTTTGAAACAGTTGAAAGCCGATTGCGGTGCTAAAATAGAGTTATGCTATATTCCGGCACTTGCAATCAGTTCCACAGACATAAGAAGACGTGTGAAAGAGGGAAAAAGTATTAAGTACTTATTACCCGAACATGTTGAAAATTATATCATCAAGGAAGGTCTATATCGCTAATGACATAGACTTTGTTTGCTTTTTTGAAAGGATCAATGGTTGAATGGAAGTCATAGCACTTAAAATTGAAAAAATGAAAGTAGACCTTAAAGAACAATTATCTAAAAAGAGATTTGGACATTCTTTGAGAGTTGCCAAACTATCGGAAAACCTTGCCAATCATTATGGTATAGATACAATGACAGCCTATTATGCGGGTTTAATTCATGACATAGCAAAAGAATATAGCAGAGAACAGTGTCTTTATTATATTAATGAGTATGCTATTGAAAAAGATCCCAGTATTATGAAAAATCCCAATCTTGCTCATGGTGAAATTGGAGCCATTGTTCTTCAAAATGATTATAATGAAGCAGATGAAGACGTATTAGATGCTGTAAGATGGCATACTTATGGTCATGAAAATATGAGTCTTTTGTCTAAAATTGTCTATATAGCAGATGCTATTGAACCTTTACGAGATTATAATGGGGTAGACGTTTTGAGAAAATTGGCATATGAAGACTTAAATTTATGCATAAGAGAGTATTATGCACAATGTACGCAATATGTTCAAGAAAATGATCAAATGATTCATCAAAATACGGTCAAAATGATTAAAACATTAGATTATTGAAAATACAAAGGAAAATAGATTGATTTTTTTCAATTTTTTAACTATTATATAAAAGAGAATTCAATAATCCAACGGTGATGATTGTAAGGTATGAGGCAAAGTCTCATTGGATATTTAAAATAGAGGAGTAGAAATGAATCAAATTTATGACTTGATGACCCAAATTCATCAACTATTAGATAGTAAAAAAGCGTTAGATTTGTCAGTAATCGAAATTAAAAAAGTGAGTTCAGTTGCTGATTACTTTATTATATGTACAGGAACATCTTCAACGCATATTAAAGCCTTGAGTGATTATGTAGAAAAAGAACTTGCAAAAGAAGGTATTACTGTTAATCATAAAGAAGGAATGCAAAAAGGCGAATGGATATTACTAGACTATCAGGATATAGTAGTCCATATCTTTAATCGAGAAAAAAGAGATTACTATGGTCTTGAAAGAATTTGGAACGATGCGCCTAAATTAGAATTATAAGGAGGTAAAAGCATGGAAAAGAAAATCCACCCAACGTTAGCCAAGCTCGTACCTGTTGCGAAAGGCGTAGCGGAAACATTTGGTTCAAATTGTGAAGTCGTGATACACGATTTTAGAAACATTGAAGATTCAATCGTTGCTATCTTTAACGGTCATGTAACGGGTAGAACGATAGAAACTAAAATGGATGATACGGTCCTCAATAAAATTAATAAACATAGAGAAGGACATGACGTTTACAACTATACAGGTAAAAGTACCATGGGAAGAGAGCTTAAATCAACAACGACTTTTATCAGAGATGAAAGTGAAGAAATTGTTGGTTGCATGTGTATTAATTTTGATATTACAGATATGATTAGTGCACGTAATGTTATGAATGAGCTCTGTAAAGTAAACGAAGAAGAAATTCAAGTCATTGGAGAAGTTAATAAAGTCAATGATGTCTTATATGATATTGTTGAAAATACAATTCACAAGTTCGGTAGACCCGTTATTTATCTTACAAAAGATGAAAAAGTTAATATTGTTAAAGATCTCGAAGATAACGGTGTTTTCTTAATAAAAGGCGCCATTGATTATGTTGCTAATGCTTTACAAGTTTCAAGATATACAGTATATAATTATTTAGATGGCATTAGAGAAAACAAATAAGGAGGACTTCAATGATTAATATTATTGCGACAGAAAAAGCACCTGCAGCTGTAGGCCCATATTCACAAGGGACAGAAGCGGGTGGATTTGTTTATGTTTCAGGGCAAGTTCCACTCAATCCTGAAAAGGGTGAACTGGTTAAAGGGGACATTAAAGCGGCAACTCATCAATCATTAACCAATGCAAAAGCGATCTTAGAAGAAGCAGGGTGCACACTTGAAGATGTTGTTAAAGTAACAGTTTTGCTAAATGATATCAATGATTTTGCAGATATGAACAGTGTCTATGCAGAGTATTTTTCAAATCATAAACCAGCAAGAGCTGCCTTTGAAGTTGCTAACTTACCTTTAGGTGCAGATGTAGAAATTGAAATGATTGCGTATAAAAATAAATAAAAAAAGGCTATAAAAAAAGACGCTAAGGCGTCTTCTTTTATGATGAAAAGAATAGATTAAGAGCGTCTTTGAGAATTTTGGTAACGTGGATCTCGTTGACGCATTTTTTGTTTTTTGGCTGCAATGAGTGCTTGTTTCTTTTTATTAATACGCCTCATTCGAGCAAGTGATACAATGGTCCGCCATATGACGAGAGCAATGAAGAGTTTAATAGCAATAGAGATTAAATTTTTAGGGGAAAAAAATGACTCTTTTTCATCAAAATTTTCAATATCACTTGTTAATAAGTCTTTTCCAGAAAAATCTTCATTGGCAATCAAAGGGGTAGATGCAATTACATTAGGGCCATATAGAAAAGACACAGCACCAAGTACCTCGCCTTGAGAAATAGGCAGTTCAATATTATCGTTAATCGTGACCTTTTTTTCTAAATCAGAAACAGATTGATCTTTTAAGAGATCGACACTTAAAGAATTCTGTGCGACGAGGGGAACATCGTAATCTTTTACAGTAATATCAGTCACGGATTCACCGGATTCATAAAGTGCATATTTATCGGTACTGTAAAGACCATAGTCAAGGAGATTGCGCGTATCAATATACATATTAACGCCTTCTGTTTTAATAATAGCCGAGATAAAACGACGGCCATCTTTTTCAATTGCCCCTACAAAGCAGTGCCGTGCAGCAATGGTATAACCACTCTTAATGCCCGTCATCAAGTCATATCCTTTGGTCACATTTTCACCTCTAACAGTAATAAGATCTTTAGAACCTGGAACACCTGGAATGAACTTATTGGAATGATTTAAATAACGGGTTTCAGTCTTAACGGTGTTGGGCGGAATTTCATAGCGTGGTGTCATAACAATTCTTCTAAATGTTTCATTGGTCATTGCATGTTTAGCAATCATGGCTAAATCATAGGTAGTGGTTAAATGATTTTCATTGGGTAAGCCGTGAGGATTAACAAAGTTTGAATTAAGTGCTCCATATTCAGCAGCTCGTTCATTCATTACTTTAGCAAAAGCTTCAATAGTACCTGAATGATGTTTTGCAAGCGCTTCAGCAGCATCATTGGCACTGACCATTAACATAGCATGTAGCAGTTGATCAACAGTTAATACTTCACCTTCTTCAAGAGCAATTCCCGATCCATCAACATAAGGAACATCTGCATCAATGGTTACTGTATCAGATAAATTGCAATCTTCTATAATAATAATAGCTGTCAAAATTTTAGTGGTGCTGGCAGGATACATAGGCACATCTTTATTTTTTTCAAAGAGAATTTGTCCGGTGTCTTCATCTATTAGGATGGCACTTTCAGCCACAATATCATCCTTTGTGAGTGTAAAAGGTTCTTCATTTGCAAAAACTGGACTTGTCATTTCAAACATCATGAGTAAAACCAGTAGAAAAATCAATAAACGGTGTTTCATTTAAGCCTCCTTAATTGTACAGTCTCTTCCATTATATCCTAGGATATAATGATCGCAAAAGACTTTTTGTGAATTTTGCTTTGAAATAATGATATTGCTCAAAATATGTTATATAATGGTATTAATTACAAAGTAAAACAATTAATGTGAAAGGATTTTCTAGTATGTCTCAAAATAAAAAAATAAATCAAGTCATTATCTTAGCCATTAGTGTTGTAATCCTCTTAGCCTTTGTATGGCGTGTTAAAAATGTCTATGATAATATGAAAGTTACTATCAATGAAAGTACACGCACCAGTACGATAGGCATTCAAGTCACAGAAGAGGAAACTGATAAGGCTTCTTCTCATGATCTCACGAAAAAGTCTCCAGAAGAGTCAAAGGGACGGCCTCTAACCATTGAGCGTATAAATGAGATGAATTTAGAAGAATTAGTAGAAATTAAAGGAATTGGTGAAGTGACTGCTCAAAAAATTCTTGACTATATAAAAGAAAATGGGCCTTTTGAATCTTTTGATGATTTAATTCAGATTAAAGGGATTGGTGAAAAAAAATTAGAACAAATTAAAAAGAGTCAGGATCATTCATAAAAAACAATAAACAATATGAAAAAGGATAGGCATAGATGATTATTCTGCTATATAATAGAGTAAAAGGAGGGATCATATGTCGAAAATAAAGTTGACTCAATATACGAAAAGTGCAGGTTGAGGCGCTAAACTTGGTCCTGAGACCTTAGCACAAGTTTTGTGTGATTTACCTCAATTTGAAGATAAAGCTGTTTTGGTTGGTTTTGATACAGCAGATGATGCTGCTGTCTACCAACTTGATGATCAAAGAGCGATGATACAAACGTTAGACTTTTTCACCCCTATTGTAGATGATCCTTACGAATTTGGACAAATAGCGGCTTCAAATGCCTTAAGTGATGTTTATGCTATGGGAGGTCAGCCTAAAATTGCCTTAAATATTGTGGGATTTCCCACTTGTTTAGAAACCCATATTTTAAAAGATATCATGCGCGGTGGTGCGGATAAAGTAAAGGAAGCAGGCGCTGTTTTAGTGGGTGGACATTCGATAGATGATGCAGAACCTAAGTATGGTTTATCCGTAACGGGATTTGTTAATCTAGAGGATATATGGACTAATTCAGGAGCCCAAGAAGGGGATGTCCTGTTTTTAACGAAGCCCTTAGGGTCAGGTATTCTGACAACAGGTGTTAAAGAAGATTTAGTGAGTCCTCAAGATATGGAACAGCTTATATTAACCATGAAAACGCTTAATAAATATGCTTTTGAAGCAATAAAGGATTCAGGCGTGACAGTTCATGCGTGTACAGATATAACGGGATTTGGCCTATTAGGGCATTGTTTAGAAATGGCAGAAGGCTCAAAAGTGACAATTGAAATGGATTATCAGAAGGTTCCTATTTTAGAAGGGACCCTTGATTTGGCTGCGATGGGTATTGTGCCAGCAGGAGCCTATCGAAATAGAGCTCATGTATCTGATAAGATTCACAACTTAGAAAGCGTTCCTGAAGCCATTCAAGACACTTTGTTTGACCCACAGACTTCTGGTGGTCTTCTCATATCTGTTCATGAAGAAGAGGCTAAAATACTTGAGCCTTTCTTAAGTAAAAATCTTAAACTGCCATTTGCTATGATTGGCAGAGTGAAAAAGCAAGGGTCTAAATCACTTGTTATAAAGGATGTTTAGACCAACTCTTCATGTTACTAAGCCATACATGGATTCATGTATGGCTCTCTCTTATTTTTACAAGGATGTAAGGATGATTAATCAGACGCTATTAAGACAAATACCTTCAATGGACAAACTTTTATCTCAGCTAAAAGAAGTGATTTTTTTTGATATAGACGAAACCATTCTCAAGCAAGTGACCAGTGACTATTTGGATCAATTGAGACATCAAATACGAGATGGACAAATTAAGAGCCTTTCGTCAGATGAAATAGTAGATGAGATTTTATTATTATTGGAAAACTTTAATAAAGGTAAAATCAAACCACTTATTAATGGGACGGGGATTATCGTCCATACTAATTTAGGGCGGTCTATATACAGCGAGACGGTGTTGGAATCAGCTTTCTCAAAACTGAGAACCTATAACAATCTTGAATTTGACCTTAGTACAGGCAAAAGAGGAGAAAGATATGGTCTTGTTGAATCCCTTATTTGTCACTTAACAGGTGCCGAGTCAGCAATCGTTGTGAATAATAATGCGGCGGCTGTTTTACTCATTTTAAGTGCCTTGGCTCAAAATAAGAAAGTCCTTCTATCTCGAGGCGAATGTGTAGAAATAGGGGGATCATTTAGACTCCCTGATGTGATGCGTTTAAGTGGCTCACAACTCCATGAGGTAGGTACGACCAATAAAACACATTTAAGTGACTATCAAATGAATGTCGATGATGAAACAGCCATGATTTTAAAGGTGCATACCAGCAACTATAAAGTGGTAGGATTCACCAGTGAAGTTGAGATGGCAACACTTGCCAATATGCGACAAGCGTTTTTTCCTAAATTGATTCTCTATGAGGATTTAGGCAGTGGACAACTGATTGAAACGGATGAGGGCGAGCCTACTGTTAGAGCCAGTCTATCTGCAGGCGCTGACCTTGTATCTTTTTCAGGAGACAAACTTTTAGGTGGTCCACAAGCAGGAATCATTGTAGGTCAAAAGGCACTCATTGACCAGCTTAAAACCCATCCTTTATTAAGAGCACTTCGCATTGACAAAGCGTCTTTAGTGCTACTTGAAACCACACTGTTAGAATATATTAAAAAGAAAAGTCATGTGACCATTCCGACACAACGGTATATGCATAGAAGTCCACAAGCTATAAAAGCCTGTGTTCAGTCTTTTATAGAAGCCTACCAAGAAGAAACGTCATTGAAGCTCTCACTTCAATCGACTCAGTCGCAAGTAGGAGGTGGCAGTTTGCCCCTTAAAAGTTATGATTCATATGCTCTTAAACTTGAAGACCCTCATCATAAGCTGTCTGCTAATCAGATGCACGAGCGACTTAGACAGGCTCAAGTTCCCGTTATTGGTCGTATACAAGCCAACACCCTATTTATCGACTTTAGAACGATAGAAACTTCTGCTTTTTCAGATTTATTAAGGGCGATTAAGACTTTGGAGGTTGAACATGAGTCAGAGTGAATTAGTCATTGGAACGGCGGGACATATTGATCATGGCAAGACTACTCTAATACAAGCGATTACAGGCACTGATACAGATCATTTAAAAGAAGAAAAGCAAAGGGGGATGACTCTGGAATTGGGTTTTGCCTTTTATCCATTAGATGAGCATCGCACTTTGAGTTTTATAGATGTACCCGGTCATGAAAAGTTGATTAAGACAATGGTTTCTGGCGCGATAGGGATTGATGGTTTTTTATTACTAGTGGCGGCAGATGAAGGTATTATGCCGCAAACGATTGAACATCTTACTATTTTGAGCGCTTTAAATATCAAAATAGGGGCAGTAGTCATTAGCAAATGTGACCGCGTTGATACTCTTTCAAAAGAAAAAGTCTTATCAGACGTAAAACAGCTAATGAAAGAATTTGAATTTGATGATGAGTCAGTAGCGTACTTTTATTTTGAAAAAGGACAAGCAATAGATCCTGGATTGATTCATTTTTATGATAAAGTACTACGAGATAAACGTAAGAAATCATTGCTTGAAAAAGGACGAATGAATATAGATAGAGTCTTTACCTTAAAAGGCTTGGGTACAGTTGTGACAGGCACCTTAATGGATGGCAGTATTGAAAAAAACGAGACGCTTATTCTTTATCCACAAGGCTTAAAAACACGTGTTAAAAATATTCAGTGTCACCATAGAGATGTAAAGAAGGCTTTCCCAGGGCAAAGAGTTGCTCTCAATATTACAAGCGACTACCAGTCTGTTCATCGAGGGGATGTTATTAGCAATGATTTGACCCTAATGAATACAAGGATTATAGATGTGAAAATGAAAAGTTACGATTCAGACTTAAAGCATGGTGACAGAATACGTCTTTTGATAGGAACGAGAGAAGTATTTGGGAGAGCTGTTATTCATGAAAGCGGGGAGACTGATAGTCAGGGAATGATGATTCTTAAACTACGCCTAGAATCGGAAATTACTTGTAAATCAGGGGACTATTTTATTCTTAGAAGATTTTCACCTGTTACAATGATTGGGGGCGGAAGAGTTATCCATCCCCTAGCTGACAAATATCATATGATTGAAGATGTTAACCACGCCGTTATGTCATTTTTAAATCAAAATTATCGTTTATTTTCATGTCAAGAATTTAATTATTCGACGCACTTTAAGAGCCAAGAATTATATGAAGATTTTCTTGAAAAGCAATGTAAAAGTGGCGACCTTATTCAATTGGATGACCAATATTACATGACGCGTGTTCAATATGAAGCCCTACAAGAGCAATTAATCAAAAAAGTAGGTGATTACCATCAAAAAAGACCCCTTACACCTGGGCTGTCTAAAGCAACACTTAAATCCCTTGTTTTTCCCAAACTCTCGAAGGATCAATATGAACTTATACTTGAACAGTTCATCGCACAGAACAACCTCAAGTATGAACACCATTTGTATAGTTTGCCACAATTTAAAATCACCTATACTCCTGAAGAAAGAGCAATAGAAGAGCGGATTAAGCAGCTAATTAACCATGAAGCTAACGGTATGATTTCTATAAAATTAATCTTTGACAACATTGGACATCAAAAAAGTCATTACGATATCTTTAATAATTTGCTTATTGATAGCTTTCTTGTTAAAATAAATGAAGAAACAGTAATGAATATGATTTTTTATCAACAATGTTTAGCATCTCTTAAAGACTTTCTAAAGAAAAATCAAAAGATTACAGTTGCTGAGTATCGTGATTTATTAAAACGCTCAAGAAAACAAAGTATAATGCTTTTAGAACATTTTGACAGCATAAAAGTAACGAAGAGAATTGAGAATTATAGAATATTAAGAAAATAATGAATGGAGTGGGATGAATGGCTGAAAAGATTTTAGTAGTGGATGATGAGCCTATTTTATTAAAGGGTTTAAGATTCAGTCTCGAACAAGAAGGATATGATGTAGAAACAGCAATGGATGGTAAAGAAGCTTATGATATGATTTTATCAAATGTATATGATGCGGTTATTTTAGATTTAATGTTACCGGGTATGGATGGCCTTGAAGTTTGTAAGAAGGTGCGTGAAAAATCAATGGTACCCATTCTGATGTTAACAGCTAAAGATGATGATTCAAGTAAGGTTCTTGGATTAGAATATGGTGCAGATGATTATATCACTAAACCTTTTAACATGTTAGAACTCAAAGCAAGAATAAAAGCGATTTTGAGACGTGTTCAAGTCGTTGATCAAAATGTAGCGTCTAATATTATGAATATTGGCGATTTTTCGATTAATACCTTAGGCAGAAAAGTAACAGTAAATGGCCAAAATGTTAATTTAACAGCTAAAGAATTTGACCTTCTTTTATTGCTTATTATGAATGAAGAGAAAGTTTATTCTAGAGAAGAATTACTTGAAACAATTTGGGGATATGAATACTTTGGAGATGTTAGAACTGTAGATGTTCATATTCGTAGATTGAGAGAAAAAATTGAACTTAATTCATCTCAACCTGATTACATTTTAACTAAATGGGGAGTGGGTTACTATTTTAAAAATAAAAAGAAAAGAGTTCTTTAAAAGTATTAGGTGGAAACTTGTTTCCACCTATTTATTATTAATCACATTTATATTAGTACTGAGTACTGTTTTTATTAGGGATTTTTTAATTAAGAGTAATATTGCTGAAGCGGAAGCCAATTTATTGGCACAAAATAATATCATCGCTTCTCAATTAGCACCCTTTATTCCTAATGTTCAAAATACTTATACGCGTAATTATATTGACGATATTGTCAAAGAACATACTTTTGACTATGGTGGTCGTACTTTATTGATTGATGAAGGCGGTAAAGTTCTGATTGATTCATTTGATTCCATGGTTGATTCGACGGTTTCAAATGTAGAGATTCAACGGGCATTTAATAATGGAAGTGCTTCCAAGCTTTATCAACATGGGAACGATTATGTTATTTATTCTGCGGTCCCTCTGATTGAAGATAATGAAATAATAGGGGTTTCATTTATGACAATCAATGCCAATGACACCATTTTAAGTGTCGACCGTATTATTGAACGGCTTATGATTATTTATTCGGTGAGTATTGTGATTTCAATGGTTATCAGTTTGTTTTTCTCAGAGATTATTGCGACGCCGATTGAAAAGTTAACAGAATCAGTGAAAAGTATTACTTTAGGAAATTACGAAACCCGTGTAGAGGTAGAGGGCAATGATGAAATTGCTGAATTGACCCAATCCTTTAATTTGATGTCAACGCAACTTTATCAAGTTGATGATAGGCGCAAAAAATTTGTATCAAATGTGTCTCATGAGCTTCGTACGCCTATGACCAGTATGAAAATCGTTTCTGAAACCTTACTTTCCAAAGAGCATTGGGATGAACCTGTTTATAGAGAATTTTTAGGCGATATTAATTCAGAGGTTGAGCGACTAAATCATATTATTGATAGTTTACTCTATCTCGTAAGGATAGAAAAAGAAGAGTTAGAGCTCGATATGAGCATTACCTATGTTAACTATTTGATTGAAAAAGTGATTAAAACCATTAAACCGATTGCTCATAAAAAACAAATAGAAGTAAGCTTTATATCAGATAACCGTATACAGATTAATTTAGACCAAGAGAAAATGCAACAATGCTTACTTAATATTGTTGGTAATGCTGTTAAATACACTCCTGAAAACGGGAAAGTATGGATTGAGCTTATTGATGGAAAAGATAATATTCATATTAATGTCAATGACAATGGCATTGGTATTCCTGAAAAGGATATTCCCTATATTTTTGATCGTTTCTACAGAGTAGATGAAGCAAGAACGCGAAAAACAGGTGGTACAGGGTTGGGACTCTCTATTGCACAACAAATCGTTCAGCTGCATCAAGGCTTGATTGCGGTATCAGCGAATAATACAGGTGGTACATCTGTTTCTATTCAATTACCGAAAATATAGGAGGACACATGAAATTTCCAATTAGAATGTCAATCTTAGTGGTAATGATTTTACTGATAGTGGTCTATGGCTTAAATATGACCCTTGTTTTCCCCAATTTGGATGACAGTGATTATATAGCACCCCAAGCAGATGCCATTCAGCTGACAACAAAAGTATATTTTGTCTATGATAATGCCTTGAGGAGTGAAAATCGTAAAATAGATGTGGTAGATAGTCATTTTGAGCAAGCCGTTATTGATACCATTAAAGATGGACCTAAAAATACGAAGTATCAAAGCATGTTTGATTTTGGTGCCAGTGTTATATCCATTGAAACGATTAACAATACATGTTACATTAATCTTTCAAGTGATATTATTAATTCAGAAATGTGGAGCAGTGAGCGATTAGACCTCTTTTTATGGTCAATTGTTAATTCTCTCACGGAAATTAAACGTGTTTTTGATGTGCAATTTTTATTTGACGGGGAGTATCTTGATAATTCAATTTTGGGTTATAATCTACAAGATCCATTGCCTAGAATTGAAAGTTTGAATTTTATTAAAGAGAAGACATCTGCTGATATTGCCGTTCAGTTTATTGATGAAATTAATGCATCTAGAGAAGATTTAGCTTATGAACTTTTAACTGACAATTCTAAATTGGTATATGACTTTAATGATTTTCTTAAATATGCTGATGAACTCTCCCAAGAAACCTCTGGTTTTACACGTGATTTATATTTTACAAAAACCTATTCGGACAAGCAGATCATTTATATTAAATTCATCAAACAGACGAGTGAAAATAGTTATACCGTTCATTTCTATAAGCACTGGACACTTGTGAAAGAAAATGGTGAGTTCAAGATTGATTTGTTAAAAAATTAAGACGCGGTGGATTTGTAATCTAAATGTCATGTCATCGTAACTTAAATCAGTTATAATGAAAGAAAAATGAGATTTAGGAAGGTGATGAATTTTGAAGAAATCCTTTGTGATTTTAATCATTATGATACTTTTACTATCATCTTTTTTACCAACTTTTGCTGATACCGCATTCAATGGGAAAATAGATGAAACACACTGGGCATACTCTTTAGCACAATCTCTTGAAGCAAGAAAAATATTGCTTGAGGATGATCCCTATCAATTAGGAGAAGCGATTACTTATAATCAATTTGTTTCGTTATTAAATAGAATTGATTCAAGTTTTGAGATTCCTAAACTGGATAAAGATAAGACAATTACACGTCAAGAGGCCGTTGTCGTTATAGCGGGTCTATACCATTACGATAGTATTATTAAAGATTTGGCCAAATTTTCTTTACCTTATACAGATGTAAACAGTCATATTGCTGAATATAAAATGGCACTTGATTTTGGGGTTATTAGCCCTTCAAGTAATGGCAGGTTTAGACCAAATGATTCTTTGAAATTTGAAGAGGCATTGGCGATGATTTATCATGTAGACCGTTTGCATCTTGCTAAGCCAGAAGCATTAGGGACGTATTATGCCATTAGCTCATACAGCCAAATTGATATGATTAAAGATGTCAATTATGTGATTTACGGTTGGTCTAGGCTAGAATATTCAGCTGCAACCAATCAAATTTTGCTTAATTCAACCAGTGAAAATAAAAATGAATACAAAGTGCCTCTTGGGTATTCAGAAGCAATTACTGCTGCTGACAAGGCAAATGCCAAAAAATATCTGATGGTTTCTTTAAAAGATGATATTATAACCATTGACAACAAAAGTGTGAAGTTGTCCGATTATATTTTTCAGTCTCCTGATAATTTAGATAAGGTCGTTTCAAAAATAGTTGTTAATGTTGAAAACAATGCTCAAGATATACCTTATGATGGTGTTCTTATTGATTTTGAAGGCTTTAAAGGGAAAGACAAGGCAAAACAATTTAATCTCTTTTTATCTTCATTAAAAGTAAGGCTTGATTTTTATAACGCGGATTTATTAGTAGCAGTACAACCCGTTAGAAAAGCAGGCATTGCTTATTATGATGGTTATGATTTTAAATCCATTGGACGTTTAGCTGATTATGTTATATTAATGGCACATGATTATGCTGCCAAGCAATTAACACAAGATGAAATGGATGCAGGAATGAGCATTACACCACTTGCGCCTATTAATGAAATTTATTATGCACTAGAGGCGATGACTGATTCAGATAAGGGTGTTCAAGATAAAAGTAAAATTATTATACAGTTTTCTATGGATTCAGCTCAGTGGAAATTACAAGATGGAAAAATTATCAATAGTAGACCTTATACACCGACCTATTCTGCAATAGCGGATCGGATTAAGAAGGGTGAAGAACCAACGTATTCAACGGATTTAGAAAGTCCTTATCTCGTTTATTACAACGAAGAGGATCAAACGCGTAATATGATATGGTATGAAGATTCAAGAAGTATTGATGCTAAAATAGATTTAAGTTTAAAATTCGGGATTAAAAACTTTTCGTTTTGGCGATTAGGGACAATTCCTAATGATGATTCAGTCGCGTATTTTGACATTTGGAATCATATCATAGAAAAATATTATCAGTAGTTCTAGACAACAACTTATAAGGTGTGAGATAATAATGAGGAAATTCTTAACCCCTAAGTTGTACTGACAGTTTTGTAAATATAACCTTGGGGGGGAATTTCTCTCAAGGTTACACTTTTTTGATCAGTCAATTTTCGTTTGATGTCTTCTGATGGTTATTATAAGAAGAGAGAAAATGATGAGTCAGTGGGCATTGAACAAACGGCGTTCCAGCATTGTCCATAGTGACTTGGAGCATTTTAAGACACAGCGAGGTATGGTTTGACTAATTTTTTTACTATTTTTATTAATATTCTATTGCCCATTTTCATTCAAATTGGGATAGGGTTTATTGTTCAAAAACGTTTTAAACTTGATATTAAAACCCTCACACGTGTACAAATTTATATCTTTATACCGGCACTTATTTTCCAAAAGATTTATACGAGTACACTTGAGAAGACCTTGATTTCACAGATCGTCGTCTTCACTTTATTTATTTTCTTTTCTCAATTGATTTTATCTAAAATCATCGCGAGGGTAACCAAAACACCCCGTTCGACAGAAATGGCATTTGTTAACGGTGTGACACTGCGAAATATGGGAAACTATGGTATTCCTTTGATTACTTTACTCTTTCAATCTGATTTTGCCTTAAGTGTGCATATGATTGTTATGTTAACAACTAATTTGTTAACCAGTACAGTTGGCTTATATAATGCTAGCGGAAGTAAATTAAAGGGTGTTGCTATTTTAAAACAATTAACTAAAATGCCAATTATCTATGCCATATTAATTGGGTTTTTATTCAGAGGGGTTCACCTATCCATTGGACTGCCTTTAGAAGCAACAATTGATATTCTGGCACAAGGTGTTGTACCACTTGCGCTCTTTACATTAGGGGCACAACTATGTGAAACAAAAATTCAGTGGAAAGACAAACTTGTTTTATTTACAGTATTTTTTAGATTGATTCTTTCACCTTTAATGGCCTTTGTCGCTTTATACTTTTTAAACTGGGATCCAACAGTTTCTAAAATACTAATCGTTGGAGCAGCGGCACCATCAGCAGTTAACTCTGTTCTATTGGCAATTGAATTTGATGGCGATTCAGAATTTGCTTCACAAACGGTATTTCTTTCTACTTTATTAAGTGGAATTACAATGACAGTACTGATTATGCTACTGTTTTAAAGGAAAGGGGAGCGATCAATCATGAAGCTCAAAAAAATAACGGCATCACATGAGATTTATGAAGATGAGAAATTAGCAAGCCTGTTTAGAGCAGTTCTCATCCAATCAGACATTGGCAATCTGATTAATGTTGCACAAGCAGTATACAGTAAGACACAGGGTCGTCTTTATGTACTTATAGAAGATGAAAACAACGAAGATTCAAGTGCCGATTACGTTGGTTTTATCGGTGGTTCTATGGTCAATAATGACCGTTTTAATGTCAAACATTACATGATACCACAAACAGATTCACTGATGACTTGGATAGGTCAAATGAGAAAATATGAAGGTTTTGATACTATCGTTTTTGATGACATAAGAGATAGCGACAAAGCTTCTTTTGAAAAGTCAGGATTCAAAGTGATTCGTACACTAGACAACATTTTAGATCAAGAGTTCTATCAAGTCGAATATCATTTCTAAAAGAAATAATAAGTGTAACCGTAACCGTTCGACAGATTGAAAAACTTGGTACTAAAAAAGCTATTGATTAATCAATAGCTTTTTTTTAATGTCTAAAATAGATTTTATTGTGTACTTAAAATGGCGAGGGTACGTGGGAATCGAACCCACCCAAGAAGCTCTAAACTCCTCATACTAGTTTTGAAGACTAGAAGGAACACCAGCACCTATCTACCCCCAAAGTCTATTGTTTCTTTTTACCAAAATTAAGTTTATTTTCTTCACCGTGGACAAGACGGTTGATATTTGCCCTATGTTTATAGATTACAAAGAGTCCAAGCCCTAAACCAAAGCCGACAAGGGGTAATGGATAGCCCATCAACCAAGTGAGTAGGGGAAGGAGTATAGCACTGGTCAAAGAAGCAAGTGACATATACCGTGTTAAGAAGATAATACCAAACTGCACAAAAAGGAGCACTAAAAGAACCTTAGGAAATAAAATCAATAAAACACCCGCAGAAGTTGCAATTCCTTTGCCGCCCTTAAAACCTAACCACACAGAATAACAATGTCCAATTACTGCAAAAGCAGCACCGAGAATACCACCGGTTAGCCCCATCAAATGAAGGCCAATCAATGAAGGAATAATTCCTTTAAAAAAGTCGCCGATAAAAGCAAGAATACCTACTTTTAACCCTAATGTACGTATCACATTCGTAGTACCGGTATTGCCACTCCCATGTTCTCTTATATCAATTGCACCAAGGATCTTAGGAATGATATAAGAAAAAGGAATACTACCAATGAGATATGCCATTACAATAATAAATATAGCCATAATGCCTCCCAATAGTAAAATCGTACCTTACTATTTTATCACAAATACAGGAGCCTTAAAATAGTCTCCTTAAAATGTTATAATATGATATAAAGTGTTTATAAGTATTTTGAGGAGGGGAGGCTACACAATGAAAGAAAAATTCAGTTTTAATTCTTTTGATGAACTGGTTATTCAGGGTTACAAATGGAGGAATGACCAAGTAGAAGACAAGGTCTTGGTCATTTCACATGGAATGGCTGAAACTATAGCGCGTTATGAAGTTTTTGCCAATTATTTACTAGACAAGGGTTATGCCGTTTATGGCATCGACCAAAGAGGCCATGGTCAAACGGCTATCACTCAAGAAAAATTAGGATGTCTAGGGGAAGATGGCTGGTTTCGGATGAAAGAAGATTTGAAGCAAACAGTTGATATTGCTAAAAGGGATTATCCTAGTGCTTCGATTTATGTTCTAGGACATAGTATGGGGTCTTTTTTAGTCAGGGATTTTTTAATTGATTACAGTCATGAAATTGATGGTGTTATTTTATCCGGAACAGGTTATACCCAAAAGACGCTCTTACGGATAGGCAACTGGATGTCAAAGCGAATGATGAATCAAAAGGGACCCGAATACATATCTCCTTTCATTGATCGACTTACTTTTGGGGGGTACAATAAAAAAATTGATAATCAGAGAACAGATTTTGATTGGCTGACGAGAGATAATGACATTGTTGATGCGTACATTGATGATGATTATTGTGGGCAAGTTCATCCAGTTGGTTATTTTTATACCTTTACGCATAATCTTATACGTATTTTGTACAAAGATTATGAAGTGGGCACTTATAAATCGAATTTACCCATGTTGATTTTATCAGGTGATTCAGATCCAGTAGGCGATTATGGGAAAGGGGTTCATAAAACGAAGGCTTATTATGATAATCATGGATTTGATACACAAATGAAGCTCTATCCATCGGGACGACATGAAATTTTAAATGAACTTAATCGTGAAGAGGTCTTTATGGATATTGACCGCTGGATTTCAAACTTAGAATAAGAGTTGAGACAAATAAATCCTGTCTTAAGGTCAGCCTCCCTGCTAGAAAAGAGTTATCGGGATAGGCCTTTAAGACAGGATTATTTTATGATTGGACGGTTAAAAAAGGTAAACGTCTAGTGACGTTATTGTATTTTTTCAAGTGCCTGATTGATATCTTGTGATAAGCCATCTAAAGATAGAGAAGCGTGAATACCACCTTGAGCCATTTTAGCTTGACCCCCTCCACGAACTTGATACTTGTCTTTAATCGCTTCTAAAAGCAATTTGGCGTTGTATGGACAGGATTCTGATGCACCAATGACCATGTGTTTTTTATTTTCTTCTTTAAAGACACCAATAATTAGTTTATCAGATTCAGCAGTGAGTTGATTAACGGTTTCTCTTAAAGCTTTCATCGTGCCTTGACTATGAAAGAGATAATAGGGAGCACTTTTTTCAAGTTGAATCGCTTCTAAATGGCCTTTAATTTCAAAGTCTAAAAGCAATTGCTTGAGTTGGTCATTTTCACTTTTAAGTTGCTTGTTCTGACCTTGTAAGCTGTCCAGGGCTTTAAGGGTGTCATCAATAGGTGAAGAGAGTTGACTAGCTAATCTATTGAGCATAGATTGATGCTTAAAAATGCGACTAACCGCTGCATTTCCACAGATAAAGGTAAGACGTGTTCCAGATTTATACTTTTCCATTTTCATGAGAAATAGGCTGCCAATTTCGCCCGTTTTTTTAGGGTGAGTTCCACCACAAGGAGAGAAATCGTAGCCATCAATTTCAATGACACGTACGTTTTCAGTCACCTTGGGTTGTTTGCGCAGAGGCATTTTTAGAAGATCTTCCGAACTGGGATAATGAGCAATGATATCCAAATTTCTAACGATCGCTGCATTGGCATTTTCAACAATTTGTTGAGCGTCGTTTTCCGAAATGGGACAATCTAAGTCAATCGTCACGTAATCATAACCAATATGGAAGCCAACTGTTTTAGCTTGGCAATAATTCAGTGCACTTGCTGATAAAATGTGCTCACCGGCATGTTGTTGCATGTAGTGAAAACGTCTTTCAAAATTGATGTGTCCAGTGACACGTTGAGGTAAAGACTGAATCGGTTCTTTTAAAAGATGATAAATGATGCCATCTTCTATTTGAACATCAATGACTTCATGGTCATTAATAAAACCGATATCAGCAGGTTGACCACCGCCTAAAGGATAGAAATAAGTTTCATTAAGGATTACTGCGGGGTGTTCTTTATAGGTTGAAATTTCAGTTACATCAGCCTCAAATGTCTGAATGTAAGCATCTTCAAGGTATCTTTTTTGGGTCATATGTGCCTCCTCTTGTAAATCATCGCTTTCTGATGTAATATATATTATACTATCTTTAAAATTTGTCAAAAAAGTTAGGAGCTTAAAATGCAATATAATGAAATAGAACAAGCTTATGAAAATTTAATTGATTTTTCAATGCGTGATAAATACCAAGCGATGATAAAAGAGGCGCAGTCTGTATTTGTTTTGAGTGAAGATCAAAGTGATATTGAAGGGTTTGCAGAATGGTTTATCTTTAACTACAAGACAGAAGGGCAGCCTACGATTGTTTCAGAGTATCACCAGATTATGAAAACAGCGATTTCAAAAGCCTTTACTGAAAGCACAAGAAGTATTTTTTCTGTGAAAAAGGAAAATCAAGCACTTGTTCTTACTGATATACTTACAAATGATAACTATTTAATTAAACATGATTTTTATACTGATAAAGGCTTACTGTCTTTGAGACTTGTAACCGTTGAAGATCAAACTTTTATTGTGAGTGATATCTACGAATTTGATCCCGCTCATGAAGGGGTTATTAGAAAATATCTTTTTGAACAATATAATGACTACTGTAAAAGTAATGGGGCGGTAACCATTGAAGATTTTATAAGAGATCAAAATCATCTCATACTGAAGGTTTCAAATATTATTACAGAGTTGTACCAATCAGATGAATCAGAAGATGAATTTTTACTTTATCAAACATCTTACGCCTTTAATTGCTCGGAAGAGGACATCATTGAACGACTCTTAACTCTTGAGAACTATGTTTTATTTTCTGATGAAGAAGAAGAGCACATTTACAGACTTCTTAAATCAGAAGAACTATTAGCGGAAATCGAAGTTAAAAATCAACTGTTATACGTTTTAACTACTTCACAAGCCTTATCTCATCAATTAATTCATGTTTTTGAGGCATTGATAGATGATGATTTTGCCTTTATTAAGACAGAAATATTAACAATTAATGAAATTCTTTAGAAAGGTTTGACAAAAGGTGGTTTAAAATAGTAATATAATATATATTATTTCAAACACAAGGCGAAATGCCTATTGAAAGGAGTAGCGTTCTATTATGCAAAATACAGCGTCAGATCTTCCCGCCCAGGAGGTTCCCGTCAGTAGCAGGAAGGTAGAGATGAATGATGTCTTAAACGACATTAAAGAACTATTAGAGAAGCATGATAACCCATCGCTAGAGCTTCAAAAATATTTAACTGAAGTTGAAACACAAATCATTACTCAAAATCAAAAACAACTCGATAGTGTTGATAAAGAAAATATCAAACAGCTGATTGAAAAGCATCCTTATTTCAAAAATCCGTCAAGCTATCACATTAGACTTATTACCATTATGAAATACCTCAAGAAAAAAGGGGTAGACATCACAATGTCTGATTTTGACTTACTTGTTGACGATATTATTTTGACCATTGAGGGTGTAGAAAAGATTGGTTATGGCAAATATAGAAGAGAAAGATTTTAGCATTTTGCTAAAATCTTTTTTAGTATCCTGTTTTATTCAAACCAAAATAGGATTTTATTAAACGTGCAATGAATCATACGATGTGAAAAAATCAATAGAGGTTTAATATGTTATCTGAATCTTATTATCAACTTAAAGCGGAACTCAATAATGAAACCTTAGTGCTTGAGCAAAATCGGTATTTTGCTGCAGGGACAGTTTATACGCCTATCGAGATTGCTTACAGCATGTTATATTATTTGCTTAAAAATGATTGGTATATTCACCAACCCTTTGATGAAATGAATTTTGAGCGCGTTTGGAACGTATTTATGAATGTCAGTCACGAAGAGATGGCATTTTGTCCTAACATACATACAGGACGGCAATTTGATTATTATAAAAACAAAACAATCATGGATCCTTGTTGTGGAACAGGGATGCTTTTAATGCCCTTTGCAGAGTGGATGATTTTTTTAGCAGAATTTTCAAATCAGCCGATAGAAGAAACCCTTGAGCACCTCTTTTACTATCAAATTCATGCAGCTGATATTAATGGTTCTGCACTAGAGAAGTACCAATTACTTATTGATTCAATATTCAACCATTTTAACGTTACATTAAAAACTGACCGGTTAAACTTGTTTTGTGTGGATAGTTTACTTTATCAGCCTTCACAGATCTTTGATTTGGTTATTTCAAATCCGCCTTATATTGGTGAAAAAGGCCATAAATCTATTTTTGATCAAATTAAAAAGACCAGTTTTGGTCAAAAATATTATGAAGGCAAAATGGATTATTTTTATTTTTTTGTCTATAAAGCTTACGAGATCGTTTCAGATCAAGGCAGTTGTTGTTTTCTGTCTTCTAATTACTTTTTCACAGCAGATGGTGCTCATAAGCTAAGGCAGTTTTTGAGAGAACATTTTTATTTACATTTTATTAGAGATTATCATGAAAAAGAAGTCTTTAAAAATATTAAAATTCACGCCTGTATCTATACGATGCAAAAAAGGGTTAATCCAAAGATTAAGTATATCGCTGCACAAGGTGCTTCAACTGATAAATTCAAACAATTAGATTATCAACGGCTGTTTGATGATCAAGGGATGATTCATTTTGTTGTTAATGACATTGAAGAAGAGATACTGCAAAAGATGAAGGCGGTTTCGACTCATTCTCTAAAAGCGCATTATGATGTTCATCAAGGCATTGTAAGTGGTGCGGATCGGACCAATAAAGCAAACGGTGATAAACCTATATTTGTACTTAAGAACGAAGAATTAAAGGATTTTAGTTTGCTTAAATCGTATTTAAGACCTTTTTTTAAAAATAGGCATATCCATCATTATGTAGCGGATGAAGAACCAGAGTACTATATTGTGTATACTAAAAACAGCCTTATTTCTGAGGCACTAAGCGAACACTTGAAACCCTTTAAAGAAAAGTTATTAAAACGGAGAGAAGTTAAAAAGGGAATCCGCCAGTGGTATGAACTCACTTGGCCTAGAGAGGAAATGATTTTTAAAGGTCCTAAAATAATTGCTCCTCAACGTGCCATTACTAACAAGTTTGCCTATACAGATGCCCAGTTTTATGCCTCAGCCGATGTTTATTTTATCGTTCCTAAAGAACCTTCCTTACATGCATCGGATGATATGAAAAGACTGACTTTGTTATTGAATTCAGAACTTTATCGTTTTTGGCTTTATAAAATGGGCAAGAAAAAGGGACAACTTTTAGAACTTTATGCCACACCTTTAAAAGAAATCCCAATGATTAGCCTAACAGATGATTTGAATAAAAGATTAGCTGAACTCTCTACGGATTTCTATTTTCATGGTACAATAGGTGAGGAGTCTCTTAAGAGAGCGGTTGATCAATTGCTCTTTAATTATTTGAAATTATCAGACCCCGCGAAACAATACATCATGTGGAGGAAGTATGAAAGTCGTCGTTAAAAAGCCTAAAAAGCTGAAAAAATTAGAGTTATCTGTATTTATCGTTTTAGCCATTGCTGTTTTAATGGTTGGTTTTAAACTCCTTAGACCAACTGTTGAATACGAATCGAAATCAGTTCCAATAGAAAGTTATAAAGAAGATGAAGTCTATAGACATCAGGCCAATATTTATGTAAGCCAACTTATAGACCCTATTGAAAATCCAGTTTGGGAGGGGGATGACCTCATTCATTTTTATGGCAATCATGCCAGTAAAGGCACAGGTGATTTTAATGTTGATTTGGCTAAACTCACGATTGAAAAAGTCCAAAAACCTGAAGCGGTTAAACCCACATTAGTGTATAAAGAACAAGCAGTTAAGGATTTTACGCTCCTTTATGAAAATGAAGATTATCAATTTTATTATATTAAAGATGAAGCCATTCGAGGGTTATATAAATATAATGTAGATGGTACTGTTTATCAAGTTTCAGAACATATGGATTTAGACAGTGACCTTAATCCGTATGTCATTGTGTCACCTTTTGGAGATAAACTTTTCTATTTAGAAGAAGAAACGCACCGTTTTGTAACCTATGATTTTTATTCCAATAAGAAAAAACTCATTAATATCTATTTAAATGAAGAAGAGCTTACACGACTTAAGGATATTATTGCTTTTTCGCCACAAGGTGGCTATTTAAGATATTATGATCCTGACGGGCTCTTATACATTTTTGGATCAGACTCTGGTAATCGTTATGTAGATGGACTTGAAGGGACTCAAGCGACGTTCTCTTATAATGAAAATTATTGTTATTATTTTTATGAAGGGGCCATGAAGACCGCACATTCAGG
This sequence comes from uncultured Fusibacter sp., assembly GCA_963666805.2. Classification (GTDB taxonomy): domain Bacteria; phylum Bacillota; class Clostridia; order Peptostreptococcales; family Acidaminobacteraceae; genus Fusibacter. The sequence continues at coordinate 198,883 of CAXXWR010000001.1, read as the reverse complement.
GACACAACTTGGTATTATTGATCTTTCTCAAAGAGAGATTCAGTACGATACAGCGAGTGGTGCCGATTATGCTACCAGTATTTTTTCAAAAGAATCATCGGATTCGCTTTTTTATATGTTAGGAACAGAAACAAAAGACACCAGCGTATTTACCATTGAATCTTTAGTTGAATATGACCCTGAAACCCAAGAAAAATCTTATTCATCGGAGCTTAAAGGGGTTAAAATTAAACTGCCTCTTACTTTTGATTACCAAAATGATTTGTTTATTTTTCACGACTCTGATGATGACCTAGTCAGTTATAATGTCACTACTAATGAGGTAAGCACCTTATCCAACTTACAGCATTTTAAATTAGCAGGGGATAGGGGCGATTACTATCGCTTAAAAGATGGGTTTATTTGTATTTATGGGAATGCTATCTACAAGATAACCAACCTAGGGAAGAACATGATTTATCAATTTGATAATGAACAGTTATCCTCTCTATCGTTGTCACCAAGTGAAAAGAATTTAGCTATTTCAACCCAAGTATCAGAGGAAGGTCATGAAAGTGATGCTGACCCTGCAGGCGGTCATTTAGCAAGATTGATTATCACGTCTAAAATAAGCGATGATTATTAAGATTTGATTTTTATGAGGCATATAGAAATAAGATAAAAGCAAACGTTTACAATTATTGGCAAATATGTTATATTTACCATGAGGTGTTTATGAAACGTTTGCTTTTTATTTTACAAATTATTGTACTGTGTTTGTCTCTGCTTTTAATTCCCCGATTATATCGTGAGAAAATAACGACATATAGAGCAGCACACCCTTCAAATGAAGTTATTGAAAAAGAAATAGTTCAAATAGAGGGCTACTTCGCCAGCATTAATATAGACAAAGAGCAAGGAATCTTTATAGGAAAAAACGGGCAAAGTTTTTTAATGCGGTCTTTGAGCGAGCAAGTGATTAAAGACTGCTTGGATGGACGATTTGCAGGTCAAATAAGTATTAATGGAAACCAAAGACAGTGGAATGCTACTAAAAATACGGATGTTTTTGATTATGATGCCTATCTTTTTTCAGAAGGCTACAGTGGCGTCTTTGATACAATTGACTATGTTCCCAGTAGTGAACATACTTTTCATCCGATTCTTGGTGTCAAATATCATTTATTAAGAACGCTCTATCAAGAGGATGATTCGAGCTTAAACCAAACCCTCTTAGCAATGTTTTTTAAACAGAAGAATCAATTTGATGATTATGATACTTATCAGTCGTTGGGAGTGCTTCATTTATTTGCAGTGAGCGGCCTTCACTTTGGCGTGATTTATCTATTACTTTCAAAGATACTTCTCATTCCTCATGCCCAATTCAAGCATTTCTTGATTGCAATGCTTATGCTGGTCTTTTACGCCTTTATGGGCCGTTCTTATTCTTCATTTAGGGCAATGACCTGTATCTTTTATATAGAAATAGCTCAAATCAGTCATCGGAAAATTGATTTTTTATCTTTGTTTGCCTTATCGCACATCCTTACCTTATTGTTTTATCCTTATGCAATTCTTTCGACAGCTTATCTCTTGTCATTTTATATTTATTTTGTTGTAGCCTTTTTAATTCCGATTTTAACACAGGGGCCTTTTAAGTATAAAAAAATCACAGGAGCAATTTTATTGCAGATTTTAACGTTTCCTGTGACGCTGATGCTTTTTAATGAGGTTAATCTTTTGTCTTTTGTGAGCAACTTAATATTAATTCCGATCTATAGTGGGTTGGTTATTTTATTAATTCCTTATTTAGTGTTAATGTGGGGAATACCACCAATTGCTGCATGGGTTAGCCCTCTGATGAATCGCTTAACCGATTTGATTCATCAACTTGTGGTACATTTGCCCCATTACAGCTTTATAGGAAGTTTAAAAGCCAGTCTTTTCTATAAAATATTACTTCTTATTCTGGTTATGATAAGTGTTCGTTATCTCTTCTATTTAAAGAAAAATACCCAGAAAAGACTTGTCCTCATTGCTGTTCTTGTCATATCCTTGACCTGTGTTGAACCAGCATATAACGGTCTGTGTATTGATGTGATTGACGTAGGGCATGGTGATGGAACATTGGTTACCTATCACGGCAAGACGATTTTAATAGATACAGGTAAATCTTCAGCACCTACACAATCGTTTCTTGTGAATCAGTCCCTAAAAGAGATTGACTATCTTATTTTGTCTCACTCCCATCAAGACCATATAGGGTCTGTTATTAAAATTTCTCAACAGTGGCCTATAGGGTGTATTATTTGTATGGCAGATACTCATGATTTGCTGATAGAAGAGGGGATTGAGGCATCACCTTATCCCATTCATTGGGAGGTGATGGATCCATCAAAAGAAAAAAACATTGCAATAGATGATTTAACATTGACGTTAACTGCAAGTCATGATTCACAAGATCCAAATGATAATGGTCTGCTGACTTTATTGAATCTCAATAACTTTGATGCGGTATTTACAGGAGACTACAGTCTTAATAACTTGTTGACCCAATCATTACCACATGAAATTGATTATTATAAGATGCCCCATCATGGGTCTAAAACCAGTTATAGTCCCTCTTTTTTTAGAGACCATTTGGTTAGATTGATTAGTATCAGTCACCATACTCAGTACCATTTTCCAGATAGAGAGTTGATACCGCTTTTAGAGCAACTTCATATCCCTTATCAGTCTACTTTTTTTAAGGGACAAATTCACATGGAACTTCACGGGAATAAGCTAAAAATCAATAACTTTTTTAATGAACATTTATTGATTGATGTTTCAAGTTCGTGATAGAATAGGGTATTGAAGGAAGGGGAAAACATGGAGTTTAAAGATCATTTTAAAAAGGCGAGTAGTGGTCAACTTGATCCTTTTTATTTATATACGGGTGAAGAAACCTATATGATTGACCATACGATTGAATACATTGAATCAAAGTATCTCAATCCACTTTATAAAGATATGAATCTGACGGTTATAACAGATACCGTTGAAATAGACAGTCTGCTTTCAACGGTTAATACCTTACCATTTTTTGATAACAATCGTTTGATTCTAATATATAATAGTCACTTGTTTAAACAAGTTAAGGAAAGTGATGAAAGTAAGCTTTTAAATCTCTTTCAAAATTTTCCTGAAAATGTGCACTTGATTTTTATTGAAAAAGAAGTTGATAAGAGGAAAAAATTATATAAGGCATTTAATAAAAAAGAAGCCGTCGTTACCTTTAAAAAGCTCTCTAGTAGTGAGTTTCATAAGTGGGTAAATAAAAAATTTAAAGAATACAAGTGTGAAATTAGTGGACATGCATTGACGTATTTTATAGAAATGGTGAACTACTTAAGTCAAGAAGCCAACCAAACTTTATATCATGTTGAAAATCAAATTAAAACGCTCTCACATATTAACCAAGAGATTACAACAGAAATCATTGATCGCTATATGGATGTTCCTATAGAAAAAAATATTTTTAAAATGATGGATGCTGTAAGTGAAGGAAAAATCAGTGAGGCACTTTTTATACTCAACCAATTAATAGAAGATGGTGAACCACCCATTAAAATCTTTTTTTTACTGAATGGACAATTTCGCAATATCTACAAATGTAAAGAATTGATGAAGGCAGGTCATACTGCAAACTCTATTGCATCTAAACTGGGGATTCATCCCTTTGTTGCCAAGAAATCTTCACATTTTGCATCAAAATTTTCGACACAAACACTTAGCCAAATCATGACCGTTTTAGAATCTATTGATGAAGGAATGAAGTCATCAGGTCTTAGCCATCAACTTCTGATGGAGAAGGGCTTTTTTGAAATTCAGTTGATCATGAAAGAAAGTGCTTAAATAAAAAATCACCTTTTAAGGTAATCTCCTAAGAGAGCCCTATAAAAGGTGATTAGTGATTGTATATAAGCCGTAATAGAAAGACGAAGGCGTACATTAAAAATGTACGCCTTTTTAATATTTGATCAAATATTAAATTGAACACGGTCTCTTTTACGGGGAGTTCCAATTTAGATGTAAAAAAACGTCTTACTCAGCCGCTGCGTTTAATTTACTTCTTAATCTTGAAACTTTTCTTGAAGCTGCATTTTTGTGGAGAGTGTTTTTAGCAGATGCTTGAGTGATTTTCTTTTCGAAATATCTTAACTTAGCTTCCGCTTCTTGAGTATCTCCAGCTTCTAAAGCTTCTAAAAATCTTTTTTCAGCAGTTTTAATTGCAGATTTTCTAGCTCTATTGTTCGCAGTTTTCTTGTCGATAACTTTGATTCTTTTTTTAGCTGATTTAATATTAGCCATTATCTTTCACCTCCCCGAGAGTTTTTCAACAGCATTATTTTATCATGGGAGCATGAAGAAATCAAGGTATTTTTATTTTACTTAGATGTTTATTTGAGAGTCTATGCGTCCTGTGATATAATTGATTAGGCTTTTTTGTATAAGGTGAAGTATAAAATAAGAGTGGTTGAACTTATAGTTTGATGGATTTATCAGTTTATAATTATTTACCACGATTAAATAAAAGTTACAATTTAATTTGGGGAGGAACCAATGCCAGAACATAAACAAAAGTACACGCGTAATTTTTCGATTATTGCGCATATAGATCATGGTAAATCGACGTTAGCAGATCGCTTAATTGAAAAAACCGGTTTATTGACACAACGTGAAATGAAAGAGCAAATACTCGATAGCATGGACCTTGAAAGAGAAAGAGGCATCACGATTAAACTGCAAACCACACGCTTAGTGTATAAAGCCAATGATGGACATGAGTATTTATTAAATCTCATTGACACACCCGGTCATGTGGATTTTACCTATGAAGTGTCACGGTCACTTGCTGCGTGTGAAGGGGCAGTTCTCGTTGTAGATGCGACACAAGGTGTTGAAGCACAAACACTTGCTAATGTGCATTTAGCAGATGAGCAAGGGCTTGAGATTTTCCCTGTGCTTAATAAGATAGATTTGCCAAGTTCAAGACCTGAAGAGGTGATTGAGGAAATTGAAGATGTTATTGGGATTATCGCAGAAGATGCACCTCGTGTTTCTGCAAAAGACGGTACCAATGTAGAACAAGTACTTGAAAAAATAGTGACAGATGTTCCAGCACCAACTGGAGATCCTAATGCGCCGCTTAAAACGCTTATCTTTGATTCTTATTATGACAGCTACAAAGGAGCAGTTGCTATAGCGAGAGTTTTTGAAGGCCAAGTGAAAAAAGGCGATGAAATTATGATGATGTCATCAGGTAAAAAATTCGAAGTAGCAGAAGTCGGCATTTTTGCACCTGCCATGGTTGCCATGGATCAATTGAGTGCAGGTGATGTAGGATATATTACAGCCTCTATTAAAAATGTTAAAGAGTGCCAAGTAGGCGATACTATTACATCGGCTAAAAAACCAACTGAAAAGGCTTTGCCGGGCTATAAAAAGGCAACGTCAATGGTATTCTGTGGGATTTATCCAGCAGAAGGTGAAAGTTATGATGAAATCCGTGATGCACTCGAAAAATTACAACTTAACGATGCGGCACTAACTTTTGAACCAGAAACATCAGTTGCCTTAGGTTTCGGTTTTAGATGTGGCTTTCTGGGTTTACTTCATCTTGAAATTATTCAACAGCGTTTAGACCGAGAATTTGATTTGGATATTATCGCAACAGCCCCTAGTGTTATTTACCGTGTTACTAAAAATGATGGCACGGTGATGATGATTCAAAATCCATCCAATTTGCCTGATCCAACAGAAATCGAAAAAATGGAAGAACCTATTGTTAAAGCCAACATTATTGTTCCCAATGAATATGTAGGGAACATTATGGAACTTTGCCAGTTTAGACGCGGGAATATGTTGCACATGGACTATCTAGATGAACGCCGAGTGATGCTTTATTATGATATGCCTCTTAACGAAGTTATTTATGACTTCTTTGATGCGATTAAATCGAAAACACGTGGCTACGGCTCACTTGATTATGAATTCCATGAATACAGAGAATCCGAACTGGTAAAGATGGATATTCTACTCAACAAAGAAATGGTAGATGCCTTTTCGATGATTGTTCATAAAACCAAAGCTGTAACCAGAGGAAGACAGATTTGTGAACGTCTGAAAGATGTTATCCCTAGACAAATGTTTATGATTCCGATTCAAGCTGCTATTGGTAATAAAGTTATTGCAAGAGAATCTATTAGTGCACTTAGAAAAGATGTCCTTAGCAAATGTTATGGTGGCGATATTTCTAGAAAGAAAAAATTACTTGAAAAACAAAAAGAAGGTAAGAAAAGAATGCGTCAATTTGGAACGGTAGAAGTACCACAAGAAGCTTTTTTAAGTGTTCTTAAATTTGACGAAAGTAACTAAAATGAATAGCTAAAAAGCTAGTCTTTCACATGAATTGTGAAAATCTAGCTTTTTTTATACATTATTGATGGCAGGTGTCATCAATGAAAAAGGAGGACCTTATGTCTAAACCCTCATTGAGTCTCTATATTCACATCCCTTTTTGTCATAGTAAATGCAGTTACTGTGATTTCACTTCAGTTCCTGTGGGTTCACCTGACAAGAGAAGCTTAGAATCTGAGCGTTTAATTGACGCCTATTTTACCGCTCTTCATCAGGAACTTGACACTTATGCGCAAGACATCTCTAAATATAGCTTACATTCTCTATTTTTTGGTGGTGGTACGCCTTCTGCAGTTGATGCAAGTTATATCACATCCTTACTTGAACATATAAAACGGATAGCTCCTTTTGAAGAGGGTGCAGAAGTGACACTTGAAGCCAATCCAGGGACTTTAACAGACTCCAAAATTAAGCAGTACTATGAGGCGGGCATTAATCGCGTTAGTATGGGCTTTCAAACCAGTAGCAATCAATTGCTAAGTGAAATAGGTAGGATTCATACTCTTAGTGATTTTGAAATTGCCTATGCTCGTCTCATTAAAGGGGGCATTGATAATATTAGCATGGATCTTATGTTTGGCTTACCACACCAGACGATGGCTGATATTGAACACACCCTAGCAGTCGTTAAAGCTGTTAACCCGCGACATATCTCTGCCTATGCGCTCAAACTTGAAGAAGGAACCCCTATGTATAGTGCTTATGAATCAGGTGCCGTTGTCTTACCAGAGGAGACAGTCGAAAGAGAAATGTATCATTATATTATTACTCGTTTAAAAGCAATGGGGCTTGAACAATATGAAATTTCTAATTTTGCCCATCCAGGATTTGAATCCCAACATAACCTCGTTTATTGGCTGAATCAACCTTACCTTGGACTCGGTGTAAGTGCTCACAGTAAAATGGACAGTGTTCGATTTGCCAACACTGATTCAATAAAAACATACATCCAAAAGCATCAAGAAGGGTTGGATTCAGTCGTAGATCGAGAAACTATATATAAAGCAGAAGATTTATTTGAAAGTATTATTTTAGGTCTAAGACTTAATCGAGGACTCAATCTTCAAAAGATTAATAAGCAGTATCAAATTGATTTTAAAGCAAAGTATAAAGAAAAACTCATTGAACTGGAGCGTTTAGGCCTAATTGATATGTATGAACCGAACATCTTAAAACTAACAACCAAAGGTTTTGATTTATCAAATCAAGTTTTTCTTTCCTTTTATCCTGAAGAAGAGAGTCATACACATCATGAAGAATAATCATGACGAAATAATAAATTTTGTAAAAATAATGTGAATTCCCCTTTCAATTGTTGACAAGACATAGGGTGTGGGTTAAACTATATATGATGTTAGCACTCATACAAAACGAGTGCTAATAGAAGCCTATAAAAAGTAACACAAACGATAGACTGACAATAACAAACGAGGAGGTGAGCAAATGATTTCCCAAAGGCAACTTAGAATCTTAGAGGCAATCATCAGTGACTTTATAGATACAGCTCAGCCGGTTGGTTCAAGAACCATTTCTAAGAAATATCCATTAGGAATCAGTTCTGCAACCATTAGAAATGAAATGGCAGATCTTGAAGAATTGGGTTATTTGGAACAACCCCATACTTCGTCTGGTAGAATTCCTTCTGACTTAGGTTATCGTTTGTACGTTGATTCTTTAGTGAATCTTCATTCTATTTCGATAGAAGAAAAAGAATTGATACAAACCCTTTTATTGAATCGATTAATTGAGGCAAATGATGTTGCTGAACAATCTGCAAAATTGATTGCTAATTTTACAAATTTAGTAGCAATCGTCACTATTCCTCAGTTTAATAAATGTAACCTTGCTAATCTTAAATTGATTAAAGTATCTGATTCGAAAGTTTTACTCATTCTTGTCACGGATACAGGTGTTGTTAAAAATGTTCAATTGGCACTCAATAACACCGACCAATTTATTTTAGATAAAATAGCAGATACCTTGATTGCTGTTTTACAAGGACAAACGATAGAAATGATTGATATGCGTTCAATCGTAAGCATAAAGGAAAAACTTCATGGTTTTGGTGATATGATTGACTATCTAATCCCAATTCTGAGAGATGCTTTTAAAAATCTTCGAGACAATGATCGCTTTATCGCTGGAGAAGAAAACCTCTTAAATATTCCTGAGTTTTCTGAAATTGGAAAAGCGAGAACCATTTTTAATTTTGTTAGAAATGAAGAGTCGATTTCAGAACTTTTAAACACGATAGATAATACCAAATTGTCTATTCGTATAGGAAGTGAAATTGACATCCCTGAACTCGAAGAATGCGCCTTGGTTTCATCTTCTTACAAAGTAGATGGCAAGATGGATGGAAAAATTGTCGTCCTTGGCTCAAAACGTATGGATTACGGCAACGTCATATCATTTGTCAATTATATTAGTAACACCCTGTCTGATTTGTTTTCAGGCATTACATTATAAATGTTGTGAAAGAGGATGGCTATGACTAAAAAAACAAAAAAACAAAAAGAAGAAAATGAAACAAAACAAGAAAAAGAACAAGAAGTAGATCAAACAGCGGAACAAGTGCTTGGTGAAAAAAAAGTTGAAAATGAAAGTAAAGCGGCTGATGAATCAAATGAAGAAGAGGCGCTAACTGTTGAAAATATGAAACTTGCACTTAACGACATGAATGACAAGTATTTAAGACTTAATGCAGAGTTTCAAAATTATCGTAAACGTGTTGAAAAAGAAAAAAGTGATCTTTTGAAATATGGAACAGAAAAGTTATTGGCGGATATGTTGCCAATTATGGATACCTTTGATCGCGCCTTATCGTCATTTGAAGGATTAGAAGCAGATGAGAAGGTACTAGATGGTATCAAATTAATTCAGAAGTCATTTAGTGATTTCTTTGAAAGAAATGGCGTTAAAGAAATTGAAGCCAAAGGCGAATCTTTTGATCCTGACAAACATCACGCTGTGATGAGTGAAGAATCAGATGATACAGAAAGTGATATTGTTATCGATGTATTCCAAGCAGGTTATACACTTAATGACAAAGTAATCAGACCAAGTATGGTAAAAGTTTCAAAATAGAAACTCAAACTTAAAAATAAAGCAATTGAAATAAAGGAGGCCATTAAAATGGGTAAAATTATAGGTATTGATTTAGGAACAACTAACTCATGCGTATCAGTATTAGAAGGTGGCGAAGCAGTTGTCATCCCTAACGCAGAAGGAAACAGAACGACACCATCAATCGTTGCATTTACAAAAACAGGTGAAAGATTAGTGGGCGAAACAGCAAAAAGACAAGCAATTACTAATCCAGATAGAACAGTTATCTCAATTAAAAGAGAAATGGGTACAGACTATAAAGTAAAAGTAGACGATAAAGCGTATTCACCACAAGAAATTTCAGCAATGATTCTTCAAAAATTAAAAGCAGATGCTGAAAAGTTATTTAGGTGAAACAGTGACAGAAGCGGTTATTACAGTACCTGCTTACTTTACAGATGCACAAAGACAAGCGACTAAAGATGCAGGTAGAATTGCTGGTCTTGAAGTAAAAAGAATTATCAACGAACCAACAGCTGCATCACTTTCATATGGTTTAGATAAAACAGAAGAACAACACAAAATCATGGTATTTGACCTTGGTGGTGGTACATTTGATGTATCTATTCTTGAAATTGGTGATGGCGTATTTGAAGTACTTGCAACAAATGGTAACAACCACTTAGGTGGTGACGACTTTGACCAAGTTATCATTGATCATTTAGCAGAAACATTCAAAAGTGAACATGGTTTAGACCTTAGAAATGATAAAATGGCACTTCAAAGATTAAAAGAAGCGGCTGAAAAAGCGAAAAAAGAATTATCTTCAACACAATCAACAAATGTGAACTTGCCATTTATCACAGCAACAGCAGAAGGACCACTTCATTTAAATATTGATTTGACAAGAGCTAAATTTGAACAATTATCAAAAACTTTAGTTGACAGAACAATGGAACCTACTAAAAAAGCACTTAAAGATGCAGGTCTTTCTCCAAGTGATGTTAACCAAGTTATCTTAGTTGGTGGATCTACAAGAATCCCAGCAGTTCAAGAAGCTGTTAAGAAATTCATCGGTAGAGATCCTCATAAAGGTGTTAATCCAGATGAATGTGTTGCGCTTGGTGCAGCTATTCAAGGTGGGGTACTTTCAGGGGATGTAAAAGATGTTCTTTTACTTGATGTAACACCATTATCACTCGGTATTGAAACTTTAGGTGGCGTTTTCACTAAATTAATTGAAAGAAATACCACTATTCCAACTAAGAAAAGTCAAGTTTTCTCAACGGCAGCAGATAATCAAACAGCAGTAGACATTCACGTGTTGCAAGGTGAAAGACAAATGGCAACTGATAATTCTACACTTGGAAGATTCCAACTTGATGGTATTCCACCAGCAAGAAGAGGTGTGCCTCAAGTAGAAGTAACATTTGATATAGATGCTAATGGTATTGTTAATGTATCTGCAAAAGATTTAGGAACAGGTAAAGAACAACACATTACACTTACTGCTTCAACTAATCTTTCTGACGAAGAAATTGATAAAAAAGTAAAAGAAGCTGAAGCACATGCTGAAGAAGATAAAAAACGTAAAGAATTAATTGAAGAAAGAAATAAAGCCGATAACATGATTTATGAAATTGAAAAATCAATGGGTGACTTAGGTGATAAAGTATCTGAAGATGAAAAATCAGATATCAATGCTAAAATTGAAACACTTAAAGCATCAATGGCAACTGATGATTTAGACAAAATTAAAGCGGATCTTGAAGCCTTAACAAATGCGTTCCAACCTTTGGCTCAAAAACTTTATGCTGAGCAACAAGCCGCTGGACAAGGTGCTGATGCCAATGGTCCAGTAAATGATTCAGATGATAATGTTGACGATGCGGACTATGAAGTGGTAGACTAGTAAAAGTAATTAAGGCACCTTCGGGTGCCTTTCAATTAGAAACATCGATTAATATCAATCTGAACATATAAGAAAGGCGGTTACGCAGTGAGCAAACAAGACTATTATGAGTTGCTTGGTGTCGACAAAAGTGCCGACGATGCAGAGCTCAAAAAAGCCTACCGTAAACTTGCGATGAAATACCATCCAGATCGAAATCCGGATGATAAAGAAGCTGAAACTAAATTTAAAGAAATTAATGAAGCTTATGAAGTATTAGGTGACCCTGAAAAGAGAAAACTCTACGATCAATTTGGACATGCTGGAGTCAATCAAAATGGGGGAGCTGGAGGCTTCGGAGGCTTTGAAGGTGGTTTTGGAGGCTTTGAAGATATCATCAATGAAATGTTTGGCGGTGGTTTTGGCGGTTTCTCATCTCAAAGCAGAAGAAATGCCCCTAGAAAGGGAAAAGACACCCGTGTTGACATTACACTGACATTTGAAGAGGCTGCGTTTGGTACTGAAAAGACGATAGAATTCCTTCGTACAGAAGAATGTGATGTTTGTCATGGTTCAGGTGCTAAGCCTGGAACAGACACACATACGTGTTCAACCTGTAACGGAACGGGTGAGGTTCGATATTCACAACGTTCTTTATTTGGAGAATCCATTTCTGTCAAAGTTTGTCCAACTTGTAAAGGGAAAGGCGAAGTTTTTGATGAAGCGTGTCATCAATGTAAAGGACATGGTAAGATTAAGAAACGCTATAAAGAAACCATTCAAATACCAGCAGGTGTATTTCATGGTGCCAATATGCAACTACGTGGGAAAGCGGACTTAGGTACAAATGGTGGACCTCGTGGCGACGTTGTGATTGTTTTACGTGTTAAGGCACATAAATTCTTTACACGTGACGGCAATGATATTTATTATGATTTATGGGTATCTTATCCTCAAGCTGTATTGGGGTCTGAAGTAATGGTGCCAACACTTGATGGCAAAGCCAAATTCAGTATTCCTGCAGGAACACCAAGTGGTAAACAATTTAAATTAAAAGGTAAAGGGATCCCTGTGCTTAATGGCTATGGTAGAGGGGACCAATACGTTAAGGTTAATGTTGAAATCCCAACATCACTTAATAAAAAACAAAAAGAGTTATTGGAAGCATTTAACGAATCACTTACAAGTAATAATGCGAGAGTCGATGAAGACGATTCAAGCGATCATTCTAAAAAGGGTAAAAAAAAAGACGATAAATCTTTCTTCGGAAAAATGAAAGATGCTTTCAACTAATTTAAACACTCAAAACTCAGTTGCGACCCCAGTGACTGAGTTTTTTTACATATGAAAGGATGGTGACAGGGCAAAGGATAGACCCTTGGCGTGATATATGTTATAATCATTGGTGTTATAAGAATAAAAGAGGTGACTTATGAATTGGTATGAAATTAATGTAAAAACAAGTGAAAATGCAATAGATGCAGTTATGAATATACTTGTAGAGGCAGGGGCAAATGGTGTCATGATTCTTAATCCCAATGATCCTGACTTTACAAACCAATCTGAAGGGAAATGGGATTATTATGATCCGCAGAACATTAGTTTAGATTTTGAAGGTGTTTTGGTAACCGCTTATGTTGATAAAGAAGACATTGAACAAACAGTAGATGCTATTCAAAAGAAAGTAGAAGTACTCGATTCATTTGGTCTGGATAAAGGATTGGGTGAAATCACTTATAAAAAAGTGAATTCAACTGATTGGGAAAATGAATGGAAGAAATACTTCAAACCGTTTAGATTGGGCTCTCATATGGTCGTTAAACCCACATGGGAACACTTTGATGCAAAAGAAGATGATGTGATTATTGAAATTGATCCAGGTAACGCTTTTGGGTCAGGTACACATGAAACAACCAGCATGTGTATAGAAATGGTTGAAAAATATCTTAAACCGTCAGACACAGTTATAGATGTTGGCTGTGGCAGTGGTATTCTAGGGATTGCAGCAGGACTATTAGGTGCAAAAGCTGTAACGGGCGTTGATATTGATGAAACAGCTGTTTATACAGCGCGTGACAACTTTAAACAAAATGGTTTAGCAGAGATTGCAACCGTTCACCATGGTAACTTGATTGATGTCATTGAAGATAAGGGCAATATTGTAGTTGCCAATATCATAGCTGAAATTATTGTTATGTTAGCAGATGATGTAGAAAAAGTGATGGCGGATGATGCTTATTTTATTGCGTCAGGTATCATTTTAGATAAAGTATCACTCGTCGAAGAAAAACTATTATCATTAAACTTTGATATATTAGAAGTCATTCGTAAAGGCGAATGGGCTGTTATTGTTTCAAAGAAAGGATAAGCCATGCATCGGTTTTTTATAGAAAATGAAGATCAAATTCTGGACCAAGAGATTGTTGTTCAGCATGTTGAAACGCTAAAACATATGGTGAGGGTTTTAAGAATTACTGTGGGTGAATCCTGTGAACTCATTGGTGAAAAAAAGACTTATATTGGCAAAGTTAAAGTGATTGAACCGGAAAACGTTGTTTTTGAAATACAGGAGACGCGTCAACATGAAAATGAATCTCCCATTGATATTACTCTTTTCCAAGGCATTCCCAAGGGACAAAAAATGGAACTTATTATTCAAAAAAATGTTGAATTGGGGTGTGAATGATTTCTATTTGCTAGACACTAAACGTTGTGTTGTTTCCTTTAAAGGAAAAGATGTCCATAAGAAATTGGATCGCTACAACAAAATTGCTAAAGAAGCGGCTAAACAATCCAAGAGAGACATTATTCCCTAAAGTGTCTGATGTGATTAATATCAAACAGTTTCAGGCTATGGCAGACGCTTTTGATTTGATAATATTACTTTATGAAGCAGAACAAACGCAAACCTTAAAAGCAACATTAGCTAAACATGATTATAAGAAAATTGCCATTATTGTTGGACCAGAAGGTGGTTTTGAACCTGAAGAAGTAGAGGCATTTAAGGCAATGGGTGCTGTTAGTGTAAGACTGGGTAAACGTATTATGAGAACAGAGACAGCGGGGTTTGTAACCGTTGCCAATCTTCAATATGAAATTGGAGATCTCAACTGCTTGTAATGATTGATGATAAATTAGAAAGAGAAGGACTTAAAGATGAATAAAGTGGCGTTTGCAACACTCGGTTGCAAAACCAATCAATATGAGACAGATGCTTTGATGGATCTGTTTTTTAAACACCATTATGAAGTTGTCGATTTTGACGACTTCTCCGATATTTATGTTATTAACACTTGCACAGTTACCAATATCGGTGATAAAAAATCGAGACAAATGATAAGACGTGCTAAAAAGAATAATCCTGATGGTATTGTTGTCGTCATGGGATGTTATGCTCAGATATCACCTGAAGAAGTCAGCAAAATTAAGGATGTTAATATTGTCATTGGTACAGATGAAAGACATCGTGTTATTGAATATATTGAAGCATATATGGCGCATCCGACCCAATCCCCAATGGTAATTGTTAAAGATATTGCTTCTATTTCCATTTTTGAAGAAATGTCGCTTACTACAATTTCTGAACATACAAGGGCTTTTATCAAGATACAAGAAGGCTGTAATCAATTTTGTAGTTACTGTATCATTCCTTATGCTAGGGGACGTGTGAGATCGAGACAAGCAGACTCGGTCATTAAAGAAGTCACACAACTGAGTGAAAAGGGCTATAAAGAATTTGTACTTACGGGGATTCATATTGGCTCATATGGTCTTGATTTAGACCATTATCAACTGATTGATCTCCTGGAAGAACTTCACGCGATAAAAGGTGTGGAGCGTATTAGATTAGGATCTATAGAGCCACGGCTTATTGATGATGCTTTTGTAGACCGTATTAAGCCTTTATATAAGATTTGTGACCATTTTCATTTATCTTTACAAAGTGGTTCAACCAGTGTCTTAAAGCGAATGAATCGAAAATATACAGCAGAAGAATATTTAGAAGCTGTTAAGCGACTGAGATCAATTTACGACCATCCTTCGATTACGACAGACATTATTGTCGGCTTTCCAGGTGAAACAGAAGCTGAATTTGAAGAAACAATGGCGTTTGTAAAGACAGTTAAGTTTAGCGAAGTCCATGTTTTTAAATTTTCACCAAGAGAAGGAACACCAGCAGCAGAAAGAAAAGATCAAATTGATGGCAATCTCAAAAAACAACGGTCAGAACGTTTAATCGCTTTGACGCATGACTTAAAATTAGAATATCAGGAAACGTTTATCAACCATACCCTTGATATATTATTAGAAGAATATAAAGAGGGAAAATGGATTGGTCATACAAGTAATTATTTACGACTGGCGGTAGAAGATGAGTACACACAAGGAAAATCTAATACCTTTAGGAAAGTTCATGTTATTAAAAGACAAGGTGACCTTTTAATAGGCCAGTTTGAGCCAGTCACAGAAAAATAGTAAAAAACCTTGTTGAAGACGTTTAAAATCGACGGAATATTTAGTATAATATATATATTAAAACATGAAGGGAGGTTTTAAAATGGATTGTTTGTTTTGTAAAATTGTAGCGGGACAAATTCCTTCTACCAAAGTCTATGAAGATGAATATATCTATGCCTTTGAAGACATAAATCCTGAGGCACCTGTTCATGTTGTTATTATTCCAAAAGAACACATTGCTTCTATCAAAGAGCTAAAAGAAGAACATAAAGCACTGATTGGACATATTCACTATATGGCAAATGTCATTGCCAAAGAAAAGGGAATCTATGATGATGGATTTAGAATTGTGTCCAATACAGGAGAAAAGGCAGGTCAAACTGTTTTCCATCTTCATTTTCATTTACTCGGTGGAAGAGAATTTAGATGGCCACCTGGTTAAAAAACAAGAGAATTTCTATTGATTTATTCAAAAGTCTGTTGTATAATTAAGTGGTATGTTCTAGGTACATTCCTCTGTACTATTTAAGAATCTATAATCGGAGGGAGGGAATGTGAATGTCTGGCATCAAAGTAGGAGAAAATGAAAGCATTGATAGTGCTTTAAAAAGATTTAAAAGAGAAACATCAAAAGCTGGCGTAATGGCTGAGATTAAGAAAAGAAGACATTACGAAAAGCCTAGTGTAAAGCGTAAGAAAAAATCTGAAGCCGCTAGAAAGAAGAAAAAGCGTCAGTCTTAGTAAGAGGGTGAAAAAATGTCACTAAAAGAAAAGCTGACTACTGACTTGAAAGATGCTATGAAATCTAAAGATAAAGTAAAAAAATCTGTTGTTACGATGCTAAGAGCTGCTATTAAGCAAGTCGAAGTTGATGAAAGAAGAGAATTAACAGATGATGAAATTATAGATATTATAGCCAAACAAGTTAAGCAGAAAAACAATGCTATAGAAGATTTTGAAAAAGGCGGAAGACAAGATTTAGTCGAAATGACAGAATCTGAAATCGCTATTTTAAAAACTTACTTACCTGAACAAATGACTGAAGAAGAAGTCATTGCAATTGTTAATGATGCTATTGCTAAAACAGGCGCATCATCAATGAAAGATATGGGAAAAGTAATGGGAATTGTATCTCAAGCTACTAAAGGTCGTGCAGACGGAAAAGTAGTTGCTGATATTGTTAAAAAATCTTTAGCGTAAAAAATAAACTGTTATGCAGTTTAAAAAGACACATTCTTTGAGAATGTGTCTTTTATTTATGTTATTTACTATTTTTGATGTGTTTTATTAATAATTTAATGGTATTAGTTCAAAATAATTTGGATACTGTCTTTCATTTGATTTTCAAAAGCTTTCATTTCTGAACAGTGTTGATTAACATTACTTTGAATGTCTTCACTTTTTGCGGCAACATCTTCAATATTACATGAAACAGACTCTAAAGCTTGTGATAGTTCTCTAGTTGCACTTGATTGAACGCGAATACTATCAGAAATACTCTTGATTTCTTCGTGGACGGTTTCCATATTGCCTAAAGAGTGTTTAATCTTCTCAACAGTACTATTAATATCTTTTTTCCCTTCAGCTGTAGATTTTTCAGTGCGTTCAATCCTTTCGATTAAAGCGGTGATGGATTTACTGATATCGCCAATCACACCGTGAATTTCTTTAACAGAATTTTGAGATTGAATAGCTAATTTTCCAACTTCGTCGGCAACGACGCTAAAACCTCTTCCGTGTTCACCCGCTCTTGCTGCTTCTATAGAAGCGTTGAGTGCTAACATATTGGTTTGTTCAGCAATGGCATTAATCAACTGTGTCAATCGTTGCATTTGATCGATGGACTGGTTTAAAGCGCTAATATCTTCTCTAATATCACCAATTTCAGCATCAAAGTGATCAATCGTTTGATTAATGACACTGATAGAGGCAATGCTATCTTTGGAAAGGATTAAGGCTTCATCACTAATTTTAAAAGCACTGTCACTCATATTTTTAATATTTAAAGCAGTTTCTCCCACCACGTTACCGTTGGCATTAATTTCTTCAATAGTACTTGTTATTTCTTCAAGATTTTCAGCAATAACTTCAACATCTTTATTAATGCCTTCAATACTGTCGACTGATTTTCCCACTTCTTCAGACCATTTGCCGAGTTGATGACTCATGTAGATTTCTTTATCTAAAGGTTCAGAAATACCCACGGCGCCAATAACTTGCCCTTGACTATTCTTAATAGGGTATGTAACTGCCTTAAAATAGATTCCATAAACAGATTCTGGAACGACTCTAGTGATTACTTCCCCTGATTGCAGTGTTTCGAATAAAGGATCTTCATTTGGAACCAAGTCACCCACATTGATTTTAAAATCCAAATGCGTCCCTTTTGAGTAAGCTAAAAATTTTTCAGTATCACAGACTGCAACTGTAATATCTTTCTGAAACATTTCTTTCAAAAAAGGTACAATTTCTACAAATTTACTTGTCTCTCTCTTTTTAAACATTCATTTTGCCCCCTAGCATTGTGATATAATATAATATTTGACATATTTATTATATTTTTTAATCTTTTTTTTGTACAGTACTACTTTCTAATCATAAAGCCCTAGTTTTTCGTATATACTTATCTTTTTATATAGTCCAAATGCCATTTAATATACTTATGATTACCATTTACCTAGACTTATGATAAAATAGTATTATCACACCATTATAATAAGCAATGAATTATAGAGGAGGCTATATGTCAGAAAAAATAATCAAGAAAATACTTCTAGAAGACTTTAGTGCCTTACATTTACTCTTTGGAAATCTAGATGAAAACATAAAAATTATAGAGAAACATTTTGATGTGGTTATTACATCAAGAGATGGTGAAATCATTGTCAACGGAGATACTGATTCTATGTCACTTGTTGAAGAGGTCATTAGTATACTGATTCAACAAATCCAAGCAGGTGAAGTCATTGACAAGCAAAAAGTAAACTATGTCATTCAAAGTGTTGAAGAGGGAATGGGTAGGAGAATCGAAGATTTAAGTCAATCATTTATATGTGTCACTGCTAGAGGCAAATACATCAAACCTAAAACACTTGGACAAAATAAATATATTAAGGCTATACAAAACCACGATGTTACATTTGGCATTGGGCCTGCTGGAACGGGAAAAACATTTTTGGCCGTTGCCATGGCTGTTAGAGCTTTTAAGAATAACGAAGTTAATCGCATCATTATTACGCGACCAGCTGTCGAAGCAGGAGAGAGTTTAGGTTTCTTGCCAGGTGATTTACAAATGAAGGTGGACCCTTATTTAAGACCACTTTATGATGCCTTGTATGAGATTTTAGGAACTGAAACGTACAATAGCTATAAAGAACGTGGGCTTATTGAAGTTGCACCACTAGCTTATATGAGAGGTCGAACACTTGACAATTCTTTCATTAT
This sequence comes from uncultured Fusibacter sp., assembly GCA_963666805.2. GTDB lineage: Bacteria > Bacillota > Clostridia > Peptostreptococcales > Acidaminobacteraceae > Fusibacter. Next base: position 179,601 of record CAXXWR010000001.1, on the reverse strand, counting down.
TCTTGATGAAGCTCAAAATACAACCAAAGAACAAATGAAAATGTTTTTAACACGATTTGGATTTGGTTCAAAAGTAATTGTTAATGGCGATATCACTCAGATTGACTTGCCTAATGGTAAACAGTCGGGTCTGAAAAATGCAATTGATGTTTTGGAAGGCGTCAATGGCATTAGTTTTATCCATTTAACAGACCGTGATGTTGTCCGTCATGAACTTGTTCGAAAAATCATTAAAAGCTATGATCAGTATGACAAAAAACAAAATTATCTTGAAAAGAAAAAACCAAGTAAATCGAAGAGAAAGCCACAAAGACCAGTGTAGAAGGAGTTCTCTATGTCATTTAAGCGGCTGATACCCCTACAATTTAAAAAGAATTCACTACAAGTCAATCTCGTGATTTCACTTATCGTTTTATTGATAATCTTTACAGTGTTTAATCAAACCCTCTTTAATGGTCTTTATGACTATGAAATTGGGAACACTATTAAAGAAGATATTGTCTTACAAAGAGATGTTGTTGATCAAGCTGCAACGCAAAAACGGCTTCAAGAAGCTACAGAAAAAGTATCACCAGTCATGTACATTGATATTTCAAAGCAAGTTGAAAGCAAAAAAAATATCAATGATTTTTTCGATCGATTAGAAAAAATTCAATTGAATTATCAGAATGACCAAGAATTACTGCAAAAGCTTTATCCTGCAGTAGAAGAAAAAAATCAATACCAACTGTCATTAGAAGCATTAAGTACACTTGCACTTTTGAGTGCTGATAAAATTAATGTTATGCGTAATTACGCTGTAGACATTACCACTCAAAACATGACAAATGGAATCACTCAAGAAGAACTTCAAAGCATTCAACAATCAGCATCAGATTATGTTTTTTCAATAGATGAGTTAAGTGAGACGAATCAACAAATTCTCAATGACATCATTGCACATGCCTTAGTGGCAAATGAGTTTATAGACCAAGAAAAAACCAATGAACGAATAGAAAATGCCAAAGCCGATGTGGAGGAAGTAAAGTATACAAAGGGGAGTATCCTTGCAGAAAAAGGAGAAGTTTTAACAGCAGATCAGTACGCACTTTTAAAGGCTGGGGATATGTTGATTCATTCGCGAAAAGACAAGATGATTACTAGCTCGGGGATCTTCATTTATCTGCTTATTCTTTGGCTAATTGCACATATCTATATTTGGCAATATGATCGTTCTTTGCTGTATTCCATAAAAAAATATGCTGTTTTGATTTTTATTTTTCTAACGGTTATGTTAAGTTCGCGATTTTTTTATAACGTATCGGTATATTTAATACCTATTCCACTGTTTGTTATATTAACAGGGTTGTTAATTGATAATAAGACCGCCTTACCTTTTGGTATTGTACTCGTTGCCATGGTCTATTTATGGCATAATTTATCGACGTCAGTTACGATTATTTACCTCATGACTGTCTTTTTTGCTAGCACGTTTTCAGTTGAAGTGAAACAGCGGTTTAAAGTGATGTCTAACTGCCTTTATGTTTCTATATTGATGATTATTCTAGTAGCGGTTGATACCTTTATTTTTAAAAAGCCTTATGATCAACTGCTGACTAAAGATGCTTATATTGTACTAAATGGAATCATTTGTGCGCTTATCAGTATTGGGTCTATGCCGTTCTTTGAAGGGGTCTTTAAAATTCTCACTCCCTTTAAACTTCAAGAATTGTCCAATCCGAACCATAAACTTTTAAAACGATTATTGATAGAAACACCAGGGACTTACCACCACAGTATTATGGTAGGCAACTTGGCCGAAGCTGCTGCTCATGAGATAGGGGCGAACAGTTTACTTACAAGAGTAGGTGCTTTTTACCATGACATTGGTAAACTAGAACGACCTTATTATTTTAAAGAGAATCAAGTAAGTCAGGAAAATCCTCACGATAAACTGCCACCTCAAGTCAGTGCCAATATTATTAAGTCTCATGTAAGTGATGGGATAAAATTAGCAGAAAAGTATAAGCTGCCGGTTGAAATCAAGGAAATAATTGCCTCACATCATGGCACGACACTTATTAAATTTTTCTATTATCAAGAAAAACAAAAAAATGAAAATCTCAATATCGAAGATTTTATTTATGAGGGGCCTTTGCCTTCAAGCAAAGAAATGGTTATTGTCATGTTAGCTGATTCGGTTGAAGCAGCTGTAAGAAGTATGGAACATCCTTCAAAAGAAGAAATTGAGTCACTTGTTGATAAAATCATCTATGACAAAATAGTAGAGAATCAGTTTGTCTTGTCGAATATTACATTAAAAGAACTCAATCTTGTAAAAGAGAGCTTTTTAAAAGTATTGAGTGGTATTTTTCATCAACGTATAACTTATCCTGAGATTGATTTACAAGCGGTTCAAGATGAAATCAAGCAGACTGAAAATATATCACTACAAGAAAGCGAAAATGAAAAAGGAGAACCAGATGATCATTGATATTATGAATGATACACAGCAGTATACTGTATCGGATCAATTAGAGTCAAAAATAGAAATTGCAATTCTTAAAGCACTTGAAATAGAAGGGTACAATGTAGAAGGGGAAGTAAGTGTTTTATTTGTCAACAATGAGGATATTAAAAATTTAAATCACAAGTATAGAGAAAAAGAGGCCGTCACTGATGTGCTTTCTTTTCAACAATATGATAATATTGTCAGGGATGGTTTTGATGAAGATTATCTCTATTTAGGGGATGTTGTCATTTCTCTTGAACGTGCAGAAGAGCAAGCACAAGAGTACGGACATACTTTTGAGCGTGAAGTGATCTACCTTACAATTCACAGTATCTTACACCTCTTAGGTTATGATCACATAGAGGAAGACGACAAAGTTATTATGCGTGAACATGAAAAAAACATCATGAAAGAATTAGAGCTATTTAAGTAGAGCAAATAAGGGGGTAATATCATGAAGAAATTAGTAATGATTTTGGGGCTTATACTAGTACTTACTTTAGGTGGTTGTTCAACGAAAGCCAATACAAATGTATCTGATTCGGAGCAAAACCAAGTAACTGATAATAACCTTGATGCAGTTTCAAACCCATTAGATGATAATATTGGTAGTGATAATGCAAAACAGGATGTGTCAGACCATTTAAAGAGTGCTTTAATAGAAGGTGAACTCGTTGATGAAACGAAAACAACAGCAGGTCAGACACTAGACAATAAAGAAGAAGACTCTGAAAAAGAAGATTCTGAAAAAGAAAATATTGACCTTGATCAATACGCTTATAATCCACTAACAGGGACTTTTGTGGAGAAAGAGAATACGCTTTCAAGACCTATTGTCGTCATGTTAGATAATCAATATTCAGCAAGACCTCAAGCGGCTATATCTAAGGCAGATATTGTATATGAAATCTTAGCTGAAGGCCGAATCACACGGTATATGGCTGTTTTTTATGGACAATCTCCTAATCATCTAGGGCCCGTAAGAAGTGCGAGACCTTATTTCATAAAAAAAGCATTGGAATATAACCCCTACTATATACATGTAGGTGGGTCTATGCAAGCCTTAGCGGATGTTAAATCTTATAGTATGGCTGATGTTGATGGACTCTATAGCGGTGCTTTTTGGAGAGAAAGTCATAAGAAAATTCCACACAACATGTATACAAGTGATCAAGCAATTCTTAAAGATGGGGATCACAAGGGCTATAATAAAGTGTCTGTACCTAGTTTCTTAAATTTTTATGAGACTTTTACTGTGCCAGAAGGTGAGAATGCAAGTGAGATTGCCTTTAATTACAAAAAACCGACGGCTCGTGATTCAGTAGGATACACAACTTCGTATAGATATAACAATGAAGAAAATCTCTATTACAGATATACTAATAATGAGCCAACTCTCGATGAAAATAATCAAACAGGATTAACTTGTTCAAATATCATTGTACAATATGCCTACACTAAAATTATCGATAATGAAGGTCGAAGACAAATTGACCTCGTCGGAAAGGGTGAAGGTAAGTTATATACGGCAGGTAAAATCATTCCAATTACATGGGAAAAACCAGAAGCTAGAAGTATAACGCGTATTTATGATGCTAATCATGAAGAAGTTAAGCTCAATCCTGGAGTGACTTGGTTTCAAATCGTCGAAAAGGGATCAACAGAAACCATAAAATAGGAGGATAATCATGGATTATAAACAACTCGTTGAAAAAGCTTATGAAGCAAAGGAATTTGCATATGTACCTTATTCCAAGTTTCAAGTAGGAGCAGCACTTCTTACAAAATCAGGTAAAATTTATACTGGTTGTAACGTTGAAAATGCTGCTTATGGAGCAACAAGCTGTGCAGAAAGAACGGCTATTTATAAAGCCATTTCAGAAGGCGAAAAAGAATTTGAAGCGATTGCTATCGTTTCAAGTAGTTATGATTATACGTTCCCATGCGGTATTTGCCGTCAAGTAATTGCTGAATTTGGTGTAGATATTGACATAATTGTCGCTAAGGATTATGATTATGAAGTCTATAAATTAGATGAATTACTGGCTAAATCGTTTACACACAAAGATTTAAAATAATCAAAAAAGTTTGGAGAGAAGAAATGCCATTTAAATCAGGTTTTGTTACTATTATAGGAAGACCCAATGTTGGAAAATCAACATTACTTAATCAAATTATTGGAGAAAAAATTGCGATTATGTCTGATAAACCTCAGACAACGCGACATAAAATAACAGCGATGTACAACGATGATGAATCTCAAATTATCTTTGTTGATACACCTGGGATTCACAAACCTAAGAACAAATTAGGTGACTTTATGGTTGAAAGTGCACTCGGTGCTATAAAAGATGTCGATGTTGTGGTTTTAATGGTAGATCATTCTTCTAAAATTGGTCCTGGTGACCAGTTCCTTCTTGACTTAATTAAGGATGCTAAAGTAGATGTTATACTGGCAATTAATAAAGTCGATCTCATTAGTCCAGATACCTTTAAGACTATTTATGATACGTATTCAACGTTCCCTTTTATTAAAGATATAGTTGGACTTAGTGCGTCGCAAGGAAAAGGAACCCATGACCTTATCAAAATGCTTAAAAACAACTTACCAGAAGGCCCTGCCTATTATCCTGAAGATACAATGACCGATCAAACTGAAAGGACCATTGTGTCTGAAATCATTAGAGAAAAAGTGTTAAGATATCTTCAAGATGAAGTCCCTCATGGAGTGGCTGTAGAAATTCAAAAAATGCGCAAACGTGAAGACAAAGACTTGTATGATATCGAAGCCAATATTATCTGTGAAAAAAAATCCCACAAGGGGATTATTATAGGTAAAGAAGGCCGTAAACTCAAAGGAATTGGCAAAAGTGCACGACAAGATATGGAAACGTTTCTTGAAAGCAAAGTTAACCTACAACTGTGGGTCAAAGTAAGAGAAGGATGGAGAGATAATTCAGGTCTCCTGAAAAATCTCGGATATAAAGAATAGATAAGTAGTGGTAAGTCTTTGACTTACCGCCATTTATTTTAAAAATGGAGGTGAAGCATGGGTTTACTAAAATTCTATGAATACCTTTCTAAAATTGAAGGCTACATTGAAACACGTCAAGAGGTAGAACTTCATAACTATTTAGAAAGTATGCACTCGGCAGATATCGCTGAAGTGCTAGAAAATTTGGATTCTGACTACCAAAAACACGTTTTTGGACTCTTGTCAGATGAGAAAGCAACTGAAGTTCTCGAAGAGATTAATTCAGAAGATTTTAGTACGTTAATCAAAGAACTAACTTACGAAAAAAAAGTAACGCTATTAGACTTAATGTCTCAAGATGATATTGTTGATAAATTAAGTGATCTATCAGAAAGTCGTCAGAAAGAAATTATTGCTTTCCTGGACTATGATGATGCTGTAGATGTCAAAGACCTTTTACACTATGAAGAAGATACCGCTGGTGGTATCATGACAAAAGACTTTGTCTCTATCAAAAAAGATTATTCTATTTATTATGCCATTGAGACATTACGTGCGATAGCGCCAGACGCGGAAACGATTTATTATGTGTATGTGACTGATGATTTAGATCGTCTTGTGGGTGTTATTTCACTGAGACAATTGATTATCTCTGCCCCTAATAAGCCCGTGGCGTCTATTATGAACGATAATGTCATTAGTGTAAATCTCATGGACGACCAAGAAGAAGTTGCTAAAATCGTATCCAAATACGACCTCTTAGCGATTCCTGTTGTTGATGACCAAAATGTGGTTCACGGGATTATTACAGTAGATGATATCATTGATGTTATCGAAGAAGAAGCAACCGAAGATATCTATAAATTTGTAGGGTCTACAGAAGAAGAGGCCTATGAAAATGATGATACTTTGTTTGAGCGGATTAAAAATTCTGTAAAATCAAGGTTGCCGTGGCTTCTGATTACAATATTCGGTGGACTCTTGTCAGCAACCGTTTTAGCTAAATATCAAGATACCATCAGCACTAATGCAACATTGGCAATGTTTATGCCCCTTCTTGCCGGCATGGGCGGGAATGTAGGAACACAGTCTTCAACCATTACAGTGAGGAATATAGCGACTAAAGTTATTGAAGGTAGTGGTATTTTCAAAACGTTGATTCATGAAATTTCAGTAGGCGTTTTGGTGGGAATTCTTTGCTCCATCGTCGCAGGAATTGCTGCGATTGTTATGAGTTCAGAAATCGAAGTGGCAATTATTGTTGGTGTAGCAATGACTGCCAATATGACAACTGCTGCAGCAATCGGAACGCTCGTTCCTTTTGTATTCAAAAAAATTGGGATAGATCCTGCAGTTGCCTCAGCACCTTTTATAACAACTACAATTGATATTACAGGCTTGTCAATTTATTTCACATTAGCAACTGCAATGTTGACACAATTATAAACTGATTTTACACAAGAGTCAGCTATACCTGTCATAACGCATTAATCCTATATAGAAAAAAGGCTATTTAGCCCTCAAACGGGGAGTAGAGTATGTTTTTTCAGTCAGATGCAATTGTCATCAAAACAGTAAAATCTAATAACAATGACATTTTTCTGACTTTGTTTACAAAGAAAGCAGGTAAAATTGAAGCCGTTGCCAATGGGGCTAAAAGTTCAAAATCACCATTAGCGGCCGCTTCAAAACCCTTTGTCTTTGGTGATTTTATGCTTAATAGTAAAACAAAAGTGATGAAAGTCAATTCGGTTTCTGTCCATGATTCACATTATCGCATAACGGATGATTTAATGGCACTTGCCTATGGTAATTACATTTTGGAACTTTGTCAGTATCATACGATTAATAACGTTGCAGACCTAGACCACTATCAGACGGTTATTGAAATCATACACGCTCTGTCTAAACAAATAGGGCATTATGATAATCTAAGGTTAGCTTATTTGATGAAACTGTCAAAATACTCTGGTCATCAACCCAATCTAAAAGAAAATTGTCATTTATGTGGGAAGCCTCATGAATACATGTTTTCAATTGAGTCGGGAGGTTTTGTATGTAACAGTTGTCTGACGTCAGATGAACGACTGATTAAACTCAATAAGACCTATATGCATTTGATGCAATACTTGCTGGTCAAAGATATACGGGTTAGTGCTAAAACCAATATCCATGAAGGCTATTTGAACAAGTTAATACACATCATGGAAGTTTTTCTAATGTATCATAATGATTTTCACACGATTCATTCAAAAGATTTTATTGATACTTTAAAACGCTAAATATGACTCATTTAGATTAATGATTGATTAAAATAGGATGAAAGTCTGGTTTAAAGTGTTTCTATTTTAAGTAGCAATGGTATAATAATAAAAAACAAATAAATCGAGAGGTGAACAAGATGAATATAACACTAGAAATGGTAGATGAAGTAATTAACAGAACTGGCGTGTCTTATAAGGTAGCAAAAGAGGCCTTAGAATTAAGTGATGGTGATATTGTTAAAGCTCTGATTTATATTGAAGAAACTCAAGAGCTCAATGATAAAAAATCAACAGGTAAACGCATGAGCGGAGAAGAAATCGTTGCTGCTTTAAAATCACTCGCTAATGAAGGACTCATTAATAAGATTGTCATTGAAAAAAATGGTACAAAATATATTGATTTGCCTGTTGCCGCTGGTGCAGTAGGGATTGTCGCTTTCCCATTAGCTATTACAGCAGGAATTATAGCGTCTGTGGCAACTGGATGTCATATCAAAATCTTTAAAAAAGATGGTGGCATATTAGATATTAATGAAATGACTCAAGAAAAATTTAATGAAGTTAAACAAAAATTAAGACGTGAATCAGCTGAAAATGCTGAAGATTGCTGCAAAGAGGATGAAGAAGTACCTTCCACTGAAGAAAGCAGTGATTCTGATGCAGAAGCAGATCTTAAAATGACTGAAGAAGAAGAAATGAAAGAATGGTTTAACGAGTAAAAACCTTTACTTTAGGTGATTTTTATGATAATATCATAAAAAATAATAGTGTTGCTATGACGAAGAGGAGTACATCCTATTGCAGTAATAAGAGAACTGATGGTTGGTGAAAATCAGGACTGAATAGATGGAAAGGCGCTTTTGAGCTATACAAAACTTAAGTGAGCATTTAAAAATGCTAACTAGGGTGGCACCGCGGAAGATAATCTTTCGTCCCTTATTTTCGTAGGGACGAAGGATTTTTTTATTTTTATAAGTTATTTTAAAATAACAATCTATAACAATCATTAATAAGATGTAGGAGGAGTAAAACATGAAAGATGTAACAATGGAAAAAATTGTTTCATTATGTAAATCAAGAGGATTTGTATTTCCAGGTTCAGATATATATGGTGGTCTTGCTAACTCATGGGATTACGGTCCACTGGGTGTAGAACTTAAAAACAATGTCAAAAGTGCATGGTGGAAAAAATTCGTACAAGGGTCACCTTATAATGTGGGAATAGATAGTGCAATACTAATGAACCCAAATGTGTGGGTTGCATCAGGACATGTGGGAGGCTTTAACGATCCTCTTATGGACTGTAAATCATGTAAAACACGTTACCGTGCAGATCAACTGATAGAAGCACACATGGCTAAAAAAGGTGAAAGTGCTGATGCAATAGATGCATGGAGCAATGAAAAAATGGAAAACTACATCAAAGAAGAAGGCATCAAATGTGATAACTGTGGTTCTACTGATTTTACAGGAATTCGCCAGTTTAATCTCATGTTTAAAACCTTCCAAGGTGTGACAGAAGATTCATCGACTGAAATTTATTTAAGACCTGAAACAGCTCAAGGGATTTTTGTGAATTTTAAAGCAATCCAAAGAGCTTCAAGAAAGAAAGTCCCATTTGGTATAGGCCAAATCGGTAAATCGTTTAGAAATGAGATTACACCAGGTAATTTTATTTATAGAATTAGAGAATTCGAACAAATGGAACTCGAATTTTTCTGTAAACCAGGCGAAGACCTCGAATGGTTTAACTATTGGAAAGAATTTTGTATGAAATGGCTTCTAAGACTTGGCATCAATGAGGAGAGTGTCCGTTTTAGAGATCATGAAGCAGAAGAACTTTCTCATTATTCAAACGCAACCACTGATATTGAATACATGTTCCCATTTGGTTGGGGCGAATTATGGGGAATTGCAGATCGTACAGATTTTGACCTCAAAGCACATATGGAAGAATCTAAAGCTGATTTAAGATACCAAGATCCTGTAACTAATGAAAAATATGTTCCATATGTAATCGAACCCTCACTTGGCGCTGACCGTGTCACATTAGCCTTTTTAGTAAATGCTTACTGTGAAGAAGAACTTGAAGATGGTACAAGCAGAACTGTGATGAAATTCCATCCAGCACTTGCACCTTATAAAGCGGCTATTTTTCCACTTTCTAAAAAGTTAAACGATAAGGCTCAAGGGGTTTTTGAATTACTTTCAGAAAAATTCAACGTAGATTATGATGATTCAGGTTCTATCGGTAAACGCTACCGCCGTCATGATGAAATTGGTACACCATTCTGTATCACTTATGATTTTGATTCAGAGGAAGATCAAGTGATCAAAGTGTAACTATTAGAAATCGTGATACGATGGAACAAGAACGAATTAAAATCGACGAATTAGTACAGTACCTTGAAGAAAAAATCAGATTTTAGCTTACGCCATAAAAAAGTAGGATATAAATAGTTAAGGAGGCTACTATGGATATTCGGTATCATATTTTTATCTTATCTGATTCTTTAGGTGAGACAGCAACGCATGTGGCAAAAGCTGCAATGAATCAATTTTTAAATAAAGACTATATCGTCAAGAAGTACAACTATGTGAGGGACGCTGATGCCGTCAAAGAAATTGTTCTTGAAGCATCAAAACATGAATCTATTGTCTTATTTACAACCGTACTAGATGAATTACGAGATGTCATTATTAGTGAGTGTGAGGCTCATCAATTGGCATATCATGATATTCTATCTCCTATTTTATCTAAATTTGGAGACTTCTTTGGGATAGCACCTGTTGGTAAACCAGGAACGATGTACAAACTCGATGACGACTACTTTGAAAGAGTAGCGGCAATCGAATTTGCTGTAAAATACGATGATGGAAAAGATTTAAGAGGACTTAAGTATGCTGATGTGGTTCTTCTGGGTATATCTAGAACATCTAAAACACCACTCAGTATGTATTTGTCACATAAAAATATCAAAGTAGCCAATGTGCCTTTGGTACCTGAAATTCCGCTTGCAAAAGAGATTTTTGAAGTTCCTAAGTCTAAACTCATTGGACTGACTAACTCGCCTGAAAAGCTTAACGAGATTCGGTCAGAACGCTTAAAAGCGCTAGGACTTACTGGTAATGTTGACTATGCCAACGTTGACAGAATCTTAGAAGAGTTAGACTATGCTGATAAAGTCTACAACCAATTAGGTTGTCCCATCATCAATGTCGCTAATAAAGCCATTGAAGAAACTGCAAGTATCATTATGGAAATCACTGGAATCAACACAAAATTTAAATAGCACTATAAGATTTACATCTTATTTTAATAATTAACCCATATTTTGAATATGGGTTTTTTATAAATAAATCTTTGTGAGGATGATAAAAATGAAAAAAATGATTTACGCTTTTGAGGAAGGGTGTAAAGAGCTAAAAGGGCTTCTTGGAGGCAAAGGTGCCAATTTAGCAGAAATGAAGAAAATCGGCTTACCAGTACCAGATGGTTTCACACTGACCACTGAAGCTTGTAGCCAATACTACCTTGATGGCAAAGTGCTATCTGAGGAGGTCAAAAGTGACATTGATTTAGCCCTTATCGCACTAGAAGCGAAAACAGGAAAAAAACTGGGGGATGACCAAGATCCTTTGCTTGTGAGTGTGAGATCCGGTGCTGTTATTTCAATGCCAGGTATGATGGATACGGTCCTTAACTTGGGACTTAATGATCAATCGGTAAAAGGACTTGCCGCTTTGACAGGCGATGAGCGATTTGCCTATGATTGCTACCGACGGTTTATTCAAATGTTTAGTGATGTGGTTCTTGAAATTCCTAAATTTCACTTTGATCATGAACTGGATCATTTTAAAGAGGAGCAAAATGTGACGTCTGACACAGACCTATCACCAGAAACATTGAAAAAACTCATTGATAGCTATAAAGTGATCGTTAAAAAACAAGCTAATATGACCTTTCCGCAAGATCCCCAACACCAATTAATCATGGCAATATCTGCTGTGTTCAGTTCATGGAATAATGACCGTGCAGTGGTTTATAGAAACTATAACGGTATAGATCATGACCTAGGAACAGCCGTTAATATTCAGTCTATGGTATTTGGTAATATGGGTCCTACTTCTGGAACAGGTGTGGCTTTTACAAGGCATCCTTCAACAGGTGACCCTAAAGTTTTTGGTGAATTTTTAATCAATGCCCAAGGAGAAGATGTCGTTGCAGGGATTAGAACCCCTCAAAAAATGGAAGCGCTCCAAAGCATTATGCCGGAGGTCTATCAACAATTTGTGAGCATTTGTGGTAAGTTAGAAAGCCATTATCATGACATGCAGGATATAGAGTTTACAATTGAAAGAGGCAAACTCTATTTTTTACAAACCCGAACAGCCAAACGAACTGCTTTTGCTGCCATTAAAGTCGCTGTAGATATGGTTAATGAAGGGGTTATCTCAAAAGAAGAGGCACTTATGAGAGTAGCACCTAAACAACTTGACCAAATGTTACATCCAACCTTTGAAATAAAGGCCTTAAATGAAGCGTCTTTACTGGCTAAAGGTCTTCCAGCATCACCGGGTGCAGCAACAGGAAAAGTAGTATTTGATTCAGAAAAAGTAATGGCTTTACATGAAAAGGGAATAAGAACTATTCTCGTACGTACTGAAACTTCTCCAGAAGATATTGAAGGCATGGTCAGTAGTGAAGGGATACTTACATCTCGTGGCGGAATGACTTCTCATGCGGCAGTTGTGGCAAGAGGCATGGGAAAATGTTGTATTGCCGGTTGTGGCGAGATTAAGGTAAATGAAGCCCAAGGCTACTTTACAGTAGGGGGTGTAAAATACGAGGAAGGAACCTCGCTTTCACTCGATGGCAATACGGGTCATGTTTATTTAGGGGAAGTATCGACAGTAGGGGTTAAACTAACAGGTGATTTTGCAACCCTTTTGAACTGGGCAGATGAGGTAAAAAGTTTAGGTGTAAGAACCAATGCAGACACACCTAAAGACACGTTAACTGCTGTTGAATTTGGGGCAAGTGGCATTGGTCTATGCCGTACTGAACATATGTTTTTTGATGAGTCCCGTATTTTGCGTGTAAGAGAAATGATTGTTGCCAGTTCTACAGAGGACCGAAAAAAAGCCCTTAGTCAATTGTTACCTTATCAAAGAGAAGATTTTATCGGTATCTATAAAGCTCTTGAAGGTCGTCCTGCAACCATCAGGTTATTGGATCCACCTTTGCATGAATTTTTACCACATGATCAAGCAGACATTGACCTTCTTGCTCAAGAGCTCTCAATGCCTGTTGACCAACTCAGGGTTAAAATTGAAAGCTTAAAAGAATTTAATCCGATGTTGGGCCACAGAGGGTGCAGGCTGGCAATTACTTTCCCAGAAATTTATGAAATGCAAGTAACGGCTATCTTAGAGGCGGCAATTGCTGTCGAAAATGAAATGCACATTACAATCATTCCAGAAATCATGGTGCCGCTCGTAGGACATTTGGAAGAATTTAAAATTATTAAAGCTTTGATTCAAAAAACCGCAGAGCAAGTGATGGACAGTCATAAACACCCTATGACCTATAAAATAGGGACGATGATAGAAGTGCCTAGAGCAGCTCTTATCGCTGATGAGTTAGCCAAAGAAGCCGACTTTTTCTCATTTGGGACTAATGATTTAACCCAAATGACACTTGGTTTTTCAAGAGATGATGCGGGTAAATTTTTAAATGACTATTTACAAAAGAGTATTTTTTCACAAGATCCTTTTGAAACGATTGATCAACAGGGCGTTGGTCAACTGATTAAATTTGCAAGTCGATCAGGACGTCTTATTAATCCGAACATCAAATTAGGAATCTGTGGAGAACATGGTGGTGAGCCAAAATCAATTGATTTTTGTCACACATTAGGTCTTAACTACGTGTCGTGTTCACCTTATAGGGTGCCAGTAGCCAGACTTGCAGCAGCACAGGCTGCTATTAACAATCCAGATCTCAAAAAATAAGCAGTATAATTTTTAGTCAGAAACTTTAGAACCATTTAAAATACAAGGTTTCAGAGGAAATAACTACCAATAAACAGAAAGAGTTATCTTATATAAAAAATAGGATAACTCCTTTTCTTATCAATAATTAGTCAAAATATGTTGAATACAATATAGAAAAACAGCTATTATGGAACACTTTTGATATAATTGGAGGTGTTCAATTTAAAAATAGGGTTTATTTGATGGCATTGATAAAATATTTCATGAAATCAACAGTGGTAACTTACAATCGTTGATCTGCAGTAAATAAGTAAATAGATATATAAACCATCTATTATGATCATAATCTGTATTTAGAGCTATAAACAATCTTTTTATTAGACGTGACAGTAGATCTAATATCACAAGAAGGTAGGTTAAATAATGAAAAAAACAAAAATAGCATTGGTACAAATGGAATCTCTAGTAGGAGAGAGGCAGCAGAATTTAAGGAAAATAGAGCATTACATAAAAGAATCATATAGAAACAAAGTAGATATAATTTGTTTTCCAGAGGCTGCCATAGATGGCTATAGTAAAGAGGTTGATTCTACAAAAGATAAGGAAGTCTCTGAATTGCAGAAGATATTTAATACATGGGCTATAGATTATTCTATTACTATATTGGTTGGGTTTATAGAAGCAAATTCTACAGATAAGCCCTATATCACTTATCTCATAGCTACACCTGATGGGAAAATAGACTTTTATAGGAAAAGTCACTTAGGAAAAAGTGAAATAGAACATTTTTCAAGGGGTAATGAATTACCCGTTTTCAAAACACCTACGGCCACTATTGGAATTCAAATATGCTGGGAGACTCACTTCCCTGAAATATCCAGAGTTATGGCATTAAAAGGTGTAGATATAATATTTACCCCCTTTGCTTCCCCTGTAAGATCAGGAGATAGAAAGGATATTTGGTTAAAATATTTAGTTGCAAGAGCATATGATAATACGGTATTTATAGCATCCTGTAATTTAATAGGAATTAATGGGAAGGGAACTACATTTGGTGGCGGAGCATTAGCCATAGATCCTAAGGGCAACTTAATTGCAGAAGATTTCAATGAGGAAGAGCGTATTTTATTTGTAGAACTAGATCCAGAGTTAATTAATAATATCAGAAATCAAGATAATAATAGTATGAAATTTAGATATTATATGAATCATAGGAGACCAGAATTATATAGAGAAATAGGTAAGTGTTAAATAATGTAAAAATGACGATGGGTCTATTTTGATAGCCGTTGCACAGGCTGTACTACGTGATTTACAGTATCATTAAGAGTCTTACAGAAATTGAACTTGTGTCAAGTCTAAATTATGTTATACTCAATATAAGTTAATAATGAGGCTCACTATTACTATATTAGTAATAGTGAGCTATTTTATTCTATTAATCACAAATTAACGCGTATAGGGGGACAAAAAAATGGATAAGCAACCCATCATCAATACCGATAGATTACTCTTAAGACCATTTGAACTGAGCGACTCAAGTCAAGTCAAAAAATTAGCAGGAGATTCGAAAGTAGCTGAAACAACTCTCAATGTACCTCATCCATATGAGGACGGCATGGCGGAAGCATGGATTAATTTACATGAAGATATATTTCTTGATAAGAAAGGTATTATCTATGCAATCGTGGAAAAAGACAGTAATGAATTAGTGGGGACAGTGGGACTACATATCATTAATATTCACAGAAAAGCAGAACTAGCTTATTGGATTGGCGTCCCTTATTGGAATAAAGGCTATTGTACTGAGGCATCTAGGGCTATTTTGGGACTTGGATTTAAAGAGCTTAACTTAAATAGGATATACGCTTTAGCTATGGATAGCAATGTGGGTTCCTATAGAGTAATGGAAAAAATAGGAATGACCTATGAAGGCACACGAAGACAAGATATTATAAAGAATGGTGTTCCAATTGACTTAAAAAGCTATGCTATCTTAAAGAAAACGTTTAATGAATAGAAGATTTATGAATCATGTGAAGTAAAAGCTAATAAATCAAATCATCAAAAAACAATATCCAAGGTGATAGATTGAGAGTTTATAATGCATACACGAAAAACAATTATAGAAGAATTTAAACGTCAAATTAAACGCGGTCATCATATTATTGGGGTCGCATCAGGAGCAGGTATCACTGCTAAATATGCAGAAAAGGGAGGCGCTGATTTTTTGCTTGCCCTTAATGCGGGAAAGTTTAGACAAATGGGAAGAAGTTCCGTTGCAAGCTATCTTCCTTTTGCTAATAGCAATCAAATGGTCATGGCATTTGCTTCACGTGAGATCAAACCCGTCATCCAAAAAAGTCCCGTTTTTTTTGGCTTAAATGCCAGTGATCCTACAATTGATTTAAAGGCTTATATTGATAAGATTCAAGAAATGGGTTTTGAGGGCATTAACAATTATCCCACCGTGGGCTTAATTGATGGTCAATTTCGAGAAGCATTAGAAACAGATGGGATTACATATGCCCTTGAAGTTGAAGCCATTAGAATAGCACATGATAAAGGGCTTTTTACAGTTGCTTATGTATTTGATGAAGAGCAGACTCGGTCAATGCTTGAAGCAGGAGCAGATATTATTTGCGCCCATTTAGGTTTTACAGAGGGTGGCATGCTAGGGGCTAAAAAAGTATTGTCATTGGCAACGGCTAAAGATAAAGCGCAGAAAATCTTTGATATATGCAATGTAACCCGACCTGACGTTATCAAAATGATTTATGGAGGCCCTATAAAAAATCCTATAGATGTCCAGTACATGTACAGTAACACTGACATGGAGGGCTATATAGGCGGTTCGTCTTTTGAACGGATTCCCTCTGAAAAATCTATCACCAATATAACCCGTGCTTTTAAGTCTACAGGACATCTAAGTGAAGATGACCTCATGGTTAAGATGTTAGAAGGGATTACCAAACACTATGACTATGTCCAGTTTGTCAAAAAATATGTTGCTGAACACTATATGGAGAAGATTTCATTTATAGATCTTGCTAAAGTGGCTTATGTTTCAAGAAGTCATCTCAGTAAACTCTTTAAGCAAGAGGTTGGCTGTAGTTTTCCCGAATATCTTGTTCAATACAGAGTCAATAAAGCCAAGGAAATCATTGAATCTGAAGAAGATATCACTTTTATACAAGTGGCTAACTTAGTTGGCTATTCAAACTATGCCCAATTCAGTAAAATGTTTAAAAAGTACACGGGTCAAACACCAACCCAGTACAAAAGCGACATAAACACATGACTTAAAGACATAAATACATTTACTTTAAAATAGGACAACAGTATGATTAATGTATAGCTAATCATACTGTTGTTTTGTATATACAGAACTATTTTAGACTTTAGATTTGATCACTCTAGGGTCGCCACCATTGGAGGGAAGTAATGAAAACTGTAGCAATAGCAGGAACATTTGATTCAAAGGGGCAGGAGTATTCTTATTTAAAAGGATTAATTGAAGCCCTTGGACTACAAACATTTACCATCCATACAGGCGTGTTTAAACCAACATTTGATCCAGATATATCTAATGAAGAAGTAGCGAAAGCCGCAGGTGTTGACATTAAAGAATTAGCCAATAAAAAAGATCGTGCTTATGCCACTCAAGTTTTATCTGACGGCATGGAGAAATTAATTCCCTTGCTCTTTAATCAAGGTAAATTTGATGGGATTATATCACTCGGTGGATCAGGCGGAACAGCATTGGTTACACCTGCAATGAGAGCACTTCCTATTGGTGTTCCTAAACTGATGGTATCTACAGTGGCATCAGGTAATACAGCCCATTATGTAGGAACAAGTGATATTATGATGATGCCTTCAGTAGTTGATGTTGCAGGCCTCAATTCTATCTCTACAAAGATTTTTTCTAACGCTGCTTTTGCCATAGCAGGCATGGTTAAATTTGAAAACAATAAAGCCGTTGAAAAGAAACCGCTCGTGGCAGCAACCATGTTTGGGGTGACTACGCCTTGTGTAGACTTTGCCAGACATTATTTAGAAGAAAGAGGCTATGAAGTTCTTATCTTCCATGCGACAGGAACGGGTGGTCGCTCAATGGAAGCCTTGGTTGAGGGTGGTTTTATAGAAGGTGTTTTAGACCTTACCACTACTGAATGGTGTGATGAACTCTTTGGAGGCGTTCTCAATGCTGGGCCTAAGAGACTTGAAGCCGCTGGTAAAAAAGGAATTCCACAAGTAGTATCGGTCGGTGCAGTGGATATGGTTAACTTCGGACCGTTTGATACTGTACCAGAAGTCTTTAGTGAAAGAAATCTCTACAAACATAATCCAACGGTGACTTTAATGCGGACAACTGTTGAAGAAAATATGGAGATTGGAGCCAAAATTGCTGAAAAATTAAATATGGCAAAGGGAAATACAAAGCTACTCTTACCGCTTAAAGGAGTATCCATGATAGATGCTCCAGGTCAAGCCTTTTATGGCCCAGATGAAGATGAAGCCTTATTTGATACCCTTAAGAAGACTATTAATCCTGATGTAGTGAAGGTTGAATCACTCCAATATCATATTAATGACCAGGCATTTGCGGAAATGGCAGCACAAACATTAATTGATATGATGGAGAATACCAATAAGTAGACGATTGATTAAATATAGAATTTAGGAGGCACTCGTATGAATAAAATGAGCAGACTTGAAATTATGGACAGATATAGACGACAAATTGCTGACGGTCAAATATTAGTTGGGGTAGGCGCTGGAACAGGCATTACTGCCAAAAGCAGTGAAAAGGGCGGAGCCGACATGTTAATAATTTATAATTCAGGACGATACAGAATGGCAGGTCGTGGGTCATTAGCGGGTCTTATGGCTTATGGAGATGCCAATGCTATCGTTGTCGATATGGCATCAGAAGTCTTACCGGTTGTACAAGAAACCCCTGTTTTGGCAGGCGTTTGCGGAACAGATCCCTTTAGAGTGATGGACGTTTTTTTAAAACAACTGAAAGACATGGGATTTAGTGGTGTTCAAAACTTTCCAACAGTAGGACTTATTGATGGTGTCTTTAGACAAAACTTAGAAGAAACAGGCATGGGTTATGGACTTGAAGTGGACATGATAAGAAAAGCTCATGAACTTGATTTATTGACGACACCTTATGTTTTTGACGCTGACCAAGCTAAAGCTATGGCTGAGGCTGGTGCAGATATCCTTGTAGCCCATATGGGACTCACCACAAAGGGTTCAATTGGTGCTCAAACAGCATTAACCCTTGATGAATGTATTATCAAAATTGAAGCCATTATAGAAGCGGGGAGAAAAGTCAATCCAGATATATTGGTTATTTGTCATGGAGGGCCTATTGCAGAACCTGAAGACGCCGCTTATGTGATTGAAAAGACAAAGGGAATCGATGGCTTCTTTGGGGCTTCAAGTATTGAACGCTTTGCAGCAGAAAGAGGCATTAAAAAGCAAACTGAAGCGTTTAAAGAAATCGGTAAATGCTAGTCAAATCAACACTTAAAAGGATTTAATGAACAAATACCCTATACAAAAATATCCATTTGTCTATTGAAAAGTATTTTTATTTATATTAAAATGAATATCATAAAGCACATATGAAATGTGCCATGAACACGATAACGTGTAATAATCAATAATAATAGGCCAACGCGATAATCATAATAACCACGAAGTTATTATAAGCTATGAAAGCTCACTAATTTAATTAGTGAGCTTTTTTGATGAGTAGGAGGGTAAAATGAATCAAGAATTATGGGATAAAGCAGTGGCATTTCACGGTCATCAATGTCCAGGTCTCGCCATAGGTTTTAAAGCCGTTGAAGCAGTCAGTCAAAAAATGAATTTAACATTTTCAGACGATGAAGATATCGTCTGCATAACAGAAAATGATGCTTGTGGCGTTGACGCAATTCAGGCACTTTTATCGTGTACAATAGGAAAAGGCAACCTTATTTATAGAGGAACAGGTAAACAAGCATTTTCTTTTTATAATCGTAAAACAGGTGAAAAATTGAGACTCTATCTTAAGATGAGAAATTCGGAAAATTTGAGTAAATCTGAGTGGCAACAGGCATTATTAAATGCTGATATTGAAGCAGTATTTAGTTTTTCCCAACCGTCTTACGATTTACCCGAACGTGCACGTCTCTTTAAAACACTTACTTGTGAAATTTGTGGAGAGGGGGCACCGGAACATAAAATGCGTCTTCAGGAAGGACAACGTGTATGTTTAGACTGCTTTAATACCTATGAGAGAGGATGGTCATAATTATGAAAAGAAAAGTATTTATTTCCCCTTATTTAAGGCTCACTTTGATTCTAATGTTAGTGTTAGTCCTTGTTAGTGGTTGTTCTGCCAACGCCGATGCTAGTCCTCAATCAGATCAGCCTCAGAAAGAGCCAGAACAGCAGCAAGAACAACAAGAACAACAGGACCAAGGTAAGGATCAAGCGAATGAAAGCATTGACTCAAGAACCATTACAGATATGCTAGGGCGAGAAATAACGATCCCTCATCAAGTTGAGACAGTAGCTACTCTAGGATCAGCTGCTAGACTTCTTACTTATGCTGATTGTGCTGACCGCATTACCGGTTTATCTGATTTAGAGAAAGAAGTCAATCCAGGCATGCCTTATGCTTATATTAATCGAGACTATTTTCAAACGTTAACCTCTGTTTCTTCAGGTGGTGCTTCAAGTGAAACCTATGAAGAAGCTTTATTGATGTTACAGCCCGATTTGATTTTTACAAACAATACAGACGTAGACGCAATGAACACTTTACAAGAGAAACTTCAAATTCCTATTGTCATCTTAAATTACGATGGTATATTTGATGAAAGTGTTTATCAAGCACTTGATTTAATTGGACAAATCATGGGCACAGAAGACCATTGTCAAATGATTGTTGACAATATGAAAAATTGGCAAGAAGACTTAGATTCAAGAACAAAAGACATTTCCCCAAGCGATAAACCAAGTGTATACTGTGGCGCTGTAAGCTATAGAGGAGCTCACGGCATTGATGGTACTTATGGTGCTTTTCCGCCATTACTCGCAATCAATGCTAATAATGTAGTCGATGAGCTTAATACGTCAGGACCGCTAATGATTGATAAAGAGCAACTGTTGGTATGGAACCCTGACTATATCTTCTTAACCCCTAATAATATGTATTTAGTCAATGATGATTTCAAAGAAAATCCAGATTTTTATAATCAGTTAGATGCTGTTAAAAAAGGCCATCTTTATTCGCAAATTAACTACAATTATTATGGAACCAATATAGAGCTTGCCATTGTAGACGCTTATTATGCGGGAAAAATTCTCTATCCACAGGCTTTTGAAGATATTGATTTTAATGAAAAATCAGATGAAATCTTTAAAACCATGTTAAAGAACCCTTATCTGGATATTTTGAACACAAGTGGCAATCGTTTTGAAGCACTTACCTTAGAGGAGAATCATCAATGATTAAGGCCATTCACAAACGAGAACATGGCAGCTATAAAGAATATGTTGCTTTTAAATGGGCAGTACTCATTGTACTTTTTTTGTTGATGATTTTTGTTGCTTTAATTGGAATAACGGTTGGTTCAGCAGGTCTTGGTATAAATGATGTCTTAAAGGTTCTCATAGGCAGAGGAACTGCCCTTAATCGTACTGTCGTTTTTTCACTCCGAATGACGCGTGTTCTCACATCTATTTTGGCAGGAATTGGCTTAGCCATAACGGGATGTGTCATGCAAAGTATTTTGAGAAATCCCTTGGCTTCTGCTTCTACACTTGGTGTCTCTCAAGGCGCAGCATTTGGTGCTGCTTTTGCCATTGTAGTTTTAGGTGCAGGTGTCCAGTTCCACACAAATGATGCGATTAGTATTAATAATCCTTATTTGGTTTCCCTCTGTGCCTTTATTTTTTCCATGTTATCGACTTTTGTCGTCTTGGGGTTGTCTAAGATACGGCAGATTACACCTGAATCAATGATTCTTTCGGGTGTTGCACTAAGTGCACTTTTTTCAGGAGGAACAACTATTCTACAGTATTTTGCTGATGATGTCAGTTTGGCATCCATTGTTTTCTGGACTTTTGGTGATATGGGACGTACCTCTTATAGACAAATTATAATGATGTTCATTTTAATTTTTATTTCTGCCATTTATTTTTTCTTTAACCGATGGAATTATAACGCACTTGAAAGTGGTGAAAACAGTGCAAAGGGACTCGGTGTAGATGTCAATTTGATGCGACTGATTGGGATGACAATCTGTTCCTTTACAGCGTCTACTATTGTCTCTTTTGTTGGCATTATCAATTTTGTTGGACTTGTTTCACCCCATCTGATGCGTCGGATTATTGGTAATGACTATCGGTTTTTATTGCCAGCCTCTGCATTAATGGGAGCCTTAATGCTTCTGCTGAGCGATATTGTGGCACGACTTGTTGTTGCACCGGTTGTCCTTCCTATTGGTGCGATTACATCATTCTTAGGGGCACCTCTCTTTCTTTATTTATTGTTCAAAGGAGGTAAGCGATGATTCATGTAGAAGACTTAAGTTTTGCTTATCATAAAAATCAGCTTATATTAGATCGAATTGCTTTTGATGCCAATCACGGAGAATGTATTGCTGTACTGGGAAACAATGGCGCAGGTAAGAGTACAATGGTCAAGTGTCTCAATCGGATTCTAAGTCCTTTAAAAGGAAGTATTATCGTTTCAGGGGTCAACTTACATTCGTTAAGTCGACCTCAAATCGCTAAAACCATGTCCTATGTTTCACAAGCGACTGAAACGTCAAGTATCTGTGTTTATGATGCTGTCTTATTGGGGCGAAAACCGCACATTAAAATTAACCCAACAAAAGAAGATCATCATATTACAGAGGCCGTTATAAAAAGAATGGGCATCGAGGCATTAGCCCTTCAAAATATAGATGAGCTATCAGGTGGTCAAGTTCAGAAAGTTATGCTGGCTAGAGCTCTCGCGCAGAAACCGCAAGTCCTCATTTTAGATGAGCCCACAAGTAATCTTGACCTCAAAAACCAATATGACGTTTTAAATACAGTCAAAAAAATCAGTAGGGAAGATAACCTCTGTGTCATTATGGTTATTCATGATTTAAACCTCGCCTTACGTTATTGTGACCGATTTTTGTTGATTAAAGACAAAACGGTCTACGCCTATGGTGACCATTCTATTATGACGCGTCAAATGATTGAAGATGTCTATGAAATCAAAGTGACTACACAAATTATCAATGGCTATCAAACCGTTATTCCCGTTTAAAGGAGGGATCATATTAATGACTTTAGATCAAATAGAGGCTTTATGGCCCACTCGTCAGCATCAGACACATCAGAGTATTGCTTGGTGGAATAATCACAGTAAAAGATATACAGACAGGGCTTTACCCAATGCTGCCAATAACATTGCTATGGAAATTATAGAAAAAGAAGGCATCTTAAATCATGCTATAAACTGCTTAGATGTGGGATGTGGCGTTGGACGTTTATCTTTTGCACTTGAAAAGTTAGGGATTCAAGCGACAGGAATAGACTTTTCTGATCAAATGCTTAAAAAGGCAATTGAACTGAATGCATTCTATGAGACACGAGCTACTTTTTATCAAGAGGACTGGGAAAACCTTAATTTGGAGCAAAAAAAGTGGGAGTGTGCCTATGATATTGTGCTAGCTCATATGACGCCAGCTGTCCATTCTATGGAAACACTGATTAAGCTCAACGAGGCAAGCCGTCGTTGGGTGATACTCGTTAAACCAACGAGAAGATATAACAGTATCTTAGGTCCCCTAAGGAAATTACTTCATCGTGAGCCTGAAAATACACATTTAAATGACACATGGGCATTATCAATAGCAACCATTTGGACTTTAGGATATTGTCCTCATCTTGAATATAAGTCGACTTTTTGGGAATCCAAGCTCCCCCTTGATGAGGCAATAGAATCTTACACCCTGAGACTCAACATGGAAAAAACACTTAATCAAGAAGAGAAATCGCTTATTCGTAATTATCTCAATGCTAATGCTGAACAAGGACAAATTGTTGAAGAAACTAAACTAACGATTGCAGCACTCTATTGGGAAAAAGAGGATATTAAACTTAAAGAGGAGCATTAATAAACAAAAAAATTTAACTTTTTTAGGTAAAATCAATTATAATAGTGATGGAGAAATTATTGTATTTCTAACATTATTTTCATTTTTTTAAGATTCTCAGTAAAATAGTTGAAAATTAGGTATAAAAAAGCTAATTTGGGACTTGTTATAATAATACAATTAGTATACTATTTTTATGAATAACTATGTAATGGAAAGATTAAGATGTCATTCATTGTATGACTAATCATGTTACCATTCAATATAGGATCTTTTTAAAAGGGGAAAGGAGAAACAATGAAAAGCATTAAAAGCAAAATAATGTTAGGATTTTTTGTATTTTTATTAATTGTCTGTTTGGGTCTAGGGATAACTACGCTTAAGACATCATCATCAGCTCTTACCAATACAGCAGTAAATCAATTAGACGACATTGCTAAACAAGGTGCCCTTGTTGTCAGCAAAACACTAGATGAACAATGGAACAGTATGGAGGTATTAGCAAGTAACGCAGTTATTTCAAATAGTCACAGTAGTGATGCTGAAAGAACGGCAATCCTCAAGAAAGAAGTAGAGCGGTCAGGTGCTATCAGCATATCTTTTGTTGATAAAGATGGCTATGCTAAGACGATTACGGGTCAAAGCGTTTACTTAGGAGAAAGTCCATTATTCCAAAAAGCACTTAAAGGAGAACGGGTTGTATCTGATCCTATGAAAGATAGCTCAAAAGAAGGTCGTATCATTATGACTTATCTTGTCCCTGTTAAAAGCAACGGTCAAATAATTGGTGTCTTAGCTAAAGCAGATGATGCTACTGTTTTAAGTAATATCACCAAACAAATTTCTGCAGGTAAAAAAGGTGCGGTATTTATGGTTAATAGCCAAGGGACATTAGTAGCACATCCTGATGTGGATAGAGTTTTGAATTTAGAAAACTTGATTGAATCATCATCTGGTAATCCAGAACTGAAAGGTTTTACCGAAGCGGTTAATCAAGTCGTTCAAATGAAAAAGGGTAGAACAGTCTATAAATTCCAAGGTGAAAAAAATTATATGTCTTATATCCCTGTTGAAAATACAAACTGGGCTTTAGCACTTTTAGATCCTGAAAGCGATATCCTTTCAGGTTTAGATGGTCTTAAAATAAATATCATGATTTTATCAATTGTTTTTATTTTAGTTGGGCTCGTATTTACTTATCTTTTTTCTAGACAAATTTCAAGTCCATTGACAGCTTTAACAGAAGCAATGGAAGTGCTTTCAAAAGGTGATTTTACGCATCAAGTGAGTGATAGTCTCTTAAAAAGTAAAGATGAAACAGGCTATTTAGCACAAGCTATCCAACAAATGCAAACTGCTATAAAAAGCACGATACAAGTCGTTGCAAATGAGTCAAAAGATGTCTTCGGTTACGTGAGTCAACAAGAAGATGAAGTCTCACGTCTTCTCGGTGAAATTGAAAATGTCTCTGCTACTACAGAGGAAATATCAGCAGGTATGGAAGAAACTGCAGCTTCAACAGAAGAGGTTAACCAAGTGATTGAAAATATCAATGGTGCAGTAGAATCTATGACAGGTAACACAGAAGAAGCTGCCTCTACAGTGAACGAGATTTATGAACGTGCAAATGACTATCAAAGTAAGGCACTTAAATCTAAACAAGAAGCCCTCAGTATTTATCAAGAAAACTCCGACGCCTTGGCACTCGCCATTGCACAGTCAAAAGATGTTGAACAAATCAACACCTTATCTGAATCTATTTTACAGATTACAGAACAAACCAATTTACTTGCCTTAAATGCGGCTATAGAAGCAGCTAGAGCAGGGGAAGCAGGAAGAGGTTTTGCCGTCGTTGCCGATGAAATCAGAATGCTCGCTGAAAATTCAAAACAATCTGTTTCAGAAATTCAACGTGTCACTAATACAGTAATTGGTTCTGTTGAAGAACTTGCAGACAATTCTAGTAAAGTATTGGCTTTCTTAAATGAAAAAGTAATGCCTGACTATGACAACTTTGTCAACGTTAGTGGTCACTACAATGATGATGCAAAACTTATTGATAAAATCGTCAATGATTTCAGTGCAACTTCACAAGAACTAAATGCATCTATTAATCGTATTGTGGATTCAATTAATGGCATTAGCAATGCAGCATCAGAAGGCGCGGAAGGTACATCAAGTATCGCAGAAAACGTTACAAGTATCAGCCAATCGACAAAAGATGTGGTAGACTATGCTGCTAAAACTAAAGCAAGTGGTTCTAAATTAATTGATGCAGTAGAAGTCTTTAAAATATAGTTATCAATTCTATTAAAAGGGATTAAAACACCCATCATTGAAATGAGCTTCCTTAGAGGCTCATTTTTTTTATAAGTTCACAATTTGTTTTCATTCTCTAGGCAGGGATATTTACACAAATGTCGTATATTATAACATGAAAACTTATTTTTTGAGATCATGTTGTAACTTTTTAATTAAATAAGGATTAAACAAGTGTTCGATTTGCGTAGTTGACTCAATTTTGGATATATATACTTTAAGAACCTTATTAAATAACAAGTATCTCATTATTTTTAGACATTCTAATTAATCAATAAAGGAGTGACTTATCGTGCTAATGCTTAGAGAAGAACTTGAAAAATTTGAAATGGAACAATTATCTCCACTTGCACAAAAGGCATCTAACTCCCAAGGACGTCGACTTGAAGAAGAAGAGTGTCCTATTAGAACGGTTTATCAAAGAGATCGTGACCGTATCTTACATTCTAAAGCCTTTAGAAGACTGAAACATAAGACCCAAGTTTTTTTGTCTCCAGAAGGCGATCACTATAGAACACGTTTAACGCATACACTGGAAGTTTCACAAATAGCAAGAACCATCTCAAGAGGGTTGATGCTCAATCAAGATTTAACTGAAGCGATTGCTCTAGGTCATGATTTAGGACATACGCCTTTCGGACACTGCGGGGAAGCAAGACTGAATAAAATTCATCCGTCTGGTTTTTTACACAATGAACAGAGTCTCAGAGTAGTTGATTATCTTGAAAGACGTAATGGCAGTATTTATGGTCTTAACCTCACTGCCGAAGTAAGAGATGGTATTCTCAACCATAGCGGAAAGGGCAAACCCAGTACACTTGAAGGAGAAGTGGTTGGTATCTGCGACCGCATTGCGTATCTTAACCATGATATTGACGACGCCATTAGAGCTGGGGTTTTAAGGGAAGATGATATTCCAAAAGAAATCGCTAAGGTTCTTGGTGCAACACATGGTATTCGTATCAATACTTTAATCTATGATGTGCTTCAAAATTCAGAGGGCAAAGAACATATCGCCATGAGTGAACCCATTCACAAAGCCTTTCTAGACCTTAGACAATTTATGTTCCAAAAGGTCTATCTCAATCCAGAAGCCAAGAGTGAAGAAAAACGGGCTGAGGATATTGTTGAATCACTTTATTTGTATTTTATAGAGCATCCTGATGAAATGCCAAAAGAACGCCTTGAAGATTATAAAAATGGTGCACACAATGAAGCTATTAAAGACTTTGTCTCAGGCATGTCCGACCGGTATGCTGTTAATCTTTATAAAGAACTTTTTATTCCACAATTTTGGCTCTATTAAAGTATAGCTAAAAGAATTATTTGAAAAAAATAAAAAAGTTCTTATAAATTAAAAGGATTTGTGCTATTGACGTCGAATACTATGCATAGACCAATAGAAAGGAAACAATATGTCTGGAAATTATTCAAACAATATTTTTGATTATATATTGGACCAGATAAACATTGTCGACGTTATAGAAAGTTATATTCCCATTTCAAGAGCAGGGAAAAATCATAAGGCGCTTTGTCCATTTCACAACGAAAAAACAGCCTCTTTTATCATTTCAGAGGATAAACAATTGTTTCACTGTTTTGGCTGTGGTGTAGCTGGCAACGCCATTAATTTTGTTATGCAGTATGACAATCTTGACTATATCGACGCTGTCGAAAAATTAGCCGACCAATATCATATTGATATTTCACAATTTAGATCCGGAAAAGATAAAAAAAACACTAGTCATTTATCTAGATATTATGATATATTAAGAACTGCTGCGATTTATTTCTACAAGAATCTAAGACATGATGAAGCAGCACTTAAGTATCTTCGAAATCGAGGGATAGACTACGACATTATCAAGAAATTCGGTCTAGGATTTTCAAATGATGCTTGGTCAGACTTACTTAAGGCGTTGAGTAGTAAGTATAGCTTAGCCGATTTAGAAGCCGTTGGATTATTAATAAAAGGAAAGAACGAAGGAAAATATTATGATAGATTTAGAAATCGCGTGATGTTTCCTATTATTAATCCCAAGGGGAAAATTATTGGTTTTGGCGGTAGGGTGATGGATGATTCACTCCCTAAGTACTTAAACTCACCAGAAACAGATGTTTTCAATAAAAGTGCAACCTTGTATGGTCTTAACATTGCCAAAGACCACCTTGCCGATAAAAAAACACTTATTATAGCAGAAGGCTATATGGATGTTATCGCGCTTCATGTTTATGGTTTTAACAATGCAGTTGCCACACTTGGAACAGCTCTTACAAAAGATCATGGCCGTTTGATGAGACGTTATGCAGATGAAGTGATTATTTGTTACGACTC
Source organism: uncultured Fusibacter sp. (assembly GCA_963666805.2). GTDB lineage: Bacteria > Bacillota > Clostridia > Peptostreptococcales > Acidaminobacteraceae > Fusibacter. Next base: position 151,055 of record CAXXWR010000001.1, on the reverse strand, counting down.
AGACTTTGCAGGTCAAAAGGCGACATTGAGAAGCCTTGATGTCTTGGAAGGCATTGTAGAAAAAGTAAGAGTGGTTGTATTAGGCGAAAATCTCGATCCTGATGAATACCTTAAAAAATATGGTGAGGAAAGGTTCAAAGAAAAACTAGACCAAGCTATTTCTGGAACAGAATATAAAATCAATCATTTAAAAAATGCTTATAACTTAAATGAGGAACAACAAAAAATTGAATTTTTATCTAAAGCAGTTCTTATTATTCGTGAACTGAATAACGCTTTCGAAAAGAACTTGTTTATAGAGAAATTAAGCAAAGAGCTTAATGTAAATCCTGAAATGGTAGCCAAAGAGGCCTACCAAGACCAATACGATAATAAGCAACGTTATGGTTTTACAGGCAAGGAAAAAAAGACTTTAGAAAAGCCGCTTGAAAAAAAACCAAGGCTTGAAGAACAACTTTTAGCATTTTATATTTTTCATCATGAGCAAATTAATGAAAATCAAATCAAAATGCTAGAACATTTTAATTTTACACAGACTAATCAACCTGTCTTTGATTATTTAGTCCATTATTTTAAAGAAAATGATGTCTTTGATCAACAGGTGATGATTGAAAATGCTGATCTTGATGTCTCAAGGCATCTACTTGAAATTATAGAACAAAATATTGACGATTTAGATGACATTCACATTGAAAATGTGCTGAATCTCATTCAATTGTCAGATTTAGATGAAAAAATAGATCAACTTAACAAGCAACTTAAGATGTCAGCTAGTGATGCTGTACGAGCGGATTGGCAAAAGCTTATTATAGAGAGAAATAGACTAAAAAGCCAAACACAGCTTCGTAGAAATACGCATTAATTATTATATTGAAAGGAGGCACTTCAATTGAGTAAAAAATTGAATGCCAAACAACAAACTAAAATCACTGAGTTAATTAAAAAGGGTAAAAAAGCAGGTCAATTAACCTACACACAAATTCAAAACAAGTTATCTGACTTTGAACTTGACAAAGATCAAATTGAAGATATCTATCAAGCTTTATCTGATATGGATATTGAAGTAATTGATGATATGGATGATGAGGAAACCGATCTTGAGGATATGGATGTTGAAGATATAGACGATCTAGATGACATTGAAGAAATTGATGAAAAAGATCTTAAAAATATCGATAAAATAGATGATAAAATAGACGATTCTAAAGAAGATGAAGAAGAAGAAATCACTATTGATATTTCTGCCCCTAAAGGCATTAACATTGATGACCCTGTAAGAATGTACCTTAAAGAAATTGGTGAAGTCGCTTTATTAACAGGTGAAGAAGAGGTTGAACTGGCTAAAAGAATGGCTGATGGTGATGAACTTGCTAAACAAAAGCTTTGTGAAGCAAATCTGCGTCTCGTTGTAAGTATTGCTAAAAAATACGTGGGCAGAGGGATGTTGTTTTTAGACCTTATTCAAGAAGGTAACTTAGGGCTTATTAAAGCCGTAGAGAAATTCGATTGGACTAAAGGCTTTAAGTTTTCTACCTATGCAACATGGTGGATTCGTCAAGCGATAACAAGAGCCATCGCTGACCAAGCGAGAACTATTAGAATTCCAGTGCATATGGTTGAAACGATCAATAAATTAATTCGTGTTCAGCGTCAACTTTTACAAGAACTTGGACGTGAACCTGCACCAGAAGAAATCGCAAAAGAAATGGACATGCCTGTTGAAAAAGTAAGAGAAATCTTAAAAATTGCTCAAGAGCCTGTTTCATTAGAAACACCTATTGGGGAAGAAGAAGATTCACATTTAGGTGACTTTATACCGGATAATGATGCACCTGCACCTGCTGACGCAGCCGCTTTTTCGATGCTTAAAGAACAGTTAATGGAAGTGCTTGAAACCTTAACACCGAGAGAACAAAAAGTATTGAAACTACGTTTTGGTCTTGAAGATGGTAGAGCAAGAACACTTGAAGAAGTAGGAAAAGAATTTGATGTAACGCGTGAGCGTATTAGACAAATCGAAGCCAAAGCACTTCGCAAATTAAAACATCCAAGTAGAAGTAAAAAATTGAAAGACTACTTAGAATAAAAGGGTATCACAAGACAGTATAGGCATTAGACTATTATAATTGATGATCATAAAGAATTCGCTTATGCGGATTCTTTTTTACCGTATATAAGGAGTTTATAGCATGAATAAAAACAATCTATCACTTAGACTTAAAGCCATAGCTGACCTCGTGCCGGCTAAGAGCACTGTCGCTGATATTGGAACAGACCACGGCTATCTAGGATATGCCCTTTATCACCAATATGGTATTCAAAAACTCGTCCTATCTGATATTAACAAAGGCCCTCTTGAGAATGCCAAACAAACCTTTTCCCGTGTTCCTCAAAAGGCAGATATTACTTTTAGATTAGGAAGTGGTCTTGAAAAACTAGAAAATGGAGAAGTCTCAACAATTGTTATTGCGGGGATGGGCGGGGCGTTAATGCGTCAAATTCTTTCAAAAGATATGGAAAAAACTAAGACTTATGACACGTTCATTTTACAGCCTCAAACGGAACAAGATGGGTTTAGACAATGGCTTCTGGACACAGGTTTTCATATTATTACAGAACGCTATGTATATGAAGATCATAAATTCTATGAAATCATCTTAGCAAGATGGGAGTCTTTAGAAAATAGTAAAACGCTTTACCCTAGCCTTGTATTTTCAGAAGAAGACTTTGAAATGGGTTATAAGATGTTAAAAGCTGATCGAGAGACTTATTTGGCATTTTTGGCCTTTAAACTTAAAAAGTATCAATTAATCTTATCAAGATTACCGAACAAAGAACAAGCTGGACTTATAGAGAAGAAAGCCTTCTGCGAGTCCAAAATACAGACCTTACTTAAACGAATAAAGGAGGTAGAAGCTTATGCAGACTAATATCCAGAAAATCATGAAAATCATTGATCAATTTGCACCATTCGACTCTGCAGAGGACTGGGACAATGTGGGGTTATTAATTGGAAACGAAAACCGCGCCATCGATCGTATCTTATTAGCACTAGACTTAACCGATCAAGTCATTGATGAAGCTATAGAAGAAGGGATTGACCTCATTATTACCCATCATCCTATTATCTTCAAACCTCTTTCAGCGATTAGTAACAATGATCCTGTTGGAAGCCTAGTCCTTAAATGTATTGAAAATCATATTGGTGTAATTGCAGCTCATACCAATCTTGATAAACGATTTCATGGGGGGATTAATGCCTTCTTAGCAGAACAGATTGGTCTTGAGAATCTATCAATTTTGTGTCCGGAACCGTCTGAATCTCATCCAGACCTTGAAATGGGATTTGGTATTAAGGGGACTTTTGAAAAAGCCTTAAGTCCAGAAGTATTTATAGAGGCTATTAAAAAGGGCTATCAACTAGATTCAGTTCGTGCTACTCATCTTAAAGACCATGCCATTAAGACGGTTGCTATCTGCTCAGGGGCTTCAATGGATTTTGTTGATGATGCCATTGCAGCAAAGGCTGATGCTTTCATCACTGCAGATGTCAAGTATCACGAGTGTCAACATAAACCGCTATTAATTGTTGATATAGGGCATTTTGAAAGTGAATTTATCTATTTAGAACATTTTAAAACGATTCTCGATCAACGTTTTAGCGAAAAAAATTATGATTTATATGTTAAAGTGAGTGAAGTAAATGTAGGCGAAATTGATTATTATTAGTCAATCTCTCATGATATACTTCTAATTAATCATTTACGATTATACTCTTTTTATTAATTCATTCATATCAATCGGTTGATTTCTCTTGCTTTTTAAGTGTTTGTCCTGTATAATCTTTTAAGAGTAAGTCAGATAATCGCGTGGTAACACGAGGAAAGTCCGAGCTCCATAGAGCAGGGTGCTGGGTAACTCCCAGTGAAGGTGACTTTAAGGAAAGTGCAACAGAAATAGACCGCCTTCTTCGGAAGGTAAGGATGGAAAGGTGAGGTAAGAGCTCACCAGCGCATAGGCGACTATGTGGCTCTGTAAACCCCATCTGGAGCAAGACCAAGTTAGGGCTAGACAGGGGGCTGCTCGTCCCTCCCAGTGGTAGGTCGCTTGAGCGTATTGGTAACAATGCGCCTAGATAGATGATTATCTTATACAGAACTCGGCTTATAGATTTACTCAACCTAATGACAAAAACACATCTTTTATAGGTGTGTTTTTTTATTTTTGAAACAAAAGTATATTTATCCTTTTTTTTACAAATTATTATCGACACCAATGGACTGATATGATATTATAATATAGTAATTTTTACCATATTATATAGTTAAAACTATAATTTGATTAAGGAGGGAATTTGGCAATGCTAATTGTCAAATAAGACATTGAGTATGAATGAAAACAATCATCAAATTAAAGCATTACTGACAGTCAAAAATCTAATAAGACTACTGGCATTATTTGCACTTATCTTTGTATTTTGTCCTTCATTTCTAGTATCGTGTTCAGGTCAAACGGTTGACGTGAGTGTTATTGATGCGGTAAAAGGAGTGGATGGTTTTGAGGACCCACATCCATTATTAATAGTGTGTATTCTCATCCCACTAGGTATTCTTGCACTGACATTTATCAAAAAATGGACAATTCAACAAAGAGCCCAAATCATGGGTGGATTATCACTTGTTGATGTTATTTTCTGGATTATTTTTAGAATTGGGGTTAGTCACTTTGCAGAAGATAACTACCTTACATTTGAAACAACAGCTTGGTATATTATCGCCCTTATTTTTTTAGTTCTAATGAGTATTGTGACACTTTTAGTTGCCTTTAATAAACTCGAGATTAATAAAAATATTCTCAGTCTTGTGGAAGAAAGAGCGGGTCACCCCCATTTGGATAGCGGTGGACAAGAAATCTCTGATTCCTACCAGCATAAAAAAATAATTGGTTACTGCAATCAATGCGGTGAACCTATTGAAGAAGATTTTATGTTTTGCACCACTTGTGGTTCAAAGGCTGAAAATTTGGATTCACCAATCATGAATAAAACAGAAATAAGTCATGAAGATAAAAATGAAGTTATAGAGAGTGATAACACTAAATAGATTATAAAATTTTGGAGGAAAATATGTTTTGTAGCAATTGTGGAGCAGAAAATCCAAATGATGCACAATATTGTAAGAACTGCGGTAAAGCACTAAACATTAATCGGACTTCAGCACTTAACACATCTAAGTATAAAGACCAATTAAGTGGTGTTGTGGGCCGTCTTAAGAAGATGCCAAAACAGTATAAAATAGGAAGTTTGATGCTTGTTATACTGATTATTATTGGCATGACTGTTTATACCAATATCAGCAAAACTATTAATCTTAACGATTATTTGAGTTTTGAAGCAACTGGTCATCAAGGTTATGGAGAGGTTGAAGCAGTCATTGATTGGGACAGTATAGAAGAAAAATACGGCGATAAAATGAATACGTCTAATGAACTAGGAGACAACATTAATGACTTAATTTCTCTATTCGGTGAAAATTTATTAAGTACAGGTGTTGATATTACATTAGACCATGATGAGGATCTATCCAATGGAGATCTTGTTCATTATACATGGGATATTGATGAAGATATTACAGAAGGATTAGGCATTAAACTTAAATACACTGATGGTGATTATACAGTAAGTGGATTAGAAGCATTAGGAACTTTTGATGCTTTTGAAGGCTTAAGTGTTAATTATCTTGGGACTGCACCTGATGGGTACATTGAGTTAGATACAGATGGTGATTCTATATTGTATACTTATGATTATAGCGTGGATAAAGAAACAAATTTAAGCAATGGGGATATAATCACCGTTTCTGCTGATGAAAGCATTATTGACGAATTCGCTAGAGATTATGGCGTTGTTCCAGAAACGCTTCATAAAACATATACCGTCTCTGGACTTGATGAATATGTCAATTCTTATGCCGATGTCGATGATGATTTTCTTAAGAGAGCCGATGATGAAGTCAAAAATCAAATTATTTCTCAAATGAAAAGCTACATGTATAAAAGTTATAATCTTGATAAAATAACTTACGCAGGCTACTTATTTGGAAAAGTTAATGATGAGAGCAAAGGCGATGTTTCATATAATGACTTATTGATGGTTTATAGTGGTGAAATTTCAAGTCCAAATGATGAATTTGAAACCCAAGAGGTTTATTTTCCAGTTTCATGTATCAATCTCATTAGAGTCGAAAAGGGGATTAAATGTGAATTACAGCAGGGTATTATTGGCAAGTCCTCGATTGGGTACTTTATATCTACAAAAGGATTTTTAAGCCCGCTTGTATGCTTTGATGTATTAACCCAATCCTATGGTCAATACTATGATTTAGAATGTGGTGGTCAATTTGAAAGCTATCAAGGCTACGAGGCGATGACAAGTGAATCTCAATTAAGCGATGCTTTCAAAGAACAGTTAAATGAAGATGCTCAAGACATTGTCAAAACATACATTGCTACTGATTATGATAGTCGGAATACTGCATCTGATATTTCTATTGCTGGCAGTTATTTTTTATCTTTAAAAGATCAATCTGGGTACTTAGAAGATAAAAATCATTATATCGTTGTTTGTCAAGCAACTATTTCAAATAACAACGGTGCTTTTGAACCAATAACAGTTTACTATCCGGTAGAATATAACGGCCTTGTAAAATTGACTAACGACCAATATAATTATTCATCAGTAGAGGGCATTCTTGGTTCTTCAAGTATTCCTCAAAGTATGTATAGGACAAGCGGCTATGTTGATGGTAAAGATATGAATCAAAACATCATTGAAGAGAATAAACAAGATTACAAATATGAAATTTCTGAATCATTAAAATCGTTTGCTGAATAGCAATTCATTAGACAGTGACTCGAATTAATGACCAAACACACCTCACTATGGGGTGTGTTTTTTTATTGTATAAGTAGAGTATACTTTTTATTTAATCAAAGTAATGAAATGAAAAAATATAGATTGATTAGGATTGACACAATGATTATATTAATATATATTGATAATGATTATCATTTTCTTTTATTGACATTGATGAAATGCCAATGTTCATAACTGTAAATTCGAGGAGGCGTTTATGATTAATAAAAAATTGGTAGGGGCGGTACCTGAAAGCAAAGCTTTTATTTATAAAAATGTTTTATTGCAGTGGCTGATGCTCGTATTAAATGTCCTTTTTATGTCTGGCATTGCTTGGCTCATTCAACTAGCTTATTTTAAAAATTTAAAGACTTCTCAAGTTATCCTTGTAGGCGTTTCATCTGTCATCCTAATTCTCATAAGATATATTTTGACTCAGTTGATTACATTTCTAGGATTTCAAGCAGCGCGACCTGTTAAATTCTATTTTAGAGAAAAAATATATAAGCAATTGGATTTACTAGGACCGTCTTATACACGGTGGATTAATACGTCTGAACTTGTTCAGCTTTCGACAGAAGGAATTGATCAGTTAGAAAGCTATTTTAGTGGTTATTTGCCACAATTATTCTACAGTCTCATAGCCCCCCTTACATTGTTCATAATCATTTCATTTATTAATATTCAGACCGCACTTGTCTTACTCATTTGCACGCCTCTCATGCCTCTTTCTATTGCAGCTGTACAGACCCTTGCTAAGAAATTATTTGCTAAGTATTGGGGTGAATATGTAGAACTCGGAGATTCATTTTTAGAGAATTTGCAAGGCCTCACGACGCTTAAAATTTATCAATCTGACGCATATAAACATCATGAAATGAACCTTCAAGCAGAACGTTTTAGAAAAGCGACTATGCGTGTTTTAGTGATGCAGCTTAACTCGGTAACCATTATGGATGTGATTGCTTTTGGAGGTGCTGCTGCCGGGATGATTATGGGGATTACTCAGTTCTCTAAAGGACATCTTTCTATTTTTGGAATAATGATGATTATTTTACTAGCGGCTGATTTTTTTATTCCAATGAGGCGACTAGGGAGCTTTTTTCATATTGCTATGAATGGGGTAGCTGCGAGTCGTAAAATATTTGATTTTATTGAAATTGATCCCCCTCATGATGGAAATCTTAAAATAGAAACCCATGCATTTCAATCCAATATTGAGTTTAATGACCTTTCATTTTCATACGATGGTGAAAAACAAGTACTTGATCATATTACAATGACTATTCAGCAAAATAAACTGACAGCAATAGTGGGTGTGAGTGGTTCTGGAAAGTCAACCCTTGCGAGTATTTTGACAGGCTATCTTAGAGACTATAAGGGTTCAATTCTTATAGGTGATCTATTACATAGAGAGATTGAGAGAAAATCTTTAATGACTCATATTACCTATGTTGGTTCTAATAGTTATATTTTTAGTGGAACACTAAAAGAACATTTGGAAATGGCAAATCCTCAAGTGAATGAAGACGATATGTGGCAAATTCTCGAAAAAGTTAAACTATCAGAATTTGTAAAGTCTAAAGGTGGACTTGACTTTAATGTAAGTGAATCAGGAGCTAATTTATCAGGTGGACAGAAACAAAGGCTCGCAATTGCAGAAGCATTAATCAAACCAACCCAAGTTTATATTTTTGATGAAGCAACCTCCAACATTGATGTTGAAAGCGAAAGATTGATTATGAATTTAATCAATGAATTAAGTCACTATAAAACAGTCATTTTAATAACGCATCATCTTTTAAATGTGGTTGACGCAGATATTATTTACTATATTCAAAATGGAAAAATAGTAGAAGAAGGCAGTCATAATGAACTTATAAAGGGAAAAACAGGTGAATATAAAAGTCAGTGGCAACGCCAAAGTGAGCTGGAAAACATAAGGCAGCATGAGGGGGGTTACCCATGAATGAAACGAAGAACAATAAACAAGTACTAAGGGGATTGTGGCGTCTTATAGGTCCTTTGAAAATTTTTATATTACTGGCCTCTATTTTAGGTTTTTTGAGTAATATAGCAGCTACTTTTATTAGTATTTTCAGTACTTATGCCTTCTTAAGTGTATTGAATTTTGAAATGATGTTTTCTCTAAAATTTCTCTTTGTCAGCATTATAGCTTTTGCTCTTATGAGAGGTGTCCTGCGATATGGTGAGCAAGCAATGAATCACTTTGTTGCTTTTAAGGTATTGGCACACATTAGAAGTCGTATTTTTAATCATCTGCGGTTATTAGCCCCTGCAAAACTTGAAACACGTCACAAAGGTGACTTAATTAGCATGATTACTACAGATATTGAACTCCTTGAAGTTTTTTATGCCCATACTTTATCACCGGTTCTTATCGCAACCTTTATGACTTTATTGATGGTGGTATTTATTGGACAATATCATATTTTACTAGGGCTCACCGCTTTAATGAGTTATCTCATAATCGGCTTAGGAATCCCCCTTATGCTTTCTGATAAAAGTAGAATCATTGCAGATCATTTTAGAAAAAAATCATCTGATTTTAGCAGTTATGTTGTTGAAAACGCGAGAGGAATAGGTAAAATTATTCAATACAATCATCAAGATCGACGCTTTAAGGTCATGACGAGTGCTCTTGAATCATTGAGCCGTAATGAGTTAGAAAGTAAGAAAGTCAATGCTAAAAATATGACTTGGATCAATACAGCAATATACCTTGCTACACTGGTTATGTTGATTGTCAGCCTTCTTCTTTATCAGGATGGGGCAATTGGATTTGATGGGGTTGTGGTGTCGGTTATAGCCCTTATGAGTTCTTTTGGTCCAGTGGTTGCAGTGGCAAACTTAGGTGCTGGCCTTTCAGCGACTCTTGCTGCTGGCAATAGAATTTTAGAATTGCTCGATGAATCACCTGAAGTAGAACCTTGTATAAATGGCATTGATACGGTATTTATGGGAGCAGAGTATGAACAAGTGGCTTTTGCTTATGATGAAAAACCCATTCTGAGCAATATCAATCTTAACATTGAAAAAAATAAAATATTGGGGATACAGGGGGCAAGTGGAAGTGGTAAATCAACAATGATTAAACTTCTGATGCGGTTTTGGGATGTTGATGAAGGAAGTGTTAACCTATCAGGCATCAATATTAAGACAATCAATACACGTTCACTGAGAAACTTTCAAAGTTATGTGACCCAAGAAACCTATTTGTTTCATGATACAGTTGCCAATAATATCAAAATTGCCAAAAAAGACGCCACAGAAAATGAAGTCATTAGAGCAGCCCAAAAAGCGTCCGTTCATAAGGCTATTATGCAACTTCCCAATGGCTATAATACATGCATTGGCGAACTAGGGGATACACTTTCAGGTGGAGAACGACAAAGAATTGGATTAGCAAGGGCCTTTTTATATGATTCACCGCTTATGATTTTAGATGAACCCACTAGCAATTTGGATAGTTTAAATGAAAGTATTATTTTAAGAGCAATACAAGAACAAAAAAATGAAAAGACTGTCATTTTAGTAAGTCACAGAGCATCAACACTAAGTATTGTCGATCAGCTCTATCAATTAAACGGGGGTGAATCATGTTAAAACGAACAGGTTGGCTTATATTAGGGTGGATAGCAGTTATCCTTGCAGGAATAGGTGTCATACTGCCTGTATTACCAACTGTTCCATTTCTATTGGTTGCAGCAGTTGCCTTTGGGAATGGCTCTGAAAAATGGCATCATTGGCTCATTAATACCCGACTCTATAAAAGAAATTTTGAATCTTTCGCTAAAAACAAAGGGATGACACGCAAAACCAAAATGCGTGTTATGATAACAGTCACCTTAATCATGTTAATAGGTTTTTTGGCTATGAAAGATTTACTCATACCTAGGGTTATTCTTGCCACTGTATGGCTAGGTCATATGGTTTATTTTATTTGGCGAGTTAAAACAATAGATGAAATCAATTGATATTTTTTTAACTTATGACTAAGCTATTGCTTCTATTCATCAAAAATCGTATAATGTATACAGGAGACAACTTAATATAGGCAAGAGATTGAGAGCCAATACAAAAGAATCCTTTGAGGGATTTCTTTGTATTGGCTTTTTTTCATGCAATTATACGGGTATCTATTCTTATAGAGGAGGTCGTTAAGATGAAAGAAAAAGACAATCAATTTGATGTAATCATCATCGGCGCTGGTGTTATTGGTACAGCCATTGCGCGTGAACTTACTAAATACCAGTTACATATCGGAGTCGTAGAAAAGGGCAGTGACGTCGCAACCGGTACAACGAAAGCCAACAGTGCTATTGTTCATGCGGGTTATGACGCCACCGAAGGCAGTCAAAAAGCCTTTTTTAACGTAAAAGGAAGTGAGCTTTACCCCAAAGTTTGTCAAGAGCTTAACGTCCCTTATAAGCCCATAGGATCTTTAGTCGTTGGTTTTGACGATGATGACTTGGAAACGCTTAAAAGTCTCCATGTCAGAGGGATTACTAATGGTGTTAAAAAACTCGAAATGATCGGTCAAGAAGCTCTAAGAAACTTAGAGCCACATATTAACCCTGAAGCACAGTTCGCTTTATATGCTCCAACAGCTGCCATAACAGAACCGTGGGAACTGGCAATTGCCTATATGGAAAATGCCATGGACAATGGGGCAGACCTCTTTTTAGAACATGAAGTCTTAGAAATCATAAGAAACGAAGGCGACTATCCCTTCACATTAATGACAAAATATGACGGCCATCTAAAGGGCTTCCAAAGCAAAATGGTTGTTAATGCTGCAGGCGTTTTTGCAGACCGTGTCTATAAGATGGTTGCAGAAAAAAATACATTTGAGATTAAACCGAGACGTGGTCAATACTATCTCTTAGATAAATCAGCAGGTGGACACGTCAACCATGTCGTCTTTCCCTGTCCATCTAAAAAGGGAAAAGGCACTTTGGTGCTGCCAACAGCACATGGCAATTTGTTAATAGGTCCTGACTCAGAGGATTTGACATCTAGCGAAAGAGAAGCTGTTAACACGGTTACAGACAACCTCAACGCAATCCGTGAAAAAGCAGATCAATTAATTGAAGATATCCCTTACGGGGAAACGATCAGAACCTTTTCTGGTCTTCGGGCAGAACCCAGTACAGGTGATTTTATTATAGAAGAAAGCCAAGACTTTCCTTACTTTTATAATGTCGCTGGTATCAAGTCACCGGGACTTTCCAGTGCTCCTGCCATAGGTATTCATGTAGCTGACGCCGTTGCAAAACGTCTTAAAGCAAGTGACAACACAGAATTTAACCCTATCAGACGACCTCGCATCAGGTGCGAAGCATTAACTGGTCCAGAAAGGCAAGCACTTATCCAAAAGGATGCTCGTTATGGTAAAATCATTTGTCGCTGTGAACATATTACTGAAGGTGAAATTGTAGATGCTATCCATAGGAACTGCGGTGCGACAACGGTTAATGGTGTCAAAAGACGCGTAAGACCAGGTGCAGGTAGGTGTCAAGGTGGTTTTTGTGGACCAAGAGTTGTTGAAATCTTAGCCCGTGAACTTGACAGAGATTATTTAGACATAGAACTTGAAAATAAGGGTTCTTATTTGCTCGCAGAAGCAACAAAGGCGGTGAAATAATGGATAAAAATTATGATTATGATTTAATCGTTATTGGTGGCGGACCTGCAGGTCTTGCTTCTGCTATAGAGGCCTACCATCAAGGGATTCGAAAAATAGTGATCCTTGAAAGAGATAAAGAACTTGGCGGGATTCTCAACCAGTGTATCCACAATGGTTTTGGTCTCCATCACTTTAAAGAAGAGCTTACAGGCCCAGAGTATGCTAACCGCTATATTAAAGAAATTGAAAGCTTTGAAATAGACTACTGGCTTAACACCATGGTGCTTCACGTCAATGAGCAAAAACAAGTCACACTTATCTCACCAGAAAAGGGCTATCAGACCTTAAAGGCTAAATCTATTATCCTTGCAATGGGATGTCGAGAGAGGACAGCTGGTGCTATCCGTATTGCAGGTGACCGCCCAGCGGGTATTTATACAGCTGGGAGTGCTCAACGTTTCCTTAATATGGAAGGATACCTAGTGGGGAAAAAAGTTGTCATATTAGGTTCAGGAGACATTGGTCTTATTATGGCAAGACGGTTAACCTTAGAAGGGGCAAATGTCCTTGCTGTTGCAGAATTAGAGCCTTTTACCAGTGGACTTACTCGAAACGTCGTCCAGTGTTTAGATGACTTTGATATCCCTTTACTTTTAAGTCATACCGTCTCAAAAGTCATCGGTAAGAATCGGGTTGAACAAGTGGTCTTGTCTGAAGTTGATGAGCACAAGCAAATCATCCCTAATACTGAAAAAGTTTATGACTGTGATACGCTTCTACTTTCGGTTGGACTCATTCCTGAAAATGAATTAACAAAAGATGCTCATATCGAAATTGATCCCCGCACAAAAGGGGCTAGAGTTAATCAAGATAGACAAACATCTATTGAAGGGATTTTTGCTTGTGGGAACGTCCTTCACGTCCATGATCTGGTGGACTTTGTATCAGAAGAATCCGCACTGGCAGGAAAGGCAGCAGCAGACTATGTTGCTTCTATGAACAAAGCAAATCAAACGTTAGCACAAGAATCAAAAACCTTAGAAACTTTAAATGGAGAAGGGCTTGCTTATGTGTTGCCTCAAATTATCCAGTTACCATTAAAAGTGTCCAAGCAAGATGTTAAGTTGTACTTTCGGGTCAGAAAAGTCTATAACAATGTCACTTTAAAAGTATCTCTAGGAGATCAAGAAATCATCAGTCGTAAAATAGGGCATACCGCTCCAGGAGAAATGTCATCTATTAATATTTCAATGCATCAACTTGCTCAAGTGCTATCTGAAACGTCAGCTAATGCGATAGAACCAGTACTAAGCCTAGAAATTGTAGAAAACGAGGTGATCTTATGACTACTTTAACATGCATCGTCTGCCCAAAAGGCTGTAAGCTCACTATTGAAAAAAGTGAAGAAAATGAAAAAGGCTACGTGGTAAGTGGTAATCAGTGCAAACGAGGTCAAGCTTATGCCATTACTGAAATGACAGCTCCTACAAGGGTGGTCACAAGTACTGTTGTTGTTAAAAATGGGCTTTATTCAAGATTACCTGTTAAAACATCGGAAGCTATCCCCAAAGGGAAGATGTTTGACTGTATGAAACTGATTAATAAGGTCAGTGTGACTGCGCCAATCAGTTGTGGAGACATTATTATTGATAATCTCTTCGGGCTTGGTATAAACCTTGTGGCGACAAGAGATATGCCAGTAGAAGAAAAGATTTTAGTTGAAAAATAATACAAAGGCTTAATATCAGTAAAAAGCTTAATAACTGATATTAGGCCTTTTTGTATGAAATTTCGTTTATTTGTTTGATAATTCTAATTTTTAAGTCTAAATGCTTATAATGCTATTAAATTGATGATATAATATAGGGGCACAATATTTGTAATTAATGTGGCTTGTTGTAAAAAATAAGTACTAAGAGTAATACCAGTTAGCATATAAGAGAGATTACCGACATTATGTCGTATATCATTCTTTTTTTGGAGAAATATGCGACAGGGGGGCGGGAATGCAATAGTTATGCATAATTAGAATTTGAGAGGAGAAAATAAAATGCCATTTAATTTCATCACATTTGAACATTATTCAATTGATTACAAAAGATTATTTAATGAATTAAACAGCCAGAAAATTTTCAATGATACACTTATTCAAACTCAATATCTACATAATTGGATGGATGTATTGAAGGATTGTGATAATACTACGAAACGGCAATTAAATAGCATACCCAAAATACTACATTTAAGGAGTATGCTTTCATCCGAGCCTGAGATTTTTCAAAACCCAATTTTGCATGAAGATAATACAATTTTCATACATTTTCGGATTTCAATAATGAAAGAACTAGTTGAAGAGTCAAAATATGAAGGGCAGCCGATTGAATTGTCTGAATTTACATGCGAAAATAGTGAAATTAGATGGAATCCTGTCAAAGGACATTTAGATGATGTATATGGAGAGAAACCAATAATTTTGATTCCGTTTGAGAATAATCAATATCATCATTTGGTTGTTGATGGAAATCATAGATTAACTTATAAAATCAATAACAATCAAAGAAGTATAAAAGCTATTGTTTTCTCAGAAAAAAGTGCTATTGAACATTCTGTGTTTTCCAGTGGATTTGATAAACATTACTACATTATGATGAATGAAATCAACTACATTTCAAACAGAACACATTATAATAATTCAAACGCGAAGGAACTTGCTTCAATGTCATTTCTAATAGACGGGAAATATAAGTTTTAAAATTCTAACTACGCATAACACGCCGATTCCCACCATTCCCCTCGATGTCACAGCGTCTGCGAGGCACACGCTGCGCCACTTTTTCCGCTGAGGCGTTAAAAGAGGGGAACAGCGGGAATCGCGGGAACGTTAGCAAAAATTAATTTGGAGGATTTGCATATGAACAAGAGTATAGTTACATTTAGTTTTCTAGCAACTATTAATAATGGAAATCATTACATTGATAATATTGTAAAAGTATATGAACCACTTGTTAAGTATGTATTATCATTAATGTATAAAAATAAAATGCATAATTTCATTTTAAATGATTTTGTGGAGGAATTTAGACGTGTTTCTGGTGTGAATATACCGATTCCATTAATTGATGAGATATTAAAAAGTCTATCAACCAATAATATAATTCACTACTCAAAGGATAAAGCAATTCTGATTAGAAAATATTCATTTGAAGAATATCTAGAGACATATGAGGAAAATGTTACTGATTTACATATCATTGAAGAAGATTTTAGAATATTTTGTATGGAAAATGGTTATGATGATGATATAAATTTTTATGACTTTGTTAATCTATATTGCAATCAAATTATATCTTTTACTGAAGAAATTAAAACTAATACTGAATTACAAAAAGAACAAGAAGTCTATTATAGATATTTGACTGAAATTGAGAAAGATTTTCAAAAAAAGGCAACTATTAAAAAAATATTTTGGGGTATGCTAGTGACTTTTTACGTGTGTGAAAAGGGAGTCGATAATAAACTTTTTTATAATTTTCAGATACTAATTGATACTAGTTTTTTCATAAGTTTAATTGGCTATCATAATGATACCTCAAATGAAATTGCTCAGAGTGTTTATGATATTGCAACGAAATTTGGCATTAAGTTTTATATTTTTGATCAAACTGTAGAGGAAATCAAAAACCTTTTATCTGATACAGCACTTAAATTAAAATCGTATGTAAATTTATCTGAAATATATGATAATGATATTACTATTGCAACATTTAGGAATCCTAATATAAGTTCGACAGATCTTGAATTAGCTGCAGTTAATATTCAACTTACTTTAAAAAAATATAATATTAAAGTCGAATATATTGAACGATTTAAACATAAAGTACAAAATAGCGATCTCTATAAATACTTTATTGAAAAAATACATAAGGATGAGATTTCTGCGTTTCATGATACTGCAGCAATTGAATATGTAAAAAACTGTAGAAAAGGGGCTATAAAAAATATTGAGTCAGCAAAATGCTGGTTTATTCAAGATAGAAAAAATAACACAAATAGACTATATAATAAATTAGGTACAATTAATGAAAAAATATCTTCACATGATATGCTCTTAATTTTGTGGTTATCTAAACCGACAGGACTAGACTTAGATAAACTTGCAGAAATAGAGTTTATGAAGCTTATTACAATTGCAAACGAAGAGTTTATTCCTAATAGAGCATTACTTAAGGAGTTCGAAGATAACTTAAATAAGTATTCACAAAATAGTCTTTCAGAAGAGGAAATCGCAGCAATTTATTTAATAACTAGTAACAAAACATCTGTTGAGATTGATAAGATGAATAAATCAAACGATGAAGAATTCAATAAAGGAATAAAACAGTGGTTAGAGAAATTTAGTGAAGAAAAAGATGAATTAAAAGCTTCATACGATAGTACATTGAATTCAATTAATAAAGAAGTTTTGCTTTATAAAAGCCTTTATAACGAAGAACACGGAAAGAGAATTTTTGTTAATAATGAAATTGACGATATTTCAGAGAAAAATAAAAGTATTAAAAAAGAGTTAGTAGATGCAAAAACAGAATTGTTGGATGGAAAGAAGTCAAAGTTATTAGATATTGAAGAGATAGAGAAAAGAAGTAGAAACGATATTGAACGTAAAACATTAAAATTCATTTACGGGGTAGAAATAGTATTATCATCTTGTGCAATTATAGTTTATTTAAAACTATATTATCAAAACTTTTCAAAAATAGAGCCTATATTATCGATTCCCTTTGTTTTTGTTCTAAATAGAATCGTTAAATTTTTTAACATTAGCAAATCTATCGAAGAAATAATTGTCACGCGAAGATTAATTAAGTTTGATGCATTGAATAAAGATAAATACTATGAAAAAGTTAAATTAAGCAATGAAATTGATAGTCTTGAAAAAGAAATCATATTATTACAAGGTGAATAAACACTCCAAATTAACTTCTGCTAAACCAGCTAATACTTGTCAAGTAAATCCATAAAAAAGATCTAAAACAAGAATTGATGGCACACTTAATAAACCTATCACAGTAGGGTTAAAAAATGATATTATTGATTAATAAAAGTTGTATTATTCTTTATCATACCGAAGATAATACGTAAAAGTTTACATGATGTAGCTGTTAAAGCAAGCCTTTTAGGTTTGCCCTTATCGATTAAATGGTCATAATGCGCTCTCAATACAGAATTAATATAGCCGCTAGAACGCTTACTAATTCCAATAGAAGCAGCCATATAGAGAGCCTTTCTGAGATAGGGAGTACCACGTTTTGAAATCTTACCACTACGCGCTTGATATTTACCAGACTGATAAACGGTAGGATCAAGACCAGCAAAAGCAACAAGTTGTTTTTTAGAATGAAAGCGGCTAATATCGCCGATTTCAGATAAAATCACAGAAGCTGTCACTTCGCCGACGCCTGGAATAGATGTCAGAAGCTCGTAATGAGGAGACTGTCGGGCTAGCTTATTCATTTGAGTACGAATATCGTTCAGTGTATTTTGCATGCCTAGTAGAATCTGAGCATAGTAAGAAAGTACAGGAACTTGTGCCGAATGAGGAACAGCCGAGTCTTTGACAGCTTCAATGAGTTTATGTGCTTTATCAAGATGCCAAGCATCATTTCTTTTATCAGAATGAAAAGATTGTGCAATTTCTTGAGGCGTAGCCTTTAGAATGCTTTGAGGTGTAGGAAAGACAAGAAATAAGCGCAAAGCACTTTTAGACCTAACACTGTAGAATACACGATTAAAGTTAGGAAAGACAAGGTCGACAATAGTATGAAGCCTTACAACAAGCTCCTGATAGGTCTTGTTAATACCATCATATTGTCTTGAGAGCATTCTAAGTTCTTGATAGATGGCACTTTGAGGCTTAAATGGAGAGAGATTAAGCGTGTAAAAGGCATGAGCAATTCTCATTGTATCAATTGGGTCAGTTTTAACTTTTCGCAAGGATTTAGACTTGATATGACTTGTAGTGAGTGGATTCAGGACATAGACTTCATAACCCCGTTCAAAGAAAAATTCAGCAAGTGATTTAGAATAAACACCAGTGGCTTCCATGACGATTTTAGGTCTACATGAGAAAGGCATACATAAAAAGTTGATGGTCTCAGTAAGAGAAAGAAGATCATCAAACTCATGACTGAACTCAAAAGGGTCTTTAATGACATGATGGTGATCAGAGAAAATAGCAGCTACACTTTTGCCTTTGGAAACATCCATGGCAACAATAGGGTTCATAATACCTCCTTAAAAATACTAGGACTAGCAAATGGTCGATTCTCAGGTTCGTGCGGTGATGCAGGCTCAAGGCCTAACCAGCTTAAGCGAGATAAGCGAACAAAATGCTAGCATGAACAGTTTATACGGCAGGCTCTTGGCCCAACACAGCGAACGTTCTATGCCTAGCTTGATAAGAGATATATACCAAAAATACACATACCACGATCAAGCTGGTATGATTCAATAATACGAACACAGCGATTCCCAACATCTCACTTGATGTCACACGACTTGTGTAGCAAGTTGTGCGCCACTTTTTCTGCTTCGCATTAAAAGAGTGAGACGTCGTGAATCGTGGAAACGTTATCTGAAATAAAACACTAATGCAATTTTGTAATTATTAGGTTAATAGACTAAAGGGGAGCTAATGGAAGTAAATATATCGTTTAGAATGCTGAAAGAGGAAGATTTAGATTTAATGAATAAATGGTTAAATACAAATTTTGTTACTGAATGGTACAACAAAAGTGGAAGTTCTTATGCTGAAGTATTGGATAAGTACTTACCTAGGATAAAAGGTGAACAGCCTGTATATTGCTATATAATTACTAATAATAATATAGCTATTGGTTACATACAAAGATATATGATTAAGGATTTCCCAGATTATAGTATGCATGTGGATACAGATGAGAAAGCTGTAGGGATTGATTTGTTTATTGGTGAAGATAATTATATCCATAAAGGCTTAGGTAGTATTATAATAACGAAATTTTTACAGAAGTTTGTATTTACTAGAAGCGACATTGATTGTTGCATTATTGGACCAGAACCCAAGAATAAAGCGGCAATTAGAGTATATGAAAAGGTGGGATTTAGGTATTTCAAGACAATACAAGTCCCTGATGAAGAAGAACCGGAGTATCTCATGAAAATCTATAGAGATGAATTAAGGGGTATTGAGTTATAAAATTACTTATGGCTATTGGTAGCTTTCGTTTTTTACTTCAGATAACAATATATTGCCAAAATTCATCAGAGATGAACGTCGGCAACACGGTAAACAATAAATCGAAACGCCCAAATGAAATCACTTGTACACTCCGACTTCGCAAACCCGCACGACATTATGAGAAATATTACTTACTTAAAATATAGAGGAGAGTCAATGAATATCAAAGACGAATTGAATTTCAAATTAATACCGAAAGAGTGGCATGATATTATACAACAATCAGAATTTACTAGCTTGTCCGGTGGTAAATCTGGGATGTTAGTTTATCGAATGGATTTGAAGGATGGTAATAAATCATATCTGCTCAAATATTCAACGAATATGAGAAGTATAGAAGAGCTTAAATATGAATCTAATATTCTTGAAATACTTATGGATGAGGATTTTTTACCCATTGTATACTTTACGATTTTTGATGGTAATTTTGGTATGTCATTAAGAGAATATGTAAAGGGAGTCCCTATCATTCAGTCAGATCTAGATGCAAAGAAGATTGTTGAGATATGTTCTAATATTCTAAGAAAAATACATTCTCTTGAAATAGATTGTAACAGAATAAAGGTACATAGTGATCAATTGAAAGACGCCGAAGAGAACGTATTGAACCATAGAGTTGATGAAAGCGATTTTGAGGATGAATATGCAGGCATGTCTGCAGAAGAATTATTTGAAATATTCTCAAGGGTCAATTGCAATCTTAACATCAGCACTTTTACACATGGTGATTTCAATTATCCAAATATTATTTATAGTGATGAAAGTGTAAAAGTTATTGACTGGGGAAGAGCAGGTTTATCTGATAAGTATAGAGATTTGAGTCTGTTAATTAGGGAGTTGTATGATTATGAAGATAAAATTGATATAGAGGAATTGTATTCAATTATTATATCTAACTATGGTCTAGAGTCAATTGATATGAGAAAGACTAAGTATTTCATAATGATGGACGAGTTCTTCTAAGATTTCCAGCGATATATCTCATAACATACGATTTCCAACACTCAACACGATGAACAAGACGTTATGTGCATAGATTTACTTGGAATCTATCACATAAATTAAGCAGGTCAAAAATTTACTTCGTGAATCACCTTCGAAGCTGGTATCTTCCGGTTACTAATGATTATGACACGAAAGAATCTTCAGTTTTCGAATTTATGAGCAAAGCATTAAAGAGATTAGCAGAAGAAAAGTATATTGCTGCCTATGATAAATCTGTTAAACCAGAACATATAGAATACTTAACTATTGATACTACTGATGAAGAGTACATTGATTATGAAGGTATAGAGAAGTATTTAGCAAAGTAAAAATTTGTAGTTAACCGACGATATGAACTTCATCTAACAACATATTGACGCGAGGGTCACCCTGAGAAACGAGTGACCATAAGCAGCGACTCTAAGGGACTAGGACGTCATCAACACAAAACGTTAGGTAAAATGCAAACTAGGAAATGATAACATATAGATAATCGGGGGGGAATAAATCATGAGTGAAATGACAAATGAAAGAGTAATGACAATACTAGATAAGACTTATGAAATTGCCCTTGATGGATTACCAACTTCAAAATCTGTATTTGAATTAGCAGATGATTATAGAGGTAAGTATGAAGATGTTTTAACTGCTTCTGTCAAATTGAGAGATTATCAAATTATGAAATGTGGCACTTCAGGTTTTTTAACTGGTTTGGGAGGAATAATTACGTTACCCGTTGCATTACCTGCAAATTTAACTAGCGTTGTATATGTTCAAATGAGAATGGTTGCAGCAATTGCAGAAATGGGTGGATATGATGTAAATAGCGACCAAGTTAAATCTTTAGTTTATTTATGTTTAACAGGAAATAGCATGAAAGATATTGTGAAAGCCGCAGGTATATCTTTTGGTACAAAGTTTACAACTGCGATGATTAAGAAGATACCAGGTACGGTTTTAGTAAAGATAAATCAAAAGGTTGGTTTTAGATTTGTCACTAAGTTTGGAACAAAAGGAATAATAAACCTTGGAAAAGCAGTTCCTTTAGTTGGTGGTGTAATTGGAGCTGGATTCGATGTAACATCTACGAAAATTATTGCAAATAATGCAATTAATTTATTTATTAAAGGAGAGATATAATAACTAGTAAATGCCATTTATACTTCACCTAATACAGCGATTCTCTACATTCTCTTGATGTCACGAAACTTGCATGAGGTATAAATTTTTAATATAAAATGGACGGATATTACTGATAAGTAATGAATATACTAAGAGTAACAAGTTTTGCGCCACTTTTTCCGCGTTCGTGTTAAAAGAGAGGAACGCCATGAATCCATGGGAACAGTAGGTGAAATTATTTGATTAAGGAGTGTATCGATAATGAAAAGCGACATAAGATTAGGAATTCTAGCAGGAATGGGACCGAGATCAACAAGTCCTTTTATAGAAATGGTATTGGATGAGTGTCAGAATCAATATAATGCAAAATATGATATAGATTATCCACATGTAATTGCATATTCGCTTCCAACGCCATTTTATATTGATAAAGAAGTAGATGACAATGAATTATCAAATTCTATAAAGAGTGGAATAGAACATCTTGCTTCAACCGGTGTTGATATAATTGCAATACCATGTAATAGCGCACATAAATATTTCGATAGAATAATTCAAAATGTTAATGTACCAGTTTTAAATATTATAGAGGAAACGATTAAAGTAGTACCAAGCAATCAAAAATCAACAATACTTGCAACAGAGTTAACAATGAACACGAATTTATATCAAGCGGGATTAGAAAGCAGCGGAATTGAATATGTGTTTGTAGAGGATTGGCAAATAATTGTAAATGAATTAATAACAGAGATAAAAGTTTCTGGTGCTAGTAAAAAAGCATATGAAATATGGGATGCTCTTAAAACAAAACTACTTACAGAAGATGTTCAGACAATTATATTAGCATGTACTGATTTGAGTGTTGTGATAAATGAAAGTGATGATGATTTTCTTATTAAGAATTCATCAAAAGAACTAGCAAGAAGATTAGTTGAGGAGTATGTAAAAATCAAATAACTTCACCTAACACGCCAGTTAGCGACATTCCCATGTTTGTGTTTGACAGTGCTGTGTAGGTTTATTGTGAGTGGTTAAGGTATAGAATTTGAATAATGAATAGATAACGATCGCAAATCGCGGAAACGTTAGTAAACATATCGAGTTTTTTGATAGATGGAGTTTATATGGAAAATTATATTGCTTGGATAAAAGAGAAATATGGTTCAAAAATAAAGATAGAAGCTATTGGGAATCATTATTTAGAAAGAAATAGTGTGTACAAAATTGATGATAAGAAAATAGTCAAATTTTATAGTGAAGATAGAACTTGGGAAAGAGAAATTAAAGCGTTAAATTTTATTAATGAGAAATCAGAGTTATATCCTCAGATAATTGATAACAGTGGTGAAGATGAAATTAGATGGATAGAGTTTTCAATATTAAAAGGTTCTATATATAAAGATATTGAACAAGAGATAGCTGAGAATCTAAAATCATCATTTTATTATGAAATGGGTATTAAGCACGCTCAATTACATAAAATGAATGAATTAGATCAGTATTATGATTGGGCTACAAGTAGTTCATCATATAAAGAATATAACAGTTATAGAGAGTTTGAAACAGATAAAAATAGAAGAAGAGGGTTGGTAGCGTTAAAAAAAGCTAATGATATCAACAAAGATTTGTTGAATAATGCATATGCAAAAATGCTAGAAAAAGAATTATTATTAGATTGCTGTAAAAAATTTTCTATTTGTCATAACGATTATTCTGAAAGAAACATAATTGTAAATATAGATAATAAGGACTTGAGGATAACGGGAATTATTGATTTTGAGTTGAGTTATCCAAGTAGTATTGAATCTGATGTTTCAAGGACACTATTTGCAATATATTTTAGTGAGTATAAAGAGGACTATTTGAAAGGATATAAGTCCATTATTAAATTGAATGGTAACTTCGATAAATTGTTAGATTATTATCTTTTAGCAATGGGATTAGAAGTATGTAGTTGGTCTTATGATAAAGATAAATCATATTATGATTATGCTTTAAAAATACTCCATGTAGTGACTAAAAGATAAAATGGTGAAAACTTAATACATCTGCTAACCCACTATTTGCAACATTTAGTTGATGAGGTTGCATAGAATATTGAGGTATCAAAGAACTCGAATAAATAAATTATTAAGCGGAAAAATCGACTTCGCAAACAGCGAGCCCGTTGATAGGTTCCGCCTACGACACTTCGTAAACTTGCGTGACATTAGACGCAATATTTACCTTTGTTACGACATAATGAATTAGTAGGAGAAGATATGAATTTATTGAATACAGATAAGGAATATGAATATCACTTATATGATAGTGATAATCTAGTTGGTAAAGGTTTCATTTTTGAGAGTAAAGCAGCTGATTTTTATACGAATCCAAGAATTAATTACTTTATTGAGTTTGAGTTAGAACCTGGCAATAGTCTTGAGCAGGCTAAAGACATTGTAAACGATTTGATTGAAATTGCAAGAATAAGAAGAGAGAAGCATAAGACATCTGACGCAAGAATCTATAATTGTAGTTTTTCAGAGAATAAGGAACTAATTGAATTCTATAAATCGATTGATGGATTCGTGGCAGATGAAGCTATGCATGTGCTGACATTGAACATTCCAGATAATAGAGTAGAAACTGACCTTAATTCTCAATTCAATATTGAGATTAATAAACTAGATACTGAAGATAAGATGAATGAGTTGTTGAAACATCATGGTGAATCTTTTAGACCAGGCTTGTATATAAATGATGATATAGAGGAGCTCAAGCAGAAGAATGGATATCAATGTGTAACCATCCGGAAGAACAATGAAATGGTGGCAAACCTAATCATTTTTATTAATGAGAACGATAGAGGTTTTCTAGAAGATATGTTTGTCAACAAAGATTTTAGGAGACAAGGGTTAGGACAATTTCTTATAAATTATGCAACTGACTATATGAGGAATGAGGGATTGAAGTATATTGATTTAGAAGTATGGAGTAGTAACGAGAAGGCATATAACTTATATAAGAAGATGGGCTATAAATTTAATCGAGAATCAGAAGTCTCAATTGGAATGAGCATTTAATCTGGCGATGAATACTGCGTATAACATACGATTTCGCAAACCAGCGCGACGTTAGGTGACATTGTGTACGAGTTTAAGATTTTCAATAAATATGATATAAATTGTATAGTTTCGGGAGGTGTTTTAGTTGTCATTAATAGTATCTGCAGCAGATTTTGAAAAAGGATTGAGAAAGTTAGGTGTAGAAAATGGAATGCCATTAGAAGTTCATTGTTCATTGAGCAAGTTTGGACATGTTGATGGTGGAGCAATAACAATACTTAATACACTAATGCAAGTTGTAGGAAAAGATGGAGCGATTGTTATGCCATCTTTTATGCTTTCGCCTAATCTTCCACTAAGTGATAAAGATAAGGAATTAGGACTAACAGTTAAAATAAAAATATTGCAAGATGATAAAGAAAAAAATGCTATGGGGGTAGTATCAGACACTTTTCGTAAGATGCCAGATGTTATCACAGGACAGGGAATTTTCCGTGTGTCTGCATGGGGCAAAGATGCTGATAAACACTCGTTAGGGTTTCAACACTTGATAGATATAGATGGATGGGCATTACTTTTAGGTGTTGATATATACAGATTATCTTCTATGCACTATGTTGAAGATAGTTTACCAGTTGAAATAAAAAATAAATTCAAACCATCAAAAGAAGCTCGAGCATTATACCCTGATGACCAATGGTTTATTGAGGCATGGGAACCATCTGTAAAACCATGGTATACAATTCAAAATATAGCATATGAAAAGGGATTTATAAAAGACGGTTTGATTGGTGATTGTAAATGTATGTTGCTAAAAGTGAGAGAAGTTGTCGAATTATACCGACAAGCATTAGAGACAGATCCATTTGGATTATATGGTATAAGATAGAGTCTATCAAAATATAAAGCTACAATGATTACCTATTAATACTGTCATTTTATGGCCATTAACAACTTCCGTACGCAGCATCATCTAACAGAGTGTTCCTGACATCCATCAGTAGTCTGGGTTCGGCTTTGGGAGAGCTGATGGACGTCGTGAAGCGTGGGAACATTAAACGAAACAATATGCTAATTTACAATACAATATTATTATAACGAAAGGATATCCAGTATGATTAGACTTGCAGTAATTGAAGATGCAGAAGCAATTTGTAACATATATAACTACTACGTTACGAACACCTCAATCACATTTGAGGAAGAGCTTGTTACAGTAGAAGATATGAAGGCGAGAATTGGTAGGATAACTCAGTCACTACCATATTATGTGTATGAAAGTGACAACAAAATAATTGGCTATGCATATGCAACCAAATGGAAAGAGAGAAGCGCATATCGTTATTCAGTAGAGACAACAGTCTATTTGGATAAAGATAGTACAGGTGCTGGTATAGGAACAAAGTTATATTTGCAACTAATAAACGACCTAAAATCACGTAATATCCATAGAGCGATGGGCGGGATTGCGCTACCGAATGAATCAAGTATAGCACTTCATGAGAAGCTTGGTTTCAAGAAGGTTGCAGAGTTCAATGAAGTAGGTAATAAGTTTAATAAATGGCTAAATGTGGGGTATTGGGAGTATAAGCTGAAATGAGGATTGAGCGACTATGAAAATGTAGCTACTTATTATGAAATAGAAGATTGTTGGAAGCCAAGTGGTAATTCTAATCAGGTAACAGGTGCTAAACGCATCATCAAGCTTGAAAATGGCATGTTCATGGACTAAAGTTTAAATAAATTGGCTGAATGGAAGAGAAAACCTAAATATTCGGAGGAATTGTGGAAAAAAGTATAAATATAAAAGAGAAACTAGAGATGTCGAGAGTATTGTGGGAGAAGCATAAAGACACGTGGTCGGATATGAGCCCTGAACATGGGAAAATATTTCTCTTATACATGATTGAAGAAATGGGCGAAGTCATCTCAATTATCAAGAAAAAGGGTGACGATGAAATAATGAATAATCCAGAAGTGCGTTCACGCTTTATAGAAGAAATGTGTGACATTATGATGTACTATTCTGATGTATTAAATAGATATGGCGTTAGTTCAGAAGAATATTCCGCAGTTTATAGAGAAAAGTTTGAGAAAAACATGGGACGTAATTTTAAAAAGGATCATGAAGAAAGCTAGCCTAAGGGTTAGACATCTAAAGTCTTCGTATAACACACTGTTTCAAACTTACAAGAGGTTATTATGATAATAAGACAAGAAGTACAAAAAGATTATTCTAAAATATATGACTTAGTTAAAAAATCCTTTGCTACAGCAGCTTATTGTGCTGGAGATGAACATGATTATCTTAATGAGATTAGAACTAAACAATCTTTTATACCTGAATTATCTTTGGTTGCAGAACTCGAATCAGGAGAATTGGTAGGACAAGTAGTTTTATACAAAATGAAAATTGAAACAAAAGAAAAAACCATAACTGAATTACTTTTATCTCCTTTAAGTGTTCATCCAAACCATTTTAGAAAAGGGATCGCCAAGGCTTTGGTTGAAGAGTCCATAAATAGAGCAAAAAATTTGGGATATTCTGCAGTATTTCTTTGTGGGAATCCAAATTTTTATAAGAAACTTAAGTTTAGTGCCACATATAAATTTGGGATTTATCATGTAAATGATAGAGAAAGAAGTGCAGAATGGTGTATGGTTAGAGAAATCAAACAGGGTTTTTTAGAAAATATAAATGGTTTAGTTGATATTATATAAATAAAGAAATCCTGTAATCAACACCATTTAACAGACAATATATGCTCCATTCGTTACAATCTTAGACAAATCTCTTAAGGTTTTTTAATCAATAGTTATTGAATTTAATTCTGCATATTTGTATAATTAAACAAAAGTGCATAAAAACACAAATATTTACATAATTACAACTAAATACTTATCTAAACTCTAAAATAAGTCGTTTTATATCTAAAGATCAATAATAGATTGAAATATGATTTTTTAAGTGTAAAGGAGTGGGGGGAATGAAGCAATTTTTAGTTTGTTTAATGATTTTTGTGACAATGAGTATTTTTTCTGGGTGTGGAGAAAATACTCAAACGAGTGAAGGTGACTTATCACCAGTTGATAGTATACCTGTAGTACAAGAAGCTTCTCATGAAATTGAAACAGAGAAGGGACTTGTCTTTGAAAATACTGATGTTGAAGAAGCTTATCAATTAGGCATTTTAGAGTATGAAGAAGCTAAAAGATTAGATGAGAATGCAATGCAAGTGGAAGTTACTCAAATGATCAATAAAGTATTTGAACTTAGATATAAAAAAGAGAGCCCCTTCCTTACTGATATGTTAGAGTATTCAGCAGATGACAAATTTGCAAGTCGATATTGGTTTGGTATAGGTATATATTATCCTAGAGTTGAGGAAATGCTGGGGGTTGAATATGATAATTATCAAGATTATTTTGAAAAGTGTAATGATATTCCAATACCAGAATTTTTCATGCCTTCAAGTGCACCAATAGGTATGAATTGTGCTAATTTCATTTTTGATAATAGTGATATTGCCGGAACTATTTCAGAAGCGAGTATTTTTACAATGTGTACAGATGTTGAAGATTTAGTTGGAGAATGGCCCAATGGTGCACCTGAAGGTGTAGAATGGAATCAAGATTTTGGAAACTGGTGGGTTGCACAAACGTGTTCCTCTTTATATGATAGAAGAACTGGGCAAAAGGTACTTGGAATGACAACAGATGGGAAATGGTATCCTCAAAAAGCTATGACCATTGAAGATGCTGCAAAGGCTGCCATGAGATATTACTATTCTTTTGAGGTTAATTCAGATTTAAAATTGTTTTCAGAAGTCATGGATTATGATAACCAAATACTAACCGAAACCTTATTAAATAAAGAAACCAGTCTGCCCGATGCCTCATGCTCTGAACTGCCTGCCTCTTGGCATGGCGTCTTGCTCCCTAAATTAGGAAGTGCTACATATGGTGCTCTTTACTCTTACCCAGATAAATTAGTGAGAGAGATGGATATACAGACAATGAAAGAAGCAGGATTAAATAATCTTGTTATGTTTTTAAGCTTTTCATATTTGCAAGGTCCTGACTATGTAGAAGGAATGGTTAACGAACAACGTTTAAAAATGTTAGATGAAATTTTAGCAATATGCATTGAAAATGATGTTCATTTGACAATTCAATGTTCACAAAAAACGGGGTTCACAGGAGATTCAAATTTTGAAACAGGTAGTATCAATGAGCCTCAAAACGAAGCGGAAATCGCTGAATTTGCTGAATTTTGGCAAATGCTTGCTAGAAGGTATAAAGCTATTCCCAATCAATATCTTGCGTTTGATTTAATGGTTGAGCCAGAAATTTTTTCTGAAACACGGTATGGAGAAGTCTTTACCCCAGCAGTAGAGGCGATAAGGGAAGAGAGCCCTGAACGGGTTATAATCGCAGATATTCATAGTGGAGGACTAAGTGGTGAGACCATGGCTAAATTGGGAGTTGCCATAAGTTATCATCAATACGCACCGCGTTCTTTTTGTGTTATTAGTCAAGATTATTTAGATAATACAGATTATTTGAAATCAGTAACATGGCCTTATGTAGATGCTAGTGGGAAAACATATGATGCCTCGGTAGTCGCAAGTGAACTCTTAGATGATAACGCATCTACTCAGACGTCATATGAATTGATGAAAGCATTGGCGGCTGAAAACAATGTAGGTTTTATTGTCGGGGAATTTGGTCTTTTCGAAGATTCATCATCTTCTTATTCGCTTGTCCGTTATCCAAAGGAAACTTATCTTGCCTACTATAAGGATATGATTGATAAATTTTCAGAAGATAACGTACCGTGGGTAATTGGTGGTTTGAATTCTTCTTACAGTTTTGCACAATGTTACCCTGTTTATGAAGATGTAACATATAAACAAATAGGGTACTATTATTTAGACACTGACTTATGTCAATTTTTTAAACAATTTGAAGAATAAATTTTGAAATATGTGTACTGATCCCCGTTTACGGTTCTAAAGGCTCTCTACGTTGATAATATTTGCGATTTAAGGCTCTATCTCTGCCGGAGCAATTGGCCTCTATAGACCAACAAGTAATTAACCATATAGGATTAACTCAAAGATAATAATCATATAACCAATGGGCTAGCCTAACCTGCTAGCCCATTGGTATGCTTACTTCTTAAATAGTTCTATTATATAATCCATTTCCTAGCTAGAGTGGTCTACTATCAATTCAACTATTGGTTGATAGGGACTCAATCAACTGTCTATTCCTCTTTATAAGCTTATTTTAGTGTATAATTTATTCAATATATTAAAGGAGGTCGTCATGGATCAAGTTAAAATTGGAAAATTTATTGCATCATGTCGAAAAGAAAAACAATTAACTCAAGTTCAACTCGCTCAACAATTAAATATCACCAATAGAGCCGTTTCTAAATGGGAAACAGGTAAAAGTATGCCTGATTCTTCAATTATGTTAGATTTATGCGATATACTAGATATTTCAGTGAATGAATTATTAAGTAGTGAAAAAATGAGTGAAGAGGTTTATGAAAGTAAAGTCAATGAAAATCTCATTAGTCTCAAAAAAGAAGAAGAAAATAACACACATAATAACCACCTAAAGTTATCCATATTTTCACTGATGAATGCCATTGGAATATTAATATGTATCATTTGTGATGTGGCAGTATTTGGGAAATTAACATGGTCACTTATCCCACTTATTTCAATTATCCTTGCTTGGGTTTTAACAGCACCTTTGCTTGCACGCGGTAAAAAGGGCATTTTATTAAGTTTAATTTTTGTTAGTATTTTAATTGTTCCTTATTTTTATTTTCTAAGTAAAATCATTAATGTGCCTGCTGTTTTTAATATAGGTTCTATATTATCGCTTATTACAATAATATACTTATGGTTAATTATAATGATTTTTAATCTTTTGAAAATCAGATTCTTAATAAAAATGGCAGTGACTTTATTAATAACAACCCCCTTTGTATTAGTTGTTAATATAGCAATATCCAAAATGATCCTTGAACCTGTTATTGATGTCTGGGACATTTTTTCATTGGTCTTACTACTCATTGCAGCATTGATTTTATTCGTAGTAGACTATGTTAAGATTAATCATCGGGATAGGTTACACTAAGTTAGACAGATTTCTTAAGGCCATATAAAATATAACCAAAAGAAAAGGGAGAATCTAGAAAACAAACTACAGGCTGTGATTATTGATCTTTTGCTAATAACAATAATGCTATATATTCTATTGCCAACAAAGGAGTACCCAAAATTTGTCATACTACCACGGAAGCCCAACCCAAAACCTCAAAATCCTAACCCCACAAGTTTCAAACCACAAGAAAAGCTATGTTTACCTTACAAGCAGTGAAGTGATTGCAACGCTCTACATGGTAAACAACAACTTCTATCCTTATGGATTTGATCAAGCGAGCGGGGTTCCCATTTATACAGAGTATTTCCCAGATGCCCTATCAGACATTTACAAGCATCAAAAGGGTTCTCTTTATGAATGTCATCCTACAAGTCAACTCACCAATCCAACGGACATCACATGTGCTTATGTCAGTGAAGAACCTGTCACGGTTCTAAAGGAGTACCCCATTGACAACATTTATGATAGACTTATGACCTTCGTAAGACAAGAAAAACTCATTATCAAACCCTTTAAGGCTCTATCTGTAGACGAAAGAGCCTTTATAGAGTCTCAAATATTGGATGAAATCATCTCGACCGATTTAATTCATCAAAAGTCTGCCTATGCTAACTTTATTGCTTCTAAATTTCCACACCTATGGCAAGAGGCTCAAGAATCATTACGATTGATCGAAACAAATTTATAAATCAAGACAAGGGAAGACCCATGGACGAAAGAAAATTAGAATACTTGATAGCAGCAGTGGAGGAGACTAGCTTTGAAAAGACAGCTGAAATATATCTATCACAAGACGCCATTCTACCTCTTAAGTAATCTATAGAGCGGTTTAAATAATGAATTAAATAACCTTAGTCAGCGAAAAATCTCCTAAACCTCATTTCTCGCTGACTTCTTACTTTTTTTGACACTTTTTTGAGTAGGAAGGTGCCATTATATATGTTATTATTAATAAAGGCGATAGGCTAATTAGCCTATTTAATGGCCTTTTAATTCAATTTATAAATAACAATTAAACTACTGTAAAAAGGAGCATTGTTAACATATGGATTATACCCCTAAAGTATTTATATCTTATAGTTGGACATCAGATGAACATAAAAAATGGGTTTTGAATCTAGCAACTAAACTTGTTGAAGAAGCTGGCGTTGATGTTATTCTTGATCAATGGGACTTAAAACCTGGATATGATAGATTTTATTTTATGGAAGAAAGTATCAGAAATTCAGATAAGGTTTTAATCATATGCAACCAAGACTATTGTGAAAAATCGAATAGAAGAAATGGTGGTGTAGGAATAGAAGCACAAATTATCACACCCGACATTTACAATCAGTGTGAACAAGAAAAGTTCATCCCAATAGCTCTTACTGACGAATATCTTATGCCTTCTTATTTAAATTCACGAATTGCAATTAGTATGATTGATTATTCAATATCAGATGAAGCCTTCGAGCAATTGAAACGTATGGTTTGGAATGTCGATTTAATAGAAAAACCTAAAAGAGGGCCTAAACCATCATTTGCTAGTGCAAGTAAAGTATCTAATAAGTCATTATCTTCAGTTGACGATTCTCATAAAAAAGGGCGTTTAAAAGTGCTATTCATATACGCTTATGAAGCAAAAAAGGGGTTTGGTCATATACAATCTCAAAAATTGATAAGTACACTTAAAGAGGATTATGATGTGAAAATAGCATATGGCATTTGTCCTGATATACAATACTCAACCCTGACTAATTTAAGCTTAAAAAATCAGTTGATATCAGAGAGTCAGTGTCTTAGTGAGAATTATGATTACATCATTATTGAAGACCGGCTCGGCATCTCTTCGAGTACAAAAGATCGAACAGACAAATTTGTATTTGATTTTTTAAGAAAATATGTTTACGACGGTGGGATTTTGCTCTTTTTATGTAACGAAACTATTCACCCTATTGGGACACAAGCCTATAATCACTTTTTAAATGAAGCAGGATTACCCCTTATTAGGGAAGCCACTTCTGAAAATCAATTTGAATTGCCTCACTTAGTTGGGACCAACAATTTTACGAGTGATGTCCTTTATGGATATGATACTGACGGTAAGTCATCACATGGTAGAACGTATGAAATTACTATAGATAACCGTTATAAAGCATGTATTCCTGCACCTATTCGACCTATTTATGAGGGTGTCAATAAACTTGTTGTAAATATGACTTTACAAGTAGATACGCAAGTAGGTAATTGGGTTGCAGTAGGTAATAAGTCGACAAAAATACTTACTTCAAGTGATTTGTTTTGGGATGGTGATATTTGCCATGTTTTTGCAAATTATAAGCATTACAATAAAGGTATAGGCATATTATTTGGATCAAATATATGCAGCGACCGTCTATGTGATTCTAGTCAATCTGATGCAATAAAACTAATCCAAAATACACTGTTACATTTTGAAAGGCTAAATAGACAACGAAAAGAATTAATGGGTTAAAAATAGGGGAAAAGAATTGTATGAAATATAAAGGCTTAATAACCAGTAAAAAACTCAATAACGGATATTAAGCTTTTTTGTATAAATTCCCATCCATTTGTTTGATAATTCTAATTTCTTAGTCTATTTAATTATAATAGTATTAAATTGATGATATAATATAAAAAAATAAATAAACATTAAATAAATATATTAAAGTAAACTATGATAGAGATAAGCACAGACCGCTGATACAGAAATCGATTCAGTGGAATCATTAATAAACAATCAATTTGTCGAAGATGATAAGTTTAGAATAAAACTTATATACAAAATAAAGCTTAAGAATCATGGAACATATGTATTAAAGATAGTAAAAGAGCATGAACACCCTCAAAAATTAATAGAGAGACAGAGTGAATTTAGCGAGTTATTATATTCTTATGGTATAGATGTGCCCAAGAGATTAAAAACCGTAAATGGACTTTACAGTTATACAGAGACAATAGAGGAGAATATGAAATGCTAAATAGTATCAGACCATACTTAAGTTACATCCATGGATTTAAAACGAAAAAAAAACGAGATCGAAAAATAGATTTTGAAAATCTCAAAAAATCCAATGTCAATAAGACGAAAACAAAATCCTCACTAGATGATATAACGTGGAATGACTTAAATATGGACTCTTTATTTGAGCTATTAAACTATACAAACTGTTCTGCTGGGGAGGAAACACTCTACTCTTGGTTAAAAAATCCAGTCGATAATGAAATAGATTATAATTCTAGGTTAACTAAGATTAATCAAGCTGAAAAAAGAAAAAATGAGATACATGAATTGAAGAAGGCCTTTGAAAAAATGGCGTATTGTAAATATCATTTTGAAGAAGTGATTGATTCAGAGTATAAGTCAAACAATCTATCACTCGGGATTCATTGTATCTTAACAATTATCAATATAGTCATCATTGTACAGACATTAATACATGGAATTTCAGCACTGCTAGGAATCCTATTAGTCTTATTTCCTGTAAATTTGATATTACATAATCTTTTCTTGAGAAAAAATGGGGTTCAATTGGAAGTATTACAATATGCTATCAAGCTTATAAAGATTAGCAAAAAGAACTTGAATAGAATTAATCAAATTTCTCCTCAAACATCAGATTCAGTTACGATAAGTATTAATCGACTAAAACCTATCATGAATAAAGAGACCATGCTTTTTAGATTAGAAGGACTCGACGTGCTTGCTGACTATTTAAACATCGTTTTTTCTATTAAAGAAATAAATTATTACCTGATTGCCAATAAGGTCAATAAAATGAGTGCTGATATTAAACACTTATATGGTCAAATTGGTGAATTGGATGCAGTGATAAGTGTTATAGCTTATCGGGATAAGTTATATAACTATTGTGAGCCAGAAATAATTAGCAGCTGCAATAGCCTAACTATAAAAGAAATGTATCATCCCTTACTTAGTGACGTCATATCGAATTCTATCATTACTTCAAGTGATGTTGCTATTACGGGCTCAAATATGAGTGGTAAGTCAACTTTTCTTAGAACGGTAGGTGTCAATGCGATTCTAGCACAAAGTATCTGCACCTGCTTAGCTAAACAATATAAGACCAATTATTTTAGAGTGATTACATCAATAAGTTTGAATGATACCCTTACTAATGCCAAAAGTTATTTTTTAGTAGAAGCAGAAGCTATCAAGCGAATGATAGATATTAGAAAAGATGATTATTGTACTTTAATACTTATAGACGAAATATTTAAAGGTACAAATCCCATTGAAAGATATGCTGCATCAATGGAAATCTTGAATACACTTGGTGAGGGAAATACAAAGGTTCTAGTATCAACTCATGATATGAATATTTTAGATGAATTAAAAGGATATGAGTATTACTACTTTACTGAAAATGTATCTAAAGATGAATTAGATTTTGACTACAAAATAAGACCAGGCATTGCCAATACAAGAAATGCCATTAAGATATTAGATTATGTCAATTATCCAATAGAAATACTGGATTCGATTAATGAAAGAATTAATCAAAGTGAAGGCATATAGATGGTCAACACTTTACACTATTGATGGCAATGGAAGTCGAATTGTGCCAATGATTTATGACCCCCATTTTCAGCATTATATTATTTATAGTAATGTGAAAATAGCAGGACTATACTCAATGAAATGAAATTAAACTGATGAAAGGAGTGATAGACATGAAACGTCTGACTATACAACAACCGTTTTATAAAATAGGAGGTAATCTAAAATTATAGAAACGGAGATAATTTAATATGATGAAATTAAAATATTTATTCAACAATGAAGATTTGGCTTTTATGTGCCTCAAACAATGGCATTATGATAATGATTCTACTGACTTGTTCAAATACTATAGAATCTCTTCAAACGCTATTTATCCTTTTAAGTATGAAGGTAAATTGTTATACTTACGTTTTTCTCCCAAAGAAGAAAAAGCTTTAAAGTATATTCAAAGTGAAGTGCAATTGGTAGAGACACTCCGACAATCAAACATTCCTGTTCCCCAAATTATTCTTTCAAAAAATAATTTGCCGATAGAAACAATAACAAGCCCTTGGGGCATCTATTACGCTGTTGTTTGGGAAGGAATTGTAAGTGATAGAGGAATAACCCTAGAAGATGGTTTGATTGATGATGATATGATTTATAAATTAGGAACCCAATTGGGACGCATTCACTCTAGTCTTAATCATTTGACTCAAGAGACTTGTAACAGACCATCCTTTGAAGATCATCTTACAGCAATTAAACATTTTTTTGAAAAAGATGAGGCCTATAAGCCCTATCTTGAAAGAGCTAAAACGCTTTCTAGTTCATTATCAAAATTACCAAAGTCCATGACTCATTATGGTCTATTACATTATGACTATGAACTGGATAATCTCATCTTGAATAAGTATGACCAAAACATTTATACCATTGATTTTGATGACGCTTGTTATGGCTGGTATGATCTTGATATCATGATTGCAATCAATAATATCCTAGAAGAAAGTACCTATGAAAGTTATAATGATGTTGAAACATTATTTCTAAAAGGGTATCAATCAACCAAAGAATACACACCACTATCAGAATCAGAAAAAATGACTTTAATTACTTTTGAATCCCTTTACAAATATGCACGTATCATGCGCGCAGTTGAGGAAAACTGGCAAAATGAACCAGAATGGATGATTGATATTCGTTCAAAATTAACTTATAGCACAAATTATTTAACTCATAAACTATTAGGTAACTAAAAAGAAACGACCAATTCAGTAATCAATTGAATTGGTCGTTAAATTAAACAGCACATAACTACAACCATCCATTTGAGTCAAGGAGGATAAAGGTAGATGCTTTATAATGAAAATCAACTCAAAAAAGAATCGATTCGTCATTTAATCATTGATATGATAGGTTTATTTCTAATATTCCTAGTAATAATGGTCTTACTTTATGTCATTGGGATTCAATTGATAGAGGTTAACCCTCAATATCAATTACATGCTCTGATTTATCTCGTTATCTTCGTGCTTGTCAGTCGGTTAGTCCAAAAGAAAAACTATAGATATGAATCGATTACCCTTACGGATTCTCTCAAAAGACAAATACTTTTAGATCACCTCAATCAAAAAAAGGCGTCTTTGATACAAACAGAAAACAATGTACGTTATTACACGATTAAAAGCAAGTATTTTTTAATTCAATCAAAGGTTATTGTTAAAGAAAGTGAAACTCAAATTGACTTTATAGCACCTCATGGTGTAATAATAGAAGTTCAATCTAAAATGGAGCTTTAAATACTTGTCCATTTTTCGGTTGCATAGACTGATTATTCTTGGTATTTTATTTTTAAAGCATCCTCTTATAGAGGATTTCCTCAAGCTAGAAGAAGTCTCTGGTATTTGACTTTAAAAGAATGCAAGAAAAGGGGCCAAGATGAAAATAACGGATAAAGATGTATTTGACCAGTATTATGAAGCACTCATCAGTAAAGATAAAGCTTATGAAGGCATTTTTTATGCTGCTATTAAAACCACGGGGATTTTTTGTGTTTCCACGTGTCGAGCACGTAAACCTAAGGCAGAAAATACTGAATTTTATACCGATTTAAAAGAAGTTTTAAGAGAAGGCTACAGGCCTTGTAAGATATGTAAACCCACAGAAAAGAGAGGTCAAATGCCACCAGATATTCAAAAAGCCATTGACCTCGTTAAATCCCATCCTATGGAGAAAGTAAAAGATTATATGCTAAGAGAAGAAGGCTTACAACCAGAAAAAATCAGACGATGGTTTAAGAAAAATTATGACATGACTTTTCATACTTATCAACGTATGATCCGCATCAACAGTGCTTATCAAGACCTTAAGGCCGATGAAAAAGTAGGGAATGTTGCTTTTGATAGTGGTTATGAGTCCCTCAGTGGCTTTAATTATACCTTTAAGAAGTTGACAGGACATTCGCCACAAGAAAGTAGTCAAAAAAATATCATTTTAATAGATAGGATTCCAACGCCACTAGGCTCTATGTATGTCTGTTCAACAGAAAAAGGTATTTGTATGCTAGAATTTTCGGACAGACGCATGTTAGAAACTGAATTTGCTCTTCTTCAAAAAAGAGGCAATGCAGTTATTTTAAGTGGGTCAAATCAGCATATTGAGACCCTCAAAACGGAGCTTAATGACTATTTTGACGGCACAAGAAAAGAATTCTCCGTCTCACTCGATATGTTTGGAACAGATTTTCAGAACAAGGTATGGACGGTCCTTCTTGATATTCCTTATGGTGAGGTGAGGTCTTATCAAGAGCAAGCGATTGCTCTTGGTAATGAAAAGGCGGTTAGAGCTGTTGGCACTGCCAATGGCAAAAATATGATTTCAATTGTCATCCCCTGTCACCGTGTCATTGGTAAAGATGGCAGTTTAACTGGTTATGGTGGAGGACTAGAACGTAAAAAATGGCTACTTGATTTTGAAAAAAATCATCAATGAAAGGAAACTCCATGAAAACCAATTAAATTCCAAAAAGAATATCATTTTTGTTCTTTTTTTGGTAGTATGTATCTTAGAAAGTACACAATTTATTTTGGGTTTAGGTTCATTAGATATTGATGAGGTGATTTTAAATGTCATTGGAGCTTTATCGGATGGCCTATTTGGCATTTCCAACTCATGCAATCTTTGCTCAAAAAACTCTATGTGATTGAACCTTCGGGAGGGGAAAAGCAATATGCACATTCGAAAGGCAAATCAATCGGATATTGAAATCATCGTTGATATTAATATCCAAACATGGCTAACAACCTATGCAGGCATTATAGATAATGCTATATTAGAACGTTTTGCTCAAAGTCGTCAAAAACGGATTGATAGAGATCTTGAGTACTATGAATCTGGAGACTATAAGCTTAAACATGAAGAAAGGGCACTCGCTATGGTAGATAATCACGAAGTTGGTTTTATCACCTATGGCCCGTGTCGACAAGCAAAGGCGTATCAACTTAAAGACACGGGTGAAATCTATGCCATTTATGTTTTAGCGGATTATCAAAGGAGTGGCGTAGGTAAAGCGCTCTTAGATTATGCTTTTAATGAACTGAAAAGGCAGTACAACTATACAGCTGTTTTAATATGGGCATTAAAAGACAATCCTTTTAGACGCTTTTACGAAAAAAATGGGGGGCAAAAGGCATTTCACAAGCCATTGCTTTTAGCACATAAAACCTATACTGAGGTTGGCTATCTCTTTAACCTCTAATCATGTCTTATTAAACAAACATTTATTTGATCTTATTTATTAAAATTTGATTAATCGTGTTACATTATATCGAATATAAAGTAACACGATTATTTTTATGATAAAATACATATAATAAAATTGATATTTACGATGGAATAATCAAATTTATCTGTCACTGTTAAAAACTTTATAACCCGTTGAAGAAAGGATTTAAAACATGCAAAAATACATACAAAATATACTGATACTTATTTTAATGAGTTTTATTCCGTTACTGATTGGTGTCCTCGTCAATTTTACAATCATGTACACGCCGATGGCTCCTTATTTGTATTTATTACTCTCGCTTGTCACACTTGGCTTTGTCTTTTTAATAGGTCGATTGGCAAAAAAAATGACGAATAAACCCGTGATAGCTCTTTTAGCAGGCAACGCTGTATCAACAGTGAATGTCATATTGGTGATCATCCAAACCTTTGTTTTAGGTCATTTTTTCGTCAATATTTGGGGTACCCTGTCTCAGTTTAATTTTATATCCTTAACGCGTTTAGTCGTCGTCCTTGATGTTTTTAATCTACTACATTCAATGTCTCTCATCATGATTTTGAGTTATATTATCATCA
Source organism: uncultured Fusibacter sp. (assembly GCA_963666805.2). Taxonomy (GTDB): domain Bacteria; phylum Bacillota; class Clostridia; order Peptostreptococcales; family Acidaminobacteraceae; genus Fusibacter. The sequence continues at coordinate 111,008 of CAXXWR010000001.1, read as the reverse complement.
TGATTGTCTATTACATTGGTTACCGAACTGCTTCACGCTAAAGAATCCTAAACATGGGAAAAGACAATTCTTTAACTTTTTATTATAAGTGGGGTAGGATATGCCATAAGACCTGTTATAATGGGATATATCACTACATCAGTCACCAGCTTATTTGAGAGGAGTCAAGCATGAAGGAAAACAAAGAAAAGAGTCACTTAGAAAATGATAAAATCAATGAAAATGTTGACAACACTGAGTTAATTAAAAATACAGAAGGCGATTCACCTGAAAAAGTCCAAAAAACTTTTTTACCTATTGGTCTTACTTTAGGAATCGTTGCGGGCATTATCTTTGGTGAATTACTAGGAAGTACATCAGTAGGAATGGCACTGGGCATTGGTCTAGGTCTCTTAATCGCCACTGTTGTACAAAAAAAACTAAACTCATAATCATCCCTATAAAATCAAACGATGCATTTTGCATTCAATGACAAGATGAGCAAAAGGAGGCTTAAACATGGCTAAATATGAATATTCTTTTACCGGGGATTTCAATGCTGTTTTATCACATTTAGATACGTACATTATGAACAGTGCTATTTCTATGAATCTAGTAGATGAAAGTCATCACGTAATTGGCAGTACGCAAGTAGCTGTTAGGGTATATGACAAATACTTTATGAGAAACTCATCTCGTGCCAGTTTAAGTATTACCCTTATTGGAGAAGAGGATAATCTCTTCATTTGCGCCATTGGTGCAGGAGGTGGTCAAGGGGCCATTTTCAACTTTAGTTGGGGTGCAGAATCTGAGTTAGTTGATGAGATTCAAGTTTGTATTGAACGTTATTTAAAAGACCAACATTACTGATAGAGGAGGACCTATGACAGAGTCTAAAATATACAAAATGGCTTTTTCAAAACTCTATTCACTTTATGTGGCTAAAGCCGAAAAGAAATCGCGTACACAGGCTCAAGTCGATGAAATTATAAAGTGGTTAACGGGTTACAGTCAAACGGAACTGGAAAACTTTCTTAATAGTGATGCTTCTGTTGAACGTTTTTTTAATGAGAGTATCCATTTTAATCCCTTGAGTCAACTTATCACGGGAACTGTTTGTGGCGTTAAAGTAGAAGACATTGAAGACCCTTTAATGCAAAAAATCAGATATTTAGACAAACTTGTTGATGAACTTGCAAAAGGAAAAGACCTTTCAGATATTTTGAGAAAGTCTGATACCGTCAATCGTTGTCCTTGGGCTAGGGAAGGGGAACTCAATCATGTTTATCATGATACAGAATGGGGGCTTCCTGAACACAATGATCAAAAACTCTTTGAAATGTTATGCCTTGAAGGCGCACAAGCAGGCCTTTCTTGGATAACTGTTCTTAAAAAAAGAGCTCATTACTTAACCCTTTTTGACAATTTTGATCCCCATATTGTCGCTCATTATACAGATGACTATTTAGACCAATGTTTAAAAGATTCTGGTATCATCAGACATAGGGGCAAAGTCTATTCAATAAGAAGCAATGCCCTTGCTTTTCATGAGATAGTCAAAGAATGGGGTTCTTTTGATGCTTTTATTTGGTCTTTTGTTGAAGGCAATCCTATTATTAATCACTTTGAAACCCAAGATGAGGTACCCGTTTCAACAGCTATAAGCGATGCTATGAGTAAGGCCCTTAAAAAGAAAGGCTTTAAATTTTGTGGCACAACCATATGCTATGCGTATATGCAAGCCATTGGAATGGTTAATGACCATCTGGTTTCTTGTGACCGCTACTTAGAAGTACAAACACAAAAGTAGTCGGAAATGAAGTAACTTTTTTCGCTATTGATCTACTTTTTATACAGGAGGCACCTAAAAATGAGTGTTAAAGTCAAAATTAAACCTAAGAAAAAAAACAACATGATGGGCATTGTCGTTTGGTGGACTGTTGTAATACTTGCAACCCTTCTCATGTGGTTTGCCCATGAGAAAGTTTCTAATAATCTAAACATATTTACAGGTTCTGACAGTGTAAATATTAAGGCAAAAGTTGTCGAAATTATCAGTCCTTCATCAGATGCCTCTGAAGATGTCTCTGAAGAAGAAAATTCGAGCCCTGCTGACGATGATCCTCTAGGTCAAGACTATAGTTACAGTGCAATCCAGTTTAAAGCAGAAATTCTAAGTGGTGAAGACAAAGGCAAGCAGGTGACCGCTGAACAAGCAACTGACGATTTTCTCGGTGGAAGTCAACCCATCAAAGAAGTTGAAGTCGGCGATCAAGTTATACTCACCAATCAAGGCTATCTAGGCTTTGATGATGGTACTAATACTTCAGATGAAATGACTTGGAATTTTGTAGACTATTATCGCTTTAACAAGGTTATTTTATTGGCTATTCTCTTTTTTATTTTGATTCTATTGCTTGGTAGAGCAAAAGGCTTTAATGCCCTCTTAGCTCTTATGTTTACTTTTTCGTTTATCTTTTTTGTCTTTGTTCCATCTGTGCTTAATGGTTATAACCCCTATTTGTGGACGATTATCACATGTGCTTATACGATTATAACAACGTTACTATTAGTTAATGGCTTAAGTCAAAAGACATTTGCAACTATTATCGGCTGTTTGTCAGGAACGATTTTTGCGGCACTTTTAACTTTACTGATGAGTCATCTTCTTCATTTGACTGGCTTTTTAGATGAACATTCTATTTATATCACCATGCTCAATCCAGATATCGCCATTGACTTATCTGGGATTGTTTTTGCAGCGATAACAATAGGGGCAATGGGTGCCATTATGGATGTTGCTATGGACATTTCTTCATCATTATGGGAGTTAAGTCAACATGTCCCTAATATCAAATTCACTAAATTGTTTAATAGCGGCATGAGTATTGGTAGAGATATTATGGGAACTATGGCAAATACATTGGTTTTAGCTTATATAGGAAGTTCATTATCTAGTTTTATGCTCATGATTACTTACTCTAGTTCTCTTATTGACTTACTCAATAGAGAAGCGATTATTACTGAGTTATTACAAGCGTTAATCGGCAGTATTGCGATATTACTCACAATTCCATTGACGATTCTTGTTTGTGGATTTCTTTATATTAATAAAAATAAAAAACCAAACCGTATTCAGTAACTTTTTATATTAGCCTTGCAATTTAAAGACAAGTGGTTTACAATACAACAAGAACAATTGAATAAAATCTCATATAAATCTGGTAATATGGTCCAGATGTTTCTACAAACTACCTCAAATAGTTACAGGCTATGAGTTCATTGAAAGCTAGTATCATCTATACTGACTTTCAACTCTTTTTAAGCACTCATTAAAAGAAAACTGTTGGAATTTATAATATTCTCTATGGATTTTTATAGAAACAGCAGTCGTTTATCTTAATTTAATCATTGATTAGATTCATCAGATAACTCTTTTTAAACAATGCTCAAAAGGTCATAATGAACTTTGCCAAAAGGCAAAGTTTTTTTTATTTTTATAATCCATTTTTGAGACAATTTAACGCCAAATACTGGGCGATAAGGAGCGAATAAGTATATGCAAGCACTTAAAGATAAAATTTTAGAAAAAGGTCTAGTGATTGGAGAGGATATCCTAAAAGTAGATTCTTTTCTTAATCATCAGATGGACATTGATTTGATCAATCAAATTGGACAAGAATTCTACCGTCGATTTGAATCCCAAAAGATTACTAAAATCTTAACCATAGAAGCATCAGGTATAGGCATTGCAGCCTTAACGGCACTTTATTTTAAAGTTCCTATGGTCTTTGCTAAAAAAATGTCATCTAAAAATCTATCTGAAGATACCTATCAAACAGAGGTTTACTCTTTTACCAAAGATCAATATTACACCGTAAAAGTCTCAAAACAATATCTTTCACCAGAGGACCGCGTTTTGATTATTGATGATTTCTTAGCCAATGGTCATGCGGCTATAGGTCTTATGGATATTTGTAAACAAGCAGGTGCTACACCTCAAGGGATAGGTATTGTGATTGAAAAAGGATTCCAAGAGGGCGGTGATCGCTTGCGTAAAACAGGCGTTCAAGTTGAATCACTCGCTATTGTCGATCGTTTTAAAAATGGGAAAATCTCATTTTTAGATAAATAAAATTTAACTCAAATAAAAAGGGGAAACTATCATGAAAAGAATTATTGCTTTATTATTAGCGATTATGATGACCATTGCACTTACTGCATGTGGGGGGGCATCTTCAGCAGATCAAGCTGCATCAGACAATCAAGCATCAAACACATCAAGCGATGCAGAAAATGCATCTGACAGCACAGACAACAGCGATATGGTTGTTGGTTTTATCTACACTGGTCCTATCGGTGATGGTGGTTACACTTATTCACATGACCAAGGCAGATTATATCTTGAAAATGAACTTGGTGTAAAAACAATTTACAAAGAATCAGTACCTGAAACTCAAGAAGTTGAACAAGAAATCAGAAACATGATTGATCAAGGCGCAAAAGTAATTTTCTCGACTAGCTTTGGCTTCATGGAGTTTACAAAGAAAATGGCTCTTGAATATCCAGACGTTACATTTTTCCATTGTTCAGGTTATGAAACAACTGACAATATGTCAAACTATTTTGGACGTATCTATCAACCAAGATACTTATCAGGTATCGTTGCTGGTATGAAAACAAAATCAAATGAAATCGGTTATGTTGCAGCATTCGCAATCCCTGAATGTATTCGTGGTATCAATGCCTTCACTTTAGGTGTTCAATCAGTTAACCCAGATGCTAAAGTTAAAGTGGTTTGGACTAATACTTGGTATGATCCAGCAAAAGAAAAAGATGCAGCAATTGCTCTTTTAGATGATGGTGCTGACGTTATTGCACAACATCAAGATACAACAGGTCCTCAACAAGCAGCAGAAGAAAGAGGCGCTTACTCAATCGGTTACAATACAGATATGTATGAAATGGCACCTGGTTCTTATATGACAGCTCCTGTTTGGCACTGGGGTCCATATTATGTAGAACAAGTTAAAGCCGTTATGAATGGGACTTACCAATCAGATTCTTACTGGGGCGGTATGGACGAAGATGTTGTAGAACTTGCACCATTAACTGAAAATGCACCAGAAGGTGCTCAAGAAGCAGTTGATGCAGCAAAAGCTAAAATATTAGACGGTTCAAACCAAATCTTCACAGGTCCTCTTTATGATCAAGAAGGAAACTTAAAACTTGAAGAAGGCCAAACACTTGCTGACGACGAAATTCTCAATATGAACTGGTTCGTTCAAGGCGTAGACGGTAAAATCGAATAATTATCAAATAAAAATAATTAAAAGGGTAGGCGTTAAAATGCAAAAGACTGTTCATGTACAAATGAAAAATATATGTAAGTCTTTTGGCCATGTAAAAGCAAATCACAACATTAATTTCGAAGTCAATAAAGGCGAAATCCATGCACTATTAGGCGAAAATGGTGCAGGGAAAAGTACACTTATGAACATGCTGTCAGGAATCTACAATCCTGACAGCGGTTCTATTTTTATTAATGGTGAACAAGTGAGATTTCAATCCCCTAAAGATGCAATCAATCAAGGGATTGGTATGATTCACCAACATTATAAATTAGTTGATGTACAAACCGCTAAAGCAAATATTACATTGGGCCAAAAGGGTTCTTTTTTTATTAATGAAAAGAGAGCAACCGAAGACATTATCACTATATCTGAACAATATGGCATTCCCATTGCACCAGATAAGAAAATCTATAATATGAGTGTTGGTGAAAAACAAGCGGTTGAAATCATTAAAGTTTTATACAGAGGGGCTAATATTCTTATTATGGATGAGCCTACAGCGGTCCTTACACCACAAGAAACGGACAAACTCTTTGAAATCATGCGCAATATGGCTAAAAAAGGCTGTTCAATTATTATTATCACACATAAATTGCAAGAAGTAATGGCTATTTCAGATCGAGTAACAGTGTTGCGTAAGGGGCAAACTATTCAGACTCTTGATACAAAAGAGACATCACCTAAGGCACTGACTGATCTCATGGTGGGTAAAACGGTCGATTTAGAAATCAACAGACCCCAAGTGCCGCGCGGTAAAGTTGCACTTTCTGTGAAAAATCTCTCTGCTGTTGATGAAGAAAAGACCCCAAGTCTTAGACAAATCTCTTTTGACTTATATGAAGGTGAAGTCTTAGGTGTAGCGGGCGTCGTGGGTTCAGGTCAAAAAGAACTATGTGAGGGCATAGCCGGTCTTTATCCCATACAGTCTGGTGAAATTATCTATAACGGTGAAAATATAGTTGGTGAATCCCCAAAATCCATTATACAAAAAGGAATTAATATGAGCTTTATTCCTGAAGATCGTCTAGGGATGGGACTTGTTGCCTCTATGGATATGATTGATAATTATCTCTTAAAAGAGCACCATCACCAAAAGGGCTTTTGGATTGATCGAAAATCGGTCAAGTCTAAGTGTGATAAGATTATTGATGCCTTAGAGATCAAGACCCCTAGTGTGTATCATCCTGTTAAAGATCTCTCAGGTGGTAATATCCAAAAGGTTTTAATTGGTCGAGAAATTGATACAAGTCCCCATGTTTTAATTACGGCTTATGCTGTCAGAGGACTTGATATAGGCGCATCACATACGATTTACGATTTAATTAATGACCAAAAGAAAAATCAGGTAGCAACACTCTTTATCGGTGAAGATCTAGATGTCCTTTTGAAATTATGTGATCGCATTATGGTTCTTTATGAAGGTCAAGTTATGGGAATCTTAGAAGGTGAGACTGCAACAAAAGAACAAATTGGTCTCATGATGTCAGGGGAGCGTGCACAAATATGATGAAAATAACTCAAAATAAATTAATGACGAAGAGACAAGCCATTATTATCCGTTTTACAGCCATTATCTTATCTTTAATCTGTTCAGGTATCTTCATTGCATTTATGGGACATGACCCTATTACAGTCTTTTTATCTATGATTAAGGGGGCTTTCGGAACGCCTTTTAGAATTCAAGATACGATTAAAATCAGTATTCCATTAATTCTAACGTCAATAGGTATTATGGTCGCTTTCAAAATGAAATTTTGGAATATTGGTGGTGAAGGTCAAATCCTAATGGGTGCTTTTTTGGCATCATTCTTCGCTCTCAATTTTCCCGATTTACCAAGACCCTTATTGTTAATCATCATGTTAATTGCTGGATTTATAGGCGGTAGTCTCTGGGGGTTAATCCCGGCTATTTTGAAAGTCAAATTTGATACCAATGAAACAATTATCACGCTCATGATGAATTATATTGCAATCAAATGGATTACTTTTTTACAATATGGTCCTTGGAAAGACCCTAATGCTTATGGTTTTCCTAAAATAGCTAACTTTACTGAAAATGCTATTTTACCTCGATTATTTGGTGTCCATATCGGATGGCTCATTGCTATCATTGTGGTTATCGTTATCACTATTTTCTTAAAATACAGCAAAAAGGGTTATGAAATTGCAGTAGTAGGAGAAAGCGTAGATACAGCAAGATATGCAGGCATTGATGTCAAAAAAGTAATTTTACAATCTATGATTATTTCAGGGGGAATCTGTGGCGTCGTTGGCATGATTGAAGCCTCGGCTGTCAATCAAACACTTAATGCCTCTTTATCAGCTGGATATGGGTTTACAGCGATTATCACTGCATGGCTTTCAGGCCTTAACTCACTTATTATTGTCCCTGTTTCGATTCTTTTTGCAGCCCTAATTAAAGGGGGAAGTTTTATTCAAACTGCTTTTCAAATTCCACAAGCTGCTGCAGATGTTATTCAAAGTATCATTTTATTTTTTGTTATTGGTAGCGAGTTTTTTGTTCATTATAAAATCGTTTTTTCAAAGAGAAAGGGGGATGAAGCATAATGATTTCATTTTTATATGCCACTATTATTGCCAGTATTCCACTTCTATTTGCAACCCTTGGAGAACTAATTACTGAAAAGGCAGGTCATCTTAATTTAGGTGTTGAAGGCATGATGCTTTTGGGTGCCATGGCTGGATTTATGGCAGGCATTTCAACAGGCAATCCACTTTTAGCCGTTATTGCCTCTATGATTGCAGGCGGCATTGGCGCATTGATTTATGGGATCTTAACTATTTCACTCAAGGCAAACCAAGTTGTGTCTGGTCTAGCGCTTACTATCTTTGGGACTGGCGTATCAAGTTTTGTAGGGAGTCAATTTGTTGGACAAAAGTTACCAGAGTCAATTATTAATGTTTTCAAACCTTTTGAAATCCCTTTAATCAGTAAGATTCCAGTTATTGGTCCTATTTTATTTAATCAAGATTTGTTCATCTATTCTGCTTATATAGTCACTTTTTTACTCAGCATCTATCTCTTTAAAACACGCTTAGGACAAAATCTTAGTGCAATTGGTGAAAATCCTGCCGCTGCAGATGCTTCGGGCATTAATGTTACCCTCTATAAATATGTGCACGTTATTCTCGGCGGTGCCTTATGTGGTTTAGGTGGTGCTTACCTCTCAATCGTTGAAGTACCAACTTGGCAAGACAATATTACCGCAGGAAGAGGATGGATTGCCGTTGCACTTGTTATTTTTGCAACGTGGAAACCAGGAAGGGCTTTCTTAGGCGCTATTTTATTTGGCGGCTTATCTATTCTGGGTTTCCGTTTACAACAATTCAATATTTCTCAAAATTTACTAGATATGCTTCCTTATCTTGTAACAATTGTTGTCTTAGTCATTTCATCTATGCGAAAAACCAAAGAAAACAAACCACCTAAAGCATTAAGTGATCCTTATTTTAGAGAAAATAGATAAATAGGTCTTTAGTCTTATTTGTTCATAGAAAATTTAAATATTAAACATTTTCCATTCATAAAGCACTTGTATGATGATAAATAGATATTTATATATATGGAGGAGAAAATGAGTCATAGTAGTTTCCAAGGTAAGAACAAGGAAGAATTATTAGAAGAACATCATCAACGCATTGAAGAGAAGCGTAAAGAGTTCAAAGAACTCAAGGAAGAACGTACTAATCTAAAAGCTAAAGAACGCTTAGCACCAAAGATTATATTTGTTACCCTGATAATGATTCTTGTTTTAATCATTGGTAATTCGGGGTTAACCTTTTATTCACTTTATAGTGACTCTCACAACCGTGTGATGTCACTTGGAGACAGTGTATATGAGGCCATCATTAGTTCATTTAATCTGTCAGATGCAACTACGACAGAGGATATTTATGATGCACTCGATGAAGTCAACTTAGTTAGAAAAGCAGCTGATGTTGATACAATTACTTTTGCAACACCTACGACTAACGGTTATTCTGTTATCTTTAAAGATTCTGATTCTGGAAGTGGTTCAGACGATCAAAGTCTTTTAGATGAAGATGTTAAGTATTTTGATACTGTTTTCCAAACAGGTGAACCGAGCACAGGTCACTTTACAAGTGATGGCAGTCGACAATACTACAAGAGTTATTATCCTGTTAAACTAGGTGGAGACAAAGTCTTAGGGGGTATTATCCTTCAATTCGATGTAACTGATGAGTCACAAGAAACCGTTAGTGATTTTTTAGGGATTATTAAGTTTTCACTTATAGTCCTTCTTATTATTGCTGTTGCATTAAGTTATATGCTCTATCGCATGTTGAAGCCAATCAAAGTGATTACTTCAAACTTAGAGGATTTGGCACACTTTGATTTAAGGATTGATACCAATCACCACTTCAAAGGTGAATTTAAAGTCTTAGAAGAATCTATGAAGAAGTTAACGGATAATACAAGGCTATTAATTGGTGATATGAACACATTATCTGAAGAGGTTACCGCTAGCTTTACTAATGTCCAAATGTCTTCTCATCAAATTTCTGCGATGGTAGAAGAAACAACTGCAACTTTAGCTGATAGCACAGATCATATGCATCATCAGTTACAGAAAACCAATCGCTTAACTGAATTAAATTCAAATTTAGAATTTAGCTTAGAAGCGATGAACAATCTAGTTGAGATGTCAAATTACCACGGAGAACATCTTAAAACAAATGCAGCAGATACTAATCATAAAATTCAAGAAGTCAAAGATAATTTTGTAAAAACGGAACACGACTTTAGTCTGCTCACTGACAAAATGAAAGAATTAGGTGAGAAATCAGATAATATTTTGGGAATTGTTGAAACCATTAGAAGTATCGCACATCAAACTAATCTTCTCGCTTTAAATGCTTCTATTGAAGCGGCCAGAGCAGGGGAACAAGGGCGAGGTTTTGCCGTTGTTGCTGAAGAAATCAGAAAATTGGCAGAAGAATCAGGAGACAGCGTTGAAAAAATAGACCTTATTATTCATGACGTTTTAGATGATATCGCCAATACTACTGAGATTACACACAATAATCTTGACAATATGCAGCACTCTGAAAAAACCATTAAAGAATCAGTTGAGCAATATGCAGAAACTGAAACAAACGTCACAGAAGTAATTGGTTCAATCAACAATTTATCCACTCAAATTCAAACTATTACTGATATTAAAAATGAAGTGATTCAATTAACACACGCAATTGATGAACTCACAACCAATAATACAGAAATCATCGGAAGCGTTTCATCTGCATCTGAAGAAGAAACAGCAAGTATACAAGAAATTACAGCAATTGTAGATGACTTAAACAATCAAATGGATTCACTCAAATCAAAAATAAGTGTCTACAAACTCTAATTAAATTGATCAAAATAAAACTATCACCCCATGACTAATTATGGTAATATTGTCATGAGGTGATTTTTTTGAATGAATGCATGTTTGAAAGTTTTCCCATACTTCACACATCCAAACTTATTTTGCGTGAAATTGACTATAGAGATATAAAGGATATTTTCAATATTTTAAGTGATGAAATTTCTATGACTTATTATGGTATGTATCCTATTGCAACTTATGATCGTGCTTTATGGTTTATTGAACGCTACCGCCTAGGTTTTGAAGAAAAGAGGATGATTCGATGGGCGATCGTTCTTAAAGAAAATCATCAATTAATTGGCACTTGTGGCTTTCATAGTTTCAATGACTACACTAATAAAATAGAAGTCGGCTATGAACTTCACCACGATTACCACCGGATGGGCTATATGACAGAAGCCTTAAATACTATTATAGATTGGGCTTTCTTAAAACTGGGTGCTCATCGTATAGAAGCTATGATCTATCCAGAAAATAACGCCTCTATTCAACTGATTAAAAAATGTGGTTTTACTTACGAAGGTTTATTACGCGACTATGCTTTTTTTAGAAATCAATACACGTCGCTTGAATTATACAGCATACTTGAAGGAGAATACTTTGAAAAAAATACTCATAGCTGGTGACAGCATTACAGAAGGCATTATTGGTTTTAGTTATGTCAAGAATTTGAGACAGCAGACGCATGACGTTGAAATTATAAACATGGGCTTAGGAGGCGATACCCTTATTGGTATTTCTAACCGCCTTATAGAGCATTTGAAAACAACTGAGGACTCTTATGATGCTATCATTATAGAAGCGGGGCATAACGATATATTATTACCTGAATATGAAAATAGAGAAGGGCTTTTTAAAGCGACGGCTATTGGACTAGAAAATCGAGGATCTTATCCGATTACAGATGGCACCGTTTTCTTCAATCAATACGAGACAACACTTAAGGTCGTTCAAAACTTGACATCAGACCCTCTTTATATTACAACTTTATCTTGCTTAAACGAAAACCCTGACTCTGCGACAATGACTTTAAGAAATCAATACAATGTGGCTATTAAAAAACTCGCCCTCAACAATGATGTCAATCTCATTGATATAGGCGAGCGTTTTGATACGTATTTAAAACATTGTGAAACAGTGGATTACTTGATGAATGATTATTTAAGAGCTTTCATTATTGACTCTAAAATGACAAAATCCCACGCTCTTCTTTCACATCTTAGTAAAGAACGAGGACTAAATCTCACTATTGATGGTGCTCATCTTAACCATGCTGGCTGTAATCTTTATACTGATGCTTTCATTGAAGCTCTTGACCTTACTGAATTTTTAAATGACGATTTAGATATGGAAGATCCGAATGAGTCGCTCCTTGATATACTCAGGGAGACGATAGTAAAGGCCAGTGATAATCCCAGAAAAAGCGAGCAATGAAATGGCTGTTATAAGCGACCATGACAAGTGAAAACGCTGGTAAAGATTATAGTTAATCACAATTTCAATAATCGGTATTTCTATAGCGAGTGATACACAAATGTAGACTGGAATAAAAATGAAATGCCTAATGTGTTTACTTTTGCGATAAAGCATGGCAAACGCCATAAAAATAAGTGTCGCTGGAACAATCATAGGTAGAGCATATTTGATAGACCAACTTAAAACATTATCTGTTGAATCTAAAAACAAACAAATAAATGAAGTGAGTATTCCCATGCACCCTAGGACGATACTCGCTTTTTTAATATACCCCAATAGGAAAAAGACATATAGAACAGAAGCGATAATGATAATAATAGCATAGGTAAAATAATGGTGTTCTGGCTTAATGATATTCATTAAAACAATTAAAATCATAGTTGCTGCTGCTGCAATCATAAAATAGGTATAAAAAATTTTGTTTCTAATGCGATGGTTTCGTTCTACACTGGCATTTTGTCCTTCAGGATAAGCGCGTTCAGCAGTTGGCTTAACTAGATCTTCTGGTACTTTATAACCACAAAGCGGACAATGTGTTTCAGATTTTTCAAGTGAAACACCGCATTGACTACAATAAGGCATTGGCTTCTCCTTTCTCATCTATATGATAATTACTTTCAATGTGTACATCAATTCCTTCTTGCCTCAATTTTCTAAAAAAAGTACGTTCTATCGCCGTATCATCTGTTAAACTTCCAAATGAAATCGTTGTTTGGTTGCGATAACCGATAACGGTTGCCTTGATAATATTACCTTCACTTGGAGGTGGAAGAACCTCTAAACGCTCTATACTATCTCCATAAGGTGCATCTATCACAACATTGCCAATATTAGATATGCTCGATGTATATAGGCTCTCACCAAATGTATTGTAGATAATTGGCATGGCAATATTCTTAATAAATAAAGGAATGAGACGAATGTGCAAAAAAAGTTCATTTCTAATATTTCTAGAGATATACTGTTTGAGGTATTTCTCTCTAATGGTCATTCCAAAATAGTAATCAAGAATTTTGATAATTTCCTCTCGACTGTAATAACCTAATCGCGTATCAATAATAGGTGTCAAGCTGATAAAAAAATTCCGCATGGTCTTAGACGGAAATAAATTGCGAAGATTAACCGGTAAATTTAAAACAATCGGTCGCATTTTATCAGGTGGATGATCCATCATAAACTCTTGAATCGTTTCAAAATATAGACCCAATAGCATTTTAGTAGGGGATGTATGATAACGTTTAGAGAGTGCCTTAAAGGCTTGACTATCATAAGTACCCGATGTAATTCTGTATTGACCTTTCTCAATCAATTGAAAGGGAAAGTGATAGGCTTTAGGCGGCCTAGTGGGAACTGGAATCTTAGGTTCATAATAAGACATAAAAGCATCTTCTTCTACAACATTCTGGTCTACAAGTATTTTTACAGTTTTTTTCGTCTTAACAGCCTCATAATGTTCTATAAGTGCCTTTAGAAATTCAACACCACCAGCACCATCTGAAATCGCATGTGAAACCTCTAAATGAATCCTATTTTGATAATAGAGAACCTTAAAGGGCCGTCCATCTGATCCATGCATGTCAATTGAATGACAAGGGTAAAAAAATTCCTTTTCAACCTGTGGCACTTGATTGGTTTTCTTGAAATAATACCAAAATGCGCCCTTTCTAAGCTTAACATTAAAGAAAGGGAAAATGCGCCAGGTCTTGTCTAATGCCACTTGTAACCAATCTGGATTAACAGGCTCTTTCATAACAGCGGTCAACCGAAAAGCTGTTGAAACACGTGAAGAAACAATAGAAGGGTAGAGTTTACCTGCATTATCAAGTTTTAACCAAGATTTACCCTCTTGATTTTTGTCTCGTTTTTTCTTTGATTTTGAATGTTTTGCCATATAACGTTCCTTCTAATATAATGCTTAAACTGACATAATTTTTATTGAAAAAAGGTCGTGATTAAAACATAAGCGTTCAAAAAAACTTTACAATTCTTTCTGTGATTGAAAGCTTAAAAACACGTCCTAGGGGTAAAGTAATAATAATAGTTTTACTTGAGCTATTTATTTAATAAATTTCCCCCCTATATCCTCTAGCCGAACTAGAGGGTACTTTTTTTTTGACTATCTTATTTATACCATTCAATGATTAAAATATAGTTTAAATAAACTTTATTTTATATTAACGGGGAAGTATCGCTTTGCGATTGAGAGGGCTTGAAAGAATAATTGACGTTTTGGTACTGCCAATAGTTTGAATCTTATCAAGAATGACTTCAAGTTCCTTGGTGTCATTACATACGATTCTAACGGTCATACAGTCTTCACCAGTCACATGATGACATTCTATAATGGCAGGTTCTTCATTGGCCATTTTTTTAAAGCGTTCATGAGAACTCACTTTCATGCCAACATTGACGATTGCATCAACTTGCATCCCCATTCTTTTAGGATCTACAATTGCAGCATAACCTAAAATAATGCCTTTTTCTTCTAATCTTTTAACACGTTCTGAAACGGCAGGGGACGTTAAATTGACCTTTTGCCCCAATTCTTTCATTGAAACACGTCCATCATCTTGTAATATAGATAAAATCTTTAAATCTGTAGTGTCCATTTGTAAACCTCCTTAAGAAAATAAAGATAATTATAGATAATATTTAAATATTTAATTACTTTTATATTAACACTTTGTCTTCTTTATGTACACCTCAAAATCCTGATGGTACAATTTCATTAGAAGTGAAAGGAGGATGTTCATGTCTACTATAAAAGTAACTGAAACAATTCTAAGAGATGCTCATCAATCTTTGATGGCAACGCGACTTACAACTGATCAAATGGTGCCTATTCTAGAAACTTTAGATTCAATAGGTTATCACGCCCTTGAATGTTGGGGCGGCGCAACTTTTGATGCATCACTTCGTTTTTTAAACGAAAACCCTTGGGACCGTTTAAGAACCCTAAAAAAACACGTCAAAAAGACTAAACTTCAAATGTTGTTAAGAGGTCAAAATATTCTTGGCTATAAACACTATGCCGATGATGTCGTCGAAGAATTTGTAAAAAGATCTATTGCAAACGGAATTGATATTATTAGAATATTTGATGCTTTAAATGATATCAGAAATATTGAAAAAGCATTACTTACCACTAAAAAAGAGGGGGGACACGCTCAAGCAGCAATTGCTTATACGATTAGTCCAGCCCATACAATTGACACTTATACATCGCTTGCTAAGGATATGACTTCTTTGGGTGCAGATTCAATTTGTATAAAAGATATGTCTGGTTTGCTCACCCCTTATGAAGCTGAAAAATTGGTTAAAGCCATAAAATCTGTTAGTGACTTACCTCTTGAAATCCATTCACACTGTACTTCAGGGCTAGCAAGTATGACTTATCTTAAAGCCATAGAAGCGGGTGCCGATATTATTGATACCGCAATTTCACCTTTTGCAAGTGGTACATCACAGCCTGCAACTGAACCTTTTGTTGCGACACTAAAGGGCAGTCCTTATGATACAGGCCTCGACTTAAAAGAGCTAGATAAAGTCACTCAATACTTTGCACCCATTAGGGAAGAAGCACTTGCCAGTGGTCTTATGAACCCTAAAGTATTGGGGGTAGATATTAATACACTTATTTATCAAGTCCCAGGAGGGATGCTGTCTAACCTCGTTAATCAGCTCAAAACTCAAAATGCCCTAGATCGCTTTGAAGAAGTGTTAAAGGAAGTGCCTCGTGTCCGTGAAGACTTGGGTTATCCACCTTTAGTTACACCAACAAGTCAAATGGTAGGTACACAAGCAGTGATGAATGTTTTATTAGGTGAACGTTATAAGATGGTCCCTAAAGAGGTAAAAGCCTATGTTAAAGGCATGTATGGCAAGCCAACTATTCCTATTAAAATGGACATTGTTCATAAAATCATCGGTGATGAAGCACAGATTGATTGCCGACCTGCAGATTTAATCGCACCTCAACTACAGGCTGAAAAGAAGAAAATGGGAGAATACTATGAGTCGCCAGAAGATGTTTTGACCTATACACTTTTTCCTGTACCCGCTGAAAATTATTTTAAATACAGACAATCTGAAAAATATAAGATAGAAAGTATTGACGAAGACAAGCAAGATAAGGTTCATCCTGTTTAAGATTGAGAGGCTTGTACTTTTCATTTAGTCATCTTTCTGCTATAATTTTATCAATGAGAGAGAGGGGATTAAATGTCAAAAAAACAAGAAAAAGAATTGGAAAAACAAGAACAAGATAAAGGCAAAAAAATACGTTTTTCCGAACGTAATAAACAAGATGTCTTGGACAATTGGAAGGCCAATCGCGAAATGGGTAAGAAAAAGTATATTATCAAATTTGGTGTAGTTACATGGGGTATATCCACTTTTGTCATTTATTGGATTCTTATGTTTGTACTTAATGCTGTTACCAAATCTCAAGGTAACTTTAGTATTTACCAAGTTATCATATCACTCATTTTCTTTGCCATCTTCGGTGCCATTTATGGTAATATTCTTTGGAAACGTAATGAAAAAATTTATAAAGAAAAGCATCCCTATGCTAAATAACGTTAAGACTATTACTTGACTCTTATAGTCTATTCATTTATAGTCTATTCATTAACCTCAAAGGTCAGAGTACTTTTGAGGTTAATTTTATCTACAACGACTCATTCATTATCACTCTCATGAATGTAGCCTTCAAATGATTACTTGGCTACTGCTTTGGAAAAATGTGTCTTAAAACAAAATCACTTATTCCTGTGATCTTAAATACATATTTTAATACATACACTTTAATCGTCAAAATTGAATCAATTTATCCTAAAGTCTATAAAAGACTCCCTTAACGGCTAACTGTTAGCTAGTTCATAGGGGGTCTTTTTGTGTACATAACCAAAAGTCAAGTAATTATACATTATTTTACATTTAGTATTGTTTTTTCCATAATTTTCTATTATAATAATATCAGTTCCATATTTTAGGAGGTGGTAACCATTTTAGTCATTCATTCACCTTATACTGAAAAACTCTTTCAATCTTACCAAGAGAGACGTATGACTTTTATAAACATGGCAGAAGTAACAGAACAAAAAAAACATAATATGTACGTTATTGACGATATGTGTGCTCTTGATGAAGTCGCTTTAGTAGCATTTATCGAAGACCATTCACAACACAGTTTTATTATTTTATCTAAAAACGCGCCATACTATGACCACATGTCATGTCCCAATGTATTAAAAATTATTTCTGTATTCAATGAAAAAAAATATATTATTCACGAATTATTTTGTGATCGTCATTTATTAAAGGTTTATCTTAATTTTAACACGCTTGGGCGGAATAGCTGGTATCAATCTTTCTTGCAACATATGAAGTCAGTTAATAGCAGTGGCTATCAATTAATTATTGACTTAAATCCACTTTCCAAACTTCATAATGGTACCGAGCACCAATTGTTCCATTTGAGAGATTCGGAGGTTCAGTCTTTCATAAAAAAAATGCCGCCCTTAGAAAGTCATATTTTAGACCTAAGGTATAACTTTAAGGAACAACTCAATGTTCCCGTAGATTATATTAGTCAATTACTGGAGGACTTAAATGAAGACTATGATTTAATTTATATTATGGATGGTATCGGTAAACCCAATGACTTAAAGCTTTTATCACGTGCCGATAAAGTCTTTGTTTCTTCCCAAGAGGAACTTACTCTTCCTGTTGAAAATGCACTGCAAAGGATGTGTTCCTATGTCTACTTCTGATTTCAATATAAGTAGTATGGATTATAAACAGTTGCTTCCTATTATCCAAGATGTTCAAAATAAGATTGCCTTACAGGAAGAAGCTCTTGGAGATTTAAAGACGCAAATTCGTCAATATGTATCATCGCTTGAAGATTACACTTTTACTGAAAAGGAATGGTTAGAGCAACAAATTTATAATGCCATTGAAAAGTATGATATTATTCAGCCGCTTTTGGATGATCCCACTGTTAGTGAAATTATGATTAATGGACCTCATCATTTGTTTATAGAACGCAAGGGGGAATTAGAGTCTAGTCCTATTCAATTCCAAAATGAAAAACACTTAATGCAACTGGTTCAAAAGATTGCGACTGAAATAGACCGTCCCATTAATCTTTCAAAACCGATTCTCGATGCTCGTCTTAAAGATGGGTCTAGGGTCAACATTGTTTTATCACCTGTAGCCGGAGATGGTCCTGTCGTCACAATCAGAAAATTTTCCAAACAATATGAAAAATTAAGTGACCTTTTAAAACTGGATTTTTTAGACCAAAAAGTCCTCGATTTTTTAAGTTTACTGGTGAAGTCTAAATATAATCTGTTTATCTGTGGCGGAACAGGAAGTGGTAAAACAACCTTGCTCAATTGTCTTTCCTCAGAAATTCCTTTGACTGAGCGGATTATCACTATAGAAGATTCTAAAGAACTACAATTGGTGAATCATCAAAATCTGGTTTCACTTGAAACACGTGAGAGCCAAGAAGACCAATTTGATATTAACATGTCTCATCTTATTAAAACGGCTCTTAGAATGAGACCTGACCGAATTGTTGTCGGCGAGGTTAGGGGACAAGAAGTCATGGATATGCTCCAAGCTATGAATACGGGGCATGATGGGTCGATGTCAACGGGTCATGGTAACTCACCTAAGGATATGCTCATTAGACTAGAGAGTATAGGTTCAAGCTATAGCAGTATTAGTTCTAAACTTATTAGAAGCCAGATTATATCAGCGATTGACTTTATTATCTACATTGAACGTTTGCCAAATGGACAAAGAAAGCTAACTCAGATCTGCGAAATCATAAAAGATAAAGAGGAATATGCTTTAAAAACACACTACCATTTTTATGAGGGATTAGATCCTCAAATAAAGGAAGTTCTCTATGATCAAAAATATAAAAAATATCAACTTTTCACCCAAAATTTACATCAATAAACCTTTTTTACTCAATCGTCAAGCAATCTTTATTGATATTATCTTTTATGCTTTGACCCTATGGGTATTTTCAAAATCCATAGCAGTCTCTTTAATAAGTATCCCTATCATTTACATTAAGTGTTTCGTCATACACGAATATGAATTCACGCCAGAAGAGCTTTATTCAGATGCTTTTATTGAATTTCTCAATGTCGTTAACTCTTATTTGTCCATTGGGATGACTTTTGATAATGCACTACTTGAATCAATCAAGCAAATCCACTTAAAGAAGTATATTAATTTAGAACCCCTTAAAAAGAGTATCGCCCTTAATGAACCTTTAGAAAAAAGACTAGAGCGATTGAGACAAATTTTTCCTATAGAGGAGGCTACCATTTATAGCAATATGATTTCAAGTTCTTTTATCATTGGTACCAGTTTGACTAAGATTACCAATACAACCCTTGAAAAAATGGCACATAAAAACAAGATTAAATCTGAAATTAGACAGTTACTATATCAGAAAAGATTAGAACAAAAAATACTGGCTTTTGCACCTGTTGCTATTATTTTAATGATTAATTCAAGTTCAGAGGACTACTTGGCAAGTCTTTATACAGATGTAACAGGAATCAGTCTACTGGCTCTTTCATTTGTGATTATTGTGGTCATGAAAGAAATTTCAAATCACTTAGTCAAGGGAAATTAAATAGTCCTTAAAAAATAGCTAGGAAAGGAGGCATTTATGAGATTTAAGTTCAAGGTAAATAAAAATGAAGAAAATCTTTCTTTAGACAAAGATCAGACAAAAAATACCAAAAACTTCAAAGAAACGATTGAGATGGCCAATGCCTGGATTGACGAAAAAATCGGTAGAAAAACTCAAAATATACATCCCTTTATCAAAATCCTTCCAGAGTTTACACAGCTACTCACCATACATATGCAAAATGGTTGTAGCATAGAGACAGCCCTTAAGCATATCTTTGAAGTACATGATAAAGACAGTGAATACACTGAATTAATCAAACGCTTTAGCCATCAATCCGATGGGGCTATACTGATAAATCAGTGGGCACAAGAAGTCAATCACCCCGATTTTTGGAGATTATCAAGACTGATTAATCAGTATAAACAAACTGGATCTTCATCGGCACTTCAAAGCCTCGATGCCTTTCACAGTGAACTTTGGAACAACAAGCTCACTGACCAAAAGATTAAGTTTGAAAAAATTGGAGTGAGTTTAACCTTTTTAACCATGCTGTCTTTTATAAGTGTCATTATTATTGCAGTTGCACCTATTATTTATATTTTATAAATATACTTTTATCTCATTGATTAGTGCACCTAGCAATATATCACTTTAAACATGGATTCAATTTATATGAGTCAATACATCAAATCTATTTATATGAAAAGGAGAATAACAATGCAAAAAAAAATGAGCGAAAAATTTCGAGGGGTATTTAGGAAAAAAAATTATAAAAACCAAAAAGGACTAGGAACAATTGAAATGGTCGTATTAGTGGCAATTCTTCTTACCTTGGCACTCTCTTTTAAGACCTTTGCCACAGAGTATTTTAAAGGGAAAAAAGATGCCATAAACAACATCAAAGTTCAAATTCAGTTACAAGATAATCAGCTTGCTGAAGCAATCACACTTGACTCAATTACCCTATAATCAAATCATCATTAAGAAATCAAGGTGACCTATGAAAACTTATGATTTACCACAAATTGATAAATTGACTGCACTTATTGCAGAAAACACCCAGTTTAAGACCCTTTATACTGTCAAAATGAACACCGACTTTTCCTTAACAGGGGAAGTCGATGACTTCATTGCTGAAGACTTATCGCCCCATCAGTATGAGAAGTCTTTGAAAGAGCTCATGGATGATCACCAATTAATTCCTCACTTAGTCAGTCAGCTAATCAGTGATTATTACCAAATGATTCTTGAAGCTGATCAATATCTTCTCAATCCTGATTATGTCTTAATGAACCCAGAAGATATTTATTATCAAGGCACTGAAAGACGATTTATGTTTGTCTATTTGCCTTTAAAAACCATCAGCAAACTTGATTTTAATCATATTTTAAGACATTTAATGGCACAACTTTTCTTGGACAAAAAAATAAACCATAAAGATATGTATAAAATGCTAAGTGCTTTGGAAGATAAGGACTACAAGTCAATCCAAAAAATACTTAAGACAAAGACTAAAACTAAGAAAAATTGGCATAGCTTGCTACGTTCTTCTCAACCATCAAATCATCAAGAAGAGGTAATGGTTAACCTTTCTGCCTATATCCTTAACAAATCAAATCCAGAAGAGAAGTATAACCTCTGCTATAAGCAAAATACCATCGGACGCGGCAAAGAAAATACAATTTGTCTTGAGCACGAGAAGATTGCATTAACCCAAGCGATTATCTATAAAAAGGACCTCGTTTATCGTATCCGTAGTGTTTCTAAAGAAGCTTCTATCAAGCTTAATCAAGAAGAAATTGTCAATGAATCCCATTTAAAATCTGGGGACACTTTGTATATAGGTAACAAAGAATTCATTTTTATTGCTTAATTTTTATGTTATGATTAGTGTGGAAATACAATTGAAGGAGTTTTAAGCATGAAAAATGATATCAAAGACGTTCTTTATTCTGAATCGGCTTTAGAAGCGAAAGTAGAGGAACTGGCAAAACGTATTACTGAGGATTACAAAGACAAAGATTTGCTCTTAATTGGTGTCTTAAAAGGTGCCAATGTCTTTATGTGTGACTTAATGAGAAAAATTGACTTACCCATAAAAATTGATTTTATAGCAGCTTCAAGTTATGGTCATTCAACTGAAAGTTCAGGGGTTGTTAAAATCATCAAAGATCTCGACTACAGTATTGAAGGGAAGGATGTCCTTATTGTTGAAGATATTATTGATACAGGATTAACCCTCAACTATCTGGTTGAAAATTTCAAATCCAGAAATCCAAATAGTTTAGAACTTTGTACTTTGCTTGATAAGCCAGAAAGAAGAATTGCACCTATTAAGGTCAAATACATCGGCTTTAACATTCCAGATGAATTTATTGTTGGTTATGGCATAGATTTTGCTGAAACTTATAGAAATTTGCCTTACATTGCCACCTTAAAACCCTCTGTTTATGAAAAGTAGTTGTTAATATACTATAAAAACCTTTCATTTCAATTGACGAATCAATTAAGATTGCGTATGATGGGTATGAAATAATAAAAGAGGTGATATGATGAATTTAGCAAAATACATTGATCATACTATTTTAAAACCAGATGTAAGTGAAGAAGCTGTTTTAAAAGTATGTGAAGAAGCAAAAGAATATGGATTTTTTTCTGTATGTATCAATCCATGCTTTGTTAAGACTGTTGCAAAGTCTTTAGCAGGCACAGATGTAAAAGTAACATCTGTTATTGGTTTTCCTTTAGGTGCAAGTACAAGTGAGATTAAAGCACTCGAAGCTAAAAAAGCAGTCGAAGATGGTGCCAATGAAATTGATATGGTCATTAATGTTTCAGCCCTTAAAGATGGTAAAGATGACTATGTTTATGAAGATATTTTAGCAGTTGTTAATGCTATCAAGGGAAAAGCTATCCTAAAAGTGATTATTGAAACATGTCTCTTAACAGATGATGAAAAGAGAAAAGCATGTGAATTATCTCAAAAAGCAGGTGCACAATTCGTTAAGACATCAACTGGATTTAGTACAGGTGGTGCCACTGCTGAAGATGTTGCCCTTATGAAATCCGTTGTAGGAGATGCTCTTGAAGTGAAAGCTTCAGGTGGTGTAAGAGATTATGAAACAGCTATGAAAATGGTCAATGCGGGTGCAACTCGAATTGGTGCTTCTGCATCGATTGCTATTGTAACGCAAGCCAATGATGTAAAATCAGACTATTAATCTTTAAAAAACAGTCCTAAAAGAGCCTATGGTTAACATAATTAAAATATGTTAACCATAGGCTCTTTCTTTAGGTCTCTTTTCATTGAATTTTATGAGACAATAGTCATATTCATTTAAAAAGTAATCCCGAAATGAAATTCTTGAGTGAGAACTAGGGTGTAATGTGGTATATTATTAATAGTATAACCGTTTTTTATGTCACATATCATCCAACTATTTGTCATCTAACGAGAGGTTATTATGAATTTTAAAGATCTTAATCTGGTATTCTTTGTCAAATTGATTACTGTTGCTACGCTCATTATCATTTTTCTTACACGGATGAGCTTGTGGCATGTTATTTTTGCTGCTGTTAGACCTGTTATTTATGCCTTTATTTTGGCTTACATTTTAGATTATATGGTTCGCTTTTTTGAAAATCGACTCAAACTCAAGCGCGTCTTATCCATTATTCTATCTCTAATAGTCTCCATTTCAACGATTGTTCTTATCACGTCGTTGATTGTTCCTAGAATTATTGATGCCATTTATGCTTTGGTCAATGCCGTTAGCGCACTTGACATTAATATTAATGATCTCTTTAATCAAAAATATGACAACATCTATCTCAACGAAATCCAACAGCGTATTGTAGATATGGTAACACCATTAATTCAAAAAGCAACAGATGCTACAGGAACATTTGTAGTGGTTATTTTATCACGTGTCCAAAAGATTACTACAGGGTTCATTAGTTTCTTAGTTGCTCTTATTATTTCTGTTTATATGTTGGCTGAAAAAAAAGATTTAACAGCACGTATAAAACGTCTTATCTACGCCTATTTTAATGATAAACACTCTGACTGGATTTTTCATGTTTCTCGAAAAGCCCACTATATCTTTAAAGATTTTGTCATTGGCAAATTATTAGATAGTTTAATTATTGGTTTTATTTTTTTCGTTTTACTGACTATTTTCCAATTCCCATTTGCACTATTGATTACCGTTATTATTGCAATTACCAACATGATTCCTTACTTTGGTCCTTTTTTAGGGGCTATTCCCGCTACGATTATTACTTTCATTGCCATGCCCGATACGCCTGTCATGATGATCTGGATGCTTGTTATTATCTTTTTCATTCAACAGCTTGATGGTTGGGTTATTGGTCCTATCGTTGTCGGTGATTCAGTTGGCGTTAGTGCCTTTTGGATTATACTTGGAGTGACCATTGGTGGCGCACTTTTTGGTGTTTTAGGCATGTTCTTAGGTGTACCCGTTATTGTTTTAATCAAAACACTGATTGAAGATGATATACAGAAACGATTACAAACAAAAGGGTATGATGGTCTTGAAGAAAAAAATATTACACCTAGAAATAAAAGGAAACGAAAAGTTAAACTGATTGATAAAGCATCATTAACTAAGAAAAAAACAGACGATTAAAAACCATTCTGATATTCATGAGTATCAGTGAAAAAGAAATCACCAAGACGACAAAATAATTTTAAGAGGAGACTTTATGGTACGTATACTTGTTGTAGATGTTAATATGACAACATCTTATCGTATAAAAAAACTCATTAAAAGCGAAAGCATTGAGCTTCATACAGCAAGCACTCAAATGGAAGCTATTAATCGCATCAACACAATTAGTGATGTAGACATGGTGATTATTGATGTCAAATTGGGAGCTGATGATGGCTTTCAAACGATTGAACAAATTAAAAAGAACCACAAAGAATTGATGGTGGTCATCCTTACAGGCCTCAATACAAGACGTGACTTCGTCCATGGTCTAAAAGTGGGTGCCTCTGACTACGTTCTCAAACCTTATGATAATTATTATTTTAAAGAGAAATTATTAAGTCATATTGAAGATATCGAAAAATATAAAAACATTCCTGATTATGCTCCACGTCAAATTGACCAAGCGGTTTATAAAGCGGTAAGAGAAGCAATCAAAAGTGGTTATGAACTCATTATAGGGCTCATCATCCTCTACCATAAAGACGTTAATATTTCTGATAAGAGTAATCATATTAAAGATATGTCAATTATGCGTAGTCTCACTTTAAAGCTTGAAGACATTGTTTCTAATGCGGACAATATACATGCTTATGGCTCAAGTGGTATCGTCGTTATATTACCTAAAAAATCGCTAGAACAAAAAGAAGAAGTTAAAGAGACTTTCGATACTTTTGTTAAAGGCTATATTCAAAAAAATCAAATTGACGACACATACATTGCTTCTCAGTTTTTAAGTTTGCCTTCTGAGGTTGATGAAAGGGAAAATGCGCTAGCTGTTCTTGCTAAAAACATGGAAAATTTTCTTAAATAAAGGTGGTCCTCTATGAGAAAAAAAATACTTTTCTTTATTGCATTTATGATTCTTAGCTTATCGTTTAATTTTCCATTATCTTTTGCCCATTCAATGCGCCCTACTCAATCACCTAATATCTTAATTATCAGCTCATATAATCGAGATTTAGTCCATACAACTTTAGTTGAAGAGGGGATTGTAGATGATATTCATAAAGTGTATCCCACAGCTAATTTTAGATATGAATACTTAGACGCCAAGCACTATACTGCTAATGAATATTTTCCAATCATTAGTGAAACTTTTAAAACGAAATATAAAAATGATCCTTTTGATGCTATTATAACTGTTGATAATGATGCTTTAGAACTCATGATCAACCACAGAGATGAATTCTTTATAGGTCAGCCTCCTGTGATTGCTACTGCTATTAATGGCGTTGATGATATTATCAATCGTTATGATGCTGTCATCCATAATAATGGTTACTATATTATAGAAGAAAAACCTGATTATGTTAAAAGTATTAATATCGCTTTAGAGCAAAATAAAGACGTTGATAACATCTGTTTCATTTTAGATAGTACTGTAACCAGTCGTAAAATAAAAAAGGAAATTAAGGCTGCTAAAACTCAATTTCCTCATTTGACGTTTACTATTTGGCAAGACTTGAGTCCAGAAGAGTTACTTGATAAAACAAGTCATTTGACCTCAAAGGATAGTGTCTTTTATGTAACATACTTTTATCCCCCTGATTCGGAAAGTAAGCTCTTTAACTATATCTCGCTCGTTAGGGACTTGGAACAAGTATCACCGGTTCCAATCTATAGCTTTTGGGATTTATATATTGATAATGGGATCATTGGTGGCTATCTCATTTCTTCAAAAAGCTATGGTGAAAAAGCAGCCGCTATCACACTGGATCTTCTCAATGGTGAAACCCCTAAAACTTACAGCTTTGAAGATGGTGAAAATTTTCATTATATCTTTAATTATGAAGAACTCAATAAGTACCATATTACTTATGTGCCTGAATCAGCAGAAATTGTTAATGCCCCTGTTTCATTTATAGAAAAGAATAAAGAGATTCTTTTAGTATCAGGTGGTATTGTTACTGCCTTACTGCTCATTATCATTTTGCTTATTGCTGTCTTGCGTAATAATACCAAATTGTCTCATTACCATGCACACATTAATCGCCTCAATTCAGATATTATCAATACCCAAAGAGAATTTATCGTTATTTTGGGGAGAGGTGATTGAAAACCGCTCTAAAGAAACTGCTAATCATGTAATACGCGTAGCAAAAATGTCAAGTCTTTTAGGTCAGCTTTATGGTTTGTCAGAAGAAGAAGTCAGAACACTTGAAATGGTTAGTCCCTTACATGATGTAGGAAAAATAGGTATTCCTGATGCCATTTTAAATAAACCTGGAAAATTAACTGAAGAAGAGTATAAGATTGCTCAAACGCATGCCAATATCGGCTACAATATCCTTAAAGGGACTGGAAATGAAATTATGAAAAATGCTGCGATTATTGCTTTTGAACATCATGAAAAGTGGGATGGTACAGGTTATCCCAATCAGCTTAAAGCATCTCAAATTCATATTTATGCTCAAATTACATGTCTTGCAGATATTTATGATGCCTTGATTCATAAAAGAGTTTATAAAGAAGCATGGAGTGAAAAAGCGGTTCTTGATTTCATTCAAAATGAATCAGGTAAAACCTTTAATCCAGAATTGGTTGATTTATTCTTGAGTCACTATGAATTATTTAATAAAATTCTCATGTCATATAAAGACGAAGATGCGGTTTCTAATATACTTTAAGTACTATATCTTGTTTAACAAACTTATGATTTTACTATATAAAGCAAATTAATCTCAATTAATTTGCTTTTTTTTTATTAAATTTACGAATCTTTTCTTTTTTTTTTTACATAAATAGATTATAATATATATTAGTTTCTAAAATATTACCTATATTTTTATCGTTGATTTGTAGCTCAATATAGGTTAAATATATACTAATCTAGAGAACTGAGGTGTCAAAAGAATGAAAAAATCTTTTAGTGTTGGGTTGGACGTTGGGTCTACCACTGTTAAAATGATTGTGTTAGATGATGATAATGAGATTATTTATAAAGATTATCGTCGACATTTTTCTGATATTAAGAATACAGTCAACACATTATTTGATGAAGCAAAAGATATTTTAAACGAAGCAAGAGTAAAAATGATGGTAACGGGTTCTGCAGGTTTAAATCTTGCCGAATCACTAGGTGTTACCTTTATTCAAGAAGTTGTGGCTTGTACAAGAGCGATTAAAGTGTTTGCACCAGACACAGATGTTGCCATCGAACTGGGTGGTGAAGATGCAAAAATTATGTATTTTGGTGATTCTGTTGAACAACGTATGAACGGGACATGTGCTGGTGGTACAGGTTCTTTCATTGACCAAATGTCTTCATTATTGCAAACAGATGCATCGGGTCTTAATTCACTGGCAAGTGAACATAAAGAAATATATTCTATTGCCTCACGTTGTGGTGTTTTTGCTAAAACTGATATCCAACCGCTTCTTAATGAAGGGGCTTCTAAAGAAGATGTAGCTGCCAGCGTATTTCAAGCAGTCGTTAATCAAACCATTAGTGGGCTAGCTTGTGGGAAACCTATCCGTGGCAAAGTCGCCTTTCTTGGTGGACCTTTGTCCTTTTTACCTGAACTCAAAAAACGTTTTGAAGTCACACTTAATTTGGACGATGACCATATTATTAATATAGATAATCCACAATACTTTGTTGCACTAGGTGCTGCCATTGCCTCTAAAGCAGAAGAACAGCAAGATTCAAAGTGCATTTATGATCGTATGCCTTCTATTTATTGTGATGTTCCACAATCAAATGGCTCAATCAAACCACTTTTTAAAGATCAAGCTGATTTTGATGCTTTTAATGAACGTCACAGTCAACATAAAGTAAAAAGAGGAAGCCTTGCCGATTCAAAAGGGCCTTTATTCTTAGGGATTGATGCAGGTTCAACAACGACTAAACTGGTTCTAACCAATAATGATAATGAGTTGGTTCATAGTTATTATGGATCCAATCTCGGTAATCCTTTAAGTACGACATTAGCTGCCCTTAAAGAAGTGATGGCACTGATTCCTGAAGGTGCTTATATTGCTTATTCAACCGTAACCGGTTATGGTGAAAATCTCATCAAAGCTGCACTTAAACTTGATTCTGGTGAAATTGAAACTGTTGCCCATTATAAAGCAGCTGACTATTTCTTACCGGGTGTCGATTTTATTCTAGACATCGGTGGCCAAGATATGAAAAGTTTACGTGTTAAAGATGGTGTTATTGAATCAATTATGCTTAACGAAGCTTGTTCATCGGGTTGTGGTTCTTTTATTGAAACCTTTGCCAAATCACTTAATTTGCCGGTAGAAGAATTTTCTGAAAAAGGCTTATTTTCTCAAAATCCAACAGATTTGGGTTCACGTTGTACAGTCTTTATGAATTCGCGTGTAAAACAAGCACAAAAGGAAGGGGCAACTGTAGCCGATATTTCCGCAGGTATTTGTACCTCTGTTATTAAAAATGCACTCTTTAAGGTTATCAGAATGCGTTCTCCAGAAGATTTGGGTCAAAAGATAGTCGTTCAAGGGGGAACTTTCTATAATAACGCTGTCTTGCGTTCACTAGAACAAATTTCAGGTAGAGAAGTGATTCGTCCCGATATTGCTGGTCTGATGGGCGCTTTCGGTTGTGCACTTTTATCAAAAGAACAATATGAAGAAGGCTATCAAACTCAAATGATAACAGGTGATGCTCTGGATTCTTTTGCAACAAAAATCAGTTCAAGCCGTTGTGGACTTTGTGGTAACAACTGTCATTTAACCATCAACACTTTTTCAGACGGTCGTAAATTTATTACAGGAAATCGTTGTGAAAGAGGTGCTGGGCTTGAAAAACCAAAAGAATCTTTACCAAATCTTTATAAATATAAACTCAAAAGAGTCTTTGATTATAAACCGCTTAAAAAGGATGAAGCAACAAGAGGCACTGTTGGTATCCCACGTGTCCTCAATATGTATGAAGATTACCCATTCTGGCATACCTTCCTTACTAAGCTAGGCTATCGCGTTATGCTCAGCAAACACTCTTCTAAAATGATTTATGAAATGGGTATGGAAACCATTCCTTCTGAAAGTGTTTGTTATCCTGCTAAATTGGTTCATGGTCATATGGAAGACTTAATTAATAAAAAAGTAGATATGATTTTCTACCCAAGTATCCCTTATAACCGCACGGAAGATCCAAATGCAGGCAATCATTATAATTGTCCTGTTGTAACTTCTTATCCGGAAACTATTGGAGCCAACGTAGATAATATCAAACGCGACGATGTTCACTTTGTACACCCATTTTTACCACTTGATTCACCTAAACATATGAAAAAACGTTTGGTTGAAGAATTTACTAAAATGGGCATTCCTAAAAATGAAATCATAGAAGCAACTGAACTCGCATACAAAGAACACGATCAATATAAATTAGATATACAGAAAAAAGGGGAAGAAACCCTTAAATATATTGAAGAAAATAAACTTAAGGGTATTGTCCTAGCAGGTCGGCCTTACCATGTAGACCCTGAAATCAATCATGGTATTCCTGATTTAATTGAATCATTTGGTTTTGTTGTCTTATCTGAAGACTCTGTTTCACACCTTGATCGTGTCGAAAGACCCCTTAGAGTAGTGGATCAATGGGTTTATCATACAAGACTCTACTCAGCTGCTACCTTTGTATCTAAACATCCTGATTTAGAGCTTGTTCAACTGAACTCATTTGGTTGCGGGCTTGATGCAGTAACAACTGACCAAGTGAAAGAAATCCTTGAACAATACGAAAAAATCTATACAGTAATTAAGATTGATGAAATCAGTAACTTAGGAGCTGTTAAAATTAGAATTCGTTCACTTATTGCTGCTATTAATGAACGAGATAGACAAGCCTTTAAACCGCACCGTGTTCATGAAAAAGAAGAACGTGTTATTTTCACAGAAGAAATGCGTAAAACACATACAATCTTAGTGCCACAAATGTCGCCTATTCATTTCCAATTTGTCGAAGAGGCAGTAAGACCTCTTGGTTATAATCTGGAAGTTTTGCCATCTGTTGATGTCAAGGCTATTGATGAAGGCCTCAAATACGTTCATAATGATGCGTGTTATCCTTCTATTCTAGTAGTGGGACAAATGATGAAAGCTCTTAATTCTGGAAAATATGATCTTAATAACACATCACTCATTATTTCACAGACAGGTGGAGGGTGTCGTGCAACTAACTATATTGCCTTTATTAGACAGGCTCTTAAGAGTGCAGGTATGGCACATATCCCAGTTATCAGCTTAAATGCAGTAGGACTTGAAGGCAATCCCGGTTTTAAAATCACTAAACCTATGATTGAACGTTTGGTTCAAAGTATGATTTACGGCGATCTCTTTATGAGAGTTCTCTATAAAACGAGACCATATGAAGCCACACCAGGTTCTGCCAATGAGCTTTATGAGCAATGGGTTGCTAAATGTAAAGAACAAGTAAAAACAGGAAAACGCAGTGAGTTTAATAAGAATATCAGGGGTATTGTTAAAGATTTTGATGCTTTACCACTTAACGATATAGAAAAACCAAAAGTTGGTCTTGTTGGAGAAATTCTCGTTAAATTCCATCCAACTGCTAACAATAATGTTGTAGAATTCCTTGAAAGTGAAGGCGTAGAAGCAGTTATGCCTGACCTCATTGACTTCTTCACTTATTCAGCTTATAACAGTAAAGTTAAACACCAATACCTTTCTGGAAGCATGAAAGCCCGTATGACTGGGGAAGTGCTTATAGGTCTCATTGAGATGTACAGAAAACCTATGGTTAAAGCTTTGGAAGAAAGTAAGCGGTTTGAACCCCCTAAACACATTAAAGAATTAGCTAAACTGGCTGAACCTCATCTTTCACTCTGTAACCAAACAGGTGAAGGTTGGTTCTTAACAGCTGAAATGATTGAGCTCATTCAAAGTGGTGTTGACAATGTTATTTGTATGCAGCCTTTTGCTTGCTTACCTAACCACATTACAGGCAAAGGCATGATTAAAGAACTTAAGAACACTTATCCAAAATCAAATATTGTAGCCATTGACTACGATCCAGGTGCTTCTGAAGTTAACCAAATCAACCGTATTAAACTCATGCTTTCAACAGCAAACGATAAACTTTTCCCAATCGTTTAATACAAAATTCAAACTATAGCGCAGTAGTGAAAAACTACTGCGCTATTTATTTATATCCTCATAAAATAAAATTTTATTGTCTATAATGAATATTCTCGTTTTTTTAAAAATTCTGCTTGTAATTGTAATTATTTCAAGGTATCTTATTAATAGAAAAAATATATAAAATTAAAAGGAGTCATTGTATGATCTTAATCAACATTCTTATTAACTATGTCATTGGACTTGCCATTATCCTTGCAGGTAAAATATTCTTTGGATTTGAAGCAACCAATTTCAGTTTGTTTTTCATTGTGCCTATTGGTGCAATTATTTCCGGTACAATTATGGGGGGCGGATTTGCAAGAGGTTTATTTAAGAAAAATATAAAAAGTACTAAAAGAACCAAGATTATCAATATAGTCATTGGGATCATATTCTTTGTTAGTATTCATTTCGCCTATTATCAAGTCACTTATATTGATGATAATAGAGAAATCAATTATCATTTTAATGGAGAACATATTAGTCATTTTAGACTCCCTGATGCTGATGAAAATCTCAACTTTATTAGCTTCACTGTGGACAAAATAAATTCTCAATCCATTACTTTTACACGTCGTGTTGTACAAGAAATTGGTACTGTAGAAGGAAATAAAGTCGTTAACTGGTTATTCTTTGCAATTGATTTTCTAGGATTTTTGCTAGGAGTACACATTGCTTATAAGATTAAACTAGATGACTTAATCTATTGTGATACTTGTAAGATGTATCTAAAAAATAAGGATATTCTCAAATTTACAAAGGACATTGACGAGAACATCACTATGCTTAAGACCTTTATTGATCAAGAAGATGAGTATCGTCTCGATGAACTCATTAAAGAAAATCCAATGACCAGCAAACCAGAAGGTAAGGCCTATGTAGAAGGCACTCTGCATAAATGTGATGGGTGTGGAAAAGCCTATGTCACTCTTGTAGAATATACGAGAAATGATAAAGGCAAGTATGAAAAAGAAAGTGACAAAAATGTAAAAATAGATATAAGTAAAGACTTAGCAAAAACGATTTAGCCATGGCTTTAACCATCCATATCACAGTGGTTTGGTGTAATGCTCAGTTCATTTTATAGAGTCACTACAATCATATGTGATTATCTTGACCCAATTTGTCTTTGAATTTAGAAGTTATTTCCTTAAATATTTGATATAATAGGAATGTAAACTATTACAAAGGAGGAATTGAAATTGAGTACACATATTAATGCAAAAAAAGGGGATATTGCAGAAATTGTTTTATTACCTGGTGATCCTTTAAGAGCAAAATATATTGCAGAGACTTTCTTTGAAAATCCTGTTTGTTATAATAATGTTAGAGGCATGCTTGGTTTTACAGGTACTTACAACGGAAAACGTGTTTCTGTTCAAGGTACAGGTATGGGAATGCCTTCACTTTCAATTTATGTCAATGAATTATTAAGATTTTATGGTGCTAAACAATTGATTCGTATTGGTTCTTGTGGTGCGATGCAAGAAGAAGTTAAGATTAGAGACGTTATCTTGGCTCAAGCTGCAACAACCACTTCTAACATGAATCGTCGTCGTTTTGGCGAAACTACCTATGCACCTATCGCTAATTTTGATTTGTTACATGCAACTTACATGAAAGCACAAGAAAAAGGACTTAATGTTCATGTGGGCAATATCTTGTCTGAAGACAGTTTTTATGAAGATAACGATGAACCAAGAAATGCGAAATTAATGGATTATGGCATTTTAGCTGTTGAAATGGAAGCTGCCGAACTTTATACTTTAGCAGCTAAACACAAGGCTCAAGCACTTTGTGTTTTAACTGTAAGTGATTCAATCATTACCCATGAAGAAACCACTGCAGAAGAAAGAGAACGTACTTTTAATGATATGATTACACTGGTTCTTGATACAGTAACTGCTTAGACTTTATCTGACCAATTATCACCAATAATAAAAGCGCTTATCTGAATGATAGGCGCTTTTTATGTGTCAATAATGATCAAATTGACAAGCTGAACTCACTTTTTCGCTACACTTTAGGGGCTAAAAATGCTATGATAGTATATATCTTAGGAGGAGCTTATAATGAATGACGAAATCATGATTTTCGGGCACAAAAATCCTGATACGGATAGTGTGACCTCAGCCATAGCCCTTTCTTATCTTAAAAATAAGTTGGGGCAAAAAACAAAACCCTATAGACTAGGGGAAATATCAAAAGAAACAGAATACGTTCTCAATTATTTTGATGTTCCCAAACCCGCACTACTAGACAATGTTAAAATCCAATTGAAGGATTTACATTATGACAGAGTGGAAGGGTTAAATCCCAATGAGTCCATTTTAACGGCTTACGATCATATGAATCACAATAAAATCAGAACATTACCGATTATAAATGAAGAAGATTCTTTAATTGGTATTGTAACGATGAAAGATATTGCGATGAGTGCGATTCATGGTGATTTTCATAGACTTCACACGACGTTTGAAAACATAAAGAGTAACCTTAATGCCCAAACGCTTAACTATGCACATACAAGTATTGATGGGCATATTATTATTACGGCATTTCACGATAAGACTATTATCAATGAGCATATTATTGGTAAACATTCAGTCGTCATTACAGGAGACCGTTATGACTTAATAGATGATGCGATTACCCATCATGCTCAATTGATTATCATTACCGGAGATATGCGTATCCCTGATAAATTAGTAGGGAAAGCTGCTGTTTCTGGCGTTAACATTATTAAAACACCTTATGACACTTATTATACGTCTAGGGTAATTGGTCAAACCAATACCGTGGGGAGTATTATGCAGTCTGATCGCCTGGTTAAGTTTAAAGAACACGAGTATCTTGATGACTGTAGGGAAATTATTCAAACTTCTAAACACTCTAAGTTCCCCATTATAGATGAAAATGGCAAATACCTAGGCATTATCGGTAGAACCCATTTGCTCAATCCAGGTAAAAAGAATGTAATCATTGTAGACCATAATGAATACGGTCAATCAGCGGACGGTTTAAGAGAAGCCAATGTCCTTGAAATCATTGATCATCATAAACTAGGGGATATTTCAACCTCACTTCCCATTAGTTTTAGAAATATGCCTGTCGGTAGCACCAATACGATTCTTTACCAATATTACCATGAAAATAATATTGAAATTCCAAAAGAGATTGCAGGCTTAATGATTTCAGGTATTATTTCTGATACACTGTTCTTGAAATCGCCAACTGCAACTCTTTTCGATGAAGTGGCCGTTAAAGAATTAAGTAAAATTGCAGAAATTGAAGCTGATAAGTATGCTATGGCCATGTTTAAAAGTGGGACTTCTTTAGAGGGAAAAAGTGCTAAAGAAATCTTTTATAATGACTTTAAGGAATTCATTCAAGATGGCTACAAGTTTGGAGTCTCTCAAGTGTTCACCCTTAATGTGGATGATATTTTATCAGACCAGACATCTTATCTTGACCTTATACTCAAAATCAATCACGATCGTGATCATTTTGTAACAGTAATGGTGATTACTGATATTATTAAAGAAGGTTCTTATGTGCTCTATGCGTCTAAGAACAGTTCATTCTTATCAATGGCCTTTAATCAAAAGGTAACACAGGGCACTTATATAGAAGGGGTTGTTTCAAGAAAGAAACAGATTGTCCCTAAATTTATCAATGCCATTAATATTTTAAAATAGCTATCAAGCTATTCGGAGGAAGTCAATGCTTAGTAAATACGCTTATTACCACGCGTTAGGAATAAAAGAAAATGTGATTGAGTTTGTTGAAAAAGCTGAATCATCTGTTAACGCACAATTTAAGGCAATTGATGATATTGCTGAATACAATCAACTCAAAGTTCTACATGCCATGCAACTGGCTAAAATATCAGATATTCATTTTAATTGGAATACAGGATATGGCTATGATGATATAGGCCGTGAAGCTGTTGAAACAGTTTATAAGACCATATTTAATACAGAAGATGCCATTGTAAGACCCATTATTGTCTCTGGAACACATGCTTTAACACTTTGTCTGACGGGGATTCTGAGACCTCATGATACCATGTTATCTATTTCTGGGAGACCCTATGATACACTTGAGAAAGTGATTGGTTTGTCACCTTCAGAAGGTATCACACTCAAAGACATTGAGGTTAACTATAAAGAAGTGGATTTAACCCAAGAAGGCGGATTTGATTATGATGCCATTTTAAAAGCGTTATCTGATCATCCCAAAATGGTCTACATTCAGCGGTCAGCAGGCTATTCATGGCGACGTGGCTTAACGATTGATGAGATTAAACAAGTTATTAGTTATGTTAAACTTAATTCGCCTGAAACTATGGTCATGGTAGATAACTGTTATGGAGAATTTTTAGACTATGAAGAACCAACTGATGTTGGCGCTGATTTAATGGCTGGCAGTCTGATTAAAAATCCAGGTGGGGGACTTGTCCTCTCTGGCGGTTATATTGTTGGAAAACAAATCTTCATTAACCAAGTCGCTGCACGGCTAACCTCTCCAGGGATTGGAAAAGAATGTGGCTTGACATTTGGTCAAACACGTCCAATGCTACAAGGTCTTTTCATGGCTCCAAAAGTGGTATCAGGTGCTTTAAAGGGGGCCATTTTATGTGCTGCGGTCTATGAAACGTTAGGTTATGAGGTAAATCCTAAATCTAACTTTACACGCAGTGACATTATACAATCTATTAAATTTGCTTCTCCTGAAAAAGTTATTGCTTTCTGTCAGGGGATTCAATCAGCTTCTCCTGTTGATTCTTTTGTTATTCCTGAACCTTGGGAGATGCCAGGCTATACAAGCGAGGTTATCATGGCAGCGGGCGCTTTTGTACAAGGGTCTAGTATTGAACTGAGTGCAGATGCACCCATCAGGGAACCTTATATCGCCTATTTTCAAGGTGGTTTAACTTATGAACACTCTAAGTTTGGTGTGACAAAGAGTCTCAACCACCTTGTTGAACGTCATTTAATTGATTTGCCATAATAAGTATTTGAATCGCATAGGACTCAAGATCATTCTTATTTATAATCTCAACTGGATTCAATAGGTCGCTTGTTAAATCCAGTTGAGGTTCTATAAGTACAATAAAAAGTTTGACAGCGTTTTTCAATAGGATAAAACTTGTTTATAAACATTTATCTTACTGAAAGACACTTGTTTTGAAAAACAGGGAAAGGATACTATCAATGAATTATAATGAACGCGCACTTGAAATGCATGCAACACATAAAGGTAAAATTGAAGTCACCAGTAAAGTCAAGTTAGAAAATAAAGATGATTTGTCAATCGCTTATACACCTGGCGTGGCAGAACCTTGTCGTGAAATTGCTAAAAACCCTATGGATGTTTATCAATACACTGCAAAAGGAAATTTAGTAGCAGTGGTTTCAGATGGCTCTGCTGTGCTAGGACTTGGTAATATAGGCGCCGAAGCATCCATTCCTGTTATGGAAGGAAAAGCGATCTTATTTAAAAATTTTGCAGGTGTTGATGCTTTTCCAATCTGTTTAAAGACGCAAGACGTTGATGAGATTGTAGAAGTGGTTAAACAAATCGAACCTGTGTTCGGTGGGATTAATCTTGAAGATATTTCATCACCTAGATGTGTTGAAGTAGAACGTAAACTAAAAGACCTGCTCAGTATTCCTGTTTTTCATGATGATCAACATGGAACGGCTATTGTTGTATGTGCTGCTCTTATGAATGCCCTCAAAATAGCCAATAAAGCTATTGGTGACATTAAAATTGTTATCAATGGTGCTGGTTCAGCAGGGAATGCTATTGCCAGAATGCTTATTGACCTTGGTGCTCAAAACATTTTATCTTGTGACAAACAAGGTATTCTATCTAGGGATGTTCAACAAAGCAATTGGGTTCAAGATGAGATTGCCGCTTTAACTAATCCTACACTTATTAAAGGGGATTTGAAGACCGCTTTAAATGGAGCAGACGTCTTTATTGGTGTTTCAGCTAAAAATGTTATCTCTCCTGAAATGATCCAAAGTATGAATGTAAGTTCAATTGTCTTTGCAATGGCCAATCCTGATCCAGAAATCATGCCTGATTTGGCACTTGAATCAGGGGCTATGATTGTCGGAACTGGACGTTCTGACTTCGCCAATCAAATTAACAACGTGCTTGCTTTTCCTGGGATTTTTAGAGGGGCCTTAGATGCTATGGCAACTGATATTAATGAAGCCATGAAAGTTGCTGCTGTCTATGCAATTGCCAACTTAATTCCTGAATCTGAATTAAGAACAGACTATATTATTCCTTCAGCATTAGATGAATCAATCGCCAGTGAAGTTGCTAAAGCAGTCTATCAAGCTGCTATAGACAGTGGTGTATCTAGAATTAATCAAGACACTACTGATAACAACCTTGTCAAAGGGGCAGGGGATTCATCTCAAAATTCTTAATGACCTAAGATTCAATTTAAAAAATGAGCGATAGAATATTAAAAGAATAGATATCAACCTAAAAAAAGAGACGACTGAAATAATCAGTTGTCTCTTTTTTTAGGTATTTATTATGGACTTTACCCCGTCCCAATTTTAATGTTTATAAGCTTACATCTTTCTAAAAACGCCTTTAACTTTACCTAAAATATCTACATGATCTGTAAATATAGGTTCTAAACGGCTATTTTCAGGTTGTAATCTAAATTGATTTTTTTCCTTATAGAAGGTTTTTACCGTAGCTGAATCATCAATTAAAGCAACGACGATATCACCATTATAAGCATCTGGTTGTTTTCTTACTAAAACCAAATCTTTATCCAAAATACCCGCCTCAATCATACTATCACCTTTCACTTTAAGCATAAAATACTCGCCATCATCAGTATAGTCTGAAGGAATAGGGAAGGTTTCTTCTAGTGACTCAACAGCTAGAATAGGCTGCCCAGCAGTAATTTCACCTACAACAGGAACAAATTGCGTATCTCTAGATAACGAAATAACATTATCAGCAGGAGCGTGATCTTCCATATCGAAAATTTCAATGGCTCTCGGTTTCGTAGGATCACGTCGAATATAGCCTAATTCTTCAAGCTTGGTCAAATGCGCATGTACTGTAGAGGTCGATTTTAAATTGACTGCTTGACATATTTCTCTAACAGAAGGGGGATATCCCTTTGCTGAAACTTCACTTTTAAGAAAATCAAGAATTAATTGTTGTTTCTTAGATATTGATTTACCCATGTCAGCACTCCTTTTGTTTCATTTTCTTGATTATAACACAAGTAAATAAAAAAATCAAACCTATGTTCGATTTTACTCTTTACACCGAACGTATATTCGGTTATAATGTTTTTATAGAACAAACGTTTGGAAAAGGAGGCTGTATTATGACATCCATTACCCCTGACATTTCATATGACAAAAAATACTATAAAACCCGTCGGAAGAAAAAGAGACTTATCATTGTCAATCGTGCCAGATTTATTACCGTATCACTTATTACTTTAATTTTATTCAGCATTATTATTGGCTATTTTACAGGCATGATGACATCAGAAGCAGCAACAAGTATGAACACTATTGAGTACAGTGTAAAAACAGGAGATACATTATGGTCTATCGCTTCAGACTATAACTACTATGATACAGATATTAGGGAAGTCATCTATCATATAAAAAAAGAGAACCACATGCGTAACGCTGTGATTCATCCAGGTGATCGTTTATTAATACCTGTGACATACTGATGTTGATTGTATCTCCCGTTTTCTAAAAATGTTTAAAAGAGAATCAAACATATTTGTTCTCTTTTATTATAATCCCTGAGCCCGCAATGACTATAGCTTGAATCCACCAATTCTTCGTAATAGTTGTTGCGGGATTTTTTTTGAATTATCGCTATCTGTTTTCATCCATTATCATAGATAATTACTTTAAATAATCGCCTTCACTTGAGTATTCTTTATTTGAATCATTATTTTCACTGTTATCTTCATCTTCATTGTCATGGTATTCATCTAAGAGCTCATAATGAGAGACGACATCACGTTTTGCATTTTTACGGTGAGCTGCATAGAGCTGAGTTGTTGTTACATTGTCATGATCTAATAGATTTTGAACATCATAAATGGAAAACCCGTATTGTATCAAAGAAGATGCAGCTGTTGCTCTTAATTTATGAGGACTGAATCCTTTGGTACGAGGGACTTTCATTGCAATAGATGTGTATTTTTTTACTAAATCTCTAATGGCTCTAACGGTCATTCTTTTTCCCTGTAGTGAAAGGAAAAGAGGGTCATCTTCATCTTTACAATAAGGTCTTTCAAGATCTATATACTCTTTAACCACTCTTATAGCCGATTGGTTAAGAGGCATGTTAACTTCTTTTCCACGTTTACGATAAATTTTAAATTCTCCACGCGCATAATTAATACTGCTTAAATTAAGTTGGTTCATTTCACTTACACGTAAACCATAGGTCGTGAAGAGTACCAGCATAGCCTTGTCTCTATATTTGGTTTTTTTCCAATATTGTTTTTCCTTATCCGTTAATCCTTCACCGGTTTCAACAATACGTAACATAGCTGTTACTTCTTCAATTTCAAGTCTTTTAATAGCATCTGGCTGTGGTTTAGGCATTTTAATAGGATTAAAGCCCTCTGTGATGTTTTTTTCTAACAATCCATCTCTATATAAGAACTTAAATAGAACGCTTATAGAAGACTTTTTTCGAGCCAAAGCACGTGTGTGATTTTCCATAAGATATTCTGCAGTATCTGTTTCAACAATATAGCGTGTACAGTAATCACCAATGAAGAGATTAATGTCTCGAGATGTTAAAGTGACAAAAGCAGATAGGGGAACATCTGTGAATTTCTCATAAACCAGAAAATGATCATGTTCATGAATCAAGTAATCAAAGAAAAATCTAAGATCACTTAAATACGCTAAACGCGTATTAATAGAAACTGCGTTTTTTAAATATAAAAAATAGTCTTTTAAGAAATCTGG
Source organism: uncultured Fusibacter sp. (assembly GCA_963666805.2). Taxonomy (GTDB): domain Bacteria; phylum Bacillota; class Clostridia; order Peptostreptococcales; family Acidaminobacteraceae; genus Fusibacter. The sequence goes on along the minus strand of CAXXWR010000001.1, from coordinate 70,271 downwards.
TAATTCTTTTTCAATGGCAAAGCATTTTTCGAGCGTATTATTACGTGTATTAATAATGACATCGGGAATGTCTGATTTGTTATGAATTTTTCTTTTTTTAGAAGTAGAAGTGTCCTGAGCGTTTTGACCAGGATTAATGCGTTTTCGAGCCATAAAAACCACCCTTCATTTTAATTCTTCTGTACTATTCCCTAAATATACATTTGAGGAATAGTTGAGTCAATTTATTATAACACACCTTTTCCCATCTAACAACTGATTTTATTAGCTTTTAAGTGCTTTTTTATTACTCAAATTTAAGCTATTTTAAGTGCCTTTTTTCTAATTTTTATCCTGCATTTTATGTATCATTAATCACTTAATTACTAATGATTCAACTGCCATTTAAAAATGATGACAAGAAATTGTCCATCATCATAAACAATGAATAATCACCAATAAATGATAAAAACAAACATATTTATTAAGATTAATATGTCATCAATTCAATTTGAAATTTTATTATTAACTTATATATTGATTTTCATTGACTTGGATTATCAACCTTTGATACTTACTTTTTTCATCGACTTTTCTAGCATTCGTCCATTCAGCTTTATAAAATGCAAATAGCGACCTTCCAAATAGATTAAGTTAATAATTAGTTATCTCAAACATTTGAATAGTCGCTATTTGCACTTTATAGAACCTATTTTAATCCATTACTGAATTCTGAATATTAACATGATATATATTTTGAAAATAGCCTTCAGAAGTCAAATAAAAACCTTGACCCGTTTGATCAAATGCTATTGATTCACCAATTGCTTCAAATGGCGTTCTTAGATAATAAGGTTTTTCATACGTTAATACATGATCAATTTGTGCTTTATCAATTTGCACCATTTTATTATTAGTGTCAATCTCCGAAGACTCATCATTTAAATCTATTTTATAATAGAAAGCATTTCCATAGGTTCGAATCAACAATTGCCGACCATCATCTGAAAAATCTGCAGCAGTAACTGCTGATGGAAAATCAAAAATACGCAAAATTAAATGCCTAAAATCAACCCACTTAAGATCTTGTAATGCTTTAAAATTGATATCTGTTACCCAATTAGCTTTCAGTTTATAGATATCCTGTAGTTGTTCATTTGAGAGGGTTTCATCATAGTTGTCAGACATCATACTTCTTTCTTTTTCTGCCAAAACTCCTTCTGCAAGTTGACTGCTATCCTCTATATTTTCTCCTGCTGTTGTCTGATGACTTTCCTCTTCTTTACTCGTCATTTGTCTAAGTATCTTGGATAAGTCAACACTGTAAACACTAGAATTAATGGCATTGGTAAAAAGTGTTTTAGTAAATAAATAGACGGATTCAGCTTTGCTATTATATGCTGCTGCCTCAATATTGGGTTTAAAATCAATATGATCAAAGTTTAAATCAATACGCGTATAATCAGAGAGGAATTCCACTGTTTGACTTTGACAGTCGGTAATATTAGGTTCTTTAATCAAAATCATCTGTGCTGGAGATTTTGCACCAATTTTAGTGTTTCCCCCTAAGTCGCATAGCAGTAAATAAGATTCATCTTGATAATCAATCCTTGTTATATCTTCAAAATCAATTAATTGAATTCCTTCTAACTCATATGTTCTAAGATAGTCCCCTTTCGTGGAAAAAGCATATATTCGACTACTATGCCCACTATCATTATGAAGCCAAATCACGTTAGGATTAATATGACTTTTAACAATCCCTGACACTTCTGAAAGCTCTCTATTATGAATTCTGCCCATTTTTTCAAATCGCGAATCTGTTGTTAAAAAATAAGCGTAATACCCTACCAGTCCCATTAATAAGCAGATTAAAAAGCACCTTTTCAAAAAAATTCTTATCTTTTTAATCATGTCCAACCTCAATATGCTGTAACTTTTTAGGTTTGTAGAGTAATAATTTGTGATTTTCCATTAAATATTGAATTTTCCTTTCTTCTGTCCTAATCGAATTGATACGACAATAAATGACATTATGTCTATAGTATTCTTTATCCTCATTTCGGCAAACATCTTGTCTCTCAATATATAAATCATAGGTAAACTGTGGCATGGCAAGTGAACGCCATTCACAAATAATTTCTTTGGCTGCAAATCTCAGTTTAAGTTGATAAACTTTGTTCGAGGTATTCTCTATTTTCAAATCTTCTAAAGGATATCTTACCACAACATCTGCCCCTTCTAGTATATTGATAGCAGTGCAAAAAATAGAGTCAAACTCAACCTCTAGAGCTTTCCGCTCTACGATTGTCAATTCTGTTTGAAGCGCTGAAAAATATAATATTGAGGCAAGGACATAATGAGTACCATGGATATGGTAATCATCATTAACTGGATGTCTTTTATTCGTAAAATCAATTAAATCGGAATCAGAATTAGGTTTGCCTGCACTATACCAAAAGGAAAACGTTTCTCCCGGTTTAATAATAAGACCATCAAGCTGATCAATAAGGTTCTCTAGCGTTGCAATCGTCATCATATCATAAAGATAGTTAGACATTTTGACCCTGTGTTGAGAATGAATATAGGGTAATCGCCTATTAGAAAGATGATGGGTATATTTACCAAAATCCATTAAAAAATATAGCAGTTTTCCCCAGTCATTTAATTTATGCGGAATTGTCTTATGCTTGGTCTGATTAAATTGTACGAGTGAGTCTTCATAGATTGACATGGTAGAATGCTCCTATTATGTAGAATGTTATTAAGTTACTTAAAGAGATTACCAATATTATATCCCTTTATAAAAAACTTTTCTAGGTAATAATTCTTTTAATATCATTAAAAAACGCTTAGAAATTAGATCAAAAGGCCTAGAATATTGCTTCACTATTAAAGTATCGGTCATTATCACCTTTTTCATCAATAATAAATGATAAAATAACAATTTCAATATAAAAAGTATGCTAAAATTAGCATACTTTATTTTGAAATAGATTAATCTATAGACTTTTTCACTGTTCATTTAACCATCTTTTTAAGTCATTTTCACTTTTGAAAACATAAAAGTCTCGATCCACCATTTTTCCAACAGCTTCAATGGCAACTTTTACCCATGGACCTGCACCATAGATTGCCGATAATGCAATATGATCTTTATTGGTTTTAGAGACTTCTGCAAAAGCCTTGGTAACACTTTTATCAAATGAAATATCTTTGACATTTGTTATCACAATAATATCATCAAGATGGCTCTCATTAATTTCTTGGCTAGCATTTTTCATTATATTAACAAGTTCTGTACGATCAGTATGACTTAAATCAATATATAAATAATGTTGCCTATTTTTATCTTCCCATTTAATTCTATCCATGTCACCACCCTTTCACTACTACCTATTTACCCAAAATAATATCAATATACCTATTATTTAAGTACATTTGGATTAATATCAGGATTATGAGTTTGATTTTGATTTTGAATAAAATTTAAAAGGAACGCATTAAAAAAGCTGATATTGATAAAATCAATACCAGCTTTTATTAAATCACTCATGAATAAGTAAACCAATCTTACTCATTTAAATTTAGTCTTCAATATATTTTCTAACAGGTTTTAAAGCTTTTAAGAGAATCATTCCACCACCATATGCAAGAATGACTTCGCCCAAAAATACACCTGCCATAAGAGTAAGTACAGTTCCTTCATAACCATAGGCATACTTTAAAATATAACCTACAACAACAGTATTAACAATTACTGGCGGAACAGGTACTAGCCACTCGTACTTTCTTAACTTGTAAGATAAAAAAGCCGCGAGTAACGAGGCAAGACTTCCAAATACAACATCCCATAAAATCGCACCACCCAAAATATTTGAGATTAAGCAACCTACAAATAAGCCTGGAATAGCTGCAGGTGTAAAGAATGGTAAAATAGTTAAGGCCTCAGCAATCCTAAACTGAATCGGACCAAAACTTACACCACTAAAAGCAACTACCAAAACGGTGTAAAGCGCAGCAATTATCCCTGCCTTTACAATAAACTTAACATTTTTATTCATTTTTTCCTCCTAGTTTTGTTTTAGGACAGGATGGTTTCGAACTGTCCATATTTAATATCACAGATGATATTATAACATAAGTATCACTTTAACACAGGGTTTATAATACTATTTGTAGATATTTAACAAGAAAAACTTTAAATGAATTAAAATGTTAAGTTTATCTGCTCTTGATTTTAATATGTCTTATTTTATGCCTATTCTTCTATAATTTATTATACATTAAAAAAGCAGCGGTTGGTTAACATAACCGAATTATGTTAACCAACCGCTGCTGATACGTTATTCAAAGCTATTCTAAGACTTCGGTCTAAACTAAACTTTAAGAACAACTTCTCTATTAAGACAATCCTTATATTTCTTTCTCATTGGTGATACCCATTCAGCAATAAATTCATCTACTTGTTCTGAACTTCTTCCAATGTAATCGTTTGGATTAAGGAGTTTTGACATATCTTCGTGAGACAAATTAAATAAAGAATCCTTTTCAATACGTTCTAATAAGTCATTAGGCTTACCTTCTACTTTTACCTGTTTGCCAGCTTCCATAGAATGAACACGGATTGCTTCATGAAGTTCTTGTCTGTCTCCACCCTTTTTAACTGCTTCCATAATGATATTTTCAGTCACCATAAACGGTAATTCTTCAAGAATATGTTTTTCAATGACTTTAGGATAAACAACCATCCCTGTTGTGACATTATTAGCAATATCTAAACAAGCATCCATGGCTAAAAATCCTTCTGCTACTGCAAGTCTTTTATTTGCACTATCATCTAATGTTCTTTCAAACCATTGAGTTGCTGCCACCATTTGGGGACTTTGAGATAATGCCATAACATATTTTGAGAGAGATGAAATTCTTTCACTTCTCATGGGATTGCGTTTATAGGCCATTGCAGATGAGCCAATTTGATTTTTGCCAAAAGGTTCTTCAATTTCTTTCAAATTTTGAAGTAGGCGAATATCATTTGTCATTTTATGAAGTGACATAGCAACCCCTGATAAAACTTGAAGTGCCTTTGCATCAATTTTACGTGTATAGGTTTGACCGGTCACTGGCATTGATGCTTCAAAATCCATTTTTTGGGCTACGCGTTTTTCTAAATCTTTTACTTTCTCATGATCGCCGTTGAATAATTTTAAGTAAGACGCTTGCGTTCCAGTTGTACCTTTAACGCCTCTTAACTTTAACTGAGCAATTAAGAACTCAATATCTTCAAGATCCATCACTAAATCCATCATCCATAGCGTCGCACGTTTACCAACTGTTGTAAGTTGCGCCGGCTGATAATGAGTAAAACCGAGTGTCGCCACTGATTTATTCTCCTCAGCAAAAGAAGCCAATTTATCTATAAGAATAGCTATTTTATCTCTAACAAGTTGTAACCCTTCTCTTAAGACAATAATATCCGTATTATCACCTACATAGGCACTTGTTGCACCTAAATGAATGATAGGCATAGCCTTAGGACATTGCTCTCCAAAGGTATGAACATGTGCCATGACATCATGTCTTAATTTAGCTTCGAACTCTCCAGCACGTTCAAAGTCAATATTATCAACATTTGCTTTCATTTCATTGATTTGTTCATCAGTAATTGGTAACCCTAACTCTTTTTCTGACTCAGCAAGGGCAATCCAAAGTCTTCGCCAAGTTGAAAACTTTTTTTGTGGCGAAAAAATGGCTAACATCTCTTTGCTTGAATAACGATCAATTAAAGGATTTTGATATAAATTATGCATTAAAACCTCCGCAATTATAAAAAAGACAAACTTTTTTAACATTTTTATTAAAAATATTCATATTCTTTATCATTATAACGCAAGCTATCATATATTTCAATGCATAGACATATAAAAGAGCTCCAAAGAGAGCTCTTTTTTAATGGTTTTATGGAACTAAAATATTTAACTGTTTCAATTTTTCGTTATCTATCTGTATCTTAGCCTTGGCATAAATGATATAAACAATAACCATCTCGCTAAAAACTTGTCCTTATCTTGGCTGGACAATTAATTTAATAGCCGTTCTTTCTTCACCATCAATTGTAATATCAGCAAAGGCTGGAATACATACCAAATCAATACCGGATGGTGATACGAAGCCTCTTGCTATTGCAATAGCTTTAACAGCTTGGTTAATGGCTCCGGCACCAACAGCTTGAATTTCTGCACTTCCATGTTCACGAATAACGCCTGCTAAAGCACCTGCTACAGAATTTGGATTTGATTTTGAAGAAACTTTTAATACTTCCATTATTACATCCCCCTTACTACTCAATTACTTTCTTTTGAACGATCAATCGTATAGCTGTTCTTTCTTCACCGTTAATTTCAACTTCAGTAAACGCTGGTATGAAAGTCAACTCAATACCACTAGGGGCTAAAAAACCTCTTGCAATGGCTATGGCTTTGACTGATTGATTAAGTGCACCTGCTCCAATAGCTTGAATCTCAGCTGTATTGACCTCTTTAAATATACCTGCTAAAGCACCTGCTACTGAATTTGGATTTGATCGATTTGCTACTTTTAGTACTTCCATCATTGTCCCCTCCGATTATTCTAATTATGTATGATATACCCTATGTCCATCACTTAAAACAATTATCCATGATCACCCATTTTTCATCTATTACGTCCTGCAAAAACTCTTTTGGAGGAAATTAAAAAGAAGAATCCATTTCTGAATTCTTCTTGTTTTCATCATAATTCTATTAATCAATTATTTCGCATAATCTGTTACTCTAGACTCTCTAATAACATGTACTTTGATTTGTCCAGGGTAATCTAAATCAGCTTCAATTTTTTTACTTATGTCTCTTGCGAGTAAGAACATTTCATCATCATTTACCTTTTCAGGAATAACAACTACTCTTACTTCTCTACCTGCTTGAATTGCGAAAGATTTATCTACGCCATCATAACCGTTTGCTATACTTTCTAAAGATTCCAAACGTTTAATATACGTATCCAATGTTTCTCTTCTTGCACCAGGTCTTGCAGCTGAGAGAGCATCAGCAGCAGTTACTAAAACAGCTTCTATTGTTTCTGGTTCATAGTCCCCATGATGCGTACTCATTGCATGTATAACAGCTTTTGACTCGCGATATTTTCTTAAGATTTGCATACCTAATTCGATATGTGTTCCTTCCATATCATGATCTACGGCTTTACCTATATCATGTAATAACCCTGCACGCTTAGCAATTTTTACATCAGCACCAATTTCAGATGCCATAAGCCCCGCTAAATGTGATACTTCAATAGAATGTTTTAATACATTCTGTCCATAACTTGTTCTGAATTTTAATCGACCAATTAACTTAATAATTTCTGGATGTAAATTATGAATACCTATATCAAAGGTTGCATTTTCACCCTCAGTTTTAATCAACTGATCTAATTCTTTCTTAGACTTTTCAACCATTTCTTCAATACGAGCTGGATGAATACGTCCATCAATAATTAATTTTTCAAGAGCCATTCTAGCAATTTCTCTTCTAATTGGATCAAATGAAGATAATATCACAGCTTCTGGTGTGTCATCAATGATTAAATCAACACCTGTTAACGTCTCAAGTGCACGGATATTTCTTCCTTCTCTCCCTATAATTCTACCTTTCATTTCATCGTTAGGTAAATTAACCAGAGAAACCGTACTTTCTGCTACATAGTCTGCAGCACATTTTTGGATTGCATAAGCTAAAATGTCTTTTGCTTTTTTATTGGCTTCTTCTTTTGCTTTTGACTCAACGTCTTTAATCAATAATACTGACTCATGTCGAACTTCTTTTTCGACATCTTCAAGCAATTGAGCTTTTGCTTCATCAACTGTGAGTTCAGAGATTCTTTCTAATTCATGTAATTGCTTATCAAAAATTTCTTGAACATCCGCTTGCTTTTGTTCAACACTTCTAAGCTTATTACTAAGGCGTTCCTCTTTATTTTCAAGGTTAGACGCTTTCTTATCAAGCATTTCTTCTTTTTGAAGATTTCTTCTCTCTAGTTTTTGAATTTCTTGTCGTCGGTCTTTTGTTTCTTTATCGATTTCTTTACGAATTTGAAGAACTTCTTCTTTTGCTTCAAGTACTTTTTCTTTTTTAACTGATTCAGCCTCTTTTGTAGCTTCAGCAACAATTTCTTTTGCTTTGAATTCAGCGCTTAAAATAGCCTTTTCAGCTGTACTTTTGCGAAGAAGGTAGCCAATTCCCAAACCGATAAATAAGAGAACAATGCCAATAATCACTGTAAGATATATTGGTATATTTATATCGTTCACCCCCTTACGTAAATGATAAGACCAGAAAACTGGTCTTTTATATCAGTATTAAGCATATTATTAATATACACCTACACATTAATTTTATCCGCTTTTAGATAAACTGTCAAGATGTGTCCTTGACGTAATCAGGGGGGGTTCAATATCTTAGAAAATATTATATAAAAATAGGTTTCATTTTCTCAAGAATTTCGGTACTTATTCTTCCTCTTTTTCTGCTTTTTCTGCTTTATCTGCTGCTTTAGGTGTATTTGCCTTCTCTCCATCTAAACCATGGTGTAAACGAATAAGACCCTCTATTTCATCACGCACTTCTGGATTCGTTAATAGGAATTCTTTAGCATTTTCTCTACCTTGACCAATTTTGTTGTCATTGTAGCTGTACCAAGAACCCGATTTCTTAATAATATCAGCATTCGCTGCTACATCGAGGATACTCCCTTCTTTAGAAATACCTTTACCATACATGATATCAAATTCTGCGGTTTTAAAAGGAGGTGCTACTTTATTTTTAACAATTTTCACACGTGTTCTATTGCCAATTATTTCACCATCTTTTTTCAGCGAATCAATACGTCTTACATCTAAGCGAACTGACGCATAAAATTTAAGCGCATTACCACCTGTTGTTGTTTCAGGGTTTCCAAACATAACACCAATCTTCATACGTAACTGATTAATAAAAATAACTGTACATTTTGATTTATTAATAATTCCGGTTAATTTACGAAGTGCTTGTGACATCAATCTTGCTTGTAAACCCATGTGTGAATCACCCATTTCGCCTGTAATCTCAGCTTTAGGTACAAGGGCAGCTACAGAATCGACTACGATTAAATCAATTGCACCACTTCTTACAAGTGCATCTACAATTTCAAGTGCTTGTTCACCAGTGTCTGGTTGAGAAACAATTAATTCATCTGTATTCACACCAATATTATGTGCATATTGGGGATCAAGAGCATGTTCAGCATCTATAAATGCTGCAACACCACCCTTTTTTTGCGCTTCAGCAATCATATGAAGAGTCACTGTGGTTTTACCTGAAGACTCAGGACCATATATTTCAACAACTCTACCTTTAGGAATACCACCTATCCCCAAGGCCAAATCTAAGTCAATTGAACCTGTTGGAATACTTTCAATGTTAGTCCTAGCCGCATCGTCGCCTAACTTCATAATGGAGCCTTTACCAAATTGTTTTTCTATCTGTCCAAGAACACTATCTAATGCTTTTTGTCTTTCGCTCATATTTCCACCATCCTTCGTTTGTAGAACGTTTGTTCTATTTCATTATAACAATAACTTCTTGATGTTGCAAGGGCAATTATAGTATTTCACAAGAATGCGAAAATGTCAATTTTTTACATTTCTTTGACAATGTCAAAAACCTGTTTTAGAGCAGCTTGCATGGTTCTTTTTCTAATCATAGATCGGTTGCCAGAAAACTGCTTTTCAATGGTGTAAAAATCATCATTCACACCTATCCCAATATAAACTAAACCTACAGGTTTTTCTTTTGTTCCGCCTGTTGGACCTGCAATACCTGTGACTGAGACACTAATCATCGTTTGTGTTTTATCGTGGAGTCCTTTCACCATTTCAAGGCAAGTTTCATGACTAACCGCTCCATAAACTGATAACGTTGAGGCTTTAACGCCTAGTTCATCCATTTTAGCTTCATTAGAATAAGTGACAATCCCTCTCTCTAAGATTTGACTTGACCCTGAAATTTTAACAAGAGATTCTGCAATCATGCCACCTGTACAAGATTCTGCCAATGAGATGCTAACCTGCTTATCAATCATCATTTTGACAAGTGCTTCATTAATATCTTCTGCCTGATAAGACACAATGTAGTCGCCAATACGTTCTTCTATTTTTTTAACCATAAGATTAACTTTTTGAGCCGCCTGTTCTTGATCTGAATCAAAACTCGTCACACGAACGAGCACTTTTCCATCACCTGCATAAGTGGCAATCGTTGGATCAGACTGTGCCTCTATTAAATCAATCAAACGTGCCTCTGTATGAGATTCACCTAAATCGTAAACACTCAAATAATTAGAGTACATATTGACCTGACTCAATTCTTTTAACTGACCATACATATAAGTATTAAATATATACTTCATTTCTCTAGGAGGTCCAGGTAAAATAAAAACCTTTTTATCAGATTCGAGATGAATAATACAAGCTGGTGCTGTTCCTTCTTCATTATCTAGGATTTCTGCACCTTCTGGAAAATAAGCCTGTCTCTTATTGCTTTCAACCATCACGCGATTGTATAGTTTAAACCGTTCCTCAATACATGTCATGCTGTGTTGATCAAATACCATTTCAAGTCCTAGTGCCTCTGCCACTATTTCTTTAGTAATATCATCTTGAGTGGGCCCTAAGCCCCCCGTTGTAAACACAAAATCACATCTATCAAGTAAATAATTAAAACCTTCTTTCATGCGCTCTGGATTATCACCTACAGTTAAATGATAATATACACTAATTCCTAAATCATTGAGTTGTTCACTTAAAAAAGTGGCATTCGTATTCACCGTTTGTCCCATTAATAGTTCTGTACCAACTGACAAAATGCCTGCAATCATAATTACTACCTCCTTTATCTTTGTCTAAGATTCATATAACATCAAAATAGGTTGACATAATAATATTACGTCAACCTATTTATACTTATTCCAAAACTTGTTTGTTTTTGACAATGTAATCAACACCAGAAATGATTGTTAAAAGTGTCGCAATCACAATGAGGATAGTATCCATAGGTATTCCTATTAAACTAAATGGATAATTGTTTAAAAGCATCACAATAATCATAATCATTTGACTAATGGTCTTGCTTTTTCCCCACCAACTTGCAGCAATAACAACGCCTGATGAAGCTGCAATAGCTCTAAATATACTTACGATAAATTCCCTAGAAACGATAATAAGAACCACCCAAGCACTTAATCTACCAAGTTGAACAAATCCAATGAGCGCTGCTGTCACTAGCAATTTATCCGCTAAAGGATCCATAAACTTGCCGAAATTAGTAATCAAGTTTCTACTACGAGCAAGATGACCATCTAAAAAATCCGTAAATGAAGCAACCACGAAAAGAATAAGGGCAATCCACTCATTTCCTGCTAAAAGAAAATACATAAAAAAGGGGACCATAATCATTCTAAGAACCGTCAGTTTATTTGCTATATTCATTATCAATCACTCCTATTAAGTCGTATTCTAATGCATCTGTTACCTTGACTTTAATAAACGTTCCTGCTGGAATTTCCTCAGTAGTATGCACATAGACAACCCCATCAATTTCAGGGGCATCATAAGCTGTCCTTCCTACTAATATTTTACCCGTTTCAGCTACTTCTTCAATCACAACTTCATAAGTTTTACCTATTTTTTCAGCGTTAATTGTTTCAGAGATTCCCATTTGGGTTGCCATTAAGCGATTTTTACGTTCTTCTTTCACTTCCTCTTCAAGATGATGAGGAAGATTATAAGCTGCTGTATCTTCTTCATTTGAATAGGCAAATGCACCCAAGCGATCAAACTTAACCCTTTTCGCCAAATCAATTAACTCTTGGAAATCTTCTTCTGTTTCACCTGGAAAACCAACAATAACAGTTGTTCTAATCACAGCTTCTGCATCTCGACTTCTTATTTTATCAACAATCCTCAGAATGTCCTCTTTAGATGTTTTACGGTTCATCAGTTTTAATATTTTATCACTTGCATGCTGAATTGGAATATCAAAATAATTAACGACTTTCTCATTTTTAAAGAACCCATCTAACATATCATCATCAAGAATATCAGGATAAGAATATTGAACACGAATCCAGTGAACACCTTCAATTTTGTCCATTTGTGTTAACAATTCAGGCAACATTGGCTTCCCATACAAATCTAATCCATATCGCGAAGTATCTTGAGCAATAATAATAAACTCTTTGACGCCTAGGGCTGCTAAATCTGACATTTCATCAAGGATATCTTCCATTTTTCTCGATCTGTATTTACCTCTTAGTTTGGGAATAATACAGTAGGTACAGCTGTTATCACAGCCTTCAGAAATTTTAATAAAGGCCGTATAACTCTCTGTTGTTAAAACGCGTGGAATATCTTCTGGCATCACTAAATCAATGCTTTCCATAAATACCTGTGTTTTACTACCTTTATAAAGAGAATCAATCACTTCTACGATTTTATGAAAAGCACTGGTTCCAATTAAAGCATCAATTTCAGGTATTTCTTTTAGCAATTCATCTGGATATCTTTGTGATAAACATCCTGTTACCAAAAGTTTTTCAATTACACCTTGATTTTTAAGGTCTACAAACCCTAAAATCACTTGAATAGATTCTTCTTTAGCATCATTGATAAATGAACAGGTATTGACAACAACGACATCTGCTTCTTCCGCCGTTTCACTCAATTCATAATAATCATCTAACATACCTAACATTTGCTCACTATCAACTTGATTTTTTGAGCAACCTAGGGTTTCAATATAAATACGCTTCATTACTTCCTCATTCCTGTCTTGTATTTTCATTTTCAAGTGGCAATTCTTTTATAGCCATTTGTTCACCTTCATCAACTGGTTGATGATTGACACTTGTGTCAAAATCATCTCCACCTGTTATAGGTGCTGATTCTTCTGATGGGATTTCTTCATCAACTGTTGTTTGATCGTTATTAAATTGCATTTCAAATTCTTGAAGTGTCATTAAGACTTCTCTTGGCTTACTGCCTCGTGAAGGACCTACAAGGCCTCTTTCTTCCATTGCATCAATAAGTCTAGCTGCTCTATTATATCCAACTCTGAATTTTCTTTGCATCATTGATGCAGATGCATGACCCGTTTCAAGTGCTAGCTTAATCGCATCTTCTAAATATTCATCTGCGTCATCAAAATGGTTGTCTGCACTTGGAACCTCTTCTAAAATAGTTTCATTATAGTGGACTTCTTCTGTCTGTGATTTAATATATTCAACAACGTTTTCAACTTCTTCATCAGACATAAAAGCACCTTGTGCTCTCCTCGGTTTAGGCGCACCTACAGGATAATAAAGCATATCCCCTTTACCCAGTAATTTTTCAGCTCCCCCCATATCAATAATGGTTCGCGAATCGACTGATGATGAAACTGAAAAGGCAATTCTCGACGGTATATTAGCCTTAATTAGGCCTGTAATAACATCTACAGACGGTCTTTGAGTTGCTACTATAAGATGGATACCTGCCGCCCTTGCCATCTGTGCTAAACGACATATGGCATCTTCAACTTGATTAGGAGCAACCATCATTAAGTCTGCTAGTTCATCTATAATAATAACAATCTGAGGTAAAATTTCTTCTAATTTTTCGCCATCGGCTTTCCCATCATTAATCGTTTTGTTCTTTCTATTGTACCCCTTCATATCTCTAACGCTTGTTTCTGCAAATAACTTATAACGTCTCGTCATTTCATTAACTGCCCAGTTAAGAGCAATTGATGCCTTCTTAGGGTCTGTAACAACGGGTAAAATAAGATGGGGAATACCATTATAATTACTTAATTCAACAACTTTAGGGTCAATCATTAAGAACTTCACTTCGTCTGGTGTAGAGTGAAATAAAATACTTGAGATAATCGTATTGACACATACCGATTTCCCACTCCCTGTTGCACCTGCTATTAATAAATGGGGCATCGTCGCTAAATCGCCAATAATAGGATTGCCACTGATATCTTTTCCTAAGCCGATTGCCAACTTGGACTTTTGTTCTCTAAACGTTTTAGAATCTATAACCTCACGGATAGTCACCATTGACGTTGACTTATTAGGCACTTCTATACCTATAGCCGCTTTACCTGGAATAGGTGCTATTCTGACATTACTCGTTGCCAGATTAAGTGCAATATCTTCACTAAGTCCAACTACCTTACTTACTTTAATCCCCGGACTTAACTGCACTTCATACATTGTAATTGAAGGACCACGTTTAACAGAAACGACTTTAGCATCGACATTAAAGTTATTAAGCGTTTCTTCTAAAAGCTTAGCCTTTTCCATATACTCTGATTGATCGCCCGATTGAACTGCTGCTTTAGGCGATTGAAGTATCGAAAGTGGTGGTAATTGGTAATGGTCTATTTTCTTTTCAGATTGTTGTCTTATTTCATCGTTAACAGCCTGTTTAGTTTGTGGATCAATATCAGAATCTTTTATTTTCTGTGGTTTTTCTTGAGAAGGAGTCGATTCCTTGTCTATTGCCTTAGAAGTTCCTTCTTTATGCGCCACTTGTGACGGTGCCAAAGGAGGTGTTGATGACTCTTCCTTTAGAATTGATGATTCTTGAGTAGAATCATCAGCCACTTCTTTCGTACTTTCAACAGCTTTTGCTTGCTTAGGCGTCGACTGATGATAAGCCTGCTCTGTGCTGTTGGGATTAAGAACAGCCTCAACTTCTGACACAACTCTCGGATGTTCTTTTTTCTCTAACATATCTGATTCATAAGAATCATAGTCATAATCCTTTATATTTTTACGTCTGGTCGCTTGTTTATAAGCATCTAATTTTTCAAGAAATTCTGGGGAGTCTTCTTCTGGTAAAACGCCCTTTCTTGGTGCCTTTTTTTCCTCTTCTGTAAGCTCTTCGGTCATCATTTCACGCATTTTATCACGTTCTTGTTTCTTGGCTAATACTTTCTGACGCTTTTCTTCATAAATATCTTGAAGAGACATCTGAGTCCATATTATAAAACCAACAAGTCCCATGACAATAATCAATAAATAAGTCCCCTTAATACCAATTGTCTTAAGCAAGCCAGCCGTCAACAAGTCACCGATAATACCACCGGTTTGACCACCATCTAAGATTTGACTTCCACCTGCATAGGACATTTTAAGTGCATCCATGGTCAATAAAGGGGTTCTAAGTGCTAATTTTTCCACACCAACCCCGCTGTAGGCCAGTAAGGTAGAAATCAATGTCCCTGTTACTAAGAAAAGAGTAAGCGCTATATTAATACGTTTCCTTGCTGTTTCAAAGTTAGGGTTAAGGTTAATAAAGAAATACCCAAAAATAAAAAATGGTAATAAAAAACCCATGAAAGAAAAGAGTCCTAAATAAAGTTCCTTAAAGAAAACCCCAACAATACCTGTTACATTAGTAAATAAGGTCATCAAGGTAAAAATAGTAAAAGCAACAAGTGCCAGCATCTTAATTTCATAATAAATCTTTTGTTTCTTCATCAGTGCTTCTTTTTCAGCTTTAGTCATTCTCTTCTTACGTTTCTGAGGTGGTTTTTTAGGTGCAGTTGCTGTTTTTTTCGCAGTTGTACTCCGAGTAGACTTTGCAGCTGTTGTATTCTTTTTGGGTGTTGATTTGTTCGTTGTATTGGCCAAAGAATCACCTCTCCAATCCTAAATAATGATTAACTCAATTCAAAAGTATCATGCAACGCTTTAATCGCATCAATTAAATCTGTTTCCTTAATAAGACACGAAATAGTCGTGTGTGAATCAGAAGTCTGCAAAATATTAACGCCTGCCTTTGTAAGAGAGAGTACCATTGTCTTCATGACACCGGGTACACCATGAATACCGTGACCAACAATAGTCACTTTAGCACATTTATTTTGAAGACTTGCCGTTAAGCCAACTTCCTTTAGTAAACCTTGAAGTTGAACCTCATGCGTTGATTCAATCGTAAATATTTTTTCATTTTCTAAAAAATTAATCATATCAATTGAAATGCCTGATGCTTCCATGAGTTTTAAGATATCTCCAAAACGGTCATCTGCATTTGATAGATTAAGTTTAACTTGTAAGATGTCTGACTTGCTTGTGACAGCAGTTACAAGCTTATTATTTTTGGCTTCCCATTCAGAAACAATTTTTGTCCCATAGGATTCAGAAAATGTATTTTTAACAAGCAAGGGCTTATTAGCTCTGCGTGCTACCGCTACAGCTCTTGGATGAACAACCTTGGCACCATCAAGTGCCATTTGGTGTAATTCTTCAAAACTTATTTCTGGCAATACTTTTGCTTGATCGCACAATCTTGGATCTGCTGTCATAACTCCGTCTACATCTGTATAAATTTCAATTTGTTCTGCATCAAGTGCTTCACCTAATAGGGCTGCTGTCGTATCTGATCCGCCACGACCTAAAGTTGTAATATTGTTATCTTCCGAAATCCCCTGAAAACCCGTTACAATCGTCACATAGCCCTCATCAATAAGAGCACTTATGCGGCTTGTATCCACATGTTTAACATTGGCATTTCCATATTGATTATTGGTTGTAATTCCTGCTTGAAAGCCCATTAAAGCTTTGGCTTTTAAGCCATATTTTCTAATGGTATTGGCAATCAGTGCTGCAGAAATCGTTTCACCACAACTTAAAAGCAAGTCCAAATCTTCGGAAGTCTTTTCAGTATAAATATCATTATAAAGTGCCATTAAGGTATCTGTCGCATAAGGTTCACCTTTTCTACCCATAGCAGAAACGACAATCACTACTTTTTTATTGGCTTGCATTAATTTAATTGCATTTTGTGCAATAATCTGTCTTCCTCTTTCTGATGAAACTGAAGTTCCACCATACTTTTGTACAATAATAGACATACCTACTCCTTATACGCCTGTTGAACCAAATCCACCTTCACCGCGTTCTGATTCTTCTAACGATGACACTTGACTCCACGATACTGTCTCATATTTACTTATAATTAGCTGAGCAATGCGGTCTCCTTTTTTAACTTCAAAAGGTACATCACCTAAATTAATAACAGGAACCTTAAGTTCTCCTCTGTAGTCACTATCAATTGTCCCTACACAGTTAACTAAAGTGATCCCATTTTTAATCGCTAAACCACTTCTTGCTCTCACTTGACCTTCATAGCCTAAAGGAATCTCCACAAAGAGTCCAGTTGGAACAAGTGCTCTTTTGAGAGGCTCTATCACTATTGTTTCTTCATTATTAGAGCGTAAATCCATCCCAGAAGAACCGATTGTCTTATATTCAGGTAATGGATTATCTGATTGATTTACAATTTTAATATTCATGCCTGCCTCCGCTTATCTATTTTCATCCAATATCATTTTCATTTTTTGATAGTATTTTTTTGTTGATTTTTCATCTATATCACCAACAATTGCCATTGAAAATTGTTGACTTTTAATGGTTTTATGAATCATTGACCTGCAATCATCTAGATTTAAGTGATCAATTTTTTCAATAATAGCTTCAATGTCTTTCTCTTTTTGTCCAAACAGTTCAACATGACCAATAAAATCCATATAGTCATCTGTCGCTTCTAAAGATAAAATGGTACTGCCTTTTAAATGTGACTTCGCCGCCTTAAATTCCTCTTCTGAGACACCGCTTATCACTAACTTTCTAAGTTCTTTTGCAAGCGTTTCTATTGCAGATTCCATATTTTCTTTGCTAACACCAAAACTGATATTTAGGGTTCCCAATGTCTCATAAAAAACAGCCGAAGTATCAATAGCATAGACAAGACCTTTTTCTTCACGTAAAGATTGAAAAAGTCTCGAACTATTAGTACCTCCTAAAAGACTCGCAAATAACATTAAATCATAATCATGATCATCATGGTATGGAAGGCCCTTAAAATCTATTGAAACTTGAATTTGCTCGTTGTCTTTATACAAATGAGCTGCCTCATAACAGTGCTTAGGCTGGTCTATTTCTTTTGGCTTTAAAGAGTGTTGCCTCTGCGGAAAATTAAAAAACGTTTCACTCCACTCAAACAATTGATTTTCATCAAAATGGCCTGCAACAGAAACCAACATGTTCTCCGGTACAAAATATTGATGATAATAGTCAATCACTTGTTTTTGCGTCAGCTTAGAAACGGTCTCTTTTAAACCTAGAACAGGCAAGGAGAGCGCATGTTTTGAAAAGGCAACTTGCATCGATAAATCATCTACTAAATCTTCTGGTGAGTCTTCATACATACTTATTTCATCCATCACAATGCCCTTTTCAACAGACATTATGCTAGCGTCAAACCTTGAATGCAAAACCATATCTGAAAGCACTTCGAGCATGTCTTTTAAGTCTTTAGAGAGTACCTTTGCATAGACACAAATACATTCTCTCGTAGTAAATGCGTTGATTTCACCACCAAAGCGATCAATATCATATGCGATTTGCTTGGCATCTCTTTTTTCTGTTCCTTTAAATAACATGTGTTCTATAAAGTGAGAAATACCGTTATTGTGTGCCGTTTCATTAATAGAACCTACTTTGATCCATATACCAACACTTACACTTTGATAGCCAGCCATTTCTTGATAGACAATGGGAAGCTGATTTGATAGGATATGCTTTTTATGCAATCGTCACCTCATCTAAATATTCTAATAGTATTATAACATAAGAAAGATAATACTCGCGAGTAGCAAGTATTATCTTTTAGGTTATTAACTCGTTTTTATTGACCTACAAAGAGAATCCCCTTTGTGAGTTTATTAATTGTCTTCACCTAACATCGCTTTTCTAGAAAGGTTAATTCTACCTTGGTCATCAATTTCAATGATTTTAACAACCACTTCATCACCAATATTAACGACATCTTCCACTTTACCAACGCGTTTAGTATCTAGTTTTGAAATATGGCATAAACCTTCTTTTCCATGTCCTAAATCTATAAAAGCACCGAATTTGAGGATACGTGTTACTTTACCAGTAAAGACTTGACCTACTTCAGGATCAGATGTAATGGCTTTAACTTCTTCAAGTGCCTTTTCGCCGCCAATACCATCATTTGCAGTAATTAATACTGAACCATCATCTTCAATGTCAATTTTAACATTAAATTCAGAAGTAATACGTGTAATCACTTTTCCACCAGGTCCAATCACGTCTCTAATTTTATCTGGATTAATCTTAAGAGAGAAAACTCTAGGTGCATAAGGTGATAATTCTGCTTTAGGTGCATTGATTAAGTCATTCATTTTACCTAAAATATGAAGTCTACCTACTCTTGCTTGTTCAAGTGCTTTTTCTAATAAGGCACGATCTAAACCATCTACTTTAATATCCATTTGAAGTGCAGTAATACCATCTTTAGTTCCTGCCACTTTAAAGTCCATATCGCCTAGGGCATCTTCCATCCCTTGAATATCAGTTAAGATTGAAATTTTATCATTTTCTTGAATTAATCCCATTGCAATCCCTGCAACTGAATCTTTAATTGGTACACCCGCATCTAAAAGAGATAATGTACTACCGCAAATTGATGCTTGTGAACTTGAACCATTACAAGTCACAACTTCTGATACAACACGGATAGTATATGGAAAATCTGATTCAGAAGGAATAACTGGTAAAAGTGCTCTTTCTCCTAAGGCACCATGACCAATCGCACGGCGGTTAGTTCTATTCATACCTGTTTCTCCTACTGAGAATGGTGGGAAATTATAATGGTGCATATAACGTTTAGAATCTTCAAGACCTAAACCATCAATACGTTGAGATTCACCAAGCGCACCAAGTGTTGTAATTGATAATGCTTGTGTTAACCCTCTTGTGAAAAGACCTGAACCATGTGTTCTTGGTAAAACATCAATTTCACAAGAAATAGGACGAATTTCAGTAATTGTTCTACCATCTGGTCTAACGCCTTCTTCACTAATCATACGTCTTACAATTTTCTTTTCAACAGATTTAAATTTATCTTTTAAATATTCTGCATCATCTGGATGGTCTTCTAAGAAGTGAACCATCATTTCGTCTTTTAAAATATCAAGTGCTTCATTACGATGATGTTTTTCTGGAATTCTTACCACTTCATTCATTTTTTCAGCTAAGAAATCATATACAGCTTGATCAAAGTCAGCATCAATTTCTGGAAGTTGAATTTCAAATTTAGGTTTGCCTATTTCAGCTGCAATTCCTTCGATGAAAGCACAAATTTCTTTGATGGTTTCATGACCATGCATAATTGCGCCTAAAACAACTTCTTCTGATAATATGTTAGCACCCGCTTCAACCATAACAACGGCTTCTTTTGTACCAGAAACAACTAAGTGAAGTTCTGATTTTTCAGTTTGCTCAACTGTTGGATTAATTACATATTCACCATCAATATAGCCTACAATAACTGCAGCTGTTGGGCCATCAAAAGGAATATCTGAAATACCAAGTGCAATTGAAGCACCATTCATTGCCACTGTATCAGGTGTACAATCTTGATCAACTGACATGACAGTTGCTGTCACTTGAACATCATTTTTCATGCCATCTGGGAAAAGAGGACGAATCGGTCTATCAATCATTCTTGCTGTTAAAACAGCTTTTTCTGATGGACGTCCTTCTCTTTTTAAAAATCCACCTGGGATTTTACCTACTGAATATAATTTTTCTTCAAACTCAACACTAAGTGGAAAGAAGTCAATTCCTAATCTTGGTTTTCTAGATGCAACAGCTGTCATAAGTACCACTGTTTCACCATAAGAAATAAGCGCAGAACCATTTGCCAAATTAGCTACTCTACCCACTTCTACTTTAAAGGGTCTGCCTGCGATTTCTGTTTCAAAAGTTTTCATGTTTCTTTGAAAATCACTGTTCATAATGCCTCCTAAATAATATGACATTACCGGTTTGAATTTATCCTACTTATTTCAAATCAGCACTTATCAACACTTGTGAATGTTTAAGTACTCACTTCAAATAAGTAGGATGTTAAGATAAATTCAACGATAATATTTTTATGGGGTGTTTTATACCCCTAATACTTATTATACTAAATATTGATGAAAATAGAAAGGTTTTCTATTCAAAGAAAAAGACAGGCATTGCCTGTCTTTATTATTGACTATTTTCTTAAACCAAGTTCAGCAATTAAAGCTCTGTATTTTTCAAGATCGTTATCTCTTAAGTAGCCTAATAAGCTTCTTCTTTTACCAACCATTTTTAAAAGACCTCTTCTTGAATGGTGATCTTTTTTGTGTGTTTTTAAATGTTCATTTAATTCATTAATTCTGTAAGTTAATACAGCAATTTGAACTTCTGATGAACCAGTATCTGTTGGATGTGTTTTGAATTTTTCAATAATTTCTTGTTTTTGTTGTTTAGTCATTTGACTTTTCCTCCATATCATTATTTATATTCGCCAAACGCTGTGTAATCGTCGGAGAAACGAAAAACAAAGCAGTTGGTCAGTAACTTTTAAAGTATAACATCTCTTAATCTATTTGTAAAGAATCATTGCCTTGCACATCAAAATAATCCATCATAATTTGGTAATCACTTTTCATTGCAAGCTGCAAGTCTTCAACACTATCAAATTTCAGCTCATCTCTGATGTGTTTTAGGAAGTGAACTTCTATTTCTTCACCATAAAGAGGTTGATCAATCCCCACTATATGGGTTTCTAATCGAATCCCTACCTCATTAAACGTAGGGTTAGCACCTACATTTGTTACACTTCGATAAACTTCGTTTTTCCAAATGGTTTTAGTGATATAAACGCCTGATTTGATGGTAGAAATATTGTCCTTAATTCTCAAATTAGCGGTTGCAAAGTTAAGCTGCTTTCCTAATCCCTTACCTTTTACCACAGTGCCCTTAACAAAGTGCTCTCTCCCCAAGTAGAAATTTGCTTTTTCAATATTTCCTTGACTCAGCAATTCTCTAATTAAGGTAGATGAAACCCTTACGTCTGCCATTTTAATAGGCTCAATGATTTCATAGGTATAACCATATTTATCAGCATAAGCTTTGAGCATTTCGACATCACCTCTGGCCTTTTTACCAAAACGATAATCATAGCCAACAGTTAAATGCTTCATCTTTAATTTTCCTATGAGGATTTTCTCGATAAAATCTTCTGGTTCAGTTGATAACTGAACTTGATCAAATTTTACAAGCGCTAGATAATCAATATCTAACCTTGTGAAAATTTGCACTTTTTCATCTACATCCATAATTTTAGGCGGCACATTATTGGGTGTTAAAATTTCTCGAGGATGATTAGAGAATGTGTATACAAACGTTTTTAGCCCTTTATCTTTTGCTACCTTTTTAAGATGGTTCAGCACTTCAACATGTCCTATGTGTAAACCATCAAAAGTACCAAGTGCAACAGCACTTGGCTTGACACTTTCATCAATTTCTTCAATTTCAAAAAAAATTTTCATCTTGTCACCTATATTTTTAATCTTTTTTTCATGAGTATCTTGTCATCACTTTTTTCACCAATGCCATAAAAAATATCATTGACATAAATTCTATAGAAGACTTCTTCGGAATCTTCTAAAATTTGATTTGCCAATTTTTGATAATCGAGTTTCCAACCATTCTCTATTTTTTTTAAAAGAGCGGAATCCGCTTTGACGTAGAGACTTGGATACCTTGCCATGGCTTCATCCATCGGTCTTAACCACTTTTCAATATTATCAATAGAAATTTCTTCTAAAGAAACAGCTTCTTGGATTGTATAAGGACTTACCAGCGTCCTCTCAAGTGCAGTCATACAGCCTACTGTTCCTAGTGCTCGAGAAATATCATAGCACAAGGTTCTAATATAGGTTCCTTTAGAACATGAAACCGTCATACTAATATGTCTATCTTGAATAACAATGTCTTTGATCTCATGAATCACAATGGGTCTTGGTTGTCTTTCTATTTCTATCCCTTTTCTTGCGAGGTCAACCAGTTTTTGACCATTTACTTTAATCGCACTGTACATGGGTGGAATTTGTTGACTATGCCCTTCAAATGACTTAATGGTAGAAAGGATGTTTTCTTCAGTCAAAACAGGCACGTCACATTCTTCTGTAACACTGCCCCAAATGTCTTGAGTATCAGTTGCCTTACCCAAAACAAATTCACAGCGATAGGTCTTGTTCTTTTCAACAAGGTAGTCGACAAGTTTAGTAGCTCTACCAATACAAATAGGTAAAACGCCCGTTGCCATAGGATCCAGTGTACCTGTATGTCCAATTTTTTTAGTATTGAGTTTACGCCTCAGTATTGCGACGACATCGTGTGAAGTCATCTCTGTAGGCTTGTTGATGATGAGCAGTCCATTAATTGGCATATAGGGCCTCTTTCACTTTATTGATTATCTCAGTCTCAAGGATATCTTGTGGAAGGTCGCTTTTAAAGCCTGCGGCTTTTTTATGACCTCCGCCTTTAAACTGTAAGGCAATCTTTGATACATCAAAGTCATTTTTACTCCGCATGGAGACTTTATTTTCGCCCTGATCTGAAACCTTGATGAAAATAACGATTTCAATGCCTTTAATATCTCTCACATATTCTACAACACCATCCGTATCATATTCGGAATAAGCGAGTTCATCTTTAAGTGCCTGTGATAATTTAACTACCGCACACGTATTATCACAATAAAGTGTTAAAGTTTCAAAAATACGGTTCAGTAACTTGAGTTTTTCAATCGGCTTATTTTGAAAAATAGCAACATTGAGACGATTAAAATCAAAAGGATAAGCACGTAGTATTGCCGCTACTTCAAATGTATAAGCTCTTGTATTAGAATATCTGAATCCACCTGTATCTGTAACAATGGCTGTAAATAAAGCCTCTGCCACATCTGTAATCAAGTCTTTAGCAAAATAGTCATATAAAAAGTAGATTAATTCACCCGTTGATGAATAGGCGTCATCTACAATATTAATCTGTCCATAGCAATCATTGGTCATGTGATGGTCTATAACAACCAGTGGCAAGTCATCTTTCACAAGTGATTGTCTATCACTATAAAGTTTTGGCTCTCCACAGTCTACTGCAACCACTAGATCAAATTCAACTGATTTAACCGATTCAGATGAATAAATGCGATCAAGTCTTTTTAAAAATGATAAATTAGAAGGTATATCGTCATCTAAGACGATATACCCCTCTTTACCAAATTGACCTACTAAATATTCAAAACCAATGGTTGAACCAATGGTATCACCATCTGGAGACATATGAGGTAAAATCAGAACATTTTTGATAGTTGGATCTAATAAAACCTGTTTTAATAGTTCCAATTGTTCTTTCATTTTATACCTCATCACTTTCTTCGTCACCGTCAGTATTGGGTAAATCTTCATTATTTTCAGCTTTTTCAGCTTCTTCATTTATATGGAGCGAACCAATTATATCATTGATATGCATCCCATGTTCTATAGAATTATCAACTTTAAAAATAGGTTCTGGTGTATATCTTAGTTGAAGCGCCTTTCCAATTTCTTTTCTCACAAAGCCTTTCGCACTGTTGAGACCATCAATGGTTAAATCAACGTTATGATTAGGATCAAAACAACTTATATACACGTATGCATATCTCAAATCATTGGTTACTTCTACGTAAGTCACAGAAGCAAGTCGTGAAATACGAGGATCTTTTATTTCAAACAATAAGATATTACCAATTATTTTTTTGATTTCCTCAGAAATTCTTCTATTTCTTGGTTTAGGCATCAATACACCTTCTTTCTATTTTCTAATACGTTTTGTCTATTTTTTAGTTCTTGCAACTTCAACCATTTCGAATGCTTCAATTTCATCGTTTTCTTGAAGATCATTGTAGTTTTCAAGACCTATACCACATTCATACCCAGTTGCCACTTCTTTAACATCATCTTTAAAACGTCTAAGTGATGCAATTTTACCTTCATAAATGACAATACCATCACGGATTAATCTCACTTGAGCATTACGTACCACTTTACCATTTAAGACATAGCCACCCGCAATCATACCTGCACCCGGTACTTTGAATGTTTCTCTAACTTGTATCTTACCAAGAACAACTTCTTTAAATGTCGGATCAAGCATCCCTGTCATCGCTGCTTCAACATCATTGATAGCATCGTAAATGATACGGTAAGTTCTAATATCAACACTTTCTTCTTCAGCAAGTGATTGAACATTGTTACTTGGTCTTACATTAAAGCCAATAATAATGGCTTTAGAAGCTGAAGCAAGTGTCACGTCTGTCTCTGAAATTGCACCTACGTTAGAGTGAATAATGTTAACTCTAACTTCGTCATTAGACAGTTTAAGAAGAGATTGCTTAATCGCTTCAATTGAACCGTGTACATCTGCTTTAATGATAATATTAAGGTCTTTAATTTCACCTTCTTGAATACGGTTAAATAAGTCTTCAAGTGTAACACCTGAATTTTTATTAAGCGATTTTTCTCTAAGGTGCATTGCATTTTGTTCTGCAATTTCTCTTGCCATTTTTTCATCTGGCGTTACATATATTTTTTCACCTGCTTGTGGAATTTCAGATAAACCATCAATTTCCACTGAAGTAGATGGACCGATTTTTTTCACTTTTTTATTCTTATGATTATAAAGTGCTTTAACTTTACCAAATGCGGTTCCTGCAACAACTGGATCACCAATAGACATTTGACCTTTTTCAAGGATAATTGTCGCTACACTACCTCTACCTTTAACGACCTTAGCTTCTATAACTGTCCCAATTCCTAAACGATTAGGGTTAGCTTTAAGTTCTAAGACTTCAGCTTGTAAGAGAACCATTTCAAGTAAAGTTTCAAGACCTTCACCTTTTTTAGCAGATACAGGTACGGCTATAACATCTCCGCCCCATTCTTCTATGACAATACCATATTCTGTTAATTCTTGTTTAACACGTTCTGGATTGGCATTCGGTTTATCAATCTTATTAATTGCAACAATAATAGGTACACCCGCTGCTTTACTATGATTGATTGCTTCAATTGTTTGAGGCATAACACCATCATCAGCCGCAACGACTAAGATTGCTATATCTGTAATTTGTGCCCCTCTTGCTCTTAAAGATGTAAAAGCCTCATGGCCTGGTGTATCTAAGAAAACAAGTTTTTCACCGTTATAATTAATTTCAGAAGCCCCTATGTGTTGCGTAATACCGCCAGCTTCTCCATCTGCAATACCTGTATTTCTAATGGCATCTAAGAGTGACGTTTTACCATGGTCAACATGACCCATAACAGTAACCACTGGTGCACGTTTTAATAATGATTTTGGATCATCTTCAAAATCAAGTTCATAAGTTTCTTCAAGTTTTTCTTCTGGTTCTTCTTGTTCCAATGTAATGTTGTATTCAGCAGCTACAAGAGCAGCAGAATCATAATCAATATCTTGATTAATTGTTGCCATCACACCTAAGCTCATCAATTTCATAATAACTTCTGTTGATGGTTTATTAATTAAATCTGCTAAATCACCTACAGTCATTTCTTCTGGAACAAAGATGACCTCTTTTTGTAATTTTTCTTCTAATTTTTCTAGTTTTTCTCTTTCTTGTTGCTTTTGATATTTGTTTCTTTTTTGTTTAGTCTTTTTCCCAAAGTCAAACTCACGTCTTCCTTGTGAAGGCGCAGCAAGTTCTTCTTTTTTAAGTTTAATGTTTTTCTTTGCTTTTGTTGCTAATTTATCAGTATCAAAAGTCATAACAATTTTGTCTTTTTTACCTTTTTTGCGCTTTGGTGTCTTCTCTTGAATGTCAGAACCAATTATATCACTGATAGTAGAGTCAATTTTCTTTTTCGGTGCTGGCTTCTTACCACGATTTTGATAATTAGAGTTTCCACCCTCTTTATCTTTGTTATAACTGCTATTGCTACGGTTGTAACCACCTGAAGTGTTATTGCTACGTCCCTTATAGTTTGGGTTACTAGGACGTCCTTCCGAACGATTGCCAGTGCTCGTATTGCTACTTCTCGTATTAGTAGAACTAGACCCCGTACTGTTATTTCTATTATTGTAATTGCTCGTACGATTGTTATTATAAGATCTTGAATTGCTATCACCAGAAGCACTTGAACGATTTGAATTTTGACTATTGTCTCTATTGTTGTAATTTTTTTTGTAATTACTGTTGCTGCTGTTGGTGTTACTACTTGTGTTGTTTCTGTAATTACTATTTGTCCCGTTTGAATTATTCGAACGGTCTTTGTTGTAATTAGAACTAGAACGGTCTTTATTGTAGTTTGAATTAGAGCTTGTTGTCGAACGTTCTTTGTTATACGAACCAGAATTGTTAGAACCTGTATTATTTCTATTGTTAGATTGATAATTAGAATTGCTTCTTCTATTATCATTGCTTCTGCTATCATTGCTTCTGTTTTGGTAGTTACTATTGTTACTATTAGATGTTCTATTTGTATTGTTACTACCTGTGTTTCTATTGTTATTCGTATTATTACTGTTGTTTGGTCTCGAACTAGGTTTTGGATTAAATCTCGACCTAATTTTTGACACCTCTGCATCTTCCAAAGTACTCATGTGACTTTTAGCTTCAATTCCCAATTTTGAAGCTACGTCCACTAGTTCCTTGCTCGATGTGTTAAGTTCTTTTGCTAACTCATGTATTCGGATTTTTGACATAGGTTCACCTCCGTGTTATAGCGCATCGATTGCTTCAATCAATGCTCTAGAAAATTTCTTATTTGAAATTCCGAACAGTCCAACATTTTCCTTACCAATTGCCGATGATAATTCCGTTTTGGACATCATTACTTTATATGGAACGCCTTCATTATTACACAACTGGGTCATCCTCTCAACCGTCTTATGATTCATATCCGAAGCAATTATTAGAAGTGATATCTTCTTTGTTTTTACCCCCAACTCACATTGAGTTTCACCAATTATTAAATTACCAGATTTACGTGCAAATCCTATAAGCGTTAACACATTATTCACTATCGTTCAACCTCTCTTTAAGTGCGTTAAACACTTCATCAGAAATTTTAGTTTCTAATGCTCGATTAAACGCATTTCTCTTTTGGGCCAAATCAAAACAGTTTTTATCCTGACAAATATATGCCCCACGTCCATTGGCTTTTCCTGTAAAGTCAACGAACACTTGATCTTCTTTGTTTTTTACAACTCTAATTAATTCTTTTTTCGGCTTCTGTTCACCGCAACCAATACACTTTCTCATTGGCACTTTCTTCATAGCTATTCATCATCTCCATAGACTTCTTCGTACTCACCTATCTCTTTAAGATATTCTTTGTACTGTGTCTCACTTTTAATATCGATTTTCCAGCCAGTTAGTTTAGCAGCCAGTCTTGCATTTTGTCCTTCTTTACCAATGGCTAATGATAATTGATAATCCGGAACAACAACAAGTGCTGAATTTTCTTCTTCATCAACCTCAACGCGCATAACTTTCGAAGGACTAAGTGCATTAGAGATTAAGATTGCAGGATTTTCATTCCACTCAATAATATCAATCTTTTCACCTTGAAGTTCTTCAACAATAGCTTGAACACGATGACCTTTTTGACCAACACATGCACCAACTGGATCAAGGTCTTCATTATTAGCATAGACTGCTATTTTAGTTCTTGAACCTGGTTCTCTTGAAATTGATTTAATTTCAACTTCGCCATCATAGATTTCTGGCACTTCCAGTTCAAATAAACGTTTAACCAATCCAGGATGAGTTCTTGAAACAAAGATTTGCGGTCCTTTTGTTGCATTTTTAACTTCTGTAATGTACGTTTTAATGCGCTCACCTTGATTGTATATTTCATTAGGAACTTGTTCATTAAGCGATAGTATCGCTTCTGTACGACCTAAATTAATAAAAATAGTTCCTTTGGAAATTCTATGAATCACGCCATTGACGATTTCAGATTCTCTTGATGCAAATTCGTCAAAGATAACATTGCGTTCTGCTTCTCTGATTTTTTGTACCACCACTTGTTTAGCAGATTGAGCTGCAATTCTACCAAAATCACGAGGTGTTACCTTTTCTTTGACAATATCGCCACTCACATAGTCAGCATCAATCTTTTGTGCTTCTTCAACTGAAATTTGAGTAATATCATCTAATACTTCATCTGCGACAATTCTAACAGAATAAACGTTAATTTCTCCCGTTTGTCTATTGAGTTCTACCTCAACATTATGTGTTGCTCCAAAATTATTTTTGTAGGCTTTTACAACAGCATCTTCAATTACGTCAAACAGCATTTCAAGTTCTAAGCCTTTTTCTTTTTCTAATTGTTCTAAAGCCAGTAACAATTCGCTCTTCACTGTTATCCCCCTCCTAATCAAAATCGACTACTATTTTTGTCAGTGATACTTTACTTTTTGGAATTTCTACACGACCCATTTTTTCATGATTCACAACAATGTCATCATTAATGAGTCCAACAAGTTCACCGACTATTACCTTTTGACCTTCGTAAGGTTGATAGAGTTTAAGTTGAACTTTTTCGCCTGCAAACCGTGTAAAATCACTGTCTTTTTTGAGTGGTCTTTCTACACCTGGAGAAGTTACTTCTAAGAAGTATTGTTCTTCAATAGGATCGGCTTTATCAATTCTCTCATTGATATATCGGCTTACATCCGCACAATCGTCTAAGCTAATTCCTGGCTCGTTGTCAATAGTCACTCTTAAGTACCTATAAGGACCTTCTTTAACAAATTCAACATCTACGAGTTCAATTTCTTTTTCATTAAGATAAGGCATTACAATGTCTTTAACAACGTCCACGACACGTTTCTTTTTCATACGCCACCTTCTTTCAAAATATATATATATTTAATTTTTATAAGTCAATTTGTCCTCTGCAACAACAAAGAGTGGGAATCCCCACTCTTTCTTAAACATACGCTATTCAATCACGTAAATTATACCATACATTGGCTAAAGATGCAAATTAGAATAAAGAGAGCTGATTGCCATCAGGTAAATCTTTAAAACATCCATGCTCCTTTAAAGCTTCAATAACCGTTTTAGATACACGTGTTTTCATTTGGAAATCTTCAATAGATAAGAAATCATGACATTCATTTCTTATCTCTTCAATACTGACTGCTGCACTTGCCCCCACACCTTGTAATGCTAAGAATGGCGGTAAAACTTTATTGTCAACTATTGTAAACCGTTCTGCTTCTGATTTTTCTAAGTCTACTTTCATGAATTGAAGACCTCTTGCATAAAACTCATCTACAATTTCTAAAATAGAATATAAATCTTGTTCCTTTTTAGAGGGTTTCTCGATTTCATTTATTTCTTTCATTTTGCTACGAACAACATCAACACCCTTACAAATCAATTCTGCGTCAAAATCATCTACTTTAATTGAAAAGTAAGTTGCATAAAAAGCAAGCGGATGATGTACTTTAAAATAAGCAATTCGCACCGACATCATTACATATGCAACGGCATGGGCTTTCGGGAACATATATTTAATCTTTTGACAAGAGTTAATATACCAATCGGGCACATCCTTTTCTTTCATGTGCGAAATATCATCCTCAGTCAAGCCTTTACCCTTTCTAACTTTTTCCATTGTCTTAAAGGAGAAAAGAGGCTCGAGATCTTTTTGTAAAAGATAGTTCATAATATCATCACGAGTAGCAATAACATCTTTAATCGTTACAACATCATCTCTTACAAGATCTTGTGCATTATTGAGCCAAACATCTGTCCCATGGGAAAGTCCTGAAATTCTCACAAGGTCAGAGAAGTTTTTAGGCTGTGTGTCCTTAAGCATTTGTCTAACAAATTTTGTTCCAAATTCAGGAATACCCAAACTACCAATATCAAGTGTATAGGAATCATCTTGAATGTTAAGTGTGTCAATTGTCGTAAATATCGCCATTGTCTCTGGATCATCTAAAGGAATATTAAAGACATCAACACCTGTTAACTGCTCCAAGTACTTGATAATGGTCGGAACGTCGTGTCCCAGTATATCCAGTTTGAGGAGTCGGCCACTGATAGAATGATAATCAAAATGAGTGGTAATAACATCAGAACTGGTATCATTTGCAGGATACTGAATCGGACAGAAATTATGAATATCATTGTCTCTCGGAACAACCATAATCCCACCAGGATGCTGTCCAGAAGTTCTCTTTATACCTGTTAAACCACGAGATAATCGTTCTATTTCATAGCGGTGTACGTCCATACTGCGTTCTTCAAAATACTTCATAACATAACCATAGGCTGTTTTTTCTGCTATGGTTCCAATCGTACCAGCCTTAAAGGTCTTACCTTTACCGAATAAGACTTCACAATACTTATGAGCATTGGCCTGATAGATACCGGCAAAGTTAAGGTCAATATCTGGCTCTTTGTCACCATTAAAACCTAAGAAGGTTTCAAATGGAATGGCGTGGCCATCTTTTGTATAAGGGGTTCCACACTCAGGACAATTTTTGTCAGGCATATCTACCCCTGCAGAATATGAACCATCTGTGATAAATTCAGAATGTTTACATTGAGAACACACATAATGCGGCGGTAAGGGATTAACCTCTGTAATATCACTCATAGTAGCTGCAAAAGAAGAACCAACTGACCCTCTTGACCCAACCAAAAATCCATCTTCAAGTGATTTGGCAACTAACTTTTGGGCGATAATGTACATAACACCGTAACCATTACCAATAATGGAAGTCAATTCCCTATCAAGGCGTTTCTCTACAATTTCAGGAAGAGGTTCACCATAAATACGTTTAGCCTTTGCCCAACACATTTCTGTAAATTCTTCGTCTGCACCATCAATTTTAGGTGGAAAAGTACCTTTAGGCACTGGTAAAATAGCATCACAACGTTCTGCTATAGCATTGGTATTATCTATAACCACTTCTTTTGCTCGATCTCCAAGATAAGCAAATTCTTCAAGCATTTCTTCTGTCGTTCTTAAATAGAGTGGTGCTTGATTGTCCGCATCTGAAAAACCTGAACCTGCCATAAGAATGCGTCGATACACTTCATCTTCTGGATTTAAGAAATGGACATCACAGGTTGCAACCGTTGGAATACCTAAAGAATCTCCCAACGCTAATATGCGTTTATTAATACTTTGAAGTTCTTCAAAGCCAGCTACACGACCATTTTCAACCATAAAGGCATTATTTCCTACTGGTTGAATTTCTAGATAATCATAAAAAGCACCTATCTTTCTGATATCTTCTTCTTCGAGATTGTTCATGATGCCTTTGTAGAGTTCGCCCGCTTCACAAGCACTCCCAATGATTAAGCCTTCCCTTTTTTCTCTTAAAAGACTTTTAGGAACTCTCGGTTTTCGATAGAAAGTTTGTAGGCTTGAGTGAGAAACCACTTCATAAAGATTTCTAAGCCCCGTTTGATTTTGAGCGAGAATAATGACATGATTCATATCCATCACTTGAAAATTCATATTTTCACTTGCATAGGCATTAATACCTTGAAGGTCAGTGACATTAAGTTCCTTTAACATCTCAAAGAAACGAATGAGTACGAGGCTGGTTGACTCTGCATCAACAACAGCTCTATGGTGCCCATCAAGTGGTATTTTAAGTTTTCTGGTGATTGCTTTCAAGTTATGACGTTTAATATCGGTCAATAACAAACGACTTAATGCTAAAGTATCTACTATAAGATTGTTAAAAGGCAATCCTAATTTCTCACAATTATAACGTATAAAAGAACAGTCAAAAGTTGCATTGTGTGCAACAACAGGAACATCACCAATAAAATCCATAAAACGTGGCAATATTTCATCAACGGTTGGTGCACCGCTTACCATACTGTCATCAATGTGGGTAAGCTCCACTATTTTACTAGGAATAGGTCTTTCGGGATTAATAAACTCACTAAAACGGTCAATAACGCCACCATCTCTTATTTTGACAGCTCCAATTTCAATCATCTTATCATTATTATAAGAAAAACCTGTTGTTTCAATATCAAAAACAACATAGGTTCCTGCAATCGGATAATCAGTAGCATTTTTAATCAATGGCTTCTCGTCATCAATAAGATAACCTTCTACACCATAGATTACTTTTATGTCATCCCCCGCAGCATTTGCTGCATCTGGGAAAGCCTGTAGAACACCATGATCTGTAATAGCAATAGCAGGATGTCCCCATTCAATAGCAGTTTTTACAATCTCTTTAACACTTGTAATACCATCCATTTCGCTCATATTGGTATGAAGATGAAGTTCAACACGCTTTTCTTCTGATTCATCCATTCGCTTCGCTTCAACTTTACCCGCATTGATAGATTGAATCATAATGACTTTTTCACGGTCATAAGTGTCATAGCGATTAACACCCTCCACTTTAATCCACATGTCTTGCTTGATTGCTTCATCCACTTCTTCAAATTCTTTCTTCTTTAAAAAAGCTTTGCAGCATATGGCATTAGAAAGATCTGATAAATACATCTTATAAAGAATTTTTCCGCCCTTAAGTTCACGTGACTCTGTAGTGATTACTTTTCCTTCAATAGCGTATACTTCTTCTTCGTTGATAATATCCATAATAGAGGATAAGTCCCTCTTTATGCGATTACGATAAATAATCCCAGGTCCTTTTGATTTACCACTTGCCCCTGATGGTGCGCTAGCTTTTTTTTGAGCTAAAAGTGCCTCTTCGGAAAAGGCTTGTATTTGATTTGCAACTAAGGCAACTTCAAGTTCATCTTGTACCTTTTGAAAATCTCGAAGTCCATCAACGGCATCCATCATCGCTTCAGTTTGAACATTAACACCAACACTAAGATTTTCCCGACAAATACGGTCAATCATTTCTGCCGTCCCATATTTATGAAAGGTGTTTTCAAGTCCTTCATCAGCAAAAGTAATACGAATAGTATTCGCTTCTATTTCAACTTTTGATTTTTTAATAATGCTTGCTACTGCTGGACTCTTTCTTCGAATAACATTAAAAATACTTTTCCAGTGATCTTTAATGAGATTGTCATCTAAGTCTTCTCTGTTAATCGTTTGTCCTGCTAAAACATCAATGCCTATATCCACTTGACGAATAAACTCTAAATTGGAACAGATATCTTCTTTAAGTGCATTAATACGTTGATGGTCAACAGCATGAGGTGTCGACATCATAATTCGTATTGTTTCAATCTCTTTTTTATATTCAATCTTTTGTATTTCAAAATCATTGATTTGTAAGTGTTTACCAATCAATTGTTCAAAACTCATTTAATCACCATTCTTTTTTATAGTCTTTGTCTAATTGTTCAAGTTCTTCGAGCAATGCTTCTACGATTTCATCTTCTTTAAATTTTTTGACGACAATGCCCTTTTTAAATAGTAAAAATTCACCATTACCACCTGCTATACCAATATCGGCATCTCTCGCTTCTCCAGGTCCATTAACGGCACACCCCATAACCGCTACAGTTATGGGATTTTTAATATGTGACACTTTACTTTCAAGTAAATTTGTAACCGCTACTAAATCAACGTTGGTACGACCACAAGTTGGACAAGATATGAATTTAACGCCATAGTCTCTTAGTTCCAAAGCTTCTAAAATTTTCTTAGCAACTTTGATTTCTTCAACAGGTTCATCCGTCAAAGAGACTCTAATGGTATCCCCGATACCTCTTAATAAAAGAGCACCAATACCAATCGAGGACTTAACAGTCCCTGAAAATTGAGTACCCGCTTCGGTAACCCCTAGGTGTAAGGGATAGTCCACTAATTGACTTAACTTTTCATAGGCATCCACCATCAGTTTAACATGTGTTGACTTAATTGAAATCACCGTATCATAAAAATCATATTTTTCTAATATTTTCACATGTCTCATTGCACTTTCACATAGAGCATCTGCAGTGACGCCTCCATATTTGACATAAATATCACGTTCCAAAGAACCGGAGTTAACGCCAATACGAATAGGAATTTTTTTAGTTTTAGCCATTTGAACTACTTTTTCAACGCGCTCTTCATCACCAATGTTTCCAGGATTGATTCTAATTTTATCAATCCCCTGTTCCATAGCTTCAAGAGCTAATCGGTAATCAAAGTGAATATCTGCAACAAGTGGAATATGAATTTGTGATTTTATTTTTGAAATAGCCTTTGCCGCTTCCATATCTGGAACTGCCACTCTTACCATTTCACAACCGGCTTCTTCAAGTTCTAGTATTTGTTTAACAGTTGCTTCAACATCATGCGTTTTAGTATTGGTCATTGATTGGACAACAATGGGAGCACCACCACCAATTTGCAATGAACCAACATGAATTGCTCTTGTTTTCATTTTTTTCCTCATTTTCTATCAATCAAAGTTCAAACTCAAAAATCTGAACGAATGTATTTCAAATTGTATACTGCCTTACAAATGACATCGTTTTATAGATCTTAAATGGCATATCTAAAGATGAGAAATATCTCTAAATACTAAGAAAATCATTAATGCAATCAAGACCATAAAACCAGCACCATGCACATAGCCCTCTTTTTTAGGATCCACAGGTGACCCTTTAATCATTTCGATTAAGACAAAGATAATACGACCGCCATCAAGTGCTGGAAATGGTAATAAGTTAACAATACCTAAGTTAACTGAAATATACGATGCTAAAAATATCAAAGTCATAATCCCTTGTTGAGACGCTTTTCCAACGGTTTGGAATAAACCAACAGGGCCTACAACTTCTCCTTCAACTTTACCTGGTCCTATTAAATTAACAAGGAAGCCAATCAAGGACGTCATAAAAATCCAAAATTGTTTTCCCGCATCAACAAATGCAGAACCAATTCTTTTTTCAGTCTTTGTTTCAATCCCGAGCTTATAGGCACCTGAATCATTTTGAGGAGTCACATCATAATTTAACGTTTGGCCATTACGTTCAACTGTAATCGTTAAAGTTTGACCTTTACTTTCATTAATACGATCGACAATATCCTGCCATTCAGGTGTGTTAAAACCATCAACAGCAACGATTGTATCTCCCGCTTCAATTCCAGCGACTGCAGCTGGATAATCTTCGACAACATCCTTTAACGTATTGGTCGCAAAGCCAACGCCAAACATGACAATAACCAATAAAACATAGGCTAAAATAAAGTTCATAAAGGCACCTGCCGCCAAAATAATAAGTCTAAATATGGGTTTTTTATTGGAAAAACTCTTAGGGTCATCCGACGGTCCGTTGTCCTCTTCCATATCACAATAACCACCAATAGGAAAAACTCTCAATGCATACAGGGTCTCTTTCCCTTGTTTTTTAAAATAGGCAGGCCCCATTCCCAAGGCAAATTCACGCACTTTTACACCGCTTAACTTTGCTGTAATAAAATGTCCAAACTCGTGGACAAATACAAGTAGTCCAAAGACTACAATAAAACTCACTATATCAATAAGAAACGTTAAAACACTACTTGACATCTATGACAGTCCTTTCTCTTTAACTAGTTGGTTTGTAAGTCGACGCACTTCTTGGTCAACACTTAAAATATCTTCAAGAGTTGGCTCAAATATATTCTCAAACTTATCCATTATGAGAGTAATATAATCAGATATGTCATAAAATTTAATTTTATTCTCTAAATAAGCATAGACTAGCACTTCATTGGCCGCATTCATAATCGTTGGCATGATGCCACCTTTATTAATCGCTTCTATGGCTATTTTAAGACAAGGAAAACGATCTAAATCCGGTGAATCAAACGTCAAAGTCATCATCTCATCAAATTGAAGTGGCGCTAATTGATTCGGATAACGTTTAGGATAATCCAAGGCATAAATAATTGGCAAGCGCATATCTGGATTGCCTAATTGTGCCATCACCGATTGGTCTTTAAAACGCACCATAGAATGAATCACACTTTGGGGATGAACGAGAACCTTAATTTGACTTGGTTCAACATCAAAAAGCCATTTAGCTTCAATGAGTTCAAGCCCCTTATTCATTAAAGTCGCTGAATCAATTGTGATTTTTTGTCCCATTGACCAGTTAGGATGCTTAAGGGCTGCACTAGCAGGTAAGTCTCTTATTGATGCCTTTGTTTCATTCCTGAAAGCTCCTCCTGAAGCAGTTAATAATATTTCATCAATTTCATTTGTATTTTCACCCTGTAGACATTGAAAAATTGCACTGTGTTCGCTGTCCACCGGGAGTATTTTCACTTTATTCTTTTTAGCAAGAGACATAATCAAACTTCCTGCCGTAACAAGCGTTTCTTTATTGGCAAGCGCAATATCCTTACCCGCTTCTATGGCTCTTACTGTAGGTAACAACCCTATATTGCCTACTACGGACGTCAAAACAACATCAGCTGATTCGAGGGTTGCAGCCTTAATGAGTCCTTGCATGCCAGACGCTACTTCAACTTCCAAATGCCGACTTGCTTCAAACAAATCTTTTTCAAGTGATTCATCAAAAACAACTAAAAGTTGAGGTTTAAATTTCTCAGCTTGTTGAATCATTTTATCAATTTGAGAATAACATGCTAAAGCAACAACTTTAAAGCGGTCTTGATCACCTATAATATCTAATGTCTGTGTTCCAACAGATCCTGTAGAACCTAAAATAACTAATTTTTTTTTATCCATGTCTTCTCCTAAAAAATAGCTTATGTCATTTAATTTTGCTTAAAGTTAATAAGCCATATTATAAATTATAGATGTGAAGGATTAATGAATAAATTGATAGATTACCATAAAATAATAAACTAAAGGCATCGTAACAATTAAACTATCAAATCGATCTAAAACACCACCATGTCCAGGTAATATTTTCCCAAAATCTTTAACATTAAACTGTCTTTTAATTTTTGATGCAATTAGGTCGCCCAATTGTGATAAAGGACTTCCAACTAAGCCTAAAAAGATTGCATACAAAGTAAAATCAGGTTTTAAGAAATAAGCATAGGCATAACTCACTATCACACAAGCTATAATACCACCTATAGCACCTTCTATTGTCTTATTAGGGCTCACACGCTTAATAAGAGGCTTTGATCCCATCATTTTACCTACTAGATAGGCAAAGGTATCTGTCACAAAGGCTATAATAAAGGGATACCAAATAAAGAAATGATCATCAAGTCCTGATATCATCACAATATGAGACAAGGTAAATGCAACATAAAAGAAGCCTACAAAAGTAACCATAGCACTTATGATAGGTTTACTTTTATTTGAAAACACACTAATCCCTAGCAAAACAAATAAGAATCCCGCTAAAATAAATGTTGAATAGTCAGATGGCATTTTGTAGTAAAGACCCAAGTACCATAAAATCGTCATAACATATCCAATTGCATTTAATGGATGATATTCTTTAGAAAATGCTTTGTAAAATTCATATTGGCCGATAATGCTAAGTATAAAGCCGCCTATATATATATATATTCCACCTTGTAATAAGATAAAAAACAGTACAGGTAGGGCAATGACCGCTGTAATGACTCTTGTTTTCATAAAATACCCCTTAAGTTATATTTTTCCGAACCTTCTATTTCTACTTGCATATTCTTGAAGTGCTTTATGATATTCTTGGATAGAAAAATCAGGCCAAAAAATATCAAGAAAAATAAATTCTGAATAAGCTAATTGCCACAATAAAAAATTGCTTAATCGGTATTCCCCACTGGTTCTAATCATTAAATCGGGGTCAGGCATGTCTTTGGTATAGAGATAGCTTGAGAATAATGCTTCATCAATAGAATCCCTTGTCACTTTACCTTCATCAATATCTTTCACAAGCCTCTGAGTGGCACTTAAAATCTCGTATCTTCCACCATAATTGAGTGCTATATTGAGGTCCATCGCTGTGTTATTCTGCGTTAAGATCAACACATCTTCTACCGCCTTTTTTGCTTCTTTAGGTAAGGCTGCAATATCACCTAATATATTAATTTTAATATTATTAGCGTGTATTTCTTCACTTTCCGAAGCAATAAATTTAACCAAAATCTGCATGAGACCATCAACTTCTGATTGTGGTCTTTTCCAGTTTTCAGTGGAAAAAGCATAAAAAGAGACATAACGAATACCCAATGTGCGACTTTCTCTTACAATTTCTTTAAAAGCTTCTGTTCCTGCATTGTGGCCAAAGACCCTAGGCATACCTCTCTTTTTGGCCCATCTGCCATTTCCATCCATAATAAAAGCAATATGCTGTGGCAACATTTCTTTATTCAATTCGGTTGTTTTCTTCTTTTTAAAAAACATATAGGTCCCCAAGTATATAATATTTATGCTATAACGTGATTGATAAAGCCCTCCAATAAAGGAGGGCAAATCAATTAAACTTCCATAATTTCTTCGTTTTTACTTACTACCATTTTATCAATAACATCATTATACTTATCAATTAATTTTTGAACTTCTTTTTCAGCACTTGCCATTTCATCATCTGTCATTTCTTTTGCTTTATTTAATTTCTTAACAGCCTCATTGGCATCGCGTCTTTCATTTCTAAGGGCAATCTTAGAGTCTTCACCGTATTTTTTAATTTCTTTTGTTAACTCTTTTCTGCGTTCTTCAGTTAGCATCGGAATGACTAAACGAATTATTTTGCCATCGTTACTTGGATTAAGACCCAAATCTGATACTAAAATAGCTTTTTCAATATCTGACATGATTGAGGCATCATAAGGTTGAATTTGAATCATTCTTGGTTCAGGTACTGAAATACTTGCAAGTTGTTTTAAAGGTGTATCAGCACCATAATAGTTTACAGAAATTCTATCAAGTATAAGCGGATTCGCTCTACCTGCTCTAATATGATTAAGATCTTCTTTTAAGACATTTACCGTCTTGTCCATTTTTTCTTGTAAATCTTTTAAAATTTCGCTTTCACTGTTTAAGCTCATTTTATTCCTCCTCAATGATTGTTCCGACATTTTCTCCTGAACATGCTTTTAAAATATTTTCGGGATAATTAAGATCAAATACAGCAATTGGTATTTGATTATCCATGCATAATGTGATAGAAGTTAAATCCATTACGCCCAATTTTTGTTCAAGTACTTTTGAATATGATAAACGATCATATTTTTTAGCTTGGGGGTTGATCATTGGATCTGAATCATAAACACCATCCACTTTTTTAGCCAATAAAATTAATTCAGCATCAATTTCAGCAGCTCTTAATGCGGCAGTTGTATCCGTTGAGAAAAACGGGCTCCCTGTCCCAGCAGCAAATAACACTACCATTTTTTCTTCTAAATATGAAACGGCTTTTTCACGATTGTAGGGTTCAGCTAATTGAGTCATAGTAATCGAACTTAATACCTTGTTCTTGATTCCTAAGTACTTAAGTGCATCAGCCATTGCTAAAGAATTCATTACCGTTGCCATCATGCCCATATAATCAGCAGTTGTTCTTTCCATTTTTGGATTACTTCTACCTCTCCAAAAATTACCACCACCAATTACAATACCTACTTCTACACCAACAGATACGAGTTCTTTGATTGTTTTAGCAATTGTTTCCACTGTTTCATAATCAACACCAAAACCTTTTTTCCCTGCTAAAACTTCACCACTCAGTTTTAAAATCACACGTTTATATTTTAGCTCCAAAACGCAACCTCCATTTCTTACTTATATTTTACAGTAATTAGAGCTCGTCTTCAAATCATTTTTCCTCAAAAAAGAGAACACCTAAGTGTTCTCTCTATTATTCATGATCTTATACGATTAATTGTTCAATTGTTTTGCTACTTCTTCAGCAAAGTTTTCTTCTTTCTTTTCTAACCCTTCACCAACTTCGAATCTTGCGAAACGTCTGATTGAAAGTTTTTCACCAATTTTAGCAATTTTTTCTTTTAATAATTGGTCAATATTTTTATCTGGGTCTTTAATAAAAGGTTGTTCTAAAAGACAAACTTCTTTGTAATATTTAGCAATTCTACCTTCAACCATTTTTTCAACGATTTTTTCAGGTTTTCCTTCGTTTAATGCTTGATTTCTTAAAATTTCTTTTTCTTGTTCAATTTTTTCTGCTGGTACTTCTTCTTTGCTTACATATAAAGGATTTGCAGCAGCAACTTGCATTGCAATATCTTTACCAAAGTCTTGGAACTCTTGGTTTTTAGCAACGAAATCTGTTTCACTGTTGATTTCTACTAATACACCAATTCTACCACCATGAATATATGATGTAACAATCCCTTCAGCTGCAATTCTATCATTTTTCTTAGCAGCTTTAGCAATACCTTTTTCTCTTAAATACTTAACGGCTTCATCCATATTACCGTCAGTTTCTACGAGCGCTTTCTTACAGTCCATCATTCCAGCGCCAGTTGATTCTCTTAACTCTTTTACCATTGAAGCTGTAATTGCCATACTTCTTCCTCCTTATATCATTACTATTAAAAAGGTAAGAGTCTCCTCTTACCTTATATTTGATTTAGACTTTATTATGCTTCTTCAGCAGGAGCTTCATCTGAAGTATCTTCTAATTCTTCACCTTGTTTAGCTTCGATTACTGCATCAGCCATTTTTCCTGAAAGAAGTTTAACCGCTCTAATCGCGTCATCATTACCAGGAATAACATAATCAACTTCATCTGGATCACAGTTAGTATCTACGATAGCTACTACTGGAATTCCTAAATTTCTAGCTTCTTTAATAGCAATTTTTTCTTTTTTAGGATCAACAACGAACATTGCATCAGGTAATTTATTCATTTCTTTGATGCCGCCTAAGAATTTTTCTAATTTTTCTTTTTTAGCTTTTAATTGAAGAACTTCTTTTTTAGGAAGTGCTTCAAAAGTACCGTCATTTTCCATTTTTTCTAATTTGTAAAGTAAATCAATTCTTTTCTTGATTGTTTTAAAGTTAGTTAACATACCACCTAACCATCTTTGGTTAACATAGTACATACCTGCTCTTTTTGCTTCTGATTGGATTGCTTCTTGTGCTTGTTTTTTAGTACCAACAAATAAAATTGTACCATTGTTTTCTACAACACTTTTAACAAAATCATAAGCTTCTTCTACTTTACCTACTGTTTTTTGTAAGTCTACGATATAAATACCGTTTCTTTCAGTGAAGATGTATTCTGCCATTTTAGGGTTCCATCTTCTTGTTTGGTGACCAAAATGTACACCAGCTTCCAGTAATTCTTTCATTGAAATAACTGACATGATTCTTCCTCCTAGTTTTTAAATAATCCTCCCTGTTTTTCATCTTAAAAAGAAAACCTTTCGGCAACATTCTTTTTAATTAAAACAGGTGTGTTTTCATACCTATAGTAGTATACCACAGGCTTTTAAAGGTTACAACTACTTTTTAATATTGAGCATTAACTGTAGTTCACCTATGCCCATCCCCAATTTCTTCGCAATTTCAGGCAATGTATAACCTTGTGATCTCAATGCAATCACTTTACTCCGAACATCTATGTCATCTTGAGACTCTCTCTTGTGATAAGATAAATGATCTGTCCCTTTACCAACTTCTTCTGATAAAGCAGAGGCTTGAGTATTTTCATATACCTTTTGATGATGGGCTTCGTATAAAACACCACTTTCCTCATCATTATCATCCTTCTTTTCTTGAATTTGATTCATATGAGATTGATGTTTAGCCACACCACTATTAATTTTACCTTCTCTGCTACGCTTGGTTAATTGATTCTTAGAACGCAAAACATCCAATTTGCTCTGAATGTCAGCGATTTCTTTGTCATGAACACTGTATTTTCCTTCCAAATCATTGGCTATATCATAAAAAGCCTCATTCATTTGATTCAACGAAAGTTGCATATCTTCTAGAATTTTAAGCAAATCCTCTCGATCATAAAGTTCCGTCTCATCTATTAGCTTATTACGGTTATATGTAGCTTTGTTGATCTCCCTTTTTATCATAAAAAGGGAACTGATGACAAGCACCAGCCCTATAAGAATACTTACTATAAACATCTCTATACCTTCATATCAAAATGTTGTCCAAGTTCTGAAAAAGCATCTTTTTTATTTTCATCTGCTTTTTCATCAGTGTCATCACTTTTCTTTTTACTTTTTCTCTTATGTGTATTCGATTGATGATGTTCATCATTTTTTACTTTATTTTGTCTCGTTTCTTCCGATTGATTCACCATTGTTGATTTTTTTTCAACGTCTTGACGCACTTCATTCTGTGCGCTTGCAAGGCTATTATCTTGTCGATTAACGACATTTTGCTTCGCATGATGAATATCTTGAGTTTTTTGAACGACAATTTGCATGT
Organism: uncultured Fusibacter sp.; assembly: GCA_963666805.2. GTDB lineage: Bacteria > Bacillota > Clostridia > Peptostreptococcales > Acidaminobacteraceae > Fusibacter. Next base: position 26,981 of record CAXXWR010000001.1, on the reverse strand, counting down.
CAGCAGGACGAACACCCATCAGATCACCTTCTTAGCTTATAATACTTTGGCTACAATTTCACCATCTACACGTGAAATCGCAACTTGCGATAATTGCTTTTTAACATAATAAGACCCACTGCCTATTTTGACCCTTGTTCCTGGAAAAATTTTTCTAGCTTTAAGACTTGCTCCTCTGATATTATTCATCAATTCATTGAGCATTTTTAATCGCTGTCTTTTTTCAGTTAATTGCGTATCCATATCTAAAAAGCCTTGTGTATACTTTTTATACATAATAATCGATCTTTCATCATTTGGGTTTTTTTCTATTTTGTGTTTTAAGAGTTTTAATGATTTATCAAGTTTGTTGTGCATATCCATAAGCTCTTTAACTTCACCTGTCAGATTTTTAAGTTCTTCAATGATTTCAATGTCTACACCAATTTTAATGGAAGTAATGACACCTAACTCTGAACCGACTACATTTGCTTCTACATCACCTTTAGCAGAAACGTCACCGCCAACGATAAGCCCTTTTTTACCTTTTACTACTATTTTACCATCACATCTCACATGACTATTCATAATCGCAGCTGCCTCAATATCCGATCTCGAATAAACAGTTGCACTATTGATAAAGTTTGAAGTCAATGAACCACCACAGTAAATATCCGCTGTATCCATACCTTGAATACCTCTTGACACCACAATATTACCATTAGACTTAATTTTAGCACCTTCTACCACACCATTAATCAACAAATCATCTTCACACTCTACAGAGTAGCCTGATGTTACATTGCCATTAATAATGACTTGACCGTGAAACTCAATATTTCCAGTCTCTACACCAACATCTTTACTAATCTCTAATACTTTAATAATGGTTAGTTTATCACCTTGCATTAAAACAGAGCCATCTGATTCAGAGATCACAGATAAGCCATCAGGAGAAATTTTACAGTTCTTACCAATTTTAAAAGCAGAATCCTTGCCGTCCCTACCTTTAATAACTTTTCCAGTTACAGTTGTCCCCTGTTTTGCTTTAGTTGCAGGTTTTTTAGTCGCTAAAACTTCACCTTCTTTAATCATTTCTACAAATCCAATATTTTTAAAATCAACTCTACCATCTTCAAGGACTTGAGGTTTAGTTGTATGGTCTTTTTCAATTTTATACTCTATTTCCGCATTCTTTCCATTTTCATGTGGAATACCTTCCGCAATCAAAACATCATAAACATCTTTTGATTGTTTACAAATTTCTTGAATAATATTATGTTTAATACCGTAAGTCACATTTCTTTCATTTAATATTTTCTGAACATCTCCTGGCTCCAATTTAGTTTTAGAATCTAAAAATTCTATAGACAAAAATGCCTTATAATAATCATCAGATATCTTCACTGAAGCGTGGAATTTGTCTTCGCTCATAACATCCCCCTATATAAAATGACTTGATAAGATAGTTATCGGTATATTCTTATATAATTATTAGTATAAATTTATATATTTCACAAGAAAACAAAATCACAGATATCTGTGATTAGTATAACTCTTTAAGAGCAATTTTTAATTTGCTGACAGCTTTCGAATGAATTTGTGATACTCTTGATTCAGAAATAGATAGAACTTCCGCAATCTCTTTATAGGTAATTTCCGAATAATAATATAATTTTAAAACTAAACTTTCTTTTTCTGGAAGATTGTCAATCATTTTAGCAATTTCACGATTAAGCTCTTCATTTAAAAAATAATCTTCCGGTTGAAATTCATTCGTTCTTGACTTTATATCAAAATTAGAATTTTCATCTATTTTTTCTTCTAATGATAATACAGAATAGGTCGTTACTTCCCCTAATAACTTCTGATACTCAGCAACAGTCATACCTAACTCGTCTGCTATCACTTCGTCAGGAATATCATAGTCATAAGTTACTTGTAACTTTTCAATAACCTCTTCAATGCGTTTATATTTTTGCCTAGTACTACGTGGAATCCAATCCATATGTCTAATTTGATCTATTATGGCTCCTCGTATTCTTATATTGGCATAAGTTTCGAATTTAATATTCTTTTTATGGTCATATTTTTCAATTGCATCTATCAAACCAATAACTCCATAGCCCATTAAATCGTCAAATTCAACATGAGCATTGTAACTGGTAAACAACCTGCCAGCAATCATTTTGACTAAAGAAACGTAATTGATAATAAGTGCATCTTTTGCGTCTTTGTTTTTATTTTCTTTGTATTTAACCCACAATTCTTCATTAGTCATTTAAAAACCACCTTCAAGCTAAATTTCTTTGACTCCTTTGCCAGCAGTTTTGATTAATAGTTTTCCACCTTCACTGTAAAATTCTATCGTCCTACCAAAATTGCCTCCCGTATCATCTGCCATAATAGGAATTCCCGATTCAGATAATATTTGTCTCACCGCTTCAGCATTACGCTCTCCAATTTTCATTGAATCATTTTGCGAAGAGAAAGAGAACATTTGGGCTCCACCAGCTATTTTAGCTTTAAATCTTGATTTTCTTGCACCTGTCTTTTCCATTTGTGCAATTAATTCAACAATTGCAGTATCCGCAAATTTGGCAATATTCGAATTTTTACGAATCGCTTTGCTAGATGGCAACATGATATGAGCCATACCAACAATTTTGGTAATCGGATCATAAAGGCAGATACCCACGCACGACCCTAAACCTAGGGTAGTAAGCGCATTTGGGTATTCAGCAACTTTAAGATCGGCCATACCAACCTTTATCATTGTACTACTCATAGAGCCACTCCTAAACTTCCTAACAATACATCATATGAATCCAAATCTGGTAATAGGAAGAAATAACCATCGACTTTCTTCGCTTCATTCGTTTCAATAAATTGATTTTGAATAATTAAGACATTATCGCTTAATTGTCCAAATTGAATAGCTGGTACACTGAGTATTGCGCCCGCCATGTCAATTGCAAGGGCAGGAATTGATATTTTAATTTTTAAATTGGTCAACCCAGAAAGTGATGATACATAAGCGCCTGAAAGAATATTACCAATCTCTTTTAGAGCTGATATAGTAAACTCATCAAATTCAGCATTTTCTCTTGGCATTAATAAATCCACTAAATTGATGGCAGATTTCTGATCCAAAACAAACATAATGCTGCCTGTAATATCTCCTTCAATTTTAAAGAAGATACCACAAACAATATTTTCGGGTCCTCCGAGTAATTCTGGAACTTCATCAAACTCCAAAATTCTAACTACAGGGACTTCCATATCAATCTTTTTATCTATCATTTTAGCGAGAGAGGTTGCTGCATTTCCTGCACCAATATTTCCTATTTCTTTAAGTACATCTAGTATTAAATTGTTATTCATATTATCTAATTCAACAGCCATTTTTTCTCCCTAATCATTATTTACATCTATATTGAGTACTTTGTATAAATCAATCAACATGATAATACGTTCATCTTTTTTACCAATATTCTTAATAAATTCATTATTAATATCTTTTTTAACATTAGGTGCCGCATCAATATCATCTTCTGAAATTTGAAGTACTTCTGATGATGCATCTACAAGCATACCAATTTTATAATCTTTTAAATTAATAATGATAATTCTAGATTCATCTGTTGGTGCTTTGGGTTCAAGTCCAAACCGTTCTCTCAAATCAACAACAGGAACAATAATTCCTCTTAGATTAACAACCCCCTTTACATAATTTGATGTATAAGGCACACGTGTAATCGGTAAAACTTTTTCTATATTTTCAACATTTTTTATGTTAATCCCATAATATTCTTGATTTAATTTATAGGTAACAAATTCTCTAATCTCACTCACAAGAACACCTCCTTAGAATAATTGATTTGGATCTACAATAAGAGCTACACTACCATTACCTAAGATAGTTGCACCTGCAATAGCACGAATACCCGTCATATATTTACCAAGTGACTTGATTACAATTTCTTGTTGACCAATTAAGCTATCAACAACTAAACCTGCCTCAGTCTCACCTTTTTTGACGATAACCGTTATGAGTTCATCCAATTGTTCAGAGTCATCAGGAATATCTAATACTGACTTCATTCTAATAATTGGAAGCGTTTTATTTCTGTAAAGTACGACTTCTTGGTCTTGAACCATAGTGATGTTTTCAGTTTTAACTGTTGTGATTTCCTTAATATTATTAAGAGGAATCGCGTACTTTTCATCTTTTAAATTAACCATAAGCGCTTGGATAATAGCAAGTGTAAGTGGTAATCTGATAATAAACTTACTGCCTTGACCTAAAGTTGAATCTACTTCTACCGTACCATTGATTGCTTCTATTTTAGATTTTACAACGTCGAGTCCCACGCCTCTACCGGAAATATCAGTTACTTTTTCAGCAGTACTGAATCCTGCTTCAAATAGTAAATTGATAATTTCTTTTTCAGACATTTGTTCAACTTCTTCCTCTGTTGCAACACCTTTTTCAACTGCTTTTCTAGCAATGATTTCTGGATTTATACCTTTACCATCGTCTTCAACTTCAATAACAACTGTATTGCCATCTGGATAAGCTCTTAAAGCGACAAAGCCATTTTCTTCTTTTCCTGCCTTTAATCTTTCATCTGGATGTTCAACACCGTGATCAAGAGAATTTCTGATTAAGTGAATCAAAGGATCGCCGATTTCATCAATAACCGTTCTATCAACTTCAGTTTCTTCACCAGACATATAAAGTTTAACATTTTTATTTAAATCTTTAGATAAGTCTCTCACAAGTCTTGGGAATCTATTAAAGGTTCTTTCAACAGGTACCATACGAACTTTCATAACAGCATCATGTAAGCTTGTAGTAATTCTTTCAAGATATTCAATAGCTTCAACCATATTACTACGATTAGAATTTTGATCTTGATCTTCTAATCTTGTCTTGATGATAATAAGCTCACTGACAAGGTTCATCAGATTATCTAGACGACCAATTTCAACTCTAACAGTCTTAGACGTTTTAGGTTTTTCGTTTTTATTTTCTTTAGGCGCCTTTTTAATTTTTGCTCTTGATACAGGCACTTCCGCCTCACTTGAAACGGTTTCAACTTCTGGAAGACTAACTTCTACATCTGGCTCTGGACCTGATACAAATTCAGCTTCACTAAGAGGTAATACTATTATTTCATTGACTTCTGAAATTTTCATCAGTTCACTTTTACAATAATTTTCATCTAATTTTGAAAAATAGAGTATTTCAAAGCTTTGGTCAAATTTTTCATCTTCAATTTCTTCAGCCAATGGGTATGACTTAATAATTTCACCAAAACGTTCTAATGTATTAAAAATAATAAAAGCACGTGCCGCTTTAAGCATACAGCCTTCATCTAACACGACTTTGATAAGATATGCTTTGACGTCCATTTCAAAAGCTTTATTAATAATACTTTCTACGTCATTAATAGAAAGATTAAAATCGCCATGGGCTTTTTCACCTTGACTTTCTTTCTTTGGACTTTCAGTTTCTTTTGTTTGTGTAGTTTGGTCTTTTGCACCAGGTTCTATTGATTCTCTATTAGCAATGGCTTGAAGTTTCTTGACAAGTTCAGAAGAATCTAAATCACCTTCATTCCCTGTTTTTTCAAGATTATCAACATACTCTTCCAAAGCATCAAAACATTCAAAAAGAACATCTACTATTGTTGCATTTACTTTCAATTCATTGTTTCTAACCAAATCAAGAACATTTTCCATCTTATGGGTCAAGTCAGCGAGTTTTGTAAACCCCATTGTGCCTGACATTCCTTTTAAAGTATGTGCAATTCTAAATATCTCATCTATATGAGAGACATCTTCAGTATTATTTTCAAGCACAAGCAAAATTTCATTCATCGTCTGTAAGTGTTCTTTTGATTCATCGATAAATATTTCTAGATATTGACTCATATCCATATGCACTACACCTCCATGGCTTTTATTATTTCGTTTGTAATATTAGAAAGGCTAACGACCTTATCCACGACACCTAGCTTAATTGTTGATTTTGGCATACCAAACACCACACAACTTTCTTCATCTTGAGCGATTACATAACCTTTCTTTTCTTTTACAGCTCGTAATCCATCTGCACCGTCAGCTCCCATTCCAGTGAGGATGACGCCTATCACATTCTTATCATTTAACTCAGCAATGGAGTACATCATTGCATCGACGGAAGGTTTATGTCCACTGACTCTTTCACCATCATCTAATTTTATCATAAATTGTCCAGAATGTTTATAGACTTTTATATGACTATCTCCAGGTGCCAAGTAGGCACACCCCGATTTGATAACATCACCGTCTTCTGCTTCTTTGACATGAATTTGACTCATTCCATCCAAACGTTCCGCTAAAGACTTAGTGAAGCCTGGTGGCATATGCTGTACAATGACAATTCCTGCATCTATATTAGCTGGAATATAAGGAACAACATCTTGAAGCGCCCTAGGTCCACCTGTTGAAGTACCAATCGCTATTAATTTTTTAAATCGACTACTCCCTCCTAAATTCACCACCTCCATTGATGGTTTTTTTAGCTCATGACGCGATGTGATTTTAGGTCTCACTGAAGCAATTGGTTTAGAGACTTTAGTTTTACTGGCAATTTTAACCTTATAAAGCAGCTCCTCTTTGATTTCTGGTGTTGACACTTTTATCAATGAAGAAGGTTTAGTAATAAAATCAAAAGCACCTAAATCAAGTGCTTTTAATGTTTCATCCGCACCTTTCTTCGTTAAACTGCTCAACATAATAACAGGTATTGGCTCAGTCTCCATAATCATCTTAAGAGCTGATAAACCATCTAGTATAGGCATTTCAATATCCATCGTTACCACATCTGGTTTAAATAATTTAACTTTCTCAATAGCATCTTTGCCATTTTTAGCTGTTCCTACGACCATAAGTTGATCGTCAGACTGAATCATGTCTGTGATAACCTTACGCATAAAAGCGGAGTCATCAACGACTAATACTTTTACTTTCATCTACATCAAACCCTTTTTTTATTATATTTCGTTCAATTTCAAAAACATATGAAACGATTTTTGCTTCTGTGCTCTCATCCAATTCTAAGAACTTTATACCCACTTCATATTTACCAGACTCATTTTTATCGTTTCTTGTGACTTCTCCTTTAAAATTTACCCAAGATTTATAGATATAAAAGTTTCCTTCTACATAATCTCCGATTTGATAAGCATTATCACAAAGCACTTTTATGCCTCCACCGCTTAAATCAATCGTATCAAAGGGTACTTTTTCCTCCACTGTCTCTTCTATAACAATATCATCAATATTTTTATATTTCTTCGCTAATTTTGATTTCATTCTTGCAAGCTCTTGTTCAGATAATTCTCTTTTATATATAAAATTACCTGTTGACATAAATCTCACTCTAAAGAAACGCCGCCTTTGAATTTTTTTTATCGGTGACGCCAACAATATCTCTACTGCTGGTAAATTATCATATTTAATACGCTTTACGACAGTACCCTTAAAGAGGTACATACCCATATTCTCTTTATAAAACCTAAAGTAGTAAATATATCGGTTTTCAAGCGGATAAAGATGTCCTTCTTTAACTGGATTAGATATGACTATCTTCTTATCACTTGTCACTTCGTAAGTAACGGTTTTAAGCGTCAAAGAAGTGTTGTTGTCAATAAATATCATTATGTCTAGCTCATCCGCAATATTGAGATAATCATGAAATCCTTCCATATTATTTCCCCTTATATCATATTAATAAGCCGGTTAATGAATCCCCTAAAACTTGTAGAAGTATGTGAAAATTTACTGTTATTTTCCAAATTAAATGCAATATTTTCTATACCTTTACTTGATAATGCTCTAGGATAGGCTTCAATAACAGGTTCTTGTCGCCTTACAGCTTTTTTTAAATTATGGTCTTCAAATATATAGCCTAAATTTTCTAATGATTGATCTAAAAATTTAGAAACCACTTGCTGCATTTTTATATAAACTTCATCGCCTTCCTCATTTGATTCAACACGATTAATAATCAATTTTATTTTCTTTTCCTCATTTTTTGAAATGTTTTTAATCAAGGCATAGGCATCTGTTATAGACGTTGGATCAGGTGTAACAACAACTATAACATCTGATGCAGCATCCACAAAAGAAAGAACTGATTTACTAAGCCCCGCCCCTGTATCTATTAGAATATAATCTGATACATCATTAAAATATTTTAATGAATGGATTAATGTCTCAAGCTGCTTCTCATCTAAATCAATCAGTTCCATAATCCCCGATCCCCCAGAAATAATATTGATATCATGGGGACCTTTTACAATGATGTCCTTGACATCCGTATCACCCTTCAAAACATGTGATAGATTATATTTAGGTACAATTCCCAATACAACATCAACATTTGCAAGACCTAAGTCAGCATCGATAATCGTTACTCTTTTTCCTAATTTAGCTAAAGCTAAACCTAAATTCACTGTGAAATTAGTCTTACCAACACCGCCCTTACCACTAGATATCGTAATAATTCGAGCATCGAGCTTCTCACTATCTGTATTATCAATAATTTCTCTTAATTTTTGAGCTTGATCCATTATTCTACCCCGCCTGAATTATAGATATAGTTAATAATTTTTTCTTTATTTCCTAACTCAATATCATCAGGCACACTTTGTCCAATTGCAAGATATGATAAATTTTTGCCTGTCAATACTTTCATGTTCAAGATATTACCATAAGTTGTTGCTTCATCAAGTTTTGTGAATAAGAGTCTATAATCATCAATAAAATGATAGGATTCAATAATTGACTTCATTTCTTTATAACTTGTAGTCATACTGAGCACTAAAAAAATCTGCACTTTTTTAAGATGTTTTTCCAATTCATCATAATCTGATTTAAGTTCTTTACTGCGATGACTCCGACCTGCTGTATCAATTAAAATATAATCTTTATCACTAAATTTATGAAGAGCATCTTTGAGTTCAGATGACTCATAGATAACTTCAAGTGGAATACCAAGAATTTCACTATAGGTTTTTAACTGTTCTACTGCTGCTATTCTGTAAGTATCTGCAGTAATAAGCCCAACCTTCTTGTTCTCAACCAAAGAAAGTCTTGCTGCAATTTTAGCAAGCGTTGTCGTCTTACCAACACCTGTTGGACCCAAAAACATATAAACGCTTGGACTTTCAGAAACATCCTTATCAATGGTTTTTATTTCTCCTAAATACTCTCGAGTAATTACTTTTATTGCGTTAAGAACCGTTTCTTTATTTTTCTCATTAATGTTAATTTGTCTCTGAACAATTTCCATGATTTTTTTGGCAATTGATTCTTGAATATCCAGATCCATTAATAAATTGATATATTCTTGTTCAGGTGAATCATCTTCCACCTTAGCGTCAGAACTCGGTTGATTCTTTTCTATATTTTCAACCTTTTTAATCAACGCTGAAACCATTTCTTTAAGTTCATTCATTTCTGTATTTGTATCACTATGCTTAGGTTTAATCGCATCAAGAATATCCATATCTTTAGGTGTTAAATTTAAGTCTGGAGACTTCATTGGTATCGATTCACTGGCTTTAATCCGCGGCCTTTCCTGTACGCTAGCAGGTTTTACAATAGGATCATCTACTGCTGCTACCACTTCAAGCAAAGGTTTTTTCAAAAACTTAAAAGGGCCACCTGACTTTATTTTTCTAGTATTAAGAATCACCGCATCCATACCTAAGTCATTCTTGATTTTTATCATTGCCTCATTCATATCTTTTACTAAATATCTTTTTACATTCATTAAATAGTCACCATCCCTGCGGATTTTATATCAATATCAGCTTCTATTTCATTATACGATAAAACGATCAATTCTGGTATGGCTTGTTCAGATAATCTTTTAAAATACAAGCGCACAATTGGTGCAGTTACAACAATTGGCTGTTCTCCCATCTCCATAATTTTCCTCACTTCATCAGATAAACTGGTAAGAATACTCTGAGTAGTCATTGGATCAATTGATAAATAGGTACCATTAGCATTCTCTTCAATGGCTTCCATTAGTCTATTTTCAAGTTCTTGATCCAGTGTAACGACTTTTGCTTTACCAAATGGAAAATATAGCTTAGATATTTGTCTAGAAAGTGCTTGCCTAACATATTCTGTTAAGATGTTAGTATCACGTGTAGATTTTGAATAATCTGCCAAGGTTTCCAAAATAGTTACTAAATCTCTAATCGAAATTCCTTCTTGCAATAAATTAGACAAAACCTTCTGAATTTCTCCATAACCCATTAAGGCTGGAATTAATTCTTCCAATAAAGCTGAGTTGTTTTCTCTTATATTATCAACTAAACGCTTAACATCTTCTCGATTGAGAAGTTCATAAGCATGTTTTTTAATGACTTCAGTAAGATGGGTTGAAATAACAGAAGAAGGATCTACCACTGTATACCCTAGTAACTCTGCTTTCTCTCTCATGTCTGATTTGATCCATTTTGCCGGTAAGCCAAATGAGGGTTCAATTGTATCAATACCTTCAACTTCACCTTCAACTGTCCCTGGACTCATGGCTAGATAATGGTCAAAAACAATATTACCCATTGAAATGTCATTGCCTTTAATCTTGATAAGATATTCGTTTGAATCCAACTGAATATTATCTCTTAACCGAATCATAGGAACAACCAAACCGAGCTCTAAAGCAATTTGTCGCCTAATCATAACCAAGCGATCAAATAAGTCTCCCCCTTGATTAGGATCCGCTAATGGTATAATACCATAACCAAACTCTAATTCTATAGGATCTACTTGTAATAACGGAATAATATTTTCAGGTTTTCTAATGTCCTCATCCGGATTAACTTCCACTTCTGCATCAGCATCAGCTAATTGAAGTTGTTCTTTTTTTTGATTACTTGAAACCAAATAACCACTTAAAATTAAAAGTAAACCTAAAATAGCAAATGGTGGTGTTGGAAGAGGTAATCCAATACCTATCGCTAATATAACCACCCCTACTAAGTAGAGCGTCTTACTTTGAGCAAAAATTTGTGAAAAGACATCCGTTCCTAAATTGGATTCTGACGCTGCTCGTGTCACAATAATACCCGTTGCCACAGAAATCATCAAAGCAGGAATCTGACTCACAAGACCATCACCCACCGTTAACAATGTATACTTATGCATTGAATCTGTTAAACTAAGCCCCATCGTTAACATCCCTAGCGCAAAGCCCGCGACGATATTAATGATTGTAATAATGATACCCGCAATGGCATCACCTTTAACAAATTTACTGGCACCATCCATAGCACCATAAAAATCAGCTTCTCTTTGTACCTTTTTACGACGTTCCTTCGCATCATTTTCAGTAATGAGCCCTGAATTAAGGTCCGCATCAATAGCCATTTGTTTTCCAGGCATCGCATCTAATGTAAATCTAGCTGCAACTTCTGAAACCCTCTCAGAACCTTTAGTAATAACAAGAAATTGGATAATAACGATAATTAAGAAAATAATAAAACCTACAATTGCATTACCCCCAACAACAAAGTTACCAAAGGCATCAATCACTTGACCTGCTTGACCGGATGAAAGTATGTACCTTGTCGTCGAAATATTAAGCGCTAGCCTAAATAGTGTCGTCACCAACAGAATAGAAGGAAATACGGAAAATTCAAGCGTTTCCTTAATAAACATAGACAATACTAAAATCGTTAACGCTAATGAGATATTAAGCGCCAAGAAAAAGTCTAGTGCACCTAGTGGCACTGGTATAATAATTAATAATATAATGACGATGACTAAAAGCGCCATCAAGACATCACTAAAACGCATCTAACTTTCCCCCTATTGATTGTGTTTAAGATTATAGACATAGGCTAAGACTTCTGCAACAGCTTCATAAAGATCAGGTGGTATAAACTCACCAATATCTACTGTATGAAAAAGTGCTCTTGCCAAAGGTTTATTTTCAATGATGGGGACATCAGCTTCCCCAGCAATTCTTTTAATATTTTGAGCAATTAAATCTTGTCCTTTAGCTGTAACAATTGGTGCATCTCCAAGATTTGAGTCGTATTTGAGCGCAACAGCAAAATGTGTAGGATTCGTAATAATAACATCCGCTTTGGGAACATCTTGCATCATTCGTCCCATCGCAAAAGCACGTTGTTTTTCTTTAATCTTAGCTTTAAGCTGTGGATCGCCCTCACTTTGTTTATATTCATCTTTAATTTCTTTTTTAGACATCATCAAATCTTTATTGTTTTTCCAGCGTTTATAAACAAAATCAAATATAGCAATCACCAGCAACAAGATAGAACACCTTATAATAATACCAAAAACAATGTCCCAAATCGAAATGATAATTTGCCCAACACTTAACTCAAAAGTTGCAAGAACACGGTCCAAATTATTATAAACATAAGACACTGCAACATATAAGATTAAAACCAATTTTAATACTGATTTAATCAACTCAACCAAAGATCTTAAAGAAAACATATTCTTAAACCCTTTAAGTGGACTAATTTTTTCAAACTTTGGTTTAATCGTTTCCAAAGTGAAAATAAAGCCAACCTGTAGATAAGTAACCAATACACCGGTTACAAGTGCAATCAGCAATAAGGGCAGTGCCAGTTTCAAAATAACCATCAAGGTTTCATTAATTAATAAATGGATATTAGCAAAATCAAAAAAAGAATCTACTTGAGGTATCTTATCAGCAATAAAATTAAAATAATCAAAAACACCATTGATAATATAACCACTAAAAACATTAAGACCAACAAAAACAGCTAAAAGTGCTATTGCACTACTCAATTCTTTTGATTGAGGAATCTGTCCCTTTTCTCTTGCATCTCGCAATTTTTTGGGCGTAGGTTGTTCTGTTTTTTCCTCTGAAAAAAGCTGTAAGTCAATGGTTCTTATCATAATAACTCCTGTTATTAGGGATTATAAAGTTCAAATAATCTTTCAAGATAGACAAAACTATCTTTAAGAATTCCTCCAAATACTTCATATAAAAATGGCATAATAACGATAAAAATAAGAAAACCAAAGAAAATTTTAAATGGCATTCCTAAAATAAATACATTCATACCAGGCATCGCTTTAGCAAGTAGTCCTAATATAATATTGCTAATCAATACGGTAATCACAAAAGGTGCAGCAATTTGAAAACCGTATACAAAAGATTGCGCGATAATATCCAATAAAATACTAAAAGAATTAACAGCTAATATATTGGTTCCCAACTTAATTTCATTGAAAGAATTAACAAGTCCAGTAATTACACCATGATGCAAGTTAAGATGCAAAAAAATAAATGTTGCAAATACATAAAAAAAGTTCGAAGTAACGGCAATTTGAGATTCATCAAGCGGATTAATCACATTGACCATTGCAAATCCAATGTCTCTATCAATAAGTGCGCCTGCGAAATAAATAAAGTTAAAATAGACCGTTAAAATAAGCCCCATTAAAACACCTGTCAAAATTTCACCCGCTAGCAAAAGCGCAATTGATAAAATAGAAGACATATCATATGATACATCTGAAGGCACTAAAGGATATACTAAAAGCGTCAAAAAGAACATGAGACCAATCTTTAATTGTACCGGATAATTTCGACTGCCAAATATGGGAGCGGTAAAAATCATCCCCCCCATTCTTCCAGCAATTAAAATCATATCAAAAAGGGGAAAAGTCATCGTCTTTTATGCCTCCTAATATACAATTAAGTCTATAACATCAAATACATTATTAGTAAAAGTAACTAAAGTATTAATAATCCAAGAACCCGTAAACATAAGCACTACAAAAACAACAATAATCTTTGGAACAAATGCCAGCGTTGCTTCTTGAATTTGAGTTGTAGCTTGAAAAATGGCAATAATAAGCCCCACTGCAAGTCCACTGACTAACATTGGCGCCGATACCATAAGAACGGTTTTTATTGCTTCTGAAAATACATCTATAATCATTCCTTCATTCATGACACTACCTCACACTTAAAATTAATTTCTCAACGATTAAATGCCAACCATCTACCATTATAAAAAGAAGAACTTTTATAGGTAAAGAAATCATGACCGGTGGTAGCATCATCATTCCAAGTGCCATTAAGGTTGAGGCGACAATCATATCGACTACAATAAACGGAATAAAAATCAAGAATCCAATTTCAAAAGCTAACTTGAGTTCACTGATAATATAAGCAGGAATCAATGCTGTCAATGGAATATCATCATTTGACGCGACATCATCTACACCCGCAATATTCAAAAACAAAGACAAGTCTTGAGTTCTCACCTGTCTTAACATAAAATCTTTCAACGGAACAGAAGCATTATCAACAAATTCTTCTGTTGTCAGTTCTCCCTCTTGATAAGGCACATAAGCATCATTGTAAATATCAGTCAGAACTGGTTGCATCACAAATAACGTCAGAAAAAGCGCCAAACCAATGAGAACTTGATTAGGCGGTGTTGATTGAAGCGATAGCGCTCTTCTAACAAATCCCAAAACTATGATAAACCGTGTAAACGAGGTCATCATAATGAGAATAGATGGCGCAATCGACAAAACGGTTAAAAGCACAAGAATTTGTACACTATTAGCAACTTGAGACGTTTCACCATCTGAATTAATCGTTAAATTGATGTCGGGTAAACCAATTGAGGTGTCAGCAAAAACAACGCCTGATAAAATGCTTAATATAACCAGTATCATCAAAAGACCAATTATTTTTTTATTTCTATTACTTTTTAAAAAGCCATGATCATTTTGCATCGTCTGTGTTTTTCCTTTTCAATATTGATGATTTGAGTTGTTCCGAAAATGATCCCATTGACTCTGCCTTTCCTATAAACATATCTAAACTCAGATCATCTCGTTTATCAATGACCGTCATTCCTTGCTTATCAATGCCTATTAAATAAAAAATATTCTCTAATTCAACTAAAATTATATACTTATCATTTGAAAGTGCCACTCGCTCCAATACTTTAATATTTTTGTCTTTCAATGAAATATAATTCTTTTTAGTAATATATTTAGAGAATATCCATAGTAAATATATAAAGATGGCCATTAAGACCAAATATTTTAAAGCAAATCCCCAATCAGAAGATTTGAAAAAAGCAAAGGCAACGGACAAGGTGAATTTGTCAGTCACAATATTCACCTATCCTAAAACTTTCTTAACTGCTTCAATAACTCTATCCGCTTGGAAAGGTTTAACAATAAAATCTCTCGCTCCAGCTTGAATAGACTCAATAACCATTGCCTGTTGCCCCATAGCGGAACACATGACAACTTTTGCATTTGGATCAAAAGCTTTAATTTCTTTTACAGCTTGGATACCATCGACTTCTGGCATTGTAATATCCATAATTACAAGTTCAGGTTGTAACTCCTTGTATTTTTCAATGGCTTTTTGGCCGTTCTCAGCCTCTCCAACGACATCGTAACCGTTCTTAGTTAAAACATCTTTAATCATCATTCTCATAAATGCTGCATCATCAACAACTAATATTGTATTAGCCATGTTTGTTCCTCCTTAATTATTATTCAGTGATTCTTCTAGGAATGATTATATCAGTAATTCTAATACCATAATTTTCATCAACCACAACAACTTCACCTTTAGCAATTTTCTTGCCATTGGCTAAAACATCAAGCGGTTCCCCAACTAATCGATCTAGCTCTAATACCGTTCCTACACCAAAATCAAGAATTTCATTAATTTTTTTACTCGTACGCCCTAACTCTACTGTAATTTCAAGTGGTACATCTCTTATGAGTTCTATATCATTATTATAATACATTTGAGATGAATTACCATCAAAATTTTCAAATTGTAGAGGAACAGCATTCACTCTTTCGTTTGAAACGTTTGATCGACCTTGAGCTTCTTCGTGATAATACTGAGGTTCAGGTGCGGCTGACGCTTTTTGTGGTGTTGGTTGATGAGGCATTACAGGTTCTTCTGGTTCAGGCACTGGCTCTGGTTCTGGTTCTGCCTTACCTTCAACCATTGTTGCAACCATTTGTTTAGCGACATCTACAGGTAAAACTTGCATGATTTCACTATCAATTAAATCGCCGACAGTCATTCTAAAAGCAATTTTAACCACCTTTTCCTCATTAGATACCCCAAATTGTGAGTAATCTAACTCTGAAATCTTATCATGATAAGCTTCTGGTGGAGAAATGTCAATTTTTTTACCTAACATTTCGGATAAAGAAGTAGACGATGAACCAATCATTTGGTTCATAGCTTCGCTAATGGCACTTAAATGTAAATCATTAAGTTCATCTGGTAAATTTGTACCCTCTCCACCCATCATTAAATCTGTTATAATTTTAACATCTTTTTCATGCAAAATCAAAAAGTTTACGCCTTCAATCCCTATTTTGTAAGTAATATTAATAAGCACTGATGGTTCAACAAATTCTTTTTCTAGTTCTTCCATTGATGTTAAACTCACTTTAGGAGTTGTAATGGTCACTTTCTTGTTAAGCAAAGTAAACAGCGTTGTTGCTGCAGTACCCATACTTATATTCCCAATTTCACCAATGGCATCTGCCTCTTCATCTGTTAATCCTGGAGCTGATGACTCAGAGTCAGAAGGACCTCCTCCTAGTAAAGCATCAATTTCTTCTTGCGATAGCATATCAGTCATCTAAATCATCTCCTTCCTCAATAAGTTCTGTTATCATTAAAGCCACATTTTTCTTTTTCACACCTGGTTTCGCTTTGAACTTTAATTTGTCTCCAACAAAAACATCAAGTGATTCTTCTACACCTCTGTTAAGCAATATTACATCTCCCCTTTGAAGGTTCAAAAGTTCTGATACGGTAATCAATGAATTGCCTACAACAGATGTTATTTCTAAATTTGACTTACTAATCCCTACTTGTAGTGCACCACGTTCTTCGTCAGTTGCTGCGCGTTTATTGGTGGTTGCAAACCATAATCTTGAACTTAGACTTGGCAATATCGGCTCAATAACATAATGCGGAATACAAATATTAACCATCCCTTCTGTGTCTCCAACTAGCACATTAAAAGTAATGAGTGCAATGGATTCAGCAGGAGAAACAATTTGTGCAAACTGTGAATTGGTTTCAATATTTTCTAGTTTAGGTCTTAGTTCAACAATATTTCCCCATGGTTCTTTTAGAAGATTGATAAACTTAATAAGGATATTTCTAAGGAGTGTCATTTCTATTTCAGTAAGTGATCTTGCTTCTTTTGCCATTTGACCATTTTTCCCTGAACCACCTAAGACTCTTTCGATCATAGCATTGGCAATATCTGAAGAAACATCCATAATAATCTGACCTTCAAACGGTGCAAATTCAATGATCCCTAAGATAGCGGGATTTGAAATAGAATTACTAAACTCATTATATATCAAACTCTGAACAGAGATGACTTCAACTTCAGTGTAGGTTCTTAAATAACCTGATAAAAAGTTATTAAGTAACCTCGAGTAATTTTCATGAATTATTTCTAGGGTTCTTAACTGGTCCTTGGCGAATTTGTCAGGTCGACTAAAATCATATTTACGAACTTTTTTCTCTTTTTTCTCTTCTTCAATTTCAGAAACATCAACTTCACCAGTGCTTAAGGCCGTTAACAGCTCGTCAATCTCATTTTGTGACATTACATCTGACATGAATCCACCTCCCCTTCTATTTATTATTTATAAATTTATCGACACGATTAGAGAACACCTTGACTTATCCTTGAATGATAAAAGGTGAAATGTAGACATCTGTAATAGCATCTTCATCCATTTCCGTCACTTCAATAATCATATCGCGAATTTTTGATCTTAATCTTTCTTTACCATTGGCTTTTGCCAAATCTTCACTATATGAAGTTCTCATGATTTCATCAATATTATTAACAATTTCAGTTTTATGTTTATCTAGTGCCGCAAGCGCATCTTCTGTAGTATACTCAACCACAACAGAATATTTGACGATTTTTTTACTACCCTCATCGGCTAGATTTGAATACGCTTCATCAAAGGCATACTCACTATACTCAATAACAGGCTCTTTTGGTTCTCCACCGCCAAGAACAAGTACAGCAACAACGACACCTACGATTGCTAGTACGACAACCACTGCTGCAATAATAATTATAAGCTTTTTATTCATCTGCTTGTCCTCCTGTATTTTCTTCTTCAGCAATTGATCGGATGACGACTATATCAACACGCCTGTTAGCCGCTCGTCCTTCCACTGTATCATTAGAGGCGATTGGATGATATTCGCCATAACCCGATGCAGCAAGTCGGCTTGGAATCATAGCCGAATTCTCAATAAAATATTTAACGACATTAGAAGCTCTATGTGTAGAAAGTTCCCAGTTTGTTGGATATAATGCCGTCCTAATAGGCACATTATCAGTATGTCCTTCAACACGAATTTGCTCATTAATAAACTCATCAGAATTTAACAGATTACCTAAGAAATTTAGAATATCATAAGAAGCCAATTTGATAACTGCACTTCCTGAATCAAAGAGAACATTGTCCTTAAATCTAATAACCAATCCCTTGTCTTCAAGTTCTACATCGACCTCAGCCTGCATTTCATTTTCACTAATGTAGTCTTCAATCGTTTCTTTTAGTTGTTGCAATTTATCTTGATCTATAGCTGTTTCAGGTGAATTTTGAGTATTCTCAGGCATAGCGTCAAATACAAAAGGAGCATCAGATAAACTTTTACCACCCGACAAGACACCAGCAGACCCCTGAAAAGATTGCATTACTGCTTCAAATTTCTGTGCATCTATTGATGAAAAAGCAAAAAGTAAAACAAAGAAGCACATCAAAAGGGTTACAAGATCCCCATAAGTCGCCATATAATCTGGTACGCTACATTTACACTCTGGACATTTATCTTTAGCCATTGTCTGAATCAGCCTCCTGAGTACCTACCTTACTTCTTACCGATGGTGGTAAAAATACTTTTAATTTTTCTTCGATAATTCTAGGATTTTCTCCCGCTTGTATTGAAAGCAAACCTTCTACCATAACATTCCTAATCAATACTTCTTCATTACTTTTCAAAGCTAATTTATTAGCCATTGGTACAAAGAACAAATTGGCAAATAAAGAACCATAGAATGTCGTCAAAAGGGCTACTGCCATTTTAGGACCAATGGCTGATGGATCTGATAAACTTTGCAGCATGGCTACAAGTCCAACGAGAGTCCCTACCATCCCAAAGGCTGGTGCCAAAGTTGCTAGCATATCTAGCATTGATCTGTTTTTAGCATGTCGCTCTGCCAAATTGTCAATTTCAGTTTCCATAATATTTTTAACCAGTTCTGGATCGGTTCCATCAACAATTAACATAACACCTTTTTGAAGAAAATCATCTTTGATTTCAGCGACTGCTTCTTCAAGAGCGAGTAGGCCTTCTCTTCTTGCCACATTGGCAAGTTCAATGATTTTAGTAATAATTTGATCAATATCAAACTCATTATTCTTCATGGTTTTACCAAGAACTTTTCCAATATTGGAAACGTCTTTCATTGGAAATGCCACAAGCCAGCCAGAAATCATGCCACCTATAACGATAACCAAAGAAGGTGGATTTATATATCCTCCTAAACCCGTGCTACTGCTATCGAGCATAGCCCAACCAACAAGACCTAATCCTAAAATAATCCCAATTAAAGTAGTAATATCCAAAGTTCACACCTCTTTTTCTCTCTATAATTTCACTACTCTCTACTTAATTTGCGATTGTAATCAATAATGAGTTCAATCACACCTTCAGCAGATTCTTTGACAATCACTTTTTTATTTGTGGTCAAAGTTATCACAGTATCGGGTGTTTCTTCGATAAACTCAATTAAATTTGCATTAATGTATACATTATCATCATTCAGTTTTGTCACTTTAATCATTGTAGACCCCGCAATCTTAGATGATGGAAAGACTAGCTACCCCAAAGTCAGCTAGCCCTTCCCCATATCTTCAATGCCTCAAAGCACTTCTAAGCTTAAAGACTTATCGTTTAAGGTTAACTAATTCTTGTAAAATTTCATCACTGGTTGTGATAACTCTTGAGTTTGCTTGAAACCCTCTTTGTGTTGTAATCATTTCTGTGAATTGTTTAGATAAATCCACATTACTCATTTCAAGAGCACCCGGTGTTAATGCCCCGAAACTACCTGATGATGGTGTCCCATATTTAGGTGTTCCAGAGTTCGGTGAATCTTTAAATAAGTTGTTACCCACTTTTAAAAGTCCTGGTGGGTTATCAAAATCGGCAAGACCGATAGTTTGAAGTACTTTTTGTTCCCCATTGGTATAAATTCCAATCACTTCACCTTTAGAAGAAATGTTAAAGGAAGAAATGGTACCTGCTGAATTTCCTGATAATTGTACACCTTTTGCGTCAGATTCTTGTGAATATTGGGTAAAAGATCTGGCATTCGTTGGGTCTCCTTCGAGGAAGAACATGTTTCTATTGATATTAAAAGAAATATTAGAAGCACCAGGTGCCGTTACAGTCAATACTGGAGCTGATGTAGGTGGTTTAGGTTGAGTATCAGCATCACCATCCGTTGTCAAGTTAACAACGTCTACAATTTCTCCATCTTCATTAAACATAGCATATAACGTAGGGTCTGAAGCTCCAGGAACCTTTTGTGTCGCTGGATCAGTAGAGGGATCAGTAATAGTAATCTTTCTATATGAATAATTATGTGCTCCAACAGCCGATGCATTCAAAGGGTCGTTTCCTGCAATTGTACCATTACTGACAGTCAACGGTGTACTTGTACTTATTGGCGCACCCACAAAATTCAGATTCATTGTATGCGTTTTGCCAAGCGAGTCATACAAATCAATCGTTGTCGTATAATCAGAGTCATTAAAATTCAAGTTACCCTTCACTGTAATACCAGTAGTTTGAGTCGCTGTTTTGGTATCTGACATGTTAATTTGTATAGGTTTAAAGTCTTTATCTAAAACTTTAAGCCCTTGTTTAGTGACAAGAAAACCAGATTCATCTAAGTCGAAGTTCCCTGCTCTTGTATAGTATTTATTTTGACCATTTGCATCATCGGTTACCATAAAGAAACCTGTTCCATCAACCATTAAGTCTGTTGCAACGTCAGTTCTTTGAACAGAACCTTTACTATGGTCCACACTAATACCCGCAACAGAAGTTCCTAAACCAACTTGTTGAGGGTTAGTCCCCCCACGATTAGCAGTAGAAGAACTCGCTCCTGCTAATGTCTGTGAGTACATTTCTGCAAACGATACAGAACTTGATTTAAAACCAACGGTATTAACATTGGCAATATTATTGGCGATAACATCCATTTTTAACTGGTGAGCACGTAGTGCTGACACACCAGAAAACATTGATCTCATCATAAAAAATAACCTCCTTAGCAGTTGCCCTTATCAATCGGTCAAAGGGCTTAAGCTTCCTTAAAAGGTCCAGCTTATACTATGACTGCTCCATCTATATTGGTAAATACATTGTCTTTTAATTGGTTATCTACTGCAGCTGTAATAATAGTCTTATTTTTAACGCTTGCAATAAACACCTTGTTGTCCATCATGATTAGGGCTTCATTAACACCTTTTTTACTGGCTTTATCGACTGCATCGTTGATTCGATTCATTTCACTATCACTCAACGTAATATTTCTAGCAGATAAGCGATCAATTGCATGTTTTGAAAACTTAACCTCTTCCGAATGGCTCTTAATCTTAGAGAGAACATCATCAAATGTTTTACCAGATTGAACTCTATCTTGACGGTTCTTATTGGTCTTTTGATTAGCCTGTTCCATTCCTGTGATTTTAGAACGTTTCAATAAATAATCATTATTAATTGCCTTGAAATCACCCATACTAAACTCCTATCACGGCATTCATAATCTTTTCATCAGACACTTTTTCATCTGATTTTTCATTTATATACCCTTCAAGAACGGCATTTACTTTGGCAATCTCTGCAGCAATCGTCTTATTGCTTTCGGCCACATTGTCGGTTTTCCCATCATCTGTATTGGTTTTATTATCATCCGTATTGGTTTTACTGTCATCATCAGTCGTTCCATCACTCGGATCAGTTCCGCCATCACTAGGTGCGATTTCTCGAAGTAAAGAATAGATAGCGCTCATTTGACTTGCTAAAGTTGCCATCAATTGGTTATTAACCAACGATGTCGATGCAATATTGGAAAGCTGTTCAACAGATGAAAATTCCGCCATTTGTGACATATACTGTGTACTATCCATTGGATTAAGTGGATTTTGATATTGAAGCTGAGTCATCATAAGTTTGAGAAAAGCATCTTTATCCAGCGTTTGTTGATTTTTGTACTTTTTATTTTCTTTATCTTTATCAATCTGATTGAGTTTATCCATTTGATCCATCGTAAGAGAACCTTGTAATATTTTTCCCATTCTTTTTCACCTCCTAAGCAAAATAGTCTATTGTTGATGATGTAAGTCTGGATACATCTTGAGCCAAATCATTCAAAATATCTTCATCTAAGGCTTCGATTTTACTAGACTTGTTATTTTTTTTCATTTGCTCATAGCGATCAAAAACAGAATCGCCAGAGTGTTCTTTTTGACCACTATTAAGGCCAACAGACAATTGATTCACTTGATATCCCTTTTGTGATAAAGAATGTTTCAAATGATCAAGATTTGATTCAACAGTTGCTTTAACTGCTTCATTTTCTACATGAATTTCTGCAAGTACAACGCCTTTGTGAATAGAAACCTTAACGTCTACTTTCCCTAGGGCTTCAGGTTGAAGTTTAACAACCATTTGACTACCTTCATTCCCTAATTTTAAACTCATATTATTTTTTACTGCTTCAAGGACCTGATTCATGATATCTGCTTTTGGCAATGTCATCGTTTGAATCACTTGACTAGATGTAGTCATATTGGTTTGATTAGGTCCTGTTGTCGTTTGAACGACAATTTGGTCACCCTTCACTTCTACAGTTGTTTTAGTTTCTAGGCTTCCTTCATCTGGTTTAGAATCTTTAGAGATACCACCTTCGGCTTTATTATCTTCTACTGCCAAGGTCATATCCATTTGCCCTTCTTTAGAATCTTTCATAGATTGTCCAGAAGCAGATTCCTGACTTGCCGCTTCAACAGCTGTTTTGTCAGATTGATTTCCCATTGATTCAATAAGTGCTTTAATATCAACATTCTTCGTTTGATTTTCAGCACCCTTATCAACTTGAACTTTCAAATCTTCACTACCAATGGCTTCAGCAAAAGCCTTCGCTATATCTTCATTTGAGATTTGATTTTGTGAAACAAACTCCTCTTTTAAAATGTCTTTAAACGACTGAATAACTGTCAAGAAATCTGAAAGAAGCTGTTTTAAATCACTGAGTTCCATGGGTTGATCAAGTAACTGCGTCACCTCTAATGACTGTTTGTCATTAGCAAGATCCGTCAATGGGCTCACATCTATTTGTTCAAGTTTTTGAGAATCAATCATCTGAGCAAGTTTTTCCATATTCATTGGCATCATTTGCAAAAGTTGATCAATCATTTCATCCGATAGCCCTGTTTTCTTCTTAAGTATTTTTTTAAGCTTTTTGAGGGCCTTATCAGCGTCAACATGATCAGAAGTGTCTGTTTTTTGATCAACAGCTTTCGTCTGGTCTTGATCTGATTTGGAATGTTTTTCTTGAACCTTTGAAGAGTCCTTACTGCTAGCAGTTCTTTCTTCATTTTTTTTAACATACTGGTTGACACGACCGTCTTTTCTATCTGCATTTACTTCTTTATGAGAGAGATCAGTTGGTGCATCAACGGGATGCGCTTGAGTCTGTTTTTGGCTTAAAACAGCATCAAATGAAGAGACCTTTGTTTCATTTTTAGAAAATGATACAGGTTGCTTTGACAAAGCACTGAGAATTGGCTGATTAGCTTGCAACTCTCTTGAAATCATAGTCACCTCCTAATTTTTCGGTAATGCTAATTTACGAGTTAATTCAGTAGATAAAGTATTGTCAAGCAATGATAGAATTTCAGCTTTTTTAGCTTCTGGGAAGCTCCTCAAAATTTCTAAAACCAACTTTTCATCACTAATGGTAATAAGCTCTCCATTGTTTAAATCATAAGTTTGTGAAGGGGCTGCATTAATTAACAAATTTCTAACATTGTTAACGACCTTATCCGTTCCCATTTGGGAATAGACATTGACTAACTCTTTTACATTATCGTCAAATTCTTTGTAAATCTTTAGCGACTTTAGAACATCTGGCGTTAATTTGTCTTGACCACTATCCAAAATTTCATTTTCTTTCATTTTTTTCAATAATACCAAAGACAAAATTGTCATCACCCGACTTCGCTAAGACTTCTCCAGCCTTATTAGGGCCTAAATTTTTATAAATAACAGCCAATTCATCCATAGTGTACTGACTGGTATTTCCAATTGTTAAAATCAAATTTTCTGGATCTTCAGAGGCATATACACTTGCCACTTGTTCGAGATCTGTTACTCTTCTCTCTAAATCGCTATGTGCATTTCGAATAGCCATCGCTTTTTCAGAAGACAAAGCAGCGAAAATTTTATTGCGTGTATCCTCATCTAATTGATAGAGTACTTCTTCTGCATTTTTATCATCCATATATTCTATAATATTGGCAACATCTTTATAGCCATTGATAGAATCTTTAATTTTTCCATAGATATCATCAACAACTGCTGTTACAGGCAATCCTTGATAATACGTTGCCATGCTCTTAAGTTCATCAACCTGCTCTTGTTCAATTTGTGACACAGCATTTGCAACCGCATCTTTATTAACAGTTGCATCCCTAATGCCATCTAACAAATTACGGGTCTTGTTCGGATTAATTCTAAGCATATCTTTAATAATTTCATCATAAGCACTTGCATCATTAGCACGCATTAGCATCATTTTATCAATCGCAGATGCCTCATCAATTGAAAGATAATAATCTGACAGTTGCCTAATCTGAGCCTGTTCTTCTTCACGTGTTGGGTATTTCTCAAAATGATTACCAATAGCACCAGGAACATTTGACATAACACTGTTTACACTCATACTAAAATCTTTATTTAAAAAATAAAGAGCACCTACAGCCAAGATAGGCGTAATCAATAAAATGAGCAAGACAATCAGACAACCTATACCACCTGACTTCTTTTTTTCTTCTTGTTTTTCAACATTGTTCTCTGCCATATTATTCTCCTGTTGACTTATTGTTTTTATAATTCACTATTTCTTCAATTGTTTTCATTTCTTGGGCATTGTATTCTTCAATATATTTTTCTAAAGCTTTTTCTTTCAACTTATCCATTATTTTACGCTCTTTAACAGCTTCTAGAAGCTCATCTTGCTTAGCAGTAATGGACTGATTAACTTGTTCAATCTGTTGTTTGACAGCTTCTTTTTGTCTCTTATAAAAACTTTTGCCATCACTAATTTGATTCATTTCATACGGCTTTATTCCTTCAGAAAAGGCCTTTTCAATCCATTTTAAATAAGCACTTTCTTTATCCATAAGCTGATTCAATTGATCAAGAAGTTTTTGTTTCTTGCCAAAGAGAACCGCGAGTTCATTTTTAACGCGTTCTTCATTATCCATTCTCATCTTATGAATGCTTTGGTATCGAAACTTAAACTTTTTCATTTAATCACCCTAAGCTGTAATTTCTTTTAACTGTTCAACGCTCGTTTGATAGGATAAATGTTCACTCGTTTGCTGTTTTAAAAAGTCAGTAAAAACATCATATTTTTCAATAGCCAAATCAATATGAGGATTAGATCCTTTGGCGTAAGCACCTATACTAATCAAATCTTCAGAAGATTTATACGTGGCATAAATCTCTTTAAATCGCATGGCCGCCAATCGGTGTTCTTCCAAAACGACAGCAGGCATGACCCGAGAAATACTTTCTAAAACGTCAATGGCAGGATAGTGACCTAATGCCGCCAGATTTCTAGATAACATAATATGACCATCTAGTATCCCTCTCACTGCATCTGAAATCGGTTCATTAAAATCATCACCATCTACTAATACCGTATATAATCCTGTAATGGATCCGATTGATGAATTACCTGCACGTTCCAAAAGTTTAGGCAGTACAGAAAAAACAGAAGGCGTGTAGCCTCTTGTTACTGGTGGTTCCCCTACTGCAAGACCAATTTCACGCTGTGCCATAGAAAAACGTGTCACCGAATCCATCATGAGAACAACATTTTTACCTTTATCTCTAAAAAATTCAGCAATTGATGTCGCAATCATCGCCGCCTTCACCCTAACAAGAGCAGGCTGATCAGACGTTGCGACAACAACTACAGAACGTTTAAGACCTTCTTCACCTAAATCATTTTCAATAAATTCTCTTACTTCTCTTCCCCGTTCACCAACAAGGGCAATTACGTTAATATCCGCTTTGGCGTATTTAGCAATCATACCCAATAAGGTAGATTTTCCAACACCTGAACCTGCAAAAATCCCCACCCTTTGTCCTTTGCCACAAGTTAAAAGACCATCAATTGCTTTTATTCCTAAAGGAAGTGGTTCAAATATACGATCTCTCGTCAAAGGATTTGGCGGCATATTATCTGCCGGATAGCGAGCTTCTGCAACTGGTTTAGGACGATCATCCATGGGTCTACCAAGACCATCTAATATCCGGCCAAGCAAACCTTCAGATACTTCAATATCAAGCGCCCTACCAGTTGCCACAACGCGACTTCCTGGACCAATTCCCACCATATTACCGAGGGGCATTAAGAGCACTTTATCATTATTAAACCCAACAACTTCAGCCATTAGTACGGCTTCATTCTTAATGGGGTAAACCTCACAGACTTCTCCAATTTCTACTGCCGGCCCTATAGATTCAATCATCAAGCCTATCAGTTTAGAAACTCTACCTGTGTATTTTA